>JBBIML010000001.1:0-2345 GCA_037444405.1 Armatimonadota bacterium
CCCTCACAGGCGGCAACTTCAGCCTCACGGGCGGCTTCTGGTTTGCGGTGGGCTGTGTGCCGACGAATGGGGATGTCAACAGCGATGGCTGCGTGGACGATGCGGACCTGCTGCAGGTGCTGTTCGCGTTTGGGGCGACGGGTTCCAATCCAGCTGATGTGAACTGTGATGCGGTGGTGGACGATGCCGACCTGCTGGTGGTGTTGTTCAACTTTGGGAATGGGTGTTAGCGCCCTCGCTCCCGTGCCGTCTTCTTGGGCGTGGGGTGAGAGGGTTCGCTCTCACCCCACGCCCTGTTCTCGGGCGGGGCAAGAGCGGGTAATATATCTGATGGGGGTTGGATGATGAGACAACGCAGACTTTTTGTGGCGCTACTGGCGGCTCTGGCGCTGCTGGGCGCACTGACGGCGTTCCAGCGTGTGCGTGTGTTCATCAACGGCAGGGAGACTACCGAAGTGCTGGTCTCCAACAACAAAACCTATATCTCCGTTTCCGCCCTGCGCGATGCGGGCGCGGTTGTGTCCCAGTCGGGCGGACGCATCGACATCCAGTTTGAACCCCTGCGCGGACGCCTGCAGGGCGACATGATTGAGGGACGCATCGGCGAATGGCTCAGCAACGGCACATGGCGCGTGTGAGTCTCGAAGGTGGAGCCGATTCCGAACCCCTTCGGGCGCAGTCCTGGCTACACCGTCACCGTGGAGTTCCGCAACCTGACCCAGAACACGATCACCCTGTTCAACAGCGGTTTCGACAAGATGCTGCTGCTGGACGATGCGGGCAACCAGCTTGCCCACGCCGATAGCATCTTCAGCCAGAAATTCGACTCGATTGTGCGCGCGGACGGCTTCACGGCGCAGGTTAAGTTCGGCGACTCCAGCACCGCCTCACCGAGCTGGGTCAACCTGAAAAGTTGTTGATCCAGTTCCGCTCGACGGGCGGCAAAGCGCCGTTGAAGGGGTTCCGCATCTTCCTGAAGGAAACTACTTCGGAGGGGATGTGATGCGGGCAGCGACTTTTCATCAGTGGACGCCCGTAGCATGCGCGCACGGTTCCCAACCATCACGGCGGCGAGGTGACGAAACCCTCTCCAGAGGGGTCCAGACTTAGCCTGCCTCGACGGGTTCCTCGTCGAAGGTGGAGCGATCATCGCGTAGGCGCCAGGAGCGCAGCTCGGCAGGCTCGCCCCGCTGAACCGACACGATCACATAGCTGTACCAGGGCAGAGCGTGCTGTCGGTCATACTCGGACGGGACGGCGGGATGGTCCGGATGCGAATGATAGAAGCCGAGCAGCATCAGCCCCTGCTGGGCGGCGCGCCGCTCCACCATCAGCACCTGCTGGGGACTGATAAAGAAGCGTCGCTCGCGCTCGTCGGTGCGCTCGTTCGCCAAGCGCAGGGCGTACTGAACGACGCGCCGCTCGCCCTGCTCGACGCCGATCAGCGCGCCGCAACACTCGTGCGGGTAGTCGGCACGCGCATGCGCACGAATCTCCCGCTCTGCCAGAAGCGACAGGCACAACGCCATCAGAACGAACCGTCCTCCCAGAACCGCTCCGACAGGTACTTGTCCGCGCTGTCGGGCAGTACGGTCACTATTATGGCATGCGGCTCGCTGTCGCTGCGGTTGAGCAGTTGCTCGGCGACTTTGAGGCAGGCGGCGACGGCGGCGCCCGCCGATAGCCCCACCAGCAGCCCCTCCTCGCGCGCCAGCCGCCGAACCATCTGATAGGCTTCTTCGGTGCTGATACGCAGGTCGGCGTCGGCGAGGGTGGGGTCATAGATGCCGGGCACAATCGCCGTCTCCAGATGTTTTAGCCCTTCCAGCCCGTGCAGGGGCGAATCGGGCTGGAACGAGATGAGCTGGATGGCAGGGTTATATTCGCGCAGGCGGCGTCCGACGCCAATAAAAGTGCCCGTCGTGCCCAGCCCCGCCACAAAGTGCGTGATGCGTCCCTCCGTCTGCTGCCAGATTTCGACGCCTGTCGTCTCGTAGTGCGCCTGCCAGTTGGCGGGATTGTTATACTGGTCGGCATAGTAGTAGAGGTCGGGGCGCTGGGCAGCCAGTTGACGCGCCATCCGAATCGCGCCGTCGGAGCTTTCCAGCGGGTCGGTGTAGATGACCTCCGCGCCGTAGGCTTTCAGGATACGCTTGCGCTCGACGCTCACATTGGCGGGCACACAGAGCGTGACGCCGAACCCCAGCGCGGCACCGATCATCGCGTAGGCGATGCCTGTGTTGCCCGATGTGGCGTCCAGCAGGCGCTTACCCCGATGCAGCTCGCCCCGCTCAATCGCCGTGCGAATGATGTTCCACGCCGGACGATCCTTCACCGAGCCGCCC
>JBBIML010000002.1:0-1977 GCA_037444405.1 Armatimonadota bacterium
GTGATGGCGATCCGCAATGGCGGTTTGCCGCTGCCGGTGGGCTGCGCCACGACGGATGAGCGATTCATTCCGCCTTCGCGGATTCCTGTTCGTCAGTTGGCTCTGGCGTTCCTGCATCGCTGGATGGTTCTGGCTGGGTGGGTTCGCTCGCATCAGCGGCTGGCGGTTCCGCTTCGGCGGGTTGGCTCTCCTCTGAAGATGCAAGGCTCTGCTGCAGCTCCTGCAGTTGCGACTGGAGGCGTTGCCCGATGGTGAAGCCGCTTGTTCGGGTGGGCTGTGCCGCGCGCTGGCGGGCGTGTTCCTGTATCGCTGCCTGCTCTTCGGCATTACGCACGCTCAACACCATGCGTCGGCGGCGCGGATCTATCTCCGTGATACGCGCTTTGACGGTTTCCCCGACCGATGCCACCTCCTGGGCGCTGCGCACGCCCCGCTTGCTGGTCAGTTCCCCGAGTGGAATGAACCCTTCCACGCCTTCAGGCAGTTTCACGAAGGCGCCCGTGCGCTCCACACGCGAGATGGGCAGCTCCAGCACCTCGCCCTCACGATAGCGCTGGGTGACCTTCACCCATGGATCGGGCAGCAGCTGGCGGCGGCTCAATGCCACTTTGCCCCGCTCCGGCTCCAGCCGAATGACCACCACTTCGATCTCCTCGCCGATTTTGAGCGCGTCGCGCGGATGCTCGATGCGCGTCCAGCTGATTTCGCTCACATGCAGCAGCCCTTCGTAGCCGCCGATGTCCACGAAGGCGCCGTAGCTGGTGAACCGCTTGACCCTGCCTGTGAGCCGTTGTCCGACCCGCAGCTGGTTGAAAATCTGCTCGCGGCGGGCACGCTCTTCGGCATCGCGCTGGCGTCGCCGCTCCTCCTCCGCCGCCACATTCGACGCCACCGCCTTGCGACGCTCGTAATCCAGATCGATAATCTTGATGGGCAAGGTCTCGCCGATGAGCCGATCCAGTTGCTGGGGCGGCAGTTTGCGGGCAATCAGGCTGGCGGGCACAAAACAGCGGATGCCGATATCGACCACCACACCGCCTTTGACCCGTTCGGTGACCATCGCCTCCAGCGTTTCTCCCTTCTCGTAGGCGTCCACGATGCTCTGCCAGAGGCGTTCGAAGTCGGCGAGTCGCTTGGACAGCACGGGTGCGCCCTCTTCACCGCGCGGGCGCACCACCATCACCTCGATCTCGTCGCCGACCTGCACTACCTCCTCGGCAGAGCTGACCTGCTCGCCCGATAGCTCCGAGAGCGGGATTTTGACCTCCGTCTTGGTGCCCACATCGACTAATGCGCCCTCACGGTCGACCTGCACCACTGTTGCCCGCACGATCTCGCCCTGCTCAAACGAGCGAAAGCTCTGTTCGAGGGCTTCCTCCATCGAGACCTCTTCCTCGCTGGTCGCGGCTGGCACCGGCGATTCGGCGTCAGCAGAGTTGTCAGCGGGCGCCCCGGCGGCAGGCGGTGTCGCCTCGCTCGCCGCGCCCTCTGGCGCGTTCATCGCGTCCGTATCACCCGGTTCCGGATACCCGTCGGTACTGGTCGTGTCCGGTCGCTGCTCGTCCACTGGCTCGTCGTACCACATCGCTCACTAACCTCCTCGTAGAGTGCATCTGGATATGATTCGCTGTCCGATTCGCGATTCCTGCCGTTTGGGGGCAGGCGCCGACAAAACGCGCACGCACGGAGAGGCTTTTCTCTCCTTGCGAGCGGCGCTCCAGCTCTGCCCAACGGCTCGATTACCTGCCCTACAGGTTATTCGACGCTTTCACAGAGATTCCTGCCGTTGCCCGCCGATGTAGGTGCTTTCCACCTGCTGGCGCTCGGGATTCCAGAGGCAGAGGTCGGCGTCGGCGCCGGGGCGCAGGGTGCCCTTGCGTCCTTCCAGCCCCAGCGCCCGCGCCGGGTTCGCACAGCAGAGCATCGAGGCGACGGCAAGGCTAAAAGTTTGGGCGCAATGGCGCAGGCAGGCATCCA
>JBBIML010000003.1:0-1779 GCA_037444405.1 Armatimonadota bacterium
GCGGGGCAGAGAAAATCCTCGTAGTAGCGCGTGGTGATGCGCACATCGCCGGGACCGAGCCGTGTGGCGAACGGATGCACGGTGGGGTCTAATCGCCCGCTCTGCCAGTCGAAGGTGAGCCGCTCGGCGATCAGGCGGCAGAACGCCTCCTGCTGGGGTCGGGGGTAGTGGCGGTGCAGGATCGCACTGTTGGGCTGGCGCGGCGCGCTCTGCAGGCGCTGGACCAGCTCCGGCGTGCGTTCGCGCAACGGCGCAAACAGGCGCTCCACCTGACGCGCCGTCATGCCCTGCTCGTATTCGTCCAGCAGGGCGTCATACGGCTCCGATTCGTAGCCCAATCGCTCGGCGATTTCGCGGCTGAGCTGAACAATCTGCTCCAGATAGGGCTTGAAGAGCGCGTAGCTCGACTGAGCGCGCGCCTCCTCCCACGCCTTCTCCGCCAGCGAGGTGATGCGCGCGAACTCCACCACCAGCTTGTGGGGCAGTTTGGTCATGCGGTCATAAGTGCGCCGCCACTGACGGATGTTGACCGCCTCGACGCTTTCGGGGTCAGCAACGAGGTCGCTGTTTTCGAGGGTGGCGAGCCACTCGCCGATGCGCGGGTCGGTCAACCGCTGATGAACCATACCCGCCAGCAACGCCATCTGGTTCGCGCGGTGAGGGGCAGCGCGGGGCGGCATCATCACACGCTGATCCCAACCCAGCACACTAATTGCCGAACTTAATAGCGCGGTCTCCCGCGACCACGCCTCCAGCTGCCGATACACCTCCTGTGGATCTGCCATCATCTGCTCCTCAATCGGAAAGGATTATACCCCCGCACCATCACCTGCGCAGATGGGGTATAATACCTCACCTGAGAGCAGGAGAGAACGGAGGCATCGCGAATGTTAAGGATACGATTGATGCGCATGGGCAAAAAGAAGAAGCCGTTTTACAGGGTTGTGGTGGCGCCGAGCCAGAACCCGCGTTCGGGTCGGTGCGTGGAGGTTGTCGGATACTATAACCCGCTACCGAACCCGGCGCAGATTCAGCTCAATGAGGAGCGCGTGCTGTACTGGCTGCGGGTCGGAGCGCAGCCGACGGAGACCGTGCAACGCCTGCTGAACCTGACAGGCGTCTGGCAAAAGTTTTCAGGGCGGGAAGGGACTCAATCTGAAACGAGCCCGACCTCCTGAACCACACACCTTAACGGAAGGGGTTAAACCATGCTCAGAGAGTTCCTGGAAGCCTCGGTGCGGGCACTGGTCGATGACCAGAACTCGATCCAGATCGACGAGGAGCGCAACGGCTCGCTGCTGCGCTATCGCATTCGGGTCGCCGAATCGGACCGCGGGCGCGTGATTGGCAAGAACGGGCGCATCATCAACGCCCTGCGCACCGTCGGTCAGGCGGTCGGCAGCAAGAACCGCGTGCGCGTCCAGATTCTGGTCATTACCGACGAGGGCACGCCAGCATCGGAAGGTGAATCCGAAGCGTAGCCCATGCCCGAACGCCATGTGCCCAAGATAGTCAGGCGCTGGGTCACGGTCGGAATCGTTGTACGACCGTTCGGCATGCGGGGCGAGTTGAAGGTGCGACCGGAGACCGCTTTCCCGGAAGAGCGGTTTCGCGCGGGTGCGCGCCTCTACTGGTGGCGCCCGCCCGATCCACAGCCCGCGCCCGATGAGTCGCCCGCTCGCCCATTGCACGGCAAACGCCCCCCACGCACAATGCAACCCCAGGAATGCTTCGTCGAATCAGCGCGCTGGCACGGGCAGTGGCTGATTGTCAAACTCG
>JBBIML010000004.1:0-1685 GCA_037444405.1 Armatimonadota bacterium
ATGATGGCAATTCATTTCGCTTCACCTCGCTGGTAGGCTTCGACCGCCCTGCGAATCTGCTCGCGCGCGGCGAACAGGCGCGATTTGACCGTGCCCATCGGGATGCGCAGCGCCTGCGCAATCTGCTCGTAGCTCAAGCCCTCCACATCGTACAGCAGCAGAACCGTTTTGAGCTTGGGCGAGAGCGCATCGATGGCTTCATCCACCACCGCCTGCAGCTCGCGGGTGAGCAACATATCCAGTGCGCTGGGCTGGCTGGTGTCGGGAAACTCCCAGTCGCCGTCCTCTTCGTCGCTCTCGTCGCGATGATAGGGCACGGTTTGCACGCGACGGCTCTGCCGCCGTCGGTGATCGATGCACAGGTTGGTCGCGATGCGATAGAGCCAGGTGCTGGGCAGACCCTGATAGGCGCGAATGAACACCTCCTGCGTGATGTCTTCCGCGTCCTGCGGGTTGCCGACCATGCGGCGCACATAGTTGTAGATGCGGTCGGCATACAGGCGCACAATCTGGTCGAAAGCGGTTTCGTCCTGCGCCTGCGCCCGCTCAATCAGGGTCGCCTCTGCCCACGATGGCGTGTCCAACTCGTCGCTCCTCCCTGCCCGTTTAAATACCTCATCCCTGTGCAAAGCCAGATCGCCGCTATGGTTCGCCACTGTGAGTATAGACGCCGATAAGCGGGCAGGGTTCGATTCGCGCCGCTCAGGTACACTCTGCATGATGAATCTGGACGAGGCGGTGGAGCGGTTTCTGGTTCATCTGGGCACGGCGCGGGCGCCGCACACGGTGAAGGCGTACGGCACCGACCTGGCGCAGTTCGTGGAGTACGCGCTCAGCACGGGCGTGTCGGAGGTGGAGACCGTTACGGAGCGGCTGGTGCGCGCGTGGCTCGATTCGCACCGCGCGATTCAGCGCTCCACGCGCGCCCGCAAGCTCTACGCTCTACGCAGCTTTTTCCGATTCTGTCGGGCGATGGGCTGGCTCTCAGCTGACCCGACGGGCGCGATTGGCGAGCCAGGCGCCGCGCGGCGACTGCCCCGATTCCTCACTCGCTCGCAGGTGAACCAGCTGGTTGAGCAGCCTGCTCCCTATCCCGACACACTGGCGCTGCGCGACCGCGCCCTGCTGGAGCTGCTCTATGCAACGGGATTGCGCGTGAGCGAGCTGGTGAGCCTCGATGTGAACGCCATCGATTTCGAGCAGGGCGCGATCCGCGTGCGGGGCAAGGGCGGGCGCGAGCGCATGGTGCTATTCGGACGCGCCGCGCACGAAGCGCTCACCGACTACCTTCAGCACGCCCGCCCTAAACTGATGAACCCCCAGAACCCGACCCGTGCCCTGTTCCTGAACTATCAGGGCGGGCGACTGACCGTGCGCAGCGTGCATCGCCTGCTGAAACGCTACGGGCAGGCGCTGGGACTGGACATCAGCCCCCACACCCTGCGCCATACCTTCGCCACGCACCTGCTGGAAGGCGGCGCAGATTTGCGCACCGTGCAGGAACTGCTCGGACACCAGCGCTTGCAAACCACGCAGGTGTACACGCACCTCACGCTGGATCAGCTGCGGCGCGTGGTCGAGCGCGCCCTGCCCACCACACCCGAAGAGGAGGAGTGACCATGAGACTGCATGGCACAACGGTGCTGGCTGTGCGGCGCGACGGGCAGACCGCCTTCGCTGCCGAT
>JBBIML010000005.1:0-1646 GCA_037444405.1 Armatimonadota bacterium
GTGGGCGGCGCTTTCTTTACCGGCACCTTCAACGGCGTCGCCGTCGCCTCTGGCGAAGTCAGCATCCAGCAGATTACCTCGGCGGCACGCGCGGTGGTCGCCGGCAGCGTCTCCTACGGCTCGCTTGCCAGCACCGTCGCCGCAGGCAGCATCGTCATCAACGGGCAGACCTTCTCCACCGACGGCACCGAGCCCCTGGAGAGCTTCCTCAACAAGATCAATGCGTCGAGTTCTGTGACGGGCGTTGTCGCGGAAGCGAGCTTCGCGAGCGGCAGCTATGTGATTCGCCTGCGCACCAGCGAGTACGGCGCAAACTTCCGCGTGAACCTTGACGACTCGCTCGGGTTGATCATCAGCGGCGGCGGCGCCACTGTGCAGACGGGACGCAACGCCGAGTACACCGTCTCGATCAACACCGCTTCGGGCGTTACCTCCGTCAAGTTCGTGGGTGGACGCAGTGCGGGTGAATCGGGGCTGCGCCTAACCGACACCTACGGCAATGTGATCCTGCTGACGGAGGCGGGCAACGCCACCACAAGCCTCGTTCAGGTCGCCCGAATCACCACCGGGCAGCTGCAGTTCCAGGTCGGTGGCAACGCCGGGCAGACCGTCGCCCTGTCACTCAATAACATGAGCACCTCTCAGCTGGGTACCGGCGTCGTGGCAGGCAAGAGCCTTGCCGACATCGATGTCACCGCCGCTGGCGGGGCGGATGAGGCGCTCCAGATTATCGACGCGGCAATCGCGCAGGTCTCCAAGCTGCGCGGCGATATGGGCGCTTTCCAGAAGAATGTGCTGGAGAGCACCATGCGCTCGCTCAGCATCGCGAAGGAGAACCTGACCGCCACCGAGTCGTCCATCCGCGACGCGAACTTCGCTGAAGAGATTGCCCGCTTCACCAAGTTCCAGATTCTTCAGCAAGCGGGTATGGCGGTGCTGGGGCAGGCGAACTTCGCACCGCAGGCGGTACTCCAGCTCATCCGCTAAACCCGCACCGTCAGGTATACTTTCACGAGGGGGGTCAGAAGTTGACCCCCCTCCTTTATTGCTAAAAGAAGGAGGAATGAACGGATGGGAAAGCGATATGCGATACTGGGCGCTGGCATGCAGGGTCCCGCCGTCGCCTATGACCTGGCACGCTTCGGCGACGCCGAAACCATCTCGCTGGCAGATATCGACATGGAACGGGCGACCCTCAAAGCCGAATGGGTGAATCAGCTGGTACAGCGCACGATTGTCTATCCTAAACAGATCGATGCACGCAACGAGAAGCAGGTACGCGACTACTTCGAGCAGGCGGATGTGATTATCAGCGCGGTGCCGTGGCAGATGAATATGCGGCTGGCGCAACTGGCGCTGGATGCCCGACGCAACTTTATCGACATGGGCAACGAGCCCGAATGGTTCTGGTTCGAGTTCCGCAAGCGTCACGAGGAGGCGCAGGAGGCAGGCATCGCGATCGGGGCTGCAATCGAACCGCACGAGGTCGCCTCGGACTCGGCTTATGCCGCGGCACTCGCGCGCGAGATCGGCTCGCTCACGCTCTGCCTCAGCGAGGCGCAGATGCGCGAGCTCAAGGCGCTCCTCGCGCGCTTTCGCGAAGAGGTCATGCAGCAGTTCCCGGCAGGGGAAGACGCCAAGCGCGT
>JBBIML010000006.1:0-273134 GCA_037444405.1 Armatimonadota bacterium
TTCAGGTGCAGTACTTCGGGCGAAACCAGCAAATGCATCTGCTTCGAGGGTGTGCCAGGCGCCGTCCTGATAGAGGATGGCGCCCTCCACCATCGTGAGGGCGACATCCTCACTGCGGGCGACCAGCTCCAGCGTGCTGCCAGTCGTGTCGGGGTCAAACCAGGTGGGACCAATCCCGTCCGTCGTGATGAACCACACATGGCGGTTGCCCCAGCCACACTGAGAGTACCAGTCCGGGTCAGGGTCGCCGTTCGGCTCGAAGCCCTGACAATCGGTCGAGGTGTCGGACAGGGTGAGACACCCGTTCGCAAAGGACCAGGTGAAGGTGGACGACGCATCGTCGTGCCACACATAAGGTCGCACCCATACATCCTGCGCGCTTGCCCACATTGCAACGGCAGCGCTTCCAATCAGAATCATCAGCCATCGCTTCATCGCCTGTACCTCCGTTCGTTGGATTGTGAACCAATCGGCACGGCTTGTTGAGGCTAATCGAGTGCCGTTAACCGATTAGCGTCTCTATTATACCCCACTCTGGGGGCGTTTGTCAAGAGCTCGAGAGGCTGTTCGAGAATTCCCTCCATAACCCATTCCCGCCCCACCCACACAAAAAACACCCCACCCGCTTTCAGCAACTTCCACCTTCCACAGCACCAGCATCCCCTACACCCGTGCCATCCACCACCGTCAGTGTCGCCTCCCGCAACGCCTCCGCTTGCTCTGCCCGCTGCTGGCGCTTGATGGCAATCCCTTGCTCTGCCAGCCAAGCCAAGAAGGCGTGCCCGCGTTCGGGCGGGATTGTGCCGAGCCGATAGAGGAAGGTGCCTAAGGCAGGCACAGGGTGTTGGGACAGGAGTTGGGGGTGAGGCAGAAGAGGAGTTGGCGGTAGGAGGCTTTGTGGCGGGTCATCAGGAGGGCGAGGGTACAGCCTCGATCGATCTTGGCAAAAAGGCTTTTGGTGAGGTATAATTTTGGTAGGAGACATGCAACCGCGTGAGCTCCCACAACACTCAAGAGGAGGAACAACGATGGACGAAGCCAAGCTGTATGCGTTTATGGATAAGGTAGTGGCCGACATGGGGGGCGCTGCGACATGGGCGACCGTGCTTGTCGGTGACGAGCTGGGATTGTACCAGGCGATGGCTGGTAGTGGATTTCTCACCCCGGAGGAACTCGCGGAGCGGACAAGCTGCAACCCGCGGCTGGTGCGGGAGTGGCTCTGCGCCCAGGCTGCAGCGGGCTATGTTGAGACCGCCGACGGGCGGTTCCGTCTGCCAGAGGAGCAGGCGATGGCGCTGGCAGACAGGGATTCCCCTGTCTATGTCGCAGGTGGCGCTTATGTTCTGGCAAGCATGTTTCTGGACAAGGACAAGATTGTCGCCGCGATGCGTGGCGACGGCGCTCTGTCATGGGGCGACCACCATCCGTGTCTGTTTATTGGCGCGGAGCGCTTCTTCAGACCGGGTTATCGCGCTCATCTGGTGGCTGAATGGCTACCTGCCCTTGAAGGTGTCGTTCCCAAGCTCGAGGCAGGGGCGACGGTTGCCGATGTTGGCTGCGGACATGGTGCATCGACCATCGTCATGGCGGAGGCTTACCCCAGCTCGCGTTTCTTCGGGTTCGACTTCCACGCCCCGTCGATCGAGACGGCGCGTGCGCGCGCGGCTGAAAGCGGCGTCTCCGACCGCGTGACATTCGAGGTCAGCACGGCTAAAGACTATCCGGCTCGTGGTTACGACCTCATCTGTTTCTTCGACTGTCTCCACGACATGGGCGATCCTGTAGGTGCCGCGCGCCATGCCTATGAAGCGCTTGCACCCGACGGAACAGTGCTTCTTGTGGAGCCGTTCGCCGGCGACCGGCTTGAGGAGAACCTGACCCCGGTAGGGCGCATGTTCTACGCAGCGTCGACTTTCGTTTGCACGCCGAGTTCGCTCTCCCAGGAGGTTGGACTGGGGCTGGGTGCGCAGGCAGGCGAGGAGCGTCTTCGCGAAGTATTTATGGAGGCAGGCTTCAGCCACTTCCGCCGCGCGACGGAAACCCCGTTCAACTTGATTCTGGAAGCCAGAAAGTAACGGTTCCCTGTACGCAACCGGTTGCAGCAGGCGGGCTGCTGGCGGCTCCGCCGCTGCAACCGGGGCGTGGGGCTTGCCTCCGCACACATCACGGCATAGTGGAGCGCATTTCTCTTGCGTGCGGGTATCATTCCTGCGATGAGCTGGAAGCGAACCCATTTTTGCGGCGAGTTGCGTTCCGAGCATGTGGGGCAAGCGGTGCGCCTGAACGGCTGGGTGCATCGCGTGCGCGATCTGGGCGGGCTGATTTTTATCGACATGCGCGACCGCACGGGGCTGGTGCAGGTGGTGTTCGACCCCGCCATCGATCGCGCCTTGCACGAGCGCGCAGGCGACCTGCGCGTGGAGTATTGCATCGGCATCGAGGGCGAGGTGCGCCGCCGACGACCCGGTGCCGAGAACCCCAAACTGCCCACCGGCGAGATCGAAGTGTTCGCGCATACGCTCACCGTGTTCAATCCGTCCCGCACGCCACCCTTCCCGCTGAATGAGGAGCGACTGGAGGTGGACGAGAACCTCCGCCTGAAATATCGCTATCTCGATTTGCGCCGCCCGGCGATGTATCGCCGCCTCGAACTGCGCCATCGCGTGGTCAAATATATTCGCGATTTCCTGTCCGAGCGCGGCTTTCTGGAGGTGGAGACGCCCATCCTCATCAAAAGCACGCCCGAAGGCGCCCGCGACTACCTCGTGCCCAGCCGACTCTATCCGGGCAAGTTCTACGCGCTGCCCCAGTCGCCCCAGCAACTCAAGCAGCTGCTGATGGTAGCAGGCGTGGAACGCTACTTCCAGATTGCCCGCTGCTTCCGCGACGAAGACCCCCGCGCCGACCGCCAACCAGAGTTCACCCAGCTCGATCTGGAGATGTCGTTCGTGGAACGCGACGATATTCTGAACCTGATCGAGGAGCTATTTATCGGCATCGTGGAGAACTGTACCGGGAAGCGCGTGCTGAAGCCGTTCCCGCGCCTCACTTACGATGAGGCGATGGCACGCTACGGCACGGACAAGCCTGACCTGCGCTTCGGCATGGAGCTGGTCGATCTCACCGATGTGGTGCGTGAGACAGGCTTTCAGGCGTTCCGCGCAGTGATTGAAGCAGGCGGTGTGGTGAAGGCAATCGCCATCCCGGGCTGTGCGGGCTACTCGCGCAGGGAGTGGGACGAGCTGAGCGAGTTTGTGAAGCAGTACGGCGCGAAGGGGCTGGCTCCAATCGCGCTCACGCCCGAAGGCATCCGCTCGCCCATCGCCAAGTTTTTGAGCGAGGAAGAGCTGCAGGGCATCCTTCAGCGCACAGGCGCGAAAGAGGGCGACCTGATAGGCATCGTCGCTGACCAGCCTGCCGTTGTGAATCACGCGCTCGGACGCCTGCGCCAGCAGATGGGTGAACGCCTGCAACTCGCCGACCCCGACCTCATGGCGTTCGCATGGATTCTCGACTTCCCCCTGCTGGAGTGGAACGAGAAGGAGAACCGCTGGGACCCGACGCACCATCCCTTCACCGCGCCGCGCGAGGAGGACATCCCCCTGCTGGACACCGATCCGGGCAGGGTTCGCGCCCAGTGCTACGATCTGGTCTGCAACGGCAACGAGCTTGCCAGCGGCAGCATCCGTATCCATCGGCGCGACCTGCAGGACAAAATCTTTCACCTGCTGGGCTACAGCGATGAGGAGATCAAAGAGCGGTTCGGGCACCTGCTGGAGGCGTTCGAGTACGGCGCGCCGCCGCACGGCGGGATTGCACCCGGCATCGACCGCCTCGTGATGTTGCTATCGGGCGACGAAACAATTCGGAATGTGATTGCCTTCCCCAAGAACACGGCGATGGTCGATGTGATGTTCGGTGCGCCGTCGCCTGTGAGCGAGGAGCAGCTGCGCGAGCTGCATATCCGAATCGTGCTGGATGAAGAATGATTGAGCTGCACGCGCCTGCCAAGATCAACCTCACGCTGGAGGTGCTGAAGCGTCGCGCGGATGGCTACCACACCATCGCGAGCGTGATGCACACGCTGAGTCTGCACGATACGCTGATTTTGACACCCATCCCGAAGCGTCGACCACCGATTATATTGGAGGTGGGGGGCTTTGCCGTGCCGACCGATGAGCGCAATCTGATCTGGCGGGCGCTGGAGCAGGTGGGCGCGACGGCGCAATCGGGCTGGCATGTGCGCCTGATCAAGCGCATCCCGCCGCAGGGCGGTCTCGGCGGAGGCAGCAGCGACGCCGCCGCGATTGTGCGCTATTTTATGGGGGGGCAGTTCCACAAAACCCTCCCCCCCTCTGGGGAAGAGGGTGCGGGTGAGGGGGCTGAAATGGAGTTGCTGGCAATCGCCCGGCAGCTTGGCTCCGATGTGCCCTTCTTTTTGAAAGGGGCGTGCGCGCGTGTGGGCGGGCGGGGCGAGCAGGTACAGCCGCTGCCCGCGCTGCCGCCCTTCTGGTGGGTGCTGGCTCAACCGCCCGATGTGGGCGTCTCCACCGCATGGGCGTATGCACAGCTATCCAGTCGCCTTGAGGCGCTCAGACAGGCACGCATGTTCGCTCCAACAGAAACCCTGGCGGCAGCCATCCGGCAGGGCGCGATTCAGACTCCCGAACAGCTGGCGCCTCTCCTGCACAACGATTTCGAGGCGGTGGTGCTGGACGTGCTGGAACCCCTTCAGCAGTTGCGGGCGCGCATGGAGTCGCTGGGCGCGATCCGCGTGCTGCTGTGCGGCAGCGGCGCGGCGCAGGGGGCATTGTGCGCCGCGCAAAGCGACGCGGAACGAATCGCCAGCATCCTGCAATCGGAGGGCTACTGGGCGGTTGCCGCCCAACTTGGGCTATAATAGCATGGTATGCGCACGCTAACAGGGTTGCTCAGCCTGATTCTGCTGGCGCAGAGCGGGTTCACACAGAGTGTTCTCTGGAGCCGGCTGTTTGTGCCTTCTAGCTCGCGGGGTTGCCTGCCGCAGGTCGCCGCCATCGATTCGCAGGGCAATCTGCTGATTGCAGCGCGCTACATTATGGACGCAGGGCATTACGGCGTCGCTGTGCTGAAATACTCTCCGCAGGGCGACCTGCTGTGGGCGCGCACCATCAGCGAATCGGGGCAATCCTACAACGCTGAAGCGATTGCCGCCGCGCCCGATAACTCCTTCTACTTAGCCATCACCCGCGCCGACAAAGACTCGCTGGCTTATGTGCAGCGCTGGTCAGCCGATGGCACGATGCTCTGGTCAGCGACGGTCGATCTGGGCGATTACGATGTGGTTCGTCGGTTGATTGTTCGTCCGAACGGGGTGGAGGTGTTTCACGCCTACGGCACGAACTGGCTTGGCTATGCGCGACTGCTGTTTGATGGCAACGGCACGCCGCTCGCCCGGCACCTTTTCGCGCCCGCGCAGACGCTGACATGGAGCCGCGCCCCGCTGGGCATCCTGCGCCTGAACACGACCACAAGCCTGCTGATTGTGCGTGTGCCCGACCCCGACGGCATCCTGCAGCGCTGGGATCACACGCTGCTGCAGTGGCTCAGCGACACGGGCACGGTTCAACAGGAGCTGTTGTTGCCGCTCTATGCCGAGCGCTCGGCGCAGGCGAGCGACGGCACGATCTATCTGCTGGGCACGGTCTGGGAGCCGTCGGCACAGCAGGCGCGGCTGCTGCTGATGCACCTGACCGCCGACGGCACATTGCTCTGGCAACTGCCTATCAGCATCGCGCCGGGCGACTCGATCCCCGATGTGCTGACCGCGCTGGGCAGGGGCTGGCTGATCGCGGGCAACGCCGAGTCGCCCGACGGGCAGGCGACGGTCGTTGCGCTGGGTGATGCGGACGGCAACTTGACGGGTTCGCAAACGCTCAGTGGCGTCTCTCGCGCCGTCGCGGGCGTCCACACGAGCGCGAACGCCTGCGCCCTGCTGATTGCCCGGCTGACCGATGCCGAGCGATGGAAGCCGCTCTTGCAATGGTGGCGACCCGATGGCTCGCTGATGGGCGCGCTCGCGCTGGGTGGGTTGAGCCAAGCAGACGAGCAGCCCGAACTGCTGATCGACGCGCCCGACGCCAGCCTGTACGCCATCAGCACGGTCAATCAGGGCAGCGACAACATCCCTGCCGTCGGCATCCAGCGCGTGCAGGCGCCCCCGTTTTTAACGGGGCGAATCATCCTGAGCGATTACCTGCCCGATCCAGCAGGCAAGACAGCGCAGTTCAGTTTCCAGAGCGGTCAGCAGACCGACGCCACCACGACTGTGTTGCAGGCAAATGGTCAATACACCGTCGCCACCGCGCTGAGCGGTACGGCGTCGGTGCGCGTGCGGGTGCCCGGCTGGCTCTCCCGACGGCAAACGCTCACCCTTGCGCCTGATACCAGCGTAAACTGGACGCTCATCAACGGCGACGCGAACCGCGACAACCAGATCGACGACGCCGATCTGCTGATGGTGCTGTTCGCCTTTGGGCAAACGGGTTCGAGCCTGCCTGAAGATGTGAACGGCGACGGCGCGGTGGACGACGCCGACCTGCTGATTGTGCTGTTCAACTTTGGCAGTGTGGGCGAGTAGGGGCAGGCGCCTGCACGGGTTCGGCGTACGGGTGCGACTGTCGCCACTGGCGCACGAGGCGATTGGGTTGCCATGGCGCTCGCAGAAACAGCGTGCCGATGCTGAAGGCGCGGGCGCCCAGCGCCCACAGCTCCTCCAGATCGCTCAGCGTATAAATCCCACCTCCAGCAATAATCGGCAGGCGGGTGGCGTGGCTCAATCGGGCGACCGCCTCGCGCACGAAGGGGCGTATCGGCTCGCCCGACACCGCTCCGCCGCCCAGATGCGTTAGCGGCGACCGACGCTCTGGAAACACCACACCCCAGGGCACCGCGTTAATCGCATGGATCGCCTCCGCGATGCCCTCCAGCGCCTGCGCCAGCTCCACATAGGGCTGGTCATAGCCGACCTTCACAATCAGCGGATGTCCCGCCTCGCGCAGCGCGCGGGCGACCGCCACCACATGCGCAACGGCTGAATCGTGCGGCACATTCGGGCAGGAGGCGTTCAGCTCAATCGCTGTCAGTCGCAGAGAGGTTAGCTGTTGCGCCATCTGCTGCGCCTCCGCCACCGTTTCAGCATGCACCGACACGATGGTCTGCAAGCCCATCCGTTGCATGCGGGGGTAGCAGGCATGGAGCCACCACTCGATGCCGGGGTTGGTCAGCCCGACGGCGTTCACCGTGCCGCCAGGGATGAGGCGCACGCAGCGCCAGGGCGCGTACCAGCGCAGGTTGCCCCTGCGCGGGCGCAGCGTGAGCGTTTTGACCACGATAGCGAACTCGCGCGGGTTCAGCAGTCCCACCCAGCGCAGGGGCTGCTCCCACCACCAGCCGCGCCCGTCGAAGCCCAGCGCGCCGCTGCCCGTGAGAAACTCCACCCGCTCACCGTTCGAGAAAGCGATCATGAGCCAGCCTCATCTAATCGAAGGTTATACCTTAGCCCCAAATATCGTTCTCGACGCGGATGGTATCGAACGGTGCTGTATGGCGGGGCTACTGCTCGGCGTCTACTGGGTGATTCTGGTCCGAGGGGGCGTCAGGCGCGTCGTTTAATCCCAGCGGGACCTTCTCAAGCGCTTCCTGCGCCGCTGGCGCTTTCGCCTCAAGCGTGGCGGGTTCGGCGGGCTTTTCGGGTTCCGCGTCGCCGTAGAAGTAGCGCAGAACTGCCCGTATGATAATCAGCAGGGAGGCGGTGGCGGGCACGGCGAGCATCATGCCCCAGATGCCGCCGATGGTTGCGCCCACCACAATCGCCACCAGCGCGGCTAACGGGCGCAGCCCCACCGCCCCACCCAGCAGGCGCGGCGTGATGAGCATATCGAACAGCGTGTTCAGCCCCATGCCCGCCAGCACCACAATCAGCGCGTGCCAGATTTTGGCGGGCGTGAACACAAACAGCAGCGGCGACGGCTCGAACAGCAGGGTGAACCCGCCCGAAGTGAGCGCGATCAGGAACGCGCCCACATACGGGATCGGATAGAGCAACCCCGCCAGCACGCCCAGCAGCACCGGGTTCGGCGCGCCCAGCACCCAGAAGAACACCATGCAGGTCAGCCCGTAGGTGAGCGCCGCCGTCACCAGACCCCGAATGTAGTTAAAGAACACTGTGCCAATCTCGTTCAGCAGCTGGCTGGCTGGCTCCCGCTGCTGGGGCGGCAACAGATACAGGAACGAACGCCGAATGTGGGGCATATCCAGCAGGAAAAAGTAGACGCTCAAGGGGATCAGTATCACCCAGATGACGCGCGACAGCACGCCAATCAGCGTCTGCACCAGCGCGTTGAACACCTTGGTCGCCCAGCCGGTGAGCAGTTGTTGCAGGCGCGTGCGCCACCGCTCGGAGGTCTTCTCGATCTCTTCGGGCGTGGTGGGGATGCCCAGCCGCTGCAGCAGCTCGCGATTGCGCTGAATCCACGGCTGACGGCGCTGCACCTCCCGCTCCAGATAGTCCTGCGTCTGCGCCACCCAGTTGTTCACCGTGCGCGTGAGATTGGCGTTTTTGGACGAGGAGAAGAAATCGATAATGCTCTGCGCCTGCTGATAGAAGCTGGGGATTAACGACACACCGATGGCGAGTGTCAGCAGGATGAAACCGAGGAACACATTGAACACGGCGCGCGGGCGCGAGAACCCGCGTCGGCACAGCCGCTCCACGAACGGGTTCAACAGCAGCGCGATAATGCCCGCAATCAGGAAGGGCACCAGCGCGCCGAGAATCAGATAAAAGAAGTAGAGGGTGGCAGCGATGAGGAGCGTGCTGAATAGAATCGCTGCCACCACGAGGAAGATTCGCCCGAACATCTCAGGCTTCCTCGGAAGTAACCTCCTCGCCTGTGGCGCGGCGGCTGATGCGCTCGCGCACATTGCGGACGGTCTCGCCGCCCTTCTCGTAAGCCTGCTGGGCGAGTTCGCGCACCTTCTCGGAGAGTTCCTGCACGCGCTGGCTCAGCTCGCCGCGCAGTTCCTCTCCCGATTTGGGCGCGAATAGCAGTCCAAGCACGGCGCCGATCAGCACGCCCAGCCCGATACCCGCCAGCAGATAGAGCAGCCCACTGCGCTCATCGTGGTTCATCGTTCATCCCTCCTTGCTCGTTGGTTGGGTTCGCCTCCGCGTGGGAGGCAGATTCTGCCCCTGTGGGGACAGAACTCCCGTCACAGGCGGCATCCTGCCGCGAGTCGGTCGCGGGCGTTGCGGGCGCATGCAGTTCCCCACTGCTCATGCGCCATGCGTCGCCTGGGATCGGGCGACGCTGGGCGCCACCCTGCAGGCGTCGCAGCAGGAGCTGACCGCCCAGCTTGAACGCCTGATTCATGAGTTTGCCGAGCAGTCGCGCCGCCTTTTCGGGCACGCGCCGCACCTTGCCCGCCACCTCATCCGCCACCTCCAGCTTGTGGCGGATGTTGTCCGTGACGATATGCAGGTTCTCGATGGTTTCGGCGGCTTCGTGCAGGGCGCGATGGGCTTCCTGCAATGCCTGCGTGGTGGTCTGCAACGCAGGCACGGTCTCTTCCAGCACGCGCCCCAGCCGCCCGTTCAGCTCGTCCACGCGCCGACGCAGCACGGGCAACTCCCTGCGCGCCTGCACCAGCAGGGCAATCGTCGCCCAGCACAGCACCAGCAGCGTCAGCGCCATCAGCACAATCAGGATCAGCAGCAAAGTGTCGCTCATCCGTCCAGTCCCTCACACAGCAGCGCGTCGACCTTCTGCAGGGCGCGCTGAACCGCCTGCTCGGTTCCCTGCGGGTCGGCGGTGCGGTGAATGCTCCCCCGAATGGTGCCGCCGCCGACCACCGTCTCGCCCCGATAGAAGACCGCGATCTGCCCTGGCGTGATGGCGCGCACGGGCTGGTCAAACACCACACGCGCCGTGTCGGGCGCATCGCCAGGGTAGACCCACGCGGGCGCCGCAGGCGCATTATACCGAATCTTCACCATCGCCTTCAACGGTTCCTGCAACGCGGGGATACTACTCCAGCAGATTTGCTCCACCACCATCTCGCGCTCGTAGAGCTGGTCCTCGGTGCCCACGATAATCGCATTCTCTTCAGGCACGATTCGCAGCACATAGAGCGGCACCGGCGAGAAGAGGTTCAGTCGCCGCCGCTGTCCGACGGTGTAGAGCGCGATGCCGTTGTGGGTGCCCAGCACACGCCCGTGCACATCGCGGATCTCGCCCGGCTGGAAGGCATCGGGCGTAATCTCGCGCAGGAACTGATGGTAGCCGCCCGCGTGCGCCACGAAGCAGATTTCCTGGCTGTCGGGCTTGTTCGCGGTCCACAGCCCCAGCTCGGCGGCGATCCGGCGCGTCTGCTCCTTGCTGGGCATCGTGCCCAGCGGGAACAGCGTGCGCGCCAGCTGCTCCTGCGTGAGCATATACAGCACATAGGACTGATCCTTGTGCTTATCGCGGGCGCGGAGCAGGTTCCAGCGGCGCGTGCGCGGGTTGAACCGCACGCGAGCGTAGTGCCCGGTGGCGATATAGTCGCAGCCCAGCTCGTCCGCCTTCTTCAGGAGCGCGTCGAACTTCACGAAGCGGTTGCACTGCACGCACGGGTTCGGCGTGCGCCCGCTGCGGTACTCATGCACGAAGTCGCGG
Source organism: Armatimonadota bacterium (assembly GCA_037444405.1). Taxonomy (GTDB): domain Bacteria; phylum Armatimonadota; class Fimbriimonadia; order Fimbriimonadales; family GBS-DC; genus HRBIN15. Next base: position 10,698 of record JBBIML010000006.1, read on the forward strand.
ATCACGGTGTCGGCGAAGATTCGGCGGAAGTTCAGCACATAGTGCGGGATGCCGAGCCGGCGCGCCACTCGCCGCGCGTCCTCCACCGCGCCCAGCGAGCAACAGCCTCCATGTCGGGGGTCGGGATGCGACTCCTGCCAAATCTGCATGGTGACGCCAATCACTTCGTACCCACGCCTCTGCAGAAGCGCTGCGGCAACCGAGCTGTCCACACCCCCGCTCATCGCCACCAGCACTGTGCCCCGCTTGCGTGCCATCGCTCTAAATAGTACCCGAAGCGCGGCGGGTCAGTTCCTGTCAGGCATAAAGATTGCTATTGGGTATAATCGGGGCGGATTGTGAAAATGGGCACGAAGTCGCCGAGCGAGAGCGTACCCATCTGGCAGCGTCGGGACGACGGGCGACGCCGCTATGTGCGCGAGATGTTTGCCCGAATCGCTCCCCGCTACGACCTGTTGAACACACTGTTGAGCCTCGCGCTCCATCACCGCTGGCGCCAGCGTGTGGTGCAGATGCTGGAGCTCAAACCGACTGCCCGCGTGCTGGATGTCTGCACGGGCACGGGCGACCTGGCAATCCAGCTTGCCCGCCATCTCGGTCCAGCGGGCGAGGTGGTCGCGCTCGATTTTTGCGAGCCGATGCTGCAGCGCGCCCGCCGCAAAGCCCATCGCCAGGGGCTGAACCATATCCGCTATGTGCTGGCGGACGCGCTGCAGCTCCCGTTCGCCGATCAGTGCTTCGATGCGGTGACCATCGCCTTCGGACTGCGCAACCTGATCGATAAGCCCGCGGCGCTTCGGGAGATGGCGCGCGTGCTGAAACCGGGTGGGCGTGTGGCGGTGCTGGAACTCACGCGCCCGTTGCAGGCGCCCACCCGCCTGCTGTATGACCTCTATGTCCTGCGGCTGCTGCCCCGTATCGGGCGCTGGCTCAGCCACGCCGACGCCTACCTCTATCTGCCGATGTCCATCCAGCACGATGACGAGCGGGCAACCATCGCCGAGTGGATACAGCAGGCAGGCTTTAGCCATGTATGTTATTTCGACCTGACGCTCGGTGTCGTATGCGTCTATATCGGGGTCAAACGATGAGCTCGATCGATGTGCAACGGCAACTGATTACGGTTCCAGCCCTGCTGACGCCCATCCGCGCGGAGCTGGATGCCGTCGAAGCGTTCCTGCAAGCGCAAGCAGACACCAGCATTCCGCAGTTCAGCGAGCTGACGCGCCACCTGCTGTCGGCAGGCGGCAAGCGGTTGCGCCCCGCGCTGGTCATCCTGAGCGCGTATGCCGCCTCGCCCGAACAGTTCCACGAACGCTATCGCAACGGGGCAAGCGACGCCACCGCCCGCCTCATCACTATCGCCGCCTGCATGGAGATGATCCACATGGCGACGCTCATCCACGACGATGTGATCGACGAGACCTTCCTGCGGCGCGGTCAGCCCACCGTGAACGCCCTCTACGGCAACCTCGCCACTGTGCTGTCGGGCGATTACATTCTGGCGCGCGCGATGCGCCACCTGGCGATGGATGGCGACCTGCGCATCATTCGCCAGGTCGCCCACATCACCACCGCGATGAGCGAGGGTGAGGTGCAGGAGGTGTTCCTGCGCCGACGGCTCGATTTAAGTGAACAGGACTATCTGCAGGTGGTACGCCACAAAACCGCCGCCTTTATCGCGGGCTGCTGCACGATCGGCGGCTACCTGGTCGATGCCGATGCCGGGACGCTCCAGACGCTCGAATCGTTCGGCTCCTATCTGGGGGTTGCCTTCCAGATTGTGGACGACCTGCTCGATTATGTGGGCGATTCACAGATGACGGGCAAGCCGAACGGCACCGACTTTCGAGAAGGATGCGCGACACTGCCGCTCATTCACTTTTATGCGCATGCGCCAGAACCCCTGCGGCTTGCGCTCCAGGCGGAGTTCGGCACGGCTATAGAACCCGACCGATTCGCCTTCTATAGAGAACAGATGCGCCTCACCGGCAGTCTAAGGTATGCAGAGGAGGTCGCCGAGCGCTATCGCCAGAAGGCGCTGGAGCAGCTGCAGCGGCTGACCCCCTCACCTGCCCGGCAGACGCTGGAGGAGGTGGCACGATTCATCACGGAGCGCAAGTATTGATGGCGGAGCGTGCGCCCGAAAAAGTGACGGGACTGGCAAGGCGATTCCGGGCGTTCATTTTTGACCTGGATGGCGTCGTCTATCGCGGCAGCCAGCCGTTGCCGCACGCCATCGAGACCATCAACCTGCTGATGGCGGACGGGCGCGAGGTGTTCTTCGTGACGAACAACTCAGGCGCGACGCGCCAGCAGTACGCGGAGCGCCTGCAACAGATGGGACTGCCCGTCGGAGCCGACCGCGTTCTCACCTCTGGCTGGGCGACCGCTCACTATCTGCGGCAGCAGATGCCGCGCGCCCGCCTGATGGTCGTCGGCGAGCCGGGCTTGAAAGAGGAACTGCAATCGGCGGGCTTCCCCATCGTGGACGACCCCGAAAAGCAGCGACCGACCGCTGTGGTGGTCGGAATCGATCGGGAGTTCAGCTATCAGCGTCTGGCTCAGGCGCAGTGGGCGATTCTGCAGGGCGCCGCCTTCATCGCCACCAACACCGACGCCACCTATCCCGCCGAAGATCGGCTCCTGCCGGGCGCAGGCAGCATCGTGGCGGCTATCAGCGTCGCCACGGGCAGGCAGCCTATCGTGATGGGCAAGCCCAACCCGCGCATCCTGCTGCCCCTGCTGGACGAACACCGCATCCCGCTCGATAGCACCCTCATGGTCGGCGACCGGCTGGAGACCGACATCGCGCTGGCGCACGCTCTACATCTGCCCAGCGCCCTGGTGCTGACAGGCGTCACGCGGCGCGAAGACCTCGAACACGCCCCTATCGACCTGTTGCCCCACTGGGTGCTGAACGATCTGAGCGACCTGCTGGGCGACCCGGTGGAGCTGCTCTTGATTCGCACGGAGTGAATGGGGTATAATCGATGTCGCTCGGGTGGGGCGGTAGCTCAGCTGGGAGAGCGCTAGAATCGCACTCTAGAGGTCGGGGGTTCGAATCCCCTCCGCTCCACCATACGCTATATTGCTCGCGTTCGCCTCGACACCACCACATGTAGTAGTCCTGCAGCTCCCGAATCTTCTCGAAAACGCCGATTCTAAGGCTCTCAGAGAAGACTCCTGCCTGTTGTAGGGTCAGGCTCCCGATTTTTCACTGCAGGGTATCGCAGGGGCACTTCGGCAGGATTCTGTGGCACTCTGGTGTATACTTATCCTGCGTGTCGCGCCCGTACCGCGATACGCCATGCCAGCGGGTAGTGCGCTACCCGCTGGCATTTTTATTGTACCCCTCACTGCACGCGATTCCTGCCATAAACCGCCTGATTCAGGGCAATATAATCCCCCATACTGCTGGTTCCGCTTCCACAAAGTGGCGCGAAAGCGCCCCTGTACTCCCCCGAAGGGCAGCAGAGGGGCGCATGCTGGCGCATGGCAGGGCTTACTGCTGGGTTTCGCGCGTGAGGTAGCGGCGCTCGACAGAAAGGTATGCGCGTATGGCAGGTAGCAAGCCTTCACCCTCGCGAAGCGCCTGCTGGGCGAGCGCGATGCTCTTACTATCGCCTTCAGCAACCCCCTTCAGCAGGGGGTCCAGATTGGCGATAGCCTGTTGAACGGTTTCGAGTTCGCGACGGAGTCGGCTCGTACGGTTATCTATGGCGTAAGCAATCTGCTCACCGTAGGGCGCTTTCTCCACACGCCAATAAGCCAGTTCGGTTTCGTTGCCAACGCCGAGCGAGAGATACTCTCGCTGGAGTGGCTCCAGCTTGCGCCAAGCGTTTTCGAGCGCCTCTATCGCGGGCACGAGCTTGGCGCGTATCGCCTCGCGCTGGCGCTCTACCGCTTCCATATCAGCGCGAATCTGCTCTGCAACGGCTTCAGCACGCCGTTTCAGATTCAGGAGAATCTCGTACGGAATCTGTCGCTCCCGAATCTGGGCGGTCAGCAGGGCGTCCTTATCGCCCTGAAACAGCGCGGTATCGATACGCTTTGGCAGCTCGCGCCATTCAGTGCGAAGTTTCTCTCCAGTTGCAGTCAGCGTCTTCAGGGTCATGGTTCAACCTCCTTATGGTGTGTTGGAGTTTGTGGAGGGCGTTTCAGCACCTCCAGAATCTGCTTCCAATCTGCAGGTGTCCACAGGTAGACCTCTACCCCAGCACAGGTAGCGAGCGTGTCCAGCCATGCCCGCTGATGGGGCGATGGGCGCTTGCCCTCCTGTTTCAGCTCGGCGAATATCACGCGCCCCTGCCTCGCCATTACAAGGTCGGGGAAGCCCACATCGCCTTGCACAGGCGTCAGCCAGCGCCCGCGCTGGTTCAGTGCGGGGCGCGTGTGGTGGACTCGCCAGCCAAAAAGGCGAGCGGTCGCCACTACCGCTCGCTGAAAGCCCCGTTCAGTAATCGGCGATCTCTGCATGGGCGTTAACCTCTCCAACGATTCGGAGCTTGGCGAGAGTTCGCCCAAAGTCGCCCTTCAGAGCGAAGCGACGGCGGGTTTTCCCGTGCGCGACGGTCAGCACCAGCTCGCCGTCGCGCTGTTCGAGGTCAGCAGTGAAGTCGCCCTCGAAGTGGACAGCGCGGGTATTGCCGACATAGACGGTCAAGCTATTCGGGCGTTGGGTCATGCGTCCTCACCTCCAGCAGGTATCAGGTCTTCTATCGCGTTGAACTCGGCTCCGTCGTCTTTCCGCTTGCGCACGACAGTGGCGAGGGCGGTCTTACCCACCAGCGCGTCAAAGTTGACCTGCTCGCCCGCCTTGATGGGGCGTCCGAGCAAGGCGCTTGCCCAGCGCATGCATTTACTTGCGAGGCTGGGCGAGAGGGTAGAGTACGCCACCAGCGTCTTGCCGTGTTCGTGAACCGCGAAAGTCCAGCGCAGTTGCTGTCCATACTGCCCGTCTACCAGTTCAATCGCGGTGAGCTCGACACGATACTCGCCAGTGGGCAGGGGTGTGTTCTCGGTCGCGGTAATGGTGATGGACATGGTTTATGCCTCCCACAGCGGAAGTTGTGGAAATTGCGGGGCAGGCAAACCTCGCCCACAGCTGTTTTTCAGTCGCCTTCGTCTTCTCGTTGCCCCGACAGGTGAACCTGTCGGGCGCGAATCGGGGAACAGGGGTTCTGGGGCGTCGATAGGAAAAGCGCCCAGTTCCTCTATCAGCCTCTGCATCAGCGCATCCCCTTCCAGCATAACGCCTGAATCTTCTCGCGCGTTAGAGGGAGATTCGGGAGGTTGTGGAGCAGGGTTCAGCTCCTGCCGAGAGTCGGCAGATTCGTCTATTCGTCTATTCGTCTATTCGTCTCTTCTCTTAAGGGAGTAGACGAATAGACGAATAGACAAAAGCGATAAGGGTCGCCTTTGGAACCCGTTCCCTCGCGAGAGAGGATTCCTTGAGCGTACAGTTCCTGCAACGCCCTATAAACAGTGGGGCGTGCCAGAGCGTTATCCGTATCCGCAAGGTACTCGCGTACCTCGTCTACAGTGGCTTCTCTCAGCGCCTCCATCGCTTCCAGCACCTTCGCCTTCGCGTCCGCTTGCTTCTGCTCGCTCAGCACTTCGCTGGCAATCCCCTTGACGGCGTAGGTGGAACCGTCTTCAGAGAGTTCCAGCACCAGCGGGTCAGGCGTGGACGCCCACAGGCGTCCTGCGAGGGGAACCAGCACACGCTGGCGCTTATTCGCAGCGACGGGCAGAAGCGCAATCACGGTGTCCGCTTCTGCTACGAAGGCGTGGGAACCTGCAATATCCGCAATCTCCACATCGCGCGAGAAGTTCTTTCTGGTGTGATGCACCAGAATTATCGCTGTGCGGGGGAGTCTGCGGGAAAGGTCGACAAACGGCGCCAGCGCCTCTGCCACCGAAGCCGAGTCGTTTTCATCCTTCGCGTGCAGGAACCGCCTTATGGTGTCCACAACCACAACATCAGGCTGAATCTGCTCTATTGCCCGCGCCCACCTGTACGGGTTCGCGCGGGGGATGGCGTTTACAAGCAGATTCGGACTGGCAAGCTCGGGGAACCGCTCCAAGCGCAGTTTCCAAGCGGCGCGAGGTTCTTCAGTGAGGTAGACAATCTTCAGCCCCATCTGAAGCCACCACCGCAGGGAATGCACCATCACCGTCGTCTTTCCCCCACCTTTGGGCGAGGCGCCGAAGAGCGTTATCGTGCCCCGCGCTATCAGCCCGTCCACACCCAGAAACGGCAGGAACTCCACCTGCCCCGGGTCAGCAGCAAGCCACTCAGCGAGGGGCACAATCAAATCGTCCTCTGAATCCCCCGCCGATGGAACTGCGCAATCGCGCAACATATTAATGGCGTTGCGCACCTGCACGCTTTCCAGCGCCTCGGGCAGGCTGTCGGGGTTATTGTAAATCTGGCTGGCAATTGACCGAATCTGCTCACGGGCATACGCGCGACGGACTTCACGAGCATAGTGGGACGCCATCGCGGGGTAGGACGCCTGTTCCGCCAGAATCGCCAGCTCAGCCCGTTCCATGCCCCCAGCGCTGGCAATCATCTCCAGCGTGGTAGGGTCAGGTGGCAGATTCTGCTCCGCTACCTGCTCCAGCGCGTGTAGAATCTCGCCGTAGCGGTTGGGCAGGGGTACGCCGTCAATCAGTGGCTTCACTTCGTCAAGGCGTTCGCGAAGTGCCTCCGTCCCATCCAGAAACGCCTGAAGAAGGCAGCCGATTAGCCCATGCGCCGATTCGCGTAGGGTATAATAGGGGCGCTGGGTTTCGGAGCTTTGCCTCCCGCCGTGTCGGCTGGCACGGCGGGGGGTTTCGTTGTTCCTCATCATGTTCTCTCACCTCCTTGTGTTTCGAGGTCGCCCCAGAGTTCATCGTATGGGACTCCGAGCGCGTCAGCGATTCGTTGCCGTGTGGCACGCCTCGCGGGCGGGATACCCCAGCGCTCGGCAAGCCACAGCGTATGATGGGAAACTTTGGCACGCTTTGCCACCACAAGGGCGGGAAGCCTGCGCTCTTTGCGGAGCTGTGCGAGCTTCTCAGAGAAAGTCATGCGAGGGAACACCTCCGTTAGGCAGGGATTGTATAGGGGTGGGAGCGGATTGCTCCCGACGCCCCTATTATACCTGATGTTGTTTCGTCTTGTCAAGGGTTGCCCTCCATGATGTAAGATTCGAGGCACTCTCCAAGATTCGCCTCGTGGTGGGCAGCCGTCAGCCGAATCGCTCGCAGAAGCACCGCCACCTCGTTCAGAGTTTCCTGTAGCGCGATGGGGTTGCGGCTGTGTTGCACCGCCTTGATGCGCTCCAGCGCCATCTGTGCGAGCGTGTTGATATCGCGGTTCACTTCCACCTCTGTTCGAATCACCTCGTAAGCGTGCCTCAGCTCCAGTTTCGGGTTCACAGTTTCACCCCCTTCCGAAGGTTCCGAAGCGGGCTATGCTGGGCATGCGCCTGCTTCAGGTCGGCTTCCACGAGAGCAAGGTACTGGCGTAGCACCGTGTAATCCGAGTGCCCCATGAGCAGGCGCAGGTGTTCGAGGTCTATGCCGTTGCGAAGACTCCATGTTGCGAAGGTACGGCGAAAGGCGTGCGCACCGAGTGGTGTAATACCTGCCCGTTTCCCGATAGCCTTGATGGTGTTTTTCAGCCCGTTCAGGGTCAGCGCCCCTTTCTCGCCCTGCCACAAAGAGGAAGATTCGGCGAGTGGGCGGGGGCACGCTTTCAGGTAGCGGGTTATCGCGAGTCGGACTTCAGGCGACAGGAACACCATGCGCTGTTTCCCGCCCTTGCCACGAATCAGCACGGTTCCCTGCCGGGCGTCGCCGACGGTGAGCTGATGGGCTTCGTGAATGCGTAGCCCCGTGTCTAAGAGAAGCAACACGAGCGCCCTATCACGGAGTCGCAGCCAGTGCTTCCCCTCGCAGGCGTTCAGAATCTGCTCTACCTGTTCGGGCGTTAGGGCGGGTTTCAGTTTCGGCGGGGCTTTCGGCTTCTCCAGCGTTGCGAAGGGGTTATTCTCGGTCAGGCGCTCACGGACACACCAGCGCCAGAAAACCGCCGAGAAGGTGAAGCTGTTATGCACGGTTTTTTCCGAAAGCCCCTGCTGGCGTCGGTAAATCAGCCACCTGCGAATGTGCTGGGGCTTCACCTCGTCAAGGTCTTTCACGCCACAGTGGGCGAGAAAGTCAATAAACGGCTGAAGATAGTATCGGTAGCAGGTTATCGTGTTCGGGCTACATCCCTTAGCCGCCAGCGACTCAAGCCATATCTCTAGCGCCTGCTGTAGCGCACTCTCATGGGCTGTGATTCGAAGCGTGATTCTATCGCTGTGGAACATAGCACCCTCCATTCGCGGGGCTGGCAGGGCGCGTTATAGTGTGGGTTTCGAAAGTCGAGGTACAGCAGGTATGGGGCGGTAGCTCAGCTGGGAGAGCGCTAGAATCGCACTCTAGAGGTCGGGGGTTCGAATCCCCTCCGCTCCACCATAGAGTATGCCTTTCCCGCAACACCACCATAAGACCCCCATATCTTGCGTTCACGCCTGCTCCGCTCAGGAGCGGCACTACGGCAGAGAACACTAAAATCACATCCCCTCTTCTGGAGTGCGGAAGCGGGGCTTCCGCACTCCATATCATATCTCCAGCTCAGGCTGGCAGCTCTCCACCTGAACCCGCTCCGCTGGCTGCACACCTGCCAGCAACGCCGCCGCAGGGATTTCAAACCCCCTGCCTTCAAGCAACTCCCCAACCGTGCGCATCTGCAGCCGCTGGAGCCGAAAGTTCCCCAGCGGTGTCGTGTAAAACCCCGCCTGCTCCGCCTCCCGAACCATCTCCCGCGTCGGCGGCTCCAGCGTGATAAAAAGCCCCAGCGTCGCCCGCTCCCGCTCCAGCACGCCCCGAAAGTCGCGAATATCTTTCACCCCCACGCGCCCGCTCTTGACCTGTATCACCACCTTTTTCGGATGCTCGCGCGGGTTGTCCGTAAAATGGAGCATCCCGTCAATCCCCGTGTCGGCGCCCTTCTTCTGCTGATAGGGGAACGCTCGCGGAATCAGCCCGATTGCCCACTTCTGGAACTCGTCGCGGTCTTGCAACGCGAGCGCACGGGCGTCGTCTACCGTCGTGGGTTCGCCAATCACGCGGTAATCTTTGCCTTCCTTGAGGTCAAGCATATCGCTGAGGCGGTACTTGATGAGCGCAATCGCGAGGTGGGTGATGTCGATGCCGATCCACTGGCGTTTGAGTTTGTGGGCAGCCACGACGGCGGTTCCGCAACCGCAGAAGGGGTCTAAAACAATATCGCCCTCGTTGCTGGACGCCTGGATGATGCGCTCCAGCAGGGCAAGCGGCTTCTGCGTGGGATAGCCGAGGCGTTCTTTTCCAATATGCATCGCATCAGGAATATCAAACCATGTATTGCCTACAAGATATTTCTCAAAAACTCTCTCGCCATCAGTTTCTAAGAAGTACTTGATACGAATACTTCCTGTTCGGGTGCGATATATTCGCCCTTCTGCCTCAAGCTGGCGTATTGACTCGTCCGTGTAATCACCGCGAGAGGCTGTTTTGAACCAGCGTCCCTGTTCATCCTGCCTAAATCCTGCCTTTCGCGCCTCTTCGAGGGAATATGCACGATAAATATACTGGCGGTTAAAAACATGTAGACCTTCAGATTTAGAATACATCAGTATAATATCATGATTTCGTCCGAACTGACGTGCTACAGCTTTTGCGCCCCGCCCCCCATAGTGCCACACAATCTCATTCCGAAAGTTCCGCGCCCCGAAAATCACATCCAGCATCACCTTCAAATAATGACTCGCCGTCGGGTCGCAGTGCAGGTACAGGCTCCCCGTTGGCTTCAGCACGCGGTGCAGCTCCACCAGCCGCGGCGCCATCATCACCAGATACGCCGTGACTTCGTTTCGCCCCAAAGTGCGCACGAACCCCTGCAACAGCTCCACCAGCGTGGGCAGCGGGCAGGTCTCGCAAAACTCCACATAGGCGCGTTCGCTCCACTGCCAGGTGTCGGTGAAGGCTTTGATTTGCGCCTGCGCCGGTTCGCCCGACTGCTCCCGAAACAATAGGTTATAATCGCGCTGGCTGTTGAACGGGGGGTCTAAATAAATCAGGTCTACGCTCTCGTCCCCGATATATTTGCGCAGGACCTCCAGATTATCGCCGTAGTAAAGCGTGTTGACAGGGTGCATGGCAGTAGAGATTGTACCTGATGGGTTCTGGTAGGGGCGACGCATGCGTCGCTCCTACGCTGATGGTGCGCCCGTACGGCTGTGCGCCCGTGCGGTGGATATGCGGGTAGGGGCGCACGGACGTGCGCCCCTACCTGTCCCCCGCCCTTGCAGGTTCCCCCTCGCTTCAGCGTCGGGCAAAGGTGGTGCGGAAGCGCAGCTTCCACAGTCCATACACGCAGGAAAATGGTAACGCGCGCTGTATCTATAAAAGCGCAGTCTCTGTCAGAGGAGGTTAAACAGCGATGAGAAGGCAGGGTGGTATCCGATGGGGCTTGATGCTGCTGCTCGTGATCGTGCTGGGCGGTCTGGCAGGCGGCGGCATCTGGTGGTGGAAGGAGCGCAATCGCGAGTACCTGCTGCGCTTCCAGCCCAAAGTGGGCGACACCATGCGCTACTTCTTCGAGATGAATATGTCTGCGCAGGGTCAAAGCATGCAGATTTCGTTCTTCGTCACCCAGAAGGTTCTTCAGGTACAGAAGGACTGGCAGATAAAGATTGAGTCGCGCATGGAAAGCGGAGTGATGAATATGGGTGGTCAGAGCGTACCAATGCCATCCATGCCCCCGCAGGTTGAAATCTACCGCCCCACTGGCAAGTCGAAGCGATCAGCCAGAGTAGCAAGTCCGATAGCAGGCTTCGTGGAGACTGGTTACCCTGAAAAGCCTGTCAAAATCGGCTCCGTATGGAGCGAGCGACAATCCGCTCAGGGCACCGCTATCGAAACCGAGTGTAAGGTTGTTGGTCGCGAGCGCAAGCGCAATCGGGACACGCTCAAAATCGCCGTGACGGTCAGGGATGTATCCAATCCGTCGAGCCCGATTCTGATGCTGTCGGGACATCAGTGGGTCGATCTGGAGAAAGGGATCCCTGTGCAGGTCGATGCGCAATTGCATCAGGTGCGTTTACCGTGGGGTCAGGTGCAGAATATGCAGGGAACAGTCAAAATGTATATTGTTTCTGGAACATAAGCGCTGTCAGGGTGGGTCAGCTCTTCTCTTTGAGCGCGAGCAGTTTGCGGGCGAAGCGCGGGATTGCCTGCGCTGGCGGGTCCGTGTACTCGTACTCGATGGAGAGGTAGCCGCGATAGCCTGACTGCTTCAGGATGGCGACAATCCGTTCATAATCGAGTTCCACGAAGGCGCCCTGCGGCGTGCGGTAGTGGGTCTTGGCATGCACATTCACCGCGTGGGGCGCCAGCATCTCGATCTGGCGGTAGTGCTGGTCAGAGAAGTTGGCGCAGTCCAGCAGCAGCCCGAAGTAGTCGCTTTTGAGAGCCTGCACGAAGCGGAGTGTTTTCTCGGCGGTAGCGGTCAACCCTCCGTGATTTTCGAGCGCGAGCGTGACGCCCTGCGCTTCGGCGTAGGGCAGCACCTGTCGGAAGCCCTCGATAGCCCACTCCAGCGCGGTGGATTCGGGCACGCCTTCGGGGTAGCGGTCGGCGAACACGCGCAGGAAGGGCGCGCCGAGCGCGACCGCGATATCGATCCACTGTTTCACCCGCTCCACTTCGGCTTTGCGCTGGTCGGGGTCGGGCAGGGTGAACTGGTTGCGCATCGCCACGCCCGACACCTGCAGTCCGAGCCGAAAGCAGAGCCGCTTGAGGCTGTTCAGGGTGGAGCGTTGCGTGTCGGGAAAGTAGTAGCCCGTCAGCTCCACCCCGTCCAGCCGCATGTCGGCGCAGACGCGGATAAAATCGGCGAGGCTCATCTCCCCGCGCGTGAGCGCGTCCCGATACGAGTAGGCGCAGCAGCCGATCTTCATCTACTCGCCCGATGCGCCAAAGTTGAACAGCACAATCAGCAGGTCAGCGTCGTCCACGGTGCCATCGCCGTTCACATCGGCGGAGGCGTCGCTGCCGCCGAAGGCGAACAGCACGGCTAACAGGTCGGCATCATCGATGGTGTTATCGTCGTTCACATCGCCGGGCGTCATGCTGAAGTTGAGCGTGGTGGTTCCCACGATGCTCATCGGGCTGAAAGCGCGCGCCAGCACGCGCGGCGCTTTGACCCGCATGCGCCACAGCCCTGCGTTCGGCACGCTCGCCGAATAGCTGCCGTCGGGATTGACCGTCGCGCTGGTGGTCTGCGCCACTGTGCCCGTGAGGGGGTCAATCAGCTGGAAGCTCAGCACGATGGGGTTCACCGTGCCCACATAGCCGCTGATGGCGACTGTGCCCTGCAAGGTGGTGGGTCGATTCTCGGTGGAGAGCCAGACCTCCCACTCGGTGTCGGCGGCGTTGCGGGCAGCCCACAGAATCTGGCGATTCGCGTTGACCGCGATCACGAGGCTCTCGGCGTTGCGCCCCAGCGCCTGCTGGGTGAGGTTAATGCTGCCGTTGCTGCTCCAGCGATAGTAGAACAGGTTCACCTTGTTGGCGATGGCGCTGCTGGAGCCGACCCACACCGCGTTGCCGTTATCGAACACCGCGTAGCCGTTGCTCTGGCGTGCGCCCGACGAGCCGAGCGCCAGCACGCTCACATTGCGCGTGGCGGCGGGGCTGAGCTGGGAGACAAACACATCGTAGTTATAGCTGGTGCCTTGTCCCTGCCCTTCCCACAGCGCGTAGTTGCCCGCGATTGCCACAGGCAGCGAGTCGCGACTATTGCCCAGCGCTCCGCTGGAAAGGTTGGTGCTGTTCACAAAGGTGTCAAAATAGTTGCCTGTCGCGCTGGAGCGACCCTGCCACAACACATCGGCGCCATCCATGTCATAGGCGGTGGCGTCGCGCACGCCTGATCCGAGCGGTCCACTGCTGATGTTGACCGCGTTGCGGAACACATCCACATTTCCGCCTGTGCTGCTGCCGCCGCCGTACCAGAGGACATTGCCCGAATCGCTGATTTCGACGGCGACCGCAAAGCGCGAGGTGCCCAATACCGACTGACTGATGTTGGTGGTGCTGAGCGTGTTCAGATCGGTGCGGAACACATCGCGGTTCGCCCCGATGTTGTCGCCTGTGCCGTCCCACAGCAGTTCGTTGCTGGCGTTGAGGGAGCCAGGAAAGGCGTCGCGATTGGTGCCCAGCAGGGCGGCGGTGATGTTGGTGCTGCCAACAAAGATGTCCAGCAAACCGCCGTTGTTGTCGCCCGCGCCGTACCAGACGGGCTGACCCGTGCTGGTGAACCGAAACGCGAACGCGACGCGATTGCCGCCCAGCACCGACTGGCTGATGTTGGTGGTGTCCACGAACACATCAACGAAACCACCCGTCGCCGTGCCAGACCCCTCCCACAGCAACTCGCCGCTGGGACCGATGTCAAAGGGGTTCGCCTCCCGATTGCTGCCCAGCACCGTCGCCGTGAAGTTATTGAGGCTGGTGATGTAGAAGATGTCCTGATCCGATGAACCCGTTAATTTGCCTGACCACGCAGGGATGCCGCTGGCGGACAGGATGCCGAAACCAATCTCGCTGAAGCCCTGCCCGATACGCTGATGGGTAAAGGTCTGGGCATTACCTGCCGTCAACAGAGCTATCAACCCAAGCCATCCGATTGTTCGTCTCATGTTCGTTCGGCTCCTTTCGGCGTGCAAATGTGCCCCGCCCGAAAACAGGCAGGGCGGCGGCACGCCCTCTATAGTATACCACACTTTTGCCCCCGCTGAAGGCGTCTCGCGTTTCAGGGCAGCGCGGTCTCATGGAACACGCGCCGCAGCGACACGCGCCAGATGAGCCATGTCGCCAGCAGCGTGATCAGGAACAGAATCCACGCCATCGCGCACGCATGCCCCATCCGGAAGAACTGGAACGCATTCTGGAACAGATAGAGCGCGTAGAAGAGCGTGCTGTTTTCGGGACCGCCCTGCGTTGCGATGAAGGTCTGCGTGAAATATTGAAAAGTGCCTATCACGCCCACAATCACCATGTAGAGGATGACGGGCGAAATCTGGGGCAGGGTGATGTGGCGGATGAGCTGCCAGCTGTTCGCGCCGTCCAGCAGCGCCGCTTCGTACAGATGGCTCGGCACGCCTTGCAACGCCGCCAGATAGATGACCATCGTGCCGCCAATAGCCCACAGATCCATCACGATAAAGCCCCATTTCGAAGTTGCCGGATCGGTGAACCAGTTGATAGGCTCCAGCCCGACGCGCACCAGCGCATGATTGAGCGGCGCCGCCAGCCCGTTCTGCGGGTTCAGCACCCACAGCCACAGAAACGCCGTCGCGACCGCTGGCACCACGCTCGGCACATAAAACAGCGTGCGATACAGCGCCTGACCCCGCAACCTCAAATTGAGCAGGAGCGCCAGCCCGATGCCCAGCACCACGCTCAGCGGCACCTCAATCATGATGAACAGCGTGTTGAGCATCGAGCGCCAGAAGTAGTCGGGGTCGGTTAGCAAGCTGCGATAGTTCTCCAGCCCCACCCAGCGCGGCGCGCTCAGCACCCGATAGTCGCAGAAGCTCAGATAGAGCGTCGCCAGGATAGGATAGAGCGTGAACAGCAGAAAGCCCGTCAGCCACGGCAACACGAACAGGTAGCCCCACAGCGTGCGCTGCCACTCCCGACTCATTTTTCACCCTTCCAGAGCATACCTCTTTGAGTGCGGAAGCAGGGCTTCCGCACTCATATTAGCACCATACCTCTTTGAGTGCGGAAGCAGGGCTTCCGCATTCCATATTAGCACCCGCTGCCGAAGTTAAACAGCACGGTTAGCAGATCGGCGTCGTCGACAATCCCGTCCAGGTTGATGTCTTCGTGGTAGGTGGGGGCAGTTCCGCGTCCGCCGAAGTTGAACAGCACAGCAAGCAGATCGGCATCATCCACGCAGCCGTCGCCGTTTGTGTCGCCTTCGCGCCAGGTGTCCAGCCAGTAGAGCGCGGTGGGGACGGTGGGGTATCCGTACTGGACTGTCTGCACGAAGCCGACGATGTAGCGCCCATCATAGGAGGTCGCCTTCGCCTCGGCGAACTGGTAGTTCGTCCCCTCCAGCAGATGCCCGTAGGAGTCGTTGAGGTCCTCCATCCCGTTCTCGTCGGTCCAGCGGAACGCATAGGCGAAATAGGTGTAGCTGGAATGAAGCGCGCCCACAATCACCGCGCTGTTGTCCGAAACGCCGAACGCCGCGTATGAAGAGTTCCCCCGATTGGGGAGCGTGCCCAGCGCGTCGCACCGAACGACGCCGAACGCTTCGGGAACCCATCGCACGGCGAAGGGACCCGAGCTGCCAACGGTGATGGGGGCGGTGTAGGCGCGCGACCATGCAACGCCTGGACCAAAACAAGTGGGCAGACGCAACAGACCCACCACAGGGTAGACTGCACCGGATGTAACCTCGTAGCCGCAAAAGTCCCCTGCGGTTGCGATATCCGTGTCGGTCGGGATGACGAAGCGTTCAGGAAAAGAGGGAAACGCAAAATACGGGTTGCCCGGGCGCGCCTGCGTGTCGTACCAGTACAGGCTCAGGCTGAGATAAGACACATAGGAATTGCAGGAATTGAAAGTGCCCAGCGTCACCCCAATGGCGGGCGCACGGTGGTACGGAGGCACGCTATCGCCGGTGACCATCGCCACATCTAAATCGAGGCGTGAAACACCGCTTAGGCATCTGGGATCTCTGTCGCCGAAGGGCTGGATGTGGGGATAGGGTTCCAGACCTCCCTGCTCGGTCCAGCGGAACGCGCAGAGGTGGTCTCCCGTTGAGTTGCAGCGGTAGCCGCCCACGATGTTGGTTCCATCAGGCGAGACATCGAGCGCTGCAGCAAGCCGCGCGAGGATTTGCAGCCCGCCCGTCGGCGTCCACCGAAACGCATCCGCCTCGGTCAGGGATGGCAAAGAGCTCCCGTAGTCGGCGAAATAACGATATCTCCCTGCTGGGGTGGTGTTCGTCACGCCGACCACCACGCGCCCATCCCACGAAATCGCCGCCGCGAGCGGCGCGATACCTGCGTTCTCCTGAATGAAGCGGATGCGTCCGGGGCGGGGCGGCTCGGTCTCCAGCAGGAAGGCTTCGGCGCGCTGGGTTGCGGCGTTGTAGCCCTGTCCGACGATGTAGCGTCCGTTCGGGGAGATGCTCTGGGCGACTTCGAGGTAGGAGCCGTTGTGCATCAGGTGGGCGTAACGCTGGGTCAGGTCTTCCATGCCACCTGCAGCAGTCCAGCGGAAGGCGCGCCACTGTCCCTGCGCGTTGCGGGCAAGCCCAACGATGATGGCGCCGTTGGCGCTGATGTCGCGGGCGCCGCTTTCGGTTCCGCCGAGCGTGCCCAGCGGTTGCAGTCCCGTCTGTTGTGTCCAGCGGAAGGCGCGCCACTGTCCCTGCGCGTTATGGGCGGCGCCGACCACCACGCTGCCGTCGGCGGAGGTCGCCCATGCGTCGCCTGTGCTGCCGCCGAAAGTGCCCAGATCCTGCATCCCGTCGGAGGCGCTCCAGCGGAACGGGCGCGTGCGTCCCTGCGGGTCGGACGACCAGCCGACGACCACCGCGCCGTTGGCGGAGACGCCGTATGCGCTGCTGACCAGCCCGCCCAGTGCGCCCAGGTCTTGCATCCCCTCAGAGGGGGTCCAGCGGAAGGCACGGAGCCGTCCGCCCGCATCGATGCTCCGCCCGACCACCGTGTTGCCGTCGGCGCTCACATCGCGCGCCTCGCTCCAGTAGTAGGTCTCACCGGTGTTGCCCGCCAGCGTGCCGAGGTTCTGGAGTCCGCCTGTAGGCAGTTGCCGATAGGCGCGGACGGCACCGTTGGGCATGGTGCTGAAGCCGACGAGCGTCAGCCCGTTGCCCGTGATGCTCCACGCCTCGCTGTGGTTGCCACCGAGCGTGCCGTTGAGTTCTGACCCCTGCAGGCGCGTGGCGCGGAGGGTGCGCACGCCGCCCGAATCGTTGGTGGCTTTGCCGATGACCAGCCCATTATTGGCGACGCCGCGCACCTCGACAGGTCCCAGCCAGGTCAGGCGCTGGGCGGCGCCGCTTGCAAGCAGCGCGCTCATGCCCAGCAGAAGCGACAGAGTGCGTCCAATTCCTCTCAGAAGCCGTTCGATTTGCATCGTTCTCACCTCGTTCGTTGTTATTTGTTGGGCGCGGACGCCCGCAGGCGCTGGAGTTCCGCTTCCAGTCGCTGAATGCGCGCCTCCTGCTGGCGAATCTGCTCCTGCTGCACCTGCAGGGCGTTCACCAGCAGCGGGATGAGCGCCTGGTAGTTCACAGCGAGCGTCTTCTGGGGGTCTTCCCCTTCCGACACCAGCTCGGGGAACACTTCGCGCAGCTCCTGCGCGATGAACCCATACTGCTGGGTTTGCGGGAGCCGTTCGTCGCGCCAGTAGTACGACACAGGGCGCAGGCTCAACAGACGCTGGAATTCCTGCGTAGGGTTCACGGGCTGGATATCGCGCTTGAGCCGTGCGTCGGAGCGCGATTCGATCCAGTTGTAGCGGATGGCGGCGCACACGATGTCCCAGGTCTCCAGTCCGCCCTGCCAGTTAGAGGGCCAGTCCTCGTAGAATACCGATCCCTGTCCGACGATGCGGGCGCCTTTTTTGCCTGCGGAACCGAACCAGCCGCCCAGTCCGTCGGGGCTGCGGCTTTCGCCCGCCACGCCGAAGTTCCAGCCGCTGGTCGCGCTGGCGAGTCCGTACACGGCTCTACCGTCGGGGCTGCGGCTCTCACCGTACACGCCGAAGTTGGTGCCTGTGGTGGCGTATCCCCAGCCGAACACGCCCCGCCCGCTGGGACTGAGGCTGACGCCAAATACGCCGTAGGTAGTTCCATTGGGGCTAACCGCTTCGCCATACACGCCGCGCCCGCTGGAGCTGCGGGATACGCCCCAGACCCCCGTGTTGGTTCCCGATTCGGCGATGGCTTGCCCCCGCACGCCGATGCCTGTGGTACTCTGACTTTCACCGAAAACGCCCCAGAAGTTGCCGCTTGTGGCGGTCGCCGTTCCTGCGATGGCGATGCCGCCGCTGCTTCCTGTGCCCTGATTGACCGCGTAGATGGTGTATGGTCCACTGGACGACACATAGAGTTGACCTGCGTTTCCATCATCGCCGACCATCAGGCGTCCCGTGAAGTAGCCGTCGCCCTCCACATGGAGACGATACCAGGGGTTCATCGTGTTGATACCAACATTGCCATCGTCATCGACTCGCATCGTTTCGTTGCCTGCGCTATTCACGAAGCGCACCACATCATCGCCCGTGTTGTCCACATCGGGATGCAGGGTCAGCCAACCCCAGCTCTGGATTTCCCCATTATCCACGCGCAGGTGACCGTTAACGATGTGCAGTTTCGCGCTGGGGTTGCTTGTGCCGATGCCCACATTCCCGTTGCCCTTGATGCGCACCCACTCGGTGAAGTTCGTGCTGCTGCCGTATCCGAAGGCAATATCGCTGCTGAATTGGTCAGTGTAAATCTGTAAAAGACCTGGCTGAACACCCAGTCCGTAGTGGGCGGCAGGCGCCTGACCCCAGAGAGAGATTTTGTTGCCGACAGAGTTATCGAGGGAGAGCAGTGCGGCAGGCGTGTTCGTGCCGATGCCGACGCGACCACCGTTGTAGAAGATGGTGGTGCCGATGGTTTGCCACGGGCGCTGGGCGAAGAAGGCGGTGCTGGCATACGGAGCAGGGTTGATTTTCACACGGGGCGAAAGCACTGTGGAGCCGACGCTAATCTCCAGATAGCGATCCGAGCCGTCCCACACAGTGCCGAAGTCCAGCGGCACGGTAAACAGCCCGTTCTGCACATTCACCGTCTGGGTAATCGTGCTGCCCACCTGCGCTCCCCCTGTGAGCGCGGTGAAGAGTTTGAAACTCATACTGAGCGTGCCGTTCACGGGCTGTCCGTTCTGTTTGAGGACGCCCTGATAGGTGAACGGTTGCGCAATAACAGGGCTGGCGAGTGTCAGAGCCAGCCATCCGAGAATTCCCAAAAGCATCGTGTATCGCATGGTGTTTACCTCCATACCCTCACTATACACCGGGCTGGCGCGAATGCACGAAATTTGCGGAAAAATGCAACATCCCCCTGCTGGCGACTGGATGCAGGAGGATTCATCCCGGGCGTCGAATCGAGCGGGCGGTGATGGCTATGGCGAGCGAGCATGAGCTGACACGGCGGGAATTTCTGAAGGCGTCGGCTGGCGTGACGATTGGCGCGATTGCGACGGGGTTGCCCGCGCACGCCTATGTGCATGCGCAGGGTTCGGACAGGCTACGGGTGGGGCTGATCGGTTGTGGTGGGCGCGGCACGGGCGCCGCCCGCGACGCCGTGTTCGCCGATAAGGGCGTCGAAATCTACGCGCTGGGCGACCTGTTCCGCGACCGACTCGACGCCTGCCGCCAGAACCTGCGGCAGTCGCTGGACAAGGAGGCGTTCAATGTGAGCGACGACCGCTGCTTCACAGGCTTCGATAACTATAGGGGCGTGATTGAGAGCGGCGTCGATATCGTGATTCTGGCGACTCCGCCTGCCTTCCGCCCCATCCATTTCCGTGCGGCGATAGAGGCGGGCAAGCATGTGTTTATGGAGAAGCCTGTCGCCGTGTGCCCCGCGGGTGTGCGGGCAATCATCGAGGCAGGCGAGCTGGCAAAGCAGAAAAGGCTCTCGGTGGTGGCAGGCACCCAGCGCCGCCACGACTTCGCCTACCGCGAGACCATCAAGCGCATTCAGGACGGCGCGATCGGGCGCATCGTCGCCGGCTACTGCTACTGGAATCAGGGCGGGCTGTGGGCGGTGCCCAAACAGGAGGGCTGGAGCGACACCGAATGGCAAATCCGCAACTGGCTCTACTTCACCTGGCTCTCGGGCGACCACATCGTGGAACAGCATATCCACAACATCGATGTGATCAACTGGGTACTAAGCGCGCACCCTGTTAAGGCGCTGGCGATGGGCGGGCGACAGGTGCGCACCGACCCCCTCTATGGGCACATCTACGACCATTTCGCCGTCGAGTTCGAATATCCGGGCGGGGTACGGGTGCTGAGCATGTGCCGCCAGATCGATAACTGCGCGAACTTTGTGGGTGAGCGCGTGGTCGGCACGGGCGGTGTGGCAGACCCATCAGGCTGGATTCAGAGCGTCAGCGAATGGCGCTATGAAGGCGTGCGCACTAACCCGTATATGCAAGAGCATGTGCATCTCATCCAGAGCATTCGTCGGGGCGAGCCGATAAACGAGGCGCAGCAGGTGGCAGAAAGCACGCTCAGTGCGATTATGGGGCGCATGTCCGCCTACACGGGCAAGGAAGTGAGCTGGGAGCAGGCGTGGAACTCGAAGCTGAACCTGCTGGAGCGCGTGGAGAAGCTGCACGAGTTCGGTCCGATGGCAGTCGACCCGGTGGCGATGCCGGGCAAAACGCCGCTGGTGTGAACGGTTTATCGAGCACGGATCGCGAGCAGGGCGGCTGCCAGCAGCGCCAGTGAGGCGCCCATCAGGAAGGCGGCGGGTGCGCCCAGCATCTGCCACACCAGCCCGAACAGCACGCTGGCAGGCAGCATGCCGATGCCAATCACGAAGTGGAACGCGCCGAACGCCTGACCGCGCTGATCGGGCGGCGCTAGCTCGGCGACCAGCGCCCGCTCCGCGCCTTCGGTCAGCCCGAAGTAGAGCGTGTACAGCCCGAACAGCGCCCCAATCTGCCATGCGGCGCTGGCGAAGCCGAAGCCCGCATAGACCAGCGCGTAGAGGAGCCAGCCCAATATCAGCATTTTCGGGTGTCCCCAGCGGTCTGCCAGCGCGCCGCCTGGCGTGGACAGCCCGCTTTTGAGTAGGTTGAACCCCGCCCACAGCAGGGGCACCATCGCGGCAGGCACGCCCGCCTGCTCCGCCCGCAACAGCAGGAAGGCGTCGCTGGAGTTGCCCAGCGTGAAGAGCAGCACGCACAACAGGAACCAGCGGAACCGACCTGTGGGCAAGCCGAAGCGCGGCGGCGTACGGGTTGCTGGCACAGGTTCCGACACGCGACGCAACCCCGCAAAAAGCACTCCCAGCGCCAGCGCCGCCGGTACCGCCGACCACCAGAAAACCAGTCGGTAATCGCGTGGTGCCAGCAACAGGATGCCCGACGCCAGCAGCGGACCAATCGCCGCGCCCAGATTGTCCATGCCGCGATGGAAGCCGAATGCCAGCCCACGATAGGACGGCTCGGTGGCGTGCGCGATCAGTGCGTCGCGCGGCGCGGTGCGAATGCCTTTCCCAACCCGATCCGCAAAGCGCAGGCACAGCACCTGCCACGGCGCGCTCGCCAGCGCCAGCAGCGGGCGCGTGAACACCACCAGCCCGTAGCCCAGCACGGTCAGCGCCCGATGCTTGCCAGCGCGGTCGGCGAACCAGCCTGAAAACAGCTTCAGCAGGCTGGCGGTCGTCTCCGCCAGCCCCTCAATCAGCCCGATGAAGGCGACGGATGCGCCCAGCTGCGCCAGAAAGAGGGGTAGCAGCGGGTAGACCATCTCGCTGCTGATGTCGTTGAGCAGGCTCACCGCGCCCAGAGCCAGCACGGCTAACGGCAGCCGCCGACCCAGTGAGGCTTTCATCACCAGCCCCCAGTGTACCTGTTGCACCCTACATCGACTGGCGTTCACGCTCCTGCTGAACCAGCACGCGGCGCAGGATTTTGCCCGATGGCGATTTGGGTATCTGCTCCACGAACTCGATGCGTCGAACCTTCTTGAAGGGCGCGACGCGCTGCGCCACATAGTCCATCAGCTCTTCGGCGGTAGCAGGCGCTTTCAGCACCACGAACGCTTTGGGCACCTCGCCCGCCTCCTCATCGGGGCTGGGGATCACGGCGGCGTCAGCAACGGCTGGATGGCTCAAGAGAACCGCCTCCAGCTCGGCAGGCGCGACCTGCAAGCCCTTGTATTTGATCAGCTCCTTCACGCGGTCAATAATATAGAAGTAGCCGTCCTCGTCCACATAGCCGATATCGCCCGTGCGCAGCCAGCCGTCGGGCGTGATGGTGGCAGCCGTCGCTTCGGGATTGTTCAGATAGCCGCGCATCACCTGCGGACCGCGAATCCACACCTCACCCTCCTGATGGATGCCCAGCGGGTTGCCCGTGCCGATGTCCACAATCATGCATTCGGTGTTCGCAATCGGCGGACCGACCGATGCCAGCTTGATGCGCGACGGGTCTTCAGGGTTCACATGTGTCACGGGACTGGTCTCGGTCAAGCCGTAGCCCTGCAGCACGATACAGCCCAGTCGCTCAGCGCAGGCGCGGGCAACATCCTCACCCAGCGGCGCCGCGCCCGACATGATAATCTTCAAACTGGACAGGTCATACTGCTCCACCATCGGGTGCTTCGCCAGCGCGAGGATAATCGGCGGCACAAGGTTCGCACGATTGATGCGGTAATCCTGCAAAATGCGCAGAAACTGCTCCAGGTCAAAGCGCGGCATCGTCACGATGGTCACGCCGCAATACAAACACAGGTTCAGAATCACCAGCATGCCGTAGATGTGATAGAAGGGCAGCACGCCGATCACGCGCTCGTCAGACTGAAGGCGAACCCCGGAGCCAAGCACCTGCACCATGTTGGTGACGAGGTTGTAGTGGGTGAGCATCACGCCTTTGGGCAGTCCCGTGGTGCCACTGGAGTAGGGCAGCACGATGAGGTCATCGCGCGGGTTGATTGCCACCTGTGGCGGCTCAGCGTCGGCGAGCAGCTCGGTGAAGGGTGTCGCATCGCGGCTGTCGCCGAGGGTGAACACCTCCTGCACGCCCGCCTTCTGCGCCGCAGGCAACGCCTTCTCCAGCAATGGGTCAACCGTGACGAGGAACTTCGCGCCCGAATCGCGCAGCTGGAACGCCAGCTCATCCGCGGTGTAGAGCGGGTTCGCGGTGGTGATGACGCCGCCCGCCAGCGCGACGCCGTGAAATGCCAGCGCGTATTCGGGCAGATTCGGGCTGTAGATGCCAACCACCTCCCCCTTTTTCAACCCGCGCCGCGCCAGATTGCCTGCCACGCGCTGAACACCCGTCCACAGCTGAGCATAGGTAAGTGTGCAACCTGTGAAGCCATCAATCAGTGCGGGTCGCTCACCGAACTCCGCCACGCGCTTATATACGAACTGCACCAGCCCCTCTTCGGGTATCACCACCGTTGGGTGAGGGCTACGAAACACCATTGTGCGCCACCTCCGCTTTTATGATACAGCAATCGGGAAGCGTTCCCTGCACTGTTCAAGCGATAGCCTCACGGCAACAGTTCAGCAACAGGAATGCTCACATCGGGGCGTGTCAGGGGAACAATGCTCTGGTCCGCCTCCAGCCGCAGTGCGGTTTGATAGGCAGCGCCATAGGGTGCGCGGGCATTGGGGGCAGGTTCGCGATACACCTCCAGCACGCGCTCCTTGAGATTGAGAATCCAGTATTCGGGGATGCCCACGCTGGCGTACAGGCTGCCCTTGATCTCCCGATCGGTCTTGAGGGAGGCTTCGGCGACCTCCACCACCAGCAGGGCTGTGTCGGGATGCCGCTCCGCATAATCGCGCGGACTGCCCGAGACAACGGCGATGTCAGGGAACGGCTCATCGTAGGGAGTGAGCGTGAGCGGCAGTTGCGGGCGAACATCGTAACCTTCGCCAAAGGCGCGCTGTAGCGCAATCTCCACCAATCGCAGGGCGGTCGCATGAGGTGAGCGCATCGGTATCTCCCGTTGCACGATGGTGCCTGCCAGCAGCTCCAGGCGTTCATCAGGCGCGAACACCTCGGTCTCCAGCAGGCGCTCAAACTCCTCGCAGGTAATCAGCCGACGGTTGGGCAAGCGCAGCCGTCGGCTGGGTACGCGCGTTTTCGCCTTCGATGCAGCAGCCGTCGCCTGGCTCATGCCATGCCTCCTTCAGATAATGGTGCGGCGGGTCTCATCCTGGCGTGAGTCGGGGCGGATGGGCTTCACGCTGGCGACATTCTCTGGCTCGTAGTCGATGAGTTTGAGCCAGTCCTCGATCGCGTCTGATTTCGGGAAGATTTCGTTCTCGCGATACTCCATTTCGATGGCGTGTCGCAGGTCGTCGGGGCGGATGCCATGCTCGCTGCTGGGGTCATCGATGGCGCGGCGGATGGCGAACTCCTTCGCGCGATCCACCACCGATTTGATGAGCGCGCCGCTGACCAGATCGCGCCAGTAGAGCGTCTCCACACCGCCGTTGCGCAGGTAGACCTGCAGGAACTCGGTGTCGGGCGCCCGACGCCACAGATACTGCACTGTCTGCTCAATCAGGCACTCGCGCGCCTCCTGCGGGCTGTCATACTGCGCCACAAACTCGGGATCGAGCGGGATGTTCTCGTGCAGGTAGATGCCGAAAATCTCGGCGGTTGCCGCCCGATCGGGACGCTTCACCTTCACCTTGCGGTCGATGCGTCCCGGACGCAAAATCGCGGGGTCGATGTAGTCGGGTCGGTTCGAGGTGAGCATTACCACCACATTTTCGAGGCTCACCAGCCCGTCCATCTCGGCGCAGAACTGCGGCACAACGGTATTGGAGATGTTGAGCCATCTGCCCGAGCTGCGCACGCGCAGGATCGATTCGGCTTCGTCGATGAAGATGAACACCAGAAAGCCCTCGCGCGCCTTCTCGCGGGCAATCGCGAAGATTTCGCGCACCATGCGCTCCGTCTCGCCCAGCCACATGTTGAGAATCTTCGGACCGCTGATATACATAAAGTACTCTTTGACAGGTCTGCCCAGCCGTTCGGAATACTGGCGGGTGAGGTTGTAGGCGGTCGCCTTGCCGATGAGCGTCTTGCCGCAGCCCGGCGGACCATAGAGCAGAATGCCCTTGAGCGGTTGCTTATCGAAGCGTTTGAAGACTTCGGGGTGGAGCAGGGGCAGTTCGATGGTCTCCCGGATGAGGCGGATGGCTTCGTCCTGACCCCCGATCTGGCTCCATTCGATGGGCGGCACCTCTTCGAAGTAGTGGTCGCGCACTTCCTGGTGGGGGATATGCTCGATGGCGACCTTGAAGTTTGGCTCCAGGCGCACCTCGTCGCCGGGCTTGATGGGCATCTCCATCAGGTCGGTGGAGCGGAACACGATGCGGGAGGTCATGCCCTGTGGGTCGGTCGCCACGCGCAGACGGTTGTCATCCAGCACCTCCTGCACTTTGACCACGGGACCTGCGGGGTGATAGCCGAGGTCGCCAATCACGGCGAACGCCTCGTTCACCTTCACGCGCGTGCCCACCTTGAAGTCCTTGTTCTCCAGTTTGGGATCGATGTTGGCGTAATATTCGCTGTCGCCAATCGCGACCATCGCGATGTCTTTGTCGGGCGAGCCGAGAAAGACGCCGATGCGGTTCGCGGGCGAGGTGAGTTTCTGATACGCCTCTTCGTACTCCTGAATCGCCTGAATCGCCTCCTGCATCTGCTTTTCGTCCACTTCGAGCTGGTGGCGCAATAGCTGGAGCAGGCGCATCAGGCGCAGGTCGGTACGGGGCGCGATTCGCATAATCTCTTCGAGGATTGCCAGCGCGCGAATCTGCGTTTCGGGCATCTCCTCGGAGAAGTCGTCCTTATCATACCGCTGTGCCATAGGGTGATTGACCTCCTCAAGTCCTGCCCTATTATACCCCGCTTTGCGCGTGGACGGTTCCTACAACTGCTGTGTCCACTGGAGCCACCAGCCGCAGCGGGCGTCGGGCAGGCTGCTATCGCGCAGGTGGCGCGTGCGGTAGCGCAGGCTGATCAGCCCGTTCGGGGCAATCTGATAGCCCAGCTGCAGGTCGAACTGGTAGCCGCGCTCGCCCGGCAGCCAGTCGTGGAACCGTCCGATGTTAATGCCTTCCGCCGCGATGAGCCAGCGGTCGCGCTCCCATTCAAAGCGGGCGTAAAGTCCGCGCCGATTGGAGCCGAAGGGATGCCCCATCGGCAGGCTCTGGTAGGTGTAGGCATAGCGGGGGTCGTGCCCCGCCGCGCCGTAGGTGCCGCCGTTATCGGTGCCGTCGGTCAGCACGCCTTCGAGAATGAGGCGCGTGTCGGGCGTCGGCTTGATGCGAATTCCGACCAGCGTGGCGACCTTGCGCGGTGTGTTCGCGCCGCGACCGCCCAGAAAGTCGGGCGCACGAATGTCATCGATCAGCCAGAACAGGTAGAGGCGATCGGTCTCGTTCAGCCGATAGGTGATGCCTATCTCCGCCAGATAGTTGAACCATCCAGAGCCAATCTCGGCGCGGCTCATCCACTTCTGATAGAGGTAGTAGGGCACGATCTGGCTGACCGCGCCGTCGGGCAGGCGCAGGGCTTTGAACGCCTCCGCCAGTGAGAGGCTCCAGCGCGAGCCGAGCGAGCGACTGAATCGCCGTCCGCCCCACCAGACCGTCTGACCGTCCTGCTCGAACTGCGCGAAGAACTGTTCGAACTGCCATTCGCCGAGGAGGGGCAGTCGCATGGGGAAGGCGACGCGGGCGTAAGGCACGGGGGGCATGGCGTCGTTGATGAGCAGGGCGCCGCTGTAGCCGCCTGCCCAGCGCAGGTTCGCGCGACCCAGTTGCCATTCCCCGTCGCCCGTGCGGAAGGTGAGGCGGGCAAGCGGTACGGTATCGAAGGCGGCGGGGTTTGTGCCCTCGCGCCGTGCCGAGTCGCTTGCCACCACCTCCAGCAGCGCCTGCTCGCCCAGTGCGAACAGCCCCACCAGGCGATAGATGCCCCTTGCGGCAGTTGCCCAATCACTATCGGTCGGATAGCCAAAGCCGTCCAGCGTGAGAAGCAGTGCGCCCCGTTGCGGCGATAAGCGCTCCGCCTGCCGCAGACGCCACTGGAGGATGGCAAAAGCGACATCTGCCCCCTCATCCGTACCCTCTTCCCCGCTGGGGGAGAGGGGTTTGATGATTCGCAGAAATTCGTCCATGCTTCGGGGGACGCGGGCGAGCGTGGAGGGCGCGCGGGTTCTGTGCGTTAGCAGGTCATAGAGCGGGTCATCCCGAACGGGCAGCTGCTGGGCGAGAGCCGACAGCAGTGGCATCAGGGCAAGCGTTGCAACGCCGCGCTTCACGCCTGCACCACCCCACGCCCCGACATGGGCGGCACGCGCCGACCCGTCGCCAGCTCCATCAGGAAGGCGCGCGCTTCATCGGCACGCTCCTTATCGCACAGCTCCATCAGCATCTCCAGCTGACCCCGCAGCCAGTCCCAGTCGGGTGCATCCCCGTTGCGCACGCGCCGAATCTTCTCATGCACCGTCGGCTCCAGGTCCTCTTCCGAATAGTGCAGTTCCTCGTGCAGCTTCTCGCCAGGGCGCATGCCCGTGAACACAATCTTGATGTCCTTTTCGGGCACCAGCCCGTAGAGGCGGATGAGGTCGTACGCCATATCCAGAATGCGGATAGGCTCGCCCATATCCAGAATGAAGATGTCGCCTTTGCTGGGCAGTGCGCCCGCGAGCAGCACCAGATGCACCGCTTCCGAGATGCTCATGAAGTAGCGGCGCATCTCGGGATGGGTGATGCGCACGGGACCACCCTTTTCGATCTGCATCTGCAGAGTCGGGATGACGCTCCCGCGACTGCCCAGCACATTGCCGAACCGCACAATCGCGAACTCGGTCTGGCTCTGGTGCGCGAGCGCGCTGATAATCATCTCGCCGACGCGCTTGGTCGCGCCCATGATGCTGACGGGCTTGACCGCCTTATCGGTGGAGATGTAGACGAACTTGCGCACGCCGTGCCGCACCGATTCCTCCGCCATCACCCACGCGCCCAGCACATTGTTTTTGATGGCTTCGATGGGATTGCTTTCCATCAGGGGTACATGTTTGTGCGCGGCGGTGTGGAACACGAGCGTGGGCTGTTCCTGCCGCATGATGCTGGCGATGCGGGTGGCGTCGCGCACATCGGCAATCACGCAGCGGGGTTCGTAGCCGAAGTCGGCGATCATCTCCTGCTCCACCTGATAGATGCTGTTTTCGCCCTTGCCCAGCAGGATGAGGCTGGCGGGACCGACCTGCACCACCTGACGCGCCAGCTCGCTGCCGATGGAGCCGCCCGCGCCCGTGATCAGCACCCGCTCGCCCTCCACATAGTCAGAGACGGCTTTCATCTTGAAGACCACTGGCTCACGGCGGAGCAGGTCTTCGATGTTCACCTCCCGAATCTGGGCGAGTTGCACTCCATGCTCAAACACGGCGGGGATGGAGGGCAGGATGCGCACGCGCGCGCTGGTGCGCCGACACAGCTCAAAGATGCGCCGAATCACCCCCCCCGGGGCGGAAGGGATCGCAATAATAATATCCTGCACCCGATGCTCTTCCACAAGGCGCGGGATGTCGGCGGTTGTGCCCAGGCAGGGATAGCCGTGAATGCTGGTATGCCGCTTGGCGTGATTGTCGTCCACGAAGCCAATAACGCGATAGCCACTATTCGGGTTGCGGCGGGTTTCCCGCATCAGCATCTCGCCTGCATCGCCACCGCCGACAATAAGCGTCGTGCGCTGGGTCAGCTCGGAGCCTGCGCCTGAGCGATGCCACTCGTAAAGGCGGCGCCACACCCGCGGCGCAACCAGCGCGCCCGTCGCGAGACCCCCAAACAACACTGGCTCCGCCCAGCGCAGCTCACGCTGAAACAGGGAACTGCCAAGCAGTGCCAGCGCCAGCTCCGCCAGAGTGATAACCGCGCCCACCTGCAGGAGGTTAACCACATCCGACAGCCCGATGTAGCGGCTATGCACGCGGTGCAGGCGCTTGCCAAACAGCAGGAGAATGGTCAGCACGGATAGCAGCGGCGCCGCGCCTGATAAAAAGAGTCGGTCCGCCGACTCAAGGCGAAAGTTGCCTGCCAGCCCAACCGTTAGTAGCAGAGCCGAACCGACCAGCAGCCCATCCATGAACGCAACCCCGGCGACACGCCCGTACACGGCGCCGCGCTCGTGCCAGAGCTGCTCCAAACGCTCGCTCAACCTCAATTTCTCCCTCCGTAGATTCCGCTCCAGCTCAGATTCCTGCCCCTGAGCTGACGACTTCCCTTCCGAACACCTTCAGTATACCCAACCCAATAGATAGACGCTCATGCGCCCTGAATCGGTTTGCCTTCAGTCGGTCAGCTCTCGAGCTGCTGGAAGAAGGCGGGCTGGTCGCGCCAGCGCTCGCGCACCTTGACCCACAGCTCCAGATAGATCCGCCGCCCCAGCCACAGCTCCAGCTCCTCCCGCGCCTGCTGACCAATCTTCTTGAGCATTCTACCCTTCTCGCCAATCACGATGCCTTTGTGCGATTCGCGCTCCACATAGATGGTGGCGCTGATAACCAGCACGCCGTTGGGCTGTTCCACCCAGCGTTCGATGGCGACGCCAATCCCGTACGGCACCTCCTGATAGGTGTTGAGCAGCACCTTCTCGCGAATGATCTCGGCTGCGAACAGGCGTTCCGGCTGGTCGGTGATCTGGTCAGGCGGGAAGAAGGGCGGATTGGGCGGTAGATGTTTGAGAATCATCGCCAGCAGTTTGTCGCAGTTGTGCCCTTTGACAGCGTTGGTCATCATCCAGTCGGCATGCTGCGGCACCAGCTGCCAGTAGGCTTCGGTGTGGGGCTTGACCTTTTCGGGCGGGAGCTGATCCATCTTATTCAGCACCAGGATAATAGGCACGCGCGCCTCCTTCTGCAGTATCTGGGCAATCTGTTCGTCCTCGGCGCTGGGTGGGCGCGACACATCACAGACGAACAGGATCAGGTCGGCGTCGGGCAGGGAGCCGAGCGCCGCCTCCACCATCTGCTCGCCCAGTTTGTATTTGGGCTTGTGGATGCCGGGCGTGTCCACGAACACGATCTGGGCGTCGGGCAGATTGGCGATGCCCAGGATTCGGCGGCGGGTGGTCTGGGGGCGCGGTGAGACGATGCTCACTTTCCGCCCCACGAAGTGGTTGACCAGGGTGCTTTTGCCCACATTCGGCTTGCCGATGACCGCCACGAAGCCCGCGCGGAAATCGGAAGCGGTATTTGGCTCGCTCATTGCGCTGTCCCTTCGGTGTGGGTCTCCCGCTCGTGCGCGCACGATTCGGGGGCGCGGTCGGTGCGGGCGATATAGCGCTCCAGATCGCGCAGGTCGTGGAAGTGGATGCCCGTCGCGTTGCGCAGCTCGCGAGCGGTCATCTCCGGGTGGGCGAACACCAGCACCCGCTTGCCCTTCGCCCGCAATGCCTCCACCACCCGCTCGAAGTTGCCATCGCCGCTGAAGATGGCGCACACATCGTAGTGATCCAGCGTCAGCATCATGTCGAGCGTCATATCGACGGTCAGCTCCACGCGCTCCCAGGGCGGCTCGTCGCGCGTCTCACAGCAGCCCTTGATGGGTCGCGCCCGCACCACATAGCCCGAATGGAGCAGATAGTCGTGAAAGGTCGCGTCGCGCCCCCGCATGGTCGGGTCGAACGCCGTGTAGTAGAAGGCGTCCGCGACCTGCATGCCCAGATTCGTGCGAAAGTAGCACAGCAGCCGACGATAGTCCAGAAACCAGCCCAACCGCTTCTGGGCATAATACATATTCGCGCCATCCACAAAGATCGAAACACGCTCCACCAGAAAGCACCTCCTGCCAGGTGATATAAAGATACCCACTCTGTCGCGCCTCTCCTGCTCGATAAAGGGCACAGAACAGCTCAATCTTGAAACGGGTATACTGATTCCAATCCCGAGATGAAGGTGTTCACGGCAGATCGGGCGGTGGTGGCGCTGGGGGAGATCAGCGGGCGCGTTCGGGTGGATGAGCGCACGAAGCGGCTGGTGCAGCGCCTGCGCAAAGGCGAGATCGCCGTTATTGCCCATCGCGATATCGATGTGCTGGCGGCGCGCGCATTAATTGAACGCGCGCCCCGCGCCGTCATCAACGCTGAACCCTCCTTCACGGGGCGGTTCCCCACCTATGGCGCCCTGCTGATTCTTCAGGCGGGTATCCCGATTCTGGACAGGGTGGGGCACGCCTTCTTTGAAGCGGTGTCGGAGGGTCAGCGGGTGCGAATCGTGGGCAGTCGCGTGATCGCCGAGAATGGCGTCGAGGCGCAGGGCGTGTGGCTGGACACGGACGCGCTTCAGCGCGAGATCGAAGCCACCCGGGAGCGATTGAGCGTGGAACTGCAGGCGTTCGCTGCCAACACGCTGGAGTATCTCCAGCACGAGTGGAAGCTGTTGCTGGAGCCGCTGGCGCTGCCCGCGCTGCGCACACCCATTCGCGGCCGGCATGCGGTGGTGGTGGTGCGCGGGCGCAACTACGAGCGCGACCTGGACGCACTGCGGGCGTACCTGCGTGAAACACGCCCTGTGCTGATCGCGGTGGACGGCGCCGCCGACGCCTTACTGCAACGCGGGCTGAAACCCCATATCATCATTGGGGATATGGACAGCGTGTCGGAGCGGGCGCTGCGCTGCGGAGCGGAGCTGATCGCGCATGGCTATGTGGACGCCGACCGCCCCTCGCCGGGCTGGGAACGGTGTCAGCAGCTGGGTCTATCGGCGCACCTGCTGCGCGCGCCCGGCACCAGCGAGGATGTCGCCATGCTGCTGGCGTACGAATCGGGCGCGGAACTCATCGTGGCGGTCGGCAGCCATTTCAGCCTGGAGGAGTTTCTGGAGAGGGGGCGAGCGGGCATGGCGTCCACGATGCTCACCCGCATGAAGGTCGGCTCGCGACTGGTGGACGCCAAGGGAGTAAGCCTGCTGTTCCAGTCGCGTCGGTCGATGGGCGCGCTGGTGTGGCTCTTTCTGGCGGCGCTGGCGCCCATCGTCGTCGCGATCGCCCTCTCGCCCACGGGACGCTTCCTGCTCAAACTCATCCGCACCTGGTGGCGCGTCTGGTTCGGATAAGCGCAACGATGCCAAAGCCAATCCCCTTTGACAGTTTAAGCCTCTATGCGGTGCTGACCGAGTGCCGCGTGCTGATAGGCGGGCGGTTGCAGGAGATACGCCAGCCTGAGCCGCTAACGATTGTGCTGCACCTTTATGCCCATCGGCAGGAGCATCGGCTGCTGATCTCGGCAGACCCGCAGTTTGCCCGCATGCACCTGATCACGCGCCGCTTGCCCAACGCGCCGACGCCGCCCCCCTTCTGCCAGAGCCTGCGCAAGCATCTGGAGGGCGCAACCCTGCGCGCCCTCTATCAGGTCGGGTTCGACCGTATCGTGCAGATGGAGTTCGAAACGCGCGAGGGTGTCTATCGGCTGATTATCGAGCTGATGGGCAAGCATTCGAACATCTTTCTGGTGCATGGCACGGGCTTGATTCAGAGCGCGCTCAAGTGGGTGTCGCCGCGCCAGAGCCAGAGTCGCCCGATTCGGTCAGGCGAACCATATCGGTTGCCGCCCACGCGCGTCGAGGGCTTGCTCAATCTGCTGCTGATGAGCGATTCGGAGTGGCACGCGCTCTGGACGCGCCCGCAGTCGGAGCCAGAGCGCGACTGGGGCGCATTTATTGAGGGGCTGAGTCGGTTCACGGCGGGCGAGCTGGAGCAGCGGGCGCAGGCGGCGGGTCCGGAGGGGCTGCTGGAGTGGGCGCATGCGGTGCGCGAGGCACGCTGGTCGCCCGTGCTGGTGCGCGAGCCGTCCAGCGGGCGGGCGCTGGGCGCGTACCCACTCCCCTGCTCCCAGCTCCCGCGCGAATGGCAACACCCGCGCACCAGCGTCAACCTCGCGTGGGAGCAGGCGTTCAACGAGCGCATCGAGCGCGCGACCGCCGAATCGCTGCACGCTACTCTGCAGCCTGCCCTGCAGCGCGCCCTGCAGGCACGCGAACGCGCGATCGCCGACCTGCAAAACGCCCTGCAGGAGAGCCAGCAGGCGGACCGCTACCAGCTGATGGGCGAGCTGATACTGGCGTTCGGGCACAGCCTGCCGCCAGGGAGCGAACGACTGCTCGCGCCCGACTACACCCATCCCGATATGCCCCTGATCGAGATACCGCTCGATCCAGCAAAGAGCCTTGCCGAGAACGCCCAGCGCTACTTTGAGAAAGCGCGCCGCGCCCGCCAGAATCGGGGCGGGCTGCAGGCGCGGCTGCAGACGCTGTTAACCGAGCGCGAGTCGATTCGCCACGCGCTGGAGCAACTTCAATCAGTGAGTTCCGACACAGGCACATTGCAGTCCCTGCTGGAGACGGCACGGCGCAACGGCTGGCTGCGCGAGATTCCTGCCGAGCGCCCCTCCACCCGCGCCGAAAAAGACCCCTTCGAAGGGCACAAAATCGGCGTCTACACCAGCCCCGACGGCTACACCATCCTGGTGGGCGAGACGGCAGATGCCAATGACTTCCTGCTCACGCGCGTCGCCCGCCCGAACGACTGGTGGCTGCATGTGCGCACGGGCACCGGCGCCCATGTGATTATCCGCACCGATGGGCGTCCAGAGCGCGTGCCGCGCCGCACGCTGGAGTATGCCGCCCAGCTCGCCGCCCAGCACAGCGCCGATCGCCACGCCAGCATCGTGGAGGTCGACTACACCCTGCGCAAATATGTGCGCAAGCCGCGCAACGCGCCCCCCGGCTTCGCCCTCTACACCCACGAGAAAACGCTCGCCGTGCGACCCAGTAGCTCGTAGCTGGGGCATCCTGCCCCAGACTCAAAGGCGAACAGGAATAGCATCGTCCGCGTCGAAAGGCATATCCGTATGAGCAGACTTTTGAGAATCGCGAACGGGCTACTCTCTGGTGCGCTAACAATAGCGGCTTTCGCCCAGCCATCGTCGTTGAGCCTTCAGGATGTGTTGCGTCGGGCGCTGCAGTATAACGGCGATATTCAGTCGGCATTAGCGCAGCAGCGGGCGGCGGAGGCGCGACTGACTGCGACCCGTGCGAGCTTATATCCCAGCTTCGCGTGGGCGAGCAGCTCCACCCGCACGCGCCTGGAACAGGGCGGTACCACCTCCGAGTTCACCCAGCGACAGGGCGCGTTTACCGTCGACTGGCTGCTGTTCGACGCCGGTCGGCGTGAGTGGCGCATTCGTCAGGCGTCGCGCTCCAGCGAGGCGACCCGAATGACGGCGCGCGCCACCATCCGCTCGCTGCTGTTCGAGACCGCCAGCGCGTATTACGAGGTGCTGCGCCGTCAGGAGCTGCTGCGCGTGGCGGACGAGTCGGTGCAGCGGGCGCAGACCCTGCTCGATGTCGCCCGCACGCAGGCGGAGGTGGGCACCGCGCCCGCTAAAGATGTGTTGCAGGCGGAAGCCGACCTCGCCAACGCGCGCGTGCAGCAGATTCAAGCACGAAACGCGCTGCGCCTCGCCGAAGCCGACCTCAAGCGGCTCATCGGCTGGGACGCCACCCAGCCGCTGCCACCGCTCCAGCGCGTCGAAAACCCGCCTGAACTGGGTCAGCCTCCCACGCTCGCCGAACTCTGGCAAAAGGCGCTGCAACAGCGACCCGAACTGCGCAGCGCCCGGCTGAACCTGCAGATTGCCCAGCTCGGCGTTGATCTGGCGCGCGTCGACACCATCGGGCAGATGCAGGTGAGTCTGAGCGGTTTCTATGAGTATGACCCGAACCGCCGCACGCAGGGGCAGCTGCTCTTTCGACTCAGCACGCCCATTTTTGACGGCGGGCTGGTTCGGGCGAACCTGCGCGAGGCGCAAGCCGAGTACGACAGCGCCCGCGCCCGACTCCAGCAACTGGAACGCGACCTGTACGCGGAGGTGGAGAGCGCGCTGCTGCTGCGTCAGGAGGCTGCCGAGCGGCTGGAGGCGTCAAAAGCCGCGCTCGCCGCTGCCCAGCGCAACTACGAAGCCGCGCGCGACGCCCTGCAGGAAGGCGCTGGCACCATCGTCGAAGTGCTGACCGCCCAGCTCGCGCTCGTCACCGCCGAGACCAACCTCGTGCAGGCAATCTATGACGCCTATATCGCCGACCTGCGCCTGAAACTCGCCATCGGCGAACCCCTGCCCGAAGAGCCGCAATAGGCAGGAATCGACCCGCCCGCGACGAAACCTGTAGCACGGGCATCCTGCCCGGGAACGCGCGAGTAGGGGCGCGGTTGCCGCGCCCGTACTGCTCGTAGTTCGGGCATCCTGCCCGCAGAACCAGACCCTATCAGCGGAGGTAGGTGACGATGGCAAGACCAGTAACGCTGTTCACGGGGCAATGGGCAGACCTGCCCCTGGAGACGATGGCGCAGAAAGCGAAGGCGTTCGGCTACGATGGACTCGAACTCGCCTGCTGGGGCGACCACTTCGATGTTGAGCGCGCCCTCACCGATGAGCGCTACTGCGAATCACGCTGGGAGATTCTGACCCGCTACGGGCTGAAATGCTTCGCCATCAGCAACCATCTGGTGGGTCAGGCGGTGTGCGACCCGATAGACGAGCGCCATCGGGCGATTCTGCCCCCGCGCGTGTGGGGCGACGGCAATCCCGAGGGTGTGCGCCAGCGCGCCGCCGAAGAGATGAAGAACACTGCCCGCGCCGCCCGCCGATTCTTCAACGCCGCCCCACCAGAGGTCAAACAGCAGCTCACGCGCGTGGTGGTCAACGGCTTCACGGGCAGCAGCATCTGGCAATATCTGTACGCCTTCCCGCCGAACCCGCCCGACCTGATCGAGCGTGGCTTCCGCGATTTCGCCACCCGCTGGAAACCCATCCTCGATGTGTTCGAACAGGAAGATGTCTATTTCGCGCTGGAGGTGCATCCGACCGAGATTGCGTTCGATATCGTGACGGCGGAGCGGGCGATTGAAGCGGTGGAGGGGCATCCGCGCTTCGGCTTCAACTACGACCCCAGCCACCTGGGCTATCAGGGCGTCGACTATGTGGCGTTCATTCGCCGGTTCCGCGACCGCATCTTCCATATGCATGTGAAGGATGTGTGGTGGTCGGATGTGCCGCGCCTGTCAGGTGTGTTCGGCGGGCATCTGAACTTCGGCGATTCGCGCCGCTTCTGGGACTTCCGCTCGCCCGGGCGCGGACGCATCAACTTTGAGGAGATTATCCGCGCGCTGAACGAGATTGGCTATCGCGGTCCGCTCTCGGTGGAGTGGGAAGACAACGGCATGGATCGCGAGCATGGGGCGCAGGAGGCGTGCCAGTTCGTGCGCCGCCTCGACTTCGAGCCGTCCCGCCAGACCTTTGAAGCCGCGTTCGAACGATAAACCAGCAACCCTCTCCCCCACCTGCGGGGGAGAGGGAGTAAATTACTGCTGTGAGAGCGTGCTGCGCCGTCCGCCAGGGCGACGCAAGCCCTCCTCACCCAGCACATGCAGGAACACCAGGCACATCTCGTCGGTCGTCTTCTCGCCCCAGGTGACCACCTTTGGCGGACGGTTCGGATTGTTCGGGTTCTTCTCGGAGTTGTCGTAGTAGGCACGCACCTCCACGCGCGTGCCCCGCGGCAGGCGCACAGGTGTCTTGTAGTGATAGGTGTCCTGCCATCTGAAGTCCCAATCTTTGATCCAGATGAGCGGGATGGTCTTGCCGTCGGGCGTGTAGGCGTCCACCTTCATCTCGCGCCCGAGCAGGTGCATATGGGGCGTGATGGCGACCACATCCACATCGCGCGGTGCAATCCAGTAGGCGCGCACCTCGTGGTGCTCGGCGCCCGGCGGAATGCTGAAGAAGGGATTGATCAGCCAGGCGATGCCAATCGGCTGTGGGTTGGGCGTCTTGGCGAAGTAGAGTCCCACGCGCGTGCGGTCGCGCTCCGGCTTGCCTGTGCGATAGTAGTGAATCTGCAGCACAATATCGGAGCCTTTCGGCAGGCGATAGCCTGTGCCCTCCGGCAGCATCTGGGGCGAGAAGCCCGGCGCCCAGCCGCCCAGCATGCCAGCAGGGATGAACCCCGGCCAGCCGAACGCCCTGTAGCCCGGACCCGCGTCCGCCTCATCCAGCTTGCGAGCCGTGCCCGATGTGTCGCAGTAAACAATCACATGGTGAACCGTCTTGCGATTGCCCGGCTGGATGTCAATCGCCTGCACGAACATGTCACGGTCGAAGTTCGTGGGGATGACGAAGTGGCGGTATTCGTCGTCGCCTGTGGGACCGACCTCATACTCTTCGGGCATCTCCACAATCAGATCGGGCGGACCGAACGCCCAATCGTCGCTGAACTGGCGCGGCGGCGGCAGGTCGTTCGGCTCGCCTAACGGCGCACCCGACTCCACCCACTGTGTGATCAGTGCAATCTGCTCGTCGCTCAGTCGACGCTCACCCTTGAACTCGCCGTAGCCCGGCTCGGGCTTCCAGGGCGGCATCTGGCGTGCCTGCACATATTTGACAATCTCTTTGCGCCAGGTGTACACATCGCGGTAGGTCATTAGTGAGAAGGGCGCGACCTGACCAGGGCGATGGCACGGCTGGCAATATTGCTGAATGATCGGCGCGATATGCCGGGCGTAGGTGATGGGCGCGGACGCCTCCGCCTCATCTTTGAAATGGATGGTGCAGCCGAAGGTTTCGGTCGCGGCGGGCTTGACAGGCTTGCCCTTCAGGATTGCCTCCAGCGCGTTGCGCAGGTAGGGCGTGCGCACGCGGTCCTCGTAGCGGTTGTCATCGATCGCGCCCCGATAGCGCAGAACGCCCTTCTGGTCAATCACGAACGCCTGGGGGGTCATCGTGGCGCCGAGCTGGCGCGCGATCTTGCCATCGGGGTCATACACCACAGGGAATTTGAGCTGCCACGCCTGCACGCTCTGGCGTACCTCCTGCTCCGTGTCGTCATAGTTGGTGTAGATACCGATTATCTGCACGCCGCGTTTGGTATAGCTCGCATAAAGTTGATTGAGGCGCACAGCGTAGCGCTGGACGGCGGGGCACTTCGCGCCCAGAAAGACCAGCACCACGGGCGCCTTGCGTGTGAGCTCGTTCAGGCGGTAGGTGCGACCGTTCAAATCGGTGAAGGAGAGCGGCGGCACGCGCGTGTTGAGATTGACGGTGCTGGGCGATTCGGTCAGCACGCGGTGCTTCCTGCTCACCTCGCTCGGCGTCGTTGCAGCCCGTCGATTCGTTGCGTCACTATCCGTCTGCTGCGGCATCCAGAACGGAAACGCGCCCATCATCAGTGCCAGCCCAATCAGCCACGATGCCCTCATTTTGATGCCCTCCAACCTGCTGGTCAGTATACCATGCTTCGACGCCGATGCGCCGATTCCGTTCGCTTTTTGCCGCCGTTTTCCCTCCCGACGCGCCAGAAA
Source organism: Armatimonadota bacterium (assembly GCA_037444405.1). GTDB lineage: Bacteria > Armatimonadota > Fimbriimonadia > Fimbriimonadales > GBS-DC > HRBIN15. The sequence goes on from JBBIML010000006.1 coordinate 48,997, forward strand.
AGAGCCAATAGTAAGACATCCTCGCAAACACTCGAAAAGTATCCTGCATGATAGGGAGATTAGCATGCGACGCGACCCATTCGAGCAACGCAAAAGCCTGTCGCAGGTCGCCGCGCTGGAATACTTCACCGACCGCGAGGGGGCGATAGAAGCGTTTGAGCGATACCTGCACGCGCCAGCGGTGTCGGAAGGCGTGCAGGAAGGGTGCGTCGGCGCACGCAGGCTCCAGCACGCGCAGGGGACGCTGGGGTTAATCCACTGCTCCAGCGTGGCGACCATGCGCGCTACAATCCACGCGGGCGTGGGACATGCGCCAACCTGCGCGCCTGCACCGTGTTTACCATAGCGCAATCAGTCGCACGGGACCGCCTGAAGCGTTCTGGAGCCTCAGCGCGCCCACGAACACCACCGCGCCCGACGGCGGGAGTTTCTCAAGGTTCGCCACATTCTCCAGCCCCCACTTGCCCGCCTCCAGCACAATCTTATGCACGGCGAAGGTGGTGGACGCGCCGAAGTCCAAGCTGAGCGTGTCCACGCCGATGCCGAGGATATTGCGCTCTTTGACGAGCATCTCGGCGGCGTCGGGCGCAAAGCCAGGGAAGTGCATCACGCCCTGCGCGTCGGTGTTGCGATACGCCTGCTCGTCGCGGGCGCGGGCGCCCCAGCCGCTCAGCATGAACACAATCGCGCTGTTCGGGATGCGCTCATAGCGGCGCTCCCACTGGCGTAGGTCGTCGGCAGTGAGCTGGGCGTCGGGGTTCTTTTGTGCCCGCTCGCGGATGTCCACCACCACAGCATAGCCCACCAGCTGGGCAGGCGCGAGCTGGTCCAGCGTCGGCTTACCCTTGACGAAGTGGACAGGGGCGTCCATGTGCGTGGCGTGATGCTCGTAGAGCTGCCAGCGGTTCGCGTAGAAGCCCGACGACTCGTGCGTGTAGAGCGGTTCGCGCACCAGCTTCGGCGTGCCCGGCCATGTGGGGAACTCTGGCGTCTGGATGTAGGTGAGATCCAGCATGTTCCGGGCGCGCTGGGGCAAGCGGAGGGTGGGCGTGCGTTGCGCGGGCGCAGGTATCGTCTCGCGCCCCAGATTGCCCCACAACTCCCGATAAATCGCGTGCGTGCACATAGAAAAGATGATACCCCTTAGAAGCAGCCCAGAAAAGTAAGTGGACGCCTTATTGTGGGGCATTTCCCCCCGACAGCTAATGCTGCTCTGTTGCAAAGAACAGGGGATTCGGTGAACAGGACACGGGAACCGCGTCCGTACAGGCATGCGTAGGGGCGCGGTCGCCGCGCCCTGCAAGTGGGTCATGGGGAGGGTGTTCAACAACATGGCACGGGAACCGCGCCCTGTTCAAGCGGCTCGCGAGACCCGCTCACGGCTGATTCAATAGCAGTTTCAGGTACTGCTGGGCGACGCGCTCCTCGTCAAACTGCATGAGCCATTCGTCGGGGGCGCGGGGCGCGTCGCCGTCCAGCACGCGCAGCATCGCCCGCGCCAGCGCGTCCACATCGCCCACAGGCACCAGATGCCCGTAGCGTCCGCCATCCAGAATCTCGGCGGGTCCGCTAAGGCAATCGGTGCTGACCACGGGGCAGCCGCACGCCAGCGCCTGCACCAGCACATTCGGGAAGCCCTCGAAGCGGGATGACAGCACGAATAGCGCCGCCCGCCGCATATAGGCGAACGGGTTCTCCACGAAGCCCGGCAGGCTCACCGAATCGGCGACGCCCAGCTGCCGGGCGAGCGCTTCCAGCTGGGGGCGCAGGGGACCCTCGCCCAGCACCATCAGGCGCACCGTTCGCTGCGAGCGCACCTGCGCAAATGCCTTCAACAGCGTCTCGAAATCTTTCTGAGGGTCCAGTCGCCCGACGCTCAACACCACTGGGGGCTGATCGGGCGCGAACCATGGATGCTCGACGGGCTGCTCGCGCAGCTCCAGCACGCGCCGCGTGTAGGCGGGGTTGTAAATCAGCGCCAGTCGCCCGGCTGGCAGACGAGCGCGATTCTGTAAATCGTGCAGCACGCCCCGCGAGACCGCCACCACCCAATCGGCGTAGCGGTAGCCGTACCGCACAATCAGCGGCTCCAGCAGGCGGTCTTTGAGCAGGCTGGCTTCGCGCGTGCGACAGGAGGGCGTGTTCGCCTCACGCACAACCACCCTGCCCTCAAATCGCGCCAGTCGCGCCGCGAGAATGCTCACCATGTTCGGATAGGGCAGGCTCGACAGGATGCCAGCGGGACGCTGCTGGCGAAGGTAGCGCGTCAGGGGCAGCAGGGCGAGCGCCATGCGCCGTGCGCCCAGATCGACCAGATTCACCTGCGGCGACAGCTCCTTCAGGTAGACCCCCTGACACTGCGCCAGAATGAAGTCCACCGCGTGCCCGCAGGCGGCGAACTGGTTGGCGAGCGTGACCAGCACACGCTCCGCGCCCCCACCCTTCAGATGGGACAGAAAGAGTGCGACCTTCGCCATCCCTCTAAAGAGTACCTCTCAAAACACCTGCTTGAGTTCCAGCACGAGGCGCGGCTGGTCGCGCCGAACGGTGCGGTCGGCGCGATGCTCGTAATGCGTCCACTGAATCCCCAGCATCAGGTAGCGGTCGGCGTCGATCTTATGCTCGGTGGAGAGGTAGAAGGTGTGGGCGGTGGTCTTGCGGTTGTTGAACAGCTCCGAATCGATTCGGTAGCCGACGGCATAGCTCACGCCGTCGGTCTGATTGCCCGTGAGGGTCAGCCCGCCGCGGCGGATGCGCCGACCCTGCTGTTCGTTCCACTCGATGCGGTAGTCGCCCCTGAGCGAGACGCGCGGCTTGAGCGTCCACTCCAGCGCCCACGCCGAGAAGCCCGTCGGCTGAAGAATCGACCCCAGCACCACATTCGGGTTGCCCTGTTCAGGATGGGTCTGAAAGTCGTGAACAAGGCTCAGTTTCTGGTGGAGCTTATATTCCAGATGATACTGGCGGATGAGGAACAGGCGTCCATCCTGATAGGTGCGCACTTTGTAGAGCAGGTTGTAGCGCAGGGCGCCCTTCGCGGGCGATTCGACCTGATAGTAGCGGTCGATGGCGCGTCCCTGCGCAGGCACATAGAGACCGACATAGCCGCCCTTGAGCGTGTGCCCGAACGCAGTCGCCTGCATGGTGAAGTTTTTGTTCTCCTGCTGCCACAGCCCACGGTCGGCTAATGCGCCGTAGCGGAAGTCGAACTGCAGCCCTTTGAAGAACAGCCAGTTGAAGGGGCGTGCGCTCTGAATAACGACCTGGCTCTGGGCTTTGGTCTGTGTGCGGTCGATGCGCCATTCCTGGTAGGTGCCGCCGACGGTCAGCACGCCCCATGCGGACTGGGTCAGCCCCACAGAGAGGGTTCGCGTGCCGTTGGCGCCCTCTTTTGCGGTGCGCGATTCGGCGAAGGTGAGCGTAGTGCCAGGGCGCAGCTGGTACTCCAGTCCGAGCTGCTGTCCGCTCTCGTCGGGTGCGCCCTCGCGCTCGGCTTGCGCATGCGCGAAGGTGAGCTTCAGGCGCGGGTTAAGCGTGTAGCCCGCCTGATAGAGACGGAACCGCTCGCTGACGGCGCCCACCGCGCGCGTGCGGCGCTCCTCGACCCCAAAGTTCAAACGCTTCAGCTCGCGGCTCTGGAACCGATAGTAGTCGGTGTATTGATAGAGTGGGTTCGCGAGCGTGCCGCCAATCTGTCGCCGCTCCTGATAGGCGTTCAGCGTGCCGAATCGGAGCGTGTACTGCAGGTCGTTGCGCTCATACTCGTCGTGATAGAGGTCGCTCACCTGTTGCTGGGAGCGGTACTTCTCCTGCTGGCGTCCGAGCGTGAGGTTGCGCGCGGGCTGCCACACGACATACATCCGCTGGCGACGGTTGCCGATGCGCTCGGTGGGGTTCTCGGCGTTGAACAGCAGGGTCTCAATCTGCAGGGTGCGTCCGGGCTTCAGGCGCAGGTTCCAGTCATACTGCTCGAAGCCGCGCAGCTGGGCGAACAGGTCGCGTTCGTGGTCAGCTAAGTCGTGGGCGCGGGCGAAGTCGGCATCCACCTGACGGCGATTGTAGCTCAGCTCCAGTTGCGGATGGATGAGGCGATAGCTCTGGCGTTGCAGTCCTGCGCCGATGGCGCGGATCCGGGTGTGGGCGGTGGCAAGCCCCAGCCGCGGGGTGATGAGCGCGGCGTCCCAGTCGGAGCGGCGGATGCCCTGCTCATTGCGGAACAGCATTTGCTCAATCGGCGTCAGATCGCGCAGGCGAGCGAACTGGGGGGCGATCGTGCGCTCCGCAAGGCGCACCTGCAACGAGGGTGTCTTGAGCTGATACTGCACGCCCTTCACATTGCCCTCGCCGCCCCGATCGGCGATCTCGAAGCGCTTCACCTGCAGCTGCAGGTCTTTGTGGGGTTGCAGCTCGGCTTTCTGGAAGGTGCGCTCCAGCCCCGCCTCCTTCAGCGACTGCTGAACCTCTTCGGGTTTGAGCGGCTGGCTGTTCGCGGGGTCGTGGAACTGGCGCGTCTCCTGCGCCATCTGCTGAAGCTCATGTGGGGCGAGGCTCTGCAGGCGACCGAACTGCGGGTCGACCGCGCGATGGCTATGCTCGACGGTGAGAGTGTCGGTTTTGACCGCGACGCGCTGCCACTCCAGCGCGCCGGTGGGCGATTCGATGCGCATGTCGCTCGCCGTCGCGTTCAGCCCTTTCGGGGTCAGCTGGACAGAGGTCATCTCGCGTCGCAGCCCCACTTCGCGCGCCCAGTCGCCCTTCTCGCTGTCGCCGAGGTCGCCGAACCGCTTGAACTCCGGGCTGATGCGCTGCTCCAGCCGATTCAGCTTGAGCCAGGGCAGGTCGAGCGCGTAGCGGGCGCGTTCGATGCGCCCTGTGCCTTCGGTGAGGGTCAGTCGGGACAGGTTCAGCGTTCGGTTGGGCGCGAGCATCAGGCTGCCCTCCAGCGCCTCGCGCTGGATGCCGCGCTCGCGCTGCCAGTTCGGCGCCTCCGAATCCACAAGGTCTTTGTACCGCTGGAAGTTTGGCTCTGGCTCAATGCGCTGCCAGCTCAGGTTCAGCCGCTGGCTCTGGAACCTCAGCGCCTGCCGTTCGACGCTGCCGTTATCATCCCGAATGTTGAGGCGGCTGAACTCGACGGTGTTGCCCTTGAAGAGTGATAGCCCGAGCGTGTAGTCGAGCCGTTTCAGCCCGCGCTGTTTCTCCCAGAGTTGTAGCAGGTTCGCGTCGAGTCCCGGCTGCGCACCGAGCATCTGCCGGGCGCTGAAGGTTTTGCCGACATCCTGATAGCTCGCCTGCAGGCGCAGGCTGCCCGCCTGCATCTGGAGCGTTTGAAAGATGAGCTGGCTGCGTTCGGTAGGGGCTGGAGTAGGCGTGGAGTCCATGCCGGCTTGCAGATTGCGGTTGTGCAGCTGCTGGCGGGCGCCGATGAAGAAGTAGCCGCTGAGCGTGGCAGCGGGACCGAAGCGCAGGGCGTTCTGCAAGCCGTACGCGCTGAGTCGGTATGACGCGCCATCGGGAGCCGTTTCAGCGCGATCGGGCGTGAACAGCACGCTCAAACTGCCCTGCGCACCCAGCGAGAGCGTGAAGATGGGCAGGGCGCCAATCGAGCCTTCGCGCCGACCGTTCGGTTCATAGCGATAATACACCTGAATGGAGGAGAGGCGCCGCACAGGCTGGGCAAATACCAGATTGCCGCTGCTGTAATCGATCCAGTAGTCCACCTCGCGCGTGAGGCGCTTGCCGTCCACATAGACGCTCTCGGAATCGGGGATGATGGGCGCATAGCGCAACAGGTACCCACCGCGCGTGCCGTTGCCAGGCAGTAAATCGGCGGCGGCTTGACCGGGGTTGGAGGGCTTCGATGCGGACACGGCGCGAGCCGCACCACCAGCGCCGTTGAGCGGTAGGGGCGCACCACCGTGCGTCCCCCCTTGCGCCCACACCAGCGGCACCGCTCCAATCAGAACAGCGCCAAGCCACCACCGTTTAGCCAATCGGCATCACTTCCTTTAGGTTTGTTTCATTCCTCACCCATCCATGGGGTGCTGGTGCAACCTGTCAAGGCGACTGCTTACACGAAAGGGAGTAGCAAGGGCGTCTCGCCCTTGAACCTCACCAGGGCGACTACTTAATATTCCACGAAAAGATGGGCACAAAGAAGCGCGAGTCGCGCTGTCGGCGAGATAGAGCCTGCTGACGCAGAAGACGGTTCTCACGCTGCAGCTGGCGATTGAACTGTTCCGACCACTGGCTGAGCGCGCCGTGTGTGGCGCTGGCAGCTGGCTGAACGGCATGCGGGGTCTTCTCCGTGCCGGGTGTGGCGGGTTCAGCGGAACCTGCGGTGCCAGGCTCGCTGGACGCGGGCGTCTCCACGGGCAGGTCAGCAATTGCAGTGATGAGCGCGGGTGCGTTGCTACTAACGGGCGCGGCGTCCTGCGGGGTGGCGAGCGCGATGGGTTCGCCGTTAGCAGGCGGGTTCGATTGCGGGGCGGGCGCACGCGGGGCGGCGACCCAGCGCGGTGACGGCTCCTGCCAGCGCGGCGTCGACGCCGGCTGCACCACAATCACGATGGGTGTGTCCTTATCAGCGGGGCGACGCGCGACCTCCATGTGCGCGGGCGACTCCACTAAAGGCTCACTCGTTGCCTCTGCAGGGCGCGGCGATGCCGCCTCCCCAGAGGGCATTTCCCGCGACAAATGCGCGGCGGAAAACGGCTGCACAGGCATACGGGGCAGCGTCCACCATGCCAGCATCAGCCCGGCCGCGACTGCAGGCGCGAGCGACCACCAGCCCAGCCGCACACGCTGGAGCAGGCTCGGCTTGCGGGTGGTGCTGGCAAAGATGCGCGCCCGCAAATCGGGCGGCGGCAGCACGCGCGGCAGCCGACGAATCGTCTGACCCACCTCACGCCACAGCGCCACCGCCTGACGACACGCCTCACAACGCGATAGATGCGCCTCCACCGCGTTCTCGTCAAACGGGTTCAGCAGACCATCCACATACAAACTCAATCGCTCTTCCCACTCGGAACAGATTGGCTTCATCATCGACGATCATCGCCTCCATCTTCATTAGACGGTAGAGCCGCGCCCATGTACCGCCACGCTACAGTTCGATACGCATGCCGTCCCAGCCGATTTCGATCCCGTGCGGCTTTGCGCGCGCCTCCAGCTCCTCGTGCAGCGCGCCACCGTTATGGGAGAAGTGGGTCAGCACCACGCGCGAATCGGCTCGGAGCGTGCCCTGCTTGCGCAGCGCACTCACCATCTGGACGCACTTCTCAATATCGAGATGCCCGCTATAGTCGCTGGGCAGGAAGCCGAAACTGCACTCCAGAATCGCCAGGTCGAGCTCGACGCCCGTCAGGAAATCCCATGTTTCAGGTGGGTACCAGCCCGTATCGCAGGCGTAGAGCAGGCGCCGCCCGTTGCGCTCGATAACCAGATTCAGCACCTCCTCGTCGGGCACTTCCGTGAAGTGCGTGGCGCGGATGGGGGTGAGCGTGTAGTCGCCCAGCGAACAGGTTTCGAAGGCGCGAATGAGATTGCACTCCAGGCGCATCCCCGTGTAGCTGACGATGCCCTCCACCTTCGCTTTGACCGCCGCGTTGCCGAAGATTTTCAGGTTGCGAGCCGTTTCGGGCGGCGCGAAGCCCGGCAAAAGGTATTGCAACTCCTCACCCGCGCAGTGGTCATGGTGCGAATGCGTGAAGACCAGCCATCGCCAGTCGGTCGGGTTCAGCCGCTCACGGTGGATGTGATAGAGCGTGTCGGGACAGAAGTCGATTTTGAGCGTGTTGTCGATGAGCGCGCCTGAGCGCGAGCGGATGTTTTTGCCGCCGCGCTCGCGTGCCGTGTGGCACACCCTGCAGTCGCAGCCGAGCGCGGGTATCCCCTCCGCTGCCGCCGTGCCAAGTATCACTATCTCCATCGCCTCTCCTCAAAACGCAGAATCGTAGTCTGGGCGTCCCGCCCAGCACCGCTGGTTTTAGAATACCTGAAGTGCATCGATGGCGAGCGCGCAACCGATGTAGCGTTCGGGGATGCTGGCGCGGTCGCCCAGCATCACCTCCACGGTCTGGCGGGCGCGCTGAAGATAGAGGTGGGCGTCGGCGTCGTCGCCAGGCAGCCCGCGCTGTTGAAGCGCGCGCGCGAACTCAACCTGCGCCAGCGCAACCAGCGCGTTATCGGCGGGCAACTCGCCATCTTCCGAGACGCGCATCGGTATCAGCGTCCAGCTCGCCCAGCGCTTGCCCTCCGAAATATCATAATAACCGCCTGTCGGGTCGTGATAGCGGGCTTCGATCAGCTTGAGCAGCTGGCGGGCGAACTGCAGGGCACGCTCGGAGCGCTGCGCCTGATACAATCGGCTCGCCGCGCGCGCCACCAGCGCCAGGTCGGGCAACCAGTCAGAGACCTGACGGCGCGAGGAGTGATAGAGGTCGCCCTGAACGGTGCGCAACCCGCGCAGGGTCTCCAGCACGCGCGGAGCAATCGCTCGCGCCCAGCGCGCCAGCTCCGAATCGGGCGGCGCGACGCTCGAATAGTCCAGCAGGGCGATGACCGTTAGCGCGTTGCTGTCCGCATAGAGCGTGGCGTCGACTTCGGGGATGGGCAGCGATTGACCAACAGGTGAAGCGCGACGGGACGGCGCCACGCTGGCGCGGAAGCCCGGCGGACGCTCCTGATAGAGCTGACGGCGCAGGAAATCGAGCAGCCGATCCGCCGTCAGGCGCAAATCGGGCGCGAAGCGGCTGGCACGCGCGTACAGGCTCAACAGGCGCGCGTTCTCCATCAGGCGCTTGCCGCCCAGCGGCTGACCCTCCGCGTTCAGCCCCTCCAGCAGCGTGTGAAAGCCGCCCTGCTGCCCGTCCCAGAGCGCGCTCTGCTGGAGCGAGCGCAGACGCTTTAGCAACATCGCGCGCGCACGCGGGTCGCCCGCCTCCGCCAGACTCAACAGCCACTCGGTCTGATTCAGCCAGTAGGGTTGCGGCTGGCTCCAGTCCGCTGGCTCGTTTTTCAGCAGGGTATCAAGCAGCTGGGCGTTCAACGCCTGTGCGGTGCGGGCATCGAGCGGCACGGGCGTCGCGGCGCGCACATAGCGGGCGAACAGCGCCTGCTCCAGCCGCTGCGCGGTTGCCTGCACCTCGTTCGGCGCGTTCCGATAGGCGAGGCTTACCTGCTCCAGCAAGCGTGTCAGTTCCGCGCGGGTCTCGGGCGTCGCCGCCGCGAACGGCTTGCCGTCGGGCGTGAAAAGCACCATCAGCGGCTGCCGATGGGGGAGATTGAGAACCTCGGCGACCATGCGCAGCGTGCGGGCGCGTTTGGGCGAGGCGTCCGCGTCGAGCTTGACGGGCACAAACTCACGCTTCAGAATATCGGCAATGCCCGAATCCTGATACAGCTCCTGTCCCAATCGGGCGCACCGCCCGGACCAGAACGCGCCCATATCGACGGCGACGGGACGATTGAGCCGCGCCGCCTCCCTGAGCGTCGCCTCGCTCCACGACCGCCACGCCACCAGCTGATACTGGCACGCACGCAGATAACCTTCGGTGGTCTGGCTGAGCGGGTTGGGATGCTGGCGTCGCTCCACCAGGCGCAGCCCGATGCCTAACCACGCCATCAGCACGATCAGCACCGACACACCGCTCAACACCACAAAGCGCGGCGCGTACCGCTCAATAATCGGCTCCACCAGAGAGTATTATAGCACCCGCCCTACCCCCTTGAAAACAGCTAAGGTTCTGGGGCATAATAGGAGTACCCTTGAAAAGGAGGTGCGATGCGATGAAGCGTAAGGTGATGTTCGGCACAGCGATTCTGTCGTTGATGCTGGCGAGCAAACTGCTTGCCAACGACCCGTTCGTGTACTTTGCAGGCAACCCTGCCAACTCCTGGTATACTGTCGGTGGCACCTGCGACGCGCCGACACTAACAGCAAACTACCTCTACTTCATCTCCGGCGATGTAACCAGTGCTGGTCTCCCAGCGCGCTGGACAGCTCTGCCTTTCGAGCTGTGCCAGGCGACAACCTTCGACTCGATAGCCTACGCCCCTGCTTTCCACACGGGTGCGCCCAATCTGCGAGTGATTATCACCCCTGCTCGGATCGGCAGTGATGGACGCCCGGAACCCGACCTGAGCAATGCAATCTACGACCAGAACCTTGGACCGTCACCTGGTGATCCCCCAATACCTGGTGAAAAAGACGAGCCGATCCTGACCTATTATGGTGGCAGCGCCACCTTTCTTTATCTGCGCACAACCTCGTTAGGCACAACGCTGACCCTTAATCCGGGTCTCTACTTCGCGATTATTGTGGGCGACGAGGATTACACAACCTGCGGTCCTTTGGACAGCTATATCGCGCTGGGAATGGGTGCGCCAGGCGGACCGAAGCTCTACTACACGCCGCGCGGGACAGGTAGTAGCTGCACGGCTCCCACTGCCTGGCAACGATTCCGCTATAACCCGGCGACATTCCCCTGTGAGCGAATCCTGAACACCGACCTTCCATGGCGCAATAGTGATCCCTTCGCTGGCACTCCTCCCTGGAATACGGGTCAGCACTGGAAGGATAATCACTCGCCCTACCTCTATCACGGCGTGCTGGGATTCCGCTATTCAGGCGCTCAGGGCGGTAAAGTGGTTGGAACCGCTGTAACAGCCGATGCGCCCAGTCCATCCCCACCCACGAATGTGGAGGTTATCTTCTACAAGCCGGGTACCAAGCAGCGGGTCGCGCGGTTCAGTATGCCGACAGCTGATGGTCCCAACTACCCCATCGACACACCCATCGTGGCTGCCGGCACCTACGACATCGTGGTGCGCCCCATCTACTCGACGACCATCATTACAATTAACTGCCCTACCAACTTGTGCGTGACGAATGTGACCTTTGATACGGAGACGCACTGGTTGGGCGTGCGCATCCCGAATGTGAATGTGAGTGGCACGGTCGATCTGGGTACCATCACCCTGCCCAATGGCGACACGAACAACGACTTCATTATTGATGATGCTGACCTGCTCAATGTTCTGTTCGCCTTTGGTACGGACGATCCGTCCGCTGATTTGAACGGCGATAGAGTCGTCGACGATGCCGACCTGCTCATCGTCCTCTTCAACTTCGGCACGCAGGGTGAAGATGGCGATGAGACCTGTGGCTAATCCCTGATCGGCTGTCGGGGGCAGAGGCTATCTGCTCTGCCCCGTTGTTTTTTAAGCAGGAATGCTGGGGCTGAGGAGGTATACTTTACAGATGGAGGTGCAGAGAACATGAGCAAGCGCGGTTTCACGCTAATTGAGTTGCTGGTCGTGATCGCAATTATTGCCATTCTGGCAGCGATTCTGTTCCCGGTGTTTGCGCAGGCGCGTGAAAGCGCCCGCCAGATTACCTGCGCCAGTCGCTTCCATCAGGTTGCGCGCGCCGTGATTATGTACACGGGCGACTACGACACCACCCAGCCTCTAACGCAGTGGTTTGCCTCCTTCGCTGGTGGTGATAACTGCAACGATCGCATCCTTGCTCAACTGCTAATGCCCTACGCCAAGAGCTGGATCGTGTTCCGCTGCCCGTCGGATCCACAAGCAACAGATGAGATCCTGGATAGATGTCCTCAAGACTCGAGCGAGGGACCCCCAACCCAGCAATGTATCCGTGAATATCGCTGGGCACTGAAAACCGATCTGGGCTATAACTATGTCTATCTTTCTCCTATTTTTCGCTGGAGACAGGGGCCGCCTTTCTATGGCAATAAACCCGCGACAGACGCTCAGATCGGTCGACCTGCAGCGACCGTGCTGTTTGTGGATAGCCTGTGGTGGCGCGACCCTGTTACCCGACAGCCACTCTGTGGCGGTAACTGGATTGTGATGCCACCCTGTCGCTACTATCGCAACGCTGCTGGTCAGGTGGTGGACAGCTTTACCATCGTGCGTCAGGAGTGTGATAGTCAGCGGGCGGATTGGTGGTACGATTACGCGGGCGGCAGTTGTGGTATGGGAGCGCGTCCCGCCTGCTGGCGCCTGCAGACAGCCACTGGCTGGTACACCTGGATGGAGTTCGGCGGCTGCTGGCCGTGGCACCGACGCGAGCGAATGATGGTGACCTTTGCGGACGGGCACACGAAACCGTTCACTCCTGCCCAGCTCACGGTCGGTTGCGATGCCCGTCCACAGTGCGGTGGCTTCATTCTGAACCCGGAGCAGTATCTGTGGGACCTGGATGACTATGGCACATAACTGGAGGACACGGCGATGGAAATTCCGAAACCTGTGGCAATCGCCATCATTGCGATTGTTGTGGTGCTGGCGCTGGGGATAGGCTGGTACTTCTTTCTATCGGAGGGTAGCTCAGGGGGTGGTGCAAACGTGCCCTCTCATGCCTATCCTCAGCCGCAGAGCAACCAGCCCGGCGTGGAGGCTTATGGGGTGCAACCACCCAGCAATCAGCCTGCCCCCTCTGTCTCTATCCCTCTGCCCGGTAAGGGACGGTAAGCGACTGCCCAGGAAAGTATTACCAGCTGCACGGGCATGGTTCGCGTTTGCCCCTCCTGCAGGTTCCCCTCGCGAAGCAGGGGGGAACTGTGGCTCGGTCCCCCTGCTGACAGGAGGAACCTTACGGGGGTACAGGGCGATCTCCCATGCGTAGCCCTTTCTTTTGTTCGAACAGCCTCCCCCACCCCCTTGACAAACCCCTACCCCCATCGGGTATTAATTAAGGCGCAAACGACGCGGGGTGGAGCAGTCTGGTAGCTCGTCGGGCTCATAACCCGAAGGTCGTGGGTTCAAATCCCACCCCCGCAACCACTTTTTTTTCGCCACTCCCGATTTCGCCCCTGTCGATCCCGCATTGATGCAGGAATTCCCGCAAAAATGGGGTATAATAGGAACGCAGGGTATCCATCCCCTGCAAGTCAAACGAGCGGAGGTGTGAGATGATGAGACCCTTGCAGAAAGGCATACTGATAGTGGCGCTGATAGGGATGCTGGTGGCATTTGCGAATGCCCAGTCCTTCTTTGACGGCTTCGAGCCGCCCACTTACGCACCCGGTATTCTGACAGGTCAGAACTCCTGGTACAACCCTGTCCCCGCGTCCAGCACCGACTGGTCGGTCTATCTCTACTCTGGGCTGCCTGGCTGGCTCGGCTCGCTTGGCAGCAATCCTGGCGGCGGTCAACAATTTATCGCGGCGCGTAAGGATACACCCGGCTTCTTCCCACGCGCCCAGAAGGATTTCAACTGGGGCGCACGGACCATCTGGCTGGTGAGCTACGATGTGGCGGTGAACTTCGATCCGAGCGTGAGCGCCGATGGTCTCAACTACGATAACATCGGCTCCTTTTCCCTGCAACCAAGCGGCGCCTTCTACCGCTACTTCATCGACCTGTTCCAGTGGGTTAGTCCCCAAGTCACCCCAAACGATGGCTGGCAAATGACCTGGGTGGTGTCCGATTCGGGTGGTTCTGCATCGTTTATCGTGTCTTTTAACCCGCCCAACCCCTTCCACGGACTTCAAATCAACAAGTGGTATCGTCGCTTCGTCGCGTTCAGGCTCGACGATAGCGATCCCAGCGCCCGGCATGTGGTGAAGGTTGGCATCCGTGATCTGGAGACGGGTCAAACCTTCTCCACGCCCGTCGGTCCGACCCCTGACTTCCAATACTGGTATCTGATCAACTATAACACCGGGGACATTCCCACCGCGTTCCGCTTCTTTGTGGGTGGCGGCACGGGCACCAACGAAGGCAACATCCTCGCGGTGGACAATGTTGCCTTCACCGCCTTCAGCTTCGGCGATGTGGACATGAACGGCTGCGTGGATGATGCCGACCTGCTGGCAGTGCTGTTCGCCTTCGGGAACACGGGAGCCTTCATGCCTGAAGACACCAACGGCGATGGCACTGTAGACGATGCCGACCTGCTGAATGTGCTGTTTGAGTTCGGCAACGGCTGCTGAAGCCATCTGCCACTCTATGGGCGAGCAGCCCTTCCCTTTTGGGGAGGGCTACTCACTTTTGCAGGAACCTTCGCTGTGCTTCGATGATGAGCCGATGGGCTTCGGCAGCGGAACGCCAGCCCAGCAGGCTCATGGCTGTTGACCTCGCTGCTTGAGCTGGTAGTAGAGTCGGGCGGGCAGCCCGTGCGTTTTGACCGCGCCGCTCATCTCCGACTGGTCGAAATCGCGCGTGTCGAACGAGGCGAGCGCCTCATCGTAGAGCGCCCACGGGCTGGAGCGCGCCACCACGCTCGCGCTCCCCTTGAACAGGCGCACCGTTACCGTGCCCCACACGCGCTCCTGCACCTTGTCGATGAACGCCTCCAGCGAGTCTTTGAAGGGATCGAGCCACAGCCCCGCGTAGGCGAGTTCTGCCCAGGCGCGATCAGCCTGCGCTTTGAAGCGCAGTTCCTCGCGGGCGCACACCAGCGCCTCCAGCGCGCGATGCGCCGTGATGAGCGTGACGGCGGCGGGGCACTCGTAGTTCTCGCGCACCTTCAGCCCGATCAGGCGGTCCTCCATCATATCGATGCGTCCGACGCCGTGTGAGCCGGCTATCTCGTTCAGGTTCTGGATTAGCGCGAGCGGCTCCATGCGCTGTCCATCGAGCGCGACGGGCACACCCGCTTCGAATTCGATTGTGAGCCGCTGGGGTTCGTCGGGCGCGTCCTGCGGGTTGCGAGTCCAGCGATAAATCTCCTCTGGCGGCACATACGCGGGGTCTTCGAGCCGTCCGCCCTCGATGGAGCGTCCCCACAGGTTCTCGTCGATGCTCCAGATTTTGTCCGCGCTCTGATGAATCGGCACGCCGCGCGCCCGCGCATACTCGATCTCCTCCGTGCGGGTCATGTTGCGCTCGCGCATGGGCGCAATGATGGGCACATGGGGCATCAGCACGCGCAGCATGAACTCGATTCGGAACTGGTCGTTGCCTTTGCCCGTGCAGCCGTGAACAAAGGCGTCGACTCGCGGCAGGTTCCGCGCCACCTCCACCGCCTTGCGGGCAATCAGCGGGCGGGCAATCGCTGTGCTGAGCGGGTAGCCCTGATAGTCGGCATTTGCTTTGACCGCTGGCATGCAGTAGTCGCGGGCGAACTCGGCGCGCGCGTCCACCATGTAATGCTCCGTGCCCAGAATCGCCGCGCGTTCCGCCGCGTCCGCAATATCCTCGCGCGGCTGACCCACATCCACCGTGACGGTTACCACATGCTCGAAACCGTACTCCTCTCTCAACAGCGGGATGCACACGGTGGTGTCCAGCCCGCCGGAGTAGACCAGAAGCGCTGTCTTTGCCATCGCAACGGCTGCATTATACCGCAATCAGGTACAATCTCTCGCGGTGAGAGAATGGCACGAACACCACTGTCGGGATCGCAGCGGTTAAGTCAGGATGCGCAAGATTGCGCGTCCCGGTGAGGTGGTGCGCCCGCTGGCGAAGCCCGACGCAGAAATCGCCGTTAGCGAGCTATTTGCCGACACGCTTTGAGGGAGGAGCGCGACCATGAGAACACTGATGAGCTGGTTGGGTATCGGTCTGCTGTGCATGGCTCTGCGGGCGCAGGCGCCCGATGTCGCCTCGATGCTGCGCGACGCATTTCCCGTTTCCCAGCTGAAGCCCGGCATGAAGGGCTACGGGCTGACCGTGTTCAGGGGCACACAGATCGAACGGTTCGATGTGGAGATTGTGGGCGTGCTGCAGAACGCGAACTTCGGTCGACCGCTGGTGCTGATCAAGATGAAGGGCGGCGCGATTACCAATCGTCAGGCGAACATTATCGCGGGCATGAGCGGCAGCCCCGTGTTTGTGAACGGCAGGATTGTGGGCGCGATTGCCTACGGATTCGCCTTTCCGCGCGAGCCGCACGCGCTGGTGACCCCGCTGGAAGATATGCTCACCACTTTTGACCCGCGTCTGGCGCAGCGAGCGGTTCAGCCGACGGCACCGCGTGTGGTGAACCGCCCGATTCGCATCGCAGGGCGACAGTACGCGGGAATCTATATTGGCTTCCAGCCGCCGGGTGCGCCGAATCTGGCGTGGGCGCGCCCGCTGATGACGCCCCTGATGGTCAGCGGCGTCTCGGCGCGTGGGCTGGAACACCTGCGCAAGAAGCTCGAACCGTTCGGACTGAGTCCTGTCATGGCGCCTGGCGGCGCGGGCAAGCCCATCAAAGTGCGGTTTGAGCCGGGCGCGGCGGTCGGCGGCGCACTCGCCACTGGCGATCTGGACTTCACCGCGATTGGCACGCTCACCTATCGCAAAGGGAACTCGATTCTGGCGTTCGGGCACCCGTTTCTGGGCGCGGGCGAGGTGCAGATGCCCATGACCGCCGCTGAGATCGTGGATGTGTTCCCCTCGTATTATGCCTCCTTCAAGCTGGGCAATCGGGCGCAGACACTGGGCGTCATCTATCACGATGGCGCATTCGCCATCGCCGGTCGAATCGGGGCGAGCGCGCGCATGATGCCCCTGCAGATGCGCATCACGAACGCGCAAACGGGCGTCACGCGCACCTATCGCTGCGAGCTGTTCCGCCACCCGATGCTGACGCCGATGCTGATCGATATCGCCACCTTCGAGTTCATCGGGCGGGTCTACTTCGCGGTGAGCGACGCCACCGCGACCGTGCGCTGGACACTCAAAACCAGTCCCTACGGCGAGATTCGCTACGAGAACCGCGTCTTCAGCGAGGCGGGAATTGAGCCAGTTGTGCTGCAGGATTTAGAGTATGTGCTGGGGCTGCTGCAGGGCGCGCCCGACCGCAAGGTAGAACTTGAATCGCTGGAGATGGAGGTGGTTATCCAGCCGGGTCGCCAGACGGCGTTTATTGAGCGCATCACGACAGATAAAGGCGCGTATCGCCCTGGCGATCAGGCTCGCGCGACGGTGTGGGTGCGCCCTGCCGCCTCGCCTTCCGCGCTAACGCCGATCGAGTTCACCTTCCGCATTCCGTACGATGCGACGCCCGGGCGCTATAGCCTGCAGGTGTCGGGCGGCGGCGAAGGTGGCGGTGCGCCGGGTGGCATTCCTGCAGGGCTGTTTCGTGCCCTGATGGGTGGGGGCGGGGGCACGCCCAGCACCGAGCAGCTCCTGCGCGAGTTCCAGCGGCGCGAGCGCAACCATCAGCTGGTTGCCACGCTCACCATGCAGGCGATGGGCGCCACCGTGCGCGGCGAGCCGCTCTATCAGCTGCCGCCCATCCTGCGCGATATCCTCACCACACCCCGCGCCTCCGGCATCCAGCCTGAACCCGATCAGATCAAGCAGGTTCACGCCACCGACTGGGTTCTGCAGGGCAGTCAGATGCTGTTTCTGACCGTTCTGCCGCCGGAAGAGGCCGAAGGGCGCGTGTTTGGCTTGCCTGTGCCACCGACCGTGGGCGGCTTCGTACCACCTTCGCCACCCACGGAGCCATCAGGGGAGGAGGGTGAAGAGATAGGGACGGATTATGGGCTGCCTGTTCCGTCCGGTGTGGAGGCGACCGCCGTGCTGGATGAGGAGGCTTCGCCGACGCCGCCGGGTCAGCCGCCATCGGAGGCACGGCGCCCGCGCGAGAAGCCTGTCAGTCGCGCGCCCAAACACTGGGATCTGAGCGACTATCGCACGCTCAGTCGTGGCAAGATGCAGGGCGTCGCGGTCGGAGCCGATGGCACACTGCAGCCGAGTCGCCGCCCTGAACCGCTCGCCCGCCTCGATCTGGACTACATCTGGTGCCTCGCTCGCGATGCGCGGGGCAATCTCTACGCGGGCGGCGGCATGCCTGCCCAGCTGCAGGTGGTCAACCCCGACGGCAGCATCCAGCGCACGCTGAACCTGCCCGGCTTGATGGCGACCGCGCTCGCGCTGGCGCCCGACGGCAGCCTCTATATCGGCGTCTCGCCCGAAGGCACGCTCCATCGGCTCAAAGATGGCAACCTGCAGATAGTGGTCAACACGGGCGCACGCTACATTAATGCGCTGCTTGCCACCGAGCAGGGCGTGTATATCGCGACGGGCGTGCCCGCCCGCCTGCTGATGTGGGATGGTCACACCCTGCGCGAGTTGATGCGCTCCGATGAGGCGCACCTCACCGCGCTCGCTCGCGACTCTGCGGGCAACCTCTATGTGGGCAGCTCGGAGCGCGGGCTGGTGTATCGCCTGTCGCCTATCGGTATTCCGAACGCCGTTGCCGATTTGCATGAGCCGACGGTCAGCGCGCTCGCCTGCGACGCGCAGGGCAACCTCTATATCGGCACGATGCCGTCGGGCAACCTCTATCGGCTCTCGCCCCAGGGCACGCTCCAGCCGCTCCATCAGCAGGGGCGGCTGAACATCCGCGCGATGCAGATTGTGGGCGACACGCTCTACGCGCTCAGCGACGACAGCCTGCTCGCGGTGTCCTGCAAAGGCGAGAGTGAGCCCAAGCCTGTTCTCTGCATGCGGCAGCCGCTGGAGCTGGTTGCTCTTGCAGGCAGCGATTCGGCGTCCGCGCTCGTGCTGGCTTCGGCAGAGCAGGCGCAGCTGTGGCAACTGGCGTCGGAATCGGAGGGCGTCTACCTCTCGCCCGTGCTGGACGCGGGTCAGGTCGCACGCTGGGGCGTCCTGCGCTGGAGCGCGAGCGTGCCCGACGGCGCTCAGGTGGAGATTCAGACCCGCTCCGGCAACACGCGCGAACCCGACGAGAGCTGGAGCGCGTGGTCGGCGCCCTGCACCAACCCCGAAGGCAGCCCGATTCTCAGCCCGCCCGCGCGATTCCTGCAGGTGCGCGTGAAACTGACAGGTAAATCCGCACCCAGCGTCCGCGCCCTCACGCTCACCTATCTGCCTGCCAATCGCCCGCCCGAAGTTCAGTTGCTTGCGCCCAAAGCCAACACCGCATGGAGCGACAAGCAGACCATCCGCTGGTCGGCTCGCGACCCCGACGGCGACACCCTGCAGTTCGAGGTGCAACTCTCCAGCGATGGTGGCAAAAGCTGGCAGAAGCTCAAAGAGAGCCAGCCTGTCGAAGGGCGTCAATCTGCCCTGCCAGAACTGCCAGACGAGGCGCAGATGATGGCGGAGCTTCAGCAGGCGTTGCAAAGTTCGCCCGACATCCCGCCCGAAGTGCGCCAGCAGATCGAACAGCAGGCGCCGCAGCTCATTCAGCAGATGCGCGAGGCGGTGAAACAGCTGCCGTCGACCCCTGCACCTCCGGCGCCCGCTGCGCCTGCCGAACCGCCCGCCGCCCCGCGCCAGATGGAGTGGGACACCACCCGTACGCCCGACGGCATCTATCTGCTGCGCGTTAAAGCGAGCGATCGCCCCGCCTCGCCCACCGACTACACCGAAGCCTACACCGAACCTGTGCCTGTCATTATCTGCAACACGCCCCCCGCGCTGTCCGTTCGCCAGCAGAGTCTCAAGGTGAGCGACGACCGCACGGTGGAACTCAGCGGCTACGCATTACAGCTCTTCAGTTCCGACAGGGCAGGTTCATCGGGCGCGACGGGCAAATCGGGCGGTTCCAGCCAGGCGAGACAGCGCGTGCCGCGCAACAGCGTGCCGATTGTGGGCGTGCAATACCGAATCGATAAGGGCGAATGGCGCAGCGCGGAAGCCCTCAACGGGCTGTTCGATACCGCCTTCGAGCCGTTCCGCATTAAGACCGAGCCGCTCGAACCGGGCGACCACACGCTGACCATCAAAGCCTTCAACGCGGCAGGCAAAAGCGCCCAGGTGGAGCTGAAGGTCAAAGTGCCCGCGGGCAAGCCCACCCGATCGGAGAAGCCATGAGACCCCATGTGGTGATTATCGGCGGCGGTTTTGGCGGCTTGCAGGCAGCGAAGGGACTGCGCGACGCGCCCGTGAATGTAACACTCATCGATAAGCGCAACTTCCACCTGTTCCAGCCGCTTCTGTATCAGGTGGCGACGGGCGGGCTGGGTCCTGCGGAAATCGCCGCGCCTATCCGCGCCCTGCTCAAACGTCAGCGCAACACGCGCGTGCTGAACGCCGAAGTGGTGGACATCGACCCGCAGACGCAAACGGTCTATCTGCGCGAGGGCGAACCCATCCCCTATGACTACCTGATTCTGGCAGCCGGCTCCACCTATCACCACTTCGGGCACGAGGAATGGAGCCGTTATGCGCCGGGCTTAAAGACCGTCGAGGATGCGCAGGAGATCCGTCGGCGTGTGTTGCTGGCGCTGGAGCATGCGGAGCGTGAAACCGACCCGCAACGCCAGCAGGAGTGGCTCACCTTCGTGATTGTGGGTGGCGGTCCGACGGGCGTCGAGCTGGCGGGCGCGCTGGCGGAGCTGGTGCGCGTCACAGTGCGCGGCGAGTACCGTCAGTTTGACCCTGCCGCCACGCGACTCCTGCTGCTCGAAGCTGGACCCCGCCTGCTCCCAACCTATCCACCGAACCTGAGCGAGACCGCGCGACGGTCGCTCCAGCGGCTCGGCGTCGAGGTGCAGATGGGCGCGATGGTGACCCATGTGGGCGAAGAGGGCGTGCAATACACCTATCAGGGCGAAGCGGTGCAGGTGCGGGCGCGAACGGTGTTGTGGGCGGCAGGCGTGCGCTCCGTGCCGCTCGCCGAACGGCTTGCCGACCGCGCCAGCCTGCCCACCGATAAAGGTGGACGCATTATCGTCAATCCCGACCTGTCGGTGCCGGGCTATCCGAACCTGTTCGTGATAGGCGACCTTGCCCATTATGCGCATCAGACGGGCACGCCCCTGCCCGGCGTGGCGCCCGTTGCCATACAGCAGGGCATCTATGTGGCGCGGGTGATCCGCGACCGCCTGCGCGGACGAACCCCGCCGCCCTTCCGCTATCGGGACAAAGGCGATATGGCGGTCATCGGGCGCAAAGCCGCCGTCGCCAAAATCGGCAAACTGCAGCTGACGGGCTTCATCGCGTGGCTGGCGTGGCTCTTCGTGCATCTGCTCTATCTGGTCGGCTTCGAAAACAAACTGCTCGTGCTGATCCAGTGGGCGTGGAACTACTTCACGCGCAATCGGCGCGCGCGGCTCATCCTCTACTGCTACGAAACCCGCCCGAATCGCGTATAATATCCTCTGGCGAAGACGCCAGGAGGGAACAGCTATGAGCCAGCAACTGATCACGGAACGCAAGGCACGGTTTGAATCGCTGTCGGGTATCGAAATCAAGCGCTACTACACGCCCGACGACATCGCCAATCTCGACTATCAGCGCGACCTGGGCAATCCGGGCGAGTACTCCTTCACGCGCGGGCTATATCCAACCGGCTATCGCACCAAGCTGTGGACCATTCGCCAGTTTTCGGGCTTCGCTACGCCCGAAGAGACCAACCAGCGCTACAAATATCTCATCTCGCAGGGTCAGACGGGGCTATCGGTGGCGTTCGACCTGCCCACGCTGATGGGCGTCGACCCCGACGACCCTGAAGCGGAGGGCGAGGTCGGCAAGTGCGGGGTGAGCGTCGCCTCGCTCAAAGATATGGAGATTCTGTTCGACGGCATCGATCTGGGCGCCATCACCACCTCGATGACGATTAATGCGCCCGCGATAATCATCTGGGCGATGTACCTCGCGGTCGCTGAGAAGCAGGGCGTGCCATTAGAAAGGCTCTCTGGCACCATTCAGAACGACATCCTCAAGGAGTTCATCGCCCAGAAGGAATGGATCTTCCCGCCTGAGCCGCACATGAAGCTCATCGTGGACACGGTGGAGTTCGGCTGTCGCTATGTGCCGAAGTGGCACCCCATCAGCATCAGCGGCTACCACATTCGCGAGGCAGGCTCCACCGCCGTGCAGGAGCTGGCGTTTACCTTAGCTGACGGCTTCGAATATGTGCGCTGGTGCCTCGATAGAGGGCTGGACATCGACGAGTTCGCGCCGAAGTTCTCCTTCTTCTTCAACGCGCATATCGACTTCTTTGAGGAGATAGGCAAGTTCCGCGCGGCGCGGCGCATCTGGGCGCAGGAGATGCGTGAGACCTTTGGCGCGAAGAACCCGCGCTCGTGGTGGCTCCGATTCCACACGCAGACGGCAGGCTGTTCCCTCACCATGCAACAGCCGTATGTGAACATCATTCGCTCCACGATTGAGGCGCTGGCGGCGGTGCTGGGCGGCACGCAATCGCTGCATGTGAACTCGTTCGATGAGGCGTGGGCGCTACCCACCGAAGAGGCGGCGCTACTCTCCCTGCGCACCCAGCAGGTGATTGCCGAAGAGACGGGCGTTGCCAGCACCGTCGACCCGCTGGGCGGCGCGTACTTCGTGGAGTGGATGACCAGCAAGATGGAGGAGGGCGCACGCGAATATTTCCGCCGCATCGAGCAGCAGGGCGGTGTCATTCCTGCCATCAAGAACGGCTTCTTCCAGCAGGAGATTGCCGATGCCGCCTATCAGTTCCAGCGGCGTGTGGAAGAGCGCGACTTCATCTGGGTCGGCGTCAATGAGTACCAGATGGACGAGGAGCCGATCCCGTTCCGCATTCTGAGGATTCCGGAGGAGACGCGCGAGAAGCAGGTTCAGCGTATGGCGGAGCTGCGGCGTGAACGCGACAATCGGGCGGTGGCGCAGGCGTTGCGCGACCTGCAATCTGCTGCGCGCCGCGAGGAGAACCTGATGCCGCCCATTCTGAATGCCGTCAAAGCCTACGCCACGCTGGGCGAAATCGTGAACGCGCTCAAGGAAATCTACGGCACCTACACCGAGGGCGCGATCATCTGAATCTTACGCGCTTGGACGGGCGCGGTTCCCGCGTCCTGATGCTCGCGAGCAAGGTATAATCACGCCATCTCAGATGGAGAAGCGGGAACCGAATCCGTCGGGCGATTGGGCAAGTCGGGCGCTCTGGTTGCTCATCACATTGGCGCTGATTGGACTGACGCTCTATGTGCTGTATGTGGTGCGCCATGTGATCAGCCTCATGTTCATCTGCGGCGCGATCGCCTATTTACTGATCCCGCTGGTGGATTGGCTTTCGCGCTGGCGTCCGCCGCTGATGAGTCCGCCCGTCTGGCGGGGCGTGGTCAGTCTGGTGGTCGTGCTGGCTTTTATCGGCGTGGTGGTGCTGTCGACGGTGGCGTTCATCACGCCGTTCGTGCGAGAGACGCGCGACTTCCTGAACGATTTGCCACGCTACGAGGGGCGCATCCGCGAAACGCTCACCGACTGGCAGGCACGCTATCAGCAATGGTACAACGGCTTGCCGCCGCAGGCCCAACAGTGGGTTGATCAGCAGCATGAGGCGCTGGTCAAATCGCTGGAGGGCACCTCGGTCAGCCTGCAGAAGGGCTTGCAACAGGTGCTGCGAAGCACAGGCGCGTGGATTGCCTTCATTGTGGAACTGTTTCTGATCCCGGTGGTGGTCTTCTATCTGCTGTTCGATTCGCATCGGCTTAAGCGGGAAACCCTTCGCCTGATCCCGCCGCGCTACCTGCGCCTGACCCTGCACGCCATGCAGGAGACGAACCGCGTGATGCGCGGCTATATCGTGGGGCAGCTCATTCTGGGCGTGATTGCGGGGATTGCCACCTGGCTCGGCTTGCAATGGATGGGCGTCAAGTATGCGGCGACGCTCGCGCTGTTTGCCGGCATTGCCCGCGCCATCCCCGTGATTGGTCCAGTGGTCGCTGCCGTGCCGATTGTGGCAATGGGGGGACTGTTAGGCGGTCTCGGGCTTGCCATCAAAGCCACCATCTTCATGACTGCGCTCTTCCTGATTGAGCATAAGATGATTATGCCCAAGATTATTGGCGATAGAGTTGATCTGCATCCTGTGCTGGTGATTGTGGTGTTGCTGGTGAGCGGCAGCTTTTTCGGGCTGATGGGCATGTTTTTTGGTGTGCCTGTGGCGGTGATTGTGCGCAATGTGGTGATTGAGCAGCGGCGGCGGGCGCGACGGCGACCGCGCATCCACCGCCTCGTGGTGCTGGAAACCGCGGAAACAGCAGGATCACGGGGGACATAGTGGCACGGAGGCATAGAGATTGGAACTGATGCAGGCAATCTGGCTGGGTATTCTGCAGGGCGTCACGGAGTTTCTGCCCATTTCCAGCTCGGCGCACCTGATATTGATGCGCTACTGGTTCGGCTGGGAGATTGGCAATCCGCAGGCGGAGCTGATGTTCGATGTGGCGCTGCATGTGGGCACGCTGCTGGCGATTGTGCTCTATTTCTGGCGCGATCTGGTGAGGCTGGCAAGCGCGCTCTTCTCGCACCAGCACGAGCGCATGGTGGAGCGTCGGCTCGCATGGAGCATTCTGATTGGCTGCGTCCCTGCTGCGCTTGCCGGCGCGCTCTTTGAGGACACTATCGAGAACTTTTTTCGGGAGCAGTACGCGCTCATCAGCGGGCTGCTGATCGGCGTTGGCGCGCTGATGGCGCTGGCGGACTGGCTGGGGCGTAAAACCCGTATGCTGGAATCGATCGGGTTGCTGGACGGGCTGCTGATTGGTGTTGCGCAGGCGTTTGCGCTGATACCGGGCTTCTCGCGGTCGGGCATCACGATTATCGCGGGGCTGATGCTGGGGCTTCAGCGCGAAGCGGCAGCGCGGTTCTCTTTCCTGCTGGCGACGCCCATCACCTTCGGCGCGGCAGTGTGGTCCTTTCGCCATGTGCTGCAGGAGGGTATACCCTCCCGGATGGCGGTGCCGATGCTTGTGGGCGCGATCACCTCGATGGTGGTCGGCTGGCTGTGCATCGCGTTCCTGCTGCGCTATCTGCGCACGGGTTCGCTGATGCCCTTTGTGGTCTATCGCGCGGGCGTGGGCGTCGCCACACTGATTCGAATCGCAACGGTCGGGCTGAAATGAGGGTGCTGATCACGGGCGCGGGCGGGATGCTGGGCGCGGAGATCACCGAACGGTTCCGACAGGCGGGACACGCGGTCATCCCCACGGGGCGCAAGCCGTCGCTCGTGTCGATGGACATCACGAACCCGCAACAGGTGCGCGCGGTGTTCGACCAGTATCAGCCCGCGGTGGTCATCCACTGCGCGGCGATGACTAATGTGGACGCCTGCGAGCGCCAGCCCCAGCAGGCGTATCAGGTGAACGCCTTCGGCACGGAGCTGATTGCCGCCCACTGCCAGCGTACAGGTGCGATTTGCGTCGCCATCTCCACCGACTATGTTTTTGATGGCGCGAAAGGCAGCCCCTACCACGAGTATGATGCGCCGAACCCGCTGAGCGTGTACGGGCGCTCCAAATATGCGGGCGAGCAGGCGGTGCGCGCCCTCTGCCCACGCCACTACATTATCCGCACCGCATGGCTCTACGGCACGCACGGCAGAAGCTTCCCGCATTTCATTCTGGAGCGCGTGCGGGCGGGCGAGACGCCCACCGTGATTGCCGACCAGATTGGCTCGCCGACCTACACAGCAGATGTCGCTGACTGCCTGCTTGCGCTGATTGCCACCGATGCCTATGGAACCTATCACCTGACGAACGCGGGTCCCGTTTCACGCTATGAGTTTGCACAGGCGCTGCTGCAACTGATGGGCTTGCCCGCGCGTTTACAGCCGATTCCGCTGGCGCAATGGCAGACTCCCGCGCCGCGCCCGCGCTATTCCGCGCTCATCTCATGGCGACTGGAGTGGGTCGGCATAACCCCCCTTCGCCCCTGGCAGGAGGCTCTGACGGCGTTTGTGCAGAGTCTCTAAAAGTTTTCGATGGGGACCGCCAGCATCGTGTCGGTCGTGAGCAGACCGGTCTCTGCAACTGCCCGCAAGAAGCGGTTCGCCGTCGCCTGATCAGGAGCGGACCACACCGCTACGAGGTCGTATTGACCGTAGGTGACCACCGCCACCTGCACCTGCACCCCATGCTGAGTGGCGAGGCTGCTAATCTGCGACAGCCCGCTTCCGAACAGTTCCCGCGCCCGACCGGGCACCGCTTTGGCAAGTGTGACGAATTGCACGGTTCACACCTCCTTCACAGACATTAATAGGAAGCCTGTACGCCGATTCCTGCTTAATCCTGTGCTGACGAGAGGATATGTTTCGCCTGCTGGAGGGTGCGGGTTGCCAGATGGCTGATGCGGTTATGGCAGCAGCCGGAGAGTGCGCTCTCCAGCTGGTCGTGGAGCGGTTCGATCCATTTAGCGGGTAGCTGGCGGGCGCCGAAGGCGGCGCCCCAGATGCTGCCCGCCGTCGCGCCGTTGCAGTCGGTGTCCAGCCCCTGCATCACCGCGATGGTGATTACCTGCTCGAAGTCGGGCCAGCCCCACAGCAGCGCGTTCAGCACAATCGCGTCGTTGTTGATGGCGTGAACCCATGCATAGCACCCGTAGAAGCGTTCCTGCATGCGAGCGAACGCCTCCTGCCAGTCGTAGCACTCGCCACGCCAGCGCAGGCAGTCGCGCACCATCTCGGCTTCGCGGCTTCTGGCGGGAATCTGTGCCAGACCCGCCTGGATAATCTGCTCGACATCCTGCGTGGCGAAGGCGGTGGCGATCATCGCGGCGGTAAACATCGCGCTGTAGACGCCGTTTTTCACATGGGAGAGCGCGGCATCGCGATAGGCGAACTCGGCTGCCCGTTCAGGCATGCCGGGCGCCACATAGCCCCAGAAGTCGGCGCGAATGCGCGCGCCAATCCACTCGCGATAGGGATTGAGATAAACGGGCACTTCGCTCAGCGGGAGCTCGTTCAGCAGGTTGATATAGGCGCGCCGTTCCGCCGTGTAGGTCAGGTGTGCAGGCAAATAGTGGAGCCACATTTCGCCCACCTGCCGGGTGCTGAACGCTGCGCCATACCGTTCAAAAATCAGCAGCGCCAGCAGGGTGTAGTCGGTGTCGTCGTCACGCGTGCCGCCTTCGAAGTGCCCTTTCGTGCAGTAGGTGTAGGGCTGGGGTACGCCCTCGGGTGGGGTGCGGCTTTCGGGCGGGAAGTAGTCGCGCAGCGGGTAGGCATTCGCGCCCTCCAGATAGCGGCGGATCCGCTCGTGGCGCCAGCCTTCCACCGGCTTGCCTAACATACAGCCGGCGACGCGCCCCAGCCACGCGCCATAGAGCCGATCGTACAGCTCCCCCTCGCTGAGTGTGAGTGGCAGCGCCTGGAGGCTTGCCTCGCGCTCGGCACGGATGGCGTCCAACTCTATCGGCTCGCAATAGGGAAAATCGGCGCGAAGAGGCGCCGCCTGCAGCTCCCGATAGAGCTGCCAGAGCGCGTCGGCATCCTGCGCTTGCTCCCAGCGCTCCAGAGCGCCTGTCGTGTCAGCGCCCTCCTCGCTGCGCTGGATAATCTCCTCGCGCACCAGCTGCCGCAAACTGTCCAGCGAGGGCATATCCACCTCCTGTCTACTCCACACGGAACAGGCGTTTATCGAGAAAAGTTTGACCGAACATGTCGGTGGTTCTCACATACAGCACATGGGTGCCGCGCGGGAGGTCAGCGGGCAGATGTCCGCCCCACAAGTGCGGGCAGGGCATCGAGCCAGGCAGCGTGCGACCGGGCAGCCTGTATTCGCTCTCCAGCCGCTTCAGTTCGGCATAGGCAGGGTCCACCCGATCGCGCACAGGGGCAAGCCGTATCCAGTCGCCTGTCTCACCGACCCGCATCTCCACGACGGAACGCTCGGAACCCGCAAACACATTCACCAGCACCTCCGTGTTCGTGAGCTGATTTTGTGGGATAGCGTCGGGCAGATAGATGTTCATCTGGTAATCGGGCGGGCGTCGAGCGACCTGATAGCGGATGCGGAATCGATGGCGGTCAAAGGTGACCCACAGGTAGCCGTTGGGCGTGCCATCGCGCATGGTGGTGTGCGGGATGCCGACGGGGTCGGGCACGCCTGTCCACCAGCTGCCGCACACCGTGCCCGCGTTCCAGTGCAGGTGCGGTTCACGCCCGCGCCAGCCATCCGACTCGCCAAAAAAGCGCTGGGTCTGAAAATGGGTATGGGCGGAGAAGGAGAGCGTGTGCGGGAACGGCGCGAGCATTTCGAATACCGCCCGCCGCTCCTCTTCGGGCCACTCCCACATCGGGATATGCATGCACAGCACCACCCAGTCGCGGCGCGGCACATGCTGGAGATAGTTGCGAAGGAACTCGATCTGTCGCTCGCCCAGCCCTGCCCGATAGCGCCCGCGCCGACCCTCACGCGCACCTTCCCACACCACATCGTCCAGTACGATAAAATGCACATGTCCGTACTGCAATGCATAGTAGTTCGGTCCGAACACGCGCTCCCAGGTTTCGTCGCTGTAGCGGTCGTCGGGCGAGTCGTAGTTCATATCGTGGTTGCCCAGCACATAGTAGAAGGGGATGCCGATACGCCCGATGGCGCGCGCCAGCGGCTGCATCACCGTCAGGTCATCGAACACCACATCGCCCAGCACGATGCCCAGCACCGCCTTGCGCGTGCCTATCAGCTCACGCAGCACATCGTGCGCGATATAGCCCACCTCACGCAAATCGCGCGGTTGGGTATCACCGAACACCAGCACCGTGAAGCGGTTCGACTCGCGCTGGGGATAGAGCGGGAAGTCGAGCGATTCGGGCAGGGGTCCCGTGGGCGCGACGCCCATATAGGCAACCAGCGGCGAGCCGTTCGGCTTGTGAACATAGTAGAAGCGGGGCACATTATCCCGATCCAGCGCGGTCATCCAGCCGCGCGGCTTAATCACAAAAATGGTCGTGTCGTCCCCGACAGGCAGCCGATAGCGCCCCTTCGAGTCGGTGCGCACCACCTCGCGCTGGTTGGAGACCAGCACATTGGGGATACCTGGCTCGCCCGCATCACGGACGCCGTTGCGATTGCGGTCGTGATAGACCACGCCTTCGACAAAGGTGCCCTCTTGCGCCCAGCCGAGCGTCAGGAGCGTTAGCAGCCATGCAATCAGCGCGTACCGTCGCATCGATTCCCTCCCTGTGTGCATCGGCAAGATAGTACGCTTTTTTATGCGGACTCCCTGCAGGATTTGAAGAGAGTGTGTCGTATAGAAAACACAGAGGTTGGATGATGCCCTCCATCTGGGATAAGCTGGACTGGAAAGAGAAGGCGTGGCTGATGGCGGTGTATGGCATCTCGCTGATGCTGACCGCGCTGATTGCATACAACATCGGGCGCGGCTCGCCGCCGATGGCGCCTTCAGAGACGCGCGACGCAGCAGCTCTTACCGACAGCTCTGCGCCCACGCCAAAAGAGCCAGCGAGCGATGCTGAGCTGTTGCCAGCGCCTTCGTCCAGCACGCCTGTTCAGCAAATCGATCTGAGCCAGCCGGCGGGTGCGACCATCAAGGTGCATGTGGCGGGCGCGGTGAAGCAGCCCGGTCTCTATGAGCTGCCTGCGGGTAGTCGTGTGCAGGACGCGCTGCAAAAGGCGGGCGGCGCGAAAGCCGACGCCGATACCGAGAGCCTCAATCTCGCCGAGCCGCTCAGCGATGGGCAAAAGGTGTATGTGCCGCATCGGGGTGAGACGCAGGTCGCCGAATCGGGCGCATCGGTCGCCGCACGCCCGCCACGAGTTAGAAGCGACGCATCGACCCCGACCGCCCGCTTCCCGCTCGATATCAACCGCGCCAGCGCGGCGGAGCTGGAGCTGCTGCCAGGCATCGGTCCCGTGCTGGCAGGGCGCATCGTCGAGTATCGCAAGCTGCGCGGGCGGTTCCAGTCGGTCGATGAGCTGCTGGATGTTCCTGGCATCGGTCCCAAGCGGCTGGAGCAGATTCGCCCCTATGTGGTGGTGCGGTGAAGAAGGCTCAAAAATCCTTCTCTGCCGTTCATGGCGAGGGGCAGTGAAACCCTCTCCCCCAGCGGGGGCGAGGGTACGGGTGGGGGGTGGACAATATTTCAGCGTGCGTCAGGCAGCGGGGTTCGATTCGCAGGACCGATGCGCGATGGCGGCCAGAACACGAACAGCGCCTTGCCCACCACACGATGGGCATCCAGCAGACCCCAGTGGTGGCTGTCGCTGCTGTTGTTGCGGTTATCGCCCAGCATCAGGTACTTGCCAGGCGGGATCGGCTGCGGAGGTGTCTGGCGCACGCGCTGGCGCTCGGCAGGGTCCAGCACCGCCACGCGCATCATATGCGGACCACCCTTCCACATCTGATCGGTGGCTTCGTCATACTCGTACACCAGCCCGTCCACGATTTTCATCGAGTACTGGGGTATGCCGTTGATGTACGGCTCCTTGAGCAGTTTGCCATTCAGGTAGACCCCCTCGCCTGCCTTCACCTCAATCACATCGCCGGGCAGACCAATTAGCCGTTTCACGAAGTCGGTCTTGCCAGGCACCTGGTCAGGGCGCAACGCCCAGTCGGGCGCGCGGAACACGACGATATCGAACCGCTGCGGCTTGCTCCAGCGGTAGCTGAATTTGCCCACCATCACCACATCGCCAACCTGCAGGGTGGGCACCATCGATTCGGAGGGGATATAGAACGGCTGTACCAGATAGGGGCGGATGAGCAGGTAGACAAGGATGCCCGCGTACACAATCGCGTCCAGCGTGTTGTTGAGGAAGCGGGCGAAGCGGTTCTGCATCGGCATCAGCAACAGGCGCAAGCCGAGGCAGACCACCATCGCGAACACGACCGTCGCGACGGGCAATCGCGCCAGCGTCTCAATCCATGTCAGCGGGGCAGCCGGTTCCATCACCGATCGCGATCCTCTTTCAGGCGGGCGGCTTTACCGGAGAGTTCGCGCAGGTAGTAGAGCTTCGCGCGGCGCACCTTGCCCCGACGCACCACCTCAATCTTGCTCACCACGGGCGAGTGCAGGGGGAAAGTGCGCTCCACGCCGATGCCGTACGACACCTTGCGCACGGTGATCGTGTCGGCGACGCCGCGATGTTTGCGGGCAATCACCACGCCTTCGAAAACCTGCGTGCGCTCCTTACCGCCTTCGCGCACCAGCACATGCACGCGCACGGTATCGCCCGCCCGTATATCGGGCAGGTCCGTCTTCAGATACGGTTTCTCCACCTGTTCCAGAATCGTCTGGCTCATCGTTGCACCTCTTCCTCGTTGAGTTCCCTGAGCAGTTCTACATCCTGTCGGGTCAGATAGGCACGCGCGAACAGGTCCGGTCGCAACATGCGGGTCAATCGCAGTTGCTCCCGTCTGCGCCAGCGTGCAATCGCGCCGTGATTGCCCGAAAGCAGCACGGGCGGCACCCGCCAGCCCCGAAACTCCTCCGGGCGCGTATATTGAGGATACCCTAAAAGCCCGTCCGAAAAGGAATCCTGCAGGAGCGATTCGGGCGAATGGATGGCGCCGGGCAGAAGGCGCACGACGGAGTCGATAATCACCAGCGCGGGCAGCTCGCCCCCTGTCAGCACGAAGTCGCCGATGCTGAGGGTGTCGGTCGCCAGATGCTCGCGCACGCGCGCGTCGACGCCCTCATAGTGCCCGCAGATAATGATCAGATGCTCCGCCTGCGCCAGTTCGCGCGCCATCGCCTGCGTGTAGAGCCGCCCCTGCGGTTCCAGCAGGATAATCCGCGCGCCGCGTGGCTCGGGCGTGCAGAACTCCACCGCGCGGAAGATGGGTTCGGGCTTCATCACCAGCCCTGCGCCGCCGCCGTAGGGTTCATCGTCCACCGTGCGGTGCTTATCGGTGGCGAAATCGCGCAGCTGGATGGCGCGAATGGCGACCAGCCCGCGCTCCTGCGCCCGCCCCACGATGCTGTAGCGCGTGCCCGCCTCAATCACCTCCGGGAACAGCGTGATGACATCGATTCTCAACACGAAAAAGATTATACCGTGTGGATCAAGCCTTCAGTCCGAGCGGCTTCATGGGCACGATGCGTGGCTCAGCATCACCTCCAGCAGCAGGCGGGTGGCAATCAGGGCGCTGTTGCCGCTGGGGTCGAGCGCAGGCGCGAGTTCCACAAGGTCGGCGCCGAGCAGGGTGTTGCGCCGGGCGACCAGCTGGATAATCTGCGCCACTTCACCGAAGCTCAAGCCGTCGGGTTCAGGGCTGCTGGTGGCGGGCAGAACGGCGGGATCCAGCGCGTCCACATCCAGCGAGAGATAGACCGATTTGCCCGCTGGCAGGGCGTTCAGCGCGGGTTGCTCGCGCCACTCATCACAAAAGAGGAGCATGTGCCCGCGCGCCTGCGCCGCCTCCACCGCTTCGGGGTCGAACCGCACGCCGCGCAGCCCAATCGTGGTGATGTGCGCAAGGTTGGACATCGCCTCCACCGCGCGGCGGAACGGGCTGGAGTTGGAGTAGCGCGTGCCGTCCCGCTCGTTGCTGAAGTCGAGGTGCGCATCGATCTGCACCACATGCAGGTCGGGCACATCGTCGAAGGCGAGCAGCAGCGGGTAGGTGATGCTGTGGTCGCCGCCGATGAAGAGGGGCAGTTTCACGCGCTGGCGCAGGGCGCGCGCCGCCGCCGTGATGCGTTCAAATGCCAGCTCGTAGTTCAGTGTCGGGATGTCCACATCGCCCGCGTCGATCACCTGCACCCCGCGCAGTCGCCAGCCCTCGCGCGGGTGATAGTAGCCGTCGGGCGAGAGCGCGTAGCGCAGGCTCGCCTGCCGAACCGCCTGCGGCGCGAAGCGTGCACCCGGACGGTAGCCGACGGTGATATCGAACGGCACGCCCAGCACGCCCACATCCGCCTGCCACGATTCGCTCAGCGGGCGATAGGGCGCCCGCAAAAAGGTCGCAATGCCAGCAAACGGCAACATTCAGAGGATTATATCCTCAATCACGCGCCCGGCGACATCGGTCAGGCGGAAGTTGCGCCCCTGATACCAGTAGGTCAGGCGCGTGTGGTCAATCCCCATCAGGTGCAGGATGGTGGCGTGCAAGTCATGCACATGCACGGGGTTCTCCGCCACATGGTAGCCGAGTTCATCGGTGGCGCCGTAGGTGATGCCGGGCTTGACCCCGCCACCCGCCATCCAGATGGTGAAGGCGCGCGGGTGGTGGTCGCGTCCGAGATAGGTGGAGCCGCCGCGCCCCTCTTTCATCGGCGTGCGCCCGAACTCACCGCCCCAGATGACCAGCGTATCCTCCAGCAACCCGCGCTGCTTGAGATCAATAATTAGCGCGGCGCAGGCGCGATCCACCTCGTTGCAGAGGCGCGGCAACGCTTTGGAGATGCTGTCGCTTTCGAACGCGCCGTGATGGTCCCAGCCGCGATGGTAGAGCTGCACAAACCGCACGCCGCGCTCCACCAGCCGCCGTGCCAGCAGGCAGTTGTTCGCGAACGACGGCTTGCCCGGCGTCGTGCCGTACAGCTGGTGGATATGCTCTGGCTCCTTGCTGATGTCCATCAGCTCAGGCACGCTGCTCTGCATGCGGTATGCCAGCTCGTAGGCGTTGATGCGCGTCTCGATTTCGGGGTCGCCCACCGATTCGAGCTTCATGCGGTCGAGGTCGCTGATGGCTTCGACGGTCTCGCGCCGCACTTCGGCGTCGATGCCGTCGGGGTTGGACACATACAGCACAGGGTCGCCCTTGCTGCGGAACTCCACGCCCTGATAGACGGTGGGCAAAAAGCCGCTGCTCCAGCAGGCGTGCCCGCCGTCAGGTCGGTTCGCGCCTGAAATCAGTACCACGAAGCCCGGCAAATCCCGATTCTCTGTGCCCAGACCGTAGGTGAGCCATGAACCCATGCTGGGACGCCCTGGCAGCTGATGACCCGTGTTCATATAAATCTGCGCGGGCGCGTGATTGAACTGATCGGTCTGCATCGAGCGGATGATACAGAGGTCGTCAGCAATCTGGGCGATATGGGGCAACAGCTCGGAGATTTCCTGACCCGACTGACCGTGCTTGCTGAACTTATAGGGCGAGCCAAGCAGAATCGGGCGCCCCTTGATGAAGGCGAACCGCTCGCCCTGGATCAGGCTCTCCGGGCAGGGCTGACCGTCGTAGCGTTGCAGGGTCGGCTTGTAATCAAACAGGTCGAGCTGGGACGGCGCTCCTGCCATGAACAGGAAGATAATCCGTTTGGCGCGCGGCTTGAAGTGCGGTTTTTTCGGCGCGAGTGGGTCAATCGCGGCGAGCAGCTTCTCGTTCAGCAGGGCGTTCAGCGCGAGCGCACCGATTCCATAGCCGCACATCCGAAAGAAATGGCGGCGCGTAATCTGCTTCAATGTCTCCTGATCCAGCTTTTGTGAGCGCATGGTTTTTTACTCCTTCGTGATTGTTTCGTCCAGGTTGAGCATCACATGGGCGACCATGGTGAGCGCGGCGAGGCTGGCGTCGTCGTTGCCGACGAGTTTGCGTGTCGCCTCCCGATTGGCGCGGTAGCGTTCGAGCATGCGCTCGTAGAGCTGGCGCAATCGGTTCAGCTCCTGTGGTTGTGGGTAGCGCGCGGTGCAGCAGCGGAAGCCGTACTGGATGGCTTTTTCGATGGAGCCGCGCCCCGCTTTCTGCATGCGTTTTGCCAGCCCCTGCGCCGCCTCCATATACACAGGGTCGTTCAGCAGCACGAGCGCCTGCAGGGGCGTGTTCGTGCGCGGGCGGTTGGCAGTGCAGACCTCGCGCGAGCTGGCATCGAACGCCACAAATGACGGATAGGGCGCCGAGCGCCGCCAGAAGGTGTAAATCCCGCGCCGATAGCGATCCTCGCCCTCGCTCATCACCCAGCGGTCGGCGTTGAACGGGATGTCCCACACGCCTTCAGGCTGATAGGGGAACACGCTCGGACCGCCAATCTTGCGGCTCAACAGCCCGCCAATCGTCAGCGCGTTATCCCGAATCAGCTCGGCTTCGAGGCGATGGCGCGGTCCGCGGGCATAAAGCGTGTTCTTCGGGTCGCGCTCCAGCAGTGCGGGCGTGATGTGCGAAGATTGCCGATAGGTGGCACTGGTAACAATCAGTCGATAGATGGCTTTCATGCTCCAGCCGCGCTCCATGAACTCCACGGCGAGCCAGTCGAGCAGCTCGGGATGGGTGGGGTAGGCGCCCTGCGTGCCGAAGTTATCGCTGGTTTCGACCAGCCCGCGCCCGAAGCAGGCTTCCCACATGCGGTTGACCTGCACGCGCGCGGTGAGCGGGTTCTCACGCGAGACGAGCCACTTCGCCAGCCCCAGCCGATTGCGCGGCGCATCGGGCGGGAAGGGATTCAGCACCGCTGGCGTGTCCGCCTCCACCGCCTCGCCCGGATGGGTGAACTCGCCCCGAACGCGAATCTCCGCTTTGAGGGGTCCGTTTGGCGGGTTGTCCTCCATCACGAGCGTGGTGGGGATTTGCGCCTCCAGCTGGCGTTTCGCTTCCTCCACCTCGCGCACCAGCAGGGCGTCGGAGCCTGACGCGCTGACGCGGAACCTCCCCAGCACATGCTGCTTCCAGCGCTGCGATTCGAAGCGCAGGGTCAGCTTCAGCGTGGCATCGCGCCGAACACGCACGGGTTTCTCAAACAGCAACCCCAGCTCGTGCGGCTCGCTCACGCGCGGAACGATTGCCCAGCCCTGCTCTTGTTGCGGCTCGGAGCGTGTCAGCACGCTGATATCGAAGCCGTCCTGCACGAAGTCAGCGAACGCCACGCGCAGGCGCAACGGCTCGCCATTCAGCGTGACCGACACACCCGTCAGAATGAAGTTGCCGCTGTCGGCACGCCCAGAGCCTTTCTGTGGGAAGCTCTCATCAGGGATGGCTTCAATCCGAATCGCCCGATAGCGCCCCGCTGGCAAACGCAGCTTGAGGTGATACACATCCTGGTCGGGCGTGTCGCCTTCCGCTTTGAGGGAGCCATCGGGTAGCGACTTCAGCTGGCTCCCCTTCTCCGCTTTGACCGCCAGCACGGATAGCGTTCGCCATTCGGGCGGATTCGGGTACCGCTGGCGCAGTTGCGCAAGGCGTTTTTCGAGGGCTTCCAGCTGGCGTTGCTGTTCGGGCGTGGGCGCCCGGATCTGGGCTTCCAGCCACTTCTCTTCACCGACGCTCGCATCGCCCACAGGGTAAATCTTCGAGTTATTGAAGAACGCCAGCATCGCGTAGTAGTCGCGCTGGGTGAAGGGGTCGTACTTGTGGTCGTGGCAGCGGGCGCAGCCGAAGGTGATGCCCAGCCACACCGTCGCGGTGGTGTCCACCCGATCTACCAGCTTCATGAAGTGCGCCTCCGCCTGATCCACACCCCCCTCCAGATTCTGCATCGTGTTGCGGTGGAAGCCCGTCGCGATGCGCTGCTCCAGTGTCGGGTTCGGCAGCAGGTCGCCCGCAATCTGCTCGATGGTGAACTGGTCAAACGGCATATCTTTGTTGAACGCCTCAATCACCCAGTCGCGGTAGCGCCAGATGGAGCGTCGCAGGTCTTTCTCATAGCCGTCGGTGTCGGCATAGCGTGCCAGATCGAGCCAGATTCGCGCCTGACGCTCACCATAATGCGGCGACTGGAGCAGGCGATCCACCAGCCGCTCGTAGGCGTCGGGACGCTTGTCGCGTAAAAAGGCGTCCACCTCTTCGGGGCTGGGCGGTAGACCAATCAGATCGAGATAGACGCGCCGTATCAGCACCTCTTTAGGCGCTTCGGGCGACGGTTGCAGCCCTTCCTGCTCCAGCCGATGCAAAATAAACGCATCGATGGGGTTGCGCACCCATGCGCGATTTTTCACTTCGGGGATGGGCGGGCGTTCAGGCTTGATGAACGCCCAGTGTTTGGCGTTCTCCGCGCCTTCGGGCCATTCCGCGCCCTCGTTGATCCAGCGTTTGATGGTCTCGATATGTTCGGGTGAGAGCGCGGTCAGTCCCTTCGGCATGCGGGGACCCAGCTCCTCGCCGCTAATGCGTTTCACCAGCAGGCTGGCTTCGGCGTTGCCGGGGATGATCACGGGTCCGCTGACGCCGCCCTTGAAGGCGTCTTCGCGATTGGACAGGCGCAGACCGCCGTTGCGCCTGGTGGGTCCGTGGCAGGGGAAGCATGAGGCTTTGAAGATGGGCAGCACCTCGCGGGCGAAGTCCACCCGGCGCTGGGTGGGTTTGGGCGCGGGCACAGACGCCTGCCACGCCAGCCCTATCAGCAGGGCAGGCAATCCACCATAGAGCCACCAGAACAGCGCGCCACTTTTCATCACTGGGATATTATACATCCGTCATAGCCCGATTCCTGCTTCGCTGGGCTATACCAGACCTGTGGAGGAGCGGGAGGGGTCCAGTTCGGGGCAGTAGAGCAGGCGGGCGCAGTTCTCACAGGTGATGAGTTCAGCTTCGTGTTCCATCCGTTTGAGCAGGTAGGGCGTCAGCACGGTGTGGCAGAAGTCGCAGGCATTTTTCACCACGCGGGCGACAGCGATCTCGCCCAGCCGCTGACGAATGAGTTCGTACCGCTCCAGCGCTTCCGGGTCGATCTGCTGCGCCAGCTCCGCCCGCTGCTGCTCGTGGAAACGAATCTCGCTCTCCAGCGCTGCTTTGCGCTGGTAGTATTCCTGCAGGTAGGCTTCGTATCGCTGCTCGATCGCCTCCATCTGCTGCTGCGAGTAGTCGATGCGGGCGCGCAGGTTCTCCATCCGTTCCCACATCTCCAGCAGGCGGATGTCCAGCTCAGCGCGGCGCTGCTTGAGGTAGTCGATATCTTTTTGAAGGGCGGCGAGTTCTTTGGGGTTGCGCACGCGCCCCGAATAGAGTTCTGGCTCCGCCTCGCGCAGTTTCTCATCGAGCATGCGCAGCTGGAGTTCCTGATCGACGGCGTCGGCGTGGATGCGCTCGTATTCGCGCTTGATCTGCTCCAGCACCTGCCGCTGCTGCTGAATCTCGACTTGCAACTGTTCACCGGGGTCGAGCTGTGCCAGGTGGCGGCGCAGCTCGGCAATATACAGGTCGAGCTGTTGCAGTTCATACAGCAGCGGCATCGCTGGATGCATGGTGTCCTCCTATGAGGTCACAAAGCGGCGCACCCGATTGCGAATGGGCTTGTTGATCTCCTTCTCCTCCAGATGCCACACGGTGGAGCCTTTGTGCAGCTCGAAGCAGGGATAGGCACTCAGCAGGGAGGCGGTCAGATCGCGCCGGGTACGCCGCACCACATTCAGCTCGTTGTGCAGGGTGATGAAGTCGGCGCCGGTCGGATGCTGGCGCAACACCTCAATCAGCAGGTGGTAGGTGGACATCGTGTCGGCTTTGCTCTGCAGATCCAGCAGTTTCTGCATGCGTGCGGGCGGAATGAAAAGCAGGGGGTCCACATCGCCCGTGTAGATGAACCGATACACATCGGGTCGGTCGGTGCGGTGCAGTTCGAAGATGGCGCCGGAGCGCACCTCCAGCTCGGCGAATCGGTCGAACAGCCCGAACAGCAGGTGGTTGGTGTAGTTGAGCCATATCTCATATTCGCGTCCCTGCTCGTCGATGAAGGTGAGCTGCTGGATATCGGGCGTGTCCTCGAAGAAGCCTGCCGGAATCTGGCATAGCGGCAGCGTGCCCAGATCGGTGTGGGGCAGACGCAGCACCACTCGCACCACGCTCGGAATCTCTTCGGGTCGAACAAGCGAATCCTCGTCGCCCACATCCTGCACGCGCAGGTCGTGAATTTCCTGACGCAGCGGGCGTGGGTAAGCCGCTTCATGCACCATAATGTCGTATCGTTCGCCCTGCTCGTTGCGCACATCGGGCAGGGGCGGGAACGAGAAGGCGGCGGGCACCTCCAGCACATAGGGTGGCACATCGCTCTGGCGCCCGAACCGATCATAGCCAAACCATGCGATGCGCATGTCGGCGATCAGCGCGGAAATCAGCGTGTCCAGGTCTTCACGGAAGGTTCGACTGGCAGGCGAGACTTCGAACATCTCCTCCAGAATGTCCGCTGCATGCACGATTCCGGGCTGATTGAGGATATGCGTGACAATCTGCTCCACTTCGTCGGGGCGCAGTTCCAGCGGCTGCATCTCCTCTTCGGGCAGCTGGCGGTGCAGTTCTTCAGCTAACCGCAGGGCGCGCTGAAGCCATTCCGCACGCACCGATTCGGGATACCATCGCCCATCGCTCCCCCACACATACGCGCCCGACTGGTAAATCTGGTCGAAAATCGCCACCGGGTCATACGGATAGACCCAGCGCGGGTCGGGCGAGAGCGTGAGGTACCATCCGAGGAAGCCCAGCACGCGGTTTGGCAGTGGCTCCTTGACGCTCTGCAGGAACCGCAGCGGCGTGTCAGGCTTCTGCCAGTCGAGCTTGCGGGCTTCTTTGAGGTACGGCTCCACCTCCTGCCAGGTGAGGTCGTTATAGAAGAGGGCGTCCTGCGCCGCGCGCTCGCGCTCCTCCGCACGCTCCCACTCATACGGGATGGGCTCGATCCAGTCGGGCACAAACAGCCACTCGCGCAGCCCGATCAGCCCGCTGTGGGTGCAAAACAGCGTCTCTGAATTCTGGCACACGCGCGGCAGGATGGTCTCGTAATATTCGAAGCTCCGCCGATAGTGCGCCCCACATTCGCGCGCGATCTTCTCCACCGGGATGGGACTGCCCACCATGCGTACCACGCGCTCCACGAAGGCGACCAGCGGCAGGCGCGGCGATACCTTGCGATAGAGCGGCAGCCAGCGCCGCTCCTCCTGCAGGAAGCGCGACGGCTCGTTCAGCAGCACCGCGCGCAGCACCGCCGTGTTCAACGACAGATGTTGCAGGCGCGCCGTCAGTTCATTCGTGCGCAACGGAACCAGCGAATCCACCATAAACGCCTGCAAAATCTCGCCCAGCAAATAGTCCATCGCCAGACGGTCTTTTGGATCCTGTACCAGTGTCTCTATCATCGTTGTTATCCCTCGATCCACTCTCAGATAGTTCTCTCCCGCGTTGGCAGATGCGCCCAATATTATGGCACATGGGCGCGCCATGCCGTGCGCAGATGCGTTAGCAGCCCCAGCAGCAGTCCGACCGCCAGCCAGCCCATCCCGGCACCCACCATCACCTGAAAAGAATCGATGGAGCTGGCGCGGAGAAATCCCGATGTGCGAGACATTTCCCCGATGAAGTCCAGCAGTGCCATCGGGAACCAGCACCACAGGATGGGACCCGCATCTTCGAAACGGTCGGGGAACTCGCCAATCAGCAGCGCCTGCAGCAGAAGGGGCATAATCATGAGCGCAATGGCGAGCGTGATGGCGAACCAGCGGGCGACGCCCAGCCCGTGATGCCCCACCAGCGCGGATGCCAGTCGCGCCACGCCCCACAGCAGAACCCAGACCCCGTACAGATAGAACATCACCGTGAACGCCGCCATCTGCTGAGCCAGCGTGAGCGCTTTCCAGACGCTGAAGCTGCCCAGCACCAGGGCGCCCGACACAACGAGCCACAGGAGCGTGATATAGGGCAGTGCGCCCGCCGCCGATGCCCGAAACATCCGCCACAGATTGAAAACGCCATCGTCCACCATCGGCTGCTCGTCCCGCCTGCCAATCGGGGAGACCAGCAGCACAACGAGACCCATTATGCCCGCAATCAGCAGGATCAGCAGAACCACGAACTCAAGCCCGCCTCCGACTGTCCGAATCGCGGTTGAAAACCCGGCCGCCATCAGGTACGCATAAAGCCCCGCGACCACGAGCAGCTGGCGACGGAAGGAGGGCAGCACATCTTTGTCGTAGAGTCCCACCCGTCGCGCCGCGCCCGTCATCACCAGTCGCACAAACAGCAGGCACACCGCGAGGCTGACCACCCACGCGGGAATCTGCATCGTGCCCAGCTTGAGGTAGAAGCCCGCCACCAGCGGCGCACTGAACGGGTTCAGTACACCGAGCGGCGCCAGCAGCTCCTGACCCGTTAAACCCGCACCACCTGAAACGGTCATCGCCAGGCTGAACAGCACAAAGGGGAGCGTTGCGCCGAGATAGAAGAAGCAGAGCAGGTAGCCGCCGAACACCGCCCACATCGAGCTGCGCGAGTATGCCGAGGTGAACAGCGCGACCGCGCTCAGGCACAGCCCGCTCAGTGCCAGCATAAAGTAGCTCTCCAGCACTTCGCCGAAGGTCGTGCCGCCTAACAGCACGCACACCGCGCTGGCGGGCAATGTGAGTGCCAGCAACAGCACCAGAAAGGCGAACGAGCCGACCAGCTTGCCCGTGAGCAGCTCGCGCGCGCTGAGCGGGGTCGTGAGCAGCAGATCAAGCGTGCGTCGCTCCCGCTCCTGCGTAATGGCGCCCGCCGTCAGCCCCGGCGCAATTAGCACAATCAGCGCGGTCAGCGTGCCGAAAATCACCCAGTAGAACTGTTGCAGATAGGTCTGGGCGCGATAGGGGTCCATCGAAATCTGGCTGCCGAGCGTGCCCATGTAGGCGATGCCCACAATCAGCAGCAGAAAGAGCAGATACAGCGCCTGCAGCCAGTAGGCGCGCGCCAGCCGCACGCGCACGCGCAGCTCCCGCGCCACCACCGGATTGCCCACCACCTGCGTGACGATGCCCGTCCCGTAGCGCCACCAGTCGCGCCACCACGACCGCCGCACAACCGTTGCATCCGCCATCCCGATTCACACCCCTCTGCTCGATTCGCCCACCGAGCCGTTGCTCCTGCTAACGCGGCTCAATCCGCCAGCTCGTAGGTATAGTGCCGCTGCCCAGGTGCGGGGCGCGGTTGCGGACGCGGCGCCTTGCGCTCCACCCGACCATCCAGCCGCAAAATCAGCAGCACGCCCTTATCCCGGCCCCTGCGATGAAGGTTATCCCGCACGATGGGATAGTCGCCCCTGCGCTGCTTCAACACCCACAGCGGATCCTCCCAATTGATGCCAATGTGTTCCGACCGTGAGAGGTATAATCGGTTCGGTGAGCGCGCATGGCAGTGCAGACACTTGAGAAACCGAGAACGATTGGCTGGGAGGAATATCTGAACCTTCCGCTGACCACCTATGAGATTATCGACGGAGAGGTGATTGAGCCGGCTACGCCAACCTTGAGACATCAAAATGTGCTGAGTGAGCTACTGGTGCGTTTGCGCCTTTTTGTGAAGGAGCGCGGGCTGGGGCAGGTTTTCCCTGCCCCCTTCGACCTTGTGATTCGGCGTCAGCCGTTGCGCACGCGCCAGCCCGACCTGTTCTATCTTTCGTACGCTCGCGCCGGCAATCTGGATGCGCTGCTGGATCAATCGCGTCTGGAGTTTGCACCTGATCTGGTGATTGAGGTACTGTCGCCGTCGGACACCCTGCGCATGTGGCGCGATAAGCTGCACGACTACTACACGCTGGGCGTGCCCGAAGTGTGGTTGGTGGATATTGAGCAGGGCGAGATCGAGGTGCATGTTCGCGAGGAGCATGGGTACAGCTCGCTCGGCTGGTTCTCCGGCGAGACCCCGCTGCCATCGCGCGTGCTGCCCGATCTGGTGTTGCTGCCAAAAACGCTGTTTGAGAGCGCGGGCGAGCCAGCCGCAACCGCCAAAAGCGCATCACCAGCCGTTAGTCGGCGTCGAGGTCGAACGGGCTGACGGTGAAGCGCGGCTGGATCGCTCCCGCGAAGATGTCGGTCATTCCATTGCGCGTACTGCTCCAGAAGAGCAACAGCGACTCATCGAACCCACCAAAGACATTGAGCGGCGACGGCGCCAACCGATATTCCAGATTGGGTATCGCCCACAGATAGAGTTCGTTCGTTGGCAGGTTGATGGGCACAGGCGACACATATTCGGTGAGGTTGCCGCGCAGCTGACCCTCGTCGATCCAGCCGATGACCGCCACCTCGCTCCATTCGACGACCTGACCGGTTTGCGGATCACGTGTGAGGTAGCGCACCTCCACCTCTTTGCCGATATCCTCGGTCGTGAAGTAGATTCTGCCCTGCAGCGGGTCGTACTCATAGAAGCCCAGCCCACTGCCCGCAGGGTTGCGTGGGGTCAG
Source organism: Armatimonadota bacterium (assembly GCA_037444405.1). GTDB lineage: Bacteria > Armatimonadota > Fimbriimonadia > Fimbriimonadales > GBS-DC > HRBIN15. The sequence goes on from JBBIML010000006.1 coordinate 91,673, forward strand.
CTGCACGATGGCGTGGTTCTCCCCGACGGCGAGCGTGGCGGCGCCCTCACGCAGAGGAATCCCGCCACGCCAGCTAAGAATGGGCAGGCTCAGCCGCACGCCCGGACGCAGCGTCTTGTAGTAAAAGTTGCCCGGGCTGTTCGGGGCGCTGCCGCCCCGGCGGAACAGCACCCAGTGCCGATCCACAGACGGGCGATCGGAGCTGCTGCAGACACCGTTCAGGGCGCCCTTGCGCACAGGCGATGCAGCCAGATTGTTCAGATTGTGGCGCGGGTTCAGCGTGCGCTGGAACACGCTGAACACCTGTGAGTAGCCGCCTATCTGACCCGAAGCGTACGGGATCAGCCGCAACAGGCGCGGACGATAGGTCACCGTTACCACATCGTTCAGGCGCGGCGCCCGATTCACAAACCGGATGGTGCCGTTCAGTGGATCCACCACAATCGTGCCTGAATCGATCAGCGTGTTGTTCTGGTTATTGCGCACAATATAGCGGAAAGTGAGCAGTCCTGTCGCCTCGTCTTCAATCGGCTCCTGCAGGAGGTTCGGATTGGTGGGATCCACAATCACGGAGACACCATTCACCTTGATGTCGATATCGGCTTCCAGCGGGTTGCCGTCCTCGTTCCAGACCCGTCCGAGGTGTGTCCAGTCGAGGTGGCGCGTGCGCCACACATTGCGTTCCGCGTCTTTCTGGGCGACCTCATCGATGATGCGCGGGAGCAACCGATCCTGAATATCGCGGAGCGCGCGCTCTACCTGGCGGCTATCCAGCGGCAGCAGATTGCCATTGCGCGGGTTCACATAGTAGCGGGCGAGCAGTAGCTCCGACTCGTTGCGCTCGCCAACTGTGCCCGTGATGGCGACATCTGCCAGCAACACGAAGGGCGAGCCAGGGCTGCTCGGGTTCAGCGACACGCGATAGACCTGCGCCGCGACACCATCCACGCTGCGAATGGCGCGGGAGAGCGGCAACGACTGCTCGCGTCGCCAGCTACTGAAGCTGTCGCCCTCGGACGGCAGATAGAAAATCTGGTTCCTGCCTGCCGGCGCCGACACATAGAAGAGCCAGTTGCCGATGCCGGGCAGACCGGTGATGTGCGGGCGGGTGCGCGGCAGCGCGGGATCCACAGGCACAATGTTGATTGGCCCCACAGGCTCGCCCGTTTGCGGGTTGAGTTGCGTGTAGAACAGCACGGCGTAGTTGGTGCCCGCAACCTGCACCTCGCCTGTCCAGAAGAGCCACGCCTGCACCGTGCCGCGCGTGCCCTGCGTCAGGTGAACCACCGGCTGGTGGTGGCGGATAGTGCTTTTCTCTTCATCGGTCAGCGCACGCCCCAGATTGAGCGCCTGCACAAAGAGCGTGCCATCGGGGTCATTCGGGAAGGGTCCGAACGGACCGAGCCACCACTGCCCATTGATACCTGTCGGTATCCAGCCACCTGCCAGCGGGATGCCGTTCATCAGCATGCGGGCGCCGTCCCAGCTGAGCGACGCCCGATAAAGGAAGAAGCGGTTCCGATTGCTGGGGTCGCGATTGCTGCTCCAGTAAAGATGCAGTCGCCCCGTTTGCGGGTCGCGGAACGCGGTCGGCGTGTGATTGCTGACGATGGGGGTGCCCGGTGCAGGCAATGGGTCAATCTGTGCCTGCGAGCCGTGCGTGACCCCACCCGTGAGCTGGGTCTCCTTCACGCGCACCACGATGCGCATCGACGGTACCGTGATGGGATCACCCTGCTCCACCACGCCAACCGTACCAACCGCTGTGTCGCGGTAGACGCCAATCCACTGCGAGTAGACGCCCATCGGCTGGAAGGGCGGGATGGCGATGCTGATTTGAGGCAGGCGTGGCTCAAAATCGTTGCGACCGTCGCCGTCCACATCAGGCGTGCGACCGTAGGGCACAGCAGGCAGCGACAGGTAAGTGCCCGCCATATCGCCCGCGCGCGGCTTCTGCAACACCGCATAGGGCTGGTAGCCCGGCACAATCGCGCCTATCTGCGTCCAGCCGCCCACATTCGCCCAGTAGGGGTTGGAATGCAGCCTGAGTGGATCGGTGCGGCTCCAGAAGCGCGGATCGAGCGTGCTGACCACCGTCGTCCACGCGGGCATTCCGGCGAATGTGCTGACCATATCCGAGAAGAGGTAGATGCCGCCTGTGGCGGGATTGCCGAACGCCTTGCCCAGATAGAGCGGATAGAGGTTGAGGTTGCCCTCGTTGCGCACGCGGAACGGCTTCCAGTAGGGCGCAAAGAGCGCGTTATCGGGGCGGAACGCCGAAGTGGGATCATAGGGCGAGAGCGCGTCGAAGTTGAAGCCGAACCCGCCCGGCAACGCCCCAAAATCGATGGTCTCCTCCTCAATCAGGAAGCGCGCATCCGGCTCAACGGTGATTTCGGTGGCGACCTCCCGATAGGCTTCCTGCGCGACCTGGTTCGCTCGCGGCGCCAGCGCGTTCTCCAGCCCATCGAAGCGCCCGTTGTTGTTCGAATCGATATAGACAAAGTTCGTGTGGACATCGCTGTTGGGTCGAAGAAACCGCGAGCTGTAGCGGTTTGGCGGCTGATAGCGCGGCACATTCACCTGCACCACGATGGGGTCGCCGTTGGGGTTGGCAAAGATGTTCTCGATGCGCATGGCGGTCTGGCGCAGGTCGGTGCCGCCCTCAAACAGCATGCGCACATTGCGAGCGGCAATATCGGGATAGTCGGGGCTGCGATTCGGGATGGTGGGCGGCTGCTCCCACGGCAGCGGGTAGTTAACCGCCCCCGGACCGCCCTGCCAGTACAGTCCGCCCGTCCAGGCGCGCACACTCAGCGTGAGCGGGATCAAGCTGTAGCGTGCGATATTGCGCCGATCCGCCACACGGAATAGACCGCTGATGAAGGTGCCGTGCTTGGCACTGCCGTTCGATTCAAACTGGGCCGGCATGAGCCGACCACCGTTACCGTTCACCTTATTCTCGTCAGCTCCAGGATCGTTCTCATCACCCACTTCACTGCCTGACGGATTCCAGAGCTTGAGCGGGTGCGCGATGCTGAACTTCCAGCCCTCACCCCGCTCGCCCCGTTCACCGGGCCGGTCGATTTCGGTCGTTTCCAGATTGAGGTCGGAGGTGAAACTCATGCCCGGCATGCGCAGCTGCAGCTCATATTCGGGTCCGGGCGTCCAGTAGTTGCTGCCGGACGCCTGCACGGTGATGCTCTGCACGGCAATCCATTTCCGTCCCGAACGGGGCGGGCTGGTGGTGGTGCGCGGCGCCAGCACATACTGCACACGCGAGACACCCGGACCGACCACCTGCACGGCAACCTGATCGCGACGGGTCTCGGTGCCCGATAGCTCGAAGTCCCACACAATCACATAGAAGGTCTGACCCCACTCCAGCACCCCGGGCCATTCAGGTACTACCTCGTCGGGCGCCTTCTGACCTGTCAGCACCCTATCGGCTTCCTCTTTACTGAGAGTGATGGTTACCTTAGTGTGGGAGATGTCGGTGTTGTCATCCTGGCGTCCTTCAGGACCGGTGGGTCCTCCAATACCCGTTCCAGGTGGCAGCTCGCTATATGCCAGTCCTGAAGTGTTGAAGGCGTACACCACGCCCGCGTCGTCAGCGATATAGAGCCAGTCGTCCAGCACGGCGGGCGAGGCGAACAGCGTATCGGCGTAGAGTTGCCAGCCCTCGAACAGCCAGCCGTTGCGCCGATTGCGTTCGTTCGTGGCGTGCAGGGCAACAATCTCGCCCGCGTTCGTGCCCACCACAATCGCGGGCTTGGCGCCGAAGTCGTTGCCGTCGGGATCCGTATCGTTCACCTTGGTGAACACGGGCGAGCTGAAGATGGCACCGCTGAGCCGCTCGCTGAAGAAGGAGCCGTCGGTACCGCGCAATGGTTCGCCTGTGTCCGCGTTATAGGCAAAAACACGCCCCAGACTGCCGCCCACAAAGACAGCATTGATCCCGGGTGTGTTGGGGTCGTTATCGAAGTCCAGCCCCTGCACCACCAGCGGCGAGCTGTAGTTGAACGACAGGATGCGATTGATCTCGGTAGGCTGTCGCCAGATGAGCTGCCCACTGCTGGCGCTGATGGCGTAGGTGCGCCCGCCATCGATGCCGCCCGTGTTGATGAACACCTTGCCGAGCGCGACGGCAGGCGTGGCGGTGATCGGCTCAATCACTTCTGTGGTGGAGTTCAGGGGGGGATATGCCCAGCGCAGGGCGGTCGCGCTGCTGGTCGCGTCGGGGTTCAGTGCGTAGAGCCGCCCGTAGAAGTTGCCCTCCACGCTGCCGATGAACACCGTGTTGCGGTCGGGGTCATACGCGGGCGCGCCCACGAACGACGCGCCGAAAACCCGATACTCCCACTTCAGCCATGTGGCGGGGTTGCCAGGGTCCAAATCGGTTTTGATGGCGTACACAGAGCCGCTGGGGTTGCCGATTATCACCAGGTTTTTGTCTTCCAGAATGAGCGGCGAGGCGTAGCTGAAGGGCGCGGCGGTGGCGGGCTTGATGCGCCAGTAGAGCTTCGTCTCGCCCGAACTGGTGCCGTTCTGACCATCGCCCAGCGCGTCGATGCAGTAGATGAAGCCGTCCTGCGCGCCGAACACCAGCACCCAGCGCGTCGCGACGCTATTGCCGTCGCGCACGCGCACCTGCCCGACCGCCGGTGTGGAGAAGACCGATTCCGTCTGCAGGTTCGCCGGCACCAGCTTGATGGCGTCGGCGACCACATAGCGCGAGCGCTCGTTTGCGTCCTCGGGCGAGAAGTTGCTCACCCAGATTTCATAGGTTTGCCCCTGCGTGAAGGTGAAGGGCGATGCTCGCAGCAGCACCCAGTTCCCGCCTCGCGTCTGGTTAACAATCAGCGTGGCGGTTTCGAAGTCGTCTTCAACCACATAGCGGGCGCGGCGCGCATGCTGATCGCTGCTGGGGAACCATGCGTACACATAGTATTGCCCGCTCTGGCTGACCGACACGCGCCAGACAGCACGACGCGCCTCAAACTGGCTCGCAGTCGGCGTGGTGCGGTAGTAGGAACTGTTGTATTGATCTGGTAGATCGGTGCGCCGCTCCCAGCTGTTCGCCGTGAAGTCCGGGTCCTGATCATCGAGGATCACGCCCGTCTGACCTGTGGGTATGACGCGGAACTGCCAGCGGATGCGCACATCGCGGGCAGCATCGTTATGCACATGCTCCAAGCAAGTGATGGTGCCGTTGCCGTTCGCCACGAACACAAGGTGCTGGCTCGCGTTCAGCGGGTTGCGAATGACCACCGGCGATGCCTGAATGATGCCGTAGTCGGGCACGAATCGCACGGCATCCGCCACCGCAATCGGCAGGGGCTGCTCCCCTGCATCGGGGCCCTGCGGGTCGATGCCGTTGTCGAGCGTGATGGTGATGCGTTCGCCATTGTTGCGCACGATAAAAGGCCGGTTGCCCAGCTGCTGCCAGCCGCCGCCCGTCTGATCCAGATAGAGATCGGCGACGCCGCTGGAGTCGGTAACCCGATAGTGAGCGTGCCGGAGGTTGCTGCGCATCTGACCCCCCACGCGTGTGCCCGACGAGGGCAGATGCACGAAAATCTTGTAGACGCCAGCAGGCAGCGGACCACTGTCCCATGTGAAGGTGGCGTTTGGTCGCCCCAGCGTGCCGACAGCGTAGCGGTACGGTTCGGTCGCCTGCGGGTCCTGAAGCCAGGCATCACCAACCTGCTCCTGCAGGGAGGGCACAACCCAGGTGCCTGTGAAGGTTGCCGTCGCGCCGTCGTTATTGCTTTCGCCATCGTTATCGACAACGATTGGCTCCCGCAGTTGTGGCTGGCGTGTTTCGCCTGGAAACGGCAGAAACGGATAGGTCCAGCCCAGCAGCATCTTGACGCTGCTGCTGCGCGAGTTGCTGGTGATGCCTGTGCGCTGATTGCTGCCCCGGTGCGTCGCCCAGCTGTCCTGGGCGAGCGCCGTCGCCGTCCAGCCCATCAGCAAGACCATAACCCATACGAACCGTACCGCTCTCATATCTCATTCATCCTCCTGCCTGCGTGTTTAGAACGCGCGATCGGCGGCGCTGGGCTTGCGCAGTTGATAGGAGCCACTCATCGCCGGGCGATCCGCCGTACTCCAGACGATGGAGTTGTAGCTGAAGCCCAGCAGGCTGCCGTCACGCGGATCCATATCATTTGGATTGAAATCGCTCGCCTTGAGTTCCAGCACCTCGCCGGGGAACTCAATTGGCTCTTCGGCACCGCTGGCGTTGACGAGGGTGGTGTAGCCGCTGTAGCCGTTGACAATCAGCACATTGCCGTTGAACAGGTAGCGTGCCTGGCGCGGCTTGAAGAGGATTGGCTGCCGGGGCGGGCTTTCAGGGGCGCCGTCCACCGTCTGCAGTCGCAGCCCTTTCAGTTGGCGGCGAATGCCCAGACTATAGGCTTCATTTGTGAGCATCCATGTGACGGGCAGCGTATCGCCAATCGTGCCTGTGAGCGGCACCTGCAGTTCGTAGATGCCCGTGCTGGTTGTCACCAGCAGGAACAGCCCGACAGCGCTTCCGCCTCCGCCACTGCTAACAAGGCTGACCCTGGAGGTGTCGATGGCGACGGGCGCCAGGATGGGCGCGACTGTGCCATCGGGCAGGCGCATCCGGGTGATGTAGAGCGTGCGATCTGCACCGCCTTCCGCCAGCTGGAGAATAATCATGCCCGCTTCGGGCGTAGCGGGTTCTGTGGCGGGGTCGGCACCGCGCGCAGAGGCGTTCTGCACCAGCGTGGCGAAGCCGATCCTGGTCATAGTGCCGTCCCAGTATTCGAACCGCTGGGCGCCCACATAGCGATAGGTCTGACCCTCTTTGAGCGTGGGCGTCATCCAGTAGAGCACGCCCGTCATCGGCAGGTTCAGCTGCGGATGCCATACCGGCTCGCCGATCGCGAAGGTGTTCGCGTCCACCACGAAGCGATCCACGATATCGACGACGCGGTTATTGCCCGTATCGGCGATGGTGTAGTGGATCCAGTATTCCCAGCCCGTGCTGCTGCGGACGGCGTACGGGTTGCGTGCATCGGGCACGAACTCGGTCCAGACCGTGACATCGGTCGGGTTGCGCAGGGTGGCGGGCGCGCCGCTGATGTAGTTGGAGCCGAGCAGACCCTGTCGGTTCGGATCGCGCAGGTTAAGCGTGCCCGTGACATTACCGCTGGCATCGCGCAACGGCAGCAGGTCGGGCAGGAAGCCGGTGATGGTGCGCTCCTCTTCGCCCGCGCGGTTCAGAATCGCGAGACGATTGCGCTCCGGCTCCACAATCAGGAACTGGTTCTCGCCGTAGCGGTAGACGCGCGCGTTCGGCGTGAGCGGGTACTTGGCGAAGGCGGGCACGAACGAGCCGGTCGCAAACTCCAGCTGGCTGTTCTCGCTCGACCACACCACCTGACCCGCGCTGTCCACCTCCAGCAGGCGACCCTCGTCGGCAATCACCGTCAGCTGGCGGCTGTAAATCTGAAGCCCCTCGTTCGTGCCGACCACCAGCACGCCATCGCCGATGCTGACAGGCGATATTGTTGTGTAAGGCAGACTGGCGATAAATCGCCGGAAGAACTCGCGCAGAAAGGCGAACGGATTGCGCGTGATCTCCACATCGTTAACTAAATCATCAATAAAAGGCCAGCGGATGACCGAGCCGTAGCCGAGGTTGGGGAACGGAATGGTTCCCGCCTGCGCGTGGCGCGCGCCAATATCAGGCTGGTAGCGGCGCGGGGCGGTTGCCAGACCCAGCACGCCATATATCTCCTGCCGATCGCTCACACCGGGGGGCAGCCCAACCCGCACGGGCAGATAGAGGATATCGCCCGCCACCACTGGCGGTCCCTGCGGCACCTCGCCCGGCAGCACCGCGTACCAGAGCAGGTTGTCCCAGTTGCCAGCATAAAGCTTCTTACTGGGGTCGAGCGGGTCGCGGTCGGGGTCGATCAGCGCGTTGTAGGCGCCGACCGACACCAGCACAGGCTGCGAGATGCTGAGCGCGCTCAACAGCTCCAGCGTGCCGCCCGCCTGCGATTGACGGAAGCCGCTCAGCCGGATTTGACCCGTCGCATAGTCCACCATGATGAGCGGGTCGGGACTCTGCGGCGAGTAGGTCAGGCTCACCTGCGTGAAGAGCGACGGGTTAGCCCCTGACCGTGCATAATCGCGCTGGGTGAGCGTGATGGGCGCATCGGTCGCAATCGGCGCGCCCAGATTGATAATGAACTGCTCCGGCTCCGCATCGAACGCCAGCACGATAGTGTAAGGTATCTGAATGAAGCCGCCCAGCCGCACCGTGCCAAGCCCCAGCGCGTAAACAACGCCGTTCGCGTAAACAGGCGCCTCGATGAAGGAAAAGTTCATCGCGAGCGGCGCGCCGCCAGGAAAACTATGGCTGAAATTCAGGAACGGACGCAGGAAGTCGGACAGATAGCGGTTCGGCTCGTTCCAGATGGTGGCGCCGGGCACCGAAACCATGTTCGTCTGTCCGCCTGCGGTCACGCGCTGCTGGTAGCCGCCGTGCGACTGCCAGCGCCAGAGGATGACGGAGCCACCGCCGCGCGTGCCAGCGGAACCCCACTGCTCCAGCACGGCAATCAGGTTGCCGTTGTCCGTGTTTGGATCGCTGGAGCCACCGCCAGGGGTGAGGGTGCCCGTGGCGATATACAGGACGCCGTTGGCGCCGAGTGTGAAGCCCTGCAGATTATTCGGCGGCATCGGGCTGCCTGTCTGGGAGGCGGGCAGGCTCATAAAGGTGCGCATCATCGTGCTGGGGTTATTCGCCGTCGCCCAGTCGATGTAATAGTCGATGTAATAGAAGTTAGTATTGACTACGCCAGAATACGCCACACGCCCTGGCGAGCCGAAGTTGAAGGTACACAGGTTGGTGATCTCAGTAATCTGACCGGTTTGCGGGTTCAGCTCGTACACGCGCGGACGCAGAGGGCTATCGGAATTATTATAGATTCGTGCTTGACCCGTGATTCGGCAGCGCAGTTGACCTGTCGGGTTGCCGTTTGCATCGCGCTCTATGATGAGCTGCTCGCCCTTCGCGCCGAGCCAGAACGCCTGCACACCCTGCAGCGTTTGCGTGCCCTGTCCGCTGATATCGCGTTGCGTGCCCAGATAGATGACCAGATCGCTGCCGCCGCCCTGCCCGCGATTGGGCACATAGCCCGCCACCGGCGGCACCAGCCAGTCGCCGATGCTGCTGCTGCGCGGCTGATACCATTCGGGATTCATCACGGGGTTCCGATCATCCGTAATGATATAGCGCGGATCGGTGCCGTCGCCCAGATCGATTGCCCAGAAGCCTGCCGACGGGCGCGTGCTGACCGTCAGCGTCGCGGGCACGATCAGCATATTATCCACCGCGATTGGCGCAGGCACAGGATAGTTTTGCAGAGCGGGCGCGGCGGCGTTTGCACCGCCCGGCGCAGAGAGCGACCAGACGCGCTGCCCCTGGGGTACAATCCGCCCTGTGTTCGGGTCGCGCGGCAGCAGCCAGAAGCCGGCCACCTCGCTCCCCGTGGACACAACCACCTGCGTGCCCCTCTGAGTCTCCACAATGACGGGGGGCGACACCTTGCTGGTGCCCAGATTGAACTCCCACACCTTATCGAATCGCTCGCCACGCTCCAGGTCAGATACGCCATCATCGGTGCGCCCGTCGCCATCCAGATCGCGGTTCGGATTCGCGTCGTAGCAGATGAGCTTGTCGTTGACCGTTGCTAACACCAGCCCGCCGTACACCACCACGCCACCGTTCTGGCGATTCAGGCTGACTTGTGCATCCTTCCAGAAGGTGGCTAACGGTGCGCCGTATCGTTCGGGCGTCGAGTTGGCGCGTCGCATGTTGAGCATATCGCTGGTGCTGTTGCTCGCCCAGCGCAGCAGGTTATAGGCGAACTTCAATTCGAGGGTGGGCACCGCTTCGATGCGGTCAGCACGAGCCGTTTCGGGGATGGAGTTGTTCATGCGCACCATCGGCGCATTGATGGCGGCGGCGATGCCCGCCGCGCTCACGATGATGCGCCCTGCGCCGTAAGTGCCCGCCGCAATCACGAGCTGCGACGCGCTGACACCTGCCACCGGTTGTAGCCGTGGCTCCTGCACATTCACGATGCCGCCGCCGAAGCCGCGCCCGCGCGCCCCGATTCGCGCAATCTCGGCGGGCGCAAGTGTGTAATAGCCGCGCAGAAGCGGATGGTTCAGATTCACAAAATTGATTGCTCCAGTGCTCGCGCTGAAGCTCACTCGCGGGAAGAACAGCTCGCCCGTGCTGCCATTAGCGGGCAGGTCAATCCACAGGATGCCGCCACCGTCCACAAAGCGGCGCAGCTTCTCCCGCATCTCGATGGTCATCCCGTTCAGATTCGTGCGGCTCAACAGCAGAATCCGATAGCGAGAGAGTTGCGTATCGCTCACCTTGCTCAGATTGACCAGCCAGTAGGCAGCCTGATGGCGCCCTGTGCCAGCAGGCGCCAGCGGGTTCTGGAACGACAGCCCTGGCGGCTTGATGTCGTTGCGCTGATCCATCGCGTAGAAGGTGTACACATCGCGCACGACAGAATTTCGATCGCTGACGGAAGCGATTTCCTGATCGTTGAACGCGATGACCCCTGCATAGATAGGCGCCACGCGCGGGTCGTAGTTGCGCCCATCCGCCAGCGCGCTCGCCAGCCACAGATTCAGCACAGCGCCAATCGCCATCAGCCTGCCAATCGGTTTCGTTTTCATCGTCATCACTCCTTACGGACGAGCTTCGCCTGCATAAATCGGTTTCGGGCACACAGGCAGCTTCGGGATGGGCGGCAGGATGCGCCCCGGATGTTGCCCCGACGGATCCTGCGTGCTGTCATAGGCGACGCGAATCGGCTGATTGTTCACGCGCGGGTCGCGCAGGATAGGGTCGTAGCGCATGAAGAGATTGACTGCATAGCGCCCGCGCCCCGATTGCGTATCGTGGAAGAACTCCTGATGCTGGTCGGGGATGGTCAGCCCCGAGTTGCCGTACTCGATGGGTATCCAGCCCCATTTGCGCAGCCATTCGGTCTGGTCGCCCAGGGGCGCGGTGAAGTTTTCGGCAATCGCGCCCACGATGGTGATTTTGATGTCAAGCGGCTCGCCATAGAAGGGAAACTCCGGCGAAGCGACTCCTGCAGGGCGCCGACCGTTGTTCGCTTGCGCGTTCGCGCGTGTGTCGCGCGGGTTGGTGTTGAACCAGTAGCCCGGTATCACGAAGAAGCAGCCCTCCTGCGCGAACAGCACCGCCTCGATGCGAATATCCAGCGGCTGAACGACTGCCGCGCTCAACCGATAGGGCGCGTTATCGGTCGGCAGCTGGAACTGGCCCGGATCCACCAGCGGCTGCAGCTGCAGCTGCAACAGATTCTCCACGCCGGGCGTCGCGTCCAGCAGATAGTTCGAGCCTGCTGGGGTCGGCACCAGCGTGAAGGCTATCTTCTCATAGTTCGGATAGACCTGAAAAGTGGTGCGCCCCAGCGGGTACATCGCGGGTGGAAAGCCCAGCAGGTTAAAGTTATAAAACGGGTTCTGGTTGAACGACGGGTTCACCAGCAGGTTGATGAACGAGCCGACGCTGGCGGAGGCGTGGCGCAGGTGGAGCTTCAGCCCGCCGAAGTTGCCCGTGTAGGTCTGCGGGTCAACCCCGAAGCTGAACTGCAGCTGCATCGGGCGGTTGGGCAGCACCTCAAAATAGAAGGGCGATTCGGGGTTGGTGGGGTCGCCCTCCGCCACCGACGGGCTTTGCCATGTGCGCCGCACAAACTGCGTCGTGTTCACGCACACATAGTCCTTCGCAATGATTGCCAGCGCGGAGCGGGCGTCTCCCTTCACAAGGTTGCCCTCGATATACGCCGTGCCGTTCGTTACAATCGTAATCTGTCGCCCTGACGGGATGATGCCCCGCACGCGCACATTGCCTTCGGCATAGATGACGCCGTTGAAAGGCACGCGCAGCGCCTGCCGCTCCTGCTCGCTGCGACCAGGCACTTCGATCAGCTCGTTCGTCAGGAAGTCGAAGTTCGGGTTGCCCGGATCGGTGCTGCGGAAGAAGAATCGCAGCGTTTTGCGGTTGGTAGGCGTGCCAGTGTAGGGGTCGAACCACACATCGTTGGGCACGCTCTGGTTGCGCGTGATGCGGAAGCCCTGCTCGATGATCTGGTTGCCGTTGCGCACCTCATAGAGTTCGATATAGGCGCCGGGCGGCTCATAGAAGGGACCGTTCCAGTAGCGGGAGCCGCCGGGCTTGAGCCAGTCGCTGCGCAGGCTGTAGCCGCCGATCAGCCCGCGGCTCTCCTGCTGAATGTCCTGCGCGTTATTGATGTAGATGCCGCGCCCGTAGCCGTACTGACCCGTGTTGTACCAGGTGCCGCTGGGTCGCTGGCGCCAGATGCCCGATTCGCGCGTGACGGACACATAGCGAGGTTGCCCGGTGGCGGTGTCGACGGTATCCATGCGGGGCGGCTCCAGATAGGCGATGGATCGCGGGAAGCCGTCGACGGCAGTGGTCGGCTTGCCGTCGCGATACAGCCCGCCGACTGTGAAGAAATCGGGGTCGCGGCTGGGCAATACGGGCGTCGCCCCTGCTGGCGTGATGACCGAAACGGTGGTGTTATCGTTGTGGATAATCTCACCGGCGACATAGACCCGTTCGCCTCTGTCGGGGTTCAGCGCGATCTGTACATTGCCGCTCCAGCGCAGATTGCCGTTCACATAGATGGGCGCGAAGCCGACCTCACGGCGGGTGGGATCGGGGTTATTGCTGTCGGGCACAGGATTGCCCAGAATCAGCCGATAGGGCACGCCTATCCCCACATCCTCCGCACCGAACTCCATCAGTGTCGCCCGCTGATCGCGATTCATCACGAAACGCAGGTAATCGATGGTGCCAATCTGCACATAGGCGACCTTCTCGCGGCGGCGCGTGATGTCCGCCCCACCCAGCGTGGTCGGATCGTTCGGATCCACCAGACCGGGTCGCCCGACCGATTCGATTTTAATGACAGGCTGGCGGTGGATGGGACCCGACGGCTGATAGCTCACGCGGATCAGCGCGCGCCCTTTGGTGAAGTTGATTCGGGTGAAGCCGCCTGTGCCATCAGCAGGGTTGTACGGCTTCAGCCAGAAGTAGTCGGGGTCTTTTGGATCCGTGATATTGTCAGGAATAGGGCGCCAGTCCGCGCCGTCCTCGCTATTGACCAGCTGATCGACCGCGTATTTGATGCCCGCTTCGGCGAAGTAGTCCGCGCTCAGCCCCTCGCGCGCCTGCTGCACATTCAGCAGGTTGCGGGCGACGGTCACGATGAACACGCCGCCCAGAATCAGCAGCACGAAGGCGACCAGCAGCGCAATCACCAGAGTCTGTCCACGCCGTGTATGTCTCATCGTTCTCGCCTCCCTACTGCCCGCGCAGCTGCACAAGATTTGGCAGCTCGATCTGGGTGTTGAGCGCGTAGTTCACCGTGCGCTCCGCGCCGTAAAACTTCATGCCGACCTGCAGCGTCATCACGCGCCGCGTCTCATAGTCCACCACCGCCGAATCGGTGGGCTGGTTGAACTGGTAATAGAAGGTGACCATTACATTGTTTTCGCCGGGCGGAAGCGGGCTGTTCGGATCAGAGTAGAACTCAATATAGCCGCGCAGCAGCGACGGCTCGAAGCCGAGCGTGTTCAGCACCTGTTGCATCGGCGTGCTGTCGGTGTAGAGAATCCGATACTGGTTGGGTCCCACATCGCGGGTCGCGCTGGCGACACGCTGATAGCGGATGGGCCTGCCGTAGTTGGGTCCAGGGCGCTGATCGGGACCAACCACCACTTCCGAGCCTGCCACAATCGAAGCGTTAGGCAGCGCCAGATAGTTGCGCAGCGGATCGTCGACCTGCCCATCGTTGTCGAGATCGATCAGGCTGATATAGCGCTTCACATTATTGATGTTGTTAGGATCAAGGCGATACTGGTAGTTGAAGCGCCCGTTGATGGTTTTGATGTCAGGGTCCGGGTCGGTGGCGGGTGTGGCGTAGATGCCCGTGCTGAAGACCAGCCCCACTTGCTGATTGACAGGGTAATCCATCCATCTGCCCATCCACCAGGGGATGGCGAACTCCAGTTGACCCGCCTCATCATTCAGATAGAACGCCATCATCTCGGTGCTGTTCGGATCGACGAGTGTGAACCAGCGGGTGTCAGGCGTGCCGCTCAAAAGCGCCTGGCGGAACAGCGTGAGGTTGCACACCCGCTCGTTAATCTCCTGCCGCGTGGTCGGGTCATACCGATAGTAGCAGAGATACCAGTGGTCGACAGTGTCGTCGTAGAGCGTGTAGAAGTAGCGCAGGGGCTGGGGCGGGTTGCGCTGGAGCGAATCGGGCGCACTGCGAAACACGAAGAGGCGGAACACATCGGGGTTCAGCGTCCACAAGCCGTGCGGGAACTTAATCTGGATGGGGATAATCGCGCCCATCTCGTCGCTGAGGGTCTGCGTTTCCACAGGCGAGCCTGCCTGATTCACGATCTGGGCAGGCTTGAACTGCAGCAGTGGCACCACCTGCGGGTTGCCCTGCGAATCGCGCGTGAGATTAATCATATCGACCTGCCCGACGGGTCCGATAGGTTTGGCGACCTCGCGCCAGCCGCGCCAGTGACGCCCGTAGAAGAAGTTCGGGTCATAAAAATCGGCAATCGTGTCGAACAGCTTCGGGTTCAGCCGCCACCGATTGTTATTATCCTTCACATAGAGGGGGAACTCAGCGCGGTACAGCACGGCGAGGTTCTCCTTCGCGGTGGCGGCGGTCATCGGCTCCTCTTCCGGGTTGAAGTAGGGCTGGTCAGGAACGCCGTCGTTGTTGCTGTCGGTATTGTCCTGCAACCCGATGAAGTACATTACAATGGTGCGTCCGGGCGAGAGCGGCATCGCCAGCTCCGCGTCGGGTTCACCGCGCCGACCAATCGGGATTTCGGAGGTGGGGTCGTTCGACTCCTGAGATGGATCGCCATAGGCGGGCGGCACCAGAATGATCATCGCGTTGCGCATCGGCACCGCGACGGGGCGATCGTCCCTGCCCTTCACCCAGATGTTGATGGTGCGGTGGCTGGTGTCGAACACATAGGCGGCGCGTTTGAGGTCGGTCTGAATCCGTTCGAGGGCGAGGCGGGTGGTGGTCTGCGCCTGCGATTGCACCTGACCCTGACGGGTGTAGCGAAAGCCCTGAATCAGGGGTATGAGCAAAAGCCCCAGCAGAACTGCGGTGATGGCAATCACCACCAGCAGCTCCACCAGCGTGAAGCCCTGCCGCTGCCCGATTCGTATCGTCCGTCCTATCATTGCCTGCTCGTCCTTATTTCTGACCGTTCATTTAATTTTCAGGTTCCCCTCGCTCCTCGCCTGCCCCCTCACCTGTGCCCTCTCCCCCACAGGCGGATGAGCGGGTTGAGCTAATCTTTGCGGGTGAGCATCGTGTCGAAGTCGATTTTAATCTTGCGTCTGTCGGGTTCGTAGTAGAGCCGCACTTTGAGCGACAGCCCCTGCACGCCGCGGATGGCGACGCCCGTCACTTCGGGCGCCCAGCTGGCACGCGGGTGAAGCTCGGTCAGGTCGGCGTACACATAGCCTGTGCCATCAGGCACTTCCGAGATGCGCAGAACACCGTTCACACCCCGCCGGACCGTGCTGTCCTGACGATACCAGTATTCGCGCAGCAGAATCGTCTTGCCCGCCTCGCTCCGATTGAAGTAGAGTTTGCTTACCGTGCGACCTGCGAAAGCCGCTTCGGCGTCGTACCAGCAGGCGTCGACAGGCATGCCATTCAACACCGGGCTGATAAAGTAGCGGTGGGCGGCTTTCTGCACGGCGAGCGCCCAGTTCTCATGCGCCTTACACAGGATGCGCAGCTTGCGCCCGCGTAGGTAGGTGTTATTGAGCTGGATCACGCCCGCCGTGTAGTCCACCGCGAAGCTGCCCAGCGCCAGATCACCCCCTATCTGGCTGTTCTTCTGAATATAGGCGACCTGACCCGTCAGCATGTCAATCAGCACAATGTCGGGCTGTTGCTCGTCGGAGAAGCCCGGCAGATTCAGCCCTTTATACTGGCTCTGATCCTCTAACAGGTCGCCGTACTGTTTGATGTCGGTGAAGGCGAGGCGGATGCGCCCTGTGCCGGGCACGGTGTGGTCCTCGCGCAGGATGAACCAGTCGTACACATTGTAGTCCACATTGGCGACCAGCGGGCGCTGCCCCGCCCAGTAGCGCTCGTAGAAGCCCGTGCCCGCCGGGTTGAACGCCAGCAGCCCCAGCAGCTGGTTCACCACCTTATATTGATAGGGATAGTTGGGGTCCCAGGCATCGCCAGGGCGAAGCCGTTCAAACAGCCGCGCCGCCGAATCGGAATCGGGCACGACTCCCTGAAAGCCCATCTCATTGCGCACAGGCGGGTAGTCGCGTGGATCCAGACCCGGCACGGGCAGGGTCAAATCCACCCACACAGGGAAGGGGCGTTGCGGGTCAGTCGGGTTAAGAATAATCACCGTGGACACCTGCCGAATATCTTCGTGCCCCTCATGCAGCACGCGATAGGAGTAGTCGATTTTGTAGGCGATGGGGCGATAGCGCAATGGGCGCAGCAGCACCTTGCCCTGCTCGTAGTCGATGCCGTACTCGAAAAGTCGCAGATTCCAGCGATATTCCGAGTTCGAATCCATCTCGAATCGGCGCATGGGGTTGCCATACACCAGCAGGTAGCTGCTGGCGATGGGGTCCCACACATCGTCGCTGACATTGGGTGGCGGCACGGCGATGGGCGCAAAAGCGGTTTGATACAGAATCCCTTCGGTGAGGGTATAGCGCGAGCCAAGATAGGGCGCAGGCGCCCCCAGATTGACCCGCTCGCCGATAATGCGCCGAACGCGATTGACCCCGCTGGCGTATTCAGGCGGCACATCGGGCGGCAGGTTCGGCTGGACGCCCATATCGTCGGGCGAGGTGGTCGGGTCAATCACCATCACCGTCTGCCCGTTCACAACCTCATATTTGATGGGCGCAATCATATACGGCAGGTTATCCTGCCGCCCCTTGAGCCGTTCCAGCTCCTGTTGCGCCAGGCGCGTCGCCGCCTCGCTCTGTCCGGAGCGCTTCAGCGCCAGGAAGCCACTCGGATAGAGCCGAATGAACACCAGAATTGCGACCGCCAGTATCACGATCGCAACCAGCACCTCGACAAGCGAGGCGCCACCCTGCCATCGCTTCTTCCCTGCCATCGTCGGTTCTCGCTTACCCCATCCGAACCGCATCAGCGTGCCAGCCGCCTACGGACGCGCATGATAGGGATATTGAGCCATCTCCACCGAATCCATCGGCTTAACGGCTCCGCTCAGGAACAGCACCAGGTCGTTCCTGGCACGCTCAGGTTGATTACCTCTATATGATCGATGATAACTGCACCATGTAACCACCGTTGTCGGATCAGGATTGCGATAACCGAGCTGGCGAGGGTTATCCGTTCGCTTGGGACCTATGCTACCGTCAAAATAGCCATCGCTATAGTTGGTGCCGTGTCGCTGATTCTCTATAGCATTCAGCGCGCTATTTGCCCAGAAAAGCGTGTAGCGCAGTTCGTAAGTGCCGTCGCGGCGCCTGCCAATATCATAACTGTCAAATCGATAAAAGCAGACCTGGATTAAATTCTGGGCTGACGGATCCAGCACAACGGGTTGCCCTGCCCAGGCGTGCCCTGCAGGATAAACAGCGGATGTGATCAGACGCTTATCGTCGGTGGGATTATTCGGGCAAAGGAAGATGTCATCATTTTTGAGGTAAGAGCGCAGCGGGCTTGGCGCGCGGTCAAACGGCACAGCTGTGTTCTGATTGCATGTGTAGTTACCCGTGTTGTCCACTGCATACGCGCCCAGCACGGGGGGATAGGCGTTGTAGTCCAGTTTATAGCTCTGGAGGGCGGTGTAAATCTGGCTGAGATTCGAGGTGCAGCGCGAGCGGCGGGCGTTCTCGCGCGCCGTGCCCGCCACCGGAAAGATAATCGCCGCCAGGATCGCGATAATCGCGATCACCGTTAACAGCTCCACCAGCGTAAAGCCCTTCTTCATCGTCCTATACCTCGCCGCTCGAATATTGGACAGGGGTCAACCCCTTCAGGGTTCCCCGCTGCCTTCTATTATGACATATCGACGCCCTTTCCTGCCCTTTAGACCAGCAATCTGTTGAGCGGGTTCCCGACAGGTATCCTTCCCTCTGTGGAGCGGGAGCAGTTGAGTGCGTGGATTAAAGCGTATGCGCAGGCGCTGGGCTTTGAGCTGGTGGGGATTGCGCCTGCGGTTCGCCCGCCACATGCCGATTCGCTGCTCTGGTGGCTCCAGCAGGGCTACGCGGGCGAGATGCACTATATGGAGCGCACCGCCGAACAGCGCACCGACCCGCAATCGCTTCTGTCAGGCGCGCGCAGCGCGGTGGTGGTCGGTCTCAACTACGCGCCTGCTGCGCTGCCCGATACCGATTATCGAATCGCCCGCTACGCGCTCGGCGACGACTATCACGCGATTATCCGTTCCAGGCTGGAGACCCTGCTCGGCGCGATTCGCGCCCTACTGCCCGATTGCCAGGGGCGCGTGTGCGTCGATTCGGCGCCCGTGCTGGAGCGCGATCTGGCGTGGCTGGCGGGGCTGGGCTGGTACGGCAAGAACACCTGCCTGATCAACACCCATCGCGGCTCCTATTTCTTTATTGGCGTGCTGCTGCTCACGATCGAGCTGGAGTATGACCATCCCGCGTTTGGCGGCTGCGGGCGCTGTCACAAATGTATCGATGCCTGCCCGACAGGGGCGATTCGCGAGCCGTATGTGCTGGACGCCCGCCAGTGCATCAGCTACCTCACGATTGAACAGAAGGGCGCCATTCCGGAGGCGTTGCGCGAGCCGATGGGCGCGTGGCTCTTCGGCTGCGATATTTGTCAGGAGGTGTGCCCCTTTAATCAGCCGCGAGCGCATCAGCCGTTGCGGGCGGCGCCGACCGCCGAGCCGCGCCTCCAGCCCCGCCCGCTGCCCAGCCTGGAGGAGATTTTAACGATGGACGAGGCGGAGTTCCAGCAGCGCTTTCAGGGCAGCCCGATTCGGCGGGCGAAGTGGCGCGGGCTGATTCGCAACGCGCTCGTTGTGGCGGGCAACAGCGGCGACCCGCGCTACCTGCCACTGGTGGAACGCTTCCTGCAACATCCCGACCCTCTCCTGCGCGAGCATGCAGGATGGGCATATCAGCGACTGACCGTTAGTTCCATCAGCGAGCCTCTAACAGAGGCAGGAACCGAAGTGTCCCTCGCGAATCGCTGAGCGTCGATGCCGAAACAACCTGTTCTGCAGGCGGGCGCGGCGAAGGTCGACATCACGCCCGACATCCGCCAGATACGGGTCCAGCTGGGCGGCTACGGCGCACGGCTGAACATGCCGCCCACAGGCGTGCATGACCCCATCTACGCGCGCGTGCTGGCGCTGCGCTATGGCGACCAGCAGGCGGCAATCGTCGCGCTGGATCACCTGCTGGTGCCGGGCAGCCTCACGCGCGAGGTGCTGAACGCCACCCGCCTGAAGCCCGACCAGCTCTTTATGGCTGCCAGCCACACGCACTGCGCGCCCGACGCGATGGGCATGAACGAGCGGATGCGGTTCCCCATTCCGGGCGTGGCGACTTTCGTGCCAGAGTTTTTGCGTTTCACGGCGGCGCGGGTGAGCGAAGCCGTTCAACAGGCGTTCGCCCGCTTGCAACCTGCTCGGCTCGCCCTGCACGCTGAGCCGATTCCGAACCTGAACCGCAATCGGCGCGGGCGCGGCATCACCGACCCGACGATGACCGTCGTGCGCGTCAGCACGCCCACGCGCAAGCCGATTGCCCTGCTGGTCATCTACGCCGCGCACCCCACCATCTACCCCCACACGATGATGGAGGTGTCGGCGGAGTTTCCCGGCGTGCTGCAGAACGGGCTGGAACAGACCATCGGCGACGGCACGATTGCGCTCTACCTGAACGGGGCACAGGGTGATGTGTCGCCTGTCGCTGACGAGGGCAGCACCGATCACGAGCGCGTGCAACGCTACGGCAATCGGCTCAAAACGCACGCGCTGCGCCTGCTGGAGCGGGCGACGCCTGTGAAGCCGCGCCTGAAAACCCTTCAGGTGAGGGTGTCGCTGCCGCCGGCACGCCCGCATCCAGAGTTCCAGCAATCGGCAGGGCGCGAATACAAAGTACCCGAAAGCCTGCTGAACGAGCTGGTGCGCCAGATTGTGCCCGCGCAGGCGCCCGTCTCGCTGATGCTGCTGGGCGAGCTGCTGATGGTCGGCTTTCCGGGCGAACCCATCACCGCGCTGGGGCTGGAGGCGCGGCGCATCGGGCAGGCGCATGGCTTCCGCACCGTCGCACCCGTCGCGCTGGTCAACGACTGGATTGGCTACATTCTCACCCGCGACGAGTACGAAAAGGGCGGCTACGAGGCGACCGTCTCTTTTAATGGCGCGGAGCTGGGCAACGTCATCATGCAGGGCGTGCAGGAGGCGATTGCCGCCCTTCGATAAACAGCTGTCCCTTTGCGGTATAATCAAGTTGTGCCACCCATTCGCTCTGTTGAAGAACTGATTGCGCTGATTCGTCAACATCCAGAGTGGCGGGAGGCTCTTTTGAGCGCGCTCCTGCCACAGGACCTGCTAACGCTGCCACAGGAGTTTCGTGAGTTTCGTGCCGAGCTTCGGGAAGCACTGGCTGCCCACGAGCTGCGCATAGCTGCTATCGAAGAGCGGATTGCTGCCGTTGAAGAGCGCATCGTCTCCATCGAGGAACAGATTGCCCGACAGCGCGAAGAGTTCCAGCGACAAATAGGCGAACTGCATCGGCAAATAGATGAGCTGCGCCTGGAGATACAGCAGATGCGCAAGGAGTTCCAGCAACAGATTGACGAGCTGCGTCTGGAAATGCAGCAGATGCGCAAGGAGCTGCAACAGCAGATTGACGAGCTGCGTCTGGAAATGCAACAAATGCGCAAGGAGTTCGAACAGCGATTTGAAGAGATACAGATGCAGCTGGCTCAACAGCGTGCCGAATATCTGGAGCGATTTGAGCGCGTGGAGAGCGAAATCAAAGCCATCAAGGACGATATGGGCAGGCTCAAGGGCGATGTGCTGGAGATGAAGTGGGGTCAGCGCGCCAGGTCCTACTTCGGGCGAATCCTGCGCAAGGTACAGGTCTATATTCCCGGCGAAATTTGTGATGAGATAGAAGATCGGACGCCGATTCCAGAGCCGCAGCGCACTCAGTTGCTGGAGCTGGACTATGTGGTTCGTGGGCTGCGGCGCACCGACGGGCGCGAAATCTATCTGGCAGTGGAGGTGTCGTGGGGCATTGGAGTAACGGATGTGATACGGGCACGCGATAGGGCGCAGATTTTGCGCGATTATGGCTACGCTGCCTATCCTGTGGCGGTCGGCGTGGAGGCGACGCCCGAAGCCCGCGCGCTGGCAACAGCAGAAGGCGTCGTGTTGATGTTCGATTCCACCATTCAGGGCGCGGAACAGCTGCAGGTCGAGCACTGATCGATTACAGGACTTGACAATCGCTGCCGATATGGTATAATAGCCCATGCAAGGCGGAGGGTTGCCTGAGTGGTCGAAAGGGGCCGCCTGCTAAGCGGTTGTAGGGGGGTTATGCCCTCTACCCCGGGTTCGAATCCCGGACCCTCCGCCATCTATCTTTACCAGAGGCTCAGGGGAGATGACTCGCTCGGCACGGTTCGCCTGGTGGTGGCTGATCCTGCTCTTTTGCTTCTTCATTCTGCTTAACAGCCTGATCTTCCTCTATCTATTCACCCGTTCGAGCCGTGTCGCCCCCATCGATAAAGCAGCTCTGTTCGAAATTGGTCTGGAGGTGCGTCAGGCAGTTGCGTTCACAGCGTCGCCCCTGCTTGTTAGCGAGTTCAAATCGAGCGCTGAATCGGCTGCCCGCACGCTTCAGGACTATTATGGCACCGATGCCGAGTGGGAGGCGCGGCTCTATGTGGCGCTGCTGGAGCGGTCCGCGGGTTTCGGAGACCCGGCACGCACCTTGCAGCCGCTGGCAGATTCGCCCTCGATACGGCTCACCGCGCCTGAGCGTCGTTGGTACGCCGCGCTCTGGCAGGACGCCCTGCTAAGCGAGCTGAGCGCGGATCGGGTGGCACGGCTGCGCGACGCACTTGAACCCAGCGCGCCCCCGCTCGCCCTTCAGCTCGCCGAGAGCGTGATGTGGAAACGGGTCGGCGATAACCAGAAAGCGCAGGCAGTTCTGCACACGGCGGGCTGGCAGAGCGTCGCGCGGGTCGGGCTGATGGGCGTCCTCTTTTGCTGCGGTGGGCTGCTGGGTATTGCGGGCGTTGGGCTGTTCATCTGGTATCTCGTGCAGCGGTTTCCGCTGCCCGCCCGACCGTTTCCAGAAGCTCCACCCGACGCGCTGGACCCCGCCCTGCACGCACTCGCCGCGTTTTTTATCTTCTCGTTCGCCTGCGATGCGTTCTTCAGCGACATTCTCTCGCTCACACCCGAATGGCGACGCTACTATTCCGAGCAGGCAGCATCGGCGCTGCTCTACTCCCTGGCAGCGCTGTTATCGGTCGGTTTTCTGGTGCTACCCGATGAGCGCGCGCCATCTCATTGGTTGTCTCTGCGCTGGCGATGGCGAACGGATGCGGGCGCCACGCTGGCAGGCTTGAGCATCTATTTGCCGCTGGCGGCGCTGGCTGCGCTGCTGGTGAGCCTTATCCTGCCCGACCAGCAGACTAACCCAATGGCGGACCAGCTTGTCAGCGCGCCCGATCCGCTTGCTTTCTGGACGCTGGTGTTCCATGCGGTTCTCTTTGGACCGTTTATTGAGGAGGTGCTGTTTCGCGGGGTTCTGTTTCAGGCGTTGTGGCAGCACACGGGTCGTGTCTGGCTCAGCGCGCTGGTGAGCGGCTTTCTGTTCGCGATTGTGCATCCTCAGTTTTTGAGCGGGCTGCTTCACCTGGCGCTGCTGGGGACAGTTCTGGCGATAGTGTACGCGCACACGCGCTCGCTGCTGCCCTGCATTATCCTTCACGCGCTCAATAACAGTGCCGTGGTGCTGATGGCGTGGATGCTGACGAGTTGAGAGGTACAATTCCACATCTTTGTTCGCCAAGGAGGCAGGATGATGAGCGTTGCCAGCATGCAGCAGGTGGAGCAGACTCCGCTCTGGTCAGTTGACGAGGGCAATCGGCGATTTAGTCGGCTTGACTGGCTGCTGATTCTGTTTCTGGTTCTCATCACGGTTGGCTATGTGGCGCGTGGGGCACGGCTCTCGGCGCCGCCTGCCGAAGACGCCGCGATGCTGATGCGCTACGCGACTCATCTGGCGCAGGGGCATGGGATCGTGTGGAACATTGGCGAGAAGCCCGTCGACGGCGCGACCGACTTCCTGTTCATGGTGATGGTGGCAGGTCTTATTGGGATGGGTCTCTCAGCGGAGGTTGCCGTGCGGTTGCTGGTGTTTCTGGCGCATGTGCTGAATGTGGTGCTGGTCTATTACGCTCTGCGGTCGCTGTTTGGCGCGACATGGTGGCTGGCGGTGGTACCCGCGTTTTTCCTGGCGGTCGCGACGGGACCCATCTACATCACCACCTGCTTCGGCGCACCCGTGTTCGCACTGTTCGCCTCGCTGAGCTGGTTTTTCGCTTTGCGGGCTATCCTGTGGGGCAGTTCACCTGCGAACGCGCTCGGTTTCGGTCTCTTCTCGCTGATTACAGGGCTTGTCCGCCCTGAAGGCGTCATTCTGACCCTGCTGATGGTGGTGGCGGCTCTCATTCTCAGGGGATGGCGAGGGGCGGTCGCGCTGGTGTTGGCGTGGGTTATCTTCGTGGTCGGGCTGGGCGCCATCTATTTCCTGTGGCGCTGGCACTACTTCGGCTATCCGCTACCGAATCCCTTCTACAAGAAGGGTGGGGGCACACTCCACCTTGACGGGCTTCGCGATTCCTACACCATGCTGCGTGCCTTCAGCCTGCCGTTTCTGCTACTCTATCTTGGCGGCTTGCTTTTCAGGGAGACGCGCCGCCTGCTGATCGGGCTGTTGATCCCGCCTGTCGGCTTCGCAACGGCTTTTATTCTGATTTCGAGCGAGATGAATCTGGCAGGTCGGTTCCAGTACCCTGCGCTGCCGCTCATTCTGATGGGGGTCTATCCTGCTGCGCAGGTTCTCTGGCGCCAGCTGCAGCCGGAGCCACGCCGCGAGCCGCTGCGCCCTGCGCATCTTTACATGCTGTTCGCCGTGCTGCTGCTCCTGCTGACCTACTGTCGACAGGCGTTTTATCGCTCCAGTTTCTATCCCGACGGTCGGGCGGAGGTCGCGAAAAGCCTGGCGCAGTATCGCTCTAAAGGCTACTGGATGGCAGTGACCGAGGCGGGTTTGCTGCCCTTCTATTCGGGCTGGAACGCCATCGACACCTGGGGCTTGAATGACCAGTGGATCGCCCATCACGGCGCCATTACAGAAGAGTATCTGGAGCGGTATCGCCCGCATCTGATCGTGTTTCACGCCTACTTCTCGCCTGTTGTGCCGCCAGATCCGACGGCGAGGCGGTCACGACGAGCAATTCAGTGGGATCAGATGGTTGCCACTCTGCAGCGCTATGCCGAGCGGCGCGGTTATATTCTGGCAGCAGTGTACGGAGATACGCCTCGCGATACCCACTACTACTATGTGCGCTCTGACTTCCCTGACGCCGCTGCTATTGTGGAGCAA
The DNA here is from genome assembly GCA_037444405.1 of Armatimonadota bacterium. Classification (GTDB taxonomy): domain Bacteria; phylum Armatimonadota; class Fimbriimonadia; order Fimbriimonadales; family GBS-DC; genus HRBIN15. The sequence continues at coordinate 116,472 of JBBIML010000006.1, forward strand.
ATTCGAAACACACGCTACATCTGGTACGAGACGGGCACTGTCAGCGTGAACTATGCCCTGCTGGAGCCGACGCCCGGCGCACTTCGCGCAAAAAGCAAATGAGCGGCAGGGTATACTTTTCATGCAGATGCGGCTCTCGGTTGACGATCTGGAAAGCCTGATTCGCCTGCTGGACGAGCATCCCGAATGGCGGGAGGCGTTGCAGGAGCGATTAATGACCGAGCAGGTTCTGCTTCGCCTGCTGCAGCAGAGAGCAGACCTGCGCGAGGCGGTACGCCGTCTCGTGCTGACCGATGAACTGCTGGAACTGCCCGCTCTGGTTCGGGAGTTAGTTGAGGCTCAGCGGCGCACGGAGGAGCGGTTAGCCGAGCTGGCGGTGCAGATGGACGCCCGCTTTGCTGAGCTGGCAGCGGAGGTTGCCGAGTTAGCCCGGCGCACCGACGCCCGCTTCGCTGAGTTAGCCGAAGCGCAGCGGCGCACGGAGGAGCGGTTAGCCGAGCTGGCGGCACAGACGGACGCCCGCTTCGCTGAGTTAGCCGAAGCGCAGCGGCGCACGGAGGAGCGGTTAGCCGAGCTGGCGGCACAGACGGACGCCCGCTTCGCCGAGTTAGCCGAAGCCCAGCGGCGCACGCAAGAGCAGGTGGCTCTGCTGGTAGAAACCCAGCGGCGGATAGAGGAGGAACTCGCTCAACTGCGTCAGGATGTCCACGACCTCAGAGAGTGGCGGCGGGGCGAGGAGGGACGACGCGCGGGCGAACGCTTCGAGATCCAGATTATCAAACGCGCCCCGCGTCTGCTCAACGGCGGCGATGGCGGACGAACCGAAGAACCCCATGTGCGCCAGCGACTGACCCAGTGGCTGCGCAATCTCCAGCCCGCCGAGATTGAGGACGACTTCGACGGCGAAAAAGACCCCACCTTAGCCGACCTCATCTGGTGGAAAGACAGCCGGGTGGCGGTGATAGAAATCTCGCTCAAGGTGGACGGGCGTGATGTGATGCGCGCCCGCCAGCGAGCCGACACCCTGCGGCAGGCGGGTGTGGATGCTATCCCCCTCGTCATCGGCGAGGAGTGGGCAACGCCCGATTCCCGACTGCTCGCCGAGCAAAACGGCGTCGAATGGATGCTCAAGGGCGACCTCTCGGCGGGCATCATCGAGTTCCGTCAGCTTCCGTAGGGGCGCACCACCGTACGCCCCTACAGGAACCCTTCGGGCGTTTGGGCAGTATAATCCTCACGATGTTATTGACCATTACCACCACCTATCGTCCCGCGACCGATCTGGGTTATCTGCTGGGCAAGCATCCCGTGCAGGGGCGGTGAGCCGATACTGCGCGCGCTCGGCGTCCAAAGCGTGAAAGCGTGATCGACCTCGGCTGCGGCGAGGGCGACCTGCTCCTGCTGCTGATGAACGAGCCGATGCTGAAGCGCATTGCGGGGCTGGATGTCTCCCTGCGCGCGTTGCAAATCGCTGAGCGCCGCCTCAAGCGCCACCTGCAACAGGAGCGCATGCACCTCGCGCCGTAATCATCACCACACCCAATCGCGAATATAACCCGCTCTATAGGCTGACCGGGACCCAGCGGCGCCATCCCGACCACCAGTTTGAGTGGACACGGGCGGAGCTGGAAAGCTGAGCGTCGTGCGTTGCGGAGCAGTACGGCTACCGCGTGCGCTTCATCGGCATCGGCGCCGAGCATCCCGAATATGGCTGTCCAACACAGATGGCGGTGTTTGAAAAGAAATCCCGGAGCTATCGGTTGTGGTGCTGGTGGGGGCGTCGGCATCGGGCAAAAGCACTTTCGCCAGCCGATGGTTCGCGCCGACCGAGATTCTCTCTTCGGACGCCTGCTGTGCGCCTGAAGAGCTGAAGCCCACCCTGCAGGCGCGACTGGGAGTGCCTCCTGCGCTATCGCGACGCCTATCGCCACTGCTGCTGGCAGGTGAACAGCCCCGACGACCTGCGCCTGGTTCAACCTGCGCTCAAGGTGCGCGGGCGCGAGTACCTGCGCATCATCTACGGCGCGGAATACACCCTGCACCTCGAATCGCTGCGCGAGCGGGCGGTGGGGCGCAAGCGTGCGCTCGCCCTGCGCGAGTTCGCGCTCGGCATCGAGGCGCTGGAGCGGTTCGTCCGCTATGAGCCGCTGCCGCGCGTCCATCAGTGCGTGCTGGGCATCCTGGCGCTGGAAGCCGAACCTGTTGACCCCCGCCTGTGAGCAGGAATCCCATAAAGCCGTGCCTGTGCCAGCGAATCAGCCCCCTCTCCCGCAGCGTGGGAGAGGGGGCTGGGGGTGAGGGATTGCATCAGAGAGTCAACTCCTTCACAACAACAATTGACACCTCCTGTACTCTTTTCAATTCTGTATCATTTGTGAGAAAGGCGGTGCAGTTCGCCTGCAGCGCTGTAGCAATTTGTAAAGCATCGGGCAATTCTATACCGTACACTCCGCCAGCGTAATCACTGAGGTGATTGCTGTAATATCACCCGCGTCAATAGCTTGAAACAGCGGGGACACCAGCCCGTAATAGAGCGGGTGCTTCTCCGCGTAGTAGATGATGGGAGCTGTGTCGAGAAACACGCGCGACAGGTCTGGAAGCAGGTCGGCTATTCGCACTCTTTATCCTCCAGCAGCTGTTCGCGCTTGTGGGAGGCTTCGCGCCTTGTGCGCGAGACCCACTGCTGGGCATCCTCACCTGCGAGCGGATAGGGCGCTTTGCCAGCAATCTCTGCCCACTTGCGACGCGATTGCACCCCGCTAATCTGGCGATGCAGATAAGCCATCAGCTCCCGCAACTCGTCAGGGCTGAGCTGTTTGATTGCCTCCATCAGGTGTTCCAGAGCTGGTGTTGCCATGACATTGCCTCCATAAAGGATTATACCCTTTGCGCCTGAAAGGCGAGAAGGATTAAGTTAGACCCCTTTCACGGCGCGAGAGTCTTGTCCCCTCACCTGCAGGCAGGGACGAGGGCGAATGAACTCCCTCTCCCCAAGCTTGGGGAGAGGGTTGGGGTGAGGAGTTTCCTGCAGGCGTGAGACACTTAGCCCCCTCACCCGCACCCTTTCCCCTGCAGGCGGGGGAGAGGGATTCAGAACTCTCCTCTCCTGCAGCGTGGGAGAGGGGGCTGGGGGTGAGGGCAAATACTCCCTCACTGCACTCCTGATAGCTCGTTCGGTAGCACCACAGCGAAGCCGCCGTACGCCAGCACCACCTCCACAGCGGGCAGGTCGTGCTCGGTGAACTCACCCAGCAGCACATAGTAGCTCGGCTGCAGCTGCTGCAGAAGCGATACCAGCTCGCCTTCCGACACCCTCACCAGATAATCGATGGCGTCCAGCAGGGCGAGTTGCTCCGCATGGGCACTATCGGTCGTCAGCAGCGCGATAATCAGGCAGTCGCCAAGGGCGCGCGCTCGCTGCAGAAGGGTTGCTATCGCTGTGGATGGCTCCAGCCGCACGGGAGCCAGCACCACGACCCGATCCGCCTGCTTCAGGTCGGCGACCGCAGCCTGCAGCTGCTCTACGGACACGATTCTGGAGTTCATCGGCAGCGCGCCCCGTTCGGTATTATACCGAGCCAGCGATGCGGGTGGGCGAGGCACTGCAGGAAGCAGCAGGGCGATTGGCGGCGGCAGGCATACCCGACGCGGGACGCGAGGCGGAGCTGCTGCTCGCCGCCTGCCTGCGACGCGATCGGGCATGGCTGCACGCCCATCCAGAGCAGGTGCTTCAGCCCGCTGAACAGCGTCGCTGGGAGCGATGGCTGACCCGCCGCGCACGACGCGAGCCGCTGGCGTACATCACCCATCGCCGCTGGTTCTACGGGATCGAGCTCACGGTGGCGCGGGGCGTGCTGATACCCCGCCCGGAGACGGAGCTGCTGGTGGAGCGGTTCCTGCGCTGGGCGGCAGAGCGAGGCACGGCGGGCGTGCTGGTGGATGCGGGCACAGGCAGCGGATGCATCGCGGCGGCATGCCTGCTGAACGCGCCACACTGGTGCGGAATCGGCATCGATCGGAGCCGTCGGGCGCTCCGAATCGCGGCTCGCAATCGTGCCCGACTGGGACTCTGCCGGCGGTGGCTGCTGGTTCAGGCGGACTGGCTGACCGCTCTGCGCCCTTTCAGCGTCGACGCGGTGCTGGCGAACCCGCCCTATGTGCTGCCCGACGAGTGGGCACATCTGGCGCCCGAGATCACGCGCTATGAGCCGAAACGCGCCCTGCTGCTGCCGCGCCGCGAGCCGCTACAACCCTATCGCCAGCTCATCCGGCAGGCGCGACAGGTGCTGAAACCGAACAGCGTGCTGATTCTGGAGACCAGCCCGACACTGGCAGACCTGGTGGCAGCCCTGCTCGCGCAGCACGGCTATCGGCAGATACAGATCGATGCCGACCTCGCGGGGCTGCCGCGCGTCGTCAGCGCGGTCCGACCCTAAGTCAGCCCCTGCTGGACCAGCTGCTCGGCGTTCTCGATGTTGCGAGCGACCTCGTTCAGGAACTCCGCGCCGCCCACGCCGTTAATCAGGCGATGGTCAAAGGTCAGCACAAGGTTCACATGGGGCACGCCATCGATGGGGAAGGTATCGCCCGCGAACAGGATCGCCACCGCTGGCGCGACCAGCACCGGTATCGCGTCGATCATCTGATAGCCGCCCATGTAGGTCAGCAGCAGCTGGATGGAGGCGTCCGCCTGATCCTCGCCCTGCCGCGCGCGCCGAATCTGCGCCTGCACCGCGCGGATGAAGCTCACAAAATCGAGCGCGGACGCCTCTTTGACCAGCGCGGTGACCAGCTCGTCGCCCGGTCGCGCGACGGCGATACCGAGGTTCACATGCTTATATTCGCGCAGGGTGTCCTCCCCAATCAGCTGGGAGCGGAACTTGGGATGGTTGCGTGTTGCCTGCACCACGCAGTAGGCGAACACCTGAAACTCGGAGGGCTGTACAGGCGCGCCTGGCTGCGATTTGAGCTGGCTGACCACGCGCTGGATGGCGTCCCAGCGGGCGGGACGCTTCAGCGTGGCAGGCACCACCACCTGACTGCTGCGCTTGACCCGATAGATGAAGGTGCGCTGCTGCGGCGCGAGCGGGTAGTCGATATATTCGGCTTCGGCGACCGCTGCGGAGCGCATGGCGAGATAGGCGTCGATATCTTCAGGCATGAGCTTGGTGCCGCTTGCAGCGGGGATACGGCGCAGCTCCTCTTCCGAGATGCCTTTCTCGCGGGCGTAGGCGCGCGTGCGAGGCGGGATGACCACCTCGGTGCGGGGTCCCATCAGCAGGGGTTCGCGGGGCGGTGCAGCGACGGTCTCCACCGCGGCGCTCGCTTCGGCGGCAGGCGCGGCGGGCGTCGCAATGGGCGCCTCCACAGCGCCCTCCACCTCGATGCGGGCAATCGGTGCGCCAATCGGCAAAATGTCGCCCTCCTTCGCCAGCCACTCCACAATCACGCCGCTGTAGGGGCTTTCCACCTCCAGCGTGGCTTTGTCGGTCTCCATCTCGTAAAGATGCTCATCCCGCTGGACACGCTCGCCCGGCTGCTTCAGAAAGCGCAGCACGCGCACCTCCTGCAAGCCTTCGCCCATCTGCGGCACCAGAATCTCCACAATCGCCATCGTCTCTGCCCTCCATTGCGAATAGGAGTATACCCCATCGGGTATACTCTCTCGTGGAGGGAAACAATGCGAACCTTAATCGTTGCGATGGCAGGAGCTTTACTGATCAGCGGTCTGCCCGCCCAGGACGCCAAAGCGTTCCTGAAGCAGGTGCAGCAGAAGTATCGCCAGATGAAGTCGATGGAAGCCACCGTCGTCATCAATTTGCAAGCCAGTGGCGGCAGCACCTCCATGAAACAGCAGGCGCGTTCCTCGCTGGCGGTGCAGAAGCCGAACAAAGTGGCGATGAAGTCATCGGGCGACTCACCAATGGCGCAGCAAGAGGTCTATTCGGACGGCAAGAACCTCTTTATCTACATGCCCGCGATGAAGCAGTATCTCAAGCGACCCGCGCCGCCCAACTTCGAGGGTCCAGCCGCAAGCCTGCTCGGCTATCTCGGTATGCTGCTCGGCTTTGCCAACGAGAATCTGGACGATCCGAACTCGCAGGCGAAGTATGCGTTCAAGGGTAAGCGCACCATCGCGGGCAAGCCGACCCGCATCGTGGAAGTTACTGAGTCACGGCAGGGCATGAGCGCGAAAATACGCCTGTTTGTGGGCGAGCAGGACAAACTCATCTATCGCCTGGAGATGGAGCAGCAGATTCGACCAGCATCAGGTCAGCAGGGTCAACCTGCACAACCGAGCCGCATGACCCTTCAGGCGGACATCCGGTATATCAGCTTCAATAAGCCCATCCCTGCCAGCCGATTCCAGTTCACGCCGCCGAAGGGCGCCACCGAGATGCAGCTGCCCCAGCCCAGCGGCGCGCCGACCACCCCACCACCCGGTGGCGGCGGACGATAAAACCCACAGGAGGTGATTAAGGAATGGCTATCCGAATCGGTATCAACGGCTTCGGGCGCATCGGGCGCCTGACCCTGCGCGCTATCCGCAAGCACTACCCGAACGACTTCGATGTAGTCGCCATTAACGACCTCACCGACGCCTACAGCAACGCGCACCTGTTCAAGTACGACACCACCTATGGCGTTTATCCAGGTGAAGTCCGCGCCGAAGATAGCGCGATTGTGATCGACGGCGACCGCATCCGCGTGTTTGCCGAGAAAGACCCCGCGAACATCCCGTGGGGCGAAGTGGGCGCGGACATCGTGATTGAGTCGACGGGCGTGTTCACCGACGCGGAGAAGGCGCGGGCGCACCTCAAGGGCGGCGCGAAGCGTGTCATCATCACCGCGCCCGCCACCAACGAGGACGCCACCTTCGTGATGGGCGTCAATCACGAACAGTACGACCCCAGCCGCCACTTCGTCATCTCCAACGCCTCCTGCACCACCAACTGCCTCGCGCCCGTGTGCAAGGTGCTGCATGAAACCTTCGGCATCGAGTACGGATTGATGACCACCGCGCACGCCTACACGAACGACCAGCGCATCCAGGACCAGATTCACAAAGACCTGCGTCGGGCGCGAGCCGCCGCCGCGAACATCATTCCCACCTCCACTGGCGCCGCGAAGGCAATCCATCTGGTTCTGCCCGAGCTCAGGGGGCGAATGCACGGTATCGCCCTGCGCGTGCCCGTGCTGACCGTCTCGATTATCGACCTGACTGTCCAGCTCGCGCGGGCGGCGACGGCGCAGGCGATTAATGAGGCGTTCCGTGCCGCGGCGGAGGGCAGTCTGAAAGGCATTCTGGGCGTCACGGACGAGCCGCTGGTCTCCTCCGACTTTCAGGGCGACGAGCGCAGCGCGATTGTGGACCTGCCCTCCACGATGGTGCTGGGCGACCGATTTGCGAAGGTGCTGGCGTGGTACGATAACGAGTGGGGCTACTCGTGTCGCGTCGCCGATCTCGCGAAATACATCGCCAGTCGCGGGCTGTAGCAGAGCGGGTGTGGCGGTATGCACCCCTTGCGATAGTGGGGCTGCATATCGCGCTTGCGCTCCTTTATAATGCACGGACGCCGTTCGGCAACAACGGCTATGCGAACACGCCGGACGAGGGCGCGCACTTTCAGTATGTGGAGTATGTGGCGCGGGCGTGGCGCCTGCCCCTCTTTGAGGGCTATGCGGGGGTCGGCTATGAGGCGCACCAGCCCCCGCTCTACTACTTTCTGGCGGCGGTTCTCTATCACCTCGTGGGTGGCGCGGGCAAGGGCGTGCGGCTGCTTTCAACCCTCTTCAGCGCGGGTGTCGTGTGGCTCACATGGCTGTGCGCCCGTCGCCTGCTGCCCGACCGACCGCCGATCGCCCTCGTCGCGACGAGTTTCGTCGCCTTCCTGCCGATGCACATCGCGATTGGCAGCGCGGTGGGCAACGACGCGCTCACCAATCTGCTCTTTGCAGGGGTTCTCTATGGACTGCTGAAGCGAGGCTCCAGTCATCCAGAGCGTCAGGCGTTGGGGGTGGGCGTTCTCGCAGGGCTGGCGCTGCTGACCAAAGCGACGGCGATACTGCTCCTGCCGGTTGTTGTGCTGGGCGTGCTGATGCAGGCGCGGCTGGACAGCGTAGGCTGGCAGATGAGTTTGAGGCGGGCTGGTCTCGCGCTTCTGCCTGCCCTGCTGATTGGCGGCTGGTGGTTCATTCGCAACGCCCTGCTGTATGACGACCCGCTGCTGCAAAAAACCTTCCTGAATGTGTTCGCGGGCACGGCGAAGGCGCAGGACTTCCTGCAGGCGGGCATGAGCGGGGGCGATTACCTGCGCCTTGTGGCAGACTGGACATTCCGCAGCTTCTGGTTTGCCTACGGCACGCCGCGCACGGCGAACACAGGCGTGCCAAACTTCCTGCCATTTGGCGGCGTCTATCTGGCGATGCTGGTGTGGCAGCTGCTTGCACTGGTGGGGCTGGGGCGCGCCCTGCGCACGGTTCAGGAACGGCGCTCACGCCTCTGGCTGGCGCTGGGCGCGTTCACTCTCCTGCTGATTTTTGGCAGCTTCGTGCTTTTCGTGCGCATCTTCTTTCAGGCGCAGGGGCGATATTTTTATCCCGCGCTGGTGCCGATAGCCATTTTGAGCGCGCTGGGTTGGGACGGACTGCTGCCCGACCGCTGGCGCACGCTGGGGCACCTCACGCTGCTCGCTTTCTGGCTCCTGCTCGCCCTTGCCTGCAGCCTTTATCTAAGGGATCCCTGCGCCTGAAAGCCTATGCGGAAGCTGCGCTTCCGCACTCCAAAGCCTATTTATCCACCGTGACGGCGACGCGGCGGCGCAGGGTCGCCTGAGCGGCAGCCAGGCGGGCGATCGGCACGCGATAGGGCGAACAGCTCACATAGTCCAGCCCCAGCTCATGGAAGAACTCGATGGAAGCCGGGTCGCCCCCATGCTCGCCACAGACGCCGATTTTGAGTTCGCGCCGAACCGCCCGACCCGCCCGCACCGCCATCTCGATGAGCTTGCCCACGCCCTCGCGATCCAGCGTCACGAACGGGTTCTCTGGCAGAATCTTCTGCTCCACATAATAGGCGAGGAACTTGCCTTCGGCATCGTCGCGACTGAAGCCGAACACGGTCTGCGTCAGGTCGTTCGTGCCGAAGGAGAAGAACTGGGTATGCTGGGCGATTTCGTCGGCGGTGAGCGCGGCGCGCGGGATTTCGATCATCGTGCCGAACTTGTAATCGATCTGCACGCCCTCATGCGCCATCACCTCTTTGGCGACGCGCTCCAGATTGTCGCGCACCACCTTCAGCTCGTTCACATGCCCCACCAGCGGGATCATAATCTCCACATGGGGGTCATAGCCGCGGCGTTGCGCTTCGGCAGCCGCCTCCATGATGGCGGTGACCTGCATCTCCACGATTTCGGGGTAGAGGATGGACAGCCGCACGCCACGCAGACCCAGCATCGGGTTCGCCTCCATCAGCTCCTCCACACGCTGGAGCAGGCGCCGCTTCTCGTCCAGCTCGGGCGAATCGGGTGCGGTCAGCTCCAGCTGAACCACCTCCCGCAGAAGGTCGTCATAGCGGGGCAGGAACTCGTGCAGGGGCGGATCGATGAGCCGAATGGTGACGGGCAGCCCGCGCATCACCTCGAAAATGCCGAGGAAGTCCGCCCGCTGGAAGGGCAGCAGGCGGGAGAGCGCCTCGCGCCGCTCCTTCGCCGTCTTCGCGAGAATCATCTCCTGCACAATCGGCAGGCGTTCCTCGCCGAAGAACATATGCTCGGTGCGAGCCAGCCCGATACCCTCTGCGCCGAATTCGAGCGCTTTGGCGGCGTCCTGCGGCGTGTCGGCGTTCGCTCGCACGCGCAGGCGTCGGAACTGGTCTGCCCATTTCAGCAGGGTCGCCATCTCGGCGCCGATCTCAGGCGCCTGCGTGGGCACACTGCCGAGATAGACGCGCCCCGTCGTGCCGTCGATGCTGATATAATCGCCCTCGCGCACGGTCAGCGTCTCGCCACCGACCTCCACGCTGAAGAGGGCGTTCTCCTCGTCCACGCTGATGGCTTCACAGCCGACGACGCAGGGGATGCCGAACCCGCGCGCGACGACAGCGGCGTGCGAGTTAGAGACCAGTATCGGCGTGAGCTGCGACGAAAATACGATATAGTTTTTGTCTAGCTCGTCGGTCGCGTCCACTTCGAAGTTGTAAACGATGGATTCCTCGCGTTCTGGCGCAAGCGACACACGCATGGAGCGTAAGGGCGACTCGAGCAACCGCGCCAGTTCGTCGCGGAGCGCGTCCGATGGGCATATGGGAAGGATATCACGCTGAATCTTGTCCACGCCGAACATGATGTTGCGCTTAATTGCTTGTCGCACGCGACCGTGATAGTTCACCTTGTCTACGATGTCGCCAAACAGCGCGCGCATACTGAAACATTTCGTGGAATGGAGCCGTGTGGGAGGCTCCGCTTTCACGCGATGAGTACGCGACAGAATCTGATCAACGCCTTCGGTAATCTGAATCAGATACGCGCTTCGGTTGTTCGACACTTGCGGCAGAATGCCCAGTCGCAGGCACGCCAGCACAATAGCTTCCAGTAGCCACGGCTTGCGCTCGGAAACCACAATTTGCACGCGCACAGCACGGGAAGCCGTCGAGTAGGAGCCGTCGCCGTCGATGTACCCTGCAAGGAAGTTTTGCAGCGCTTCTGCATCTGCCTGCAAGACCCAGCAGGTGAGGTTGGCGATGGCTTCCGCCAGACGCACGGCAGGTTCACGGCGGTAGCAGATGTAGTCGGCAACTTTACCCTCCACAGGACGCCCTTTGAGCATACCTCTGGTGCAGCGGATGCGCGCCTCACTCAGGGAGTATCCGAACGCGGTCTGGAAGGCATCGCGTACTCGCTGAATGAATTCTGCTTTCTCGGCAGTCGGTTTTTGCACGAACACAACGCATCCTTTCGTTGGGGTAAGTCGGATGTGCCCGTTGGAGAGGAGAGCACCCAATACATAGGCGAACGCCGTCGAGTAGTGCGCCTCTCCCATCGGCGGGATCCAATCGACTGCCAGCAGATACTCCTGATTGTGGACGACCGCCTCCAGTGGAACCTTGCACAGTTGACACTTGCGCACAGTAAACATCTTATGGTCAGGCGTGATGCGAATCCAGTTGTTGCGCGACCGCCCCGTCTGGGAGACCTGCGCCCGTACAACCTCAGCAGGGCGTCGCCCAGCGGCGATGATGGGACGCCAGACTGGACGCATCGAGCGCGTGTCAAAAGACAGAATTTTCAGGGGCGCGCCTTCGGCAAACAGCTCGAACACGCGCTCTGCAGAGAGCAGCCCCTTGTCCGTCAGGACTCGCGTTTCCCCCGCGATACAGGTCATTCCCCCACGCGCTGTGAGAATACCTTTTGAGGCGAGCATGCCGCCTACATCGTCGGGATTGGTCTCCGGGCGCACCAGAATCACAGGCTCATTACGGCTCCACTCGATGGCGCGGCGGGCGTCGAACACGGCGCGTCCGCTCGCAGCACCAGGCGAGGCGCCCAGCCCCTGCGCAATCAGCGGGTATTCGCCCGTCGTTAGTGCCTGCTCGTCCAGATGCGGATGCAGCACCTGGTCTAAATGCGCGGGCGAGACGCGCAGCACCGCCTCATCACGCCCGATCAGACCCTCATGCACCATATCGACGGCAATCTTGACCGCCGCGCGACCCGTGCGCTTGCCCACCCGACACTGGAGCATCCAGAGCGTGCCCCGCTCGATGGTGAATTCCAGATCCATCATATCGCGATAGTGGCGCTCCAGTCGGTCGGCAATCTCCAGAAACTGCTGATACAGTTCGGGCATCCGCTCACGCAGGGCGTCCAGCGGCAGTGGCGTGCGGACGCCTGCCACCACATCCTCGCCCTGCGCGTTCGGCAGGAACTCGCCGTAAAGCACCTTCTCGCCCGTGGCAGGGTCGCGTGTGAACGCCACGCCGGTGCCCGAATCGTCGCCCATATTGCCGAACACCATCGCCTGCACATTGCACGCCGTGCCCAGATCGTGTGGAATCTTCTCCCGCTCGCGATACACAATCGCCCGCTCGTTGTTCCACGAGCGGAACACCGCCTCAATCGCCATCTCCAGCTGGACAAAGGGCTCCTGTGGGAACTCTTTGCCATGCTCGCGCACAATCTGTTGGAACGCTTCCACCAGCTCCTTAAGCGATTCGGCGGGCACTTCGGTGTCCTGCGTCACGCCCAGCCGCGCCTTCAGCTCCGAAAATCGCTCCTCGAACAGCTTTTTGGGGATGTCCATCACCACATCGCTGAACATCATGATGAATCGGCGGTAGGCGTCGTACACGAAGCGCGGGTTCCTGGTGAGGCGAATCATGCCCTGCGCGGTGCGGTCGTTCAGTCCGAGATTGAGGATGGTGTCCATCATGCCGGGCATGGAGAACTTGGCGCCGGAGCGCACGGAGACCAGCAGCGGGTTGTCGGGGTCGCCGAACCGCTTGCCAACCCGCTGCTCGACCACGGCGAGCTTCTCGCGCACCTCGTCCATCAGGTCGTCGGGCAGTCGCCCGCGGCGCATATAGTCGCGACACACATCGGTGGTGATAGTGAATCCGGGCGGTACGGGCAGCCCGATGTTGGTCATTTCCGCCAGATTGGCGCCCTTCCCGCCTAACAGGTCGCGCATGTCGGCGCGTCCTTCCTCAAAGAGATAGACCCGCTTCATCATTTCAACCTCCTGTTGATCGTGGATTGTTTCTGGCGGGAACATGGCAGGGCGAGACTCGGCGCCCAGTTCCAGCCTCGCCGCGTCGCGAAAGCGGACACCCCCACCAGCTGAATTCTGGATGGCTGACGCTGCGCCTTAGCCGATAAGCGCGCTTCAGCCGCCCAGCAACGCACCTGCTGAAATCGTCCATTCTGGGGCACCGCTGCCCACACCCTCTTAGACGCCCTCCGCAGGCGATTATACCCTCAAAATTGCCCATGTCGAGCCTCTCAACAAGGATTTTGCGGGAGATGTCGGGTAGCTGTGAAATATTTGCCGAGAATGGGGCAGGAATCAGATAGGCGGTAACGAATCACCAATCTGAGGGTTAGCGATGAAAAACTGGGCAACGGTCGGACTGATGGTGTGGATAGGCACGCTCGCTGCACAGGCGCAGAGCGTGGAGCAGAGTTGTGCCTTATTCAAGGGGGCGTAAGCATAGCAGTTTGAATACCGTCTGCCGCGCGGCTATCGCTTCGCAAGGATGTTTAGCAGACCGTCGACGATGATTGCTGGTCTCATGCCCCACACTCGCAGTGCAGGCAGTACACATATACCAGGACTGCCGATGCGCCTTGCCTACAGACCAAGTGAAGACTTCCATTCAGAGAGGAGAGCGGCGCAGGGGGGAGAGGGTCACTTCGGCGGTGGCAATCTCGGTCGGGCGGACGCCAAAGTGCGCGGCGGCGGAACCCTGATTGAGCGCAATCTCCAGATGACCGCTGCTGCCAAAGTATGCCACCGGCTCGCCCACCGCCACCTCGCCAAAGGTGCGCCGGAGAGGAATCGGCACACCCCTGAACCGAATCGTCGCCTCGCCATCGCCCGATAACCACGCACGGAACTGACGCTCCGGCAAATCAAAAATCAGGTTGCCAAAGCCGTCGATGTGCAGCAGGTGCGTGCGGATGCCATCGGGCGATATTTCGGGGTCAATCGCGTCCAGTTGATGCAACGAGGCGGGGTCTATTGACGTGCCGAGCTGCTCCAGCGGGGTGCCGTTAAACAGGTGCGCGGCGACGGGCGCGAACAGGTCGCGCCCGTGAAAGGTGGCGCTCACTTCGGGCAGGAAGTAGCGCGGGTTGTCCAGCGCGACTACCCGCTGGAACGGGTCGATGCGCATCGCCAGCGACAGCAGCCCGTTATCGGGCGCGATATAGCGATGGCGTGACGCCTGCACCGCGACCGCCCGCCGCGCCGTGCCGACGCCCGGGTCCACCACCGCGACGATGTGCGTGCCATCAGGCAGGTGCGGGATGGCGGTCATCAGCAGGTACGCGCCGCTACGCCGATTGCCCGCAGGCACGCCGTGCGTCAAATCGAGCAGGCGCGCCTGCGGCGCCCGCTGCATCAGCACCGCCTTCAGCTGACCCACATAGGTGTCGGTGTAGCCGTAGTCGGTCAGCAGCGCGATAATCCCGCTCACAGGTTCGCCTCCTCCAGCAGCGCGTGGCAGCAGTCGACCAGCCGGATTGTGCCCACGAACCGCCCTTCGCCCGTCACGGGCAGGGTGTCCAGCCCGTGCGCGTGCATCAGCGCAACCGCCTGCTCAATCGGAGCGCGTTCATCAATCGCGGGCGGGTTTGCCAGCATCCAGTCGGTGATGGGCGTCCGAGCATAAGCCTGTGCTTCGGGACGCAGGGTGTCCAGCGTCGGCAGCGGCTGACCGCTCCCGTACGCACTCAGAAAGCGTGCGAACAGCCGCTCGAACAGCTGGCGCTCCGTGACGATGCCCTGCAACACACCCTCGCCATCCAGCACAGGCAGCAGCGTGACCTGATAGAGGTCTAACTTGTCCACCGCGTCCTGCAGGGTGGCGTCGGTGCGCAGGGTGGGCGCGTGCGTGTTGATGAACTCCAGCACTCTCATGATGGCAGACGGTTCACCTCGCGAATAATTGCCAGCGTGAGATCGACGCTGCGGGACAGATTGTCGATGCGCACAAACTCCTCGTGGGTATGCACTTTTTCCATCGCGGTGCCGACCACGCAGCAGGGCAATCCGCGCGCGATGAAGATGTTCGCGTCGGAGCCGCCGCCCGTGGGTCGCATGGGGGCTTCCAGCCCGATGGTATGAGCGGCAGACCGCACGATGCGCACGGGCAAGTCGTTCTCCGTGAGCTGGTAGCCCACATAGTGGCGCTCCACCTGAATCTCGGCATCGCCGCCCCGCTCGCGCGCCGCCTGCTCGAAGCACTCGATCATATGGGCGATCTGCGCGTCCACTTTGGCGATGGTGCGGCTGCGGGCTTCGGCGCGGATGCGCACTTCGGGGCAGACGATGTTGGTGGCGTGCCCGCCCTGAATCGCGCCGATGTTGGCGGTGGTCTCCTCGTCGATGCGTCCCAGTCGCATGCGGGCGATGGCGTGCGCGGCGATTTCAATTGCGCTGATGCCCTTCTCTGGCTCCACGCCCGCGTGCGCAGGCTTGCCGATGAGGCGCACCTCCATCGTGTCGTGCGTGGGCGTCTGCGATACAATCGCGCCCACCGGCGGTCCCGAATCGTACACGAAGCCGAAGTCGCTCTCCACCAGGCTCATATCGAGCGCGCGGGCGCCTTTCAGTCCGATCTCCTCGCACACGGTCAACAGCAGTTGAATCTGCCCGTGCGGGAGGTTGTTCTCCACCACGATTCGGATGGCTTCCATGATCGCGCTCAGCCCCGCCTTGTCGTCCGCGCCCAGAATGGTGCTGCCATCGGTGCGGATGATGTCGCCTTCAATAATAATCTTCACATTCGGGTTCGGCTCGACGGTGTCGAGGTGGGCGCTGAAGAAGATTCGGGGCGCGCCGGAGATATTGGCGGGCAGGGTGGCGATGAGGTTATTCGCGTTGCCGTTGACGACCTGCGCGGCGTTATCTTCACGCACTTCCAGCCCCAGCCCGCGCAGGAAGCCCTTCACATACTCGGCAACCTCCCGCTCCTGACGCGAAGGCGAGTTGATGCTGCAGAGCGTGGTGAACAGCTCCACCAGACGATCCGACTGCACGCTGAGCGGCTCCATAGTGGGGGTTCGATTCGCGCTGGCTGGCTTCGTTCCTGCTTCCCGCTGGGGATCAGCCCCCTCACCCGTACCCTCTCCCCCGCGTGCGGGGGAGAGGGGCTTTTTGAACCTCCTCTCCCACAGCGGGGGAGAGGGATAAATAACTTCCTCTGGTGTGGGGTACAATAGGGCGCAGGCGAGATGAGCTGGGTTGTGGGCGTGCAGGGCGCAGGCGCGGCGCTCGCTGCGGGTTGCGCCGTTGCGATTGGCAACTTCGATGGCGTGCATCGGGGTCATCAGGCGATTGTGCAGCGGGCGCAGGCGTGGGCGCGGCAGGCAGGTGTGCCCGCTGTCGTGCTGACCTTTGACCCGCATCCGTCGGAGATCCTGCGCCCGCAGAATCCCGTTCCGCTGCTGTGCCCGCTCGCGCATCGGGTCGAACGCCTGCTTGCCTGCGGCGCCGACCTCGTGGTGGTGCAGCCCTTCACGCCTGACTTCTCGCGCCTGAGCGCGGACGCCTTCATCCAGCAGGTGCTGATTGAAGGGCTGAACGCGCGCGCGGTGGTGGTGGGCGTCGATTTTCAGTTCGGGCATCAGCAGCAGGGCGATGTGGCGCTGCTGCGCCGTGAGGGGCGGTTCGAGGTGCTGACCGTGCCGCCCGTGCTGGATGAGAACGGCAAGCGCATCTCGTCCACCTACATTCGCCAGCTGGTTCAGGCGGGTGCGTTGCAACAGGCGGCGCAACTGCTCGGTGAGCCGTTCCGCTGGACCGGAATCGTGGTGCGGGGCGAATCGCGCGGGGCGACGCTGGGCTATCCGACGGCGAACCTTGTGCCTATTGGGCGACTGGTGCGCCCGCCCGAAGGGGTGTATGCGTGCCTTGCGGAGCTGGAGGGCAGGCGCTATGCGGCGGCGGTCAGCGTCGGCACGCCCCCGATGTTCCCTCACTCGCCCCCGCTTGTAGAAGCCTATCTGATCGACTTCCCGCCACGCTCACTGTACGGGCGCATGCTCACGCTCCAGTTCATCCAGCGCCTGCGTCCCCAGCGCAAGTTCGAAAGCCTCGATGCGCTCGTGCAGCAGATGGCGCACGATGTGGAACAGACCCGCCAGCTGGTGACGGTCGATTAGAGCGATGCAGACTACCTTCCGCTCACGCCGACTGCGTCACCTGTTGCCACTGGCTCTGAGGCACCTGATAGCGCACAATCTCCCGAATCTGTTCGGGCTGGAGACGGCTGGCAGGGTTTTGAATCATGTGGAGTTGGGGCTGCTCGCTCGCGTGGGTGATGATGTAGAGCCAGTATTCATCGCCCAATCGCTGCGCCATAATCCACTCGTTGGGGGTCAGCACAATATCGCCTGTTTGGGCGCGTGCTTTCACCTCGATGTAGCGAACCGTGCCGTCGGGCGCTTCAGAGCGAATATCATAGCCGAGATTTTGCGCCGAGACATCCACGGGATTGCGCCCCTGTTGACGCTCGTACTCCATCGCCACCTGCATGCCGATTGCCTCAACTTCGGCATCGGGCGTCATTCCTGACTGGGGCTTCGGGAGAACCTGCGCGACACCCAGCAGCTCAGGTGATTGCATAGAGAGGCTCTGCTCGCGTGCAATTTCCTGTTCCAGCGCGGCGAGCCGCTGTTCCGCCTCCACTTTGCGACGCTGGGTGTTGGCAATTTCTGCCTCAGGGATGTTTTCGCGCATGGAGTATTCTATCAGTTTATCGTTTAGTTCGCCAATTCGGCGATTCAACGAAGCGACACCGTACTTGCGTTTAATCTCAGCAAGTTGGGTTCGGGTTCGGCTGAGCTCGTCACGGAGCGGCATCACGAATTCCCGCATCAAAAACGCCCCTATAGAAGCCGTATCTGGCTCTGGGATCGTTGTGGGGGGATTCTGGGCTGGTACAAGGTCCCACAGGATTGCAGGGGGCACGAGGCGCGGTGTGCCATCCTGTGCCACATACACTGTGGCAATCTGCTGGGCAGCCGTGCGATTGTTGCCATCGCGGAGTTCGACACTGTAGAAGTAGAGCCAGCCGTCCAGTTTGCCGTCGGGGTCGTAGAAGGTGGCACCGCGTTGGCAGGCGTCGCGGCTGGCTTCGCGCAGGCGCTCCCCAATCGCCTCCAGCAGGGGGTGCCCGGGCGCGATGAATTCGGCGCCTGAGGCGCGCGCCAGCTCTTTGCGAAACGCCAGCCTCTGATAGCTGCCTTGCACCTCACCATAGGTGCGTTTGAACGCCTCTGAGCGATGGCGCAGCTCAAAAGGCACATTCGGCACGCTCCAGAGACCAGCATGCGAGCGCCGCGCACCGATTTGCAGATGCTGGCATGCTCGCTCAAAAAACTGCTCCACATACTCAGGCACGAGTCGGTTCTCGCGGGCGCGGCGCTCCTCCCCCACAATCGCCTGCATGTCGATGTGGCGTGTGGCTAACGCCTCCTGAGTGGCTTGCTGCACCTTCTCTATCAGCGCTCGGTCAGGCAGGGCGCGAATCGACTCCACAATCTCCTGCCAGTTGCGTCGATTCGTCACGGCGTCGATAATCAGCTCGCGCAGGTCGCGCTCCAGCAAATCGCCAATCACATCGAACACGCGGTCGGTGCCCATCTGCTCGCGGATGCGTTCCAGCTTTTCCAGCAGGGTTTCCAGCACCTCGCCCTCACGCGTGTCGTGCGCCACGAGGTTATAGATATGCACCTCTCGCGTCTGCCCATAGCGATGGATGCGCCCCATGCGCTGCTCCAGGCGGTTCGGGTTCCACGGAATGTCGTAGTTGACCATCAACGAGCAGAACTGCAGGTTAATGCCCTCGCCCCCCGCCTCGGTGGAGACCATCACTTGCGTCTCGTGGCGAAACTCATGTTCCGCCTGAATGCGCGCGTCGAGGTTCATGCCGCCGTGCAGCTCGGTGACGCTGTAGCCCCAGCTGCGCAGTTTCTTCACCAGATAGTCCAGCGTATCGCGCGATTCGGTGAAAATCAGCAGTTTCTCGTTGCGCCCGAGCAGTTGCAGTTCGTCCAGCACCTCACGCAGTTCCTTGAGCTTGGTCTCGATGCCCTGTTTCTCGGCTTGTTTTGCAAGTTGTACCAGATGGCGAAGGGTATTCACCTCCTGCTGAAGTTCTGCCTGCGTGGTGGCGTTGGTGAGCTTTTCAAGGAGCTCGTCTTCAATCTTGAAGCGCTCTGCCTCTTCCAGCTCTTCCAGCTCCTCTTCGTCGTAAGGCAGTTTGCCCTGCCCTTGTTCGGTGAAGCGGATTCCGAGCTGGAGATACTCTTCAAGGCGCTTGAGCCGTCTTTCGAGGGACTGGCGCGCGGCGTAGATGCTGGAGGCAAAGCGTCGCTGAAGCATCAGCAAGGCGAACGCCACATTGCGGTTCTCGCCCTGAAGCGCGCGTCCATACTCGCGCTCCACATACTCGGTGAGCGCGTTATACAGCTCCTTCTCGGCGTCGCTCAGTCGGAAGGTGCGCGTGAACACATGGCGCGGCGGGAACAGCGGGCGTCCCGAAAAATCTTTCAAATCCTCCTTGAGCCGCCGCAGATAGAGGGGGTTATCGCGCTGCACTATCGATTGCTGCAGCGACTCCACCGTTCCGAAAAAGCCCGGACGGAGCAGGTCTAAAAACAGTCGGAAGTTTTCGGGGTCGCCGCGGTGCGGGGTGGCGGTCAGGAACAGAAGCCCATGCGTGCGCATCGAGAGCAGTTCGCCCAGCCGATAGCGGGCGGTTTTGTCGGTCTTGGAGCCATACTGATACGCCGCCATCTTGTGCGCCTCGTCCACAATCACCAGATCCCAGTGCGCTTCGTGCAAAGTCGCCATCACATCGGGCTGTTTGGCGTAGTCCATCGAGGTGATAATCTGGTTCTGGTCTTGCCACACATTGTGTCCCCAGTAGGCGTCCATCACACCTCTGTCCACGACGACAAACTGCTCATCGAACTTCTCTTTCATCTCGCGTTGCCACTGGTATTTCAGGTGTCCCGGTACCACCAGCAGCACGCGCCGCGCCACGCCACGATACTTCAGTTCTTTAAGCAACAGCCCCGCCATGATGGTTTTGCCCGCGCCGGGGTCATCTGCCAGCAGGAAGCGCACATCAGGCTGGCGCAGAATGTAATGATAGACCGCCTCAATCTGGTGAGGCAGGGGGTCTATTTGCGACACATTCACCGCGAGCAGGGGGTCAAAGAGATAGGCATAGTGCAGGCGGTACGCCTCAATCCCCAGGAAAAAAGCTTCAGGGTCGCCCTGAAAGTCGCGCATCAGGGGCGCTTGAATCTGCCACTGAGCAAGGTCAGCCTCTGAGAAAACGCCGTCGTAGGCTTGTTTCGTACGCACGCCCTGCGCGTAGATTTGCCAGAAGCCGTCCCCAAACGGCTGCACCTGCACCACGCGCACCGGTTCACGAAAGTGGCTCGATTCGACGATGCTCCCGATGGGCACAGGCAATTGGCTCGCGCCCTGCATCGCGCTCACTCCTTCTCCTCGGTTTCAACTTCCGCCTGGATCTGATTCAGCGTCTCCCGTATACTGATGTCCACAAGGCTTTTGGGAATCTCCCCCTGCACTTCCAGCTCGATGGTGAAGCGGAAATTCAGCCCTTGTCGCATGAGGGGGGTCAGGACGCCCTGTGCCAGCTCATAGGTCTTCGCGCTGGACACCGAGGCGCGCAGTTTATAGCGCCGATAGCTGGGCTGCTCCGTGGACGCAGGCGGCGGTAGCGGCTCGACCTGATGACCATCGCTGACAGCCACTGGCTGGGCAGGCTCGCGCTCCGGCGGCACCTCTTCGGGCGTCGGCTCAGCCGAAGAGACAGCAGGCGGCTCCTTCAGCAGCGTGGCGTCGTAATTCAGCGCGTCCATCGGAATCGGCTGTTGGTAATACACGCGCTCTCCCACCCGTACAGCAAACGCGCCCTCCTGAACACCGCGTCGAATCGCCTGAAACACCACCTGCTCATTCTCCACTATCGGCAGATGGGTGTAGCGGAAGAAGGCATCCACGATGTCCTTAACCGAAACCTCGTTCGTGTCAGCGGACACAGCCTTATCCAGTATCATTCGGGGCGAGATTTGCTTCAGGAGCAGGTCATCATGCTCAAGGAATTGTCGCACGCGCTGGCTGAGCGTCTCCCGCGTGCCCGCGGTGGGCGTGCCCAGCGAGCGCCAGTCCAGCCGACCATCCCGTAGTAAAGCCACATGGCGATAGGCGTTCAGCGCCTGAAACTGCTCGCTTCCCAGAAAATCCTGAATGCGGCGATTGACCGTGTTTTTATCTTCGTCGCTCAAGGTTTCCCAGAGTGCCCGCTCTCTCTTGATTCGCTCGTACGCGAGGCGTTCGCGCACGCGGTTCTGCAGATTGGCTAAGTGCTGCTCGTCGGCAACCAGGAACACGAGCGTGTTGCGGAAGGTGCGTGGCTTTTCGCCTGCCGCGCCAAAGAGCGTATCCAGCAATCGCTCCGTTTCGGGGTGAGCGCGTGTGTAATCGGGCGCCAGCACGCCCAGCTTCAGCTCGCGTGTGTCGGGAATGTCATCGGGGCGCTCAGAAAAGAGCAACACCTTCGGGAACGCGCTTCCTGCATACTTACGAATCGCCTCCCGAACCGCCTCATCCACCTCCGACTGAGTAACCTGTTCCTGCTTGTCCAGAACAATCTTGTTCAGATTCGGCTGGAGTCGGAACTGGTACAGCCCGTCTTCGTAGTGGAGGTACCAGAGCTTGCGGGTGAGCTGGTGTATCGCCTCGCCGAGTATCGCTGTTGGCAGGGTGGGGTTCAGGGCGCACAGGCGCAGTTCGGCTTCGGAGACGCCGCGCTTCTCGCCCGCGCTGAACCCGCCAAAGAAGACGGCGGTCGCCAGCCCGCGCGCCACCTGATGCGCCTCATATTCCGCGCCCAGCTGCTTCTCCACCATCCGCGCCTGCGCCGAATCGCCGATGATGTCCCGCTGAATCACCGAGGCGAACTCGTTGCCGATGTGGCGCAATAACTCCTGCTGAATCGCGCCGTTCGCCAGATTGATGTGAACGGGCAAGATCAGCGGCTCCGCCACACGACGCCGATAGAGGTCGCTCAACACCTCGCCCAGCAGTTTCAGCACGCCGCGCGTGCGTTGAAAATTTTGAAACGACGCCCACTTCTCGTAAAGCAGGTCAATCACCTCAGGGTGGAAGGGATAGGCAAGGCGCATGCGTTCCCGATAGGCGTCGGTGCGCGCCTTTTCGGGGAGCTGCTCCGCATGCCGTTGATACAGCTCATAAAACGCATCCACCGTGCGGCGTACTTCTGTCGGGTCTGCAATCTCCCTGAACAGGCGTGGCGAATCACATGGAAAAACTCATCCTGCTCTACAGGCGTGTAGATGGCTTGCACGCGCCCGAAAATCATCTCCAGCTGGCGTAGCACGCGCTCGCCCTCTTCCCCGTAGGGCGCGCTGCTGGGAAGCGTCGCCACCAGCACGCTGTGTGGGAGCGATTTCACCACTTCGGTGAGCTGCTGGCAGAAGACCATCACCTGCTCCTGGAAGTCGCGGGCGCTCACGGCGTAGGTAGCCAGCTCGTCCATCAGGATGAGCGTGGAGGCGTCTCCCAGCATCGCGCGCAGGTTCTCGGCGCCGGGCGCCCGACGCTTGCGGTCATGCTCTTCCAGCAGGTCGTATCGCCCCAGCTGCTCCGCAAACAGCCCCCAGGGGGTTTTGCCCCGAATCGTATCGTACTCTGTGCCAACGAAGGTGAGGATGCGCACTTCAGGCAGTTTGTCCACCTGAGCGCGTTCGAGCGTATGCCGAACCAGCGGCGCCTCGCGGTGCGTGTCGCCGTGCCGAAACAGGTGGTAGAGGCTAATCAGCGCGTGCGTCTTGCCCCCGCCAAAGGGCGTTTGCAGTTGAATCACCGCATCGCCATGCCCCGTGGTCAGGCGTCGCACCACCTGCGCGAGCAGATTCAACAGCCCTTCCGTCGGATAGGTCTGCTGGAAAAACTTTTCGGGGATGCGATATTCCAGCGCGCCGCGCTCCTGCAACACATCGCGCAGGTCCGCCGCGAACATCGAATCATCCAGCTCACCCTGCAAAATGTCTTCCCTCGGAATCGCGACCTCATACCATGCTTTCATGGGGTTCACCCTCAGGGAAAGTTATACCACATTTTACATCCTCTCACACCTCCCAACGACGGCTGAAGCCCAGCAACCCCTGCATCAAACGACGCTCCGAATCCCCCTCCGGCAACGAATCCGCCACCGCCTGCGCCAACATCCACAACACCCGATCCCGATGCAAACCCTCACGCTCCAACCACGCCACCAAACGCCCCGTCTGACCCGACTCCCACATCCACGCCGCCAACTGCAACGCCTCTACCTTGCTCCCCTTCGCCCGCGCATACAACGACTCCCACAACGCCTCCGACGCCTCGTTCGGCTTCTCCTCCATCTCCCAACCCATCGCCAACTGCTCAGGAGCCGCCCGACGACGACCCCGCACCGACACGCCCACCAAACCCCGCCCCCACGCACGCTCCAACGGCGACACCACACGCACCCGCTTGCTCTCGCCCCCCCTTGCCCTGCGCAGGCACAATCACACGCCCCTCACCCCACACCGCCGTCAACTCCAACCCCACGCTCACCGCCAACTTGCGCGCCTCGTCAAACGGCACCTCCGCGTGCCCATACGACCACCGATACAACAGATAAAACTGCGACAGCGCGTCCAACTCCACCACCACCTCCCGCTCCCGCAAAATCCGCTCCAGCGCATAACGGCTCACCTGCTCCCGCACCAGCGTGAGCAACACCGACGCCCCCACCGCCTTCCCCGACGCCCGCTCCACACGCGCGTACTGCCCGAACACCGCCAGCGCCGGACCAATCGCGCTGATGAACAGATCCGCCCCCCGAACCCCCGCGTCCCAGAACTGGTGCAGGCGCCGCTCTATCGCGTCCACAATCTGTGGCTTGAGGTCGCCCCAGAAGCCGACGCGCGCCCCCACCCGCTTGCGACACACCAGATAGATAGACGACGCCAGCGCGGCGTTGCCCTGCGCCAGCAGGCGCGCCTGCATTTCAGTGTGTATCGGCAGGGCGGCGGTGGGGTAGAGACCTGCCCGCAACAGCGCGTTCAGCACCGTTTCCCACGCTTCGGTGGTCTTGTGGGCGAACACGATAATCGCGATGCCGTCGGGCTTCAGCACGCGGTGCATCTCGCGGAACGCCTGCTCCAGCATCGCTTCAAACTGCTGTTTGGCGGCTTCCCGACTGCCCACGCGGTAGGCGTCGGCGACCATTTCCTGCGATTTGGGGGTGAGGGGTGTGGCGAACAGGTCGGGGTGCAGGTCGCCGATCGTGCGTTTGAGCCACACATAGAAGAAGTCAGAGAGGACGGCATAGTTCACATTATCGTAGTAGGGCGGGTCGGTGAAGATGGCGTCGAAGTGGTTATCGGGATAGGGCAACTCGGTCGCCGTGCCGTGAAGGGCTTTCGGGGGCGTTTCAACGGATGGAATAGCGCAGAGGTGGTCAAGTACTCTAACGGTGTCTTGAAATACTTCGTGCCAGCTCCGCGATGCCTCTCCTAACGGGTTCGATTCCACATAGTCCCACAGCATCGGGATTGCTTGGCGGGAAAAAGTATCCGCTATCTTTTCACCTACTGGTTGCCAGCGGCACACCGAAGAGCTTGCTGACGCCAGCCTGTCGAAGTTTAGTGCCAAATAAGTGCCACTGCTTTGGCGAACTCGGCGTCCGCGCCCTGCTCCACCATCAACCGATACGCCCGACGCACCCCCTCCGCAAACACCAGCAACGCCAAACGCTGACGCGCGTTGAACAAATCTCCAAACTCGTACATTTTGTAATGCAAAACTGCCATCTGGTTTCCGCCAGTGCGAACGAGGCGTTCATTCGGCACAGGCTCTATTCCCCACTCCGCTCGCAGGCGCGCCTCCCACTCCGCCAGCGCCGACCGCGCCCGCTCAAACACCGCCATATCCTCCGCCGTCGCCAAACGATACCTCTTGCCCGCACGATCCGAATAGTGCAACACCACCGCCACCAACCGCTCCCCCGCACGACCCGCCTGAAACAACGCCCGAACCCGCTTGTCGTCCGTCGTCTCCCCACACACAGGACACCGCGCGTGCGCCCGCACCACCGTGCCCTGCTCCGGGTCAAAATCCAATCCCTCCCCCTCCACAATCTCAAAATCCACCCGCTTCGCCACCTTATCGGGCACAATGCGCAACGCAACCTGCTTCTTCTCTTTCTTCACCAGCCAGGTCTGGCGCATCAGCGGGATTTCCGCCCCACAAATCGGGTTCTGGCACGGTATCGTGCGCGCCCAGAGGTAGCCCACAGGGATAGCACCGTCGGGGTCGGGCGGATAAAACGGCTCCAGATGTTCCCGCGCCCATTCCAGCACCCACTCACCATATGCCGCCACCGCCTCCACCAGCGGCGACTGGCGGCTCTCCGCCTCCAACAGGCGCAGCCCCTCCCCATTGCCCGACGGCAACACCACACGAAACGCCCCCGACGCCCCAAACCGCTGCGGATACTCCAGCACACAGCGGTTCAGCAACACCGCCAGCGGGTTATAATCCAGCGCGTGCGTCTCGCAGCCCAGCCGCAACGCCTCCAGCGGAATGCTCCCCCCGCCTGCAAACGGGTCCAGCACCCGCGGCGCCCGCCCCCCATACGCCTCGCGAATCAGCGCCCGCGCTTTTTGCAAGTTCGGGTTCTTCGCGTTCTGTACCGCCTCAAAGGGGGTGAGCGCCTCAATCAGCTGGAGCCACTCGTGGCGTCGGCTGGGGCTGTCGGGCAACAGCGCCGCCAGTGCCGTCGCCCGCGAGGCTGCCAGCGGGCGGCGCGCCCAGTAGATATGGAGCGTGCTGATGTGCCCGTGTCGGAGGTTCTTCTCGCGGGTCGACTCGGCGGAGACGCGCTCCAGCGGAAAGACGGTTTCAATCAGGCGCGTCTGGCGTTCCTCTGGCGATAGGTTCTGAGCGTACATCATTCTGATGTTCATCTCGTACCTCCTCACTTCTATTATACCCTATCTGTATTTTCGGCAGGGGGGAGGGCAGATTCCTGCAGAGGTTTTTGCTCCTTCCCCCGTATTCTCTCCCCTGCAGGTGGGAGAGGGCTGAACGAACCTCTCTTTCCGCAGGGGAAAGGATCGGGGTGAGAGGGGTCAGAACTGCACCACGCGGGCGCTTTCGACGCCCTCTAACTGTCGAATCTGGGTCAGCACATCGGGCGGGATGGGGTCGTCCACCTGCAGCATCATGACGGCGCGCCCGCCGATGCACTCCCGCCCCACATGCATGCCCGCGATGTTAATCTGATGGCTGCCTAACAGCGTGCCCACACGCCCGATGATGCCCGGACGGTCGTGATGCTCTGTCACCAGCAGGATCCCTTCGGGCTTGATGTCGACGAACAGGTCATCCAGGTGGGTGATGCGCAGGTCGTGGCGTCCGAACACGGTGCCGCTGAGCCGCTGTTCGCCCTGCGCGGTGGTGGCGATGGTGGTGAGCGTGTCGGGATAGAGTTCCGATTCGGCGCGGTGGCTCCATTCCAGTTTCAGCCCGCGCTGCTGGGCGATCAGGGGCGCGTTCACGAGGTTCACCGGCGTATCGGTCGTGTGGCTGAACAGTCCGACCAGCGCGGCGCGGGCAATCATATCGAGCGGGATGCCCTCCCAGTCGCCCGCGAAGCGCACCTGCAGCTGCTCGACGGGCGCGTTCAGCAGCTGGGCGTGCAGGCGTCCCATGCGCTCGGCGAGCTGCAGGTAGGGCTGAACGCGCTCGCGCTGTTCAGCGGGGATCGGCGGTAGGTTCACCGGGCTGCGCGGCACGCCCCCTGTCAGCACCGCGACAATCTGCTCTGCCACATCGAGGGCGACCTTGACCTGCGCCTCTTCGGTGGACGCGCCCAGATGGGGCGTCAGCACATTCTGGGGCTGGTGCAGCACGCGCAGGTCGCCCGGCGGCGGCTCCTGCGGGAACACATCGAGCGCCGCGCCCGCGACATGCCCTGAATCGATCAGCTCCGCCAGCGCGTCCAGATCGATCAGCTCGCCCCGTGCGCAGTTGATGATTCGCACGCCCGGTTTAGCCCTCGCCAGCCGTTCGCGATTGAGCAGGTGGTGGGTTTCGGGGGTGAGCGGCGCGTGCAGGCTGATAAAATCGCTGCGCTGGAGCAGTTCATCCAGGCTGACTGGCTCTGCGCCGAGTTGCTGGATGTGGGCGGGCGGCACGAAGGGGTCGTACGCCAGCACCTGCATGCCGAACGCGCGGGCGCGACGGGCGACCTCCCTGCCAATCTTGCCGATGCCGATGATGCCGAGCGTCTTCTTGTAGAGTTCGGCGCCGATGAAGGCGCTGCGTTTCCATTCGCCTGCGCGCACGGAGCGGTCGGCTTGCGGCACTTTGCGGGCGAGCGCGAGCAGCAGCGCGAAGGTCAGCTCCGCCGCCGCAATCGTGTTGCCTTCGGGCGAGTTCACCACCACGATGCCGCGTCGGGTGGCGGCGTCCACATCGATGTTGTCCACGCCGACGCCCGCCCTGCCAATCACCTTGAGGCGCGTGCCCGCCTCGATCAGCGTGGCGTCCACCTGCGTCTGCGAGCGCACCATCAGCGCGTCGTAATCGCCGATGATTGTGAGCAGCGGCTCACGCGCGATACCGGGGCGATACCCCACCTCGCCCGCCTGTCGCAGAATCGCCAGCCCCTCCTCGGCTATCGCGTCGCTCACCAGTATGCGCGCCATCTCACTCATTATTATTATCCATGAACGCATACAGCTTAGCTTCGTCCATCGTTGTTCCTCCTCTTGAGTGTTGTGGGAGCTCACGCGGTTGCATGTATACCATAAAAATTACACCTCACCAAAAGCCTTTTTGCCAAGATCGATCGCACATTTCAATTCGGGAACTTTTCATTTGAATCGCTGGTAGGCTGACCATCGCTGATGCTCCATGCTGCCTTGACCAGCCATACACCAGCTCCGTACAGGGCACCTTGTGCAGTCTGGACTCGCTTCAAAACACCATTTCATAGCAACATGGAACGCACCTTCATCCACAAACATCGGCACCACTTGAGGTACTGATTGCACTCTCTTCTCTATGGAGCCTCGCATGTTCTTGGCTACAATCACATAGGGACGCCCCGACTCGTAGACTACATCCTCTATCACGCCCGTCCGACAAAAGACTTTACCGACATGTCCATCTACAACCATGAGTGTTTCTCGCATATCGATATCCAACTCCCGCCATTTTTCCACAAAAAGCCAGACCAGCCAGCTGGTCAGCATGCGAGCAGCTTTCGGATCATTGCCAACCCACCCGCCCTCTAAAATAGAGTGTTC
This sequence comes from Armatimonadota bacterium, assembly GCA_037444405.1. Classification (GTDB taxonomy): domain Bacteria; phylum Armatimonadota; class Fimbriimonadia; order Fimbriimonadales; family GBS-DC; genus HRBIN15. The sequence continues at coordinate 144,602 of JBBIML010000006.1, forward strand.
ACGCAAAAATGCCCAAAGAGAGTTTACACCGTCCTGAAGCCGACTTCTGGACAGTTCATACAGACCAGTACCGTCTGGCAGATTACGAACGAGAAAAATAAAAGTGGCGAATCTATATAGAAACAGCGACAGTGGTTTGATGCCACCCAATGCACCAACACGATAAAGCTCTCTGCCTTTTCGACCACCGATTTCTCGGAAGATATCCAGCACATCTCCGAATCGCTGCTCCACCGTATCAGGCTGGTATAGCAGTGTATCTCCAAATCTGGCGAACAGCTCGCGTACGAACTCTCGTATTTTGCCGGTGTCGCCTTGCTGATTGAGTAATGAACGCAAAAGCAGGTAACGAATGATGCTTTCTCTGTTTTCGATGGGTAGCTCCTCAGGCAGCGCCATGCTCTCGCGCCACTGCCCCTTCCATGTACGCCGACCAATCTGTTCCAGATGCGAAATTAACTCTTTTCGCTGATCAGGCTCGAGAGCTTCTTGTTTTACCTTTGGCATTACGAGCTGATGACCTCCTCTTTTTGACCTGGTCGGAGAGCCAGGTACGCAGGCGTTGAGCATCATCGCGCACGGTATACTCAAATCTCACATCGTCCAGTAAAGAAGGGCTATCGACACCAACTTTTGCCCGAATGATGGGTAGCAGTTCGCTGTCGATTTCGTAGCCGATGCATGGGCGTCCGAGGCGATACGCTACTCGCATCGTTGTGCCACTGCCCAGAAACGGGTCCAGCACCGTCTCGCCCTTATAGGAGAACAACAGCATCAGACGCCGTACCAGCTCTTCTGGAAATGCCGCGATGCCTTCTTCCAGCCGTCCCTGCAACGGCAATACATTTGTTATCTGCCATACATTCAGGTACCATTTTTGTTTTTGATACTCAACTAGATCGATTCGGGACTCTTCACGCCTGCCGGCGCAGATGCGTTGATAATCGAAGCGACCTTTCTGGAAAATCAGCACGCTCTCCTGTACATTATCCGGGTAGTAATAGAGCGGGTATGGATGCTGAAGAATCACCCCACTGCGACGGCTGATGCGGATATAACCCTCTGGTTTAAGCCAGACGATGCGATCCCGATAGCGGAAGCCCGCCTCCAGGAAGATTCGGGTCATGTCCGCAACCACAGGGTAGCGCTCGCCGTCGACAAGCACATCGTCGCAAACGATGCAGGCAACGCGCCCTTCCTCCAGCACACGCCAGATTTCCTGTGCCACGGCACGCATCGATTCGAGATAAGCCTCGTAGCTCTGGAATAGGTTGGGATAGTCAAATGGGGCATTGAAGTAGGGTGGGCTGGTGAGAACCATCTGCACCGACCGTTCGGGCAACTCTGTCATATTCCGCGCGTCGCCGAAAATCACGCGCAGAATGCAGCGCTCTGGCGCACCTGCCTCTGGGGTATCAGCGGCTCGGTTCGCCAGACCATTCTGAATTGGTCGCTTCGCTGGCATGGTCATCCCCTGCGTTGCATGAAGTCGAGCATGAAGTCGCGCAGCGCCTGCACGCCTTCGAGGGGCATGGCGTTATAGATCGAGGCGCGGCAGCCGCCGACGGAGCGGTGTCCCTTCAGCTCGTACAGCCCGTTCGCCTGCGCCTCCTGCAAAAACGCCTTCTCCAGCTCCTCGCTCGGCAGTCGCCAGGTCACATTCATTACGGAGCGGCATTCGGGGTGCGCATGCCCGCGATAGAAGCCCCCACTCTGGTCGATCACCTCATACAGCAGGCTCGCCTTCTGGCGATTGAGCTGCTGCATGCGTTCCAGCCCGCCGATCTCGTTCAGCAGCCAGCGCGTGACGAGCATCACGATATAGATGGCGAACACGGGTGGCGTGTTATACACCGATTGATGCTCCGCTTGCAGGCGATAGTCGAGCATGGCGGGCAGGTTCGGTGGCACGCGCTCCAGCAGGTCCTCCCGAATAATCACGATGGTGACGCCAGCGGGTCCTGCGTTCTTCTGGGCGCCAGCGTAGATGAGCGCGTAGCGTTCGATGGGCAGTGGGCGCGACAGGAAATCGGACGAGGCGTCGCACACCAGCGGCAGGTCGCCCACAGGTGGCTCCTGCTGAAACTCCACGCCCTGAATCGTCTCGTTGGAGGTGAAATGCACATAGGCGGCGTTGGGGTCGATGTCCAGTTCGTCGGGGCGTGGGGTTCGGGTGAAGTTCTCGCTTTTGCCTGACCACGCGATGCGCGCCCGCCCGACCTTGAGCGCCTCTTGAAATGCCTTCTCACCCCATGAACCCGTGAGGATATAATCGGCAGAACGGTCGCCCAGCAGGTTCATCGGCACCATCGCGAACTGCAGGCTCGCGCCGCCCTGCAAAAACAGCACGCGATAGTGAGCGGGGATATTCAGCAGCCGTCGCAGGTTCGCCTCCGTCTCCTGCAAAATCGCATCGAACCATCGGGAGCGGTGGCTGATCTCCAGCACCGACATGCCGACGCCTGGCAGCGCCAGCAAATCGCGCTGCGCTTCCTGCAGCACGGGCAGCGGCAACACCGCTGGACCCGCCGAAAAGTTCCACACTCGCTCTGGCATGACTGTCCCTCCAGCTTACAGAATGTATCGGCTCAGGTCGACATCCTTCACGATGTCGCCGAGTTTGTTGCGCACATAGTCCACATCGATGACGATTCGCTCGCCTGCGCGTTCGGGCGCCTCGAACGAGAGGTCTTCCATCAGCTTCTCCATCACGGTGTGCAGGCGACGGGCGCCGATGTTCTCGGTGCGGGTGTTCACCTCGTAGGCGATGCGGGCAATCTCCTCAATCGCGTCGTCGGTGAATTCGAGTTCGACGCCCTCGGTGGCGAGCAGCTGCTGATACTGTTTGGTGAGCGCGTTGCGTGGCTCCCTGAGGATTCGGACGAAATCGGCGGCGGTCAGCGGCTCCAGCTCGACACGGATCGGCAATCGTCCCTGCAGCTCGGGAATGAGGTCGGAGGGCTTGCTCATATGGAACGCGCCCGCCGCAATAAAGAGGATGTGGTCGGTGCGCACGGGACCGTACTTGGTGATGACGGTGGAGCCTTCGATGATGGGCAGCAGGTCGCGTTGCACGCCTTCGCGGCTCACATCGGGACCGTACTGACTGCGCGCGCCAGCGATTTTATCGATCTCGTCCAGAAAGATGATGCCCGTCTGTTCGGCGCGCTGGATCGCTTCGCGAACGACACTGGAGCGGTCGATGAGCTTGCGGGCTTCCTGCTGGGTGAGGATTTCGCGTGCCTCTTTGATGGTGACCACGCGGCGGGCACGGTTCTGTGGCACAAAGGGGTTGAAGGTGTCCACATCCATGCCCATCTCTTCGATGCCCTGCGCCGAGAACACCTGCAGGAAGGGGATGACGGGTTCCTCCACTTCGATTTCGATGGTTTCATCGTCGCGCAGTCCTGCGCGGATTTGTTCAGCGAGGGCGCGTCGGAGTCGGCGCCGCTCGGTTTCCGATTCTTCCGCGTTCTCATCCGATTCTTCCTGTTCAGGTGGGGTTTCGGTGCCGAAGATGAGGCGCATGAGGGGTGGGGGTGAGGTCTGGCGTCGGCGTCGGCGCGGGCGCAGCATCAGCTCCACGATGCGTTCCACCGCGCGCGCCTCCGCCCGCTCGCGCACCTCCTCCAGCTTCTCCTGCTCCACCATCCGCACGGCGACATTCACAAGGTCGCGCACCATCGAGTCGACATCGCGCCCCACATAGCCCACTTCGGTGAACTTGGTGGCTTCCACCTTGATGAAGGGCGCTTTCACCAGCGCTGCCAGGCGGCGCGCGATCTCGGTCTTGCCCACACCTGTGGGACCAATCATCAGGATGTTTTTGGGCATCACCTCGTCGCGCAGTTCCGGTGGCAGTTGCTGGCGACGGTAGCGGTTGCGCAGGGCTATGGCGACGGCGCGCTTCGCCTTCGCCTGACCCACAATATATTTATCCAGCTCCGCCACAATCTGGCGCGGAGTCAGCTCTTCAATCGGCAAAGTCGTTTCGGCTGGCACATGCAAGAGTATACCCGCTGCTATGGGAATAATGGCTTGCAGGCGGGTATAATCCCTCAGGTGCTGCTATGCGACACTTCTGGATGATGGGGCTTATTGGGCTGATGGCGCTGGCGGCGGCGCAACCCCCACGCGAGACCCAGCAGAAGCTCGAGGCGGTTCGCGACCTGCTTCAGTTCCGTCTGGTGCAGTTGAGCGACTATTACTGGCACGAGGGACACCACTACAAGACGATGGCGCTGCTCTTCGTGCTGATCGAGTATGACCCGCAGGATGTGGAGGGCTTCGCCTCACTGGGCTGGTTGCTCGATAGCTACGGGCAGACCGAGCGCGCGTTTCAGGTCTATGAGCGTGGCATCCGCGCCAATCCGAATCGGTACGATCTCTATTTTGAGGCGGGCTTCTGGTACTCTCAAAAGGGCGAGTATCAGCGAGCGCGCGCCTATCTGGAGAAGGCGGTGAGCTTCAAAGAGGCGCCCATCTTCGTCTGGAAATCGCTGGCGCACACCTGCGAGCGCATGGGTGATTTGAAACGCGCCCTCGAAGCGTGGGAGAAAGCCAAACAGATGGACCCCACCGACGGCGCGGTCGATCTGAACATGGCGCGTGTGCGCAGGAAACTGCAGGAACAGAGCGAACCAAAGTAGGGGTGGTCAGGGATGATTTCGCCCATCGATCTGGTCATCTGGGTATTGCAGGCGCTGGTGGTGATTATCATTCTGGATGTCATCTTCTCGTGGATACGGTTTGCGGGTGGGCGCGTGCCGCGCTATAACCCGGTGGTGCGCTTTATTGAGCGAGTCGCGGACGCCATCTTAGACCCCTTCCGTCGCCTGCAGGAACGGCTCTTCCGCAGCGCTGGCATGAGCATGTTCCCCATCGACTTCTCGCCTGTGCTGGCGATTATTCTGATCCAGTTTCTGGTTGCGCTATTGAACGGGCTGCGGTAAGCCCCGTGTTCAGCTCTGCAACTGCTGTCGGATCAGCTCGGGCAGGGTTTGCAGGGCGGTGGGTAGTTGGTCAGGCTGTTTGCCACCTGCCTGGGCGAAGTCGGGCTTGCCGCCGCCGGAACCGTTGATGCGCTGTGCCAGCTCGCGTGCCAGTTGACCCGCATGCAAGCCTCGCTGTACCCATTCAGGCGCAATTTTGACCACCAGCACGGCTTTGCTATCCTGCGCTGTGCCGAGCGCGACCACGCCTGCGCCTTTCTGGATGAGCCGATCTGCGAGCGCGCCCAGCGATTTGCCGTCCGCGCCCGCGACCACCTGCGCAATCACGGGCACGCCCGCCACCTCCACAGGCGTCATCTCGCCGACAGCCTGCGCAACCGCGCTTTGCCGGAGCCGTTCCAGCTCGTCCTGCAGCTCTTTCAGCTGGCGTGTGAGGCGTTCGACGGCGCGGGGCAGTTCGGGCACAGGCGTCTGCAGGCGTTCGGCAGCCTCGCGAATGGCATGCTCACGCTCACGCAGCCACTGATAGAGCCAGCGCCCTGTGAGCGCCTCGATGCGCCGCACGCCCGCCGCCACACTGCCCTCATGAACAATCTTGAACAGCCCCGCTTCGATGGTGTTGGTCAGATGGGTGCCGCCGCACAGCTCCAGTGAGAAGCCCGGTATCTCCACCATGCGCACGCGCTCGCCGTACTTTTCGCCAAAGAGCATCATTGCGCCGCGCCGACGCGCCTCTTCGATCGGCACATCGGTGTGGACCCGCACCTCCAGCTCCGCCAGAATCTTCTCGTTGACCAGCGATTCGATGCGCTCCAGTTCGTCGGGCGTGAGGGCGCGCGGATGGGTGAAGTCGAAGCGCAGTCGGTCGGGCGCCACCAGCGAGCCTGCCTGCACCACATGGGGTCCCAGCACGGTGCGAAGCGCCGCGTGCAGAAGGTGCGTCGCCGTGTGATTGCGCCGGATGTCCAGGCGGCGTTGCGCGGGCACACGGGCATGTACCGTTTGCTCGATGGTCAGCTCACCTTCCACGATTCGAGCGTGATGGAAATAAAAATCACCCGCTTTCTGGGTATCCAGCACTTCGGCTCTGCCGCCCGCCCATTCCAGGAGTCCCGTGTCGCCCACCTGTCCACCCGCTTCGGCATAGAAGGGAGTGATGTCCAGCACGATCTCCGCCATCTCGCCCTCATGGGAGGCGGGCACAAGATTGCCCTCTTTGACCAGCCCCACAACGGTCGCTTCGGCTTCGAGCTGGTCATAGCCCACGAATCGGGTTGGTGATGCCCGCTGCGCCAGTTCAGTGAGGGCGGCGCCCGTTTGCACGAAGAGCTTCTCGGAGATGCCGCTGGCTTCGCGGGCGCGGCGACGCTGTTCCTCCAGCGCGCGCTGAAAGCCTTCGATATCGACCTGCACGCCTCGTTCCGCCGCGATCTCGCGTGTCAGCTCCAGTGGGAAGCCGTAGGTGTCATAGAGGGTGAAGGCGCGTTCGCCGGGCAATACGCCCGATTCGGGCAGCTCGGTCAGCATCTCTTCCAGTCGCGCCAGCCCTGTCTGCAGCGTCTGGCGGAACCGCTCTTCCTCAAAGCGCAGCGTGCTTTCGATATACGCCTGTCGCTGTACGATTTCAGGGTACTGGTCGCCCAGCGCTTCGATGACGGCGGGCACCAGCTCGGCGAGGAACGGCTTCTCCAGATTGAGGATGCGCAGCCCGCGCGTGATGGCGCGGCGGATAAGCCGCCGCAACACATAGCCGCGCCCCTCGTTCTGGGGGATCACACCATCGGCGATGCTGAAGGTCGCTGCGCGAATATGATCGGCGATCAGGCGAATAGCGGTATCGCTGGCTTCACCTGCTTTATAGGCGATACCGGCTATCTGCTCGATGCGGCGCACGATGGGCGCGAACACATCGGTCTCATAGGGGCTTTCCAGCCCCATCAGCACCGCTGCCGTGCGCTCCAGCCCCATGCCCGTGTCGATGTTCTTCTTTGGCAGCAGAACCAGCTTTGGCTTGCCGTTCTCTTCAGTGCGCTCGTACTGCATGAACACGAGGTTCCAGATTTCGAGCCAGCGTCCGCATTCACAGGCGGGACCGCAGTCGGGGTTGTTGCAGCCTGTGTTCAGCCCGGTGTCGTAGAAGATTTCGGAGCAGGGACCGCAGGGACCGTTGGGACCCTCGCTGATGGCGTTTGCGGGCCAGAAGTTGGTCTTCTCGCCTAATCGCCAGATTCGGTTCGCTTCGATGCCCACCTCGCGGTGCCAGATGTCGAACGCCTCATCGTCATCCTGAAAAACGGTGAACTGCAGGCGGTTGGGGTCTACCTTCAGCCGCTCGGTGAGGAACTCGAACGCCCAGAGGATCGCCTCGCGCTTGAAATAGTCGCCGAAGCTGAAGTTGCCCAGCATCTCGAAGAAGGTGAGATGCGACAGGTCGCCCACCGAGTCGATGTCGGTGGTGCGCAGGCACTTCTGCACAGTGGTGACGCGCGGCGCGGGCGGTTGCGCCGTGCCCAGAAAGTAGGGCTTGAACTGTACCATGCCCGCGCTGGTGAACAGCAGGGAGGGGTCTTTCGGCACGAGGCTATCGGAGGGGAGCAGCCGATGCCCCTTCTGCTGAAAGAACTCCAGAAACGCCCGTCGCAGGTCGCGCGCGTTCCAAGTCATGGCTGTGCGTGATGAGCCTCTCAAGAGGCAAGTCGGTCGCGATTCTACTGACCATAGCATCCGCAGCTGCCGCAGCCGCAGCCGGGCGCGCCCTCGACACCCTCTGCCTGAAACGACGAGCCACAGCCGCAGGTGGCTATCGCGTTCGGGTTATCGATCTTGAACCCACCGCCCAGCATGTCTTCCACATAGTCGATGGAAGAGCCGTCCATATACTGGATGCTCAGGTTGTCCACATAGATTCGCACGCCGTGCGACTCGAAGATGAGGTCGTCGGGTTCGGGCTCGGCGTCGTCGATCGCCATCTGGTACTGCAGTCCGCTGCAGCCGCCGCCCGCCACCCAAACGCGCAGGCTGGCGTTCGGAATGCCCTGCTCCTCCAGCAACGCTCTGATCTCCTGAGCCGCACGCTCGGTAAGTGTGATTGCCATCGGTCTCTACCTCCACAGGGATTATACCCGACTGACCTGCCCTTCCGCGCCCAAAAACAAAACTCGCATTTTTCGCATGTGAAAGGGGCGGCTGGGTGTGGAAAAACGCCTCTGCAGACGCCTGACAGGGCGTCCGATACTCTTGCAACAGGAGGAGTGGAACGATGCGACGAGTGAAGGGCTTTACGCTGATAGAGATGCTCGCGGTGCTGGTGATTCTGGTGACACTGGCGGCGATTGTGATCCCGCGCTTTATTAATGCGGGCACGCGCAGCCGCGAAGCCGCTTTACGACAGACGCTGGCGGAAGTGCGCAACGCCATCTCCATCTTCCGCAACGACACGGGCTACTACCCCCGGCAGCTCAGCGACCTGACGGCGACCACCCCACCGACTCAGGGCTATGACCGCTGGGGTCAGCTCCAGCCGATTGACCCTGCCGATTATCACGGTCCCTATCTGGATAAGCTGCCCATCTGCCCCATTTCCAAGCAGCCGCTGCAGTACTATCGGAACGCGCAGACGGGCGCATGGGATGTGCGCAGCCCGTCCACGGCACGCGCACAGGACGGCACGCGCTACAACACCTGGTAGGTGGTGTTATGCAGGGTCGGGACTATCGCCAGCAGCGGGGTTTGAGCCTTGTGGAGGTGCTCACCGCGGTGGTTATCATCGCGGTGGGGCTGCTGGCGATTGCCGGCACGCTGGGCTGGGTCAGCCGCTCCAGCGCGAAAATGCGCTATCAGAAGATCGCACTCACGCTGGCGGAAAGCAAACTCGCTGAGCTGGAGGCTGACCCCCAGCTGCCTGCAAGACCAACGACCCAGTTATTTAATGTGGGGCGCCCCGTGAGCAATTTGCCGCGCGGAGCCGTGATGCAGCTCTATTCGGAGCCGTTTCCGACGCCGACCGAGAAACGCCTGCGTCGGGTGCGAATCGAGGTGCGCTGGGGCGCACCCAACGACCCGCTCAGCGGGCGAATCGTGCGCGAGCGGCTCATCTGCTTGAGGTGAGAACCATGCGACTGCGGCAGGGCTTGACGCTGGTGGAAGCACTCATCGCGCTTGCGGTCGCAGGCTTGCTGGTTGCAGCCCTGTTGACTGTTTATGTGCAGGGCATGCGCGGCTCCACTCACCTGCAGAGCAAGGCGCTCACCGAGCGCATGGTGGAAACCGCGCTGATGGAGATGGAGAGCGCGTGCCGACAGGCGATGTTCGCGGAGGTCAAAAACGGGCGACTGATTCTGACCTTCCCGCGTGATACCGACGCCTACGGCAAGCCGATTCCCCGTAAGGTGAACGATTCGCCCGCCTATCGCAAGGGCGCAGAGATAATCTACTATCTGTCGGACACCTCTGGTGCGCTCAATCGGCGCGGCACAGTTCTCTGGCGAGCGGTGATAAACGGCGCCTCTATTCAGCCTGACCGCGCATGGAGCCTGCTTGGCAACGGGCGAGGACGAATCACACCCATCACCCAGTTCACCCCATCGGTGCAAATCTCGCCCGCTGGCGTGGCGGTAACCCTAACGGTGCAATCGATCATTCAATCAGGGGAGGATCGCTATGAGACAACACGCACGCGCACATTTCTGGTGCAGAATGCGAACACATGGCGTTAGGCGTCAGCGCGGCAGCACCTACGCGATAGCGCTGATTGTGCTAACAGTGCTGGGCACGCTGGCGACGATGCTCGGCTGGAGCGCGCTGATGCAGAGCCGACAGGCGCAGGCGAAGGAGACCCAGCTGCGCCTCGATTCGCTGCTCGCCAGCGGCGTCACCTACGCCTGCTGGGCACGCTGCTATCAGGGAAGAAACCTGCCCTTCACCTTTACGCTTAATCTGAGCGAAGGGCGAGTCGTGGGGCGCGTGAGCCAGAATAAGCGCTACGGCGATAACGCGATGGAGGTGCGCGTCACAGCGACCTATAAAGACCATACCAAGACGCTCACCCGCATCATTGATGGCAGCCAGAAAGCCCGCAGCACCACCGAGTTCGCCCTGTTCCTCGATGAGGAGCTGGTGGTGGATGGCGGCAGGAAGCTGACCCTGAAGGGCGACCTGCGCGCCAACAACAACATCCAGGTCAAACCCGGCGGCACCCTGAGCGTGCAGGGCGCGGTCAGCACCAGCCGCCAGATTATCACCGGGACACTTACTGGATTCACCGCCACCCTCTATATGGAGCAGTGGGCCCAGGTTATGCCCGATGACCTGCCCGATATCGGCGAGCTGTACTCGCAAGCCACACAGGTGGTTGCCGGCAATCAGAACCTGCCGTTCGGACTGACTCTGACCAACAAATCGGTCTACTATGTGCAGGGCAATCTGCAGATTCAGGGCGCTCTGAAGGGCTGCGCGATTATCGTGGCGGAAGGCAATATTGTGTTCACGGGCGACACCAGCTACGCCGACAACGACTCGCTGTTCGTGTTCTTTGCGGAGGGCAACATCGAGGTGCCCGATAACGCCCGCGTGTCGGGGCTGCTTATCAGCCTCGATGGGAATGTGAAACTGGGCAACAGGGCGCAGGTCAACGGCGGGATTATCATTCTGGATGGCGATTTGCAGCTGCAGGGCGAGGCACAGCTCGAACATGACCCGCGCATTAACGCCGACCTCTTCCGCGAGCTGACTCGCCTGCAGGAAACTACGGGGGGGCTCCCCGTCCTCGTGCCGTTCCCGTGAAGGAGTGGATATTGCCTGGCACAGGGAGATTTATTGACGCAGTACGGGCGCGGTCACCGCGCCCGTGCCACAGAAGGAGGCTTTATCGATGAGACGATGGCGCTGGATTCGGAACGGTCATTCGGCAGACCCTGAGCGGTCAGGTCTGTCAGGGCAGGAGCACGGGTGTGATGCTCGCGTCCCTGCAGGAGGGGGCGCGCAGCCAGTGCGCACGGCTGTCCTGCTGATGTCGTTGCTGTTGTGGGGCGCGCTCGCGACACGCTCCACCCTCCTGCTGACAGCTTGCGTCGGACTGAGCGTGGCGACGCTGTTGCTCTGGCAGCAGGAGCGCCGGTCGGAGGGTCAGCGTCCGATGGCCTGGGCGCTGCTCTGGCTGATTGCCTGCGCCCTGCTGATTCTTTCGCCCGAGCCGTCGCGCACATGGTGGATGGCAGGCGCGTTCGGATTAGCAGCGGGATGGGCTGGCGGGAGCCGTCTCTGGCGCACGCTGGGCGTTACGATGGCGGTGTTCGCCAGCATCGAGTGGCAGATGCTCGGTGATGGGTTGACCCTCAGCCTGCAGAGCGCGTCGGCACTGTGGGGGTTAGCCGAGCAGCTGCTGCGAATCGGCTCGCTGGGGCTGGGTGCATGGCTGATCGGGCGCGCACCGGCGGGCGATTCGGCGCCCGTGAAGCAGGCTGTGGAGCCTGTGCCGTTAGAGAACCTGCCGCACCCGCGCTTCCTCTCTCAGCGGTTGAGCGTCTACCTGCAGCAGCATCTGCCGCGCCTGCAGGCGGAAGGCGCGGTGCTGTATCTGTACGATTTGCGCGCGGGCGCCCTGGATGCCGTTCTACGGCTGGGAGCGTTGCCCGATTTAGTCAAGCAGCGGGCGCGCGTGCCGATGGGCGACGGGATGGTGGGCGTGTGCGCCGCCACGGGGCGACCGCTGGCGTTCCTCTCGCTGCTGAAGCCGCCCGCTGACCTGCCGCGCAATGTGGCATGGGAGGGCGCACCCAGCCTCTGTGTGCCCCTGTTCGACCCCGCCAGCCCCAGCGGGCGACCGCTCGGCGTGCTTCAACTCACAGGAACCCACCTCTCGATGGAGATTCTGCCACTTGCCCTATCGGTTGCCGCTCGTCTTGCCGAAGCGCTGGCAATCGTGCGCCAGCGCGAAGCCGAGCAGCTAGCAAACTTCCAGAAGCTGAGCGCGATTGTCGCTCAGGTGGAAGAGCAAAGCCCCCACACGCGCGGGCACTCCCATCGCGTGGCGGCGCTGTGCGACCTGCTCGCCGAAGAGCTGGGGCTGGAACCCGAGCTGCGCGAGAAGCTGCGCATCGCCGCGCTTTTCCACGACATCGGCAAAACGCGCGTGCCGCCCGAAATCCTCAACAAAGAGGGCGCACTCACCGATGAAGAGAAACTCCAGATCCGCCGATACCCCATCCACAGCGTGGAAATCTGCGGCGGTATGGGCTTCGACGAGGATGTGCTGTTCCTGGTCCGGCACCATGGCGAGCGGCTGGATGGCTCGGGCTATCCCGATGGGCTGGACGCCGCGCGTCAGCCTTTGGCGCTGCGCATCCTTGCCGTCGCCGATGTGTTCGACACGATGGCATGCACGCGCGCCTATCGCGACGCCTTAAGCACCGAAGAGCGCCTGCGCGAGCTGTCGCGCCTGGCGGGCACCAAGCTGGATATCCTGGTGGTGGAGACCCTGCGTCGGGCGCACCTGCAGGGGCGACTGGAGCCAATCTACAACGAGCTGCTGCGTAATCCGCTGGCGAGTCAGGAGCCGAAGCTGCTGGCGGCATAGATTAGCGCGGGCGGTGCTGGCGTCGCATCCAGAGCCAGCCGAGCGGTAGCCCGATCAGCGCACCCAGCAGGGCGCCCCAGCTGCCGAACGCCCAGTAGCCCAGCCAGCCCAGAATCGCAGGGGGTAACCCCAGCACCAGCAGATAGACCATCAGCAGCCCCGCCACCATGCCCCCCATCAAGCCGACCAGCGCGCCCGGAACACAGCCCACAATCCCGCACGGCAGCCCAACGAGGAAGCCCGCCACCAGCCCCAGCCCTGCGAACAGCCCCGACAGCAGCTGCGCCCACACAGGCAGCGTGTGGGTCTGCACCTGCACGCGCTGGAGCCGTTGCTGATAGCCCGCCCGCACCTGCATGTAGGGGTCGCGCGGGGAAGCGCGCACCGAAGGCGGTCTGGGCGGTGTGGCTGTGCCGCCGCCGTTCTGGCGCGCCGCATCGTACGCTGCCCGCCGCGCCGGGTTGCCCAGAATCGCGTACGCCGCGTTCACCCGCTTCATCTTCTCTTCATACTCGCGCTGCTTGCCGTCGGGCGCATGATCGGGATGGTAGCGGCGTGCCAGCTGGCGATAGGCTTGCCGAATCGCCTCCTGTGAGGCGTCGGGCGTCAGCCCCAGCTCCCGATAGGCGTCCCAGTGCCGTTCGAACCGCATCGCCCCCTTCTATTGTACACCAGAAACGGCTTTTAGAGGGGTGGGCGGATGGGCAGAAAGGTGAGCATCAGGCGCAGCAGGCTCTTGACGCGCAGCGGGTAGAGGCGCAGGGAGTGCAAGTACGCCTGTCGCGCCCGATGCCGATTGCCCAGCAGGGCGTACTCCGTGCCCAGACAGGCGTAGGAGTGCGCCAGTGCCAATCGCATCGCCCGCGCGTCGTTCGCCCGCTGCCACAATCGCGCCTCGTTCGCATGGATGGTCTCTTCACGCACGCGCACATCGTCCTCGTACACGCGCCGATGCTGGAACGAGGCGTTCGCCCCATGCACCCGATAGAAGGTTAACGGCTCATCGATGAAGGCGATGTCGTACTCCAGTGCAATCCGAAACCACATCTCCCAGTCGCCGGAGCCGAACAGGTCTTCGCGGAAGCCGCCCAGCCGCTCAAAGCATTCCCGGCGCACCAGCACCGACGAGGCGATAATCTTATTGCAGCGCACCAGCGCCTCGATGATGTTGCCCGACGGCGTTCGGGGCCACTCGAAGCCCAGCGGGTTGCCCCACAGGAGATTGCCTTCGGCGTCGATGAAGCGTCCATCGGTATGCACCAGCCCCACCTGCGGCTGCGCCTCTAAAATCGCGACCTGCTTTTCCAGTTTGGTGGGCGCCCAGCGGTCATCGGAGTTCAGAATCGCCAGATAGCGCCCGCGCGACTCCGCGATACAGCGATTGAGCGTCGGATAGGTGCCGCGATTGGGCTGGGTGAACAGGCGGATGCGCTCCCCGTAGCTGCGCAACAGCTCGACGGAGTGATCCGTGCTGCCGTCGTCCACCGCCACAATCTCATAGTCGGTGAAGGTCTGCTCGAACACGCTTTGCAGGGCGTCGGGCAGGAACCGCGCGTGATTATAGCTGGGTATCAGCACGCTCACCGTCGGCTGGCTCATCGATTCGATTGTACCTGTCGCGCGAGGAAGATTCAGGGTCAATCAGGTACACTTGCACTGATGGAGACGCCATTCGCGACGCAGGTGCGGGCGCGGGAGCGGGCGCACCTGCAGGAATGGCTCCAGCAGGTGGCGCAGGGCAACGGTGGCATTCTAATCCTGATGGGCGACTGGGGCATGGGGCGCACCAGTCTGCTCCGCGACGCGCTGGCGCACGCGCCGACCATCGGGCTGATCACCGCCGACACATGGTGTCGGGGCGAGCATGGTGAGCCAGGTTGGATGCCCCTCGCCTCTCTGATGGAGCAGTTGCTACGCCATTTCGGCGAGGAGCCGCTCGCGCAGCCTCTGCAGGAGGGACTGCAGCAGTGGCTGGCGTTCCCGCAATCGTGGCATATCCCCGCCCAGTTCATTCGCCCGCTGCGCGCGCTGGCACGCAAGCGCGGGCTGCTGCTGTGCATCGACGATCTGCATCTCGCCTCCGAACAGCTCTGTCGCCTGATCCAGAGCTGGCTCTCGGGCATCCGCTTCGAACCGATTGGACTGCTGCTGACCATCTGCACGCCGATTGAGCATCCGCTGCTCCATGAGCTGATTCGGCGTGGCGAGCAACACGGCGTCGCGCGCACGCTTACGCTGGAGCCACTGAATCGCGAGCAGGTGCGGGCGCTGATCGAATGCTGGCGCCCCGCGCTCGCGGGCGATGAGACGCTCGCCGAAGCGCTGCAGGTGCAGACCGCTGGCAATCTATTGCTGATCACGGAGATTTTGCGCAACGCGGAGACGTGGGAGGCGGAGTGGCACGCGCGGCGCGAGCTGACGACCATTGTGCCGACCAGCCTGCGCACGCCCATCCTGCAGCGGATGCAGACTCTGCAGGCGCGGGAGCGTGAACTGCTGCAGTGGCTCAGCTGCTTTGAAAGCGCGATTCCTGAGGCGATTCTGCCTGCGCTCATGAACTGCAATGAGCGGCGGATTGCCCAGTGGGTGGCGAGCCTGTTGCGCACGGGCTGGCTGGAACCTGCGCGCCAGCAACCCCACGCGCTCGCCTGGCGCCACCCGCTCGTGCGAAAGGTCATCTACGAGACCATCCCGACCCATCGCCGCGCCGCCATGCACCGCCAGATCGCCGAGCGGCTCGAACAGAACCCGCTGCTGCCCGACGAGCAACGCTGGTGGCACTGGACGCACGCGGAACCCGATTCCATCGTGCTGGAGCGGCTCTGGAACGCTTATCTGCAGGCACGCCAGCATGCCAATCCGCGATTCCGTCTGGAGCTGCTGGAGGCATGCCTGCAGGCGGCGACCCTGCAGGGCGACCATCCGAAACGCGTGCAGCTGCTGTGCGAGCGCCCGCACCTGATGTACTGCCTGCCGAACGGATTGATGCGGGCGCTGGAAGCCTCCCAGCAGGCGATTGTGGAGCTGGAAGCGCACCCCGATTGCGACCCGGATCGCACACTGTGGGTGCAGGTGCATTGCGCTCGCGCGGGTCAACTGGCGCAGCTGGGGCGCAGCGACGAAGCGCGGCAAGCCATCAATGCCCTGCTCGAATCGGGCGGCTGGTCCGATGCCCAGCAATCGATGCTGGAGCTGACGCTCGCCTATCTGCACGCCTGCCAGGGCGACCTGCGCACTGCCTGCGCTCTCCATCGCACCGTGTGGACGCGCATGCGGGCGAACCGCGACTGGTGGCAGCGGTGGATGGGCGTGCTGCGCTATACGCTGCGCTATGCGCTCGCCTGCGCCGACCTCGAGCTGGCACACGATGTGCTGACCCGGTTCAGCCACTGGTGCAATCATCCCTCCGCACCATCCGCATGGCAGTCGTCGCTACACCTGATGCAGGCAGACCTCGCTTACTTTGAGGGGCGTGGGGCGGAGCAGCTCTATCATGCCAGCGCGTCCCGCTCCGCTGAAAGTACCGCCGAACCCTACAGCATCGATTACGAGAGCGAGTTCCAGATTCGGCTCTATCGCGACCCGCTGGAGGCGTTGCATATCGCCGAGCGTGCGCTGACGGCGGTGCGCGAGGCGATGGGCTACGAGCGTGAAGCCGAATGGCTCTGTTATCGGGCGCAGGCACTGATGGAAGCTGAACGGTTCATCGAGTCGCTCGCCACACTCGCTGAGGCGCGGCGGCTCGCCCGCAAGCTCAATCACCAGCTGGTGCTGGCGCGGAGCGCGCTGCTGCAGGCGACCGTCGTCCTGCTGATGAACCGTCCCGCGCAGGCGTGCGACGCGCTGATTCAGGCGGAGCCGTCCATTCGTGCGCTGAACCTGCCCGAGCTGAACACCGAATTCGAGAGGCTCCAGTCGATGCTCATGGTTCAGCAGGGCGACCTGACGGCGGCGCAGGCGCACGCGCAAAAAGCGGTTGAACACGCCACCGCCTGGGGGCACGCGCTCTATCGCGGGCTGGCGCTGCTGCAACATGCGGCGGTGCTGCAGGCGCAGGGCAGCCCGCAGGCAGTTAGCGTGCAGGAAGAGGCGGAGAGCCTGTTGAGCGGCTACGGGATGCCGCTGGTCTGGCGGCGTCTGCAGGCGCCGCGCCCGACCATAGAGTGGGTGCAGCAGCGCGGCTGGGAGCTGGAGGTGCGGCTGCTGGGCACGGTGCGCCTGCGCTTTCGCGGGCGCGAACTTCCACCCGACGAGTGGGTCAGCCCGCGCACGCGCGCCCTGTTCGCCCATCTAACGCTGCTGCAGGGGCGCCCCGTGTATGCCGACACGCTCTGCGAACTGCACTTCGCGCACCTGCCCCTGGAACGCGCACGGGTCAACCTGCAGACGACCGTCTCGGCGGTGCGCCGCACCCTGCGCCGCGCTTTCGGGGAGACCGCTGGTGACTGGCTGCGATACGATTCGGGCTTCTACCGCTGGGCGCCCGACCACAGCTGGACAGCGGACGCCTTCGAGTTCGAGCGCATCGCCCGCGACGCGCTCAGCCGCACCGAGCCGGAAGCCCAGCAGGCGCGACTGGACGAAGCGCTCGCCCTCTATCAGGGCGACCTGCTGCCGGAGTTCGCCGAAGAGGAGTGGTGCGCTCCCCATTATCATCGCCTGCACGCGCTCTATCTGGAGTGCCTGCTCGTGCGAGCGCAAATCGCCTCCCTCGCCGGGCGACTGGTGGAGGTGATTGAGTACGGGGGGCGACTGCTGGAGATCGATCCGTGTGATGAGGCGGCGGCACGGCTGCTGATGCAGGCGTATCGGGCGCTGGGACGCCGTGCCGAAGCCCTTCAGGTCTACACGCGCTGCCAGAAAGCGCTCGCCGAGCTGCTCGGCGCGTCGCCCTCCGAGCCGACCCGCCAGCTGTACGAATCGCTGGTCAGCGCGGTGAGTTAGCCTGCTCTACGGGTTCGCCAGCATCTGCGCCGCTTGATGGGGCTGAATCTCGCCGGTAAGCAGAATCGCTTTGCCGTCTGCGCGGCGTACCGTCGCCACCACACCTTCGAACCCCTCGCTCAGGCGTAGCTGGCTATCGGCGCGACGCGCGTCGGGACACTCCGCCGGCAGCAAGAACAGCGTGAAGCAGTCCAGCCCGTTCGAGTAAAGCGCCCCTATCGCGAAGTGGGAACCCCCACATGGGCAGGAGCGCTTCAGCACCATGATGCGCTCATAACCCTTCGGTGGCTGGTAAGCGTTGAGTTTGAAGCCCAGCTTCGGCTCCAGCGGCGCAATCTGCAGGGGGCGCTCCATGCGCCAGTTGGGTGGCGGCATCGGCAGCGCGGGCGGTGCAGGTGTCGCTGGCAGAATCTGGTAGCGGAACCGCTGCTCGTCGCGGATCAGCACGCCCTGCCGATTGTAGGTCTGAATCCGCCCCACATAGGGAGGGCTGCCGCTGGTAATCCAGTACCGCTTGCGCAGGTAGCCGTCGGGCACCCACACCTCCACCACGACCCACTGCTTGCCCTGCCACTCAGCGCGTTCCAGCTCGCGCAGGCGGGCGTTGCGTTCGAACAGTTGTTGAATCTGCGCTTTGCCCGCCGCATCGAGCAGCTGCGGGCGCACGATGCACCGCCGTTCGAGCGGCAGCCAGCGCACCCATTCACGGCTCGTCACATAAGTCGTCGGGCGATACTCCTGTCCCCCTATCAGGCACGCTTCGGCGCCGCGCTCCACTATCTGCAGGTAATCGGGATGCGGGCGGTACACCTCCAGCAGGGCGGGCAGCCGATCGGCGTGCGGGATTTGCACTTGCACCTCCATTCGGCAGGGCTGGGTCGCGTCGTTGAGGATCGCCTGCTTCCATACAAGCGGCGCGCGGGGCAGCGTGGTGGAACGCTGACAGCCGCTGAGAGCGATCAGCAGCCCCACCAGGCACACCAGCCAGCGCGTCATGGGGTTCCGCATCACTTATTGCGCCTCCACATAGGGATAGAGTTCGCCGGCGCCGCCGTTCTGCGCCCACTCGCGGTGCGCCTGCCAGTATCGGGCATAGGAGTCAACGACGGGCGGGTACGCGGGTGTGGCGCGTTGCCAGATGAAGAACGCGAGCAGCAGCGCTGCCGCCGCTGCCGACAGCGTGGCGATGAGCGCGTAGCGACGGGGTTGCCAGCGTCGCGCCCGAATGCGACTCTCGATGCCCGCCCAGATACGCTCTGACGGCACAGGCGGCGACCACTGTCGCAATACCTGTGGCACGCGCTGGAGCATCTGCAGCTCGTGGGCGCAGTCAGGGCAACCCTGCAGGTGCGCCTCCACCACCTGCGCCTGCTCCAGCGGCAGCACACCCTCCACATAGTCTGTTAGAGACCTCCGAACCTCATCGCATCGCATCGCCATTCCCCCTGTTCAGAAACGGTTCCAGCTGGCGCCGCAGCGACTCGCGTGCCCGCGCCAGCCGCGATTTGACCGTGCCCACTGGAATTGATAGCAGCTCCGCAATCTCTTCCACGGGCACCTCCTCGATGTAGTGCAGCACGACCACAGCGCGATGGAGCGGGGAGAGTTGCCGAAGCGCCTGCTGGACACAGTCCTGCAATTCTTTCTGCTCGACGGCTGCCTCCACATCCTGGCTCTCATCGGGTATCTGCCATTCAAAGGATTCACCCTCCGAATCGTCATATAACGGCGCATCCAGGGATTGAAACTTGACCAGCCGACTGCGGCGCAGATGATCGATGCCCAGATTGATGGCGGTGCGGCGCAGCCAGCCGTAGAGCGTCTTTTCGATGTGCAGGCGCGGCAGCTCGATCCATGCGCGCACGAACACCTCCTGGGTCAGGTCGGCGGCATCGTCGCGATTGCCCAGCATGCCATAGAGCAGTTTGTAGATACGCGCATGATAACGTGCGTAGAGCACCTCGAATGCCCCCGCATCGCCCTCTCTGGCACGCTGTACCAGCTCCGTGTCGGACCGTGTATTCAACCCCTGCCCTTCCTGAACGAATAAGATATTAGCATGGTTCCTTTTGGCGCGGGTAATGGCAGACACGGATAAGGGCGCGGGCACCGTGCCCCTACTCGGAACGGCTTCAGCTGGTCTGTTGCAAAGAGGGCAGGCGTTCACAAGCGGGGTGCGGGAACCGCACCCTACAGGCATGCGGCATGGGTAGGGGCGCGGTCGCCGCGCCCCCAAAGCGGCGAAACCCGCTGTGCCCAAAAGGTGGAACGAGCATCCTTGCAACAGAGCAGATTCAGCCGTCTTGTTCAGGAGCGAATTGCTGGATCGCCTCCGAGAGCTAACATCCCGCGCCGAACTCGAACAGCACTGTTAGCAGATCGGTGTCGTCCACGATGCCGTCGCGATTGACATCGCCTGCGAGCGCGGAGCCTGTTTGCCCGAACTCGAACAGCACGGTCAGCAGGTCGGCGTCATCCACACAGCCGTCGGCGCTGGTATCACCGTAGCGCCGCACAAGCGCAATCGCGCTGACCTCCGTTGAAGACCGCCCGAACGCGCCCAGATTGGCGTTGCCCGCATGGGTGATACGCACGAACTGCGCCTGATCGATCTCGACGGGCTGACCCGTTTGCCAGTCCACCGCCCACTCCAGCTGGAAGGCGTCCCCACCCGCCGAGAGACCCTGAATACCTGGCGTGAACGGGTCATCGGGCACGAGCGGATGCCCCTGATTGGTGATGGGCGTGATGTCGGCATAGCCCACGATGGGCGTCGGGCATACGCTGAGCGAGCCGAACCACTGGTCGGGCAACGGGAAGCGCGGGACACCTGTTGCATCACGCGGGTCGGGATGACGCGGCAGCAGCAGGTACCAGTCGTCGCCACCATCGGGGACGCCGTTGCCGTTTCGGTCGATACCGACTTCCACATAGCCTGGCTCGCCCCACACCTGACAGGGGTTGCCGCCCACATAGAAGGCGTTGCCAAACACAATCAGGTCGTAGCCGTCGGGATTGTGCGGGTCAAGCCCTGCGGGCAGGTTCTGGATGGGGCGGTCGAAGCCCACCTCGACGAAACCGCCCCATCCGAAGGAGAAGAGCTTGGTGTTATCGGGCACGCCTGGCGTCGCGTTCGGCGGCGGATAGCCCAGCACCTGTGTCGGGTCGGTGTTGAAGCCCGGCGCACCGTTGACGCCGCTCCAGCCGAACACGCGCGTGGCGAAATCGCGCTCAGCGAAACTGCCCCGATACTGGGCGCTCACTGACGCGACGGCGATCACCAGCCCGATAGCAACCAGCTCGCGTGCGGGCATGGTTCACCCCTTCAGGCGCGATGGGCCCTGCGGCGACGCCAGCCGAGCGCCATCAGCCCCGCCATCAGCATGCCGAGCGTGCCCGGCTCCGGCACGGGCGTGATGGCGAACAGCCCGCCCACCTCCGTGAAGCTGCCGTCCACGATTAACAGCCCGTCGCCGCTGAACGGCTCGAAGCGCGCGCCGAAGTAAGCCACGCTCGCTGGAAACGGATACGCGCCGCTGAAGATGCCAAACGGCGTCGCCGTCGACCCGCGCAACTGCGTGAGCGTGCGACCCGTGCTGGCGATTAAATCGCCCTCCGAATCGAAGGCGAATCCCACCAGCCCGGAGCCGCCCCCACCTGCGAGCGAGAGCGCCTCGACGAGCGTGGCGCCGATCAGCAAGCCGTCGCTGTCGAAGTGCGGCTCGTAGCGCAGCACCTGACCCGGATTGCCCGCGAAGAGCGGGTCGTTCGTATCGCCCAGATAGAGCCAGCCGCCGCGCAGGCTCACGCCGCTCGCGTAGCCGTTGCCGTAGCCGCTGACAATCACGCTGGCAGCGCCGTTCGCCACACGATAGAGCCGATTCGCGCCGGGTCCATCTGCGCCGAGCGCCAGCACCTGATTGCCCAGAATGAACACATCCGCCGCGTTCGGGATGGCGCCTTCGGGCGCGAGCGGGGCGACGCCCGTGCCGATGCGCCACTCCAGCACGGTGTCCAGATCGCCGTTCTCGGAGAAGACCAGCGTGTTCTCGTCGCGCCAGGCAAGCCCGCCAAAAAATTGCCAGCGGCTGTCGCTGATGGCGGCGACCACCTGACGCCCGTCGGGGCGAATGCGGTCATACACGGTAATCTCTGCGCCTCCGCCGAACCGACCGCGTGCGACCGCCAGCTGCCCGGAGGGGCTGACGGCAACGACGCCGCCGCTCAGCTCCAGCGAGAAGGCGCGATAGCCTGTCGGCGGGCTATAACCCGCCACCTGCGAACCTGCATGCTGCACCCACAGCAGCGTTAGCCCGATAAGGATGCTTCGTCCGTTCATCGCATGACCTCCTTTCTGTGGGTGCGGGTTTAAAAGCAACACGCGCCCGACGCTCGGTCAGGCGCGTTCAGGGCAAAAAGCGGATTTGCGCTATTTCCCTGACCGCACCCTGTGCTTCGCAGGGCTGCTCCCGATAGGGAGCGCGGTCGACCGTGGCTGGGCATTCGGGCTTGTCCCCTCTGCGCCTTCGGGGCGGCAGGAGGCTTACCGTTGCGGCACAGCGCCGGACTCTCACCGGACTTCCCCCAACTCGTCTCAAAAGCGGCTTTTGAGACATAGCCCCAGCACGACCTGGGGCGCACACGGTCTTTAGATGCGCAGGGGCGAGGCGACCTCGCCCCCTCTCACAGCCCACGATAGATGGGTTAATCATACCCGCTCCGCAGATATCGAATCGACTCGCGGGTAATCTGTTCGGGATCGGGCGTGTAATCGAGCGGCTCCAGCGAACACCAGCCGGCGTAGTTCACCTCGCGCAACGCCTGCAGGATCGGCGCGAAGTCGGTCGGTCCGAAGCCTGGCGCGCGCATATCTCTGTCGTTCAGATGCACATGGCGCAGGTAGGGCGCATAGTGGCGGATGAGCGCGGGCACATCGTCGCTCTCCGCGAGCGCGCTTTTGACATCGAGCATCGTGCCCAGCGCGGGGTGCTGCACCTGCTCCAGCAGGGCGACCGCCTCGCCAAGCGTGTTCAGCACATCGGTCTCGGACGGCGGCAACGGCTCCAGCAGGATGATAATCCCGGCGCGCTCGCACTCGCGCAGGGCAGGCTGGAGTGTATCGAGCCAGAGTTGCAACGCATCGGTGGGCGTGAGAGGTGGGAGCGTGCGTCGCTGTTTCGGCGAGCCGAACACCATCAGCGGCGCGCCAACCGCCTCCGCAAAATGCACCAGCTCCACCAGATAGTCCGCCGTGCGACGGCGAACCTCTGGGTCGGGATGCGCCACATGCAGGTCGTCCCGACCCCACAACAGCATATGCAGTCCCACAATCGGCAAGCCGAACGCCTGTGCCGTGCACCGAATCGCCGCGCGGGTATCGGCGTCAATCTGCTCCACCGACGGCGCGAACACCAGCGGCGCCAGCTCAATCCCCTCATAGCCCGACTCAGCAATCAGCCGACACGCCGATTCGAAGCTCAGGTGGCGCAGCACCTCGTGGCAAAGCGTGTATCTCATTGCTGTTTCAGCTCGTTCATGCGGTTGCGCACCTCGCGCCCGACCTGTTCGATGGGATGTTCCGCTTCGGCGCGGGCGAGCGCGTTAAACACGGGGCGACCAACCTGATTCTCCAGCAGCCACTCCCGCGCGAACTGACCCGTGCGAATCTCCTCTAAAATCCGCCTCAGCTCGGCGCGCACCGGGTCGCTGATCAGGCGTGGACCGCGCGTCATCGCGCCGTACTGCGCCGTGTCGGAGATGGCGAACTGCATGCCGCTGATGCCACTCTCGTAGATGAGATCGACAATCAGTTTCAGCTCGTGCAGGCATTCGAAGTAGGCGATTTCGGGCTGGTAGCCCGCCTCAACGAGCGTTTCGAAGGCGGCTTTGATCAGCGCGGGCACGCCGCCGCACAGCACCGCCTGCTCGCCGAACAGGTCGCTCTCACACTCCTCGCGGAAGGTGGTCTCGTAGACGCCCGCGCGCGTGCCGCCCAGCGCCCGCGCGTAAGCGAGCGCAATCGCCTTCGCGCTGCCCGTGTAGTCCTGATGGATGGCAATCAGGCAGGGTGCGCCGTGCCCCGCCACAAACAGCCGCCGCAGCTGGGGACCAACCGCTTTCGGCGAGACCATGAACACATCGATATCGGGCGGCGGCACAATCTGACCGTAGTGGATATTGAACCCGTGCGCGAAGCCGAGCGCGACACCAGAGCGTAAAGCGGGCGCGATCGATTCTGTATAGACGCGCGGCTGATGCTCGTCATTAATCAGCATCATAATCACATCGGCTTCGGCGACGGCTTCGGGCACGCTCATGACGGGGAAGCCGTCGGCTTGCGCGCGCTCCCACGAGCCGCCCTGCCGCACGCCGATAATCACATTTAGCCCGCTATCGCGCAGGTTCAGCGCCTGCGCATGACCCTGCGAGCCGTAGCCAATCAGCGCGATGGTCTTACCCTGCAGAATCTCCATCGGCGCATCCGCATCCGTGTAAACGGTTGCCATTCAGCGTCTCCCCCGCCATCCTTTCGCCATCTCACTGGAACTTCCTGTTCGCTATTCAAACTTCAGCACGAGGGTGGGTTCCAGCGGGTAGCAACCCATCGTGGCGCCGTAGATGGCAAGTCCGCCGGGCAGGTCGGGCGGCACGGTCAGGCGAACGGTCAGCACGCGCTCGCGTTGCAGCTGCGTTCGCAGGCGGTTGGAAACTTCGAGCGTGGCGGTGCGCCGATAGCCGTACGAGCCGCGCTCGACACCCGCCCAGTGCGACAGCACGCCACGCGCGTCGGCAGGGTCATCGGGCAGCTCCCAGCCTGTTATGCGTATGCCGTTGAGTGCCACCTCCACGCGCGAGAGGAACTTCTTGCCGTCGGTCTGCGGATAGTCGGCAGGGTGAACGCGCTGGCTCCAGTCGACCTTTTCGCGTCCCGCTTTCGCTGCTACCTCCATCACCAGCGTGATGCGCTGGAGCCTGTCCAGCGGCGCATCATCGGGCAGGCGCACCGTATACTCCACGAAGCCGTGTCCGCGCCCGTAATGCTTGCCCGCGATAGGGCTGGCGGGCGCGCTCTGCAGGCTGAACTCGCTGCGAGCGTAGTCGGTCGGGCGAAAGCGCACGATGAGCTGATTCGGGCTACGCCACTCGGTGGCAGGTATCTCATCCAGCGCGACCGCCCACTGCGTGTAGTTGATATGGATGCGCCTGCCACGCCTATCCTGTAGCCAGACGACCAGCGTCGCCAGCGCGGGCTGATCGGGCAGAGCCACCTCCAGCGTCGCCAGTGGGGTCAGGCGGTACGCCGGCGGGCTGGCGATGCGCATGCGCTCCACCTCGCCCTGATAGCGGTTGCCCAGCGTGTCCAGCCAGTCCAGCCGATAGCAGAGCGTGAGGGCGCCGCGCCAGCGCCCCGAATAGTGGCTGAACAGCACGGGCACCTTCACGCGCTCGCCCCGCCGCGCCCGCTTGATGGCAGGCACATCCAGCACCAGAAAATCTTCCGCGAACAGATCAGCGACGGTCATCCCCTCCACCCAGAAGTCGAACCCGAACTCTTTGGGCGAGCGGTCGTAGTTATACACGCCGTTATGCTCCCACTCGATGTCGGTCAGCTCGGTGTAGGTGTAGCCGACCAGTTTATCGAGGCTGCGCAGGGCGTTCACGGCGGCGAGATTGCCCCACGACCAGTCGCCATCGCCGTCGCCCGCCGCCAGATAGCTGAACTCGTTATTGATGAACGGCTCACCGCGACTGACACGCCCGTCGATATAGTTCCAGCCTTTGCCGGCGCCAATCTCGCGCGCGTTGATCTGGCGATAATGCTCACGCAAGGCGTCCACATCGCGCCCGTACCAGTGGAACGAGTTCAGATCAGTCTCCAGATGCGACCAGCCGGAGTTATCGTGAACCAGCCGTGTGGGGTCTAACTGCCGCGCGAGCTGCACCATCTGCAGCACCCAGTCGACGCGATGGGCGCGGTCGGTGTTCGCCAGCGAGCCGATGCCCCACTCCTCGTTAAAAATCGTCCAGATAATCAGGCTTGGATGATTGAAGTCGCGCTCGATCTGGTCGCGCATGGTGCGTTCGAACAGCTGGCGGGCGCGGGCGGTGGGCAGGTAGACGCAGGGGATGTCCGCCTGAACGAGGATACCCAGCCTATCTGCCCAGTAGAGCTTGCGCGGCTCGTCCGCCTTAATATGGATGCGCAACATGTTGAAGCCTGCCCGCTTCGCCAGCTCGATATCGCGCCGCAGAAACGCATCGTCGGGCGCGGTGTAAATCCCGCCGGGATTGAATGACTGATCCAGCACGCCACGCAGAAAGATAGGCTCACCGTTGAGCAACACATAGCTGTAGTCAGAGCCGTTGTACCTGCCCCAGCGCACGGTGCGCAGTCCGAAATAGCCGCGCACTTCATCAAGCAGCGTCTGCCTGTCCGATGAGGGGCGCAGCTGCACGATGAACGGGTACAGCGCGGGCGTTTCTGGTGTCCAGAATCGGGGACGGGCGACCTTCAGGCGCAACTCCAGCCGGGTCTGATCCGCCGCGAGCGACGCGCTTGCCTGCCCAAACTGGCGATTGGGCGAGCGCACGCTGATATGCAGGGGCATCCCATCCTGCGTGCGCCCGATTTCAATCTGCAATCGGACGGCGCCCGTGGGCACGCCGTCCGTGTCGCCCTCTATGAGAACCCGCCACCGTTCAACCCATGCCTCGCCCGTCGCTTCCAGCCACACGCTCTGCCAGATGCCGCTGGTGCTGGTGTACCATGTGGGGATTTGCTTGCCGAGCGGGGTTTCGGGGTCGGTGCGATCTTCCACGCGCACCACGAGCCGATTGGGGCGGTCGAAGCGCGCCCAGCGCGTGATGTCGAATCGGAACCCGGAGTAGCCGCCCTCGTGATCGCCCACCCGCTCGCCGTTCACCCACACCTGTGCCGCCCAGTCGACTGCGCCGAAGCAGAGCCAGATGCGTTTGCCCTGCCATTCGGCTGGCAGGCTGAACTCGCGCCGATACCACGCGACGCCTTTATAGTCGGTGCGCTGGATGCCGCTCAATCGGCTCTCCCAGCCGAAGGGCACGCGAATGCGCGCCTCAAAGGGCGTCTCACGGCGCATCCAGCCGTCGGTCAGCCCGCGATTGTCGGGGTCGAACTGAAACTCCCAGATGCCATCGAGCGAGTGCCACAGCGGGCGTTCAAAATCGGGGCGCGGATGCAAATCGGTCACGCCTGTCAGCGTCGCCAACGCCGCCATCGTCGCCATCCATGCCATATCCGTCCATGTGCCCCTATTGTACCAGAGGGAAGGGGTAATGACGCGAGGGAATCCTTCGTGAAGCCGAACCAGTATGAGAGGGTATTATCTTGGGTGATGCACCGATTCGCCTTTGTGATTCATCCGATCGATGTGAAGCGGGATGCGGCGCGGAAGTATCCGATTGCCCGCTACCTGCCTGAGCGCTGGGTGGAGAGCCTGCTGAAGCGCAAGGAGCCGATGGTGGTCTCGCGCATCACGGGCATCCGTTCGCTCACGGGCGTACAGACCGAAGGCTGGTTCATCGGTTGCCCGCTCTCGCCCCGCATGATGCTCTCGCTGCCGCTGGAGTTCGTGTATCAGAAGATTATCCGTTGCGGTCAGATTGCGCAGGAGCTGGGCGCGGAGATTATCGGGCTGGGCGCGTTCACCTCGGTGGTGGGCGACGGCGGCATCACGATTGCCCGCCACCTCGATATCGCCGTCACCACGGGCAACAGCTACACGGTCGCGACGGCGATTGAGGGCGCAATCAGGGGTGCGGAGCTAATGGGCATCCCGATTGAGCAGGCAACGGTGGCGGTGGTGGGCGCGACGGGTTCCATCGGGCGCACCTGTGCGCAGGCGCTAGCGCCCGTCGCGGCACGAACCCTGCTACTGGGGCGTGATGCCAGCCGACTGGAGCCGATTGCCGACGAGCTGCGAGCCGCCGCGCACGGAACCGTGCAGGTCGCCACCGACTTAGCTCGCGCACTACCCGACGCCGATGTGGTCATCACTGTTACCAGCGCAGTCGATGCGATTATCGAGCCAGAGCATCTGAAGCCGGGCGCCGTCGTGTGCGATGTGGCGCGTCCGCGCGATGTGTCGGTGCGGGTCGCCCGCGAGCGCGATGATGTGCTGGTGATCGAAGGCGGAGTGGTAGAAGTGCCCGGCGAGGTGGATTTCGGCTTCGATTTCGGCTTCCCACCCCGCACCGCCTACGCCTGCATGTCCGAAACGATGATGCTGGCACTGGAAGGGCGTATCGAGAGCTTCACGCTGGGCAAAGAGGTGAGTTTGCAACAGGTGGAGACCATGCAGGCGCTGGCACGCAAGCACGGCTTCCGGCTGGCAGGCTTCCGCAGCTTCGAACGCGCGCTCACCGACGCCGAGATCGAGCGCATTCGCGCGAACGCCGGGCGCAAGCGGGCGCACGCTTACTCACCCGCCTGAAAGGGCGAAGTTCCGAGCAGTCCCGGCTCTCTGTGGCACAAAAGGTGCTGAATGCTCCTGTGAGCCACCATGTTGAAAGAGAGCTGGGGACTGATTCTTATCTGCACGGCTGACGCGCTCAGCACCTACTGGCTGATCACGAACGAACTGGCGACGGAGTTCAACCCGATTATGAACTGGGTGCTGGGCTTTGGCTGGGGCGCGTTCTTCGGGGTGAAGGGCGCGACCGTGATGCTGGCTGTCGGCTTCGCCGAGTGGTATCGGCATCACAACCCGCTCTTTGTGCGCCGATGGACTCGCCTCTGCATCGGGCTGTATCTGACGCTGTGGACGCTCGGCGTGCTGACAGGCTGGCTCGTCGACAGGTAAATCGGCTGATGGCTGGTTATAACGCTTCGGGCGGTTCGTCCTCCGCCTCTTCAGGGCTGATCTCATGCCCGTTAAAGCTGCGCTTGATGGCTTCGACCAGCGCCTCGCCTTCGAGGGTGGGTTGTGCGACGGGCGGCGGTGGGAGCGCCTGCGAGTCGCTTTCGGGCAGCACTTCCAGAATCACCTGCGCCTGCGGCATGTTCACCTGTTTGCGCACCATGTCGACGAGGGTGTTCTCGCGCTGGGGCGAATGGCGAAAATACTGGCGTGCCATCTCGCTGCGCAGGTAGAGGCGAACGGTGTTGCCCTCGATGTGCAGGCGCGAGCCATCCAGATTGCGCCCCCCGACAGGGCTTCTCTCCTTGAGTCGCTGGACGAAGGTGTGCCAACGCTGATTGATGGCGTCGGGTTCAGGCGCGGCAGGCGATTCTTCGGGTGTCGCTTCGGCGGGCGCAGTTTCGGTCGGCTGGGTCGGTTCGGCATGCGGTGCAGCGGGTTCAGCCACTGCAGGCACGGGTGATGGAGCGACAGTGGGTGCTGTTGGCTCGCTGGCGAAGGTGAGCAGGGTCAGCTCCAGCACGGCGCGCGGTGAGCCTGCCATGCGCATCTCGCTGAGCGTCTCCGCCATGCGCTCCCACCAACGCAGCAGGCGTGGCACGGTCGCCCGCACCGCCTGCTCCCGCATCGCGCCCCACTGCGCCGGGTCGTAAGCCTGCTGGCGATGGTCGCCCTGCACGGCTGCCTGAATCAGCGCACGCCAGTGCTGAATCAGCGATTCTGCCAGCACGCGCGGCTCGCGCCCCAGCCGCAGCTGCGCGTCGAGCGTGTCCAGCACGGCGGCGGCGTCGCCCGCTATCAGCGCGTCGGTCAGGCGCATCAGCGTCTCGTCTTCCAGCACGCCCAGCGCGTTATACACCGTTTCGGGCGTGATGGTGCCCTCGCTGAAGGCAATCACCTGCTCCAGCGCGGTGAGCGCGTCACGCCATGAGCCGTCCGCTGCCCGCGCAATCAGGTGCAACGCCGCTGGCTCCGCCTGCAGACCCTCCGCGCGAACCACATACTCCAGTCGCTTCACAATATCGGCAATCGTGCCCCTGTGGAAATCGAACCGCTGACAGCGCGAGCGGATGGTCGGCGGCACGCGATGGAACTCGGTGGTCGCCAGAATGAACACCACATGCGGCGGCGGCTCCTCCAGCGTCTTCAACAGCGCGTCGAACGCCTTCGCCGACAGATCATGCACCTCATCAATAATGTACACCTTATAGCGCGCCTCCATCGGGGGATACTTGGCGTTCTCGATAATCGTGGTGCGCACATCCTCGATGCTGGTCTCGGACGCGGCGTCCATCTCGATCACATCGACGCAGTTGCCTTCATGGATGGCGCGGCAGAATCGGCACTCTTTGCAGGGGTTCGGCGTGGGACCCTGCTCGCAGTTGAGTGCTTTGGCGAGCAGGCGGGCGGCGGAGGTTTTGCCCGTGCCGCGCGGTCCGCAAAACAGGTAGGCGTGCGCCCACCTGCCCTGCTGGATGGCGTTGCGCAGGGTGATGGTGACATGCGACTGCCCCATCAGCTCGTCGAAGTCCTGCGCCCGATATTTGCGATAGAGGCTGATATACGCCACGGTGCGACCACCCGCCAGATTTTACCCTGCAGGGGGTTTCTGCTGGAAAATCTCGCCGTCGCGGCAGAAGTAGGCTTCGAATCGGTTGGGCTGGGTGGCAGCGCAGCCGAAGTCGCCGTCGGCACGGATAGCAATCACCGCCGCCTGATGCTCGACGACTTCGGGCAGGCGGCGCACCATCGATTGAATGACCTGCTCGCACGCGCGCTGTGCGGAGACGCCCTCGCGCATCAGTTCCACCACGCGTGAGCAGAGCGCGAACCGCCAGATTTCCTCGCCCATACCGGTGGCGACGGCGGCGCCCGCCTCGTCGTCGGCATAGAGACCCGCGCCCACAATCGGCGAATCGCCCACGCGCCCCGGCATCTTCCATGCCAGCCCGCTGGTGGTGCAGGCCGCCACCACATGCCCCGCATGCCAGCCCAGCACCCCGACCGTATCGTGCGGCTCGTCGGCGGCTGACGCTGCCCGTACGACCGATACATCCTGCGGCGCCTGCTGCTTCTGATACCATTCGTACCAGCGGCGCAGCGATTCTTCAGTCAGCAGCGAGCGTGGCTGGAAACCCTGCTGGAGGGCGAACCGCTCCGCGCCCTCCCCAATCAGCATCAGGTGCGGCGTCTGCTCCATCACGCGCTGGGCTATCTGGATGGCGGGCACGAAGCGTCGGATGCCTGCGACTGCGCCCGCGCGCAACTGCGTGCCCTCCATCAACGCGGCGTCCAGCTCCACCTCGCCTATCCGATTGGGCAATCCCCCCAGCCCAACCGACATCACATCGGGATCTAACTCCACCGCGGACGCGCCGGCGACCACCGCCTGGATCAGTCGCTGACCTGGCGGTGCGTCGGCTTGCTGCTGCCACACACGCCACGCCTCCGCCACCGCCCGCTGTCCAAACCACCATGTCGCTGCGAACAGGGTCTTCATAGCAGGAAATGATTCACCCCGTTCCCCGTTTATCCTGCAGAGGACACGCCTGCACCTTCAACCCCACAACAGCACCGATTCACCTCCCTTAAGCAGGAATCGAACCTACCCATGTGAATCTCAACTGGGTGGACAACTATGGGCAACGAGGCACTGGCGCTTGAAGCGTACCGTGAAGCCATCCATCGCTGGTTTGTGCGCCACGGTCTGGACGCCTGCACCGCCGACGACCTGACCCAGCAGGTGCTGCTACGCCTGCACGGTGCAATCGCGCGCGGGCAAACGCTGACCCACGCCTACATCACGGCTGCCTGCCATAACGTGCTGAACGACTATCTCCGCCAGCGTCAGCGGGAGCCAGCCTGCCTCTCGCTGGAAGAGTGCTGTGCCTGCGCCGTCGTTGAGATAGGCTATGAGGCGGTGGAGACCCGCCTGCTGCTGGAACAGGCGTTAGCTCAGCTGGGCGTGCGCGAGCGAACAATTGTGGAGCTGCACTATCTGGAGGAGTTGCCGTTTGCGGTGATTGGGGAGCGTTTGGGCGAGCCAGAGGAGCGTGTGAAGAAGGCGTGTCAGCGCGCCATCAGGAAGCTGCAGAGATGGGCACAGGGTGGCGGGGGGGGGTGGACTCCTCCCGCTCGTCGGGAAACCCGTGCGGTAAGAAAGGCAGATGATGAGAGGGTTGTTGTCCCGCGAAGGGCTGTCCGAGCGTTTATATAATTGGAGGGTTTACGGATGAGCGAGATGATGGTGGCGAAGGCAGGTTTTCAGCGCTGGCATCGGTGGGCGGCGCTGGGATTGGTGCTGATAGGTTGTGTCTGGCTGGGTTGGCTGACAGTTCGGTCGCAGGTGTCGGGGTCGCGTTTGTGGCTGGTTGGGGCGCGGTACGACGCGGGCAAGGTGAAGCGAGGTGAGGTAATTCGGCAGAGGGTATGGGTTTTCAATCCATCGTTGGGGGAGGTAGTGCTGAAGGTGGAGCCGTCGTGTGGGTGCAGTGTGGTGGAGTTGCCGTATGATCGGCTGACGCCGTTGAACGGGTTTCCGGTGGAGGTTCGCATAGAAACCTGGGGTTTGCCGTTGGGGTATCAGGAGAAGGTGGCGGAGTTGAATGCGTTGTCTGGTGGGATTCGCTGGCAGGAGAGGGTGGTGATTCGGCTGGAAGTAGTGCCCTGATGTCCCCTGACGGGGTTTGGGAGCGTTTAATATAGATGGAGGTGAACGAAAATGGCACGAAAAGCATTGAGGAGACGACTGGTTGCTTCGGTGGTGTTCGCCACCTTATTAGCGTCACTCCCTGTATCTGTAATCCCGTCAGATGTGTGCGGGATTGCAAACACTGATATTAACCCGGCTGCGGTTATGCCGTGTCCTAATCCACCACCAAGTCAGACTTTGCCAGGCTATAAATGCGCTCCTTGGTTCTGGGCTAGCTGCCAGGATATTCCCTGCCGCTGTACAACTTATACTTATTGCTATGGGCAAGGACGATTTCGTATCTGTGTTTCCGTCACAATATGCGAGGAGTTTGTCTCTACCCGAGCACAGTTCCCGCGCTGCTATCCGTCACCTGGTTCCACATGTACATACAACCCTCGCCCATGCGGCACGTATTATAAGTACTTTGGACGCTGTGGTGGCATACGATTTTGGAGGTTCGATGGCTGGATTCTCTCCTGCGCTTGATAACAATGTACAGAAGGCTTCTGATTTGGGTGGTAGCAGGTGGTGTCGTGCTGGTAGCGGCTGGAATTGGGTTTTACCTGCTGACAGCCTATCTGATAACAAAAAAGCTGATGCAGAGCCTCCAGCCGCTGCCAGCAAACCAGATATTTCGCTCTGCTATCCCTGCCTCGTCGTCTCCAAATAAGCCCTTGCCCAAAGCGGAGACAATTTTTGAGGCTGCCGATAGTTCTTTCACCTCTATGGAGCGTATAAATATCCAGCTAAACATAAATCAATATTTATCACCATTCTTCTTAACCCTTTTGTCTACACCACCCACTGCCTCGACACAACCAAGTTCTTCAACGACATATATTTCTATCGATATTAATGATATTAATTCAAATATAATAAATGAGTGGCATATCGATTTCGGTCAACGATCAGTTCTATTTAAGAAGATTAAAGATGACACGACCCAACAAACACCCAAGAGGCTTCGCCCCATTGTAAAGTCAGAACCCATTAAACAAGCTGCCTATGATGGCACGCGGTGGGTTATCATACTGGACGACTATCACCATCCGCTCAAACTACCTGAATATGACTGGCGGTATCAAGTGATCTTGCTTGGTAGCCTCGAAGAGGGTATAAAGGTGATTAATAGGATTGAGAGTAGCGACCTGCTCCTGCCTTTGTTCGGACTTCATCGAGCCTATCTGTTTGCTGAAAATAATATAGACAGTTTAATAAAAGTTAATAAAGCTCTTAATGTTGAAGGGATACCGAATGGGTGGAGAGTAGAGACAGTTGGAGTTGATCGGATAAATGGATATGAATGTTACAGAATCCGAGCTTCTAACCCCAATCTGCAATCCACAGTCTGGCTCTGGTTCTGTCCTAACTTGCAGAATCGGTGTGTGCGCGCGGAAGCTCTGGTATCTGGCAACATTAAGGTCAATGGACAGCCCGCATCATTTGCAATCGCTGCTGAGATAACAGAGTGGGCTACTGAAGACTTCAAAATCCCCATGCCCAGAAAATTAAAGATTACGAGATATTTTCCATCTTCTAAATCGGAGTATATCCTGTTTGATCGTGTTGAAGCGACTGTTCGCTATCTGAAGCCGATAGCCGAGCATGAGTATCATCTTTCGATTCCGACTGATTCGGCGCATGTTTCAGACAACATCAATAACCGTGTTTATACCGTCGGTAAGATGGTTCCCATCGCCCCCCGCAAATCGCTGGTAGTGCCCGCACTGATTGCAGGCTCAGTCATAATGGCGCTGATAGCCATTTTCGGCTTACGCGCTTACAGGAGGTGGGCTTACCGTGGATAAACGGAAGGTGTTGATGAGCTTGCCTGCGGTCCTCCTATTGTTGCTGATTGGAGTGACCACCTATTGGTGGATAACGCGATCATCCACAGCGTCACGATCATCAGCAGATGAGCTACCTGTGTTCGCGACATCCAGAGTATCGATTGGTAATCGGTTTGAAGAGGATCATACCTATACAGATGTTAAATTCGTAAACAAAACAAATCTCACATGGCGAGTGAAAAGGGTACTTTATTCCTGTTGTGGAAACACGGAGCAATACTATCGCTGGCAGCCTGAAGTTGTTCCTCCTGGCGCCACTTTGCAAGTGCATGCCCGACTGGACTTTTCGGGGCATCTGGCAGGTGTTGCAGAGAGAGCTTTTGTGCAGACCTTCTGGGTGGAGGTGGAAACGGATGGCAACCCCCGAAGAGGCTTTCTTGTCGCGGAAGTTGAGGGGGTTCAGAAGAACTGTCTTCCTGACGCTCCTCTGTATCTGCATCTGAAATCATCCAAGCCAGGCACATTATCTTACAGCCTCCATCCAGAAATCAATCTGCAAGACATCAAGGTATCTACAACCTTGCCATGTCTGCGGGCTTTTGTCGACACCCAGCAGAGACAATTGAGGATCAAATACTATCCTGTTGATAAAGACTATTCTGGAAAATTAATCATAAAAGATAAAGAAGGAAATATAGTTCGTACAATTGTTGTTGCAATTATGCCTGCGGAACGAATCCTCATAACTCCCCGCTTATTAGGATTTGGATTGGTTGATAAAAACAAAATTTATAGAAAATATTTAAGATTAAATCTTGGAAAAATTTTGCAATATCATAACGAGATAAGGCTCCTTAATCCTGTATCGCCTGCGGGCAGGTTCCGAATCGCTGACATCGAGCGCGAGAACCAATCGGTGCTTTTGACAATTGAGTTTGTGCCGCATACTGATGGCGTCCATCGAGGGAAGCTCAGAATTCAAGCAGGCAAAACGGCTCTCGATGTACCGTGGAGCTGCGAAACCGTGCCTGCCTCGCGCTAACGGGCGTACTCAAGAAAAAAAGTTGCTTATCAGGTACAGTCTATAGTGATGGCGAAGGCACGGGTGCAGTATGTGTGTGCGACCTGTGGGCATATAACGCCGCGCTGGGTGGGGCGCTGCCCCGAATGCGGCGAGTGGAACACCCTTCAGGAGGAATCGGTCGGCGTCGTACAGCGGTCGCCCAGGCGCGGTGGCGGTCAGACGGTTGTCAAGCCCCTGCTCGCCATGCCCATCACCGCCCTCCCTGAAGAGACCGAAGCCCACATCCCCACCGGACTGGAGGAGTTCGACCGCGTGCTGGGCGGCGGCATCGTGCGCGGCGCGATGGTGCTGATCGGCGGCGAGCCGGGCGTCGGCAAAAGCACGCTGATGCTGCAAATCGCCCATCGGCTGGCGCAACACGGAACCGTGCTGTATATCACAGGCGAGGAATCGGTTCGCCAGCTGCGCCTGCGTGCCCGCCGCCTGCAGACCGAGCATCCGAACCTGAAGGTCGCCACGGGCAACGAGCTGGAGAGCGTCCTGGCGCTCCTTGAGAATGAGCTGCCCTTCGCGGCGATTATCGACTCCATCCAGACGCTCTACACGCCCGCTGTGGAAGCCGTGCTCGGCACCGTCTCGCAGATTCGAACCTGCGCCAGCGCGCTGCAACAGCTCGCCAAAGCGCACGAAATCACGCTGTTCTTGATCGGGCATGTCACCAAAGAGGGCGCGATTGCCGGACCGAAGGTGCTGGAGCATCTGGTCGACACAGTTCTCTACTTTGAGGGTGAACCGCAGGGCGCGTTCCGCATTCTGCGAGCGACCAAGAATCGGTTCGGGGCGACTGACGAGATTGGCGTGTTCGATTTGCGGGCGGAGGGGCTGGTTCCCGTGCCGAACCCGTCGGAGCTGCTGCTGGCGGAGCGGGCGACCGACGCGCCCGGCTCGGTGGTGTTCCCTGCGCTGGAGGGCAGTCGCGCCCTGTTGATGGAGATTCAGGCACTGACCACGCCCTCCTTTCTGAACACGCCGCGCCGCGTTATCACAGGGTTGAGCTATGAGCGGGTGAGCCTTGTGCTGGCGGTGCTGGAGAAGCGACTGGGCTATCGGATGATCTCGCACGATGTGTTTGTGAATGTGGCGGGTGGGTTGCGCTTGCAGGAGCCGGCGGCGGATCTGGCGGTGCTGATGGCGGTCGCCTCTGCGATGCGCGATCAGCCGTTGCGCCCCGATCTGGTGGTGTTTGGCGAGGTGGGGCTGGGCGGTGAGGTGCGGGGCGTGCCGCGCATGGAGGCACGCCTGCGCGAAGCGGCTCGCATGGGCTTCCGCTACGCACTCGTGCCCCACAGCAATCTCCAGCGCCCGCACGAACGGCTCCCGCTCAGCGCGTTCCCCGTCCGCCACGCCCGCGAAGCCATCGCCCAGGCGCTGGCACACACCGAATCGGGTTAGCCCCTCTCCCCCACTGGGGAAGAGGGTACGGGTGAGGGGGCTGAACCTCACTGATCCCAGCCTAAATGCCCATTAATGGAGATGGTGTACACCGCCTGACCCGTCACCAGCCGATAGATGGCTAATGGCGTGTCCACCGCGAACTCCGCCAGGATCACCCCCAGCGCAATCGCCCGCAGCTTCTCATAGCCCGGCAAGCCCCAGTAGCGGTTCACAAACAGCTTGATAATCAGCACCATTAGCAGCCCGAACCAGATGTAGTCGATGCCAAAGTTCATCGAGAGCGCGTAGCCCGCGGGATGGATCGGGAAGCCAGGCACGCGATAGCGAATGAAATCGAGCAGCAGCACGAAGCAGAACGCGCCCGTGAAGAACGCCATCGCCGTTACATTCGGCGGGTAGCGGTTATCGGCTAACTGCGTGATGACACCCGCCATGCCGCCC
Organism: Armatimonadota bacterium; assembly: GCA_037444405.1. Classification (GTDB taxonomy): domain Bacteria; phylum Armatimonadota; class Fimbriimonadia; order Fimbriimonadales; family GBS-DC; genus HRBIN15. Next base: position 181,370 of record JBBIML010000006.1, read on the forward strand.
GCCCAGTCCGGTGCGCCATCCCGATAGAACCGATTCACGCTGAACAGCTCGCCCAGAAAGATGCCCGTCAGCACCGCCGCCGCAATCACAAAAAACAGCCCGCGCTGATTGAGGCGGGCAATCTCGCCCATCTTCATCGCCTCCAGCTCGTACGGCATCGGATGCGTGCGGTGCAAACGGTTCATAAAATGGAAGGTGGTCATCAGGCGAGCGATGGTCGATTCGGAGAGATTCTGCGTGCCCGTGAAGGCAATCATCAGCTGGTGCGGTCCCATGAACGCCATCTCGTGGATGGGGGCGCCCAGCTGCGCCCGCAACCGCGCCACAATCACGCTGAACGCCATGTAGAGCGCCACATAGATGGTCACCAGCCACCAGGGCAGCCCCACCGCCACGCCCAGCCCAATCAGCAGACCCAGACTGAGAATCAGCCCGATGAACGCCCAGCGTGCAGAAATCGCGTAGCCCGCGTCGGGGTTGAACCCTGTGCGAATCTCGTTCCAGATCTCCTTCAGATAACCGCGCGACGCCCACACCACGCTCACGAACAGCCCCAGAAACGCGCCCCACGACTGCTCGCTGAAATAGGGCGGCTGCGGCACCAGATAGCCCCCACCAAACACGCCCTGCTCGTAGCCCAGCGCCGCCGTAATCACCTGCATCCCCTTGCGCACAAAGTAGAACAGAATGCACGAAAAGAGCAGGTCATTCGGCACGAACACGCCAATCGCCGTCATATAAGGAAACAGCCCCATCGGGATCCAGCCAATCTGATTCCAGGGCGGGCTTTGCAGGTACTCGTTCAATCGCGCCAGAAAGCGCACCTTGATGGGCGGAATCCACGGATAGAAGAAGTTGAGCGCGTTCAGCGTGTCGATGGCAACCATCACGAGGAAGCCACCCCACAGATATTTGCTCCGCCACAGCGGCGCCTGCGGCTGACACAGCAGCATCGGCACTTGCAGGATGGGGAACGCCAGCCGCTCTTGCTGCGTCCACAGCCGCCGCATCAGCGCGTTAATGCAGAGCATCGCCAGCGCCGCCGAGCCGAACAGCCCCATCCAGCCCAGAAAGATGGGCAACCACAGGGGCAACTTCGTCAGCACATAGGGCATCCCGTGCCCGCCCTGACCGTAATCCGGCAGCTGATCCCCGCTTTTGAAGAAGAGCCAGCCGGCAATATGGGGCAGCACGCGCGTCTTGTAGGTGTTGTTCTGGTCGGCATACAGCCCGAAGGCGTGCCAGAGCGGTGAGACGACCGCCATCCACTCCGCCGACATCGCCGTGCCCACAAACAGAATGCTGAACAGCAGCACCAGATCGGGCGTGCGCAGAAACCAGCGACGGGTCAGCCCGTAGCCGATGGCGTTCAGCAGGGCGACCGCCATCAGCGCGGAAACGGGTGGGATAATCAGCGAGAAGATGACGCTCACCACGCTCTCCACCGCCCAGTAGGTGGTGAACGGCAACAGGGCGAACCCGATCAGCAGCGCTCGCAACCGAATCGGGTTCGCCTGTTCCGATGGAGCCACCTCGCTCACAGCGGAGACCATTGCCTCCGATGAGGGCTTCGTTTGCATCGATATATGTTTTGATTCGCCCTGCGCCGCCGATTGTCCTGCTCACCCGGGCTTATCCGAGTCGGTTCAGGCGCACGCGATAGATATGGGCGGACGCCTCGCGCGGGATGCCGCCGCGTGCCAGCGCGCGCTCGATCTGCTCCTGCGAGATTCGCGCGTCGGGGATGGGCGGCACAATCGCGCTGACGCGACCTTGCCACTCCACCAGCACGGCGTCGCGCTGGGGATCCACCTGCGCCCCCTCCCGCAACGGCTCATACGACTCCACCAGATAGACCACATAGCGCAGGGTGGGCAGCTCATACGGCTCCACGGGCGGGCGGTGCGGGTCCAGCAGGGCGGCGCGGGTCGCCTGATGGATAATCTCGTGAGCGCGGGTCGGCTTCTGGGGCTTCAGACTGCCCATCAGTCCGCGCAGTTGCTCGTCCTGATAGAGCGCGACGAACACACTGCCTGGCTCCCGCAGCGCCTTCGGCAGGCGTCGCAGGTCAGGCTCAATCAGCGCGCCCTCCTGCACGAACCGCTCCACCGCCGTCTGCGCCAGCTGCAGGCAAGCTGCTTCCAGCGACGGCTCCGTTTTGCGCCATGTGAGGCGCGGCTCCTGACCACGCAGGATGCGCTGAATGTTGGCGCGATGGCGGAACACCACAATCGCCGCCGCGACCGCCAGAATCGCGATGGCAGCGGGCGAGTGCCCGAACCAGTAGGCGGCAATTGGCACGGTAATCGCGCCCAGAATGGAGCCGAGCGAGACCCAGCGGGTCAGCCCGAAGGCAATCAGCCACACGACAAAGGCGACGCCAGCGGTCGCGGGCGCAGCCGCTAACAGCACGCCCAGCCCTGTCGCGATGCCCTTGCCGCCCCGAAAGCGCATAAAAGGCGAGAAGGTGTGTCCCAGTATCGCCGCCGCGCCGATTAGCAAAGCGTCCACATCGCTCTGGGTCGCACGAACCACTGCAAAGGTGGGCAGCCAGCCCTTGAAGGCGTCCAGCAACAGCACCGCCACGCCCGCCTTCGCGCCCAGCACACGGAACACATTCGTCGCGCCGATGTTGCCGCTCCCATGCTGGCGGATATCGACCCCGCGCAGTCGCCCCACCCAGTAGCCGAACGGCAGCGAGCCGATACCGAACGCCACCAGCATCACTCCAAGCAGCGCGTACCACTCCATCCCAGCAGATTATACCGCAGGCTTCTAACGATGGGCGCGTTCGATGGCTCGCAGGGCAGCCATCGCCTTGTTGAGGCACTCCTGATACTCGCGTTCAGGCTGCGAATCGGCGACGATCCCCGCTCCCGCCTGCACATGCGCGACGCCATCCTTGAGCAGGATGGTGCGGATGGTGATGCAGGTGTCCATGTCGCCTGTGTAGCTGAAGTAGCCGACGGCGCCCGCGTAGGGTCCGCGGCGGGTCGGCTCCAGCTCCTCAATAATCTCCATCGCCCTCACTTTGGGCGCGCCTGCCACCGTGCCCGCGGGGAAGCAGGCGCGCAACACATCGAAACTGTCCACGCCCGCCTTCAGCCGCCCGCGCACCTCCGACACGATATGCATCACATGCGAGTAGCGCTCAATCACCATCAGCTCGGGCACATGCACCGTGCCATACTCGCAGACGCGCCCCAGGTCGTTGCGCCCCAGATCGACCAGCATGATATGCTCGGCGCGTTCCTTCTCGTCGGCAAGCAGTTCCTGCGCCAGTTGCTGATCTTCGGTTTCGTTCGCGCCGCGCGGGCGTGTGCCCGCAATCGGGCGCGTGGTCGCCTGACGCCCCTCCACCGTTACCAGCACCTCTGGCGACGCGCCAACCAGCGTCATATCGTCCATGCGCAGGAAAAACATATAGGGCGACGGGTTGATGGAGCGCAGGGCGCGATAGATGTTGAGCGCGGGCGCACGCACAGGCTGGCTGAACCGCTGGGACAGCACCACCTGAATGCAGTCGCCCGCATGGATATACTCCACCGCGCGCTCCACCGCCTTCAGAAACGCCTCGCGCGCCATGTTCGGCGTCGGATTGAGCTGGAAGCTGGGGTCTTCAAAGGGTGGCGGGGGTGGCAGCGGGCGATTGAGCTGGGTCAATACGCTTTCGATGCGCTCCGTCGCTCGCCGATACGCGCTCGACGGCTCGGCGCACGGCGGCGCATTCACCAGCACCTGAATGCGATGCAACACATGGTCAAAAATCAGCAGCACTTCGGGGAAGATGAGGCAACAGTCGTCGGTTTGCAAATCGTCTGCGGTCTGGTCAGGCAGGCGTTCGAGGAAGCGCACATAGTCGTAGGCGATATAGCCGACCGCGCCGCCGGTGAATCGGGGTAGTTGCGGGTCGCGCCGATAGCGGAACCGATAGAGCAGCGCGCGCACGGCGTCGAGCGGGTCCTGGTTCGGGGGCAGCTCCAGCGTTCGCCAGCCTGTGTCGCGCTCCCACAGGCGCATGAGGCGCCCTTTAGAGCGCACAATCGCCGTCGGCGCAAAGCCGATAAAGGAGTAGCGGGCGATGCGCTCGCCCCCGCTCACGCTCTCCAGCAAAAAGGCGTACGGCTCGTCGCCTGCCACCTTGTAGAAGGCGGAGAGGGGCGTCTCCCAGTCTGCCAGCACCGCCTGATGGACGGGCGCCATCAGCCCCGCCGCCTGCCAGCGGCAAAAGGCATCCGCATCAGGCTGAATCGCCAGCCTATACACCGTCGGGCGAACCCCCTCGATCCGTCCAGATTGACCCTGCCCGCCTGTATGCGCACTCCATCGGCACCGCCCCGAAGTATACCCGTCGGCAGGAAAGGGCGCTTGCCTGCTGAACTCAGGAGGGGATGAAACGCACGGCTTTATATGAGGCGCATCGGCAGCTGGGCGCGCGCATGGTGGAGTTCGCGGGCTGGGAGATGCCCATCCAGTACCAGAGCATTCTGGACGAGGCGCGCGCGGTGCGCACTCGCTGGGGCATCTTCGATGTGAGCCATATGGGGCGCGCCTGCCTGCACGGCGAGAACACCATCCCGTTTTTGAACCTGTTAGTGCCCAGCGATCTGGGCAAGCTGGGCGACAACAGCGCGCTCTATACCGTGCTGACCAACGAGCGCGGCGGCGTCGTGGACGATATCATCCTCTATCGGCAATCGCCCGACCAGTGGCTGATGGTGTTCAACGCCGCCAACCACGACAAAGACCTCGCGTGGCTCCAGCGCTGGCAGGGACGCTTCAATCCGCCGCCCACCATCGACGACCAGACCGAGCGCACGGTGATGATTGCGGTTCAGGGACCCGAAGCGGTGGCGCATCTGACGGCATTATTGGCGCCGCGCCTCACCGATGTGCCGCGGTTTGGAGCGCTCGCGTTTGAGTGGCGCGGGGTGCCCGTTTTTGCGGGACGCACAGGCTATACAGGTGAAGATGGTTTTGAGCTGATTGTGCCTGCGGAAGCGGGTGAGGCACTATGGGAGACCCTGTTGCAGGCGGGCGCGACACCCTGCGGGCTGGGCGCCCGCGATGTGCTGCGCGTGGAAGCAGGACTCCATCTCTATGGGCACGAACTGACCGACGACACGAACCCCATTGAGGCGGGGTTGGGCTGGCTTGTGAGCGAGCGCACCGACTACATCGGCGCGGACATCATCCAGCGGGTCAAAACCGAAGGTGCTGCGCGCCGCCTGATGGGGATCGTGCTGCAGGAGCGCGGCGTGCCCCGTGAGGGCTATCCCGTGCTGATTGAGGGGCAGGTGGTGGCGCAGCTCACCAGCGGCGTCTACTCGCCCACGCTTGAATGCGGAATCGGAATGGCGTATCTGCCCGCTGAATGGGCGAAGGCAGGCACACCCTGCGCAGTGGAGATTCGCGGACGCGCCGTGCCCGCGCTGATCACCACCCGCCGCTTCCTCAAACGAGGCTGAGCTGGCACCATTGGCGCAAAACCCATTCGACGCCGTGCTGCTGCACCCAATCGCGCAACTGTACCGATTCGGCGTCGCTCGGGTCATAGTAGCGGAGCGCGGCAAGGATTGCCTCCCGGAACGGCTCGCTATCCTCACCCTGCTCGCGCAACAGGCGATACGCGCCCACCAGTCGGTCATCGGCGCGCAGTTTGCGCAGCGGCTCGCGTGCCACCCGCGCGATAGGATCGTTCAGCGCAGGGTGCTGGATGCGAGCCACGATGTCGGCGACCGTTTGATGATGCTCAGCGTGGTCAAAGGCAAATGCCTTCAGCAGCGCCCGCTCCAGTGCAGCCGCCGCGCGCTCGAACCGCTCGCGGATAGAAGCGTCGTTGAGGGCTTGCTGGATGGTGGTGTAGCCTTTCTGTGCGCCCAGATAGGCGACCAGCGCGTGCAGCCCATTATGCACATAGAGCTTGCGCAGGAAATAGTTCTCGAAGGGGCGCACGGGATGGACGCCTTCGATGGGAGGTAGCTCGCCACGAATGGCGTCGGCGTCGAGGAGCAGGCGGTCGTGGCGTTCAGCGCGCACGCCGGGCGGGTCGCCGGGCAGTTCCGCCACCACCTGCCGCTCAACCACACACCGCACCAGCACCACCGCCTCATCCAGAGCCATATCGGGCAGCGCGGTTCGAAGCGCGTCGCGCACAATCTGGTCGGCATGCAGTTCGTTCTCGCCCAGCAGCAGGTGGAGCGGCGGGCGCCGATGGGCGACGCGCAGGCGCAGTCCCTCCGTTAGCAGAGGGGCAATCGCGGGCAGGGCGCCGGCTCCCACTGTTGTCGCGCCGATCCTCGCGTTCAGGCACGCCTGTGCAATCGCCTCGCGCTCCGTTGTGTGCAACGCCTGCACGGGCGCAATCGTTTCCCGCTCGCCGTCCAGCCACTCAATCCAGCAGGCGCGATGGCGCTGCAGGCTCTGCACCAGCTCCGGGCGCGCCTCCACGAACACCACCTCCAGCCCTGCGCGGGTGAACAGCTGGGCGAACAGCCCGCGCCCAATCCTGCCCGCGCCGAACTGAAGGGCAACCGAAGGCATGCGCTAATTATCACCCACCGCGCCGAAGTTAAACAGCACGGTCAGCAGGTCGGCATCGTCCACCACGCCGTCGCCGTTCAGGTCCTCCAATAAGCCAGAACCCGTCTGCCCGAAGGCGAACAGCACCACCAGCAGGTCGGCATCGTCAATCACATTATCGCCGTTAATATCGCCGTTGATGAGGTTGAACACCAGCCCGGAAACATCGGAGTCCAACGATACATTGCGGATGACCCGCCACAGGCTGGTGGGCGCACGGCAGGCAAGATTGTAAGTGCCCGACATCAGCGAGGTGTAGGTGGTGAAGTTGCCGTTCGAGTCGGTGTTGAGGGTGCGCTGCTGACGCACCTGATTGCTGCCCGGCTCCCGAATCTCCAGTGTGAAGGGTACCGTTTGCAGCGCCTGCCGATCAAAGATGATGCGTCCCGAAATAAATCGCCGCACAGGTGTGTAGTCGGTGAGCATGATGTCGTACCAGCCCCCTGCCCGTCCACCCGCGTAGCTGAACCCCTCGACCAAGATATAGTAGATACCTGCGGGCAGATTCTGGAGCGCGATCCGCGAGGTGAAGGGATTGAAGGGGTCATGGGGGTCGTCATCGTTGGTGGCGAGCGGATTGAACGCCGAGTCGTAGACGGTTACGACGGTATCGGTCGCGCCGAAGGTGCGCACAGTGAGGTTGCCGGCGCCGATTTCGATGCGGTAGTAGTCGAAATCGGTCTGGCGATAGGTCAGGAAGGCATTCGAGATCAGCGTGAAATCGTCGGCAAGGTTGCCCGCATCGGTGGCGGTAGCAAAGGTGTCATTTGTTCCGTTAACCTCGTAAGGGTCATAGTCGGGCGCGGTGCTACCGTCGAACAGGCGCAGGGTGTAGCGGAGGCGTGCCAGCTCACCAGAGGCGGCTATCGAGCGTACCTGCACATAGTAGGTGCCCGCGGAAAGGCTGATGGTGATGCCCGAATCGGCGTTCGTGAAGGATGTATCGCGGTTGCCGCGCGTGTTATCGCCCGGCACATCATCGTCGTTTTCCGCTATCAAGCCGCCGCTGCTGTTATAAAGCGCCAGCACCGAGTCGAAGGTGGTGTCCACACGGAAGGTGTAGGTGCCCGATTGCAACACCTGGAAGCGGAAGTAGTCCAGGTCGCCATCGGGGTTGATCAAGCCCCGAACGACCTTCATCACGCGCTGGTTGGTGGAGTCGCGCCCCACGACACCCACATTGTGGGCATTCGCGATGGTATCGTTCAGCTCCTGTTCGGTCAGAAACTCGATGCGCGGCATTTGCGCAGCCGCGAGCATCAGTGTCAGCCCCAGCATCCCAATCAGTATCGTTTCCCTTCTCATAGCTCCTTTCCCGTACCTCTATTATAGCACAGGTGTGCCTTTAAAGCAGCCCCTGCTCACGGAAACTGGTATATCTGCCGTCGCCGATGATGATGTGATCGAGCAGTTCGATGCCGAGCAGGTTGCCCGCCTCGCGCAGGCGGCGGGTGATGGCGATGTCTTCGGGGCTGGGAGTGGGGTCGCCGCTGGGATGGTTGTGGGCGGCAATCCAGCAGGCGGCACCTTCGCGAATAGCAGCGCGATACACCTCACGCGGATGCACCAGACTGCTATCCAGCGTGCCGATGGAGATGGTCTCGGCGCGAAGCACCCGATTTTTGATGTCCAGTAGCACGGCAATAAAATGTTCGCGTTTCTCAAACAGCAGGTCCGCATAAAGCAGGTTATAGACATCTTCAGGCGAGCGGATTTGCGGGCGTTCCTGGAAGGTGCTAATGGCGACGCGGCGTCCCAGCTCCATCGCGGCGGCAATCTGGGTCGCTTTCGCCAGCCCCATGCCTTTGACGGCGGCTAACTCGCGCACGGTGGCGTTCAGCACACCGCGCAAGCCGTTGAACCGCTGGAGCAGTTCCTGTGCCAGCTGGAGCGCGGAGCGCTGGCGTGTACCCGTGCGCAACAAGATGGCGAGCAGTTCATGGTCGCGCAGGCTTGCCGCGCCCCATGTCGCCAGCTTTTCGCGCGGACGCTCCGAAGCGGGCAGCTCCCGAATGGTCGTATAGGTTGTCGGCTCCATCGTTCACCTATAGTGCTTTTTTGAGGCGGGTATGCACCGCGTCCAGCAGGGAGTGAACTGCGCCGCCTGCGATCAGCCCGATCAGCAGCGCCAGCACCTCCTGCCGATAGGTGAGCATCCAGTCGGTGGCGTGCAGCAGCCAGCTCTGGGTGTCCACCTGCAACGCCAGCCCGATGCGTGTCAGCAGCCAGCTGATGACGCTCACGAACAGCACGAGCATCGCAATCAGGTAGGCGACGCGCAATAGCGGACCAATACCCAGCCCGTGCGAAATCCAGCTCCGATGCGGCACCAGCTTCTGATAGGGATACCACAGCACGCGCAGGGGTCCCCAGCGGTAGTACGCGCTGGAGCGCGTGTCCAGATCGCTGGAGAGCCAGATGCCCGAAAAGGTGTAGCTGGCGATGGCGAGCCAGGCGAGCGGGCGCGTCTCCGGCGGCAGGCATATTGTCGAGAGCGGGATCGCTCCCGCCGCCGTCGCGATGGTCACCCAGTCATGCACCTTGCCCGATGGCATCGCTGTGGTTGCTTATAAGCCAGCCGCTTTGCGCATCTTCTCGATGGCGCGGGCTTCCAGCTGGCGCACACGCTCGCGACTGAGGTTCAGCGCGCGCCCGATTTCCGAGATAGTGAGCGGTTGCGCCCCTCCCAGCCCGTAGCGCAGCTCGATCACGGTGCGTTCCTTCTCGTTCAGCACGCCGAGCAGCGGCTCCAAATTGAACCCTTCTTCGATGGGCGGCGGCTCTTCGGCAATCAGGTCGAGCAGGGTCGCCTCCTCGCCACCGCCACCGACTGGCGTTTCAAGGGAGATGGGTCGCGCGACAGCGTTCAGCAGATTGCTGACCTGTTCGACGCTCATGCCAGCGTGCCGGGCAATCTCGTGCAGGGTCGGCTGGCGTCCGAGCTGTTGCTGGAGCAGGGCGGTGGTCTGGCGCACGCGGCGCAATGCCTTCATGAGATGCTCTGGCAGGCGCACTGTTGCAGCCTGCACCTGCAGCGCCCGCCCAATCTGATGGCGGATCCACCAGGCAGCAAAGGTGGCGAAGGGTGTGCCCTTTTCCGGGCGGAACAGGTTCACCGCTCGCATCAGCCCCAGCGTGCCCTCCTGAATCAGGTCAGCGAGCGGCAGTCCGCGTCCCGTGTAGTGGCGAGCGATGGAGAGAACCAGTCGCAGGTTCGATTCGATCAGCCGTTCGCGTGCGGTCTCGTCGCCTTCACGCGCCTGACGGGCGAGTTCCTGCTCCTCATCGGGCGTCAGGCGCGGGGCGCGCGTCGCCTGCCGAACCCACCACTGCACCGGGTCATCAAGCGTCTCGCTCTCCATCTGCTCGATGGCGCGGTCGGCTTCTTCCGCCAGCAGGCGCAGCTCCCGCTCGGCTGCCTCGCTACCGAGCAGCACAGGAATGCCCTCCTGCTCAAAAATCGCAAGTGCCTCCTCGATAGCTTCGGGTTCCAATAGCTCCGGCAGGCTCCCTGTCAGCTCCTCCACCGTGATGTAGCCCTGCTGACGCCCCTTTTCGATGAGCGCGAGCATCCTGTCCGAGTCATAGCCCGACGGTATCTCGTTCATTGCCATCCTCCGCAACTGCCTTTCACGATTTTAAGATTCGACGCGCAGGCGCCAGTATTCCTGCCACTTATCGGGGTCAGGGGGCGTATTGCTGTGGGTGAGTTCGTGGAGGAGCTGCATGCGGCGGGCGCGCTCCTGACGCCGACGGAGGTAAGCGATGCAGTCAGCGATGATGGTGGGCGTCAGCGGCGGCTCGGTCTGCATCAGCAGGCTGGTCAACAGCGCCTGCAACGGCTCCTGATTGAGGGTCTCAAGCAGCTCGCGCGGGGTGTACCGGTAGGGCGGTTGAGGGAGTTGCTGGAGCGCTTGGGCGAGCGCGGCATGGTCGGGCAGGCTCCACTCGATCTGGGGCAGCTGTTCCCATGCAGAGGCGGCGGTTTCGGGCAATAGCACCGCTCGCAGAAGCGTACGCTCGGCGTCGATCACGGCGCGTGGCAGCTCGACGGAGAGCGCGGGCACCTCTGGGGCGGGCGCCTGCGTTTCGGTGGCGCGGGCGGGACGGCGTTGCGCACGCTGCAGGCGTCGCACATCGCGCCAGAGTGCCTCCATCGCCGCCTGCGGACTGGTCACATAAGCGGGGCTGAGCGGCGCCAGCTGCTGCAGGCAGGCGGTCTGATCGGTGTGGCTGGTCAATCGCGCCACGAACGCCAGCGCCTCCCGCAGCAGGCGCGTGCGAGCCGCGAGATCGAGCTGCTCCGCGCGTTCCACACCTGCCTGACGGAGATGCTCCTGCAGAATCTGCTCCAGCCCGAACAGCGCCGCGGGGCGTGCCCGCTCGATGGCTTGCTGCAACGCTTCGGCGCCCTGCGCCCGCAACAGGCTATCGGGGTCTTCGCCAGCCGGCAGCTCCACAATCAACGCCGTGATGCCCGCCCCCTCCAGAATCTCGGCTGCCCGCAGCGCGGCGCGAACCCCGGCGCTGTCCGAATCGTAGAGCAGATAGACGCGCCCGGCGATGCGCCGCAGCCGCGCCGCATGCTGCTCGGTGAACGCCGTGCCCAGCGTTGCGACCGCATGGTCGAACCCGAACTGATGCAACATCACCAGGTCCATATAGCCCTCGACCACAATCGCGCTGCGCTGCCTTACGATGGCGCTCCGCGCCAGATGCCAGCCGTAGAGGGTGTCGCGCTTCTGGAAGAGTGGGGTTTCAGGCGTGTTGAGATATTTCGGCTCCTCATCGCCCAGCACGCGCCCGCCAAACGCTATCACGCGCCCCGACGGGTCGTGAATCGGGAACACGATGCGATGGCGCAGGTAGTCATAGAACCCCTGCTCGCCCTGACGGATCAGTCCGGCGGCAAGCGCATCTTCGCGGCTGACCTGGTGCCGCTGCAGAAATCGGAGTAGGTGGTCCCAGCCGTCGGGCGCATAGCCCAGCTGGAACCGTTCGATGGTGGCAGGGGTCAAGCCTCGCTGGTGCAGGTAGCGCTGGGCGCGGGCGGAACGCTGCAGGCACTGGCGATAGTAGAAGTGGGCGGCGAACAGCGCCCGATGGAGGCGGTCGCGTTCGTCGGGGGCTTCTGATGGTTCCTGACGCAGTTCGATGCCCGCCTGCGCCGCCAGCCGGCGCAACGCCTCGCGGAAGGAGATGCCCTCGATGCGCATCAGAAAGGCGAAGGCGTCGCCCGACGCCCCGCACCCGAAGCAGTGGAACCGGTTCAGGCTCGGACTAACATAGAACGAGGGCGTGCGCTCGGTGTGGAAGGGACATAGCCCTTTGAAGTTGCTGCCCGCTCGCTCCAGCGCCACATAGCCTGAGACCAGTTCCACCAGATCGATGCGCTCACGGATCTCCTCACGCAGGTCGCGCATGCAACAGGGTCGCCTCGCTTCGATGATCAGATGGCAGGTCCGCCCATCCCTTTGGGACCGCCACCTCCACCGCCCGTAGCTGGGGGTGGCGGAGCGCCCATCCCACCAGGTGAAGGACCACCGCCTGCCATCCCTGCCTGTTGACCTCCGCCCACACCGATGAAGCCCGGACCGCTGAGCGGAATGCCCGCCGCGACGGCAATCGCCATCACCTTGTTGGTTCTGGTATCGAGCAGAAATGCAACCCCCAGCTTGTTGTATCGTGCCAGGATTACATCGCCCTGATACTGATGCTCCTGTGGATAGCCATAGGCACGCACCACTTTGCTGTAGGGGTCGCCCAGCGTGATACCGCGTGCCGTGCGAACATTCGGGTCAGGCTTATAGCCGTGCGCACTGATCTGCACCACGCGCCCATCTTTGTTCACGACAAACGCATAGGTGCTACCACCTTTGCCCTTGTAGATGTAGGTGGTCTCCATCTCGACGCGCTGCTCGCCCGGCGTCCCACCTGTGCCAGGCGGCTGACCGAAGCCGGGCGGCCCGCCAGGACCGGGCATCTCGCCACCTGGGCCCGTTTGTTGTTGCTGCTGTTGATCAAACCGTTGCACAGTTATCGGGACATAGGTAATCTGGCGCGGATTGCCAAACTTCTGCAGCACACGCACCGCAGGGCTAAACAGCCGAATGCCTAACAGCTCCACCTCCGTGCGCTGTTTGCTCTGGGCGGTCAGACCCAGCAGCAAAGCGATGGCGCCAGTCGCCACAACCGCATATTTCCAGACGCTCTTCATCCCTATCGCCTCCGTCTATACTATACCCTATCTTCTTCGGTCAAAACCGTGCTGTTCCCGATAGGGTTGTGCATAGTCGTTTCGACGCGCCTGCCGCCCCTCCTGTTCCGACCGTGAGAGGTCATTTTAAGCCCTTCTGGGCTACAATCTTAGCATGATGGAACGGCACCGTTCACTCGTGGAACAGATGGAGACTTGCTTGCGCCAACTTTTGGACACCGAAGCCGACACCCTCGCCCAGCAAATCGGGTTTGTCCAGCGCCAGCGCAAACTCACCGGTGTGTCGGCGTCGGAGGCGTCCTGCGACCTTTCAGTTGCTGCTTGGGGAGGGAGGCTTAAATTGATGCCAATGCTACGCTGGCAATCCTGTGGTATGATTCAGACCAGCCGCTGCGAGAAGCGGCGCTTGCCGATGGACAGGAGGGCATCATGCGAGCAGCTATTGCGAAAGGGTTAAGTTGCCTGCTGATGGCGGGCGTCAGCATGGCAGTGTTGCTGGCGCAGGTGGAAGACCCGCGCCTTGTATGGAAGCTGGAAGGGCGATCCACACCCGCTGGAGCGCTCGCGATCTCGCCTGATGGACAGTGGCTCGCCACAGGTGAAGGACGCTCCTGGTACGAGCCACCCTACACCCTGTTCAAAGTCTGGAACCTGCGGACGAACCAGACCGTTCTGCCTCTTCACTCATGGCGGGTCGGTCAAGCAGGTTTCTATCAGACCAAGTGGACGATGCCGACCTGCTGATCGTACTGTTCAACTTCGGGCAGTACCACACGGACGGCGACCTGAACGATGACGGGCGCGTGGACGACGCCGACCTGCTGATCGTGCTGTTCAACCACAGCGCGGGCTGCTGAACCTTGACGCCTCCTCTCACAGCGCCCTCTCTCCCACCTCAGGGAGGGAGGGTGTTTTTTATCGGGCAGGCGGCGGGTCAGGTAAACTTTTAACGGCATGAGTGCGTTCGTTCCGCTGACAGGGGTGCAACTACCGCACACCTGCCGCCGTCGCAAGACGCGCGAGGTCCGGGTGGGCGATATCGGGATTGGGGGGAACAATCCCGTCCGTGTGCAGACAATGATCACCGCCGAGACGATGAACACGCTCGCCGCCGTCGAGCAGATTATCCAGCTCTACGAGGCGGGCGCGGAAATCGTGCGCGTCACCGCGCCTAACCTGCGCGAGGCACAAAACCTCGGCGAAATCAAAGCCGAACTGCGACGGCGCGGCTACGGACATATCCCGCTCGTCGCCGATGTGCATCACCAGGGCATGGAAATCGCCCTCGAATGCACCAGACATGTGGAAAAGATTCGCATCAATCCGGGGCTGTTCGTGTTCCGCAAGCCTGACCCCAGCCGCGTGGAATACAGCCAGAGCGAGATTCAGCAGGAGCTAGAAGCCATCGAGCAGGCGCTCCTGCCTGTGATCCGCGCCTGCAAGGAGCGCGGCGTCGCCATGCGCATCGGCGTCAATCACGGCAGCCTCTCGGAGCGCATCAAGGTGATGTACGGCGACTCGCCCGTCGGAATGGTCGAATCGGCATTAGAGTATATTCGCATCTGCGAGGCGCACGGCTTCAAAGATATCGTCATCTCGCTCAAGGCAAGTCGCGTGCCCGTGATGCTCTCGGCAAACCGCCTGATGGTGGAGCGCATGAACCAGCTGGGCATGGACTATCCCCTGCATCTGGGCGTGACAGAGGCGGGCGACGGGATGTATGCCCGTATCAAGAGCGCAATCGGCATCGGCACCCTGCTGGCGGAAGGCATCGGCGACACCATTCGCGTCTCGCTCGCCGAAGACCCGCTGAACGAGATCGAGGTGTGCTACGACATCCTGCAGGCGCTGGGACTGCGCAAGACCAAAGTGGAATATATCGCCTGCCCCTCCTGCGGACGCACCAAGTTTGACCTGCCAACCGTGCTGAACCAGGTGCGCGAAGCCACCAAACATCTGGTGGGACTGGACATCGCCGTGATGGGCTGCCTGCCATCCGACCAGCCCGTGATGACCGAGTCGGGGCTGAAACCCATTCATCGGATTCAGGTGGGCGAGCGCGTGCTAACCGAGCAGGGCACGCTGGAGCCTGTATCCGCCATCGAGAGCCATTCATTCGAGGGCGAGCTGATAGAGATTGTGCCGCGCGGCGCACCGCCCCTGCGCCTGACGCCCAATCACCCCGTGCTGGCGCTCACCCGCTCCTGCACAATTAAAGGCGACCGACCACGCTGGCAAAACATGGCAGACCTCATCAATCGCTGGCAGGAAGCACGCTGGTACCCGGCGCAGGAGATTACCCGCAATCATGTATTGCTCTACCCTGTGCTGAAAGAGAACCAGATATCGGAGCGCGTTCCTGACGAACCAAAGCAGATTATCGAATACCTGCAGAAGCTCTGGCGGTGTGATGGCTATTGTGGGGTGGTCCGAGGCTATCCGTGTGCCAGCTATGTGACGGTTTCGCCAGCGCTCGCCTTTGTCGTTCACCAGTTGCTTCTGCGGCTGGGGATACCAGCGTCGCTGACGGTCAGGCAACCTGCAAACCGCCAGCGTACATACATCATCAGTGTCACCAGCGGCGATGGGCTGCGGCGATTCGCCGACCGCCTTGGCTTCAAGGTGGAAGTGCCTGAAAGCCGTCAGCGTACGGGGCAGCTCGCGCTCGATTCACGCTACCTCTATCTGCCCGTTGCAGCAGTGAGGCGCCTTCCCTATCGGGGCACGGTTCACAATCTGGAGGTGGCGCACGCGCACACCTATGTCGGCTCACTCTGCGTGGTGCATAACTGCATCGTGAACGGACCAGGCGAGATGGCGGATGCAGATTATGGCTATGTGGGGCGCGGGTCGGGTAAAATCGCGCTCTATCGCAAAGGGCAGCTCGTTAAAAACGATATTCCTGCCGAACGCGGCGTGGAAGAGCTGATCGCGCTGCTCAAAGCCGATGGCGTGTGGCGCGATCCGCCAGCAACCAATCACAACGATGGAGGTCAATAACGATGGGTCTGTTAGGGTTTCAATCGAAGCGGTTGCCGCGCACCAATCTGCGCGATCTGCGGGCGCGACTGACAAAACAGAAGGGCAAGGTCGTCCTGCTGAACTTCTGGGCGACATGGTGCCAGCCCTGCGTGGAGGAGTTCCCCGCGCTGGTCAGGCTCTACAACAACTATCGCAAGCGGGGTGTGGTGGTGATCGCCGTCTCGGTGGATGACCCCGAAACCGCCGATGAGGTCGTTCAGCCGTTTCTGAAGCGAATGCGCGCGACCTTCCCCGTGCTGGTGCTGGATCAGGATTCCGACCAGTTCATTCGCGGCTTCGATAACGAATGGGGCGGTGAGGTGCCGCGCACCTACCTCTATAGCAAGTCGGGCAAGCGCCTGAAGGCGTGGTCGGGTTCGCGCACCTACGCCGAGTTCGAGAAAGAGATCAAGGAGGCGCTGAAACAGCGGTGAGCGAACGGATGCGCCGACTGCGCTTCTGGAAAGTGGAGGCGGTCGGCAACGACTTTGTGCTGGTGGATGCCGATTCTGTTCAGGGCGAGAACCTGCCTGCGCTGGCTCAGCGGCTGTGCCATCGTCCGCTGGGCATCGGCGGCGACGGCTTGCTGATTATCGGCAGGGGCGAGCGCGAAGCGCTTGCCATGCGGATGTTCAACCCCGACGGCACAGAAGACTTCTGCGGCAACGGACTGCGCTGTGTCGCCCGATTCGCCTATGAGCATGGCTATGTGGACACGCCCCGGTTCGCCATCGAGACCATCAGCGGCGTCGTGCCCGTGCGCCTGAACCTGCGCGACGGTGTGGTGGAGTCGATCACGACCGAGCTGCCGCCGCCGCGCTTTCACCCGCGCGACATCCCGATACGGGTTGAGGGCGAGCAGGTGCTGGACTACCCGTTAACCGTGAGCGGGCGCGAGGTTCGATTGTGGGCGGTCAACACGGGCACCACGCACAGCGTCATCTTCACCGACCGCCTGCCCGACGACGAGCTGTTTGAGCAGATCAGTCCGCGCATCGAGACCCATCCACTGTTTCCGGAGCGTACCAGTGTGCTATGGGCATTGATGGAGTCACCGAACCGATTCGCTGTGCGCATCTGGGAGCGCGGGGTGGGCGAAACCCAGGGCTGCGGTAGCGGCGCGGCGGCGGTCGCCGTGCTGGCGCACTTGGCTAACTGGGCAAAAAACCCGGTGGAGGTGCGCTCGCGCGGCGGCGTGCTGACCGTCGAGTGGGAGCCTGGCACTCCCATCCGGCTGACGGGTCCCGCAACCCTGCGCTTTGAAGGTCTCTACAATCTCTCTGCCTGATCCCGAGCAGGGAGAAATACCCTTGCCTCATCGCGCTCGTCGGGATGGAGACGCGGTAAGCGATTGACGAACCGCATTGCTGGGTAATCTGCTGAACCGCCTGACGCACCGCAGGCAGCTGGGGGTCGTTGCTGCGGCAGGGGATGGTCACGGCATATGCGGCTCGTAACCCGGCATCCCGGGCGGGGCACTGGTTGTCCAGAACGGCTTGCAGTGGTCGAACATCAATTTGAGCTGGCGCTGAACCAGCTCTGCCACCGTCTCAAATGTTCAGCTCGTCGGGTCGGGTGCGATGCTCCTTACCGCTGGGGTCGGTCCAGATGACGATGGCTTGCAATGTTGGATCGTCGGCGTAGACCGCGCGGCTCCTGACCTCACGCGAAGGCAGAGCCATCGCCAGGCTCAAGAATCTGAACCGATTGCGCCATTGCGCTGTGCAGGGCGCCAGCGAACACCCCTGCTAACCATAGTCGGACATACCCGCGCACGCAATCCCCTCCTATTTGCAGGGGATTATACCAGTCAGCGGCGCGGGTCCATTGGCATCAATTTAAGCCTCCTTTTCCAAGCGGCAACTGAAAGGTCGCAGGACGCCTCCGACGCCGACACACCGGTGGGTTTGCGTTGGCGTTGGACGAATCCAATTTGTTGGGTGAGGGCGTCGGCTACAGCGCCGAGGCGTTGGCGCATGCGAGTTTCCATCTGTTCCACGAGGGAGTGGTGTCGTTCCATCATGCTAAGATTATAGCCCAGAAGGGCTTAAATTGATCAATGACCCCAGTTTAGCCCCTATCAAGGGGTTCGGCGGGCGTCTGGTTGTCAGGTGTGATTGGCGCCTCCCGCATAAGCAGAACAAAGCGTCGAGCGGCAGGAACCTCATCACCAACGCTGTATTCTGACAGAGTTATCATGCACGCTGATGACCTGATGAGGCTGTTGCGGGAGCGGTTCGGGTTTGAGTCGTTCCGCGAAGGACAGCAAGAGGCGATTCAGGCGGCGCTGGAGGGCAAGCGGGGGCTGCTGATTCAGCCGACAGGCTGGGGCAAGAGCCTGGTGTATCAGATGATTGCCGCCCTGCGCGGGCTGACGCTGGTGTTCTCGCCCCTGCGGGCGCTGATGCGCGATCAGGTGCGTCAGGCGTGCGAGCGCTATGCCCTGCGCGCCGATACCGTCAACTCCGATATGAGCCTCGAGGATCAGCAGGCGGTGCTGGAACGCGCCGCAGCGGGCGAGCTCGACCTGCTCTATATCGCGCCTGAACGACTGGGCAACCCACTCTGGCAGGACCATCAGCAACAGCTGCCGATCCGCGCGGTGGTCATCGACGAGGCGCACTGCGTCTCCATCTGGGGACACGATTTCCGTCCCGAATATCGGCGGATTGTGAACCTGGTGCGTCTGTTACCGCCCGAGGTGCCCGTGGTCGCGGTGACGGCGACCGCCACACCCCGCGTCGAGCAGGATGTGCGCGAGCAGATTGGCGAGCCGTTCCACATTCTGCGGGGCTCGCTGATGCGCCCTAACCTCTGCCTCTATGTTCAGCCCGTGCAATCGGACGCCGAAAAGCTTGCCTGGGTGGATCATCTGCTCGGTCTTCTGCCTGGCAGCGGGCTTGTCTACACCGCGACGCGCGCCAGCTGCGAATGGCTCGCCCAGTATCTTCAGCAGCGCGGGCACGTCGTGGCGCACTACCATGCCGGGCTGGGTGCGGAGCGCGCCGCCCTCGAACAGCGCCTGATTCAGAACGACCTCAAAGCGCTGGTCTGCACGAACGCGCTCGGCATGGGGCTGGACAAACCCGACCTGCGCTTCGTGATTCATGCCGAGACGCCCGCCTCGCCCCTGCACTACTATCAGGAAATCGGGCGGTCAGGTCGCGACGGCGAACGCTCCTACTGCATCCTGCTCGCCCATCCCGACGATAAGACCCTGCAAACCAGCATGATTCGCACCAGTCGCCCGCCTCCCGACGCTTATCAGCAGGTGTATCAGCTGCTTCAGCAACAGCCGATGCGCGAGCGGGAGCTGGCGCTCCACACCGGGCTGACCCAGAACAGCCTGCGCACGATCCTGTATGACCTGATGGATCAGGGGCTGCTGGTGCGCGACAGCGAGCGGTACTACCGCGCCACAGGGCATGGTGCCATCGATCACAGCCATTATCAGGTGGTGCTGGACGCGAAGCTCAACGATCTGGAGGCGATGATTGCCTACTGGCATCTGCGCGAGTGTCGAATGCGCTATCTGTGCCGCTTTCTGGGCGATGCGACCGCAGCGGCGTGCAGTCGGTGCGACCGCTGCCGACGGCGACGGCTCGCGCCGCCCGACCCAGCCCTGATAGTGCAGGCGGAACGGTTCGCCTATCACCCACCACTGATTCTGACGGCGGTTTATCAGAAGGAGCAGATCTACGCGATGGGCTTCGCGCTGAGCTACTATGGGGGCACACCTGTCGGGGAAGCTATTCACCAGTGCAAATATGCGGACGGCGGCGCACTGCCCGATTGGGCTATCCAGCAGGCGGCGGTGTTCCTGCGCGAGCGGTTCCCGCTACAGGCGATTCACGCGCTGGTGCCCATCCCGCCCAGCATCAGCGGCGGCTTCGTTGAGGAGTTCACGGCGCGATTAGCGGCGCAGCTCAACCTGCGCTTTCTGCCGATTCTGCGCAAGACGCGCCCCACACGCCCGCAAAAAGACTGGACGAACAGCGTTCAGAAAGCGGAGAACCTGCGCGACGCCATCGAATGTGTCCAGCCCCTGCAGGGCGAGTGCCTGCTGATAGTGGACGATGTGTGCGATTCGGGCGTGACGCTGGAGGTGGCAGGTAAAATTTTGAAGCGAGCGGGCGCAGGCACGCTCTACGCCTTCTGTTTAGCCCGCACCCGCCATCGGGGTGATTTGTGAAGATGGAAGAGCGCGAGTGGGTCTACTGGATGCTGATGGCTCATTCCGACAGTCGTGCCCTACGCCAGCGGTTCCGCGACCAGCAGCCGCAGGATGTGGGCGCGTTTCTGCGTGACCAGCCCGAATGGGCGCAGATGGAGGCGCAGCTGGCGCAGGAGGCGCTGACCCTCCACGAGTTCTTGCAGCAGGGCGGGCTGTTCCTGACCCTCTACCATCCGGGCTATCCTGAACGGCTGCGCCTGACAGCCTCGATACCCCCGCCGCCAGTGCTGTACGCGCTGGGCAGTCTATCCCTGCTCGACGCCCAGCCGCTGGTCGCCATCGCTGGCTCGCGCAACGCCTCCCGCCAGGCGCAGGAGGCAACCCCCGCCGTCGTTCAGCAACTGGTCGCGCAGGGCTACGGGATTATCACAGGCTTCGCGAAGGGCGTCGATCAGATGGCTGCCCGCACCGCGCTGGATGCAAATGGCATCACCATCGGCGTGCTGCCGCAGGGACTGCTGTCCCGACTCACCCAGCAGCTCGCGCGCGAATGGATGGAGCCACTGAACGACGACCGCCTGCTGTTCCTCTCGGAGCTGCATCCCCGCGCCGAGTGGTCACCGCGCTTCGCCATGATGCGCAACCGCCTGATTGCCGCCCTCGCCGAGTTCGTGGTGATTATCGAATCGGGCGCCCGCGAATCGCAAAAGAACGGCAAAACGGTGTTGAGCGGCACCTATCAGTGCGCCGAGATTGCACACCGGACGGGTCGCCCCGTGTATGTGCTGGACCTGCCCGCGCCAGGCAATCAGCAGCTCCTGCAGGAGGGCATCGCCCGCCCCTGGCAAGGACACCATGCAGCGGCGCCGTCGGAGCAACCGAACCTTTTCGAGTAGGGGCGCACCGCCGTGCGCCCTTTTCGAGCGCACCACTTGCGCTCCTGCAACTTCAACTCTTCAGCGAGGCTGTTCGAAAAATCCATCCAGAGGCAAGGATGCCCCTCACCCCTACTCTCTCCCCAGCAGGGAGAGGGAGTTTATCAGCCCCTCTCCCCCGCCTGTGAGGGAGAGGGTGCGGGTGAGGGGGCTTCACTCAGGTCGATATTCTGCCCCGAATTTTCGAACAGCCTCACTCTTCAGCCGACGCGGCGCCAGCGCAGGTAGAGGGCGCTGCCGCCCATCATCACTATCAGGATAGTAACGGTGCCCGGTTCAGGCACGCCGTCGCCGCCCCAGTTGCTGCCTGCACCCCACCGGTCGATCCGAACCCGCAAAAACACAGGCGCATGATCGGAGGCGCTCGGGCTGTCGTTAATATCAAACCCATCTGGCAGCATGCCCTCTGGAAAACGGCGCGTGTTAAATAAAATCGCCTCCAGGATAGTAATCCGATCGCGTCCCAGCTCCACCTCCGAAGTGAGCAGGTAATCGAACCGATTGCGCAGGTCAGAGTTGCGCGTCGTCACTTTATAGGTGCGCTTGCCGTCCAGCGCGTCGACGGGTATATGGTCGCGCAGGCGAGCCGACTTAACGGTGCTGATGGGCGCGTAGGTGCGTCCGTCGGGCAGCGTGCCACCGATATCGAACAGCGAGTTCAGGTCGGGGTCTTCGTTCTCGTTCAGGTCGCCGCCCAGCACATAGGCGGAGCGTCGGTGCTGGAGTCGCCATCGGCGCACCTCGTCGCGCGTGCGCTCGGCATTCGTCTGGCGTTTGACCGCATCGTTGGTGTAGCCGCCCGCCTTGAAATGCGCCCCAAAGATGCCCAGTCCGTTCGTGCCTGGCACATCCACCCAGCCGATGGTCAGTCCCCGATTGGGCGAGCCAATGTTCACATCGCCAATCTCCAGAAACCGATAACGGCTGATAACGGCGGAGCTGATCCAGCCGTCGCTGTTGCGGTTCACATAAACATAAAAGTCGACGCCGGGCTGCGGATTGGCGCCATAGTAGGTGAGATGGGTCTGCACGAAGCTGATAAGCGCAGCTTCCTGTGCAGCGGGGTCCCAACCCGATCTGTTGCCACCCACCTCGTGCAGAAGCCAGATGTCGGGGCGGAGATAGTTGGCAATTCTGGCGACATAGGGTTGCGCCGCGCTGTTGGGTTCGTTCGCGCCGATTGCCCGCCCGATGTTCCAGCTCATAATGCGCAACTCTGTCGCCCACGCGCCCGTTAGAAGCCAGCCGAGCGCCAGCACCACGCCGTATCTCGCTTTCATACCGCCCTATTATAGCCCATACACGCCCGGAAAGGTATCCTGAAAGGGAGAATTTGCACCGATGAAGACGACACTGCAGGAGCTGGCAACGCCTGATCCCTGGCACGCGCTCTCCGCCGAGCAGGTAGCCTATCGGCTGGAAACGGGCGCAGGTGGGCTAACCGAATCCGAAGCGCGCCGGCGCCTCCAGCGGTACGGACCCAACCGCCTGGAGGAGGCGAAGCCTGTCAATCCGCTGCTTGTCCTGCTCCATCAGTTTCAAAGCCCGCTGATTTACATTCTCGTGTTGGCGGCGGTCGTCACCTTCTGGTTAGGCGACACCATCGACTCGATAGTGATTGCTGCGGTGCTTTTGGTGAACGCCCTGATTGGCTTTATTCAGGAGTACCGTGCCGAGCATGCAATTCGTGCCCTGACGCGCCTTGCGGTGCCGAAGGCGCGCGTGGTTCGGGATGGACATGAGCGCGAAATCGAAAGCGGGCGATTGGTGCCAGGTGATCTTGTGCTGCTGGAGACAGGCATGCGCGTGCCTGCCGATATTCGGCTGGTCGCGGCGACCGCCCTGCAGGTGGACGAATCGCTTCTGACGGGCGAATCGGTGCCCGTGTTGAAACAGGTTGCGCCTGTGCCAGCGGCAACACCGTTAGCGGATCGGGTCAATATGGTCTATTCGGGCACGGTCATCACCGCTGGACGCGGGCGCGGCTATGTGGTCGCGACAGGCGCCTCCTCCGAGCTGGGCAAGATTGCGCACACCGTCCACCAGCAAGCGCCTCCTGAAACCCCGCTCCAGATGCGCATGCGCCAATTTGCCGGCATTATCGCCATCGTGACGGGAATCAGCTGTGGCGTGATTCTCGCGCTGGGCATCGTGCTGGGCAATACGCCTCTGCACATGTTCAAGGTGGTGGTGGGCGTCGCGGTGGCGGCGATCCCGGAGGGGCTGCCGATTGTGATGACCATCGCGCTGGCGCTCAGCGTCCATCGGATGGCGCGCCGCAACGCGCTGGTGCGTCAGTTCGCCGCCGTCGAAACGCTCGGCAGTACGACCACCATCGGTTCCGACAAAACGGGCACCCTCACCGAAAATCGGATGACCGTTCAGGAATACTGGGTTGCCGAAGAGGTGTTCCGCATCGAGGAGCTGGAAAAGCAGGGACTGCCCGAATCGGACGAGCATCCCTTTATCCTGGCTCTGCTGACAGGCATTCTGACCAACGAGGCGGAGGTGGAAGAAAGCGAGGCGGGCTACGAGATTCATGGCGACCCGACGGAAGCAGCGTTGCTGATTGCCGCTCTGCGAATCGGCGTCGCCCATCGGGTGGTGCGTGAGCGACATCCCGTGGTGGGCGAAATCCCGTTCGAGCCAGAGCTGCAGTATTCGGCAAGCGTGCGCGAGCACGGCGGTGAACAGTGGGTTTTTGTTAAAGGCGCCCCGGAGCGGCTCTTCCGGATGGCGACCCACTGGCTAACACGCGACGGCGAGCGCGCTCTGGACGAAACGGCTCGCCAGCGGATTCAGGAGCAGGCACGCCAGATGGCAGGGCGCGGACTGCGCGTGCTGGGGCTTGCTTACCGACGCCTGCCAGAGCCGTTAGAACCGACTGAGCGCGTGTCCGAACCCACCGCACTGGTCTTCATCGGGCTGGTCGGCATGATGGATCCGCCCCGGCCGGGCGTCAAAGAGGCGATCGACGACTGCCATCGGGCAGGTATTCGCGTGCTGATGATCACGGGCGACCACGCGGAGACAGCGCGCGCTATCGGACGCGAGCTCGACCTCACGGCTGATGACGCACCCGTGCTGACTGGCGCCGACCTCGATCAGATGGACGAGACGACCCTGCGTGAACAGGTGAAGCGAGTCGCCATCTTTGCGCGGGTTAGCCCCGAGCACAAGCTGCGCATCGTGCATGCTCTGCGGGCGAACGGCGAGGTGGTCGCGATGACGGGCGACGGCGTGAACGACGCCCCTGCCCTCAAAGCCGCCGATGTGGGCATCGCGATGGGCAAAAGCGGCACTGATGTCGCCCGTGAAGCCGCCGACATCGTGCTGACCGATGATAACTTCATATCGATTCGGAACGCTGTTGAGGAGGGGCGCATCGCGTTCAGCAACCTGCGCAACGCGACCTTCTTCCTGCTGTCGACGGGCGCGGCTTCCGTGCTGATCTTTTTCCTGACCCTGCTGACAGGACTGCCGATCCCCCTTCTGCCAGCTCAACTGCTATGGCTCAACCTTGTGACGAACGGGCTTCAGGATGTGGCGCTCGCTTTTGAGTCGGGGGAGCGAGGCGTGATGACGCGCCCGCCACGCCCTCGAAACGAGGGTATCATCTCGCCCCTACTATGGGAGCGCACCGTGATTGTCGGCATCCTGATTGCGGGAGCCACCTATGCCCTGTTCCGATGGGAACTGGAAAATGGCGGCTCACTCAGCCAGGCGCAGACCGTTGCCCTCACGACGCTGGTGCTGTTCCAGAACTTCCATGTGGGCAACTGCCGCTCCGAATATCGCTCCGCACTTTTCCTGAGTCCCCTGCGCAATCCGTTCCTGTTGCTGGCGGCGCTCAGCGCACTGAGTGCGCATACCGCGGCGCTCTATCTGCCGTGGACGCAGTTCATTCTGCGGGTGGAGCCAATCGGGCTGGAAGAGTGGACGCGAATGGTGCTGGTCGCGCTCAGCGTGGTGGTCGTGGTCGAACTTCACAAATGGCTCCGCCATCCCCTGCGAGCAAGAACAGGATAGCCTATCCACGCGCGACTTTGTGAAAAAAGGCACAACCCCTTGACGCGCCCGTCATGGGATGGGTATAATAGGGGGCGCGAAGGAGGCGAATAGGCAGACAGTGCAGGAACATCATATTGCGCCTGTGGTTTTCACGGTGTTCGCCGGCATCGCGGCAGCGGTGCTGGTCGTTTTTGCGCTTCTATCCACCCGCAATATGCAGAAGCGACCGGGCAAACTGCAGAATCTGGCGGAACTCATCTACGAAGGTTTTGAAGGGCTGGTGGTCAGCACGGCGGGCGAGCACGGGCGCAAATATGTGCCGCTGGTCGGCACGCTCTTCCTGTATATTCTCATTTGCAATCTGTTCGGGCTGTTGCCGGCGCCGTTCGTTGCGCCCACCGCCAGCCTGAACACCACGATTGCGCTGGCGCTGCTGGTGTTCCTGTATGTGCAGTTTGAAGGCATTCGCACGAACGGCATCGGGGGCTATCTGGGGCATTTTGCAGGGATTGGCAAGGTGCCCCTTTTTATCGCGCCGCTGCTGTTCGTGGTGGAGCTGATGGGCGAGCTGGCGAAGCCCTTCTCGCTCGCCATCCGATTATATGGCAACATGTTCGGCAAGGAGCAGGTGGTGCTGGCACTGATTGGCTTCTTCGCCATCCCGCTGTTCAAATCGTACTACATTCCGCTACCCGTGCAGTTCCCGATTTTGCTGTTAGGTCTGCTGGTGGCGTTTGTGCAGGCGTTCGTGTTTGCGCTGCTGACCACCATCTATCTGGGTCTGATGACCGAGCATGTGAGCGAGCATGCTCATGCGGAGGCGGTGGCGCACTGAGATTTCTCCATGCCTCGCGTGGAGAGTGAACGCAGCGGATGCGAACCTAAAAAACAAGGAGGAGATGAACGATGGAAACAGGTGTCGGTCTTTATCTGATGGGGCTGGCTCTGGCGGCTGGGCTGGGGCTGCCCATCGGCGTGATTGGCGCCGGTATCGGTCAGGGCATCGCGGCATCGGGCGCGTTGCGTGGCATGGCGCGTCAACCCGAGCTGGCGGGGCGAATCCAGACAGGCATGATTATCGCCCTCGCCTTCATCGAGTCACTGGTGCTGTACGCCCTGCTGATGTTCTTCCTGCTGCAGGGCAAGCTACCCGCCGTCGATGTGCTGGTGGACACCCTGCGCAAACCCTGATGCAATCCATGCCGGGGTGAGGCGCTTCCCCGCCTCGCCCCTCACGAGGAACAGCTATGTGGACGACGCTCACGAACCTGATGGCTGCCGAGACACACGGCGGTGGCGGCATCCTGGAGCAGCTCGGAATCGATTTCAATCTCATCATTATTCAGGCGGTCGGGTTCCTGCTGCTGCTGTGGCTGCTGACGCGCTTCTTCTGGAAGCCAATTGAGCAGATGCTGGAGGCGCGTCGGCAGGACATCAACGCCACCTACGACAAGATCGAAGCTGACCGCCGCGCGATGGAGCAGCTGCGGGCGGAATATGAGCAGCGACTGGCGCAGATCGAAGCCGAAGCCCGCGAACGAATCCAGCAGGCGGTTGGTGAAGCCCAGCAGCTGCGCGACCAGATTCTGCAGGACGCCCGCCGTCAGGCGCAGGAGATTATCGCCCGTGCGCAGGAGCAAGCGAGCCTCGAACGCGAGAAACTGCTCACCGAGCTGCAGACCCATGTCGCCGACCTGACGCTCGCCGTCGCGGAGCGCATTCTGGGCGAAAGCCTCGACGACGAGCGCCATCGCCGACTGATCAACGAGTTCATCCAGACGGTGGAGGTGCGCTGAATGCGAGCCGACTGGCGTGTGGCACGACGCTACGCGGGCGCGCTGTTCAAAGCCGCGCTGAACGCGAACACGCTTCAGCGCGTGGGCGAGGACCTGGAGCGCCTGCGCACCCTCCTGCAGGCGAGCGAGGCGCTGCAGGCGTTCCTCTATAGCCCGCAAATCCCCCGTGACCGCAAAAAGCAGCGCCTGAACGAACTGCTGTCCCGCGACCTGCAACCGCTGACCATGAACCTGCTCGCGCTGGTCATCGAAAAGCGGCGCGAGAAGCAACTGAACGCCATCATAGAGGAGTTCCAGCGGCTGCGCGAGGCGCACGAGGGCATCGCCCGCGCCACCATCACCTCCGCCATCCCCCTCAGCCACAGCCAGCAACAGGCGCTCCTGCAACGACTGGAGAACAGCACGGGCAAGCGAATCATCCCCACTTTTGAAGTTGACCCCAGCCAGATTGGCGGGGTTCGAGTGCAGATTGGCGATTATCAGATTGACGGCACGATTCGGGGCGCGCTCGAACGGCTGCACGACCATGTGCGCCTCGAAATCGCTCGCCGCAGCCGAATCACCGGATGAGGTGCAACCATGGCAATCCGACCTGAAGAAATAACGAGCATTCTGGCAAAAGAGATCGAATCGCTGGATCAGAAGCCTGTCGCGGAGAGCGTCGGCACGGTGCTGCAGGTGGGCGACGGCATCGCCCGCGTGTACGGGCTGCCCGACGCCCAGATGGGCGAGCTGCTGGAGTTCCCGCACGAGGTGATGGGGCTGGTGCTGAACCTTGAAGAGGACAGCATCGGCTGCATCATTCTCGGCTCGGACGAGGAACTCAAAGAGGGCGACCCGGTGCGCCGCACAGGGCGCATCGCGGAGGTGCCCGTCGGCAAAGCGCTGCTGGGGCGCGTGGTCGACGCGCTCGGACGACCGCTCGACGGCAAGGGACCCATCGTCGCCGAAGAGTATCGCCGCGTGGAAGTGATTGCGCCCGGCGTGGTCAAGCGCCAGCCCGTCAAGGAGCCGCTGCAAACGGGCATCAAAGCCATCGACTCCATGATTCCCATCGGGCGCGGTCAGCGCGAGCTGATTATCGGCGACCGCTCCACCGGCAAAACTGCCATCGTGCTGGACACCATCATCAATCAGAAATATACGCACGAGACCGATTCGCCCGTCTACTGCATCTATGTGGCGATTGGTCAGAAGATGGCGGCGATTGCCCGCTTCATCGACACGCTGGAGCGGTACGGCGCGATGGAGTACACCACGGTCGTGGTAGCGTCCGCCAGCGACCCGAACAGTCTGCAGTACCTGGCGCCCTACGCGGGCTGCGCGATGGGCGAATACTTCCGCGATAACGGCATGCACGCGCTGGTGGTGTACGACGACCTGTCCAAGCATGCGCAGGCGTATCGCGCGGTTTCGCTGCTGCTGCGCCGTCCGCCAGGGCGCGAGGCATATCCGGGCGATGTGTTCTATCTGCACTCGCGCCTGCTGGAGCGCGCGGCGAAGCTCTCGGACGAGCTCGGCGGCGGCTCGCTGACCGCACTGCCCATCATCGAGACGCAGGCGGGCGATGTGTCCGCCTATATCCCGACCAATGTCATCTCCATCACCGATGGGCAGATCTATCTGGAGCCGAGCCTGTTCTACGCGGGTATTCGCCCCGCGATCAATGTGGGCATCTCGGTCAGCCGTGTGGGGGGCGACGCCCAGATTCGCGCGATGAAGCAGGTGGCGGGACGCCTGCGACTGGACATGGCGCAGTTCCGCGAGGTGCAGGCGTTCGCCCAGTTCGCCTCCGACCTCGACCGCGCCACCCAGATGCAGCTCGCGCGCGGATTGCGCCTGCAGGAGATTCTCAAACAGCCCCAGTTCCAGCCGATGCCCGTCGAGGAGCAGGTGATGATTATCTTCGCGGGCACGCAGGGCTACCTCGACGACATCCCGGTGGAGCTGGTGCGCGCGTTTGAGGACGGCTTCCATCCCTTCATGCGCGAAAAGTATCCCGACATCGGCGAAAAGATTCGGCGCGAGAAGCAGTTAGACGCCGATACGGAAGCCGACCTGCGCCGCGCGATTGAGGAATATAAGGCGCTCTTCAAGCAGGAGCAGGGGCTGACATGAGAACGCTGCGAGCGATGCGGTCGCGCATTCGCGCCGCGAAGAACATTCAGCAGATCACGCGGGCGATGAAGCTGGTCTCCGCGGCTCGCCTGCGTCGGGCGCAGGATCGCGTGCTGGCAGCCCGACCCTACGCCCAGCGCATGCACGAGATTATGCAGGAGCTGGGTCGCGCGGGCGACCTGCCTGAACACCCGCTGCTGCAGCGCCGACCTGTCCAGCATGTCGGCTTCGTGCTGATCACCTCCGACAGGGGTCTGTGCGGCGCGTACAATATGAACCTGATTCGTGCCCTGCAGAACGCCATTCGCGATCAGGGGCTTCAGCAGGAGCAGGTGCGCCTGATCTGCGTCGGGCGACGCGGCTACCAGTTCTTTGCTAAGCGCGGATTCACCGTCGAACTCTATCGCTCGATGCCAACAGGCGGTGCCGGGCTGGAAGACGCGCGCGCCGTCACCAGCGCCATCACCGAGCTGTTTGTTGGCGGGCGCGTCGACAGGGTCTATCTGGTCTACGCACGGTTCATCAACCCCGTGACTCAGCGTCCGGTGGTTCAGCCAGTTCTGCCGATTGAGCCGCCCGCTGGCGAGGAGAGCAGCCCGCGCGAGTTCATCTTCGAGCCGCCTGCTGACGAGCTGCTGGAACGGCTGCTGCCCCGCTACCTGCTGACGCAGGTGCTGCAGGCGTTGCTGGAAGCCAGCGCGAGCGAGCATGGCGCCCGCATGACCGCCATGTCGATGGCGAGCGATAACGCGGGCAAGATGATTCAGGAGCTGACGCTGGTGATGAACCGCCTGCGCCAGGCGGCGATTACCAAAGAGATTGCTGAGGTGGTGAGCGGCGCAGAGGCGCTCAAGGGCTGATGAGCGAGCTGACAGGACGGGTGGCGATTATCACGGGCGCCAGTCGGGGCATCGGGCGGGCAATCGCGCTCCGACTGGCGCGGGAAGGTGTGCGCGTGGTCATCGCCGCCAAAACCGCTGAACCTGACCCGCGCCTGCCCGGCACTATCTACACCGTCGCCGATGAGGTGCAGGCGCTCGGCGGCGAGGCGTTCCCCATCCGCGTCGATGTGCGCGACGAGAACGCCATCCAGCAGATGGTCGACGCCACCCTCCAGCGCTGGGGGCGTATCGACATTCTGGTGAACAACGCGGGCGCGCTCTGGTGGAAGCCTCTGCTGGAGACGCCAGCGAAGCGGTTTGACCTGGTGATGGGTGTGAATGTGCGCGCCGCGTTCCTCTGCTCTCAAGCCGTTCTGCCCGCAATGATGAACCAGCGGTGGGGTCATATTGTCAACATGTCGCCGCCGATAGAGCCGTCAGTGGTGGCGGGGCGTATCGCCTACATGCTTTCCAAGTTCGGCATGACCCTGCTCACTTACGGGCTGGCGGAGGAGGTGCGCGAATACAATATTGCCGTCAACTCGCTCTGGCCCCGCACGCTGATTGAGAGCCAGGCAACCATCGCCTTTCAGCTGGGCGAGCCGCGCTACTGGCGCAAAGCCGACATCATGGCGGACGCGCTCTGCGAGCTGGTTCGGCGCGAGCCGTCCACCTGCACGGGACAGGTGTGGTTCGACGAGGACATCCTGCGCGAGGCAGGCGTCACCGACTTCTCCATCTACAACTGCATACCCGACGGCGAACCACTGCCCATCAATTGGGGCTTACTGGGCTGAAACTTCCCCTTTAGGGGCATGGGAGAGGAGGCATTTTCGATTTTTCAGTTCCTCTTCTTGAATGCCTTCGGGCTGTTCAACCAGTTCGATGCGCCCATTGCGATAGTAGCCGCGCACAGTGGTTAGCGCCATTTTCTCTCACCCAACGAGAGTATACCCTCTGATGGGTATACTTCATCTTGATGGTGGCGGAGGCGGTGGCGCACTATCTGGAGCGTCTGCAGGCGATTCAGGGGCAGGCGCAGGCGACGGGTGAGCTGTCCTATCATCACGCCCTGCATGAACTGCTCATCACACTCGCCCAGCCGCAGGGCGCCACCCTCCTGCATGAGCCACGCAAAACAGTCGTGGGCAGACCCGACTTCATTCTGCTCCGCAACGGGATGCCCATCGGCTATCTGGAGGCGGAGGCGTTCGGCGCCGACCTGGACGCCCTGCAGGGGCACGCGCACCAGCAAACCCGCGCGTTTATCCAGAATTTAGACAACTTTGTGCTGACCAACTTTCTGGAGTTTCGGCTCTATCGGGACGGCGAGCTGCAGGCGCGAGCAATGCTTCCCGCCCCGCCCGCGCGCGAGACGGTGCGCCTGTTCCCCGACGCGGTGCAGGCTCTGAAAAGCCTGCTGGAGGCTTTTCTGCAGGGCGAGCCACCCGCGATTGCCGACCCCCAGACGCTGGCGCACTATCTGGCGCGGCGCACCCGCCAGCTCACCGCCGCGCTCGAAACCCTGCTCGCGCAGAAAGCGGAGACCGACCTGCATAGCCTCTACCGCGCCTTTGAGCGCACGCTCTTGCCCGACCTGAAGCCCGAAGAGTTCGCCGACCTCTACGCACAGACGGTTGCCTACGGGCTGTTCGCGGCGCGATGCGCTCAGGCGGATGGCAACGCCTTCAGCCGTCAGTCCGCTGCCATGCTCATCCCGCCCACCAACCCCTTCCTGCGCCGACTGTTCCAGCTGCTTGCCGCGCATGACCTGCCGCCCACCATCGCCTGGATTGC
Organism: Armatimonadota bacterium; assembly: GCA_037444405.1. Lineage (GTDB taxonomy): Bacteria > Armatimonadota > Fimbriimonadia > Fimbriimonadales > GBS-DC > HRBIN15. Next base: position 212,902 of record JBBIML010000006.1, read on the forward strand.
CGACGAGATTGCCACCCTGCTCGCCCGCGCCGATATGCTCGCGATTCTGGAAAACTTCGGGCAACGCACGGGCAAAGAAGACCCCATCGTGCATTTCTATGAGGACTTCCTTGCTATCTATGACCCCGAACAGCGCGAGATTCGGGGCGTCTACTACACGCCCGAACCTGTCGTGCAGTTCATCGTGCGAGCTGTCGACGATGCGCTGCGCCTGTTCTTCGGCAAATCGCATGGGCTGGCTGATGACGAAACGCTGATTTTAGACCCCGCCTGCGGCACGGGCAGCTTCCTGTATGAGGTGGTTCAGCAGGTGCATCGGCGCGTGGTGGGGCGATTCGGTGGAGGCATCTGGCGCGATTACGCCCGCGAGAGGTTAATCCACCGCCTGTTCGGCTTCGAGCTGCTGATGGCGCCCTACGCGATTGCCCACCTGAAGCTGGGACTACAACTGCAACAGCTCGGTGTGCCGCTCAACAGCCAGCGGCTGGGCATTTATCTCACCAACACGCTGGAGCAGGCGGTCAAGCAGAGCGAGCTGCTGTTCGGCGAGTTCATCACCCGCGAAGCCAACGCCGCAGTCGCCATCAAGCGCGAGAAGCCCATCCTGGTGGTGCTGGGCAACCCGCCCTACAGCGGGCACTCCGCCAATCGGAGCTACCATGAATATGAGGAGCGCGACGAGCAGGGACGAATCCGCAAGCGACGCGAACCCACATGGATTGGCAAACTGATAGAAGACTACAAGCAGATCAACGGTCAGTTGCTGGGGGAGCGGAACCCCAAATGGCTGCAGGATGACTATGTGAAGTTTATTCGCTTCGCCGAGTGGCGCATTCAGCAGACGGGCGAGGGCATCGTCGCGCTAATTACCAACCACGCCTATCTGGACAACCCCACCTTCCGCGCGATGCGCCATCATCTCCTGCAGAGCTTCCAGCGGCTCTATATCGTGAACCTGCACGGGAACGCGCGGCGCAAGGAGCGCGCGCCCGACGGCTCGCCCGACGAAAATGTGTTCGACATCCAGCAGGGCGTCGCGATTCTGATAGCGATTCGGCGGGCGGATGCGGAGCCGGGCGTTTTTTATGTGGATGTGTGGGGGCGGCGCGCGGAGAAGTACGCCTTTTTGCAGGAGCAGACGCTGGAGCGCGCCGCGTGGACGCGCCTGGAGCCGTCCGAGCCACTCTATCTGTTCGTGCCGCAGGACACCGCGCTCAAAGCCGAATATCAGCAGGGCTGGCGCATCCCTGATATTTTCCCCGTGCATAGCGTGGGGATTGTAACGGCGCGCGATAAGCTCACCATCCACCGCACGCGCGAAGCCGTGTGGCAAACGGTGTGCGAGTTCGTGAAGTACGAGGCGGAGCAGGCGCGGTATCTCTTCAAGCTGGGCAAAGATGCGCGCGACTGGTCAGTGGCGCGCGCTCAACAGGACCTGCGCGATGCAGGGGTTCCCAACGAAAGCGCGAAGGCGCATATCATCCCCATCCTCTATCGCCCCTTCGATGTGCGGTACACCTTCTATACGGGACGGGATTGCGGCTTTCACTGCAGACCCCGCTACAAAGTCATGAAAGAACTGCTTGCAGGTGATAATCTGGTGTTGATCACTGTGCGCCAGCAGTCGCGAATGCAGGACCCCTGGGCGAACGCATTCGTTGCTCAAACGCTTGTGGAGAGCTGTGCGCTTTCAAACTACACGCGCGAAATTGGCTATGTATTTCCCCTCTATATCACCCACACGAATAATCACAGGAACAACAATCATAAAAACAACAGGGATCAGAACGCGCTGGATGGGCTGGAGGGGCGCGAGCCGAACCTGAATCGGGAGTTCTGGAACGCGCTGGCGCAGCGCATCGGCGAGAAGCCCACGCCTGAGGCAATTCTGGGCTATATCTATGCGGTTCTCAACAGCCCCACCTATCGCGCCCGCTACGCTGAGTTCCTGCGCCGCGACTTCCCGCGCGTGTCCCTGCCCCGCGATAAAGAGCAGTTCGAACAGCTTGCCCATCTGGGACAGCAGCTGATTGACCTCCACACCCTGCGCCGTCCAGGACATCACGAAGTGAGCTGCCGATACCCTGTGGAAGGCGATAATCGCGTTCAGAAAGTGCGCTATGATGAGGTGAATCAGCGACTCTACATCAACGCGGAGCAGTTTTTCGCGCCTGTGCCGCCTGAGGTGTGGGCGTTCCGCGTGGGTGGTTATGCCGTGTGTGAGAAGTGGCTGACCGAACGGCGCGGGCAGAAGCTCTCGCTGGACGAACGCCTCGACTTCCTGCGCATCATCACGGCGATTGCAGAAACCCTGCGCCTGCAGGCGGAGATCGACTCGTGGCTGGAGTAGGTCAGCCCTTCGGGACGCGAACTTTCCTTCCTGGAAGGAAAGTTTTGGGGTAAACTTTCTTTCTGAGAGGGAAAGATGCTGCAGGAGATACTCAGACAGAAAAATAGCACATATCTCCCCATTAGCTGGAAGGCGCGGTGATGATGACCTTCAGCGCTTCGGCGCGGCGGAGCAGCTCATAGCCTTCCGGAGCCTGCGTCAGCGGCAGACGGTGTGTGATGAGCGACTGCACGGGCAGCCCCGATTCTAAGAGTCGGAGCGCGTGGCGCATTTCGGTCGGACCCGCCGAGTAGCTGGGAATGAGCCGAATCTCGCTGAAGTAGAGCGTGTGCCAGTCGAGCGGGTAGCGCACTTCGGGCGGGGCGGGTGTGAACAGCACCAGTGCGCCGTCGGGCGCCACGAGCTGGAAGCCCAGCGCCAGCGCATCGGGCGTGCCCGGACCCACCACCACAATCTCCGCGCCGATGCCCTCCGTGAGGGCGCGCACCTGCTGGATGGCGTCTTCATCGCGCGGCACAGGCACGGGCATCGCGCCCAGTGAGCGGGCAACCTCCAGCCGATGCGCCAGCCGATCCAGCGCCAGCACCTGCCGCGCACCCCATCGCTGTGCCAGCAGCAGATGCAGAAGCCCCATGACGCCCATGCCGATAATCGCGACGCTCATGCCGTGCCGCAACCCCGCCCGCCGCAACGCCTTCACCACGCACGCCAGCGGCTCCACAAAAACCGCCACCTCGTCGGGCAGCTCCGACTCAGCAGGTAGCGGGATGAAATCGCGCTGCACGATGGGGGCGGGCACGATGAACCGCTCGCTCAGTCCGCCTGGAAAGAGTCGGGTCGTGCGCCATGTGGGGCAATGCACGAACGCGCTGCGCTGACAGTGGGGGCAGGCGCCGCACGGCGCATGATGATGGACTACCACGCGCGTGCCCGGCTCGAAGCCCTGCACGCCCGCGCCAACCGCCTCGATCTCGCCCACCAGCTCATGTCCGGGCACGACGGGCGCCTTGCGGCGCATGTACCAGTCCATGATCTCGCCGCTGCACAGCCCGCACGCCCGCAGGCGCACCTGTGCCTCGCCCGCCTGAAGTTCAGGGAGTTCGAAACGGCGCCACTGCCATGAGCCGTCTGGCTCCAGCTGCCACGCGCGTGTCTGCACAGCGGGAAGTATACCCAGCCCCCTCGCTCCCTTTCCCCCCGCATAGGGGCATGGGCGAGACGCCCATGCCACGCAGTAGGGTGAGGGTGCAATCAGCCTATCGCGCCACTTCCTGAATCTCGTAGCACTCGATGCGGTCGCCCAGCTCGTAGTCGGTGAAGCCATCGAGGGTGATGCCGCATTCATAGCCGGCGGCGATTTCGCGCACATCCTCTTTCAGGTGGCGCAGGCTGGCGATTCGGCTCTCATGGATTATCTGATTATTGCGCCAGAGTCGGGCAGGGCGCCCGCGATAGATTTTGCCGTCCAGCACATAGCAGCCCGCGACGGTGATGCCGCGTGAGAGTTTGAACACGGCGCGTACCTCTGCGGTACCCAGATGCACCTCGCGCCGCTCCGGCTCCAGCAGCCCCTTGAGCGCGCGCTGAACCTCGTCCAGCAGCTCATAAATAATTCGGTAAGTGCGCACATCCACGCGATAGGTTTTGGCGCGCTGGGCGGCGTTGCTCTCCACCTTCACATTGAAGCCCAGCACAACGGCTTCGGCGGCAATCGCGAAGTCGATATCGGTTTCGGTGATGTTGCCCACATTCGCGCTGATGATTTTGATTTCCACGCCCTGGGGCTTCTCCAGTTTGAGCAGGGCGTCGCGGATGGCTTCGACGGAGCCGTAGGTATCGGCTTTGAGGATGATATTGAGCGATTTGATTTCGCCCGCCTGCAGCTGTTTGAACAGTTCCTGCAGGCTGGGTCGCGCGCCGATTTGACCCAGCTGCTGTTCGCGTTCGGCTTCCTGGCGTTCGAGGGCGATCTGGCGGGCGCGCGTCTCGCTTTCGATTCGCTCAGCGGGGTCGCCCGCGACGGGCACATCGTCCAGCCCCATCACCTCCACGGGTGTGGCGGGCATGGCGCGCTCGACCGCTTTGCCCGTGTGGTCGAACATCGCCCGCACCTTGCCCCATGTTTTGTCGACCACCAGCACATCGCCGCGGCGCAGCGTGCCCTGCCGCACCAGAATGGTAGCGACCGGTCCACGCCCCTTATCTAATCGGGCTTCAATCACCGTGCCCTGAAACGGCGCGCCCGGATCGGCTTTCAGCTCCATCAGATCGGCGGTCAGCAGAATCATCTCCAGCAGCTCATCGACGCCCTGACCCGTCAGCGCAGACACGGGCACGACCACCGTGTCACCACCCCACTTTTCGGGGATCAACCCATGCTCGGTCAGCTGTTGCATCACGCGGTCGGGGTTCGCGTCGGGCTTGTCGATTTTGTTGATGGCGACGATAATGGGCACATTCGCGTTGCGGGCGTGGTGAATAGCTTCAATCGTCTGGGGCATCACGCCGTCATCGGCAGCGACCACCAGCACCACGATGTCGGTCACCTGGGCGCCGCGGGCGCGCATGGCGGTGAACGCCTCGTGACCGGGGGTGTCCAGAAAGGTGATGAGCCGACCGTTACACTCTGCCTGATATGCGCCGATGTGCTGGGTGATGCCGCCATATTCGCGCTCGGCGACGCGCGTCTTGCGAATGTAGTCCAGCAGGGAGGTCTTACCGTGGTCCACATGCCCCATGATGGTCACGACAGGCGGGCGGGGTTGAGGTCCCGTGGTGAGGGTGATTGTCTGCACAACGGCGGGCTGCTGCGGTTCCTCCCAGCGCACTTTCAAACCGAAATCGGCGACCACCTTTTCGATGGTGGCGCGGTCGAGCTTCTGGTGCGGGGCAACGAGGATTTTGTGGTTCATCATCAGGTGCTTCTGGATTTCGGTGGGGCTGCGCTCCATCGCCTGCGCCAGCTCGCGCACGGTCATTTCGGGGGGCAGCAGCAGCGTGCGCAGCTCCTCCATCATCTCCTGCGCCATCTCCCTGATGGTCTGGGCAGTGTCCGGATCCAGCCCGCGTCGCGCTTCCTCATCGGAGATGCCCAGCTCCGCCAGAATCTGCTGCAGGCGCGCGGCAGGCACCTCCAGTTCCTTCGCTATGTCCTGTACGCTGATCTTCGTTTTCGCCATCGGCTCTCAACCCCTTCCATGCCAGTATACCCGACGGGGTACAATAGGCGTGAGATGGCGGCACGAGTGGGACTGCTGACCGTCGAACTATACATCGGCGGCTGCCAATCGCTCAAGGAGAAGCGGCAGGTGTTGCAGAGCCTGATGGTGCGCCTGCGCAACGAGTTCAATCTCGCGATTGCCGAGGTGGATCATCATGACAAGCACCAGCGTGCCTGCCTCGCGATTGCCTGTGTGGGCAACCGCACCGAGCATGTGAATCGGACGCTGGATATCGTGCTGGAACGCCTCGCCGTCGAAAGCCGTATCTCTCTTATAGAGAGCCAGATCGAACTGCTGTGAGAACAGGAGGACGCCGATGGGCGGACGATTGGAACGACTGGAATCGCTGTTGACGGAGGAGATCAGTCAGGTTCTTTTGCGCGACCTGCAGGACGAGCATCGCGGGCTGGCGACCATCACGGGCGTCAAAATCGCGCGGGACCTCTCCCACGCGACGGTTTATGTGAGCATTCTGGGCGATGAAGCGCATCGGCAGAATGTGATTGAGAGCCTGCAACGCGCCTCTGGCTATATCAAGGGGCTATTAGGCAAGCGGTTGCACCTGAAGCGCATTCCGCGCCTGCAGTTTGTGGATGACCCGTCGCTGCGCCAGGCGGATCGTATCACGCGCCTGCTCAAAGATGGCTAAGCCCCGCATCGCCTGGCTGCCAGTGCGACACATCCACGCAATTATCGAGGGGCGGCTCGCGCTCGCCGACTGGCTGGCGAGCGTGCCTGCCTTTGGCATCGACGCCGTCGAACTCTATCACGGCTTTTTGAGCGAGCAGAACCTGCCCGCCGTTCGCCAGCAGCTCCAGACGCTGGGATTGAAGGTGAGCCAGATCACCTGCGCGCCCGATTTCACCAACCCCGACCCTTCGGTGCGTCGGCGCGAGCTGGAGGCGATGCGCCAGCGGGTGGAGTGGGCAGCCGAGCTCGGCGCGGACGCCGTGCGCGTCACGGCGGGCATGGTGCATGATAACCTCCGCGAGGCGGACGGCATCGCCTATGCGGTGGAGTGCATGGTGCAACTTGCTGCGTACGCCGTGCCGATGGGCGTCTACCCCTGCTATGAGAACCATTACCGAGACCGCCGCTGGACGCGCGAGGACTTCTCGTTCCTGCCCGAACGGTTCCTGCGCATTTTCGAGCAGATTGAGCCGACTCCTGTGCGCATCAACTTCGATTTTGCGAACCCGCTGATGGTGGGCGCGGACCCGATCGCGCTCCTTCGGCGCGTGGTGCATAAGGTTCACCATGTGCATGCGGGCGATCGCCTGCCTGGCGAGTATCAGCATTGCGTGTTGGGCGAGGGCAGGGTTCCTTTTGAACCGTTATTGCGCATTTTGCGCGACCACGGCTATGCGGGCTATATCAGCATCGAGGACGGTCAATCGGAGGGTGATGCGGGCTTCCGCCGCTCGCTGGCGTTCCTGCAAGGTGCGATTAATGCGGTGTATGGAGGGCTGTAGCCTCTGGCTCGGCAGTTGCCCCTCCATTTGGGGGCAGGTTCCGAAAGAGGCGGTCGTAGGCGTGCAACAGCACGCATTCGCTGCGCTCCCAGCTCAGGCAGTCCAGAAATCGCTTCCGCCCGAACTCGCTCATCTGGCGGCGCCGCTCCTCATCGTTGAGCAGCGCCAGAATCGTGTCGCCGAACGCTTCGGGGCTGTCGTTGGGCGGTTCGATCAGTGCGTCCTGCGCCGACCACTTGTTCTCGATGCTGCGCGTCGCTACAATCGGCAGCCCCACTGACATAAATTCGATAATCTTGTTCATCGTGGAGCGGGCGGTGTAGCTGTTGTCGGGGTCGCTGGCGACACCCACATCGGCGGTACTGAGATAGCGCACCAGCAGTTCCCGATCGCGAATGAAGCCCGTGAAGGTGATGTAGTCCTGCAGATGGAGTTGCTGGCTGAGCGCTTTGACCTCCTCCAGGCAGTCGCCAGAGCCAATCGCGACGAAATGCACATCGGTGAAGCCGCGCTTATGCACGATATGGTGCGCCGCCTTCACAAAGATGTCGGTGCCGTCCTGCGGTCCCATCACACCGAGGTAGCACACCAGGTAGCGTTTACCATGCTTGAGTGCGGGGTCCGGCTCCACGGGGTAGAACTCGGAGGCGCGCGGACCGCTGCGCACAATCACAATCTTGTCGGGGCGCGCCCGCCCACGCTGGAGCGCGTTCTGACGATACGACTCGTTCATCTCGATAATCATATCGGCGAATCGGTAGGAGAGCTGTTCGAACCACACCTGTAGGTGATAGAACAGCCTGCGCTTCTTGAACCGCACTTCGTACAGCTCAGGGCACAGGTCGCGATGCTCATAGACGAACTTCTTACCGCGCAGCTTGTAATACAGCCCGATCAGCCAGAAGATGTCGAGCGGGTTGCCTGCGTGGAACACCTCGAAGCCCTGCTCTTTCAGCACGCGGCGACTGAGTCGGAAGGTGTGCCAGAGGCAGTAGAGCGCTTCACGCACGAAGTTGCCCACGCTGTGGGTGGGGGGCAACCTCGGGTAGCGGTAGAGGTGAATCCCTTCCAGCTCGCAATATTCGGGTTCGTCAGGCGGGCGGGGCGAGATGACCGACACATGGTAGCCGGCGCGGCGCAGCGAAGTGGCAACCTGCCACATGCGCCGATCGTGAGGCACTGGCAGGTTCTCCAGCACCAGCAACACGCGCCGCGTTGCGTTCATCCCTTGCTGACCCATCTCAGCATTGTTCGGATTGTTCAGCATACTAATTCACTCTTTGATGGTTCCTGGACTTCCGATAAATTGGCTCTGTCGGGTGGCATCACAAGGCTCAGTCCCATGCGGTTGCACACCTGCTGTACATGCGCCTCAATAGAGAACTGCTGAGCGGTGGCTCTGGCTCCCTCGCCAAGCCGTTTGCGGTGTTGATAGGCGCGTTCGATGAGCCTCGCCAGTTGCCCGGGGTCGCGCTCGGTCAGCACATAGCCGTTGTAGTCGTCCTTCACCACGCTGGGCAGTCCGCCCACCGCCGTTACGACCGCGGGCAGCCCGCACGCCATCGCCTCCAGCAGCGCCATCGGCAACCCTTCCCACAGCGAGGTCAGCACGAACACATCCGCCGATTGATAATACGGTAAAATCGCCTCGCGTGGCAGCAAGCCTGTCATCTCCACCGCCTCCTGAACGCCATGCTGGGCAATCCACACCCGCACCTGCCCCTCCACCGGGTTATAGTCCTGCGAGCCGCCCACCAGGATCAGGCGGGCGTTCGGATGAGTCTTTCGAAACTGCGCGAAGCCGGCGATGAGCAGGTCGAGCCCTTTGGAGGCGTCCAGCCGCCCCACGAACAGAATGCGCGGCGCGCTCTCGTCGCGTTCGCGCTCTGGCGATGGGCAGTAGCGCTCGGTCTCCACGCCCAGCGGGATGGAATGGAACTTCTCGCGCAGGGCAGGGAACCGATTCGTGTAGAACTCGTAATCGGCGGGGCTGATCACAATCACTCCCTGCGCTCGCCGAATGACCCGCGCCTCCATCCGATAGAACCACGCGCGGAACCAGCGCCAGCGGAACAGCGGATGGCTCGTCCAGCGCTCCACGAACACCGATTGACCGTGCGTGTTGAAATAGAGGGGCACATCGTCGTGCAGGAAGGGTAGCCCATGCTCCGCCCGCTGAATGTAAAGGGGCGCATTCAGAGCCAGAATCTCGCGGCGGAAGCGGCGCAACGCCCGCACGAAGCGAGCATTAAGCGGGATGCGCGAACGGCGCTGACGCGCCTCATCCACAAACAGAATCGGCAGAAACGGGCGCTCGATGGCGCCCAGCAGAATACGGCTCCATTCGCCAATCGGCTGAGAGGCGTCAAGGGTCAAGCCGACGATAAAGACCTCCACAGGCGCGTAACGGGCGAAGTTCTTGGCGTACTCCAGCACACCCCCCATCGGATAGCCCCGAAAATCGCCACTGTAAATCAGCACCAGTCGGCTCATCGGCTCACCCCCTGATCCGACACGCCTGCCGACACAGGTGTTGCAGATGGCCCGTTCGGCAGCAGATGGTCATAGAACTCTATGAGCTTCTTCTTGCTATGCTCCCAGCTGAGGCATTCTAAAAAGCGTTTGCGTCCGAACTCGCCCATGTGGGCGCGGCGTTCAGGGTCGTTGAGCAGTTCGATAATCGCCTGTGCGAAGGCACGCTCGTCATTATTGGGCACATAGACCGCTGCGTCCTGCGCCGAATAGCGCGACTCCTTGAGATCGAACGACACAATCGGCAGCCCGATCGCCATGTATTCGATTACCTTGTTCATCGTGGAGACATCGTTCAGCGGGTTGAGCGGGTCGGGCGCGAGGGCGACATCGGCGGTGGAGAAGTAGCGCAACACCTCTTCATCGGGGATGCGCCCGGTGAACTCCACGAATTCGTTCAGGCGCAGGTCGTGGCACATCTGCACCAGGTCAGGAAACATATCGCCGCCGCCAATCAGCGCGAAGTGGAGCTCGGTATGATTGAAAGTGTAGACCACATGGTGGATGGCGCGCAGGAGGTAATCCACGCCATCCTGTGCGCCCATCACGCCCAGATACACGCCCAGATAGCGTCGCCCGCGTTTGAGGCTGGGGTCCGGTTCCACGCGCTTGAACTGGCTTGCCATCGGTCCGCTGCGCACAATGGTGATGCGTTCTGGCGGGATGCCGCCCCGTTCCATCGCCACGCGCCGATACGATTCGTTGGGCATGATCACGCCGTCTGCCGTGCGATAGGTCTGCTTCTCCAGCCACAGAAGCCCCTTATAGAGCAGTCCGCGCTTACCAAAGCGTGATTCATACAGCTCCGGGCAAAGATCGTGCTGGTCATACACGAACTTGACGCCCCTGCGCTTGTACCAGCGGGCAATCGCCCAGAAGGTATCGGGCGGGTTGCAGGTGTGGATGACATCGATGCCCTGCTCGCGCGCGACTCGCCGTGTGAGCCGCCATGTGTGCAGCCAGCAGTAGATGAACTCGTAAAAGAAGCTGAAGATACTGCGCGTAGGGGGCGGCATCGGATAGCGGTAGAGATACACGCCCTGCAGCTCCATATACTCCGGTTCATCGGGCGGGCGGGGCGAGATGACTGACACCTTATACCCTGCCTCGGTGAGCGCCAGCGATTCCTGCCACACGCGCCTGTCCATCGGCACGGGCAGGTTCTCCACAAGTATCAAGATGCTCCCCTTGCAGTTACCAGTACAGTCCGACATAATCACCTCGCACTTTAGAGGGGTCGAGGGCACGCGCCAGGTCGATCACCACCTGGTCGGCGCGTATCTGCTGCTGAACCGCCTCGCGCAGCGAGCGCTCTAAGTGCCCCACGATGACCACCTCCGCATGGGAGAGCAGTTGCCCGACATCCTCGCAAAGAATCTCACGAGTATGCGGGATCTCCCGCTCGATATACGCCTTGTTCGAGCCGTGCAGCGCGGCATACGACACATTCGGATCATAGATAAGCAGATTATACCCTTTGCCGATGAGTCGTTCCGCCAGCTCCACAAGCGGGCTTTCGCGCAGGTCGTCGGTACCGGGCTTGAACGACAGCCCGAACAGCCCGACCTGCCGTCGCCGAAGTTGCTGAACCTGTTTGATCACGCGCTCAATCTGCATGCGATTGCTGGGCAGCACATGTTCGAGCATGGGCAGTTGCAGGTCGTGCAGGCGGGCGCGATAGGTGAGCGCGCGCAAATCTTTGGGCAAACAGGAGCCGCCAAAAGCGAAGCCCGGCGTCAAATAGCGTGGCGAGATGTTGAGCTTGGTGTCAGTGCAGAAGATCCGCATCACCTCATGGCTATCGATTCCCTCCGCCTTACAGAGCATGCCCAGCTCGTTCGCAAAGGTGATTTTGACGGCGTGGAAGGCGTTGCAGGCATATTTGATCATCTCGGCGGCGCGAATGGAGGTGATGAACAGCTGGGCTTCAACGCCCGCATAGAGATGGGCGACAACTTCGGCATCTTCGCGCTTGAGCGAGCCGATTATCGTGAAGGGCGGGTCATAAAAATCGCGGATGGCAACCCCCTCTCGCAGGAATTCAGGGTTCACGCACAGCCCGAAGCCCTCGTTCACGCGCTTGCCAGAACGCTGCTCCAGAATGGGCAGCACCACCTCTTCAGCGGTGCCGGGCAGAATGGTGCTGCGGATGACCACGATATGATAGCTCTCTTTTGTGCGCAGGGCGTCGCCGATTTCGGTTGCCACCTGTTCCAGAAAATCGGTGCGCAGGTCGCCGTTCTCTTTGCTGGGCGTGCCAACGCAAATCAGCGAAAGGTCGGTCTGGTGGACAGCTTCCTCTGCGCAATCGGTCACGGTCAATCGCCCTGTCCGTATGGCTTCCTGCAGGAGCGGCTCGAGGTTCTCTTCCACGATGGGCGCGCGCCCCTGCCGTATCAGCCCTAACTTGTAGGGGTCCACATCAACGCCGATTACGCTATGCCCCTCTCTGGCGAAGCACGCCGCCGACACCGCGCCCACATAGCCCAGTCCGAAAATGCTCACTCTCATCAGCGTTCGTCCCTTTCAGGTATTCCATATCGCGCTGGGAATTTTACCCCCGTTTCCCGACTTATGGAGGCTCCTCCATCAGCTGCTGCAGATTAATCTCGAAGCCGGGCATGGCAGCGGGGCGGAACACCTCGCCGGCATCGGCAACGGTGCTGATCTGATAGCCATCAGGGGTGAGCTTGAGTTCCTGCGCCACGAGCGTTTCGCTGTCTATCAGCCAGTACCATGGCACACCTGCAGCCTGATAGGCGCGCAGTTTGCGCACGGTATCCCGCGTGCGCGTGCTGGGCGAAACCACTTCCACTATCAGGTCGGGCACGCCTCTGATTTTGCCGTTAGGCGTGTAGAGTTCGCTTTCGCGCTCGCGCCGAATAAACATCAGGTCAGGAATGAAGCCTACCCCCGTCGGCAAAGCGACATCCAGCTCCATCTCAATCGATCCGCTCCCGGTCTGGTTTGCCCAGCGCTCCATCTGAGTGAACAGCCTGCCCACAATCCGCTGATGCTGGCGTGTTGGTGATGCCATCGGCACAAGCCTCCCCTCTTCGAACTCGAAGCGTGGCTCCAGCTCGGCTTTGAGCCACTCCTCCAGCGTCCATTCCCGCTTCTCAATCGCCTCGCTCAGCGCCATAAGGGTTCACCCACCTCTATTATAGCCGATTTTTGACCCCCGGCGTTCTGGTACAATACGATGTGCCATGATTGACTATCGTCTGATTCGGAGCGAACCAGAGCGGGTGCGCGAGGCTCTGCGTCAGCGCGGCTACGAGCCATCGATGGTGGATGAATGGCTTGCCGTCGATACACGCTGGCGCGAGCTGACCACGCAGGTGGAGACGCTCACTGCCGAGCAGAACCGCGTATCGCGCGAGATTCCCCAGCTCAAAAAGGCGGGGCAGGATGTGAGCGGGTTGATTGCCCAGATGCGCGAGCTGGGCGAGCAGATCAAACATCTGGAGCAGCAGCGGCGCGAGTTGGAGGACCAGCGCGAGCAGATGCTGCTGATGTTCCCCAACATTCCGCACGAGACCACGCCCATCGGCGCGGATGCAAGCCACAATGTGGAGGTGCGACGCGGCGGGGCGCCGCACCCGATGGAGTTCGAACCGTGCCCGCACTGGGAAATCGCCGAGCGACTGGGGCTAATCGACTTCGAGCGCGGCGCCAGAATCAGCGGCAGCGGCTTTCATGTCTACACGGGGCTGGGCGCCCGCCTCGAACGCGCCCTTATCAACTTCATGCTTGACCTGCACACGCGCGAGCATGGCTACACGGAGGTTTTCCCACCCTTTCTGGTGCGCCCCGAAGTGATGCAGGGCACGGGGCAACTGCCCAAGTTCGCCGAGGAGATGTATCGCTGTGCCGATGACCCGCTCTATCTGATCCCGACCGCCGAAGTGCCCGTGACGAACCTCTATCGCGACGAGATTCTGAGCGCGGAGCAGCTGCCCATCAATCTGGTTGCCTATTCACCCTGCTTTCGGCGCGAGGCAGGCGCGGCGGGACGCCTCACGCGCGGACTGCTGCGCGTGCATCAGTTCAATAAGGTGGAGCTGGTTAAATTCACCACGCCTGAAACCTCTTATGTCGAGCATGAGCGCCTGCTGCGCGATGCCGAGACGGTGCTGCAACGGCTGGAGCTACCCTATCGCATTATGCTCCTCTGCACGGGCGATCTGGGCTTCGCCGCCGCCAAATGCTACGATTTAGAGGTCTGGTCGCCTGGTGTCCAGCAGTGGCTGGAGGTGTCGTCGTGCAGCAACTTTGAGGATTTTCAGGCGCGGCGGGCGAACATTCGGTTCCGTCGGGAGCCGACCGCGAAGCCCGAATATGTGCATACGCTGAACGCTTCGGGCGTGGCGACCGCCCGCCTGATGGCGGCGCTGTTAGAGAACTACCAGCAGGCAGACGGCAGCGTGCTAATCCCCCTTGCCCTCCGCCCCTACATGGACGGGCTGGAGCGAATAACCCCATAATCGCGTGGTTTTTGCCCAAAATCCCGTATTTTTGCGGGGCGCCCCTGTCCGCTTTTGGACGGCTTTCGAGTCAATAATAGATGGGACGCCCTGCAGGGCGATTCCCCCACTCTAACGACGAGGAGGTTCGACCGATATGAAGGGAGCCTGTATGATGAGCAATCGCATGGCAATCGCGTTGCTGCTGGTGGGAGCGTTTGCCATCGCCAGCGCGCAGCAACTGGTGCATCATCGCAGCTTCAATCTTGTGCCGCTTTTCCCCAGCGGTCAAGCGGCGGGTGATGTGGTGTTCGATGGCACAAGTGTCTATGTCAGCACCTGGCATAGCAGTAGCGGCACGCAGACCGTCTCGCTGGTGCGGCTGGGAAGCTTGAGCAGCCTGCTGGGCACACCCAGTGGTGACTGGACAACTTTTGACTGGCGCGTCGATTTAACGCAGGCGGGCGGCTCCCGCGATACACGGATTGTGTATCACAACGGCTGGCTCTACTGGGGCGCAGGGCTGGGCGATTCAAACGCGGCCAACACGGGTATCCGCCGGTACGACCTCAGCGGCAATCTGGACACCAGCTGGTCCGGCGATGGCAACCTTTCCCTGACTGACGCAGGTGTTTCCCGCTACGACACCATCGATATCGATCCTGGCGCTGGTGGAGGTGCAACACTGGCAGTGGGTGTGTTCGGCTCCACCATCGTGCGCCGCTTCAGCCTGATCGACGGCTCCAACGCGGGCAACTCCAGCCCTGTTGGCGGTCAGACATCCACCCGCGATTACGCTTTCGCCCCGAACGGCGACCTCTACATCCGCACGCAGGGTCGGGTCTCAAAGGCGACCCGTGTGAACGATACCACTTTCAACGCCCCTGTTGATCTCGCCACCTGGAGCGAGGGCTCGCTGGCACAGGCGTTTGTCGCCTATATCCCCATCTCCACCGAGTTCTACAGCGGCTTTCCCGATTATGTGCTGTATAACCAGCGCGTGTCGGGGCAGAACAAGGTGTTCATTATTCAGCCTGATGGAACCGTTGTTGGTGAGCTGACCGGACTGGAGGACACCACCGATGACGAGGACTTCGGTACAGACTTCACCGAGGTCGCCTTCGATAACACCCTGCTGAACGCCAGCTGGGGTAAGACCGCGGATGGACGGATGTTCATCTTTGTGGTGAAGGGCGGCACAGGGGCGGCTGCTTTTGGTGACCGTCTCGACATCTACGAGGTGGTGCCGGAGCCGGCGAGCCTGCTGGCGCTGGGCGTCGGGCTGGTCGGGCTGATGCGCCTGCGCCGTCGCACATAATCGCACCCTGCCCTCCTCTCTCCAGCCGAGCTCGAGTCAGCGGAAAAAAAAACCCTCTCCCCCACTGGGGGAGAGGGATGCATCGCTCTAAAGTAAGGCGGGGATGAGATAGGAGCCTTTCGCCTGTGGGTCGTGGATGGCGAGGAAGATGTAGAACATTTCGTCGTAGGTGCGTTCGCCGTAGCGCACCTCGCGTGGCGGGTTGCTCGGATTGTTCGGGTTGTCTGACGAGTTGTCGTACCAGCAAGGGTCTTTCCTCTTGCATTCGCGGTCAGCAGGTGGGTAAAATAAAGTGGAGTGGCAAGCCTGTGCCGGCGGGCTTGCTGCGCAGGCACGCAGGATGGAACAGATTGGTGTCGGGATTATCGGGGCGGGCGGTATAGCCAGCGCCCATGCCAAAGCCTATGCGCAACTGGCGCCCGAGGTGCAGATAGTGGGCGTTGCCGATATTGACGAGGATCGGGCGCGGGCGCTGGCGATGCGCTATCAGGTGCCGCTCTGGACGACCGAAGCGGAGGACCTGCTGCGCAACGACGAGATTCAGATTGTGAGTATTTGCACACCGCACCACCTGCACGCGCCGATAGCAATTGCCGCGATGGAGGCGGGCAAGCATGTGCTGGTGGAGAAGCCGATGGCGGTCAGCCTCGATGAAGCCGACACAATGATTGCCACTGCGCGGCGCACCCGACGCCTGCTCAGCGCCATCTTCCAGCTGCGTTATGAGGCGGACACGCGCCGCGCCAGGCTGGTGCTGGAACGCGGGCTGATTGGCAATCCGTTCTATGCGGAGGTCAGCTGCCTCTGGTGGCGGCGACCCGTCTACTACGAAGTGAGCTGGCGCGGACGCTGGTCAACCGAAGGGGGCGGCGCCGTCATCAATCAAGCCTCGCACCATGTCGATATGCTGGTGCATCTGCTGGGGCTGCCCAACAGCGTGCAGGCGACCATCGACACCGTCGCCCACGACATCGAAGTGGAAGACTGGTGCATGGCAAGCCTGTACTGGGAGCGCCCTGCCCGCTATGCCAGCTTCTGCGCCTCCACCGCCGCCGAGCTGGAGATGGATGTGAGTCGCATCCTGATTCTGGGCACGCAGGGCAGTATCCAGATGTTTCCGTTCCGTCCCCATTCACGGGACGAAGCGCAATTGACCGCCATAGCGGAAGCGTGCCGCGAAATCGAAGAACCCGCCTACCCGGGGCACGCGGCACAGATTCATGACTTCGTGCGATGCGTGCGAGAGGGCACCCAGCCACCCGTGAGCGGCGAGGAGGGACGCCTCTCGCTGGAGCTGATCAGCGCCATCTACCAGTCGGCGTTCACGGGCGAACCTGTCAAACTACCTCTCACCCCCGCCGACCCGTGCTACACCACCGCCGGTAAACTGGAGATGGCACGCGCCTACATCGCACGCCGAGCGGAGCGAACCTGAAGCAGGAGGGAGAACGATGGAACCATATAAATCCCCTGTCCGAGTGTTAATCGCAGAGGATGAAGAGCTGACACGGTTGATGGTCAAGACCCAGCTGGAGCAGCTGGGCTATGAAGTGGTGGGCGAAGCCGAAACGGGTGAGGATGCCGTACGGGTCGCCCAGCAAACCCTGCCCGATGTGGTGGTGATGGATATCCGCATGCCGATTATGGACGGCATCGAGGCAGCGCGCCAGATCGTGCAGCAGCATCCGTGCGCGATTGTGTTCCTGACCGCCTATGCGGAAGAGGAACTGGTCAACCAGGCGACTGCTGCCGGCGCCTATGCCTATCTGCTCAAACCGTTCCGCAAGCAGGAGCTGGCGCCCGCCATCAATGTCACGCTCACCCGATTCCGCGAGATGCAGAGCAAAGATAAGGAGGTGCAGGAACTCAAAGAGGCGCTCGAAACGCGCAAGTTGATCGAGCGCGCCAAAGGCATCCTGATGGATCGGCTGGGATTGAGCGAATCGGAGGCGTTCCGACGCATCCACTTTATGGCACGCAATCAGAATAAGACGATGAAGGAGATTGCGCAGAGCATCATCACGGCAGCGGAAATCCTGTAGGGGTCGCCGTGCAGTGGGTGCTGGCTTCTGAGTCGCCGCGGCGGCAGGCTCTGTTGCGCTTGCTGGGGCAGCCGTTCGAAATCCATCCTGCCCGCATTGAGGAGCGGCTGCCCTCTATTACAACGCGCCCCGCGCGATTGGCGAAGCGGCTGGCTCGCGCCAAAGCCGAAGCGGTCGCCCCTGCCTACACCGACGCGCTCATCATCGCCGCCGACACGCTGGTGGTGCTGGACCAGCAGGTGCTGGGTAAGCCGCAAACCGCCGACGAAGCGCGCCAGATGCTGCGCCTGCTCTCCGGACGCACCCACACCGTCATCACCGCGCTCTGCCTGCTCCTGCGTCAGCAGGGGCGTACCACACGCCTCACCCTCGACGCCCCGCGCACGCGCGTCACCTTCCGAACCCTCACCGCTGAATGGATCGAATGGTACATCGGCACGGGCGAGCCGTTCGATAAAGCGGGCGCATACGGCATTCAGGAGTACGGCGCGCTGCTGGTGGAGCGTGTGCAGGGTGACTACTTCAATGTGGTCGGCTTACCTCTGCCCACCCTCATCCAGCGCCTCGAAACGCTCATCGGCTGGCAACCCATCAAAAACCCGTAAAATCACAAGCCTCATCTCCCCCACCAAATCGGCTATAATAGAGCTGAAACCTGCTGGAGCGACCGTCGGTCGAATCGACACGAAACGGAGGCGAACCGTATGCGAACAAAGGCACTCTGGAGTCTGGCATTGACCGTGAGCCTCGCCTGCCTGCAGGCGCAGGTGCTGTATCAGACGGGCTTTGAGAACCCGCCCTTCGTGCCCGGCGATATTTTGAGTCAGGACGGCTGGGATGAGTACCATATCGGCGTGCCGAATCTTGGGCAAATCAGCACCGAACGCGCCTTCTCCGGTCTGCAGTCGCTCAAGATTACCCCTGTGAGCGGCGGCGCCAACAGCTGGTGGTGGAAACCGATCAACTACAACACCAGTACCAACCCCAATAAGATTATCGTCGTTCGCTGGGACATGTATCTCACTGCCAGCAGCCGACAGGGGCAGTATGGCATCGATGTCTATTCGGGGATTGTTGAGCGTGTGTGCGCCCTCTTCGTGGATCCCAACAGTGAAGTGGTGCTGATCCGCTATGCCAACGGCGTTGCGGAGGAACTGTATCGGACGGGGGTTTTTGTGCCGCGCGATCGCTGGAACCGATACCGCCTTGTGATCAACTACAACACGGGCAACTTCCAGGCGTTCGTGAACGGTCAGCTGGTGGGTAGTGGGCGTATTCACAACGCTGCGGGCGCCGTTTTTGGCGACGCCGATGTGTGGCACTTCAACTTCGGCAGCGACTCGAACGACTCGGCGTTCTATGACAATCTCTCCATCGCGGCGGTCGCCCGATCCGATCAGGAGGGTGATGTCGATGGCAACGGCTGCGTGGACGATAGTGACCTGCTCGCGGTGCTGTTCGCGTTTGGCAGCAGCGACCCTACTGCCGACCTCAACGACGACGGCATCGTGGACGACGCCGATTTGCTGACCGTGTTATTCAACTTTGGAGGCGGCTGTTAGCCCTTCACTCCCCCGAACCCCTTGACTTTTGCCGAAAGTGGGGTATAATAGGGTGTGATGCGGGAAGCCTATACGGTTCGTTTTGGTTCGACACGCTGGAGCACAGGCTCCTGGTTTGGCATGCGCAGCCGGTACCGCAAGCGGCTGCTGCCGCCATACCGGGGGAGCCTGCGCCTGTGCTGGCGTGCGGCTCCCCGTTTTTATTAGCAGGAGGTCGCCAGCAGATGGGTGAGGTACTGGTGCTGAATCAGAACTTTGAGCCGTTGAACCTTTGCTCGATGCGCCGCGCGGTGAATATGGTGCTGGCGGGCAAGGCGGAGGTGGTGCGCACAAACGGGCACCTCATCCGCACGGTCAACGGCGGTTTCGAGGCGCCGTCGGTGGTGCGCCTGCGCTACCTGATTAAGCGTCCGCTGCCGCAGGTGCGCATCAGCCGCCGCGCCATCCTGGCGCGCGACCGCTACACCTGTCAGTATTGCGGTCATGTCTCGCGCGATTTGACGGTGGACCATGTGATCCCGCGCCGTCTGGGGGGCGGCGATACATGGGAGAACCTGGTCGCCTGCTGCCGCCGGTGCAACCATCTCAAGGGCGACCGCACGCCGCATCAGGCGGGCATGAAACTGATTCGCAAGCCGCGCCGCCCGAACTTCGTGCCCTACCTGAGCCTCACCCAGTATGTGAAGGCAATCTCGCGGGAAGCGTGGCGCGAGTTCCTGCCCCTCTACGAGGACTTCGCCACAACGGAAGCCGAAGCCGATTGATCCCCGACACTTGTAGAGGATTCTGTTAAGCGCCAGCGGGAGAGGGGGGCATCTTTCAGCCCCCCATCCCCTTGCTGACGGGTGGTTGGGCAGGAGGCAGAAGTTTTACTTGCCACGCGGCATCACTTGAATATCTTCGGGCTTCAAGCCGGTGATGCCACCATCACCTGCTACCCAGCCGCCTTTGCACTCGTGGCAGACTGGCTTGCCCTGCTCGGCATTATCGCCACAGGGGCAGGCACCCATCGCAATCATGCACTGATCGCACGGATGCTTCAGGCAGCAGTTGTAAGTTCCCTTCTGGATCGCTCGCTTCTTTTCGGCGGCGACGGTTGACACCGCTCGTTTGACCGCTGGCGAGCGCATATCCTTCATCTGGGCAACCACAATCGCCAGAATGCCTGCCAGCACAATCGCCATAGCTCCGATAATCAGCCTTGTGTAGCGCATCGTTTCCTCCTGTGCGGGAGAGAACGAACGAGCAGGGTTGCGGGTTCCATTAGGTGGCTTTCAGCGTGCGCGCGGTCTCTTCGGCGAGGCGCATCCAGTCCTGCAGGCGGAGTTCTTCGGCGCGGGCAGAGACGGGAATGCCCGCCCGACGCAGAAGCGCGGCAGCACGGTCGGCGTCATCGAACAGGGTGGCGAGCGCGTTGCGCAGGGTCTTGCGCCGTTTGCCGAACCCTGCTCGCACCAGCCTGAAAAACCAGCGCTGCTCAACGGGCGGCAGGCGGTCGGGCACAGGAGTGAGGCGCACAATCGCGGAGTCCACCTCCGGCTGCGGATAGAACGCGCTCGCGGGCACGCGACCCAGATACTCCACCTCCGCATGGTACTGTGCGAACAGCGACAGCGCGCCATACGCCGAGCCACCGGGCTGGGCGACCAGCCGCTCCGCCACCTCCTTCTGCACCGTCAGCACCAGCAGCGGCAGATAAGCTTTGGCGGAGAGCAGATGCTCCAGCAGCGGCGAGGTGATGGCGTAGGGGATGTTTGCCACCACTTTCGCCGTCTCCTCGCCCCGCAACAGCTCCGGCACGGGCAGGCTCAACACATTCGCCTGAATCAGGGTGATGTTGGTCAGACCCTGCTGGTTGATGAGGTTGTCCAGGATTGCCACGAGTCGGGCGTCCACCTCGACGGCAATCACGCGGCGGGCGCGCTCCGCCAGCATGAAGGTGAGTGCGCCCAGCCCCGCGCCCACCTCCAGCACGGCGTCGGTCGGCTCCAGCCGCGCCGCCTCCACCACACGCGCCGCCACACGCCGATCGGTCAGAAAGTTCTGACCCCACCCTTTAGAAGGGCGGACGCCGTACTCTGTCAGCCAGGCGCGGATCTGGCGCACCGAAAAGGGATTAATCGCCGCCATCGGGTACACTCTTGCCCGTATGAGCATACCTGAAAGCGCACGGTGGCAGGCAGAGACCCTCATTCAGGCACTGCCTTACATTCAGAAGTGGCGCGGCGCCATCTTCGTCATTAAGTACGGCGGCGCGGCGATGGTGGACGACCAGCTCGCCCAGTCGGTGATGCAGGATGTGGTGCTGATGCACTGCGTGGGCATCCAGCCCGTGGTGGTGCATGGGGGCGGTCCCGAAGTCTCCGAGGCGATGAAGCGGCTGGGCAAGCAGCCGACCTTTGTGCAGGGACTGCGCGTGACCGACGCCGAGACGATGGAGATTGTGGAGATGGTGCTGACGGGCAAGACCAATCGGCGACTGGTGGCGGCGATCCATCAGCAGGGCGGGCAGGCAGTGGGCGTCTCCGGCAAGGATGGCAACCTGCTGATGGCGCACAAGCTGGAAGGCGAGCCGGATCTGGGCTTCGTGGGCGAGGTGGAGCAGGTGAACCCCGCTGTGCTGCACGCGCTGCTGCAAGCGGGCTACATCCCGGTGGTCAGCCCGATAGGGGTCGGGCGCGACGGCGCGAGCTACAACCTGAACGCCGACCATGTGGCGGGCGTGCTGGCAGCCGCGCTCGGCGCCACGAAGCTGCTGCTGCTCACCGATGTGCCCGGCGTCTTAAGCGACCCCGAGAACCCCGATTCGCTGATCTCGGAGCTGAGCCGCGAGCAGGTACAGCGCATGCTGGAAGCGGGACGCATCAGCGGTGGGATGATCCCCAAACTGCAGGCGTGCCTCGTCGCGCTGGAGGGCGGCGTGCCCCGCGCTCACATCCTGGACGGACGAATACCCCACGCCCTGCTTATCGAAGTGTTCACCGACGCGGGAATCGGCACGATGGTGCGCTGAAACCCCCCTGACTCCTTGACAATCGCGCGAAATGTGCTATAATAGAGTATCTTTCCGACGGAGGTAGACAAGCATGGCACGAAAGGCGAAGTGGCTTGGGATCATCAGCGTCGCAACGGCGCTGCTTGGCGTTGCTATTGCGCAAACGCCTGTGGACAAACTGGAGCTAACGGGCAAAATGTCCTTCCGGCTCAACGACTCGCCCTATTACATCCGGCTCGGCGTGGCATGCGACATCCCGGCGTTTGAAGGCGGTATCGGGGATCAGCAACCGCTCTGCATCACCTTTGCCGACCTGAATAACGACGGCATCGCCCTGGACTTTCAGCTCACCATTAACCAGATGGTGAACTCGATCCAATCCACTGAGACGGTCACCTGGATTGCGCAGGTGCTGTCGTCCAATCAGGTTCGCTGGACAACGCAGCGCACTTTTAGCCCCCCACACTGCACCGTCATCACTATTTCGGGCACAGACTATATTTTCCAGATGGACGAGATTTATGGTCAGTTCCAGCTGGAGATAACCGAGGGCAGCTGCGCTCCTGACCCCTATAACTGCTTCGGTTGTGGGGTGGATCTGTCGCTGGCGCCGTTTGGCGGCGCGGATGCGAACTACATGGGCTTCAACGGGCGTGCGATGCTGGGCGGAACCTGTGATTCTGGACCTGTGCCCGCCTGCGCGCGCGCCTATGACCTGCAGATCAACGCCTACAGCGGTGGATTGTCCAGCCAGGGTGATGTGAACGGCGACTGCGTGGTGGACGATGCCGACCTGCTGGCTGTGCTGTTCGCCTTTGGGCAGAGCGGCTCCGGGCTTGCGGAGGACATCAACCGCGACGGCACGGTGGACGACGCCGACCTGCTGATTGTGCTGTTTAACTTCGGCAACAGCTGCTGAAGCCCCCTCACCCGTACCCTCTCCCCCACTGGGGGAGAGGGGCTAAACTCTCTCCCTCTCCGTGGGGAGAATGTCAGGATGATGGGCAAACTGGGAATCCAAACCGGCAGGAATCTCGACCAATGGGTAGAATCTTGTAAGCGAGGAGGTCGCAGAGCAATGAAGCGTCATGGGTTCACTTTGATCGAGTTGCTGGTCGTTATCGCGATCATCGCCATTCTGGCGGCGATCCTGTTCCCGGTGTTCGCACAAGCGCGCGAGAAAGCGCGCCAGACCCACTGCGTCAACAACATGAAGCAGTTCGCTCTGGCGGTCTACCAGTACATTCAGGATTACGACGAGACCTTCCCCATGAGCGTCTATCGCTCGCGGGTGGGCAATCAGGAGTGCGCCTTCACCATGATAGCCGCAATTCAGCCCTATGTCAAGAACGACGCCCTCTATGAGTGCCCATCGGCGCGCAGAGCGATGGACCTCGATGGCTTCTGGATGCGGCTGCTTAACATCCCCGATTGCTCCCGGTTCCGCTACTTCAGCTATGTCGCCAATTTCGCCCTGTTCGAGGATGGTCCGAACAACGACATTACTGGCGCCCGCAATCAACACCCCATCAAAATGGCGGAACTGGAGTTCCCTGTCGAGACCGCCGCTTTCCAGGATGGTCACCTGACCGTTCAGGGTGGCAGCGGACAGTGCGACCTGTTTAACTCGCCCATCGAAGGGCGTCATAACGAGACGGTCACGGTGGGGTACGCTGATGGGCACGCGAAGTCGCTGAAGGTGAAGAAAGCCGATGTCCAGTGCATTAATATCGACAATAAGACCTTTACTCTGTGGTGTGTGCAGTCGCCGCCCTACAACCGCAGCTGGGATAACTCGGCAGGCAGATGCAACGCTCAGGTGAAGACCTGTCAATCTTCACCCTATATTGCAGGCTCGCGCGACCTGTGGGGTATCCCGGTGCAGGATCAGCAGGGCACAAAGTGCGTGAGGGCACTGCGATAGTCGGCTTTCTTCAGCACCGCTGGCGGGGGAGGTTCCTCCTGCAGGTAAGGGGGGACCTCCCCTTTACTTTTATGGGACGGCGGCGGTCTGTTCGAACAGGTACTTATCCAGTTCCACATCGTCGGGGATGGGGATGGGGTAATCGCCGTTGAAGCAGGCGAGGCAGAACCGCTCGCGCGGCTGACCGCTGGCACGCAATAGTCCCTCGATGCTCAGGTACCCCAGGGTGGTTGCGCCCACCTGCTGGCGCACATCCTCCACCGTGTGGTGGGCGGCGACCAGCTCGCGCTGGGTCGCCATATCGATGCCGTAATGGCAGGGAAAGCGAATGGGCGGCGCGGTGATGCGCAGGTGCACCTCGCGCGCGCCCGCCTCAAACAGCAGTCGCACAATCTGGCGCGTGGTCGTGCCTCGCACAATCGAGTCGTCCACCACCACCAGCCGCTTGCCCGCAATCACCTCGCGCAGGGGGGTGAGCTTTAGGCGCACGCTGATCTCCCGTGTGCGCTGGTCGGGCTGAATGAAGGTGCGCGGCGCATAACGGTTCTTGATCAGCCCCTCGCCGTACGGGATGCCCGACTGCTGGGCGTAGCCCACCGCCGCCGGCACGCCCGAATCGGGCACAGGAATCACCAGCTCGGCGTCGGCGGGATGCTCCCGTGCCAGCTCGATACCCATGCGCCGACGCACTTCATAGAGCAGCTGGTCATACAGGTGGCTATCGGGTCGCGCGAAGTAGATGAGTTCGAACATGCAGAGCGCCTCGCGCTGGCAGGGCAACCCTCTGAAGGAGCGGACACCCTGCTCATCGATCAGCACAATCTCGCCTGGTTGCACCTCGCGCAGGAACTGGGCGCCAATCGGGTGCAGGGCGCAGGTCTCCGACGCCAGCACCCATGCCTCACCCAGCCGTCCCAGACAGAGCGGGCGCACGCCGAACGGGTCGCGCACCCCAATCAGCTGCGTGGGGGTCAGAATCGCCAGCGAGTAGGCGCCGCGCACCTGACGCATCGCATCCCGTATCGCCGCCACAATATCGCCCCGATAGGCGCGGGCAATCAGGCGCAGAATCACCTCTGAGTCGTTGGTGGTCTCAAATATCTCGCCCTCGCGCTCCAGCGCGGCTCGTAAATGATGCGCGTTCACCAGATTGCCGTTGTGCGCAATCGCGATGTTGCCGTCGGAGGTGGGGCACGCTAGCGGCTGCACATTGCGAATGGTGGATGAGCCGGTGGTGGAGTAGCGGGTGTGCCCGACGGCAATATGCCCGCGCAGGCTGTCCAGAATCGGCTCACTGAACACGCGCGCGACCAGCCCTAAATCTTTATACATGCGCACGGTTCTGCCGTCGGAGACGGCGATGCCCGCGCTCTCCTGCCCGCGATGCTGGAGCGCGAACAGCCCGAAGTAGGTCAGCCGTGCCGCGTCCCTGCCCGGAGCGTAGATGCCGAACAGCCCGCACTCCTCCCGCGCCTCGCCCACAGCAACTCTATTGTACCCTCTCTCTGAAGGTATAATCGATGGGCTTACTATGGGCAGGATGCCCATGCTACGGTGATGAGCTGGCGCGTCTCTTTACATGGCGGGCACAGCGGGGAGTTCTGCAAGCATGCAGAAGGCTCCCTGCGTTCGATTCTGGAGGCGGCGGAGCGCGCGGGCTATGCCGTCTTCGGCGTGAGCGAGCATATGCCGCGCGTTGAGCCGCGCTACCTCTACACCACCGAGCGCGAAAAGGGCTGGACGGTGCAGACGCTCGAAACGCTCTTCGAGCGCTATGCGGTCGCCATACGCGAACTCGCGCACGAGTTTGAGGGGCGACTCGTGGTGCTGTGCGGCTTCGAGATCGAAGTGGTGCCGCCCGATCGCTGGATGCAGCTGGTGGAGCGCTATCGCCGCGACTATGCGTTCGATTACATCGTCGGCTCGGTGCATTTCATTCGTGACGGCGGCATCGACAGCGACCCCGACGAACCCGACACACGCCGCGCGATTATCGAGTGTGGCGGCGTGGAGAACCTGGCGGTGGAGTATTACCGCGCGATGGCGGAGATGGTTCAGGCGGTGCGCCCGGAGGTGGTGGCGCACTTCGATCTGGTGCGCTTGTTGGCGCATCGGGTGGGCGAGGCGCAGGCGGCGGAGACGCCCCGCGTGCGCAACGCTGCCCTCAACGCGCTGGAAGCCGTCCAGGCCGCTGGCTCGCTGCTGGAGGTGAACACGGCGGGCATCCGCAAGGGGCTGGGCGCTCCCTATCCCGCCGACTGGATTGTGCAGACCGCCGCCGCGATGGGCATCCCGTTCTGCTTCAGCGACGACAGCCACCGCCCGGAACAGGTCGGCTTTGGGCTGGAGGCTGCCCGCGAGCATCTGTTGCGCAACGGCGTCCGCGAAGTGCAGTTCCTCACGCGCCAGAACGGCGCTATCGTGCGAGCGACTGCAATGCTGTGAGCAGATCGGCGTACCGCTGGAAGTAGTCATGCGCGCTCTGCCCGCCTGCCACCGGGAGCGGCTGTTCGAGTGTGTCGGCGAGGATCAGCGGCACACCGAGCTGACGGGCGACCGCTTCCGCAAGGGGGGCTGGACTCGCGCTCAACACGCCGGCTAACGGCACGCGCCGCGCTCGCTCCATCAGCTGGCGCAGGCGCAGCAGGCTGGGCGGATGCTCCTCGTCGGGCTGCAGACTGCCCAGCGAACGCAGCCCCAGCGAGCGGGTCAGCGGGCGATAGGCGTCGTGCAGCGCCAGATAATATTTGCCCTGCAGGCGGCTCCGCAGCTGGTCGCGCTGATGCTCCAGCTGGCGGAAGAGCAGTTGCACCCGCCGCCACGCTTGACGCACCGCGCGGTTTGTCAGTCCATCCTGCTCCGCCCAGTGCATGAGCCATGCACAGCATTCCCGCGCGGAGCGCAGATCGAGCCAGATGTGTAGGTCATCAGGCGGCGGCTGCAGATGCTTTATCAGGCGCATCACGGGCGGGCAGCGCGCGCCCAGCGCCCGCTGGAGCGTCGGTAGATAGCTCTCGATGGCGCCAATCGCCACGATTCGGCGCGACCGCGCCGCCGCGCGAACCATCCGCACGGTCAGCATCACCTCGTGTGCATCCACCCCGCGCGGCTGAAGCAACACCACTGGCAGCTTTAGTGCCCGCAACCAGTCCTCAATCACAATCAGCGTGGCAGCGTACATCGCTACTCCCCACCCTGCAACTGCGCATATTCGGCACGCAGTGGCTCCGCCTGTTTCGATTCGCCCTGCTCAATTAGCAGGCGAATCAACCCCTCCAGCGTGCGCAGGTGCGCCAGCCGAATCTGCTGTTCGCGCTCCGGGTTGTACAGTCCCAGCTCGCGTCCCATGCGGTTGAAGGGTAAGGTCAGCTCGCGATAGGCACGGAACACCCCGAGCGCGGCTTCATACTCGGCGCGGGCGCGTGCGGGCGCACCCTGCGCTTCGTAATGTTGTGCCAGCGCGAGGTGCGCGAAGCCGTACGCCGTCTCCACCATTTCAGGCACGGCGCGCACGCGCCCATAGGGACTGCGCTCCAGCGCCACGATGCGCTGATAGTATTCCAGCGCGCCGGGTGATAGAATCGGCTGGCTGGGATTGGGCGTCTCGTACTGCGCCAGTTTGAGCAGGGCGGGCAGATTGTTTGGGTCGATCTGCAGCACCTGCTCGAAAGCGTTGCGGGCGCGGGTGCGATTGCCCTCACGCTCATAGTACAATCCCAGTTTGTACCAGAATCGGGGCGCGGGCTTGAGCTGAACGGCGCGCTCCATCAGCGTGAAGGCGGTCTCGCGTCGCCCCAGCATGTAGTAAAGTTCGCCCGCATCCATGAGGTAGTCGGGGTTGTTCGAATCGAGCGAGCGGGCGACGCTCAGCAGTTCGGCAGCCTGTGGCGCGTGCCCGATGAGCGCGTGGTAGCGTGCCTGGTTCGCATACAGTTCGCCCAGCCCCATGCTGGCGAGGCTCATTCCGAGCGCGGCGCTTAGCACCAGCGCGGTGCCCCGCCGCTCAATCACGCCTAACGGCACGGTGTACACGCCATCGATGGCTAACGCCAACCCCAGCGCGAGCAGCCCCATCAGCGTCAGCAGATTCGCGAAGCAGGTGATGTCCGAATCGACACCGTTGTGCAGGGCGCCCGCGATCACGCCCGCCACCACGCCCAGCCGGATCGGGCGCCAGTCCGTTATTGATGCCCGCTGCATATGGAGTGCGGAAGCTCCGCTTCCGCGGTCCAAAGAACCTCTGGAGTGCGGCAGCCCCGATTCGGCTGGTAGTTCAGGCTGGAGCGCGCGGGTTAGCCAGCCAATCCCCATCGCGACCAGCAACAGCAACGCGGGCAGCCCTGCCTCCGCCATCAAATCGAGATAGCTGTTGTGCGCCAGTCGGGTGAAGCCGACACTGGCGTAGCGCGGATAGCGCCACTCGAACGCGCCCGGTCCAACGCCCAGAATCGGGTTCGCCAGCGCCATCCGCAGCGTGCCCTTCCATGTTTCGAGGCGGAACGAACCGGAATGGACATCCTGCGCCGCTGCCTGCGGGGTCAATCGCTGCACCGCGGGCTGGCTCAACCACAGCACGGCTGACAGCAGCAGCACCACCAGCCCCAGTCGCAGCAGGAAGTCGCGCGTGAGCAGTCGCCAGGCGAGCGCCAGCCCCAGAAACGCGGCTGCCCCGCCTGCAAAC
This sequence comes from Armatimonadota bacterium, assembly GCA_037444405.1. GTDB lineage: Bacteria > Armatimonadota > Fimbriimonadia > Fimbriimonadales > GBS-DC > HRBIN15. The sequence continues at coordinate 241,465 of JBBIML010000006.1, forward strand.
GCCAGCACGCCCAGCCGCGAGCCTGTCAGCGTTAGTGCACTGAGTTGCAGCCACAGCGCAACGGTCAACAGCGCGAGCCAGAGGAGGTTGACCCTCACCCCCTGCCCCTCGCCCGCGCTGCGGGCGAGGGGAGTACCTCTCACACCGACCCTCTCCCCGGAGTGGAGAGGGGTCTGCTCCCCACGGCTCAGGCACAGCAGCACGCCCAGCGTGATGGGCGCAAGCATCACCAGATAGCCTGCCAGCAGGTTCGGATTGAAAAAGCTGGCGAACACGCGCCAGTTCGCGATCCCAACCCAGCGATTGAGTAGATATTCGCTACAGGCACGCAGGCTGATCAGCGTCGCTGTTGCAATCAGCGCGATCAGGATTGTCCACGCGCTCGTGCCCCGCCGCACGACGGCGACCATCGTGAGCATCAGCATCAGCGCTGTGCCCCACTCGGTAAGGCGTCGCAGCCCGTACCAGCCCGTGCCGTTGACGATGCTGGCGAGCGCGAGCCAGAGTATCAGCCCCAGCAGCGGCAGCAGCACGCGCCCCACCGGCAGGCGCCACATCGCCACATTCCAGCCGCATGCAAGCAGCCCCATCAGCACCGCGACGCCCACCAGAAACGCGCCCATCAGCGGGAAATCGCCGCTCCACAGCAGTCCATTAACCACCTGTTCTGGCGCGACGGCACGCGGACCGATATAGAGACCGCCAGTTAGCCATGGCGCCAGCGCCAGCGCACAGGCTTGCGAGCCGACCGTCAGCGCCAGCCAGCGTGGAAGCTGGAGCGGAAGCCTAATCCGACCGTTGCGGATGCGCTTGCCCGATTCGCTCACTCGCATAGCGAAAGACCGCCTTTAGCAGGGGTGACCACTGATAATACAGCGTGGGCATCTCGGTGAGCGTCGCCCAGCGTATGCCGTCCGATTCCGAGCCACCGGGCAACGGTTCGATGCGCACCGCCCGCGTCAGGAACACAGGCGCGACGCACTCGTCGCGCTCGCTCGCTGAGCATGGCTGGAGCCGATAGTAGCCGAGCAGTTCGAGCGTGCCCACAATCGCGCCTGTTTCTTCAAACGCTTCGCGTCGCGCGGCATCTTCGGGCGATTCGCCCGGTTCCACATGCCCGCTCGGAGCGCAGTAGCCGCGCCCCGCAATGTTCGCCAGCAGGAACCGCCCGCGCCCGTCGGCAATCAGCACCACCACATAGCGTGCGGGCGCCTCTGGCAGCCTGTCAGACGGCACAAACTGCATCTGACGCCCTGCCCACTCCGCCTGCAACCGATTCCACTCGCTCACGGCACCTCCCGATACCCGCCCACCACCTTGCCCTGCACCCATGCCAGCGGGAATGGACCCCGCTGACGGCTATCGTCCGACTGCCCCAGATTATCGCCCACCACATAGATATAACCCTTCGGCACGCGCGTGCCGTTCATCAGCGCCCAGAGACCCCAGTACTGGCGGGGTATTTCCTCACCCTCCAGCGCCACGACGCGCTTGATCAGCAGCGCGCCGCCCGGCACCCGAATAACCACCACATCGCCCCGGCGAACGGGTCCAAAAAGCCAGTAGTTGGTGGTCATCAGCACGCGCTGACCGTCGTGATAGGTCGGCTCCATCGAGTGCCCTTGCACCACCACCACGCGGAAGTTGATGGCAAACAGCAGTGCGGCGACGCCGAACACCGCCAGTGTGCCGAAGGCACGCACGATGCGTCGCCTGTACGCCCCGTGCGCATCCATCGGTACCGCTGATGAACCGACGCTCGCCGTCGCAGGCTGGAGCTGGCTCTCCGCACCTGTGCTGTCCGATGTGCCATCCAGATCGTAGCGCATAGGCGATCCCCTCTCAATCGGGCATGTAGCGTTCGGCGCCTGCGGGCGGCTGCCACTTCTCGCGCGGATGATAGAACCGCCACACCTCGCGGGCTATCGCGCGGATCGCCACCTCGCCCTCGTTATCCGGCGTCCAGCGCGTGTCTTCCGCCTCCCTGGTATAGACCGCCAGAATATATACGCCCGACGGGCTGAACACAATCCCCGTGTCCGAACGCGACTGATTAATCGCGCCCGATTTGGTGGCTGCCACCACCCACGGGGGCACACTGCTTCCGATGAGGTCGTCATAATACTGGTGGGCGAGGATTCGCAGCATGCGTTCACATGCGGCGGGTGTGCCCGCGCGTCCCGTGCGAATCGCGTCGAGCAGCTCCACCATCTCGTTGGGCGTGCACATGCCCATGCCCCAGCGGTCGCGCAACGCTTTCAGTTCCTCGTCATCGGGCGGGTGCAGCATCAGCAGGCGCGTGTGCTTCAGCCCCAGCCGCTGCAGGTAGCGGTTCACCTCCACCGTGCCCAGCCGCCGCGCGAGCATCGCCGTCGCTGTGTTGTCGCTCACCGTAATCATCAGATGGATCAGCATCTTGACGGGCACTGACTGCTTCTCGCGATAGAACTGGAGCAGTCCCGCTCCATCGCGCACATCGTCGGGCTGAATCGGGATCGCCTCATTATAGTTCAGCCGTCCCGCGTCGATCTCCTCGAACGCTTTCGCCATGATTGCCGTCTTGATGGTGCTGGCGGTAGGGAAAATCTCGTCGCCCAGCCGATGGATGCGGTGCTGATGGCGCGTGTGATAGAGGCTGTAGCCCATCACGCCGCGAAACCGCTCACAGATTGCGTCCAGTTTCGCCTTCAGTCGTGTCGGGTTGAGTGCCATCGTCAGGGAGATTGTACCCTGCCTGCCGATGGCACAGCAGAAAGTGGTCATGCCCGACATAGTAATGAACGGAGTAGTCGGCGGGCTTGCACCAGACGATGCCTTTGGGCAGCCGTGCAAAGAACGGCTCCACCACGCGATGCGCCTCTTCCAGCGTGATGGGTTGACCGTCCCGACGCGCGACCGCGCAGTGCAGCAGGTCATCCTCGCCTTCGAACTGCACGCGATAGTCGCCGATCAGCCCGCCGAACCGCTGCGCCTGATCGAGCGTGATGGGTTCCGAGCGCTCTATCGCGTCCAGCACCGCCTCCAGAATGCGCTGGGCTTCCGCCTGCATGGTTTGCCTCAGTCCATCAGCAACCGTTGCCGAAATTAAACAGCACGGTTAGCAGGTCGGTGTCGTCCACGGTGTTATCGCCGTTGGTGTCTTCGGGGAGAGCGCCCGTGCTGCCGAAGGCGAACAGCACTCTTAGCAGATCGCCGTCGTCCACGCAGCCGCTGCCATCGACATCACCGCCGATTGCCAGCAGTCGGAACGGCAGCGCCGCTTCGCCGCCCGGTATGCCATCACCTGTTGGCAGATTTTCAAAGGTCTCGCCATCCAGCGCCAGACCGGAACTCGCCGAACGCACCGTGTCCCGCACGCGCAGGATATAGAGATCGGGCTTGAGCGAGCCGGCTGGCGTCAGCACCGCACGGCGATTCGCGCTTTCGTAGCTGAAACTCAGGGGGATGTTGCCGACCGTGTTGCCCGACAGGCTGAAGTCGGCGGCGTTCGCCTGCACCTCGGTCTGGAAATAGATTTTGAACTGCGCGGGCGACTGACTGAGCGTGCCCATCGGCGGCTCCGTCTCCACAATCACGGGTGGGCCAGGCTGGTACGCCTCCTGCGTCGCGTCCACCTTCAAAATCCACTCGTCGGGGTCGAACTGCACCGCGCTCACTGTGCCGTTCACGGGCAGCACATAGTACTGCGTGGCGGCGCTGTTCCAGGTGCGCAGGTCCCGATTCGTGCTGCCAATCGTGGCGCGGATGCCGATGGGCATCGTGTAGATACCGTAGCTGCTGGACTGCACCTGACGGATGGAGAGCAACAGATAGTCTTTATTGTTCACGCGCGTGCTGCTCCAGCCCCAGCGGTAGCTCGGTGCGCCCACACCGTACACCCAGCGGTCGAAGAACCAGCGCATCGACGCGCCGTACACTTCCTCCGCGACGGCGATGAAATCTTCGGTGGTCGCGCTGTTGTATTCGAACCGCTGACGGTAGCGACTCAGCAGGTCAAAAAAGCGGGCGTCGCCCAGCACCCAGCGCAGCTGGTGCAGCACCCACGCGCCTTTACGATAGCTGAAGTTGGAATCGAAGATTTGATTGATGTCGCTGATATCGTAACGGTAGACGCTGCCGTTGACACTGGATGGGCGTCGAGCCTGCATCGCAGCTTTGAGCGCGGGGAAGCCGCTGCTGCCCGGTTTGAACTCCTCCCAGAGCGCTTCGCAGTAGGTGGCGAAGCCCTCGTTGAGCCAGATGTCGTGCCAGGTGGCGCAGGTCACCATATCGCCCCACCACTGGTGTGCCAGCTCGTGCGCCGTCAGCGATTCGCCAAAGCCGCCCTGCCCCGTCATCGTCTGATGCTCCATCCCACCGCCAAATGGGAACTGGTAGATGCCGTATTTCTCGTTGAAGAACGGATACAGCCCGAACAGGTCGCTGAAGGTGCCCAGCATCGGGATGCAGCGCTCCCACGCCGCGCGATTGCTGGATGTGTCGTTTTCAGGGTAGATATAGAACACCACGGGCATCGTGGAGCCGTTGTAGGTGAAGGTGCGCGACCATGTGTTGTAGTTGGTGGCAGCGAACGCCACCAGATAGACTGTGATGGGATAGTCATGCCGATAGCGATAGCGCAGGCGATTGTTCGGCAGGTTGTCCACGCCCTGCAGGACGCCGTTCGCCGCGACCACCATGCTCGACGGCACAATAATCGAGAAGGTGAGTGTCGCTTTGTCGGTATTCTCGTCTTTGGCGGGCCACCAGGTGTAGGCGTACCACGGCTCGCTCAGCGTCCACACAATGACCGCGCCTGACGAGCGCGTGGTGAAGTTGAACGAGCCGAACCCCCGCGAAACGGGCGTGCCCTGATAGTCCACGCGCAGCTGGAAGGTCTCGTTCATCGCATACGGCCGGTCGAAGTCCGCCCGCACGGTGGTGATGCCCTCACGCGTGAAGCTGATGGGGCGACCGTCGAGCCAAACCCCTGTGATGAGCAGGTTCTCACGCAGGCGGAACCGAAATGCGTTCAGCGTGGGCTGCTTCACCACAACGGTCATGACGCAGGTGCCAATCACCTCCTGCGTGCTGGGGCGCACCTCCAGCGTGAGGTCGTAATGTTGCACATCGGTCAGATTCGGGTCCTGCAGCAGGGAGGTGGGTTCCCATATCGGAAAGGTTTCCGCCGTAAGCGGGGCGGAGCTATAAGCGCGACTGCAGTATTCATATCGTTCGCCTGCCCAGAGGGTCAGGCACAACGCCAGTGCTAACCCGGATGCCATAATCGCACGCATGGTGTTATTATAGCCCACAGCGGCTGGTCATCAGCACAGCTGGTACTCCGGGCTGGCAAAGATGATTTGCAGCGCACCGTTGATGATGCTGGTGTCGCGGGATGCGAGCGCGTTCAGCCCACCTCTGGACTGGAGATATTCGATCAGCTTGCGACGGGTCTCCTTCTGCAGGCGCACATCGAGCGTCTGTTCCAGTCGGTCGACGAAGGTCTCCAGGCTGTCAGGCGCGGTTTCACCGACGAGGGTGGCGAGCGTGGTGAGCGCGGGGCGTGGGTTGCGCCCGCGCCCGCCTGCACCGACCGCGGGTCCCGTCAACACCTGTGCGAAGCGCATGCGCTCCAGCATCGTGCTGGAGCTGATCCATGCGGTGCCCCAGTCCCAGCCGGCGACGGAGGGCGGATAGAGCGGCGCCTGCCCCATGCGGCGCATCCACTGCCCTGTCAGGCGCAGGAACGCCAGCAGCACGCGCTGTCCCGCCGCCGCGCTCAGGTTCACCTCGCGCAGTCGCTCGCCGATGCCCACCGCCCGCAAAGTGCCAATCACGAACTCTATGGGGCTTTTGATGCGCCGGCGGATAGCCCGCTCGCTCCAGAACGGCGCAGACAGCAGCAGCTGGCGCAACAACGCCTTGATCTCGTAGCCTGATTCGGTGAATACCCGTGCCAGCATCGCGACCACCTTCTCGTCGGGCGGGTCGATGTCGTTGATGAAGTGGCGGTAGAACTTGCGGGCGATGAAGGTGGCAGTGGCGGGATGCTGAACTGCGATTCGCACGATGTCGTCGCCGTTGAAGTTGCCGCGTTTGCCCAGAAACACCTTTTCGCCCTCATCGTGCTGGGCGCGATTGAACACGAACGCGCCCGTTACGCGGCTAAAGGTCCAGCCCGTGAAGGCGCGTGCCGCCTCCTTGATGTCCTGCTCGGTGTAGTTGCCGATGCCCATCGTGAACAGCTCCAGCAGCTCGCGGGCGAAGTTCTCGTTCGGCTTGCCTTTCACATTCCGAAAGCCGTCCAGCCACACCAGCATTGCGGGGTCGCGCGCCACCTCCAGCACCAGCGTCTGGAAGTTGCCCACGCCCAGCCGCTGGAAGAGCTGAATCTGCATTAGCATCAGTCGTCCGTCGTTCACTTTGGAGGCGGAGGTGGCGAAATGGTTGTGCCAGAAGAGCGCCATGCGCTCCTGTAGCGGGCGGCGCGTCACCAGCATGCGGTAGACCCACCAGCCGACGACCATCGGCGGCTGCAGGCGTGGATTATCGCCCTGCAGCAGGCTCACAATCGCGGCGTCGTCAATCTCTTCTGGCTCCTGATCGTAGCGCAGTAATGCGTCGATGGTGCCCTCGACGCCCAGCGGCAGGTAGCGCTCCAGTTCCGTCTGGCTTGCGCCCAGCCCTGCTCGCCGCAACAGGTGTGCCAGTCGCTCCCGCAGCGTGCTTTGCATAGCGTCCTCCTTGCTATTAGACGCTTCGCAACAGTATCGGTTCGATTACTCAAGCCCAACGCGCTGGGCGGTGGCTGGCAGGTGGCGCAGGTGATGCTCCAGGTTCAGGCACTCGCGAATCTCCGCTTCGGTCAGCACGGCGCGGATGTCCGCATCGGTCAGCAGGGCGTCCAGAAAGGCGATGTTTTCGTCCCACACGCGCGCGGCGTTGCGCTGCACCAGCCGATAGGCATGCTCGCGCCCAAGCCCTTTGCGAATCAGCGCCAGCATCACATGCTCGCTGTAGGGCAAGCCGCGCAGCAGCTCCAGATTGCGACGCATCTGGTCAGGAAACACCACCAGCCCCTGCAGGATGCTGGTGAACTTGGTGAGAATCCAGTGGACGAGCGTGCAGGTGTCGGGCAGGGCGATGCGCTCCACGCTGGAGTTGGTCAGGTCGCGTTCGTGCCAGGTGCAGACGCTCTCCAGCACAGCGAGCAGGTTGCCCCGCACGATGCGGGATAGCCCGCTGATGGTCTCGCAGTTCCACGGGTTGCGCTTGTGGGGCATGGCGGACGACCCAGTTTGACCCTGCGCGAACGGCTCCTGCACCTCGCGAATCTCGGTGCGCTGGAGGTTGCGAATCTCGGTGGCGAACTTCTCCAGCGAGGCAGCCAGCACAGCCAGATTCGCCATCAGTGTCGCGTGGCGGTCGCGAGCCACAATCTGCGTGGCGGCGGGGTCGGGTTTCAAGCCGAGCTTTGCGCACACATACTCCTCCACGCGCGGGTCGATCTGGGCGTGGATGCCGACCGCGCCTGCGATCTTGCCGACACTGATTTCTTCCTTCGCCCGCTGGAGCCGCTCGCGATGGCGTGCCATCTCGGCGTACCAGCCCATCAGTTTGAAGCCGAAGGTGATGGGTTCGGCGTGGACGCCGTGCGTGCGCCCGATCATCGGCGTGTGCAGATGCTCCTTTGCCAGCCGTGCAATCTCGCGCATGAGAGCATCGCACGCTTCGATAATCACCTCCAGCGATTGCTTGAGTCGCAGGGCAAGCGCGGTGTCCACCACATCGTAGGAGGTGATGCCGAAGTGGATCCAGCGCCCTTCCTCGCCCACATTCTCGGCGAGGTTCAGCACGAACGCCATCACATCGTGGCGGGTGAGCTGCTCCAGCTCAGCGATGCGTTGGAGGTCAAATCGGGCGCGCTCGCGGATGGCGTGGGACGCCTCCTGCGGGATGTAGCCGTAATGCGCCAGCCCCTCGCAGACTGCCACCTCCACCTCCAGCCAGGTGCGATACTTGTTCTCCTCGCTCCAGATCGCCTGCATCTCAGGCGTGGTGTAGCGCTCAATCATGACGATTCCAGATGATACCTGCTACTGAAGCGGCTTCTGGGGTATAATCCCTTCTGTGAGGTGAGAGTGATGGTGACGACGACCCCGGTAAAGCGATTGTCGCTGAATGAGATGGCGCATCTGAACACAGGCAAGCGCACGCGCCTGTATCGGATGATGTATCAGTTCGGACCTGCGAACGGCACGCTGATGATACTGCCCTACGATCAGGGGCTGGAGCATGGACCGCGCGACTTTTTCCCCTATCCGCCGTCGGCTGACCCCGAATACATCTGCCAGCTGGCGATTGAGGGCGGCTTTTCGGCGGTCGTGTTCCAGTACGGCATCGCCGAGAAGACCATCGCGAAGTTCGCGGGGCGTATCCCGCTGATCCTGAAGCTCAACGGCAAGACGGAGATTCCGTCCGACGCGCAGGCGCTGTCGCCGCTGAACTCGCGGGTGGAGGACGCGGTTCGGCTCGGCGCCGATGCGGTCGGCTACACGCTCTATGTCGGCTCGCCGCGCCAGGATGAGGACTTCCGCCAGTTTATGGAGGTGCGCGAGGCGGCGGAGCGGTACGGCATGCCGCTGATCGTGTGGTCGTACCCGCGCGGCGAGGCGGTGGAAGCGAAAGGCGGGCGCGATAGCCTGTGGGCAGTCGACTATGCGGCACGCGCGGCTGCTGAGCTGGGCGCCGATGTGGTCAAAATCAACTTCCCGAAGCTCGCCCCACCCGAAAAGCGCGCCCTGCACCCCAAGCCGTACAACGAGCTGGAAGAGAGCGACGAGGAGCGCATCCGCCGTGTCATCGCCTCCGCGCCCGGCACCTTCGTGATTATCTCCGGCGGCGAAAAGGGCAACGACGAGGATGTGCTGAACAAGGTGCGCCTGTCGATGGAAGCGGGTGCGACCGGACTCATCTTCGGGCGCAACATCTGGCAACGCCCCTACGAGGAGGCGATGCGCATCATCGGGCAGATTCGTGACATCCTGCTCCAGTACCCGCGCTGAACACAGAGAGGATGGAACTGATCGCACCGTCGGCGGTCGTTCTGCTTTCGGGCGGGCAGGACAGCACCACCTGCCTCTACTGGGCGAAGCAGCGCTTCGCCCAAATCTATGCGCTGACCTTCGACTACGGTCAGCGCCACCGCATCGAGCTGGACGCCGCCCGCACGATCGCGCAGATGGCAGGCGTGGCACAGCACCGCATTCTGCGCATAACGGAGCTGGAGCAGCTGGGCGGCTCTGCCCTGCTCACTGATATGCCCATTCAGGAGACCGGCGGGCGCGGCAACCTGCCCAACACCTTCGTGCCCGGACGCAATCTGCTCTTTCTGGTGCTGGCTGCTGCGTGGGCGTACCAGCTGGAGTGCCACCACCTCGTCGGCGGCATGTGTCAGACCGACTATTCGGGCTATCCCGACTGCCGCCGCGCCACCATCGACGCTCTGGAGCAAGCCATTCGGCTCGGCATGGAGTGGGACATCACCATCCACACCCCGCTGATGGATCTCACGAAAGCGGAGAGCGTGCGTCTGGCGCTGGAGGTGGGCGCGATGGAGGCGCTGGCGTACTCCCACACCTGCTACGAGGGGCGGTTCCCGCCATGCGGAACTTGCCCCGCCTGCCGCCTGCGTGCCAGAGGCTTCGAGGAGGCAGGCGTTGAGGACCCGCTCCTCGCCCGCGCCCGCCGCATGTGAACCGTACAGCAGGTATACTCCACACCGACGGAGGAGAACAACCATGCCATACATCACCGAATCGGGCAAAAAGCTGATCACGGTCATTCCGGGCGACGGCGTTGGACCCGAATGCATCGGCGCCGCGCTGCGAATCTTAGAAGCGGTCGGCGCACCCATCGAGTGGGAAGTGCGCGAGGCAGGCGCCAGCGTGTTCAAAAAGGGTCTCGAAAGCGGCGTGCCGCCCGAAACCATCGAATCGATCCGCAAAACGCGCGTGGTACTCAAAGGTCCGCTGGAGACCCCTGTCGGCTATGGCGAAAAGAGCGCGAATGTTACCCTGCGCAAGCTGTTCGAAACCTACGCGAATGTGCGCCCCGTGCGCGAGATGCCCAATGTGCCCACACCCTACAGCGGACGCGGCATCGACCTGGTGGTGGTGCGCGAAAATGTGGAAGACCTCTACGCGGGGATCGAGTATATGCAGACGCCGGGCGTGGCGCAGGCGCTCAAGCTCATCTCCCGCAAAGGCTGCGAAAAAATTGTGCGATTTGCCTTCGAGCTGGCACGCGCCGAAGGACGCACAAAAGTTCACTGCGCCACCAAGTCGAACATCATGAAGTTCAGCGAGGGCATGCTCAAGCGCGTGTTTGAAGAGATTGCGCCCGAATATCCCGATATTGAGGCGAACCATATTATTGTGGACAACTGCGCCCACCAGCTGGTCAAGCGCCCGGAGCAGTTCGAAGTGATAGTGACCACCAACATGAACGGCGATATTTTGAGCGATTTGACCTCCGCACTGATTGGCGGGCTGGGCTTCGCGCCATCAGCCAACATAGGCAACGAGGTCGCCATCTTCGAAGCGGTTCACGGCTCCGCGCCCAAATACGCGGGCAAGAATGTGATTAACCCGACGGCGGTCATCCTGTCGGCGGTGATGATGCTGCGCTATTTGGGCGAGTTCGAAGCGGCGGCGACCATCGAGAACGCCCTGCTCTACACCCTTGAAGAGGGCAAGGTGCGCACGGGCGATGTGGTCGGCTACGACCGCTGCAACACCACCACCGAGTACACCGATGCGATTATCGCCAATCTGGGCAAGAAGCCATCCACGACCTTCGTGCGCGAATACCGCCCCATCCGGCTGCCGCAGGTGTCGCCCGACCCTGCGAGCGTTCGCCCGAATCAGCGGCGCGTGGTGGGCGTGGATGTGTTCGTAGAGACCGAGCTGATGCCCGAACCGCTGGGGCAACTGCTGGAGACGCTCGCCGCCGAATCGCCTTTCTACCTCAAAATGGTCTCCAATCGCGGCACGAAGGTGTACCCGCCCACGGGCGCCATCACCGATGTGGTGGATCACTATCGGTGCCGATTCCTGTTGCGCGACCCGGCAGGCGATGCCACCGACGCGCAGATTCTCGAGCTGGTTCAGCGCATCGGCAGCCGCCTGCGCTGGATGCACATCGAGAAGCTCAATGAGTTCGATGGCGCACAGGGCTTCACCAAAGCGCAGGGCGAGGACTGATCAACCTCGCCCGATTCGGGCGTGAAAAGGCGTTGCTGGATCAGGGCGGCGACGGGTTCGAAGGTGCGCCGATGGATGGGCGAGGGACCGAGCCGCTGGAGCTGGCGCAGGTGGAACGGCGTCGCGTAGCCCTTGTGCTGGGCGAAGCCGTAGCCCGGATAGAGGCGATCATATTCACACATGAGCCTGTCGCGCACCACCTTGGCAAGGATGGAGGCGGCGGCAATGCGCTCATCGAGGGCATCGCCATCGATGAGCGTGCGCTGTGGCAGGACGCAACCCTCAATCGCGTGGCGACCGTCGATGAGCAGTTCATCGGGCACGATGGGGAGGCTTTCAACGGCGCGGCGCATCGCCAGCAGACTCGCACGCAGAATGTTCATCTGCTCGATCTCGCGCGGGGTGGCGATGCCGACCGCCCACGCCAGCGCGACCGTGCGGATCGCCTCGAAGAGCTGCTCGCGCACAGGCGCGGTCAACTGCTTGCTATCACGAATGGTGCTGAGGGGGTGGTTTGGCGGCAGGATCACGCAGGCGGCGACCACGGGACCCGCCAACGGACCGCGCCCCGCTTCGTCCACGCCCGCCACCCATCGCCGCGCCACCTGCATCGCCCGATGCGATTCGCCGTCTGTCGCGTGGCTCCTGCTGGGGCGCATAGCGGTGCGCCCCTCACCCCTACCCTCTCCCCAGAGGGGAGAGGGGCTTAGCGGCTCCCTCTGGCACTCGCAAAAAGAAAATGCCGGGGCTCCGCCCCGGCATTTTCGCGCTACGATTGCCCGTAGATTCACCTCGCGCTGAGGTTGTCGAGAGTGGCAACCTCCTTGCGAGGGCAGGCTTTGCTCCCCTACCTTTCCTTGCAGCAACTTTTGTGCCACACGCGCCCTTTCGCTGTCGGGTATGCTCAAAACATGGGGCAAACGGTGCTGATCACAGGCGGCGCAGGCTTCATCGGCAGCCATCTGACCCTCTATCTGCTGCGCCACTATCCCGACTATCGGGTGCGCGTGCTGGATGCGCTCACCTACGCGGGCAACCGCGAGAATTTGAAGGAAGCGGAGGGCGACCCACGCTTCGAGTTCATCCATGCCGATGTGCGCGACCGTCAGGCGGTGCAGACCGCGATGCAGGGCGTGCAACTCGTGGCGCACCTGGCTGCCGAAACGCATGTCGACCGCTCCATCCTGAACCCCGACGCCTTCATCACCACCGATGTGTATGGCACCTTCGTGGTGCTGGAGGCGGCGCGGCAGGCGGGCGTTGAGCGGTTTCTGCATGTCAGCACCGACGAGGTGTATGGTCCCGCTGGGGAAGGCGCCTGCACAGAGGATTCGCCCCTGCGTCCGAGCAGCCCCTACGCCGCCAGCAAGGCGAGCGCCGACCTGCTGGCGCAAGCCTATCACCGGACCTACGGGCTGCCCGTGCTGATTGTGCGCCCCAGCAACACCTTCGGACCGCGCCAGTACCCCGAAAAGCTGATCCCCTTCTTCGTCACGCGCGCCCTTCAGGATCAACCGCTGCCCCTCTATGGCGACGGGCAGCAGGTGCGCGACTGGCTCTATGTGGATGACCATGTGCGTGCGCTCGATCTTGTGCTGCACAGGGGTCAGGTCGGCTCCATCTACAACATCGCGGCGAACAACGAGCGCACGAATCTCGAAATCACCCGCCGCATTCTGACCATTCTCGGCAAGCCAGAGACGCTGATCCAGTTCGTGAAGGACCGCCCGGGGCACGATCGTCGCTACGCGCTGGACACCCGTCGCATCCGTGCGCTGGGCTGGCAGCCGCAGGCAGATTTTGAGGACGCGCTGCGCGAGACGGTGCTGTGGTATGTGCAGAATCGCGACTGGTGGCAGCGCATCCTGCAGGAGCAGGTCGAATACAGGCAGTTCGTGCAGGCGTGGTATGAGCGTCGTTAGCCGATGGGCTCGGGCAGGTAGAGCGTGAGGCACTTGCACGCGCCGCCCGATTTGATGAACTCGCTCATTGGCACCTCATGCACGCGGAAGCCGCGCTCCTCCAGGTGAAAGCGCAGGATGGGGCAGCCCGCGGGCATCACCACATGCTTGCCGATGACCACCGAGTTGCACGCGAATCGCAACGCCTCTTCGGGGCTGACAGGGATCACCTCAAAATGCTCCTGAATCACGCGGCGGGCGTACCAGTCGAACGCTTCGGGGTAATAGGCGACCAGCCGTCCACCCAGCGGCAAGAAGCAGGTGTCAAGGTGATACCAGCGGTCGTCCACCAGTTCGAGGCTGAGCGTTTCGAGTCCTGTGAGTTCGCTGAGGTGGCGATGGGCACAGATGTCGGTGCGTTTGCGGTAGCCTGCCACGATGAGGTCGCCGAGATAGAAGGCGTCGCCCTCACCCTCAAAGGCGCAGTCGGGCGGGAGCAGATGCACCGTGAAGCCGTGCGAGCGGAAGAACTGCTCAAAGTAGGGTTCCTCCACCTGTCGTTCGGGGTGGCGGAAGCGCGACAGCACGATGCGTTTGCCGGGCAGGGGCAGACCCGCGTTCGCCGTGAACACCATATCGGGCGCCTCCTGCGCCTGCTCAATCAGCACCACCGGGACACCGACCTCCTCGGTCAGCACCCGATGGAGCTGTTCCCACTGCTGCCACGCCAGCCGCTTATCGGGACGGTTGCTGAGATGCATCCAGGCGTTGATCTCATAGAGCAGATCGTACGCACTGGGCGCACACATCAGCACCTGCGTCGCCTGAAGCTGGTTCGAACGGTTGACCGGCAAAGTCTGCATTATCGCCTCCGAATCGACACAGGCACTATCGGTATACGAACTTCGGCAACGGGATTGTTCCATGATGGCGGGGCAATCTCACCTTTCATGGTTCGCTGTCAACCATTTCGAAGCAGCTGCGTGGGGTCTCGTAGAGGCGCACGCTGTGGAGCCGTGCGCGCCCGCTCAGATGTGGCGCCAGCCGTCGATAGATGAACTGCACGAGATTCTCGGTGGTTGGGATCACCTGCTGGAACTCGGCGACCTCCTCGTTCAGGAAGCGGTGGTCGAGCGGTTCCAGCACCTCGCGGTGTACCAGCGTGTCCAGCTCCGCCAGGCTGATAATCATGCCTGTGATGGGGTCTGGCTCGCCGCGAACCGTGATTTCGAGGCGGTAGTCGTGCCCGTGCCCATACGGATGGCTGCATTTGCCGAACAGTGTGGTGTTCTCCTGCTCGCTCAGGTTCGGATGATAGAGCCGATGCGACGCCGAAAAGTGATAGCTGCGGGTGAGATAGACCATGGGTACCTCCTCGCCGTCGGGATGGCGCCGGCGCTCGCCCCGATACGCCGAAGAGAGCCACTCCGATTCATGCACCTCCACCGCCTCCAGCGGGTACGGCAGCATCGGCTGAAGGTCGTGGTAGAGATAGACCGCCATGTTCTCGGTGGTCGGCAGATGGTGCTGAAAATAGGGGTGTTCAAGGTTCAGGCAGCGATGGTCGAACTGGCGGTCGATGTGCGTTTGCAGCTGTTGCTCCAGTTCGCGGGGGCAGAGGTGACGCTCTGGATGGGGCTGAATGAGCATCTGGATGCAGACCCGGTAGTTGTGTCCGTGGTGCCGCGCTGCCTTCCCGAACAGTTGCTCGTTTTCTTCGATGCTCAGGTGGGGCAGGCGGTAGAAGTGCGACGCTTCAAACGCACACCACTGAGCCACGCGCCAGCGCATCCCGCCCAGAGTGTACCCGAAAACCGTTGAAGAACGGCGCACGGATGTGGAAACATCCCCACAGTGGCACGGAGGATAGGACAATGGCGACACACACTCGACCCGTTGCATCGGCAGAAGAGGTGATTCAGCGTCTGAAGGACCTGCCCAGCCTGCCTGTGGTCGTGATGCAGGTCTATCAGGCGGCGGACAGTCCGGATATATCAGCCCAGCAGCTGGCGTTGATTATCGGGCGCGATCAGGGCTTCACGGTGCGCCTGTTGCGCATCGCCAACTCGGCTTACTACGGCATGATGCGCCAGATTGCCACGATTGAAGAGGCGGTGGTGGTGCTGGGCATCAGCACCATCAAGAATCTGGCGCTGGTGGCGGCGACCTATCCGTTGTTTTGGCGGGCGCTGGTAGGCTACACCCCCCATGTGAGCGGGCTGTGGTCGCACTCGCTGGCGGTCGGACTAGTGGCGCAGACGGGCGCCCGCGCCTTCGATGTGGACGCCCGCAACGAGGCGTTCACCGCCGGGCTCCTGCACGATGTGGGCAAGCTGGTCA
The DNA here is from genome assembly GCA_037444405.1 of Armatimonadota bacterium. Classification (GTDB taxonomy): domain Bacteria; phylum Armatimonadota; class Fimbriimonadia; order Fimbriimonadales; family GBS-DC; genus HRBIN15. The sequence continues at coordinate 256,952 of JBBIML010000006.1, forward strand.
TCAGCACCGCGCTCACCGACTGGATGGGCGAGCTGAGCGACCTGGTGCATCACTACCGCATGCCCGTGCATGAGGCGGAACGCGAGCTGTTCGGCTTCACCCACGAAGAGGTGGGCGCCCTGCTGGTGGAACGCTGGAACCTGCCGCCCCGAATCGCCCGCATGGTGCGGTTCCATCACCAGAGCCTCGACCAGAATGACCCTAACTGCGCCCTGATCGAGTTCGCCGACTACTGCGCGAACCAGATTGGCTACATGATGAACCCGGAGGCGCCGCCGGAGCCGTTCGATACGCGCGTGCTGAATGTGCTGGGCATCGATCTGGAAGAGGCGGAACAGTTCATGGCGCGCGCTCGCGAGGTGCTGCACGCGGCGCAGACGCTGTTTCAGATGAAGTAGGGCGCACGGCTGTGCGCCCCCTTCAAGCCCGCGACGGCTTCAGCAACGCCAGCATGAAGCCCAGCGCCAGATAGGGCTGCAACGCCAGCATGGGGCGAACGCCCCCGGCATATAACCAGATGATCAGCCAGACCCAGGCGGCGAGCAATCCCATCAGCCAGAGCAGCGCGGGGCGTAGCCTGGCAAGCCTCACCCACCCGTACACCGCCACCAGCAAAAAGAGCCAGTAGACCACATCCGCGCCCAGCGCCCATACCCGCTGGCGATGGCGCGGGTCCTGCAAGCCGAACGCGGACAGGCTCAGGCGCGTCTTGCGCCACAGCAGCCGCGCCAACGCGCCCGGATTCTCCCGAATCCACTGCAACGCCAGCCGCAGCGCTCTGCGGTCGCGCTCCACAGGGTCGCGCGACGCAATCGCCTGCTGAACATCCACCGGCTTGCCGCCAATCACGATGGTTTTCGGCAGTCCGGGCTGGAAGCCGCCGTCTGCTTCGGGGTTGTTCGCCCACAGGAACACATAGCCGCCCAGCCCAATCGGGATGAAATGCCCGAATCGGGCGTGCAGATAGGCGATGTAGGGCGCAACGGTCAGACAGGCGGCGATGAGCAGGGTTGCCGCGCCGCGCCAGCCGGGATGCCCGAATCGCCACGCCCACAGCGCCATCAGCCCGATAAAGGGCAGAAAGCTCGCCCGCGTGAGCGCGAGCAGCCCCAGCAGTATGCCCACCACCGCCCAGCGCTTCACGGAGCTGTCCTCCTGCATCTGAACCATCAGTGTGAGGCTCCACACCAGCAGCGGCAGCATCAGGTTCTCGGTGTAGAGCCAGCCGCTGATCAACAGCAGGTGCGGATGGAAGGCGGCCAGCGTCAGCGTCCAGTTCGCCACGCGCTCGCCGAAGAGCCGTCGGCACATCGCCCACAGCCCCAGCAGGGTCAGCAGCCCCAGCAGGGCATTCACGAAGCGCACCGCCTGCGGCTGATGACCAGCAACCGCATAAACACCCGCCATCAGCCAGATGTAGCCGGGCGCCACCTGCAGTCCCTTCTCGTACACATAGTGCCCCTCGCTGACCAGCGTCCAGGCGATGCGGTCATGCACAACGGCGTCGCCATGCAGCGGGTCGCGCCGCAGGAACGGGTCAAGCTGCACGGCGAACAGCGCGTAGCCCAGTCGCACAGCAATGATGAGCGCCCACAGCCACAGAGTTTTATTCCAGCGCATAGACCTCCACGCCACGCTCGGCGAATATGGGGCGCAGCCTGCCCTCCGCGATGGCATCTATATAAAGCCTGCGCCACGATTCCGGCGCGCCCCGCGGGGTGAAGCGCGTGTTAATCAGCACATAGCGAAAACCGTGCTGGCGCAGCCAGTTGGTCAGCTCACCCGCCGTGCGAAACTGTTCGTACGGGATGAGCCGATGGTGCCCCGCGTTACCCCACAGATAGCGGCGATCCAGGTAGTATCCGCGCGTTTCGTCCAGCAGAATCACGCCTGCATCGGGCGGCGTCTGCGTGTTCAGGTAGCGAATGGCGGGGTAGATTTGCAGGCGTCGCTCCAGATAAGCCTCGCGGTCGCGCAGCGCCAGCGGCAACAGCGTCAGATAGGCATTACTGAACAGCCACAGCGTGTAGAGCGCCTGCACGCCGAGCAGAATGGCATAGAGCGCCATCAACCAGCGTGCGCCGTTGCTCGCTCTGAGTCGGCTCGTGCCTGCTGCCGTTAGCAGGGGGAAAACGAGTATCAGGTAGCGCACCTGCTGCATGAGGTAGAACCAGCCGAGCGTGTTCAGCCCCGCGAGGGCGAGCAGCCAACCTGTGCCGGGCGCAACGCCAATCCCTGCCATCAGTCCCAGCGTCGCCAGGTAGCCCATACCCGCCGACGGCAGCAGATAGACCCGCTCGCCCACCGACGCCCCGATAGGGTCCGCGAAATGGAGCGGGTGCGCCGTCAGGTTCCACGGCAGCATCAGCAGCTGGGACGGCTCGCGCCCCATGCCGAACCGCAGCTGGTCGTTCCGATACGCCTGCGCCTGCGCCCGACTCCAGTTGCGCCCGCCAAAAATCTCGTAGGCGAACGGATAGACGGGGTTGCCCGTCCACAGCCAGTTGCGGATATAGAAGGGTGCGCCCATCAGCATCGCGATAACGGCGGTCAGCGCGAGCGTGCGCAGACCCGCCTGCCATCGCGCCCATGCGCACCATGCCAGCCCGACGACGACCCATAAGCCCCACGAGAGCAGGGCGGTGTATTTGGTTGCCAGCGCGAAGCCCATCATGATGCCCGCCAGCCAGAGCCAGCGCCCGTCACGGGTTGAGACGGCGTACCAGAGCGCGAACGCGCCCAGCCCCACATAGAGCGCGGTCGACAGGTCAATATACGCGCTGAACGCCTGCCACACAATCACAGGCGTGCCTGCAAGCAGCAGCGCGCCCCAGACGCCCTGACCGCCCACCCGATTCACGAACGCCGCCGTGCCCACCACCATCAGCAGCGCCATCAGCCAGTGGAACACCTTCGCGCACGGCTCGCCATCCAGCCACAGACCTAGCAGAAACAGCATATCCATCAGCGGCGGAAAATAGCTCTGATGCATGAAGGGGATTGGCACCATGCCGCCCGCCTGCAGATAGAGCTTGGGGAAGGCGAGATGGTAGGCGAGCGCGTCCCACTCGTTGCCGTCGGGGGGTAGCAGGCAGAGCGCGAGCGCCATCAGCATCAGCGCGCCCACCAGCGCCCACACCAGCCATATCCAGCGCGGCAAGACAGGCGGACGGCTCAAGCCCGCCTGTCCCCATGGGCGCAGGAACCGCGCCCAGCCCCACAGCCCGCTTGCCACAAGCAGAGCGAGCAGCAGCCACAGCCCCGACAGCCAGTGCAGAGCAGCCAGCAGCGCGACGGCGTAAGCCAGCAACCCCAGTCCCAGCGCGCCGCCATACGCTGTCCGCTCACCAGCGCTCAGCGGCAGCCGACCGAGCAGGGGCACCCCCACACCGACTGCTAGCCCGCCAACCGCCAGCCCGACCAGCAACCCCACCATCGCCCCAAAGTGTACCTGCACCGAAAAATCTTTACCCCTTGATTTGTGCGCCACACGCGGGGTATACTTCGCCCAGCATCAGCAACAGGGGGAACAGAATGCTGAAAGCATTGGCACGATTATGGCGCTATCTCGTCGCGTGGGTGACGGGCAAGGTGGAGCAGCTGGAAGACCCCGAAATCCTGCTCGATCAGGCGCGGCGCGAGATGCAGGAGACCTTAGCCCGCAATCGCGAGCGCGCGATTCAAGCCATCACGCAGAAGAACCTGCTTCAGGCGGAGGTGGACAAGCTGGAGAAGACCGTGCGCGATCTGGAGCGCAAAGCGGAGCTGGCGCTCCAGCAGGGCAATCGCGACCTCGCCCTGCAGATTATCCGCGAGAAGAAGGCGCAGGAGGGCGCGCTCACCTCGCTGCGCGCCTCCCTCCAGCAAGCCATCGAGACTGTCGAATCGGTTAAGCAGGCGATCCGCCGCCAGGAAGAGGAGGTGCGCGTGAAGACCGCGCAGGCGCTCGCCCTCAAAGCCCGCTGGAAACAGGCACAGATTCAAACCGCCATCAACAAGGCGTTAGAGGGCATCTCGGTCGAGGCGCTGGAGTCCAGCTGGGCGACCGCGGAGCAGCGCATCCAGAAGGCGGAAGCGGAAGCCGCCGCGCGCCAGGAGATGGCTGCCCAGAGCCTGCAGGGGCGTATCGCCGCCCTGCAAGATGCCCAGATCGATCAGGAAGCCGAAGAGGAGCTCAAGCAGATGGAGCAGCGGCTGGGTCTGCGCCCCGCTGAAGCCGGCACCACGCCCGCGGTTCAGCCCGCCGCCGTCGCCGACACCGATGTGCTCAAAGAGCTGGAAGACCTCGAACGCAAACTGCAAAGCGGGCAAGCCAGCACCGAGAGCAGCGAAGGCAGCTGATGTAGCATCGGCATTCTGCCGATGATGCGAGCCAGCGGCTCCAGCTACGATTCGGGGCGCTGACTGGTTGTCAAATGACGCTGGAGCCAGTGCTGTGATTCGTCCGATAGAGGAACCGATGGCGGCTGGCTATAGTCCAGCAGCCGCTCGTATCGACCTTCCACATAGACTCGCTCCAGCACCGCCTGCAGATCGACGCTGATGTCCGCATCGTCGCCACTGAGCGGCACCACGATGCGGGGCAGTCGCTCCGGGAGGCGCACCAGCCACACTTCAAAATGCCAGCGCGGCGCCCCACCCCGATGCAGCGAGATAATATAGTCCCATGCAGGCTGGTTCGCCAGCGCGCTCAGTGGTACAGCAACCGTATGCTCACCTGCATGCAACAGGTCGATTTCAACAAGGCTGACACGGCTATTGAGCAGCTCTGCCTGCTTGCCGAGATAGAGCGCACGCCCTTCGGAGCCTGGCGTTTTGTTGGCGTGGCTCAACACCTCCAGCACCGTCACCACCTCGCGCGTGCCGCCCCGCAGTGAGAGTATCTGGATGTAGGGTTCACGCACAGGCAGCGGCTCAAGCTGCACCAGCAACGGCGGGTCGGCAAGCGCCACAGATGCCGCCTCGCCTGCTTCAGGCGTCATGCGCGTCACCGTGATGTCAGGCGCAATCACACGCGAATGACCCGACTTCTCCACATAAACCCGCTCGTCGATATCCGCCACATAGTGAGGCGGGAGCTGCGCGTTGATCTGCTCCGCCAGATAGGTGATGAACCGCTGATGCACCCCCGCCCACAGGCGCGGATCCTCCAGATAGGGGTTCATGCCCGGAAATGGGCTGCTCATCGCCAGCTCACCATGAGAATTGTACCATGAGTATGGTAAGATACTCTTGATGGGGCGATGGCTGGCTGGTGTCGGGTGGCTGATCCTGCTCGGTGTCGGGTGCGCCCAGCAGCCGCTGGTGTTCTTCGGCGCACGCCTGCACAGCCAGGTGCGAGCGGACGAGCGCACAACGCAACTGCGCTGGTACGATGACCTTGCCCGCCACTCGGTGGTCTATCTCCAGCTCTATCACGAATCGGGCTACGGCGCGTATATCGCCCAGCGACTGCAGAACATCCCGCACGATCGCACGCGCACCGCGCTCGATGAGGTCTATCTGGAGCGGCTGGAGGGCTGGCGGTTCGGGCGATTCTATGTGCCGTTCGGCGCAGGGCTGCTGCTGAGCGAGAGCGTGCTGGCAGTCCAATCGCCCACGCGCTTCGCCATCGGCGATCTGCCGATGCGCGCGGCGTATCTGTTTAATGGCAGGGAGCGTCAGCAGGGCTTCTATGTGCGGGTGGGCACAGCGAACGGCGGCGTTTCGGTGGGGATCGGGCGCCATTTCGGCACTGACCCGCACGCTTTCGCGGCGTGGGCGCTGCCTGAACAGCCGCGCGACAGCGAGGGCTATCAGCAACTGTACGGCGCGGACATCGCCCGCGAGTTCGGCAGCCACCGCCTGCAACTGGAATGGCTTTCCAGCGGCGGCAATCGGGTCATCGACACGCACTGGCTCGCCCTGCGCTGGCAACCGCAGGCGACGGCGCTCCAGCCCGAGCTGCTGCTCACCTATCAGACGGCGAGCCAGCGCCTCAGCTGGCGGCTCGCACTCCAGCAGCGGCTCGACAGGCATTTCAGCGCGACGCTGGTGCTGCGCGGTCAGCAGGGTACACTTCAATTGGTGGCGCTGGGACTGCGAGGTGAACTGTGATGGCGCTGGGCAAACGGATTACTCGCCTGATGCGCGCCTTTATTGAGGAGCAGTGGGCGCGGCTGGAGGCGCTGGGTCGCGAGGACGAAGCCGAAGCCCGCGCCCGTGCCGACGCCGTACGCGAACTGGAGCGCGACCTGAGTCAGCCCGGTGTCAGCAAGCCCGCGCCGTCGGCACAGCCCGTGCGCCCATCGCCCGCCGAGCCAGTTAACCCCATCCGTCGCGCCTATCGCGTGCTGGGGCTGCCCGAAAACGCCGACCTGCCCACTGTCCGCCGCACCTATCGCACGCTCGCCGCCAAAAGCGACCCGAACCGCTTCCCCGAAGGCTCCCCCGAACGCGCCAAAGCCGAGCAGATTCATGCCCATCTCGAACAGGCTTACCGCGTGCTGCTGCGCCACTTAGACCCCTCTGCCGACCGCTTCCACGACCTGGAGCTGCCGTAGGCAGGGGGTATCATGGGAGGCGGTGATGGCGCAACTGAGCTGGCTCACCGAGCTGATGCGCGCTGCCACAAGCGGGGTCGGCACCGAAGACCTGGCGAACCTGCTGCGCCAGATTGCCGAACGCACCGGCGCATGGAACGGTCTCATCCAGCGGAACCCCGACGCGCCCCCTCTCGTCCTCATGCAGGCGCCCGTGCTACCGATTGCCGAAGTGCGAAGCCAGCTAACGGAGATGTTCGCGGAAGCGACTTCCGAAGCCCCCAGCAAGGGAGAGGGTACGGATGAGGGGTCTATGCTGGGCGGGACGCCCAGGCTACGCGAGGGTATAGGCAAGGGGTTCAACCCATCTTCCGATTCGCGCTATTGCTGGCGTGTCGAACCGCTCACTGCGCCCAATCTGTTCTATGCGCTCCGCATCCCGCACGAGCAGGCAAGCGACGGCGTCTGGGATGCCGTCGTGGAGCTGGTGCGCCTTTTGAGCCGTCAGGAGCAGCTCCATCGCGAGATCGACGCGTTGCGGCGCCAGTCGGAGCGGCGGTTGCTGACCGTCGCCACGCTGTACGAGACGGTGTTAGCCTCCTCCCAGCAGGGGCTGGAACGCTTCCTGCAGCTGGTGACGGAGCGCGCGGCGCACGCGATGGACGCGCAAGCCTGCACGCTGATGCTGCTTCAGCCCGACGAGAACGCGCTCACGATTGCCGCCAGCTACGGACTGGCGCCCGAGATCGTGTCGCATGTGCGCATTCCGCTCGGCGAAGGCATCGCGGGATGGGTTGCGCTCACAGGCGAGACCATCCTCATCGATGATCCGAGCCAGCATCCAGAGCTGGCTGGGGTGGCGCCGCGCCCCGAAATCAGCAGTTCGATCTGCGTGCCGCTGCGCAATCGGCAGGGCGAAGTGTTTGGCGTGCTGACCATCCGCCGCCTTCAGCCCGCGCCGCGCTTCACCAGCGAGGATGTGCATGCCTTCTCCATCTTCGCCAGCCTGATTGCGCTCGCCATCGAGAACGCCCGCCTCTATGCTGACCTCCATCGGCGCGTGCAGGAGCTGACCACGCTGGTCAACCTCTCGCAGGTGGTTAGCGCGGTGCTGGACATCGAAACGCTGCTGGAGCTGGTCGGACGCCAGATCGAGCAGGTGGTCGGTTTCTCGCGCTACGCGCTGTTTTTGCAAAGCGAATCGTCGCGCACCTATCAGCCCCATCTGTTGCGCGGCTACAGCCGCGAGATGTTCCCCCCACGCGGCTTCCGCAAGGGTCAGGGCGTGATTGGCATCGTTGCCAAGAAGAAGATGCCGCTGGTGATTCACGACGCGCGCAGCGAGCTTCAGCCCATTCGGGGATTCGGGCGTACCATCGGCGCGAACCGCTACTGCGTGCTGCCGATTGTGGTTCACGGCAGCTGTATCGGGGTCGTGCTGGCTGATAATGAGGACCGCAGCGGGCTGTTCACGATGGAGCAGGTCGATCTGCTGAGTGTGTTCGTGGCGCAGGCGGGGATCGCCATCGAGAACGCGCGCCTCTATCGCGAGATGGAGCAGCGCTATCGCGAGATTCAGAACCTTGCTGCGTTCCGCAACAACATTCTGCGCAGTCTTGGCGCGGGCATGTTCACGCTGAACGCGGCGGGCGTTATCACCACATGGAACCGCGCGGCGCGAGCCATCACGGGCATTCGCGGGCGCGAGGTGGTCGGCAAGCCCTATACGGAGCTGTGCCATCGGCTGAAGGGGCGCTTGCCCGACGACTCCCTGCAGAACCTTCAGCACGCGCTTGATGCCGTGTTAAAAGGTGGCGGTGGACGCAGCCTCTATCGCATCCCGCTCGCTCCCGCACCGAACACAACCGAGAACGCGCAGATTCTCAACTTCACCATCACGCCGCTGCTGATGCGCGGCTCCGATGAGCCTGGCGGCGCAGTGGTGGTGTTCGAAGACATCACCGAATATCACCGATTGGCGACGCGCCTGAGCCAGATGGAGCGCCTCGCCGAAATCGGGCAGATGACCGCCACCATCGCCCACGAGCTGCGCAACCCGCTCACTGCCCTCAAAGGCGCCGCCGACCTGCTCGCCCAGGAGGAGAACCTGCCCGAACCCGTGCATACCTATGTGGACATCATCCGTCAGGAGGTCGCCCGCCTGAACGAAATCGCCAATGAGTTCCTGGAGTTCGCCCGCCCCTTCGTGCCGAGCTGGCGACTGGTCGCCCTGCGCCCGATGCTGGAGCGACTGCTCGCCGCGCTCACCCCCTACCTCAAGGAGAAGGGCGTCACCGCGACGCTGGAGGTGGAGGGCGAACCCACTGCACGGCTTGACCCCGCCCGCATCGAACAGGTGTTGCGCAACCTCATCCAGAACGCCGTCCAGGCGATGCCCGACGGCGGACAGCTCACCCTGCGAGCGGGCGAAGCCAGTGGCAAAATCTACCTGCAGGTGCAGGACACCGGCACGGGCATCCCGCCCGAAATCCGGGAAAAAATCTTCACGCCCTTCTACACCACCCGCACGCGCGGAACCGGACTGGGGCTGAGCATCGTCCAAAAGATTGTGCAGGCGCACCACGGCGAAGTGCGCGTCGACTGCCCTGCTGAAGGTGGCTCCATCTTCACGGTGTGGATACCGAAAATCGAAAAGTGCAGTGATTTTTTGGACACCGATTCGGGCATAGCCCATAGCTGAGTGAGCGGATAGCATCGGGCGAGTTCGCCACCGCCCCCTGCGCTCAACAGGTGTCGTGCTCAAACGAGGTGAAAGTCTATGTCGGCAACGGTCCTGATTGTGGAGGATGAAGAGAATATCCGCCGTGTGCTGGCGATGGGTCTGAAAAAAGCGGGCTTTGAGACCCTCACCGCGCCTGGTGGGTATGCCGCGCTCAAACTGCTGGACGAGCATCTTTGCGATGTGGTGCTGACCGATGTGATGATGCCCGATATGAACGGGCTGGAGCTGCTGCGTCGCATCCGGGAGAAGTATCCCGATGTGATTGTGATTATGGTCACCGCCTTCGGCACCATCCCCGCCGCCGTGGAGGCGATGCGGCTGGGCGCCATCGATTTTTTGACCAAGCCGCTCGATATGGAGGTGCTGTGCAAGCTGATTCGCAACGCCCTGCGCGACCGCGAGCGGCTGATGGCGCCCGTCGCCCAGCGCAGGCGCGCCCCCGCCGCCCGAAAGACCACCTTCATCGGCAACAGCCCTGCCATTCAGGAGGTGTTGCAGATTGTGGAGCGCGTTGCCGACACGCGCACGACCGTGCTGATTACAGGTGAGAGCGGCACAGGCAAGGAGCTGATCGCTCGCATGCTGCACGAGAAGAGCAGTCGCGTTAGTGGACCCTTCGTGGCGGTCTCCTGCGCCGCCATTCCCGAAACCCTGCTGGAGGTGGAGCTGTTCGGCGCGGTCAAAGGCGCGTATACAGGCGCGGAGACCGACCGAATCGGCAAGTTCGAAGCGGCGAACGGCGGCACGCTCTTTCTGGACGAAATCGGCGACATTCCGCCTCTAATTCAGGTGAAACTGTTGCGGGTTCTGCAGGAGCGTGAGATTGAGCGGCTGGGCAGCAACAAGCCCATCCCCGTCGATGTGCGCCTCGTTGCCGCCACCAATCGCGACCTGGAGCAGGCGGTTCAATCGGGCAGCTTCCGCGCGGACCTCTTCTATCGCCTGCAGGTGGTGCATATCCACCTGCCGCCGTTGCGCGAGCGTCGTGAGGACATCCCGCTGCTGGTGGAGCATTTCATTCAGAAGTACGCGAAGGAGAACAACCGCGCGTTGCAGGCGGTCAGCCCCGACGCGCTGGCGATCCTGCAGGCTTATTCGTGGCCGGGCAATGTGCGCGAGCTGGAGAACGCGATTGAGTCGGCGGTCGTGCTGGCGCCCCCCGACGCCACCGTGCTGCTCCCCGACCACCTCCCTGCCCAGCTCAGACGCCTATCGGCAGGAAAGTAGGTTGCCAGAGAAAGCTACGGTCTCTCATTGCTTGCGCAGAATCACGATATACTCCGTCGGATAGGCGACATAATCGGCTTCATCTGTGCGGGCGAACTTGCCCGTCTTGCGATCGCGCGTGCGGGGCAGAATCTTCGAAGGGATCTCGCGCAGAATCACCTGCTCCAGAGCAAACCCAAGCCCGATCAGCTGCTCCACAAACACCTGCGCGTTCTGAATCGCCACCCCGCTGATATGCGTGTTGCCAATCACAATCGCAATCCTTCCGTTCGGTTTCAGCACGCGCCGAAACTCGTGGAAGCACTGGTACATCTCCGCAAAATAGAGCGCACATTCCGCCGCCTTGCGCGGGTTGCGAGCGCTTAAATATTACCTCAAAGCCGATAGAAGGCGAGTCTGTGTGCCATAATAGAGGGGAGGGAAAACGGCGATGGAGGAGAAGGGCTACGGTTTCGGGCTGACGGTCGCGCTGGATTATGAGCAGGCGGTGGAGCGCACCCGACAGGCGTTGCAGGAAGAAGGCTTCGGGATCATCACGGAGATTGATGTTCGGCGCGTCATGCGTGAGAAGCGCGGCGTCGAATTCCGTCCCTATGTGATTCTGGGTGCATGCAACCCCGCGCTGGCGCATCAGGCGCTGGAGGCTGAAATCGATCTGGGACTGCTTCTGCCATGCAATGTGGTGGTCTACGCCACCGGGACAGGCAGCGTGGTGGAGGCGATGGACCCTGAGCTGATGGTGCGCGTGGTGGGCAATCCTGCTCTGGAACCCATCGCGAAAGAGGTGAAGGAGCGGCTCCAGCGGGCGATTCGGAAGGTTGCTGCCTCTGGATAGCAGCCGTGCGGGAGCCGATAACAGGCATTGAGGAGATCCGAGAGTGAACATGGTGCTCGTCTGGCTGAGCATGTTGGGCGCATCGCTGATGCTGGCGCAGGCGCCGTCGCGGGAGCCGCGCCTGCACCGGTCGCCTCCGAAGCCGACTTCCGCCCTCGATCAGCCCCTCACGGGCTATGAGGTCGCTATGCTGATCGCGGAGTTCGTTCAGAATCTGGAGCACGGGCTGAGCGAGGCGTTCGAGAAGCCGATTCGCACGGCGGGCGCGGGCGAGGTCGCGCTCACGGGCAGGCATCCTGCATGGGCGCGCGACGCGCTGATCGAGCTCAAGCGGCGCGACCTGATTCCGCGCGATTTTGATGGGCGCAAGCCGATGAGACGCTATCAGGTGGGCATCCTGTTAGCCCGCTATGCGCAGCGGCTCGATGCACGCATGCGGGCGCAGGTGGGTGAGCCTGTCGGGCGCACACGCTTCCAGACGCAGCCGCGCATCGCGTTGTCCCCTCGACATCCCGCCTATCCTGCGCTTAAATATCTGGCGGAGGGCGCGTGGGTGGGCGCGGAATCACCCCTCTATCGCGAGCCAGAGGGCTTCCTGCGCGGGCGCGAGCTGCCCGACATGCTCCAGAACCTTGCCCGCCGCATCCTGGAACGCTACACCCGCGAGAAACATCTGGAGGAACCCTGAAGGCGATGAGCGAACGACTCCAGCAACAGATTGCGTTTCTGGTGGAGATCGATCGGCTGAAAGGGATATTGCGGCGCACGCGCCTGATGGACGGCTCGCGCTACGAGAACAGCGCGGAGCATTCATGGTACTTCGCCGTCGCGGCGCTGGTGCTGTCCGAGTACGCCCGCGAGCCAGTGGACCTGTTGCGTGTGGTGAAGATGGCGCTGGTTCACGATATCGTGGAGATCGACGCGGGCGACACCTTCGTGTTTGACGAGGATGCCCGTCAGACCCAGCATGAGCGGGAGGCGCGCGCGGCGGAGCGCATTTTCGGCTTACTACCGCCTGAACAGGCACAGGAGTTCCGCGCGCTCTGGCAGGAGTTTATCGAGCGGCGCACGCCCGAAGCGCAGTTCGCCGCCGCGCTCGATAGCCTCGTGAGCGTGCTGGCGAACGCCCACACAAACGGCGGCAGCTGGCGCGAGAACGGCATACCCTTAGAGCGCGTGCTTCAGTTCGACCGACGCATCGAACAGGGCGCACCCGCCCTCTGGGAACTCGCCAGGCAGCTGATTGTGCAGACCTTTGAGCAGCTCTCGAAACCGCTATCTGCGATTCCCCTCTCTCAAGGTACAAGGACAGAGGACACACCTGCGAACGCCGAAGCCGAGATGTAAAAAAGTGATGTGCCTGGTGCAGCAGCCGAGCCTGAATCGGGTATACTGGCGCTGGTGAGAAGCATGGGTTGGCGCGGTGTGATACGCGGACGCACAATCGACCTGGAACGGGAGCCGCCGCTGCCCGAGGGCACGCCGGTAGAAGTGGAATTGCTGCCACCCGCGCCCAACCCACGCTGGGGACTGCTCACAAACCAGCCCGATTCTGGTGACGGCGAATGTCTGCCACTTTCAGCGTGTGGCAGCATTAGGGTATCCCCTGGAGGTAGTGAATTGGCGTGAAATGCCTACAGAGTAACTGGCAATATCCTGTGTGCCTTGCCGTGCTGTTGATCGGGGTCGGGCTGTGCCTCGCGCCGCGCCCGAAGCCCGAGCTGAACGAGCAGCAGCGGCTGGAGGTGTTCGATTTCGTCTGGCGCACGGTGCGCGACTCGCATTTTGACCCGAAGATGGGCGGACTGGACTGGCAGGGGGTGCGTCGGCGCTATGAGCCGAAAGTTCGCACCGCCCGAAGCGATAGCGAGTTCTATCGCCTGCTGAACGAAATGGTGGGTGAACTGAAGCAGTCGCATATCGCGGTCATCCCACCTACCAGCCTGATTGCCGCCCGGCAGACGCGCGGGCGTCTCACGGAGGGCGAGGTCGGCATCACCGCGCAGCTGGTCGATGGGATAGTGTTGATTGTGCGCGTTCGCCCCGATAGCCCCGCCGCCCGAGCCGGTCTGCGACCGGGCGACCAGATTCTCGCCATCGACGGCACGCCCGTTCAGCAGTGGCTGAACGAGCTGGAAGCCTCCATGCGCATGTCGCTGCCGAACCGTTCCAGCAACTCGCCCGTAGTCAATCGCTTCCTGACCTACTATGTGATGCTCACGCTGTTGAACGGTGCGCCCGGCAGCGAGGTACGCCTGCGCTGTCGCACGCTGACCGACGAGGAGCGCGAAGTTACGCTCACACGCGCCCCGATAGAGGGCGTGCGCCAGCAGATAGGGTTATTGCCGCCGTTGCCCGTGCGCGTGGAGAGCCGACGGCTGGATGGCAATATCGGCTATATTGCCTTCAACGCCTTCATGCCCGCGATTATGGAGCCTGTGCGCAAAGCCGTTCGTGAGTTGAGCGACACCCGCGCGCTGATTATTGACCTGCGGGAGAACATCGGCGGGATTGGTATCATGGCGGGCGGCATCGGAGGGCTGCTGACCGACAGAGAGATACCGATGGGTGTTATGCGTCTGCGTGAGGGCGCTCTCCCCATCGTGGCGAACCCCCAGCCTCGCGCGTATATCAAGCCCGTGATCATCCTCACCGACGAAGCGACGGTCAGCACGGCAGAGATTATGGCGGGCGCGTTGCAGGAAGCGCGACGCGCAATCATCATCGGTCGCCCGACGCCAGGCTACGCGCTGCCCTCCAAAGTGGTGCAGCTGCCCTATGGCGGTCTGCTGCAGTGCGTGATGGCTGACTATCGCACGCCGAAAGGGCGACGGCTGGAAGGGGTCGGCGTCAAGCCCGATATCGAAGTTGCGCTCACGCGTGACGCCTTCCGCCAGAGCGACGCCCCCATCCTGCAGGCGGCTCTCGATTATCTCAATCGGAGCGAGTCGACCGCTGGGCGAGGTGGAACCGGTGGCTAACTGGTGGCAGCGGCTTAAAAGCGGCTTCTGGCGGGCGACCGAGCGCGCCGTGCAGCAGATGCCTGGCGTGCGTGAGCGGCTGGAGCGCGAATATGAGCGTGTCAGCGCGATCGTGCGCGAACGGCTGCACCCCTACACAGGCGAGCTGCCCACCTTCACCCGCCTACCCGAAACGGGGCTGCCGCAGGCGCAGGTGCTGGAGTGGATGCAGGCGTTGCAGGAGCGCGAGGCGTCTGCATGGCGGCGGGGGCAAACTTCGGGCACGGTCTATCACGGCGGCGAGACGCATATCGAGTTCCTCAATCGCGTCTACGCGCTCCATTCGCAGAGCAACCCGCTGCACGCGGACCTGTTCCCCAGTGCCATCAAGTTCGAGGCGGAGATGGTCGCGATGACGGCGCACCTGCTCGGCGCCGAGCCGACCGACGACCCCGAGCAGCAGATTGTGGGCACGGTGTCGTCAGGCGGCACGGAGAGCATCTTGCTGGCGATGAAAGCCTATCGCGACTGGGCGCGCGCCGAGCGGGGCATCACCCAGCCCGAAGTGATTGCACCCGTCACGGCGCATCCTGCCTTCGATAAGGCGGCGCACCTGTTCGGCATTCGGCTGGTGCGCACGCCGGTGGACAGCCAGTTCCGCGCCGATGTGGACGCGATGCGTCGCGCTCTCACGCGCCACACGATTGCGCTGGTCGCCTCCGCACCCGGCTACCCGCACGGCGTGATAGACCCTATCCCGGCGATGGCGGAGCTGGCGCAGGCGCACCGCGTTGGACTGCATGTCGATGCCTGTCTGGGCGGGTTCATCCTGCCCTTTATCGAGCGGCTGGGCTATCCTGTGCCGCCGTTCGACTTCCGCGTGCAGGGCGTCACTTCGATGTCGGTTGACCCCCACAAGTACGGCTACACGCCCAAGGGTTTATCGGTGGTGCTGTATCGTGGGCGGGCGCTGCGACGCTATCAGTATTTCACCTGCACCGACTGGCCGGGCGGGCTTTACGCCTCGCCCACGCTGCCGGGCAGTCGCCCTGGCGCGCTCAGCGCGGCGGGCTGGGCAGCGATGGTCACGCTGGGCGAATCGGGCTATCTTGAAGCCGCCCGGCGCATTATGGAGACCGCCACCGCCATTCGCAGAGGCATCGAAGCGATACCAGAGTTGAAACTCATGGGCGAGCCGCTTTTTCTGATTGCCTTCACTTCCGACACGCTCAACATCTATCAGGTGCTGGACAGCATGGCGCGACGGGGCTGGCATCTGGTCGCGCTTCAGCGTCCGCCCGGTGCGCATATTGCCATCACCCTGCGCCACACGCAGCCTGGCGTCGCCGAGCGGTTCCTGAACGACCTGCGCGAGTCGGTTGACGAGATGAAGCGCGGCGATAGCGCCAGCAAAGAGGTGGGCATGGCGCCCATCTATGGCATGGTGAACTCGTTGCCCATGCGCGGCATCATCGATGAGGTGCTTCTGCGCTACCTGGACGCCCTGTACGATTCGGGATCAGATGCTCCCGCATAATTTCGTTGTAGAGGGGGTAGCTGCCCCCTCACCCGTACCCTCTCCCCCGCAGGCGGGGGAGAGCGACTCAGCCCCCTCCCGCAGCGTTGGGAGAGGGGGCAAGGGGACGGGGGCTAACACCCATTCCCAAAGTTGAATAACACCACCAGCAGGTCGGCGTCATCCACCACACCATCACAGTTCACATCAGCTGGATTGGAACCCGTCGCCCCAAACGCGAACAACACCTGCAACAGGTCCGCATCGTCCACGCAGCCATCGCTGTTGACATCCCCATTCGTCGGCACACAGCCCACCGCAAACCAGAAGCCGCCCGTGAGGCTGAAGTTGCCGCCTGTGAGGGGGTTGCTCGCGTCGGGC
>JBBIML010000007.1:0-244673 GCA_037444405.1 Armatimonadota bacterium
ACTCGTATAAGGGTGATCTGGTCTTTGATCCATTCGCTGGGCGCGGCACGGTAGGGCAAGCCGCATTGCTGACCGATCGCTACTTCCTGCTCGTCGAAAAGGAACCTGCCTACTTCGAGTACGCCCGCCAGCTCATCTGCACAGGCAACCTGCTGACCGATTTCCCACCCCGATTTGTTAGTTTTGAGGAGTTTCTCGACTCGCGAAAGGGGTATCTGCCTGGTTTATGCCTGTTGTAAGCGAGGCGAGGCTGACGCCAGGGTAATACGCCTGCAAGATGGTGGGGTAGGTTTGTCCTGCGAGGGCGCGTCCCTGCGCGCCCCACTGGCACAGCCCCATCCCGTGCCCATAGCCTCGCCCCGTCAGACGCCAGCCGTTGCCGTCTGGCTCCAGCGTGAACAGCAAACTCCGCACGCGTGCCACGCCCAGCCGCTGGCGGAAGAGTGAACCCCGAATCTCAATCGTTGCCCGCTCGCCGCGCAGTTGCAGAAGTGCCACATGCCCGCTGAGCGTCCGCTGTAAGATTTTTAATTCGCGCGGCGTGCCTGCATCGGGAAAGGCGCGCTGCAGCTCGTCGGGCGTGAGGGTCAGGCTCCAGCGAGCGTTGGGCGCGATATCGCAATAGTATCGACCCGTCTGAAAGTCCCAATCCAGCGTGCCGGGCAGAGGCTCCTGGGATGCGCTCCTGATGCCTTCGCTGGGCGCGGTGTGTCCGCCGCAATTGCTGCTGTAGAGCGCTTCGAACACGCGCCCGTTGTGCCACAGCACCTCGCCCGCCGTCGCCTCCACTGCCTGACTGGTCGCGGGATGTTCGCCTGCCACACCGCCGTAGAGCTGGCAATGCTCCGTGTCGCACAGATCGTAGCCGCTATCGCGATGGCGGTTAAGCCGTCGGAAGGTGAAGGAGCGGGCAGCGACTGCCTGCGCCTTCAGCGCTTCAGGATGGAAGCGCGGCGGGATTTCGGCGGGCAGAACCGCCTTCAGATAGTCATCGAGGCGCACCCAGTTGATGGTCAGCAGGCGGTCGTTGCTCGCCTGCCACTCCATCGCGCCGCGGAAGGGCTTCAGGTGGGATGGCGCCACGCCGACGGCGAGCAGAGCATCGCCGACGGGTTCAGCTCGCAGCCGCCGCGCAGAGATGGGTTTGTTTACGGGTGAGGGGGCTACCTGAATGGCAATCAGCTCCTCGCCACGGCGGGCGACGCGCCAGAGGGTTCCCGCGGGCGATTCGCCAAGCGCACGACCCCTGTCCACATCGATCCAGCGGAACGCGCCACCCTGCGACTGGATGTAAATCTCCTTGCCCGACGCCTGACGCTCCAGCCCGACCCGTATCAGCCATTCGCGGTCGGGAGTTGACTCGCCCCTCACCCCGGAGGGGGAAGGGCGTTCAAAGCCCCTCTCCCCCAGCGGGGGAGAGGGTACGGGTGAGGGAGCTAAGGGGACGGGTGCGAAAGTTAGCGATAGCCCTATCAGCAATACCCAGAGTTTCATGGAGCGACCTCCTCGAAGAGTGCTTGCAGGGCATTGAGCAGGGCGTGCTGGTCGGGGTAGAAATGCGCGCCTGCCGACTGCAGTGCCTGCCACAGGCGGGTCGCCTCGCCGTCGGTGAAGTCGCGCTCGGTGATGGGGCGCGAGGCGAGCGCGTACACGGGGATACCGTTCTGTTGCGCCTCCACCGCCAGCCTCAGATTCGGCAGGTTGCCGCGCCCGAACGGCACATCGGTCAGCACAACGGCGCGCGACAGGCGCATCAGCTCCCATGCACGCTGGTACGCGCTTTCGGAAATGGGCGAGAACGGCTCCACACTGACCACCTCCAGATTCAGCGCGCGGGCGGTCTCTTCGTCGGTGTCCAGCAGGTTCAACACGCCGACACGCAGGTTCCAGCCCTGCTCCAGCAGGGGATAGTAGAGGGGCGTGCCCGAACCGCCGCCAGCAATCAGAAAGAGCGCGGGCGCATCGGGATTGCGCGATGGCTGAAGTTCCGTGTCGAGCGCGAACACCACGGGGCGACCTGTCAGCGGATGGGCGCGTATCAGCGCGGGCACATGGTAGACCCGCTCGATGAGTTCGGGGGTCAGCACTTCGGCGGGCGTGCCCTGCGCTACGATGCGACCCTCGCTCAACAGCACTATTCGGTCGGCGTACTCCGATGCCAGATTGAGGTCGTGCAGCACCATCAGCATCGCCATCGCGCGGTTGGCGCACCAGTCGCGCAGGCGGGCAAGCAGGCGCACCTGATGGCGCAGGTCGAGATGGGCGGTTGGCTCGTCCAGCAGCAGGTACTGGGCGTCCTGTGCCAGCGCTCGCGCGAGGTTCACGCGCTGGCGCTCGCCGCCGCTCAGCTGGCTGATGAGCCGCTCCTGCAGGTGCCCGATCTCCAGCTGTTCCATCGCCGCGCGGACGGCATCGCGATCGCGCCCGGTGAGTCCCCAGAAGCCCTTCTGGTGCGGATAGCGTCCCATCAGCACCAGCTCGTAGACGCGGAAGCCCATTTCGGGCAGCTCCGTTTGTGAGGCGTAGGCGACGGCGCGGGCGAACTCGGTCGGGCTGTAGTGTGCGTATGGGCGTCCGTTCAGGCGCAGGTCGCCCTGCAGAGGGGTCAGCACGCGGGCGAGCGCTCGCAGGGCGGTCGTCTTGCCGCTGCCGTTGGGTCCCACCAGCGCGACCACCTCGCCCGGCGCGAGCTGGAGCGAGAAGTCGTGCAGCACCGCACGCCCGCTATAGCCGGCGCTCAGCCTCTTTGCTTCCAGCATCGTTCGTCATCTGCACCAGTGCCAGCTGGCGGGATGCCGTCAGGCGCAGCCAGAACAGGTCGCGCACCATCCGCAGCCCGTCGCGCAGGAGTTTCACCTTCGAGCCTTCCTGATGCATCCAGCGGATGGGCACTTCGGCAATGCGGTAGCCCAGTCGTCGCGCCCAGTAGAGCGCCTCGAAATCGAAGCTGAAGCCATCCAGTCGGCACAGGCTGAAAATCGCGTGCGCCGCCTCGCCCGTGAAGAGTTTGAACCCGCACTGCGTGTCGTGGATGCCCGGCACCGCCAGCAACTGCACCAGTTTGTTGAAGGCGCGTCCCGCCCACTCCCGATAGAACGGCTGACGCACAATCAGTTGCGATTCGCGTAGCGGGCGCGAGCCTATCGCCACCTCGTAGCCCTGCTCGATGCAGGGTAATAGCTTCTCGTACTCCTCGATGGGGGTTGCCAGATCGGCGTCGCTGAACAGCACCAGCTCGCCCTGGGCGCGCAGGATGCCGTAGCGCACGGCGTGCCCCTTGCCCCGATTGGGCTGATAGGCGAGCAGCTTGACCTGCGGGTGCTGCGCAGCAAACGCCTGCACGAGGCTCTCGGTGCGGTCGGTGCTGCCGTCGCTGACCACCAGCACCTCGTAGGGTTCGCCTCGCGCGTCGAAGTAGGCGACCACGCGCTGCAGCGTGTTCTCGATACGCGCCTCTTCGTTATAGGCGGGGATGACCACCGACAGGCGCGGGCGCTCAGTTGCCACCGAACACCTCCTGCAACGCCTGTACGAACGCCTGAACCGCCTCCTGACCGAAGAGGCAGAATCGCGCCGCTTGCAGTCCCGTGCCGCTGTCGATGTGCGCTTTGAGCGTTTCCATCATGATGCGGGCACCCTCGCGCAGGGGGAATCCCGCGATGCCCATTCCGACAGCGGGCAGCGCGATGGTGCGCACCTGATGCTCGTCGGCGAGGCGAAGCGCGTGCGCCACACTGCTGCGAATGCTTTCGGCGGTCGCCCTACCGCCCAGCTGCATGCTGGCAGCGTGAATCACATACCTAACAGGCAGGTTGCCCGCGCCCGTGATAGCGGCTTCACCGACGCGAATGGGTCCGTGCCGATAGCATTCCTCCTGAATGCTCGGACCGCCCTTGCGCGCGATGGCACCCGCCACGCCCCCGCCCAGAATCAGCTCGCTATTGGCGGCGTTCACAATCGCGTCCACCTGCTGCTCGGTGATGTCCGCCTCCAGCACCTCAATCTGCACGCCGTTGTAAACCGTGCGGTTCATGGCGATTCGATTGTACCTGCAGGCTGCTCTGTTGCAAGGATGCTCGTTCCCCCTTTTGGGCACAGCGGGTTTCGCCGCTTCAGGGGCGCGGTCGCCGCGCCCCTACCCATGCCGCAGCCGGTAGGGGATGCGGTTCCCGCACCCTGCTTTGACTGCCTGTCCTCTTTGCAACGGCGCAGCTGAAGCCGTCAAGACACCTATCCTCTGCGCCCTTACAGGCGGAACGGGGTGAAGGCGATGTAGAAGCCCACAAGGTCGGCGTCGCGGCTGAGGTGGTTGCGCGAGTAGTAGGCGTAGAAGTAGACCGAATCGGTCAGGGCACGCCCGATTCCGATGCTGGTGTAGCTGTCGCCGTCGGGCAGGCGCAGATATTCCCAGCTGATGTCCAGCGCGTTCAGCACCTGAAACTGGGCGCCGACGCCCCAGCCCCACCGATTCGCCTGATAGAACGACCCCAGATGGAGCTGCCCGAAGGAGGTTGTGCGCATGCCCACCACATAGTACTGGGGTTGCGCGTTTTCAGCGACATTCCACACGCCCACCGCGATGCCGGGCGACCGCTCGCTTTCGGGGGTCAGCACCAGGCGCGTGTTGAACAGCCACTGGCGCGCTTCGGGCTGGTCGATCCCGATGCAGTCGAAGCCGAACTCGAATCGGTCGGTCAGCATCCACTGGGTGTAGAGGCAGCGCGTGCGCGTCTCGCGGTAGAAGCGCGGGGAGCCGTACTGCTCGGTAGCCAGATAGAGCGAGCGTGCTGAGCCACGATTTGCGGTGGGCATAAACACCACCGTCTCGGGGATGGACAGCGCGATGCTCACCAACCCCGTCAGTGCCAGAACCCCTGCCATATATCGCATTGCTACACCTCAGGGGCAGTTTTTCCACCAACCCTTCGCGCCGATTCAGGTAAAATTTTGAGTGTAGGGAGGCGAGATCGATGCAGAGGCGTAAAATCCGAGCGGCGATGGTGACCGATGTCGGCGGCATCGGCGATGAGTCGTTTAATGCCTCCGCGTGGCGGGGGCTGCAACGCGCTCAGAAGGAGCTGGGCGCGGAGGTGCGCTATCTGGAGTCGCGAACCGCTGCCGACTATGTGCGCAACCTCACCTCGCTGGCGCGACAGGGCTATGATGTGGTCTTCGCGGTTGGCTTTCTGATGGAGGATGCGCTGGCGCGCGTCGCGCCCCGATTCCCCAGGGTCTACTTCGGGATTGTGGATGGGCGCGCGCCGAACCGTCCCAACTGCGTGTCGCTCATCTTCAACGAGCAGGAAGGCTCGTTCCTGGTGGGCGCGCTCGCGGGCGCGATGACCCGCACCAATATCGTCGGTTTCATCGGCGGCATGAATGTACCGCTCATCAAAAAGTTCGAGTACGGCTATCGGGCGGGCGTTTTGACCACCAACCCGCGCGCGAAGGTGCTGGTCGGCTACACGGGCAACTGGGACGATGTGACCAAGGGGCGCGAGCTGGCGCTGACCCAGTTCAATCAGGGCGCGGACATCATCTATCACGCGGCGGGACGCTGCGGCATCGGGGTCATTCGCGCCGCCCAGCAGAAGGGCAAGGGCTACTTCGCGATTGGCGTCGACAGCGACCAGGACCATCTGGCACCCGGGCGCGTGCTGACCAGCATGATGAAGCGTGTGGATAACGCCGTGTTCGATGTGTGCCGGCGCGTGGCGGAGGGACGGTTCCAGCCGGGCACGATTGTGTATGGCGTGAAGGAGAAGGGCGTCGGGCTGAGCCCGATGCGCTTCACGCGCAATCTGGTTCCATCTGCCGTAATGGCAAAGATTCGCAAGCTGGAGCAGATGATTGCGCAGGGCGCGCTGAAGCCGCCCTACGACGCCGCGACCTTCGCCCAGTTCCGCCCGCCGAAGGTGTAGACCGATGGAGCGCCCCAGCTGGGACGACTATTTTATGCAGATTGCGCATGTGGTGGCGAGTCGGGCGACCTGCCCCCGCCGCAGTGTGGGCGCCCTTATTGTGCTGGACAAACGCATTCTGGCGACGGGCTACAACGGCGCACCGCGCGGACTGGCGCACTGCACCGAGGTCGGCTGCCACATCGTGGCGGGGCACTGCATCCGTGCCCTGCACGCCGAGCAGAACGCCATCCTGCAAGCCGCCTTAAATGGCGTTTCCACGCGCGGCGCCACGATGTATGTTACCTGCCAGCCATGCAACCACTGCGCCAAGATGATGATTAACGCGGGACTCGCGCGCGTGGTGTTTGAGGGCGACTATCCCGACGAGTTCGCGCTGGAGCTGTTCGCGGAGGCAGGCATCGCGCTCGAACGCTTTGCGGACGGCAGGCTTATCCCGGTTGACCTGACACCCTTCAGACCGAAGCGATGAAAACGATAACGGCGGTCTTTGTGATTGCGCTGGTGGCGACCTATCTGCTCACGCCGTGGGTGCGGGAGTGGGCGATCCGTGCAGGCGTGATGGACATCCCCGACGCGCGGCGCGTGCATAAGGAGCCGATCCCGCGCTGGGGCGGCTTCGCCATCTATATCGGCGTGCTACTGGGCATGCTGGCGGGACTGCTGCGGCTCTACCTGCTGGCGCCCAGCGCGGAGGTGTTCTTCGCCCGCGCCATGCCGATTCTGGGGCTGCTGCTCATTGGCACCGGCGTGCTGCTGTTCGGCATGCTGGACGATAAGCGCAACTTCCCGGCGTTCACCCAGGCGGCGGTGCTGCTGCTCGCGGGGTTGCTGGTGCAATGGTTTGGCGTGCGCATCGAGGGCTTCATGGCGCCGCTGGGCGGTCGATTCAGCGACGCCCGCTGGATCCCCTTCGGCTGGTGGGCAATCCCCATCACCGCCATCTGGATGTTCGTGATTGCCAAGACGATGGACACCATCGACGGGCTGGATGGTCTGGCGGCGGGTGTGAGCGCGATTGCGGCGCTCGCGCTCGCGTTGATGGCGTTGCAGGCAGCCAATATTCTCAATCAGCCCTATCCGAACTGGCTGATAGCGATCAGCGCAGCGGCGATTGCGGGCGCATCGGCAGGCTTTTTGCGCTATAACTTCAACCCGGCCCGCATCTTTATGGGCACGGGCGGGGCGCAGTTTCTCGGCTTCATGCTGGCGGGGCTGGCGGTTATTGGCGCGTTCAAGGCGGCGACCGTGTTCGCGATTGTCATCCCCCTACTGGTGTTCGGCTTGCCGCTGATCGACGCCGTGAATGTGGTCATTCGGCGGGCGCTGAGCCGTCAGCCGATTCACAAGCCTGACAAGCGCCATATCCACCATCAGCTGCTGGAGCGCGGGCTGAGCCATCGCCAGACGGTGCTGCTGCTGTACGGCGTGACGCTGATGCTCGCGCTGTTAGCCGTGTGGCTCTTCGTGCGGGCGCTCGGCGGATAGGCGCTTCTGATGCTGGCGCAGAATGAGCAAGAGCGCCACATAGTCGTCATAGGGTTCGGGCGGCACGCGCAGACCGCGGGGCAGCAGGCGTCGCCAGCCGCGCGGCGGATGGAACCGAAAGTAGAGCTGGCGCGCCTGCAGGGTGGTGTCGCGCTCCTCCACCAGCTGCCAGTGACGGTCGGGAAACTGCGCTTTCAGGCGCGACAGCAGGGCGCGACTGCCGGTGCCTGCGCCCAGTAGCAACTGCTGGGGAGCATACTGCTGGAGCCATTCGGGCAGGCGCGCCATCAGCTCGTCGATGGCAATCACCGCTCGCAGCAGCACCTGCGCGGTGTCGGGCAACTGCTCCTCGGACACGGGCTGATCGGGCAGCTCGGCAATCGCGACGCCTGCCTTCTGGGTGCCGGGGTCAATCGCCAGGTAGCGCATGGTGGGCTTCACTTTCGGGTGCGCGAGCGCGGTTTCAGCCCCAGGGCGCGCACCACCTCGCTATAGCGTGGGGGCACGCGCAGCGGCTCGCACGCGCTGGCGAGCAGGGCAATATCGGGGTCTTTCAGCCCGTGCCCTGTGAGTGTGACGGTGATGGTCGCAGGCTGGGTGAAGTAGCCTGCTCGCGCCAGTTTGAGCAGTCCGGCAATCGGCGCCGCGCTGGCAGGCTCCGCGAAGATACCCTCCAGCCGCGCCAGCAGCCGATACGCCTCCAGAATCTCCGCGTCGCTCACCTTTTCGAACAGCCCGCCCGACTGCTGCTGCGCCTGCACCGCCTCCTGCCAGCCAGCGGGGTTGCCGATGCGGATGGCGGTCGCCAGCGTTTCAGGATGGGGGATCACGCGGTTTTCGACGAGGGGCGCGGCGCCCGCCGCCTGAAAGCCCAGCATCTTCGGCAGGCGCGTGGTGCGACCCAGTGCGTAATATTCGCAAAACCCCTGCCAGTATGCCGCGATGTTGCGAGCGTTGCCCACAGGAATCGCATGATAGTCAGGCGCGTCGCCCAGCGCGTCGCAAATCTCAAACGCGGCGGTCTTCTGACCCTCTGCCCGATAGGGGTTGATGGAGTTGACCAGCGTGATGGGATAGCGTTCGCTCAGCATGCAGACCAGTCGCAACGCGGCGTCGAAGTTGCCCTCGATCTGGACGACCTGGGCGCCGTGCATCAGCGCCTGTGTCAGCTTGCCCAGCGCGACCTTGCCGTGCGGCAGCAGCACAAAGCAGGGCAGCCCTGCCCGCGCGGCGTAAGCCGCCGCCGACGCCGATGTGTTGCCCGTTGAAGCGCAAATCAGCGCCTGCGAGCCTTCCTCCAGCGCCTTGGACACCGCGACGGTCATGCCCCTGTCTTTGAAGGAGCCTGTCGGGTTCGAGCCTTCCAGTTTCAGCCACAGGCGCGCTTCGGGATGGATCAGGCGTGCCAGACACGGCGCCTCCACCAGCGGCGTGTCGCCCTCGTTCAGCGTTACAATCGGCGTGCGCTCCGTGATGGGCAGATGCGCCCGATACCGCGCAATAATGCCCCCAGCCATAGACGCGCCGAATCATACCCGCTGAGCGGCTACATCAAGCCCCACTCGCGCAGGATGTGCGGCAGAGGCGGTTGCTGCCACAGCCACTCCACACGCAGCCAGAAGTCGGGCAGAACCTTGCTGTGATAAACGCCCTCCGAGCCGCTGTAGACCACCTGATAGATGCCCTGCGGGTTCAGCTGGGCGAACTCCGCCTGCCGGCGTTCAGGGTCAATCACCCAGTATTCGGGCACGCCCACCGCTTCATACTCATAGAACTTCTCGCCCCGGTCGATCGCTCGCCGTCCCGCACTGACAATCTCCACAATCAGGTCGGGCGCACCCTCCAGATACTGCTCCGTCAGGCGATCCAGATGCTCATTCAGTACCACCGTCAGGTCAGGTTCACGCAGAATGAGCCGACCATCAGGCGCTGTCAGCCGAATCAGAAACGGTGGCGGCAGAACCTCAGCCACTGGATGATGATCCAGCCAGGCAGCGACCATCCTGTACAGGAACCCGTTGCACCGTTGATGCAATCTGGATGTTGGCATTTTGGGTACCACCTTTCCGCCGACCCACTCGGCGTGCGTGTCTTCGTCCGCCCAGGCAAGGAACTCCTCAAAGCTCATCTCGGCTTCCGTCACCACGATTTTGCCTTCCGGCTCCGGATTCATCGCTCTCACCACCGCTTTGATGATACCCCATCGGGTATAGTTAGTCTGGAGGTGAATGCGATGGCGCAAGCACAGGCGCAAACGCAGTTCTATCCGGGCATGGGGCTGACGACCACCAAAGCCCCGTTTATTGAGGTCGCCCGCAGCAAGGGTGAACTCTATATCGAGCAGCCCTACGAGCTGTACTCCGAAGAGAACCACGAGGCGTGGCGGCAGCTCTACGCGCGCATTCAGGAGCGATGGCAAAAGTACGCGACCGACAAGTTTCTGGAGGGTGTGTCCAAGCTCTGTCTGGACCCGCATCGGGTGCCGCGTCTGGAGGATGTGAACCGCTTTCTGGCGCCGCTGACAGGCTTCAAGGCGAAAGCCGTCACGGGCTATGTGCCCGCGTACATCTTCTTTGACTGCCTGCGCAATCGGGAGTTCCCCACCACCATCACCGTGCGCAGCCTCGACTCGCTGGACTACATCCCTGAACCCGACATCTTCCACGATATAGCGGGGCATGTGCCGATGCATACCGACCCGCGCTTTGCCGACACGCTGGTTCGGTTCGGAGAGGCTGCCCACACCGCTGCCCGCATGGTGCGCGAGATCAAAAACCCTGAATTGCAGGTGCAACGCCTGACCAGCATTTTCCGTGCGCTGGCGCGATTCTTCTGGTTCACCATCGAGTTCGGGCTGATGCGCGGCAAAAACGGCGAGCTGAAGGTGTACGGCAGCGGTCTGCTCAGCTCCTACGGCGAAATCGCGCACGCCATCGAATCGCCCGAGGTACAGCGCTACCCCATCCAGCTGGAATGGGTCATCAACCAGCACTTTGAGATCCATCACTATCAGCCGTTGCTGTTTATTGTAGACTCCTTTGACCACCTGTTCGATCTGGTGGACGAGCTGGAGCGGTGGATGCTAACGGGCAAGCTGAACAATGTGGCGCCGGGCGAGCCGAAGATGAGCGAGGAAGACATCAAAAGCTTCCTGGAGGCATCTCTCGACGGAGGCGTGACGGGGCATTTTTAACCCTCCTGATGGGCAGATTCTGCCCATTCAATGGGTAGAATCTGCCCACGATGAAGCCACACTGGGTGCTACACCTGTCCCCTGCCTGTAGAACCGCTGTTGAATCGGTCCTGACCAGTGTGAGGTACAATCATTAGGCGGAGGCGTGCCATGTCAAAGGCGCCCATGATTATCAGCGCCAGCCGGCGCACCGATATACCGGCGTTCTACGCGAAGTGGTTCATCAACCGCATTCGCGAAGGCTACTGCCTCGTGCCGAATCCCTTCAATCCCCAGCAACAGAGCCGAATCTCGCTCCAGCCAGACGATGTGCTGGTGATTGTGTTCTGGACGCGCTATCCCCGCCCGCTGATGCCCTATCTTGAGGAGCTGGACGAGCGCGGCTACCGATACTACTTCCAGTTCACCCTGATGGACAACCCGCCCGAACTGGATCCGTACATGCCGCCCCTTGAAAAACGCCTGCAAACCTTCTGCGAACTCGCGGAACGCATCGGCGCGGAGCGGGTCGTCTGGCGATATGACCCGATTGTGATCAGTCCCATCACGCCGCCAGAGTTCCATCTGGACAAACACGCATGGCTGGCGGAGCGGTTGCGGGGCTGCACGAAACGCAATGTGATCAGCATCGTGGACACCGACTATCGCAAGCTTCAGCCGCGCCTGCGCCTGCTACGCAAAGAGGGTGTTCACTTCAACGAGTGGGAAGAGCGGTTCGGGCAGTTCATCCGCCAGATTGCCGAAACCGCCCGATGCAACGGGATGGCAATCCAGAGCTGCGCCGAGGTGATCGATCTGGAGCCGTACGGTGTGCCGAAAGGTAAGTGCGTGGATGACGACCTCATTCGTGAGGTGTTCGGCATTCAGGTCAGCAGTAGGAAGGACCCGGGTCAGCGTGAGGCGTGCGGCTGCGTGGTGAGTCGGGACATCGGGATGTACGACACCTGCCTCTTCGGCTGTGTTTACTGCTATGCTACCTCCAGCTTTGACAAAGCCCGCGAGCGCCACCGCCAGCACGACCCAAACTCACCGATGTTGATCAGTCTAACATCTCTGCCAGACAGCCTCGTAGAGCGGGGTGAGAGGCTGTGGCTGGATGGGGGCTGGCGGCTCGGCGGTCAGAGGGCTGAGGTCGGCTTGCCAGCCACCCAGCTGGCGGCGCACGCGCTCGTGATAGAGCGCGAGCGACGCCTGATGCAACGGGTCGCCCGTCATGCGCGCCCGCACCGCCGCCGAATCGAGCAGATACAGCGCGATTAGCGCGTCGGCAAGCGGCTCCACAAAAGCCTGCGGCGGTTCCTCAACCGATTCCAGCGCAATCAGCGCCCGCCCTGTAAGCCTGCGCAGAGCGGTCAGCGTCGCATCCACATCGCTGCCGCCGTCCGATGCCTGCTCCACAGGCGACCACGCCCCGCGCCGACGCAGATAGAGCAACCGCTCCACCAGGTTCAGGCGATTGATTTCGTTCGTGCCCTCGTAGACGCGGTTCACCCGCGCGTCGCGGTAGAGGCGGGCTATCGGATACTCCTCCGAGAAGCCATAACCGCCGTGAATCTGCAGGGCGTCGTCGATAATCTGATGCAGAATCTCGGTGATGGCGACCTTGATAAGCGCGCACTCGGCAGCGAACTGCGCGGCGGCGTAGCGCCAGCGGCTTTGAGGGTCTTCGGCAGGCGTGCTGAACGCCATCTCCAGATCGCCCGCCAGCCGATAAAGCGCGCTTTCGGCGACATAGAGCATCGCCCGCCCGAGTGCCAGCTTGCGCCACACCAGATCGAACTCGATAATGGGGCGTCCAAACTGCTTGCGAACCTGCGCGTATTCGTAGCCGATGCGCCATGCCTCCTTGCCCAGCCCGACGCCCGCCGCACCGATTTTGAACCGCCCGATGTTCAGCGTGTAGAGCGCGACATAGGCGCCCTGACCCTCCTCGCCGAGCCGATTCCCGACGGGCACGGGCACCTCGTCCAGCACGATTCGGCAGGTGCTGGAGCCGTGCAAGCCGAGCTTGTGTTCCTCGCGCTCCACAATAAAGTTAGGCGCGGTGCGCTCCACCAGGAAGGCGGTGAACCGTTTGCCGTCCACCTGCGCGAAGGTCACGAACAGGTCGGCGAAGCCCGCGTTGGTGATCCAGATTTTGTTGCCGCGCAGGTAGTAGGTGTCGCCCTCGCGGCGGGCGCGCGTGCGGGCGCTGAGCGCGTCGGAACCCGATTCGGGTTCGGTGAGCGCGTAGGCGCCAATCAGCTCGCCCGTTACGAGGCGTGGGAGGTAGCGTTCCGCCTGCTCGCGCGTGCCGAACAGCAACAGGGGCAGGCTGCCCACGCTGGTATGCACCGCGTGGGAGACAGCAAACGAGGGCTGGATGGCGGTCTTCTCGGTGATGAGGGCGGAGGTCGGCTTGGATAGCCCCAGTCCGCCATATTCGGGAGGCACATCGATGCCGAGCAAGCCGAGCTGTGCCGCTTGCTCCAGCAGCGTGCGCATCAGCCGTCTCTCGCCCGATTCGAGGCGCGGCACCAGCGGCATCACCTGCTCGCGAATGAACCGCTCGATCGCCTCCGCCATCAGGCGGTCTTCTGCCGTGAGCTGCTCGGGCGTGAAAATCGTGGCGGGTGTAGCCTCTAAAAACGCGCCGCTACGCGCACCCTGCGCCGTCGCCTGACTCATCGTGTCTATTATATCCCAAAACAGAAATGGGGGCGTCCTTTTCAGGACGCCCTCAGTGAAGAACGGAGAATAAGGGTGTAAGCCTTAGCTCATCCGACGCAGGGCTTCAACCACGGCGTGATACTCCTCGGGACGCCACCGACGACGCGCGTTGATCAGTTCCTGTTCCAGTCGCTTCAATCGTTCGAGATACCGCTCCTGACGATGCCGATAGTACCGTTGAGTGGCGGTCTTGCTCGCCTTGCAGTGGGATCGATGTCCCAGGTAATGTCCGTGTGCAAAAGCAACCTTGTCGCGTGCGCGACGCTTCCTCTTACGCTCAGTTCGGATGACCGAACACCTCCTCTGACAGGATGGAACGGGCTTCCAGTGGAAGCACTGGCTTATTAAACTGCTGACGGGCGCAAAAAGTTCCCTCAGCGGTAGCGGGCGACCAGCAGGTAGAAGGTTCGTCCCAGCGCGTTGCGTTGTTCCAGCGGGATGAGGCGCGGGTGTTCTGCCAGCGCGCGCTCGGTGGTCAGGCAGTACGCGCCCTGCTGCTCCATCTGTTGAAGGAGCGCGTTCAAATCGTCGGTGCTGTCGGTGCGCCCCTTGCGATAGAACTGCAAGCTGGGATAGCCAGGGCGTACCCTGTAGAGGATAAGCGTGCGGTAGGGTGGCACGGCGCGCGCCAGCTCGCGCACGGGCGCCAGCAGCAGACGGTCATAGCCCCGCAACGCGCCGTTCAGCCCCAGCGTCAGCGTTAGCACGCCGAGCAACAGGGTCGCCGTCCAGCGTCGCTCGCTGATCAGCCAGCCCATCAGCAGGCACCAGCCGACGCCCAGCAGACCCGCCAGCCAGACCCCGCTGAGCTGCGCCAGCCACAGCCCCAGCACCGTCCAGATAGCTAGCCCCAGCGCGGCGATGCCCATCCCATACAGCGACAGAGCCGCATGCCGCTCAATATGCAACCGATAGCCCACCATCAGCGCGAGCGCAGGGAACATCGGGAAGATGTAGGCGGGCAGTTTGGTGAAGCTGAGCGTGAACAGCCCGAACACAAGCCACGCCCAGCCGCGCAGGTAGCGCATCACCGCTGGCTCGTCGGGCGCACGCTGCCAGAGAACACTCGCATAGAACGCCATCGGCAGCCCGCCCAGCCACACGATTACCACATAGAAAAGCAGATAGAGCGCAACGCCCGCCGCGACTGACCCCGCCGCACCGCTCTGAATCAGCGGCAGCACCGAGTGCGCCGTGTCGCCTCCCGCAAAGCGCAGCAGGTTCTGACGCAAAACAAACTCCTCAAAGAAGTCGCGCCCGTGCTGGCGATAGACGCCCATATACCACGGTGATGCCGTTGCGAACGCCATCAGCAGGGCGACCAGCACCCAGCGCAGGCGCAAGCCGCTGGCGTGCAGGGCACGCGCCTGCAGGAGATAGTTCAATCCCATCAGCCCCAGCCCGACGGGTCCTTTTGTCAGAACCGCCAGCCCCAGCGCGATACCGCCCAGCACGCTCCAGAGCAACGGACGCTCCCGCGCTTCCCAGAGCGCGATCAACGCCAGCGTCAGCCAGCAGCAGAGCGCCATGTCGGTGATAGCGAGGCGCGTCAGAAGCAGGCTCAATGGCGCAAGGGCGAACAGCAGACCCGCCAGCACGCCCACGCCCGAACCCAGCCGCCGCTCACCCCACGCAACAATCAAAATCAGCGTTAAACCAGACAGCAGCACCGAGGGCAACCGCACAGCGAACTCGTTCTCCCCGAACAGACGCATGCCGATGATCATCAGCCAGTAGAGCAGAGGGGGCTTCTCAAACCACGGCGCCTCGCGAAACAGCGGCGTCAGCCAGTCGCCCCGCGCCTTCATCTCCCACGCCACCGAGGCATAGAACCCCTCATCCAGATCGGTCAGCCCGAACGCCACGATGTCGATCAGGGCGAGCAGAACCAGCAGACCCAGCAGCGCACGCACAATCAGGAGTTTACCCCTTCATCCGTGTCTGCAGGGCGTTGACTCAGGTATTCTGGTTGGCGAGCGACTACACCTGAGGTATAATCCTACTGCGATGAGCGCGATTGCAGACCGGGTACGGGAAGAGGATGTCGCGGCTATCCTGAATGCTATTGAGTCGGGTTGTGAGCAGGTGAACCCCGATGAATGGTAGGTATCTGGGGGACACCAGTGTTCTTAATAAAGGGTGCAGTGTGGCATAATCGCGAAGGAGCAGGTGGAAACTATGCGATACGAGAGCCTTCTGGATGCGATTGGGCGAACGCCGCTGGTGCGCCTCCAGCGCATCACGCGCCATCTCAAACCTGCCGTCTACGCCAAACTGGAGTTCATGAACCCGGGCGGCAGCGTCAAAGACCGCATCGCGCTGCGCATGATCGAACGCGCTGAGCGCGAGGGCAAACTGAAGCCGGGCGGAACCATCATCGAATGCACTTCGGGCAACACCGGCATGGGGCTGGCGATGGTGGCGGCGCTGCGCGGCTACCGCACCATCTTCACCACCACCGACAAGCAGTCGCGCGAGAAGATTAATATGCTCAAGGCGATGGGCGCGGAGGTGATTGTGTGCCCCACCGCTGTCGCGCCCGACGACCCGCGCAGCTACTACTCCGTCGCCCGCAAACTGGCGCAGGAGATACCCAACTCCTTCTTCGTGAACCAGTACGATAACCCCGCCAACCCCGAAGCCCACTATCTGACCACCGGTCCCGAAATCTGGGAGGACACGGAGGGGCGCATCACTTATCTGGTGGCGGGCATGGGCACGGGCGGCACCATCTCCGGCGCAGGACGCTACCTCAAGGAACGCAACCCCAACATCAAGGTAATTGGTGTTGACCCCGTCGGCTCCGTCTACTATGACTATTTCCACCACAAGAAGGTGGTGGAAGCCCATCCCTATCTGGTGGAGGGCATCGGCGAGGACATCTTCCCCTCCACGATGGACTTCTCAGTGGTGGACGATGTGATTCAGGTGACCGATTGCGACAGCTTTTTGTGGGCGCGGCGGCTGGCGCGGGAGGAGGGCATCTTCGCGGGCGGTTCGGCAGGCTCCGCGCTCTATGGAGCCATCGAGGTCGCTAAACGCGCCACCGAGAAGGACCTCATCGTGTTCATCGTGCCCGATGGCGGACTGCGCGTGCTGAACAAGGTCTATAATGACGAATGGCTGCGGGAGCATCGCTGTTACGAGCCGCGTGTGCGACTGACCGCGCGCGATCTCATCGATGCGAAGCGTCAGCGCGGTCCCGTGCGCACCCTGCTCACCGTCAGCCCGCAGGACACCCTCCTGCACGCCTTTGAGCTGATGGAGCGCCACGATGTGTCGCAGCTGCCCGTGTTCGAATCGGGCGTGCCAGTCGGCTCCATCTCCGAGGACACCATCATGCGCCTGGTGCTGCAGGGGCACGACCTGCAAGCCTCAGTGGTGCGCGAAGTCATGACCGCGCCATTCCCCACCGTCTCACCTGATACCTTTCTGGACGAGTTGACCGACCTCATCAGCCGCGAGACCGCGGTGCTGGTGCCCGTCGAGGATGGGCAGTACGATGTGCTGACCAAGTACGACCTGGTGCATACCCTCGCTCATCTGCTGGGTCTGCCTGACCACACCTGAACCCGAGGAGGTTTATTCCTATGCGTTTTGCGACCAAAGCGATTCACGCCGGCATCGAGCCTGACCCCGCGACAGGTGCGATTATGACCCCCGTCTACCTCACATCCACCTACGCGCAATCGGCGCCGGGTCAGCACAAGGGCTATGAATATTCGCGTTCGGATCATCCGACCCGCGCCGTGCTGGAGCGCAACATCGCCGCGCTGGAGGGCGTGGAGTACGGGCTGGCGTTCGCCAGCGGGCTGGCTGCCGAAAACACCGTGCTAAACCTGCTTCAATCGGGCGACCATGTGGTGGCGACGCGCGACCTGTACGGCGGCACCTATCGCCTGTTCGAGCGCGTGTGGGCGAAATATGGCATCGAGTTCTCCTATGCCGATGGGGACGATATCGACGCGCTGCGACGGGCGTTCCGCCCCAATACGCGCCTGCTGTGGATCGAAACGCCCAGCAACCCGATGCTCACGATTGTGGACCTGCAGGCGGCGTGCCAGCTGGCGCACGAACATGGTGCGCTCGCTGTGGTGGACAACACCTTCGCCACGCCCTACCTGCAACGCCCGTTCGAGTTCGGCGCGGACATTGTTATCCACTCCACCACCAAATATCTGGGCGGGCATTCGGATGTGGTGGGCGGCGCGCTCTGCGTGCGGGATCGGTCGCTCTATGAACAACTGAAGTTTTATCAAAATGCGGTGGGCGCGGTGCCCGGTCCACTGAGCTGCTTCCTGGTGTTGCGGGGCATCAAGACGCTGGCGCTGCGCATGCGCCAGCACTGCGAGAACGCGCGCCGAATCGCCGAGTATCTGGCGAGCCACCCCGAAGTGAAGCAGGTGCGCTATCCAGGGCTGCCCGACCACCCGGGGCATGAGCTGGCGCGACGCCAGATGAGCGACTTCGGCGGCATCGTCACGATGGAGCTGAAAGGCGGTGTGGAGCGGGCGATGCGCTTTCTCTCCAGCACGCGCCTGTTCACCTTAGCCGAATCGCTGGGCGGAGTTGAATCGCTGCTGTGCCATCCCGCCACAATGACACACGCCTCCACCCCGCCCGAAGAGCGCGCCCGAATCGGCATCACCGACTCGCTCATCCGCCTCTCCGTCGGAATCGAGGATGTGGAGGACCTGATTGAAGACCTTGATCAGGCGATTGCTCGTAGCCGCCAGAAGTGAATCCAATCCTACCAGCCCGTTTCAGGCTCCCAGTGGCGGCTGGCATAATCGGCAAAGGCGAAGGCGAACATAATAATCAGCCAGAAGAAGCCCGCGCCCGCAAACAGCCACGCCAGCTTGCTGCTGAACTTCACATGCATGAAGTTCAGAATCACTATCGTCGCCTTGCTGACGGCAATCGTCAGCGCGACCGCAATGCCAAACCAGTCAGGCATCTTCTGAAAGCCTGCCCACACCGTCACCACCAGCAGCGCCATCAGCACCCAGAGCGTCTTCGCGTAGAACGAGACGGGTTGCGCATGCGTGTGTTCCTCACGATGATGCTGTGCCATCCTATTGACCTCCCATCAGATAGAGTAGCGGGAACAGGAAAATCCACACGATGTCCACGAAGTGCCAGTAGAGTCCTGTCATCTCCACAGGCATATAGTCGGCGTGTGGCACCTTGCGTTTCCAGTCCATATAGGCGCGCGCCGCCAGAATCGACAGAACAATAATGCCCACCAGCACATGCAGCCCGTGCAGACCCGTCATGATGAAGTAGAAGCTGAAGAAGAGCTTGGTGCGCCCTTCGAACTCCTCCAGCGGCACCTTGCGCGCACCCAGATCCACCATGCCGTTCTCCACCTTCAGATGGTTGTGGTGGATGACCTCCTCCGCACTGTAGCTCTGATTCGGAATCAGGTTGTGATGGTACTTGGCGGAGTATTCGAAGTATTTATTCACCATAAAGATGCTGGCGAAGAAGATTGTCCACAGCAGGTATTTGAGCTGTTTGTGGTGTTTCTGTTGCATGGCGGCGCGCACGGCGCGTGCCATCGTGTAGCTGCTGACCAGCAGCACGAAGGTGTTGAGCGCTCCGAACGGCACGCTCAGCGTGTGGTGCGCTGCGACGAACTCGTAGAGGTACTTGAAGCGATAGATGGCATAGCTGGCGAACAGTCCGCCGAAGAACAGCACTTCCTGCACGATGAACGCCCACATGCCAATCGTGTAGGCGTCGTTCTGCTGTTCTATCGTTTCGTACTGTTCGCCCAGGTGCGGCACTTCGTGCCGCGCTTCGCCCAGATGCAGTTCAGCCTCTTTGACGCTCACGGTGAACCCTCCTTGATTGGCGTGGGCGCGGTGAGCGGCATAACCGCGCCCGTTCGAAATTCAGCCATCTTTGCCCCCACCTGCAAACACGGGGCGCGGCGTCGGGTAGATGGCGGTCGGCTCTTCGGGATGCGCGTAGTCGTAGGCGGGTCGCGTCACGATGGGCGTGCGCTCGAAGTTATGCGGGCTGGGCAGGGCATCGACCAGCTCCCACTCCAGTCCGCGGGCGCCCCATGGGTTCTTCCCGGCAGCCGTGCCGTACTTGAGCGACCACACCAGGTAGATGGCGGGCAGCAGGTAGCCCAGCGCCAGCACCGACGCGCCCGCGCTGGAGAGCAGGTTCAACGCCCACCACTCTTCAGGATAGGAGTGATAGCGGCGTGGCATGCCCATATAGCCCAGAATGAACTGCGGGAAGAAGGTCAGGTTGAACCCGACGAAGACGAGCAACGCCGCCAGCCTTGCCCAGCTCTGCGGATACATTTTGCCCGTCATCTTTGACCACCAGTAGTGCAGCGCCGCCAAATAGCCCATAATCGCGCCGCCCACCATCACATAGTGGAAGTGCGCCACCACGAAGTAGGTGTCGGTCAGATGCACATTGGTTGCCAGCGACGCCAGATGCAGCCCTGTCAGCCCGCCAATCACGAACAGCCCCAGAAAGCCCAGCGCGTAAATCATCGGCGCATCCCAGTGGACACGCCCCTTCCAGATGGTCGCCATCCAGTTGAAGGTCTTAATCGCCGATGGGATTGCCACCAGGAAAGTCAGGAACGAGAAGGCCAGCCCCGCATAGATCGACTGACCTGTGGTGAACATGTGGTGCCCCCACACAAGGAAGCCAATAATCGCGATTGCGAGGCTGGAGAACGCCACGAAGTGGTAGCCGAACACGCGCCGCCGCGAGAAGGTGGCAATCACCTCGCTGATGACGCCCATCGCAGGCAAAACCATGATGTAGACCGCCGGGTGTGAATAGAACCAGAACAGGTGCTGGAACAGAATCGGGTCGCCCCCGCGATTGGGATCAAAGATGCCAATCCCCAGGCTGCGCTCCACCGCCACCAGCAGCAGCGTGATGGCGACCACGGGCGTGCCCAGCACCTGAATGAGGCTCGTGGCGTAAATCGCCCACACGAACAGCGGCAGGCGGAACCATGTCATGCCAGGCGCCCGCATCTTGTGGACAGTCACCAGAAAGTTGATGCCCGTGAAAATGGAGCTGAAGCCCACCAGCAGCACGCCCACAATCGCGAGGCTCACTTCGCCTTTCGCGAACGCGCTGCTGTACGGCGTGTAGAAGGTCCAGCCCGTGTCGATACCGCCCTTGAGCAGCGCGATTGTGGCCAGCACACCGCCAATCATGAAGAAATACCAGCTCAGCAGGTTCAGGCGCGGGAACGCCACATCGCGCGCCCCAATCATCATCGGCAGCACGAAGTTGCCGAACGCCGCCGGGATGGACGGGATCAGGAAGAAGAAGATCATCAGCACGCCGTGAATGGTGAACATCTTGTTGTAGGTGTCGGAGCTGAGCAGGTCACCTTTGGGCGTCGCCAACTCAAGGCGGATCGCCGCCGCTGCCAGGCTGCCCAGAAAGAAGAAGAAGGTGATGCCCAGCAGATAGAGGATACCGATGCGCTTGTGATCCATCGTCAGTAGCCAGGAGGCTACCGTCGTGCGCACATTCAGATAGTTCACCCGTTCCTGACTGCTGTGTGTCGCTGTCGTTGCCATCTTACATCCCTCCCGCTGGCTTCTCTTTCGCCAGCGATTTGATATACGCGATGAGCTGAACAATCTGTTCTTCGCTTAAAACGCCCTGATAGGGCGGCATGACGGGCTGATAGCCTGCCACAACCTTCGCGGCAGGGTTCAGAATCGATTCGCGGATATAGGCTTCGTCGGCGGTGACGGTGCGCCCATCCGCTAATTTTACCTTACTGCCGAACAGCCCGCGCAGGTCGGGCGCCTTGACAGCGGAGTTAGGGTTCATATGGCAGGTGTTGCATGCGCCAACGCCCTCAAACACCTGCTTGCCCTGCTCCTCCAGCGAGAGCGCGGTGGTTGTGGGGGCTGCAGCAGGCACACCACCCTGCGACAGCCACCGCTCAAACTCTTCTGGCTTCATCACATAGACCCAGCCAATCATCTCCGAATGCTTCGTGCCACAATATTCGGTGCAGAACAGGTGATACTTGCCCGGCTGGGTCGGCGTGAAGAACATCGAGTTGTAGCGACCGGGCACCACATCGCGCTTGACGCGAAAGGCGGGGATAGAGAAGGCGTGGATCACATCCTGCGAGATGGCAGTGACCTTCACCAGGCGTCCTGCAGGCAGGTGCAGCTCGTTATTCTCGCGAACCCCATTCGGATGCTGGGCATGCCACATCCACTGCTTGCCAATCACGAAAACTTCGTAGGCGCCTTCCCGCGGGGCATAGATGGCGCCGTAAAGCTTGGCGGACCAGGCAAAGATGGTCAGTGCCAGAAAGAGAGGAATAAGCGTCCAGCCCAGCTCCAGGCGCAGGTCAGTCTCCACAGCGTCGTCACGGCGCACATCATCATTGCTGGCGCGATACTTCACCGCCAGATAGATAGCACCGAACAACACAATCGCACCGAAAACAATCGCCAGAGCGCTGATCGTCCAGAAGAGGAGGGAGATGGCTTCGCCCTCCTTTGCAGCGGTCGGCGGGATAAAAGGCGTGCTCCACATCAGCGATCACCTCCCGATCCGGGCTGCGCAGATGCTTCGACATCTTCCAGTGGCTCTTCTACCAGGCGCGGATGGCGACGCTCCCACCAGAGGAAGCCACCAATCAACAGTCCCAGCCCCAGCACCGTGATGAGGCCGCCCACCTGTACCAGCCGGATAATCACCAGCCCATACTTGCCCGTGGTTGGGTCATATTGATAACAATAGAGCACCAGCCGCTCGGTAGGGTTGCCAATCTTGCCTTCCGACGCCTCCATAATCGCGAACTTCAGATCGCGTGCCGAGTAGTCGATGCCCAGCAGGTAGCGCGAGAGGCGTCCGTCGGGCGTCAAAATCATAATCGCAGCGCTGTGCGCGTACTGCTTCGTGCGCGGGTCATACATATACTTGAAGCCCACCGCATCGGCGAGCAGGCGAATATTGGTCTCCTTGCCTGTCAGAAAGTGCCAGCCCTTTTCGGCGGTGCCGTGCCGATAGGCTTTCGCGTAATTGGCTTTCTTTTTCGCCGCCAGTTCGGGCGTCTCCGTTGGCGAGATGCTCACCGTGACGATCTCGAACTGCTCCCCAATCTTATAGTCCAGCGCGTTCAGCGCGCGGGTGAGTTCATTCAGCATCACATTGCACAGCATGGGGCACTCGTAGTAGTTCAGGGTCAGGATCACCGGGCGCCTGCCGAAGTAGTCGCGCAGTTGCACCGTTTTGCCCGTCTCGTCGCGGAAGGTGAGTTCGAGCGGGATGCGCGTGTTGAGCTTCTGCTGGATGCCCACATTTTCGCGCACCTGTCGGGTGGGGTCGGCGTCGATGTCGGGCGGACGCCGATACATCTGCGCCCCTGCCGGGCTGACCACCAGCCAGGTGATCAGCAACGCAACGACTCCACTACCGGGCTGGATTCGCTTGCGCATTGTTGGTTCCACCTCCTGACGCGCCTGGCAAGCCGCGTTGCAGGATAAGTTCCTTTGCCCGCTCGACGGGGATGCGTGCTGTGCCCGTTTTCGGGTCAACAGCGTAGGTGGTGATTTTTTCGATCTGCTGGGCGTGGAACTGCTCCCAGTCTCTCATGGGGAAGCCCTGCACGCGCGGCTCGGGCGGCAGTCGTCGCTCCAGAGCCTCTTTACGCACCGATGGCAGGTTCGGTTCCTCTTTAGGCAATATCCAGAGATAGATGAAGTAGCAGATGATTAACGAGCCAATAATTGTGAAGAAGATGAGCGCGAGGAACTGCACCATCCCGCGCACGGAGAGGTCGCGTGCCTCGTAGGGCGTCTGCTCAATCTGTTCCAGCTCTTCCAGCGTTACAGGTTTCAGTGTCTCCATACGCCACCTCCGTCAGTGTTCATGCGCCACCTCCAGCAGGCGTGGCTCGTTCTGGGGCAGAATCGGGCGCTTCAGCCAGTAGCCGAAGGTCGACCAGAACCAGAGACCGCCCAGACCCACAAAAGCCGCCACATCGGACAGGCTGATGCTGAAGGTCGGCGAGAAGGCGGGCTTGATCTCCCAGAATATCTCGATTACCCGAATGGCTAATAGAATTGCCGCGCCCAGAATCAGCTGCTGCGGAATGCGCTTCGTGCGCGGCGCCAGCAGCAGGAAGAAGGGCACAAAGAAGTGGAAAATCACAATCAGCCATGAGACGGGATGCCAGCCGCCCTCGTTGCGCCGCAGGTAAAAGCTGGTCTCCTCCGGCAGGTTGCCTGAATAGATAATCAGCAGTTGCGAGAAGGAGACATACGACCAGAAGACGGTCATCGTGAAGAGCAGGTTGCCCCAGTCGCGGCGGAACTCGAAGCTGATCAGCCCCTTGAAAGGCGGGATGTCGCGCCAGAGAACGATCAGCAGAGTCGCCAGCGCTAATGCTGTCAGCGCGAAGCCCACCAGGAAGATGACCCCGTACATCGTGGAGAACCAGTGCGGCTGCAGCGACATCGCCATATCGACGGTGAAGAAGGTCACCGTTAGCACATAGAAGGGGATGCTGATGGCGGCGGGCGTCATGCGCTGGCGCGAGATCAGCTCCGCCTCCAGCGGGTCTTTCGCGGCGTCCTGCTGGTTGCTGCTGCGCACCATGACATACGCCATGTAGCCCCACAGGGCGAAGTAGAGCGCCATCCGCACCAGGAAGAAGGGCAGGTTGAGATAGTATTCCGCTTTGAAGGCGATGATGGGGTCGTTTTGAACGGCTTCGGCGTGCGTCCATTCAAAAATCTCGTGTCTGCCGAGCAGGATGGGTAAGAAGAGAATCACCATCAGCGGGATGAGAGTCTGGGCGCCGGCTTCGAAGAGGCGTATGAGTGGCTGACCCCATTTGCCGCGCACGACATGGATGAGCAGGGTCATGCCGAGGCCGCCGATGCTCAAGCCTGCCCAGAAGATGTAGGCGAAGTGGTAGCCCTGGAAGGCGAGGGTGCGGTTGGTGGGTAGGGTTAGCACCCAGCCTGCCAGACCGAGAATGCCGAGCGTGAGGGCGACGCTCCGCCAGCGTGCTATCACTTCGCGTACTGCTTCCGCCGAGAGGTTCGTGATGCTCATCAGTGCCCTCCCTCCATGCCTGATTGTTGCTGTTGCATCTGTTTTTGCAGGGCTTCCAGTGCTTTTTGCTGGTCTTCGGGTGGCAGGTCGGTGAACTTTGTGTTCTGGCTGATTTGCAGGGCGCGGATGTAGGCGGCGATTGCCCAGCGGTCTTCGGGTGGCATGCGCTTGCCGTAGCCGTACATGATGCCGAAGCCGTTGGTGGCGACGGCGTAGAAGTAGCCGAGCGGCATGCCCCGCATGCGGGCGTCGACCAGCGAGGCGGGCATGCGGGGCCACTGCCCGCGCAGGGCGATCATGCCCTTGCCGTCGCCTGCCATGCCGTGGCAGGGGCTGCAGAAGACATTATACTGCTCCTGCCCCCGATCCAGGAACTCGCGCGTGAGTTTGAGCGGCGGCGGCAGAGTATTGAGCTGATTGCCCTTCGCATCCTTGCCTGTGAGCAGGGGGTCGTTCGGGTCAATCAGTTTGCCCCGCGCGATCGTGTTGGGCGGCATGGGGCGTGAGCCGGAGCCATAGATGTTGCCATCTGGACCGACCAGCTGCTCGGTGAGGGCGTAGAACTCGCTGTTGCCCTGTGCTTCCACGCGCTGCT
Organism: Armatimonadota bacterium; assembly: GCA_037444405.1. Taxonomy (GTDB): domain Bacteria; phylum Armatimonadota; class Fimbriimonadia; order Fimbriimonadales; family GBS-DC; genus HRBIN15. The sequence goes on from JBBIML010000007.1 coordinate 24,992, forward strand.
GCACCCACATATCGGTGCGGCAACCGCTCAGAAAGAGCGCCAACACGGCAAAGGCAGCCGAAATCAGTCGCTTTTTCATTCTTCCACCTCGCTGATGCTGATGGGGTTGAGCGATTGCAGGAAGGCGCGCGTGCGCTGCGGGTCAAACTTCGGATCGCGCGCTTCAATGCAGAGGAAGAATCGGTCCACGCTGGCGCGGGCGAACTGGGGCACATTGAAGACGGGGTGATAGGGCGCAGGCAGCCCGTTATACGCCAGCATGCCGATGAACGCGCCGAACGCCGCGAACAGCACCATGCACTCGAAGGTAATGGGGATGAAGTAGGGCCAGCTGATGAGGTCGCGTCCGCCGACATTCAGCGGGTAGTCGACGGCGCTGGTGTAAGCCTGCAGCCCGAAGCCGAACAGTGCGCCGATCAGCCCGCAGATGAAGACCGTCCAGGGCACCTTCGCCTCGCGGATGCTCATCGCGTCGGTCAAGCCGTGGATAGGAAAGGGGGTGTAGCAGTCGAAGCGGCGGTAGCCCTCCAGTCGGGTGCGCCGCGCGGCTTCCATCAGCGCCTCTGGCGAGTCGAACTCCGCCATTATGCCGTATATTCGCGGTGCCGTTGCCACATGTGCCATCGTTTATGCGCCTCCTCCCGATGTGGGTGTGGGCGTATGCACGGGTTCGCCTGCGGGGGCGTGCCCGTCGTGCCCACCGCGATGCCCGTACAGCCGATACCACAAATCTTTCAACTCCGCCATCGCCAGCATCGGCACAAAGCGGGCGAAGAGGAACATCATCATGGTGAAGAAGCCGAGCGTGCCGATGTAGGTTGCCCAGTCCCAGAAGGTGGGACCGTACATGCCCCATGCGGAGGGTGTGAAGTCGCGATGCATGCTGGTCACCACAATCACGAACCGCTCCAGCCACATGCCCGTGTTCACTATCAGCGAGATGATAAAGACCCAGAAAAGGTTATGGCGCACCTTCGGGAACCAGAGGCTTTGCGGAACCAGCCCGTTGCAGAAGATCAATGCCCAGTAAACATGCCAGTACGGACCGAACATGCGGTTCGTGATCATTCCCTTCTCGAACAGGTTCGCGCTGTAGAAGCCGAAGAAGGCTTCCATCATATAGCCGTAGAACACGATCAGCCCCGTCGCGAGCATCACCTTCGCCATCATGTCGATGTGGTGCATGGTGATGTATTCGCGCAGTTTGGGGTAGAAGATTCGGAACGGGATGACGAGCGTCAGCACCATCGCGAAGCCCGAATAGATGGCGCCTGCCACGAAGTAGGGCGGGAAGAGGGTGACATGCCAGCCGGGCACGATGGAGATGGCGAAGTCGAGGCTCACCACCGAGTGGACGGACAGCACGAGTGGGGTGGACAGCCCTGCAAGCAACAGGTAGGCGCTATCGAAGCGCATCCAGTGGATTGCGGAGTTGCGCCAGCCCCATGAGAGGATGCCGCTGATCACTTTCGCCAGCTGGCTCTTCGCACGATCACGCACCGCCGCCAGATCGGGGATCAGCCCCATGTACCAGAACAGCACGGAGACGGTGAAGTAGGTGGAGACGGCGAACACATCCCACTCCAGCGGGCTGCGGAACTGGGGCCATAATGCCAGCCAATTGGGCAGCGGGAAGAGCCAGTAAGCCGCCCATGGCCGTCCTGTGTGGAAGAGGGGGAACAGCCCTGCGCACATCACGGCGAAGATGGTCATCGCTTCGGCGAAGCGGTTGATGGACATGCGCCACGCCTGACGCATGAGCAATAGAATCGCGGAGATGAGGGTGCCAGCGTGTCCGATACCAATCCACCAGACGAAGTTAATAATCGCGAAGCCCCAGGCGACAGGCTGATTGATGCCCCAGATGCCCGTGCCGATGAGTACCAGCCACACCAGCGCGAAGATCAGGAGCGTGGTGCCGATGAAGCCCAGCCCGAAGGTGATGGTCCAGGCGGTCGGGTGTCGATCGAACGGGATGTCGCCTATTTGCGCGGTGATACGCTCATAGGTTTGCTCGCGCTCAAACAGCGGCGGCTCCTGAATCGCTCGTGCTTTAATGGCTTCCTGCATCGTGCGCCTCCATGTTCAGTTCGGGGTTGGGATTCTCAATTTTTGCCAAATAGGTAGTTCGCGGGCGGGTGTTGAGTTCTTCGAGCATGGTGAAGAGGTGTGGCTCGCGGCGCAGGCGGCTGACGGTGCTGTCGGGGTCGTTGATGTCGCCGAATGTGATGGCGCCCGTCGGGCACGCCTGCTGACATGCGGGCACTATTTCGCCGTCGCGGATGCGGCGGTTTTCTTTTTTCGCCTGAATACGCGCCCGATTGATGCGCTGGACGCAGTAGGTGCATTTCTCCATCACACCGCGTCCGCGCACGGTTACATCGGGGTTCTGGAGCAGGTGCAGCACAGGCTGGCGGTAGTAGGTGTAGCGGTAGTAGTTGAATCGACGTACTTTGTAGGGGCAGTTGTTGGAGCAGTAGCGTGTGCCGACACAGCGGTTGTAGACCATCTGGTTCAAGCCCTCTTCGCTATGCACCGTCGCGGCAACAGGGCAGACCAGCTCGCACGGCGCGTTCTCACACTGCATGCAGGGCACTGGCAGCTGATAAGTGCGCGGGTTGTCGGGCGAACCCTTGAAGTAGCGATCGATACGCAACCAGAACATCTCACGCTGGCGAATGACCTCCGTTTTGCCCACCACCGGGATGTTATTTTCCGCCTGGCACGCCGTCACGCACGCGCTACAGCCGGTGCAGACGGTCGGGTCTATCACCATTGCCCACGCATAGCGGTAGTTGTTCGGGTTCTTGTAGCGGTCGTACTTATATCCTCTGTACATCGAGGGCAGCTCGCCGCTCTCGCCGTGTCGTTTCTTTGTCAGATGCGGGTCGTCGTTGAACTCTTTGAGCGTGCCAATGAGCATGATAGGGCGGTGGTGGAGGCTGTCGAGCTGTTCGTGTTCGATGAGGTGGTGCTCTTCGGTTCGGGCGACGGGGTAGCGTTGTCCTGTGGTGGTGGCTTCTGCGCCGCTGGTGAACCACATGGCGTCGCTGGTGCGGAGAGTGTAGGCGTTGAAGCCTGTGCCGGAGCCGCTGGAGCCGGCGCGGGTGCGCCCGTAGCCCAGATGGAGGGTGATGGCGTTGTCCACATGTCCGGGTATCGGGTACGCCGCGGCGATGAGGGTGCGCCCGTTGACCCGAATCTGGATGAGGGGTGCGCTGTCATGCACGAAGGCGACCTTCTCGTTGCCCACCACACCCAGTTCGCGTGCCGTCTTGAGGCTCATAAACGCGAGGTTGTCCCAGCAGATGCGGCTGACGGGTTTTGGCAGCTCCTGCAACCAGGTGTTGTTGGCGTATCGCCCGTCGTACATGGTGGGGTCAGGGGCGAAGCGCAGTTCCAGCGATGTGGGTGTGGGTTGCGGAAGCTGCGCTTCCGCAGTCCATGTGGGCAGGTTGACGCTCAGGTTGGTTCGCAGCGCCACTGTTTTCACGGGCAGTGCGGTACGCGCCATCACACCATCATGCACGCTCTTGCGCCAGAAAGCGTCGAACTGCGCATCGGGCACAATCTTTGCGCTTTTCCAGTGGCTCTGCACCAGCTCAAACGGTTGCTTCCCACCCTGCCCATTAAGGGTCGCCATCAACTCTAATGCGGAGCGGGTGTTGGGATAGAGCGGGAAAATGAGGGGCTGCTGGATGGTTACGGTGCCGTCGAAGGCGCGGGCGTCGCCCCAGGTTTCGAAGGGGTGGCTTTCGGGTATGTGCCAGACGCAGAGGGCGGAGGTTTCGTCGGTGTAGCGGCTCAGGTGGACGCTGAAGGGCACTTTCGGGATGAGTTCGGCGAAGTTGAGGTCGGCGGGCGCGTCATAGGCGGGGTTCGTGCCCAGCATAATCAGCACCTCAACCTGACCTGCTTCCATTTCCTTTGCCAGTGTGCGGATGTCTTCGGTGCAGAGGGTCGGCTTCGCTTCGGGCGGTGCGGTGAAGACGATGGTTTTGCCGAGGTTGCCCAGTGCGGCGTTGATGGCGAAGGCGATGGCATGCACTTCGGGCGGTTGCGCCTCGCCCACAATCACGACGCTCTCACCTCTGTGCGCCATGAGGTCGCGGGCGACGACTTCTGCCCATTTTTGCTCGTCGGGAGTGAGTTGACCTGTCGCGTTAATCTGGATGGGTGCGTTGATGGCGCGTGCGATGGCTGCGGCGAGCAGCCCGATGCGGCTGGAGTGAATAGGCAAGCGGTGGTCGGCGGTGAAGCCTGTAACGGTGGGCATCGGTTCGGCAACATAGAGGCGGTTCATTTCGCGCTGGTTTTCTCGCACGCGTCGTCCGTCGGCGAACTCGCGGGCGTAGCGCACGGCTGCGGGTCCCATGTAGAGGAAGTCGCTGTCAAGGGCGAGGATGACCTTTGCCTGGCGCAGGCGGTAGATGGGGTTCAGGAACTCGCCGAATGCCAGGCGTGTGCCCGCATAGAGGTTATCGTTGTTGACCGCTTCCCATTGATACCATTTTGCCTTCGGGTACGCCTTGAGGAACGCCTGAATCTGTGCGGCGAGCGAGGGCGAGGTGATGACTCCTGTGAGCAGGTGGATGCCTGCGCCCTGCTTTGCCTGCTGGAGGGCGAGCTGTTGCGTCAGTTCGCTGGTGAAGACCTGCCAGGGCTGAATCTGTCCGAATTTGAGCAGGCTCTGGGAGCGGTCGGGATCGTAGAGGTTGAGGATTTCCGCCTGTGTGATGGCGTCGGTTGCTCCCAGACTGGCGGGGTGCAGTTCGTTGCCTTCCAGTTTGATGGGTCGCCCTTCATACACGCGCGCCAGCACGCCCTTTGCGTAGCCGCTGAGCGTGACGGCGGTGGCGTAGTAGAGCGATTCGCCTGGCAGAGCTTCTTCGGGGATTTTGGCGCGGGCGATGATGGGTCCCTGGGGTTTGTAGCCGCAGGCGGATAGCCCCGCCATCGCCAGCGATGCGCCCATGAGCTTGAGAAACTGGCGGCGGCTGACGAAATCGCTGTGGGGCGCCGCCTCTGGCGCGAACTCGCGCTGCGTTTGTGCCTTCAGTTCGGGCGTGTCCACCCACTCGTTCCAGCTTCGCCAGAGCCTGTCCTCGTTGCGCTTCGCTTCCATTGCCGTCTCTCTATCGGTGGCACACTGAGCAGTCGCTCAGTTGCTCCTTGTGGATGTTGTACTGGTTGACCAGCAGTGCGCCCAGCTCTTCCTGATTGCGGGGTAATTTGCCGTTCCACTGAATGCCATGCTTCTCTAACAGCGCGCGCATTTCTTCGGCTGTGCGTGGCACTTTGTAGGACATATTGAACACTTCGCCTTTGGGGCGGATATATTTTTCGGGGTTGCGGTGGCAGTTCAGGCACCACCACATTGAGAAGGGCTGGGACTTGGCGGTGAGCTGCATCTTTTCGATGCCCGCGTGGCACTCGTTGCAGCCGATGCCTTTGTTCACATGGATGCTGTGGTCGAAGTAGACGAATTCGGGCAGGTCGTTGACCTTGTTCCAGACGATGGGCTGGTCTTTCTCGTAGCTGTCGCGTATGGGCTGGAGCAGGGGGCTGTTCGTCCATATCTGGGAGTGGCAGGTCATGCAGACTTCGGCGGGGGGCACGCCTGCATGTGCCGATTTGGTGACCGACCAGTGGCAGTAGCGGCAGTCGATGCCCAGCTCCTCGGCGTGGTGCTTGTGGCTGAAGGGCACGGGCTGGTCCGGCGGTTCGCCCGCGCGCGTCCACCATGGCGAGCGGGTGATGCTGGAGCCGCCCAGCACCAGGGCAATCAGCGCCAGCAGTCCACCACCGATTGTTGCCCGCGCGACCGTGTTATGGTATCGCTTAAAGACCTGTGCCATTGCCGTGGACCTCGCCACCTTATAGAATCGTGCCGTCGACACGCCCTGCGCACCGACGACCGATTCGTGATTTTCATCACAAAGTTAGCCACGCTAAGCATTTTCCCTCTAACTAAAAGGGCGCGTCTCGCGCCGTCGCATAGACTATACCCCATCGATGAGGGCTTTGTCAAGTGGTCGGGGCACTTTGTGCCTTTTTTCACAGAGTGCGCTCCGCCCCCTCCACCAGCGCAGGTGTATAGCTCATCTGGTTGCGCCGTGCTAATGCCGCCCGCACCAGCCCCACAAACACAGGGTGCGGGCGGTTCGGGCGCGACTTGAACTCTGGATGGAACTGACCCGCCAGGAAGAAGGGGTGGTCGGGCAGTTCGATCATCTCCACCAGTCGATAATCGGGCGAGACGCCTGAAAACACCATCCCGTGCCGCTCCAGCAGGTCGCGGTATTCGTTATTGACCTCGTAGCGGTGGCGATGGCGCTCGTAGATTACGGCGTCGCCGTACAGTTGCGCCGCCAGCGAGTTGTGCATCAGTCGGCATGGGTACGCGCCGAGCCGCATCGTGCCGCCCTTGTCGGCAATCTGGCGCTGTTCGGGCAGCAGGTGGATCACGGGGTGTGGGGTGTGGGGGTCCACCTCTTCGGTGTGGGCGTCGCGCAGCCCGCACACATTGCGGGCGAACTCGATGACCGCCATCTGCATGCCGTAGCAGATGCCGTAAAAGGGGATATTGTGTTCACGGGCGAACTGGATGGCGCGCAGTTTGCCCTCCACGCCCCGTGCGCCGAAGCCGTGCGCCACCAGAATGCCATCCACATCGCCCAGCACTGCCTCTATATCGGCGTCCTCCAGATCGCTCGATTCGACCCAGCGGATGTTCACCCGTGCATCGTTGGCGATGCCGCCGTGCTGAAGCCCTTCCGAGATGCTGATATAGGCGTCGCGGTTGGCAGTGTATTTGCCAATCAGCGCGATGGTGCATTCGTGCGCAGGGTTCTTCAGGCGTGCCACAATCTGTTCCCATTCATCCAGATCGGGTTCACGCGCGGGCAGCCCCAGCCGCTGCAGAATGCGCTCCGCCAGTCCCGCCGCCTCAAACAGCAGCGGCACCTCGTAGATGGTGGACACATCGAGCGATTCGACCACGCTTGCCCGCTCCACATCGGTGAACAGCGCGATTTTGTCGCGCACCTCGTCCGAGAGCGGTACGCGCGTGCGACAGATCAGCACATCGGGCGTGATGCCGATCTCGCGCAGCTTGATCACACTGTGCTGCGTGGGCTTCGTCTTCAGCTCGCTCCAGGGACCGACCGTCGGCACGAGCGTAACATGTACATACATCACATTCTCGGCGCCCATGTCTTTGCGGAACTGGCGAATGGCTTCCAGAAAGGGCAGTCCCTCGATATCGCCCACCGTTCCGCCCACCTCGGCGATGACCACATCGGCGTTCTGCTCGCGTCCAACCAGGCGGATATGCTCCTTGATCTCGTTGGTGATATGCGGAATGACCTGTACGGTTGCGCCCAGATACTCGCCGCGTCGCTCCTTGTCGATCACGCTCTTATACACGCGCCCGGTGGTCAGGTTCGAGTTGCGGGTGCAGTTCACATCGATGAATCGCTCATAATGACCCAGGTCCAGATCGGTTTCTGCGCCGTCGTCGGTGACGAACACCTCGCCGTGCTGATAGGGGTTCATCGTGCCCGCGTCCACATTGATGTAGGGGTCCATTTTGAGGGGCACGACACGGAAGCCGCGGCTGCGCAAGAGACGCCCAAGGCTGGCGGTGGCGATGCCCTTGCCAATCGAGCTGACCACGCCGCCCGTCACAAAAATGTATTTGGTCGCTATCACGCTTCCTTCCTCCTTCTGAACTGTAGCATGCGCTGCATGCTACAGAGGCATCCTGCCCAGTCGATTGTACCCGCTCGATGCGGGGTACAATATCTTTACAGGGGGCGGTTTGGCGATGGTCTATTCGGCGAGGTTCTCGGTGCAGACGCAGGGCAACGACGACATGCTCGACATCACGGGTCAGGTCGAGCAGGCGCTTTTGCAGAGCGGGCTGCTGAACGGCATCGCGACGGTGTTCGTGGTCGGCTCCACCGTAGCCGTCACCACCATCGAGTACGAGCCAGGCTTGCAGCAGGATATGGCGCGGGTGATGGAACGGATTGCGCCGCGCGACGAGTTCTATGCGCACGAAGCCCGCTGGAGAGATGATAACGGGCACTCGCATATCCGCGCCTCGATCCTGGGTCCCTCGCTCACGGTGCCCTTTGTGAACGGGCAGCTGGTGATTGGCACCTGGCAGCAGATTGTGCTGGTCGATTTCGACACGCGCCCGCGCACCCGCACGGTGCATGTGCAGATTATCGGGGAGTGAGCATGGAACGCGCCATTCAGGTCATCCATCAGTTATGTGAGGAAGGGCTGATTCGGCAGTACGCGCTGGGTGGCGCCGCTGCGCTCATGTTCTATACCGAGCCCGCCCTCACCTACGATGTGGATGTGTTCATTCTTATCGATGCGGGTGAAGCGCACCTTGTTTCGCTGACACCTCTCTATGAGTATCTGACGGCGCGAGGCTACGCGCCGCAGGGTGAGCAGGTGATAATCGAAGGCGTGCCCGTGCAGTTTATCGTCGCCTACAATCCGCTGGTTATCGAAGCGGTGGAGCAGGCGCAATCGCATCGGCTGGGTCAAACTCATGTGCGCGTGATGACGCCAGAGCATCTGATCGCGATTGCGCTGCAAACAGGTCGCGCTAAGGATCGGGAGCGGGTGCGGTTGCTGATGGAGGGCGCTTCCATCGATGAAGCGCGCCTGCAGGATATTCTTCAGCGATATAATCTTCGGGAACGCTGGCGATTTTTTCGTGGTGGATGAGGTGAGCCAGTCGCCTGTCCTGCCTGGGCGGGACGCCCAGGCTACTTGCGATACTCTGCCGCCGCAGCTGCAACACGCTATCGAGAGCGACCGCCGCTGGCGTGAGCATCTGCGCGCGTTGCCCGTCGAAGCGAAGATTCAGATTATCATTGAGATGCAGCGCTGGGCGCAGGCGATTCGGTCGGCGGCAGGAAAACCGTCCAGACCTGTGTGGGAGGAGCGAAAATGAACCTGTTCTCACGCGTGGAGTATAATCGCGAGCCGCTGCTGGAGACGGAAGTGGACCCTGACCCGATTCGCCAGCTGGAGCGCTGGCTGAAAGAGGCGATGGAGGCGCAGGTGGTCGAGCCGAACGCGATATGTGTGGCGACGGTGGACGAATCGGGGTATCCCGACGCGCGGTTTGTGCTGTTGCGCGGGCTGGACGAGCGCGGGCTGGTGTTCTACACGCACGCCCATAGCGCCAAAGGGCGCCAGCTGAGCCACAACCCGCGCGCATGCGCCGTATTCTGGTGGGGCGCGCTGCAGCGGCAGGTGCGCGTTCAGGGCACAGTCGAGCCAGTAAGCGACGCGGAAGCCGACGACTATTTCGCCTCGCGCCCGCGCGGGCATCAGCTGGCGGCGTGGGTCTCGCCCCAGAGCCAGCCGATTCCCAATCGGCAGGTGCTGGAGGAGCGCATGGCGCAGATGGAGCGCCGGTATGAGGGTCAGCCTGTGCCGCGCCCGCCGTACTGGGTGGGCTATCGCATCGTGCCGCAGCGCATCGAGTTCTGGCAGGGTCGCCCCAACCGTCTGCATGACCGCCTGCTTTACACGCGCCAGCCCGACGGCATATGGCGCATCGAACGCCTCGCCCCTTAGGTATAATCTCTTCAGCATGGCAACGATAACGCGCGAGCAGGTACTGGACACGCTCCGAACTATTGTTGACCCCGACCTCCATCGCGACATCGTTTCGCTGGGGTTCGTGAAGGATGTGGTCATTTGCGACGGCGCGGTCAAAGTGGTGATCGAGCTGACCACGCCCGCGTGCCCCGTGCGCGACCAGATGAAGGCGCAGGCGGAAACGCTATTGCGTGCCCTGCCCGGTGTCACCGCTGTGAATGTGGAGATGACCGCGCAGGTGCGCCAGCGCATGATGACGCCCGAAGATATCCTGCCGAATGTCAAGCACATCGTGGCGATTGCCAGCGGCAAGGGTGGTGTGGGCAAATCGACGGTGGCGGTCAATCTGGCGGTCGCGCTGGCGCAAACGGGCGCCAGGGTGGGGCTGCTGGACGCCGATGTGTACGGTCCCAGCATCCCCAAGATGCTCGGCTGCCAGCACGAGAAGCCGCTGGTCGAATCGCAGCAGATTATCCCGATTCGGCGGTACGGGCTATCGGTGATGTCGCTGGGCTTCCTGCTGGAGGAGGATCAGGCGGCGATGTGGCGCGGTCCGATTGTGGCGGGCACGGTGCGCCAGCTGTTTGTGGATGTGCGCTGGGGCGAGCTGGACTACCTGATTGTTGACCTGCCACCGGGCACGGGCGACGCGCCGATGACCACCGCGCAGCTGGTGCCGCTCACGGGCGTGGTGATTGTGATGACCCCGCAGGAGGTGGCAGCCAGCATCGCGGGCAAGTCGGTCGCCCTGTTCCGCCGGCTGAACGCGCCGATTTTGGGCGTGATCGAGAACATGGGCGAGTTCGTCTGCCCGCACTGTGGCGAGCGCACGCTCATCTTTCCCGGTCCGGGCGCACGACGGTTCGCCGAACGGCTCGGTGTACCATTTCTGGGCACCGTTCCGCTCGATCCTGTGGTGAGCCTCTCCAGCGATGCCGGTCAGCCCGCAATCTTAGCTGCGCCCGACTCGGCACAGGCGCAGGCGTTCCGCGAAATCGCAGGCAAGCTCGCCGCCGAAATCAGTATCACCAGCTTCGGCAGTGGGGATTCAGCTGCGGAGGCATAGTGGAGCCTGTGCAGGGGTGTTCTTCGGAACACCCCTGCACCTCGATTTACGGGCACGCGATGCGTCGGATCACGATGTGATCCACACCCGCCTCGCAAATGGAGTCGTTCGGGTTGTCGCTGGTGCCGAAGCGGATGCGCACCTGTGCGCTGGGCGTTACATAATCGCCGATACGGAAGCTGCGCCGAATCCACTGGTTCTCACTGCCTGTGAAGCTCACGGTCTCCACGCGCACCCATGAGGCGCCGTTGTTGTTGGACACCTCCACGAAGAAGGTGTCGTTGATGACCGTTCCGTTGTAGAACCAGCGGTAGTACTCCACGATGGCGTCGCTGCCCTGCAGGTTGATGATAGGCGAGATGAGGTAGGTGGGTCCACCGTCCACATCGGCTTCACCTACCGAGCCGCCGACGCTACCCTGCCCCGTGAAGAAGCAGCGCGAACCCGTATCAGGCGAATCGGCGCCAGGGTTGGCAGGCAGACCGTTCTGGGTTGTGCCACGCGGGATGTCGCGCACCCACGCGCCAGTTGTCAGGTTCTGATTCTGCACTGTCCAGCCCAGGTCGGTCTCGGCAGTGTCTTCGAGGATGGTTACCAGCCCTGACGCGACCAGCACCGACAGCGCGTCGTTCTGACCGCCACGCGGGTAGTAGGTGACGCGCCCCTGTGTGTCGTAGGCTTCGATGTAGTACCGCACCGTGCTGCCGCAGGCGGGCACGGGGATCGCCGCGATGTAGCGGTCGCCTGCCATCCAGCGCATTGCCACCTGCTGATAGGCGCCTCGATTGATCGAGTAGCGCAGGAAGACCCGATTGCGGTCGGGCTGACCGCTCAGCGGGCTGACGCGCACCACGAAGCGCATCAGCGGCAGCCAGCTGCCCTGCGCGGGTGCAACCACCGAATCGGGCAACTGCAGCGGGTCGATGCGCACCCAGTCGATCTGCGGCGCGGGCAGATTGTGGCGCGAGAAGCCCTCGTTAATCTGGAAGTAGTGCGGCGTGCCGTTGTAGATGTTGTTATCGTCGTCGTCCAGCGTCAGCACATCGATGGTGATCTGGGGTGAAATGCCGCTCGGACGCAGCAAGATGCTGTTGAGGTACCACTCGCGCACCTTCTGCAGCGCAAAGCTCGGATTGTTGCTGTAGCGCTGGCGCATCGACAGATAGGTCTGCCAGAACGCCCCGCTGATCACCTGCCCGCAGTAATGCACCTCGCCCGAGCAGGGATAGCGCACATCGTTGACCGAGTTGCGCAGACAGCCAGTGCCGATGCCGCGAAACTCGATGGCTAAACAGGGGTCATCCGCCAGAAGGGCTGCCGTCACATCCGCCATGCCCTCATGGTAGTCGCCGGTAGCGTTCGGATGACCCATCTCGATGATGAAGTGCCCGTATTCGTGATAAATCACGGTGGAATACGCCGTGTTCACACAGCCGCCGCCAGAGCGATAGAAGTTAATCGTGCGGCTCGAGTAGTAGGCGTTGCAGGTGCTGTTGATGTTCACATTGCAGGGGATTTGATAGTCTATTCCGGGATAAGCGGGGTTGATGGCGTCGGCGAAGTTGTGGACAATCTGCGTTTGCAGGAAGCCGTTCACCTGCGCCGTGTTGAGTTCCACCCGCTCGGTGTTGAAGATGAAGTCGGCGGGTCCCGGTGGAGTCACGGTCTGTTGCAGGGAGAGCGTCGTGCCTGCCTGGTTCACCACGCGCACCCAGGGACCGATCAGGTCTGCTCGCACGGTTACGCTGCCTGTGCCGTCGAACGGCAGAGTGAAGAAACCGTTCGCGTCCGTGTAGGTGCTGGAGCCGCCCACGATGGACACACGCAGTTGCGGCATCGGCATCAGCACGGGCGGGTTCTGGCTGTGGTCGGGGCGCAAACCGGGCGTCGCATAGCCCTGCACGCTACCCGTGATGTCCACGAAATAGACCTCCGAGCGCCACTCCAGAATCGCGCCGCTGTGTGCATCGATGAACGCGCGATAGCGTTCCGGCTGCTCCAGCCGATGCGAATCGACGGTCAGCACCCATGCCAGGTGGGTGCGTTCCTCTCCGGGATAGATAATCAGCTCGGGTTGGGTCTCCTGATGGAGATCGGGGCGAAGCTTGCGAATCAGTTCGCTGGCTTCGTCCGCAGTGAGGCTCGGCTTGAGCGAAACGGGTTCCACGAAGCGCACCGCATTGCTTGCCAACACCAGTGGGTGGTCAGGCGTGTTGCGCACCAGCAGGGTCAGCTCGCCCCGATCGACGGGGATGCCCTGCACCTGCTGCTGGAAATAGACCGCCGTGAAGCGAGGCGGCATCACCGGTTGCGTGCCCGTCAGCACCAGCTCGCTGGCGCCCGGTGTGAACAGCCCGCTATAGCGCGCCACGAACGCCAGCGCCGCCTCCTCGGGCGAGGAGCCATAGCCGAACGGCACGCCCCAGATGCGCCGCAGTGCCGTGCCCTCTTCATAAAGCAACACGCCCGGCGCTTCTTTCTGCAACTGCTCCGCGAGTTGTCGGCGCACCTGCAGCGATTCAGGCGTTTGCGCCCATGCGCCGACCAGTAAGCCGATTAGCGCGATAGACAGCCATCGTCTCATATTAATGCCCTCCATAATGGGGATTATACATCACTTTGATGATGGACGGCTGAAAACCTCTCGCTTAAGGGCGTGCCAGCAGTGTTGCAATGCTGCCCAGCGCGAGCCACGCCAGCGAGATGTATAAGCAGGAGAAGAAAATCGCACCGATTTTGAGGGCGAGGATCAGATAGCCGACCCGGATGCCCTGCGCTGGTCGCCGCCCATCGGCGATCTCCTGCGCCATCAGCACCGCATCGACAATCCCGTACACCCACGGTATCACCAGCCAGCCTGTAAGAAAGATAATGATTGCCTTGATGTAATCGCCGTTGTACAGTTGTCCCAGCCCGGGCACCAGCAACGCAAAGATGAAGGCGGTGAGCGTGCTGTGCTGTTCGTGGTTGGCAGCGCACGCTTCGCAGTAGGGGCGCGTGTTCACACGCACCGTGCAGACCTCACAGAGGGGCTGATGGCAGTCGGTGCATTCGGCGATGGCGGGCGTGTGCGGGTGCAGGAAGCAGTTCATCGCTGTCCTCGCCTTGCACGGTCGGTGAGCGGCTTAACCCATGCGCCACACAGGGGGCAATATTTCCAGTCGGGCTGCAGCGCGTAGTGGCACCTGGGGCACTGCAGCGGCTGGTCAGGCGGCACGGTGCGGTTGGGCGTGGTGCGTGGCTGCGCCCGCGAACCGCGAATCGAGCCGCGAATCGAGCCGCCGGGCGAAGGAATCGGCACAGTGCCCGCCTTCAGGCGCGGTGGCTCGGCAGGCATAATCCGATAGCCACGCTCCGTGCGCTCCCAGCGCAGACCTGTATTCCTGCACAGCGCGTCCAGCACCTGCTCCAGCGGCATCGTGGGCAGGTTCAGGTTATAACGCAACTCTGGCGTGCCGGGCGCGATTTCTATCCTGATTCCTGTCCCCGCTTCGAGGGCGCGCGCCACATCCGTCAGCTTCATCCCCGTGCCAGAAAGCTTAATGCTGGGGCTGGTGTGAACCGCCTTCGGTCGCTGCTGGGGCTGGCGCGGCAGGATCAGGTAGACCCCATCGCGCACGCTGAAGCGCGTATCGGTCGCCTCGCACAGCAGCTGCAACGCCTTCAGGAAGGGCACTTCACGCAGGGTGAGGTAGAGAGGGCGCTCCAGCGCGACATGCAGCACGAAGGGCGTGCCCGCCTGACGGAACAGCTCAACGAACACCTCGCGTGCATCAGTGCCCTTTGCCTCCAGTGTGATGCGCGGTTCAGATGGTGTTGTCTGTCTCATCGCGTCCCCCGCACATGGTCGCGTCGGATCAGTTGACCCGATTCGTCATAGACTTCAACGGTTCCTTCTGGCGGCGTAGCGGGTTTGGTCGCGTTCTGGATGGTTCGCTTCTTGCGTGCAGCGGGTTTTGTGGTTGTGCGTTTGACCCCCTTACCCGTACCCTCTCCCCCGCTGGGGAAGAGGGTTTTAGAAAGCTGGGGAGAGAGTCGCGGTGAGGCATCAGCTCCCCTCTCCTGCAGCGTCGGGAGAGGGGCAGGGGGTGAGGGTCTAACGGAATCTGACGCCACGCGAGCCAGCCACAGCCCGCTGCCAAGCCCCAGCACTGTTAGCGTTAACAGCAGGGCAACCTGCCAGCGGCGCGGGCGAGCGGGCAGCATATCTGGCTCCAGTGGCAACCCTTTTTGGAGCGATTCGAGGGCGCAGGCGGCTCTGGCGTACTCGGCGCGACAGCCGATGCATCGCGTTAGATGCGCCTCTATCGACGCCCGCCGACGGTCGGATAGCGTGCCGTCCAGATATTGCCAGCGATGCCGGCGCACCCGCCTGCAGTCCAGCCGTGCCAGCCAGCCCATAATGCACCCCTTAGTGTACCCGTCGGGTATTCTATACCCCACTATGGGCGTTCCGCAGATCAAGTTCGGCACGGAAGGCTGGCGCGGCGTGATTGCCGACGATTTCACGGTGGCGAATGTGCGCCTGGTGGTGCATGCGATTGCCCGCCACCTGCAGGAGGCGAAGCCACCGGGCGAGGGCGTGCTGGTCGCCTACGACTGTCGGGCGCAGTCGGAGGTGTTCGCGCAGGCAGCGGCAGCGGTGCTGAGTTCGTACGGCTTCCCCGTGTGGCTGACGCCCCGCCCCGTATCGTCGCCCGCTGCCGCCTATGCGGTCATCAGTAATCAGCTGCAAGGAGCTGTCATCTTCACCGCCAGCCATAACCCGCCCATCTTTCACGGCATCAAGTTCAAGCCCCACTACGGCGGCGCCGCGCTGACCGACATCACCGATAGCATCGAGCGCCAGCTCCAGGCGCTGCTGCCCGATTATGAGCGCTACACCGAGCCTGTGGAACCTAGCGACTCCATTCGCACGCTGGACCCCGTGCCCGACTATCTGGAAGCCCTCCACCAGTTCATTCAGCTGGATGAGCTGTACGAATCAGGCTATCGCGTGGTGACGGACGCGATGCACGGCTCCGGCGCAGGCTACCTGAAGGCGGTGCTGACCCGACTGGGGCTGGAGGTTCATGCCCTGCGCGAGGAACGCAACCCCTGGTTCGGCGGCGTCAATCCCGAACCGATCGCCGAGAATCTGCAGCCGCTTATTCACGCCGTGCGCCACACTAAAGCCGATATCGGCATCGCCATCGATGGCGACGGCGACCGCATCGGCGCGGTGGACGAACACGGCAACTTCGTGGACAGCCACCGCATCTTTGCCATCACGCTGCGCCATCTGGTGGAGAAGCGTGGCTGGCGCGGCGAGGTGGTCAAAACCTTCTCCGTGAGCCAGATTATCGACCACCTCTGTGCGCATTATAACCTGCCGCTGACCGTTGTGCCCATCGGCTTCAAGCACATCTGCGAGCGGATGCTCAACGGCGATGTGCTGATGGGCGGCGAGGAGAGCGGCGGCATCGGCATCACCCGCTATATGCTGGAGCGCGACGGCGTGATGATAGGACTGATGCTGCTGGAGGCGATGGCAAGCAGTGGACGCACGCTCTCCCAGCTGGTGGACGATGTGTTCAGCATCACGGGCGCGTTCTACTACCACCGCATCGATGCCCATTTTGAGCGGGAGCAGATGCCCGACCTGCGCCAGCAGCTCAAACGGCTTTCGCTCCAGCAGGCGCTGGATGTGCCTGTTATCCAGCGCGACGATATGGATGGGGTCAAGCACATCCTGGAGGACGGCTCGTGGCTGCTGTTGCGGGCGTCGGGCACGGAGCCTGTGGTGCGCATCTACGCGGAGGCGCAGACGCCCGAACGCGCCCGCCACCTCGCCGAAGAGGGACACCACATCCTCAAGCGGCTGGTCGGCATCGCCTGAGGCGCCCTCACCTTTACAAAAAAATGGTGGTCGTAAGTAGCGCGGGGTACAATATCATTCTATCAACAGGCGACTGACCAGTCGGTAAGGAGTGTGAGCGATTATGGCGGCGAACTATCTCAGGGGCGAGCCGATCCAGCTGCGCTGGCGCAGCGCATGGTGCGAGCATGAGGCACGAACCGTCCCCGCCCTGTTTGTGAGTCAGGCGGACACGCTGGGCGATTACCCGCTCTACTGGGTCAAACGCGAGGGCGCCTATCGCCCCATCCGCTGGCGCGAGGTGCGCGAGCAGGTGGAGGCGTTAGCCGCGGGGCTGATCGCGCGCGGCGTCCAGCCGGGCGACCGCGTGGCGATTCTGTCCGAGAACCGCTACGAATGGGTGCTTTCAGATCTGGCGATCCTGGCATGCGGCGCCATCTCCGTCACGCTGCATGCGCCGCTGACGCCCGCGCAGGTGCTGGAGCAGTTGCGCGATTCGGAAGCCTGTGCGCTGTTTGTCAGCACGCCCGAGCAGGCGCAGAAGGTGAACCCGCACCGCGCCCAGCTGCCCCACCTGAAACGGTTCATTGCCTATACGCCCATCAGCGGCTGGACGCACCTGAACGCGCTGATGGACGAAGGGCGCGCTCTGCTTCGGGATAAGCCCCGCGTGGTGGACGACTATCGCGACACGCTGAACTGGGACAGCCTCGCCACCCTCATCTACACCTCGGGCACCACCGGCGAAAGCAAGGGCGTGATGCTCTCGCACGGCAATCTGCTTTCGAATATGTATGCCGCGATGCAGGTGTTCACGCCGCCCGAGCGCGACTACCTGATGCTGAACTTCCTGCCGTTGAGCCACATCTACGCGCGTCTGAGCGATTACCTGACCACGCTGGGGCTGGGCACAATGCTGGCGTTCGCCGAAAGCTATGACACCATCCGCCAGAACCTGAGCGAGGTGCGCCCGCACGCGATTAACGGCGTACCGCGCTTCTACGAGAAAGTGCGCGAGCGACTGCTGGAGGTGTTCGAGAGCAAGCCGCTGCTGCGCATGCTGGGCAAGTGGGGGCGACGCAAGGCGCTGCAGAAGGTGTTCGGCGGGCGAATCGTCTGGATGACCAGCGGCGGCGCCGCGCTCGACCCGCAGGTCGCCGAGTTCTACTGGGAACACGGCTTCCAGCTCTATCAGGGCTATGGACTGACCGAAGCCTCGCCCGTCATCGCCTGTAATCGCCCGAACAATAACCGAATCGGCACCGTCGGCGTGCCTTTTCCGGGTGTGGAGGTGCGAATCGCAGACGACGGCGAGCTGCTGGCACGCGGTCCGAATATTATGAAAGGCTACTGGCGCCAGCCCGACGCGACCGCCGAAGCCATCGACGCCGACGGCTGGCTGCACACGGGCGACTGCGCCGAAATCGTGGAAGACCGATACATCCGGATCACCGACCGCAAAAAGGACATCTTTGTGCTGGCGGGCGGCAAGAACATCGCGCCCGTCGCGCTGGAGACCGCCCTCGTGCGCAACCCCTACATTGAGCAGGCGATGGTGTACGGCGATAAGAAGAAGTTCGTCTCCGCGCTGATTGTGCCCGACTTCCCGCGTCTGGAGCAGTGGGCGCGCGAGCAGCGGCTCCCGTTCCAGAGCCGTGAGGACCTGGTCAGCCGTCGCGAGGTGTATCGGTGGATGGAGCTGCAGGTGGCAGACGCCCTGCGCGACTTCGCGCCCTACGAGCAGGTGAAGCGGTTCGTGCTGCTCACGGAGCCGTTCACCTTTGAGGCGGGCGATTTGACCATCACGCTCAAGATGCGTCGGGCGCGGATTATTGAGCGCTACCGCGAACAGCTGGACGCGCTGTATGAGTGACTCCTGCAGCGACGCATTTAGAAACCCCTCACCCCCACCCTCTCCCCAGAGGGGTGAGGGGGCTTGTTCCCTTCCGCTCAACGCTCAGCTCGCCTTCGGCAACTCCGATTCAGGGGATGGAATGAACCATGTGCGCAGAGTGGCTTCCAGTCGCTCGCGCAGGATGGGCTTCTCCAGATAGTCGTCCATGCCGCAGGCGAGGCATTGCTCCCGATCGCTGGCGGACGCATGGGCGGTCAGCGCGATAATGAGCTGATGTCTGCCTGTGCCCTGCTCACGCTCGCGAATACGGCGCGTGGCTTCGTAGCCGTCCATCTCGGGCATCTGGCAGTCCATCAGCACCAGATCGTAGGTCTGTTCAGCGGTCTTCTCCACCGCCTCGCGCCCGTTGGTGGCAATCTCCACCTGACAGCCCAGCTGCTCCAGCATCCGCGCGGCGACCTTGCAGTTGATGGCGTTATCCTCCACCAGCAGCACGCGCAGGGGCGGCAGCGGCGGCAATTCGGCAGCAGGGGCGGCTGTGTCGCGCTCTGGAATGGCTTCCACGGGTTCTAAGGGCACTTCGAACCAGAAGGTGCTGCCTTTGCCGGGTTCACTCTGCACGCCGATGCGCCCGCCCATCATCTCCACCAGCTGCTTGCAGATAGCCAGCCCCAGCCCTGTGCCGCCGTACTGGCGCGTGGTGGTGCTATCCGCCTGCACAAACGGCTCAAAGATGGTGTCCAGCTTGTCAGGTGGAATGCCGATGCCCGTGTCCTGCACAGCAAAGTGGAGCAGACTCTCACTCGCGGCATGCGCCGATTCGCCGTCAGGTGGATGAACAGGTTGCACACGGATGGTGACACCGCCAGTGTGGGTGAACTTGAGCGCGTTGCCAATAAGATTTGCCAGGATCTGGCGCAGGCGCACCGGGTCACCCCGCACCCATGAGGGCACGCGCGGGTCTATGTGTGTCTCCAGCGATAAGCCCTGCTGAACCGCCTTTGCCCTGAACAGCCGCACCACATCCTGAACCAGAGCGGGCAGCTCCAGGCGTGCGCAATCGAGGCTCATCTGCCCGCTCTCCAGCTTGGCAAGGTCCAGAATGTCGTTCAGCAGAGCGAGCAGATGCTCGGCGCTGCTCTGAAGCGTGCGCAGATAATCACACTGCTCGTCGGTCAGCGGCGTTTGCAGCAGCAGTCGACCCATGCCGAGAATGCCGTTCATCGGCGTGCGGATTTCGCGGCTCATGGTTGCCAGAAAGCGCGATTTGGCTTCGCTGGCCGCCTGTGCCTTCTTGAGCGCGTCCTGCAGCTGCTCTATCAGCTGCTGGCGTTCCTGCTCGAAGTGGTGGCGTTCTACTGCAATCACGACAACCGATCCAACTTGACTTAGCCACTGCTGATACTCCTCATCCGACTCACCTTCGGGATAGAAGATAAAAAGGGAGCCCTTCCCTCCTCGATAATGGAAGGGCATGTAGCAACAGTGGGACATGCCTGTTTGGTGGGCAGTTTCCTGCGCGAATCGCCGACATAAATATTCAGAAGACCTGCGACAGTGAAAACTATTTATGTGGCGAGGCAAATCGTACCCAATTATGGGCTTTATTGTGACTGTACGCCTCGCTTGACCCGATTGCGTGGGGGATAGCTGCTGACAATGCCGCTGCAAGCAGGAGGGATATTGCTGAACCTCTCCCTGCGTGCATATCACCAAAGTACACAGTGATTGTGGGAACCGCATCTGTGTCAACTGGCAGCACAGTTCGCCAATTGCCTCCAGTGATGCGCCCTGCGCCACCTGCTCCAGTATCTGCTTGTGCGCCTGCAGCACCAGGTTCTGGTGGAACAGCTCTTCGGCTGCCAGCTCGTAGGCATGCTGGAGGCGTTCCAGGTTCGCCTCTAAGTGTGCATAGGTCGCATTTACCGCGTCCAGGAACGCCTCCATCGCCGCCAGGTGCGTCGGGCAGCATCAGTCGCGCGGGTCGACACTGCCGAAATGCCGCTCCAGCTGACGAATCAGCACCGCGTTGCTGGCTTTCATTTCTCCAGCCACAGGGTAATGGTCATCGTCTGGTTGTGCAGCTCGCAGCGGGCGGTGGGGTTGAAGGGGCTGATTTCGCCGTTGGAGTAGAAGCCCATCAGTTGAGTTGAATCGTCCAGTTGACGGCGCACGGCTTCGACCTCCTCGGCGATGAAGTCGCCCATCAGGAAGTAGCGCCCGATACAGCTGATGAGCAGGGCAACGGGTGGCTGCTGTTCGTGGAGCCTCTGAAGGGCGTACTGTGCCGATTGCTCTGCGCCGTCCACCAGCTCATCGAATCGGGCGTGCATCAGGCGCACCCAACCGCCTTCCGGCACATCGCCCGCGAAGATGAGCGCGCCCCGCTCCCTGTCGATACCCAGCAGGGTGCGGATCAGACCCACAGACTGCTGTTGATGGTCATAGAGCGCTATCGGGAACAGCAGTCCAGTGGCGGGCAGCCCCTCCGCGTCCTTGCCCAGATACCGCTCATAGAGCGCCAGCGCGGGCTGACCGTCGAACTCATACACGATATTGCTTTTCGTGCGCGTGGCGCACATGAGGGGTCCAAATGGTTTCCAGCCGCCGATGGCGGCGTGCCCCACACGGAACCGCCTGCCGTAGAAGCCGACCGCAACAGCCGCCTTCGGCAGAACCTGCTCGCCCGCTACAATCAGCGTCTGCTGGAAGCGATTGCCGTCGTTTGCCAGCCCGCCCGTGATGGGCACATGGGCGCCAACCGCTTCCTGCACACCGCGTGCGAGCGCGGAGCCATTCACCCCGATGCCGTCCGCAAGCAGCAGCACATAAGCCAGCTCCGAATCCGCCAGCGCGCGTCCCAGCTGCTGACCGACGGCATATGAATCGGTGGTTTCTGGCACAGGCGCCGAAGCAAGCCGCAGGCGCGTCTGCTCGAACCGCAGGAGCGTGAACACGGGATAGGTATCGATGCCCTGATTCGTGATAGTCACATCGCTGCTGGCGCCCGTCACGATTGTGCCACCTGCGACCATGCCTTCAACGCCTGCTGAACGGCAGGCTCGCTCATTTGCTGCGCGCTGCCAAACATTAGCAGCAGGAGACCCGCACATTCGTCTCCTGCGCTGCCGTCCACAGGGGGCAGTGATTCTATGCCACGAAACTGCCGAACCGTTATCATCTGTGTATTCCCTCCAGATGGGTTTTTTTCCACAGGGGTGCGCCTTTTTTACAATCCTCTGGGATCCCACAGTACCCCTGCAGGACACCCATTTCGCGCCTGCGACGGGTATACTTCGGCAGGAGAGCGTGATGGCGCCCTTTTTCTACGCCAGCCAGCTGGAGCAGTATCAGTTTTCGGAGTCGCACCCGTTGAAGCCGATGCGCCTGCGCCTGATGATGGAGCTGATGACGGCGTACGGCATGTTCGAGCAGCTGCGCCTGCTGGAGCCGCCCCTTTCCGACGACGATGCGACGGCGGAGATATTGCGCGTGCATACCGAGCCGTATGTGCAGGTGGTGCAGGCGATCAGCGCGGGCGAGCCAGTGATGGCGATGCACACCTGGGGCTTCTCGCCGTTTGGGGATAACCCGCCCTTTATGGGCATGTGGGAGGCGTCGCTGGCGTATGTGAAGACAACGATTGCCGCCGCGCGTGCCGTGCGCGACGGCGAGCCGCTGGCGTTCAGCATGGGCGGGGGACTGCACCACGCGCTGCCTGACCGCGCCAGCGGATTCTGCGTCTTCAACGACCCCGCCATCGCCATCGCCATCCTGCGCGAGCGATTCCAGCGGGTCGCCTATCTCGATATCGATCTCCATCATGGCGACGGCGTGCAGTGGATTTTCTATCGCGACCCGACGGTGCTGACCGTCTCGATTCACGAAAGCGGGCAGTGGCTCTTTCCAGGCACGGGCTTCGCGAACGAGCTGGGCGAGGGCGAGGCGTGGGGCACTTCGATCAACATCCCGCTGGCACCCGAAACGGATGACGACCTCTGGTGGTGGGCGTTCGAGCAGGTTGTGCCGCCCGTTTTTGAGCGGTTCCGACCCAACGCGCTGGTGCTGCAGATGGGCGCCGACCCGCACTATTTAGACCCGCTGGGTCATCTGAACCTCACGGCGCAGGGCTGGCTGCGTGCAGTTCAGTGGGCGCGCACGCTGGGGCTGCCGACCGTCGCACTGGGTGGCGGCGGCTACAATCTCACCACCGTGCCCCGCATGTGGACGCTGGCGGTCGCCACCTTAGCCGATATCGAACTGCCCGACGAAACGCCCGCTCATTTCAGCTGGCACGACCGCATCCCCACCCTCACCGACCACGAGAAGCCGTCCATCGCGCCCGGCGACCGCGACTACGCCCGCCGCTACACCGAACAGCAGGTCGCTTTCCTGCAAAAAGCCCTCAACAGCGAGCCAATTGGCAGGAATCGGCATGCGGAGCCGCGAACTTAAACCGAACGGAGGGATAGAAATGGCACGCGTAACTTTGCTGATTGGGCTATCGAACGGGCTGGAAGTGGACTGCCCGATTAATTCGCGCGAGGAAGCCGAGCAGGTGCTGAACCAGCTGCGCAACTCCAATGAGCTGGTTCGGCTGCCCGGTGTGTGCTATGTGCGCCACTCAGGCTCCACCGAGCTGGGCGCACGCGGAATCGTCGATGTGCATCCAGAGCATGTAACCTACACCCAAATACTGGGGGTGGAAGATTAGAACGATGGACTTCACACTGAGCGAAGAGCATCTGATGGTGCGCGACACCGTGCGCCGCTTCGTGGAAAACGAGGTCAAGCCCTTCATTCGCGAGTGGGATCGGCACGGTGCCGACCCCAAAGTGTATGCGCGAATGGCGGAGCTGGGGCTGCTGGGAATCTGCATCCCGCGTCGATGGGGCGGCGCCGGGCTGGACTATATCAGTCTCGGCATCGCCTGCGAGGAGCTGGAGTATGGCGATACCTTCCTGCGCGTGATTATGTCGGTGCATGTGGGGCTGACCGCGCTCACGATCCTCTCGTGGGGCACCGAGGAGCAGAAGGAGCGGTTCCTGCGCCCGCAGGCGACGGGGCAGCGGCTGGGCGCCTTCTGCCTCACCGAGCCGAACGCGGGCAGCGATGTCGCCGGCATGCAATCCATCGCCCGACGCGAGGGCGATCACTACATTCTCAACGGCGAGAAAATCTGGATTTCGCTGGCGGAGGTCGCCGACCAGTACCTGGTGGTCGCCTGGACCGATCTGGAGAAGAAGGCGCGGCGGGATCATTCGGGCATGAGCGCGTTCATCGTAGAGCGCGAGCGCGATGGCGTGAAGCCCTACACCCTGCACGGCAAGCTGGGCGTGCGCGCGGGCAACACGGGCGGCGTCGTGTTCGAAAATGTCGCCGTGCCCGTCGAGAACCGCCTCGGCGAGGAGGGCGAGGGCTTCAAAATCGCCATGTTCGCGCTCGATCAGGGGCGCTACACCGTCGCGGCAGGCTCCGCCGGGCTGATCCGCGCCTGCCTCGACGAATCGGTGCGCTACGCCCGCGAGCGCAAAACCTTCGGCAAGCCCCTCGCCGAGCATCAGCTCATCAAACAGAAAATCGCGCAGATGGCTGCCGACTACGAGATCAGCGTGCTGCTGTATCAGAAGGTCGGCTGGATGAAAAATCGGGGTCTGCGCAACACGCGGGAGACCTCGCTGGCGAAATGGTACGCGACGGAGGCGGCGCAGCGGGCGGCGAACGCCGCCGTGCAGATTTTCGGTTCCTACGGCTTCTCCGACGAGTACCCGGTGGAGCGCTTCTACCGCAACAGCAAGGGTGCCACCATCTACGAGGGCACCTCCGAGATTCATACCCTGCTCCAGGCAGACTACGCGCTGGGCTACCGCGTCGATAAGCCGTTGCGGGTCAATCTCCCGCCCTATCCGTTTGCTGAGGATCAGTGAAAGCGTGCACGCGCCGAAAAATAAGAAACCGCCCTGAAGGGTGAGCCTTCAGGGCGGTTGGGTTATCATTCGGGCACCGACCTATCTTCCCGCTTTATGGGAGTGTCGAGGCGTCGTGGGAGGCAGTGATTACAGGTTCGAAGCAGCTGGGAGGCAAGGAGTTGAAAATCTAATGCAAAGACACTTAGCGCGACGAACCAGTTTGCGGAAATTGGGGCGCCTTTGTGGAGACTCCGATTCTGGAAAGGCGGCTATGCTGGAAAGCTGAGTTAAGTGCCTCTATGACCGAGCAAGTCGAGGTATAATTGTGTCAACAAGCCCAATTCTGGTGGGGATGCACCAATGATTTGTAAGTGGTGTGGACTGGAGACAACAAACTCGCAGGTCTGCGATTGGTGTAAGCGGCATCCGCTGGGTGAGAACCCTGCACTTACTCTGCAGCGTGAAGCCGCTCTCGCACGCAGGCAGCGCGAAGCACTTGTCCAAGAATTGCTCCCCAGAATTGAGCAACTGCTCGACGCTTATGCTTCCGATGGCTTGCTTACTTTTGAGGAGGAAGATCAGATTATAGCGATTGTTCAACAGTACAACCTGACTGCCCAAGAGCTTAGCCCGATTCTCCCTAAATGGAACAAACTGCGGTTGCTTCGAAGCATCTTCTTTGGCAACTTGCCGCAGCAAACCGAAAATGTACCTGTTTTCCTCAAAACTGGAGAGATATGCCACTGGATTACCCCCACGACGCTCTATGAAGAGCGTACACGGCGTGCCTACTATGGCGGTGGACCCGGCATAAGTATCCGGTTGGGTAAGGGGGTAAGGTTATGCCTTAGCGGGGGCTACCGCACTTCCATCCCGATCTATGAGGTGGCTGAGCTTGATAGCGGAACATTGGTAATCACCTCTGAGCGACTGGCTTTTCTGGGTTCGCGGCGTACTTTGGAGAAGCCGTTGAAAAAGATTGTTTCTGTACTGCCCTACTCGGACGGGGTTCAGGTTCATTTCTCGAACCGCCAGAAGGCAGCATGTTTCAAGGTGGACGATGCTGACTTAGTGGCAGCAATCCTCTATCAAGCCTGCCAGTTCCTTGATATGCCGCGCGCGTTCAGGCTCACTGTGCTCTTTACAGGCGGCATGTCTCAGGATGTTGTCGTGCCCAGCCAAGGACTCACTATTGGGAGAGAGCGTGAAAATGACCTTGTGATTAACGAACCCGCTGTCAGTAGACACCATGCTCGGATTGCAATAGAGAAAAATCAACTGGTGTTATACGACCTCAACAGCACTAACGGCTCGTTTGTAAACGGCAAGCGTATAACGAAAGCGGTGTTGCAACCTGGTGATGTGGTGCAGATAGGGAGCGCGCTCATCAAAGTGAAGTAGCCTCTGATGCCATAGCGGTTGAGTGCAACCAGCGCCCACCAGATTTACTATTTTATCGCACTTAGCTTATCCAGCAACTTCTGGATGTAGTCCGCTTTCTCCATGAAGAGGATATGGTGTGCTTCAAACTCCTCTTTGGAATGCTTCCCTGTGCCAAAAGTGCGCTGAATCTCCTTGAAGGGGCTGGTGGAGAGGATGAACGAGGTCAGGAATACACGCTTGCCATCCGTTGGGGGCAGATTCGTGCCCATCCCCTCCAGCTCCTGATGGAGGCGAATCTTGGGGTCGTTGAAGCCGCCCCGCGCCATGCGCAACCCATGGGGGTCGATGAAGGCAATCCGTTGAGAGCGGTCGTCAACAACCCACAGGATGAAGTCGGGATAGAACGCTTCGCCGTGTCGCGAGTCGAAAAAGCCGATGCCCTTGCCTCGCGTCAGATTCCGCAACAGAAAAATTTGTTTTCCGTTGAAGCAGCGCGCGTTTTTCTGCAGATAGTCGCGCAGGTCGCGCACAAACTGCGCCTCGTTTGCGTCCAGTCCTGGGGGCGTCATGGAGTCGATTCGCTCGTCTGCCAGCAAGAGTGGGAGATAGAGATGCCTGTCAAAGTGGATATGCGGAAAGTCCTGCGCCTCTTGCTGGTAGAGCCGATCCGCCTGATTCAGAAGCTCCTGAATGCGCTCCAGAAACTCCTGACGGGTTTTCGCAATCCTGAGCGTATATTGCGGTGGGGCGCTCCAGCAAAGGTTGGGGTCGTCATCAGTAAGCGGGGCGAGCTCCAGGTTCTGGCGCTCCCACTCGCGGCGTTTGCGGTCGTAAAAAGCGGCGAGATACTTTTTCAGCACGCTGAGAGCGATTTCCTCCACACGGCGCAGGTCGGCGAACTGTTTCGGATTCAGCATCCCCCCAGGGCAGAGAAGCGTATAGTTGCCCGTTTCCAGAATCTCACACAGGGTCGCCTGAGTGAAACTGAGATTGGGCATGCCTTTCAGCCGACGGAATTCTAACATTTCCAGATAGATGCGCTCCCAATTGAGCAGGGGCGCCAGTTTTTTGAGCGTGTCCGCCTGATTCGCGCCGCCCGCGCGTTCTATGCGCTCGCTCTCCTGCCCCGACTGCAGGCTCTCGATGCGCGGGCGCAGGTCAAGGCTCACCGTGAGGGATTCGTCGCACGCCAGCACCACGATGCAATCGTCCTCGAAGCGTTTTCCCCTGGGCAGGCGCGGCGCATGGAGATTGTGTTTGAGAAAGTCGGTCTGTACCTGAACGGGAATGCGAACCTCCTCAAAATCGGTTTCAATCCCCTCCTGTTTGAGGTATTCACGGAACTGCGCCATATAGTTGGCGCGGACGCCGAACACATTCAGCGTCTCCAGCAGGTGAATGTTGCGCGGGGCGTCGGCGGCGTTCAGCGCCTGACTGCGTTTGAGCGAGCGGTCTTTGCCCCACAGGCGAACCCCGCGCCCAAAGAGCTGGATAATCTGCGAACCCTCGCCCTTGCCGATGTTCATCAGCCCCATGCTGGACACACGAAAGCTATCCCATCCCTCCATGAACTTGCGCGAGCCAATCAGAATGTTCACAGGCGAATCGGGGTCGTTGATGCGTTCGAACAACGAGCGAGCGATGTTCTCTTCTGTGCAGGCAATCCCCTGAGCAGCGATTCGCTTCTTTAGCCCCGCCACATCGCCGATGTTAATCACGCCGAAGTAGATCTCTCCTGCCCGCAAGCCAATCTCGCCGGGGGCGTTTTTCAGCTCCACCGCTTGCAGGGCGTTGCCCGCCTGGGCATGGAACACGCTCTGCAGGATGGCGTCGTAAATCGCATGTCCGTCGGCGCGATACTTCCTGCGCAGGGCGGGAAACCGATTTTGGAACAGGTCGTTGCCGCTGTTGTCTTTGAGTCCCGACTGCCCGCTGAGGAGATGCACGATTTTCTGGCTCCACTTCTCCCTGTCGCTCAAGAAACGGTGCAAGAATCCCACTATCTCCTGCACATCGGTCAGGCTCTGTTTATCGTCGCCTGTGTTGCCCCCGTAACGCTGTGCCCGACA
This sequence comes from Armatimonadota bacterium, assembly GCA_037444405.1. Classification (GTDB taxonomy): domain Bacteria; phylum Armatimonadota; class Fimbriimonadia; order Fimbriimonadales; family GBS-DC; genus HRBIN15. Next base: position 52,764 of record JBBIML010000007.1, read on the forward strand.
AACACCCACAGGGGCTTCTCCACATTAGACGGTCGCAACGCCTCGTGGTTCTCGCTGTAGACCATCAACTGCTCGTAAAACGAAAGTAGGTTGCCCAACAGCATCCAATCGTTGAAGGCGTTGTCGGTCGTGCTGGACAGGTTGAGAATATAGTAATCTTTGCCATAGCCGTCGTGGTAGAAGTGGGGGTACGAGTAGTCGAACAGGACGGCTTTCGCGTATTCGTTGAGCAGGTCGCGGCGTTTATTCGGAGCGGCGCCGTTGACAATCTGTCCGAAGGTGGCGCTGTATTCGAAGGTGAAGCCGTTTCGGGCGAGCTTCTCGCGCAGGGAGCGCCACACCTCGCCGCTGGCGCCCCGATGCCCCTCGTCCACCAGCAGGAGGTTGTTCGAGCCGAACGATTCCACTGCCACGCTCAGCCCGCCGCCGCGCTTGCTCTCGGTTAGCTTGGTAATCTCTATCACCCGCACGATGGGCGCGTCGTTTGAGACTCCGAAAAGCCCGCCCTCGGACTCGCTATGATGGCGCGCCGCAATCCCGCTCTTGCGAAACTCCTCCAGATGCTGGCGCGAAAGCCCCTCGTTCGGCGTAATCAACAGGATGTTATCGTGCGCGACTCTGCCCGCGCTGTAGTGCAGGTACTGCCACAGGTTGAGATGCATCACCAGCGTCTTACCGCTGCCCGTCGCCATCCAGAAGGCGAGCTTGGTGAGGTCGTTTTCGATGAAGGGGTCTATCTCGCGCCAGCCGTTTTCATCCAGAAACCTGTTCAGTGCGTCGAGCAGGGCGTCCCGCTCGTTGAAAAACCTGTCCAGATAGATTTCGGTGAACAGCGCGGCGAGGTACTGGAAATATTTGAGTTGCACAGGGGGCGTGCGCGTGCGGTTCATTCGCTCCAGGTGCGCTTTGATGTTCAGGTCGTACTGCGCCAGTTTGTCTTCGGGGATTGGGGCGTCCTGAATGCCGCGCAGGGCGTAAAAGAAGTGGCTGTGCCCCTCTTCGGTCCAGCCTTCCTGCAGGTCGTGCAATTTCTCGCGCAGGGTTTTGAAGTCGTCAGCCCCCAGCAGGCGACACAGATAGCGGTTCAGAGCCAGCCTGTGCTGGAGCAGAGGCGTGGAACCTGACTGCCCCACTTTGCGAGATACCTGCGTCGTCCGCCCAGCCATCGCGCTCGTGGTCTGATTATACCTGTCGGGGCGCGGAAAAACGCTCCCGCGCTTATTGCGCAGTGCCCCCAAACATCAACCGTTTGAACTCTGGCTCTATCGGCTGGGCGGTCTCTACGGCGCAGACGCCGTTCACATAGAGCTGGTCGGGGCGCACGCCCTCGCCCAGAAGCGCGGGCAGGATGGTTTTCTCAATATAGTCTTTATCCGCCTTCAGAGCGGCTTCGTTCTCCCTCAGTTCCTTCAGCGGGCGCCACACGACCACAATCCGCCTGCCCCCCTTCTCGCCCAGCACGGCGCGATAGGGACGACCGCCGTTTTCAAACGCCCGCATGCGCCTGACCTCCAGCCCCAGCAGGTAGTTGAAGGTCTCCACCAGGTCCACGGGGTGTTCCACCAGCGCGTCGCCCTGATAAACTTTCAGTTTGTATTCAAACGGCTCCTCGAACTGCTCTATATCGAGCAGGCTGGGGCTGCCCTGCGTTTCGAACTCCAGCATATAGCGCAGGAGATACTCATCGCCGAAGGTTTCGAAGGCTTGCTGTCCCTCCTGCTGACGGCGCAGCTCGAGGTTGTTGAGCGCGTCTTCGTAGGATTCGAGGCGCAGGACTTTGAGGATTCGGGGCGTGCGCTCGATTTCTTCCTGCGTAGGCAGGCGTTTGGGCTTGCCGTCTTTCCATTCGGGCGCAAACACCACCTTTTTGAGGCGGGCAACCAGCACCGAATCGAAGTAGTCGCCCATCTCCACCAGAATGAACTTGCGCCGCCCGCCGTCCGCGCGATTGAGATTAATCACCGCGTGCCCCGTCGTGCCAGAGCCTGCGAAGAAGTCGAGGACTGTGGAAAGTGGAGTATTCCATGTTATCAACTCAACGAGGTGCGAGATAAGTTCAACGGGTTTTGGCGTTCCATAGCTCTTCTCTCCGAACAGCGCCTTGAATGCTTTTGTGCCATCTGCAGAAGTACCCACATCACTGAGTAAATTGCCAGGTATCGAGGTCAGTCTCTGCCCCATGCGTATTTTTCGATATACAGTGATTTCACCAGTTTCAGGATCACGAACAAAGTCAAGATCGCCTTCTTCAAGCATCTTTTTGACCTCTTCTCGCCCGTACCGCCACCTGCCTTCGGAGCCGTCAGGGAGCTTTGGATAAGCATCTCCAAAGGGTGTCGGAATAGGAAAGTATAAGCTAGGGCGATCTTCGCGGCGTGCCCCTTGTTCTCCCCACTGTCGCAATAACTCTCGCCTGTAAGGGCCTTTCTCATCTTGATACGGGCAATTTTCTACGATGCGCTCGGTAGGTTTCAAACCCAGCAAGCTCTCATTTTTGGCTACAAGTTCCACATGCTCGTGGCTAACCTGTATCTTGGTTCCTGTGCCCCCCTTGCCAGCCCGACTTATCCATACCATCGGTGCAACATAGTTTTGTGCGCCGAAAACATATTCGAGCAGCAGGCGGAGCCGTGGTTGTTCATTCTCATCTATGTTGATAAAGATTGATCCATCTTCTTCCAAACATTCTCGCGCCAGCGCCAGCCTGTCTGCCATCATGCTGAGCCAGCTGGAGTGCTGGTAGGCGTCTTTGTATATGAAGTCGTCGCTCCCCGTGTTGTACGGCGGGTCTATATAGATGCACTTGATGCGCTCGCGGTACTTTTCCAGCAGCAGGTTCAGCGCCTGAAAGTTTTCGCTGTGAATCAGCACGCCGTCAATCGCGTCATCCAGGTCGTCAAACGCTTCCAGCAAGCGCCATTTGAAGTCTTCCGAGAAGTGGCGGGTGTCCACCACGAGCGTCGGGTGCTGGCGGAGGAAGTCGTGGCTGATTCCCCCGTTGAAGGGGCCCTCATTGCGCAGGAGGTCGTCCAGCGCGTACAGCTCGCGCCACTCGTTGATTTGCGCCTCGTTTTGCAGAATCTCATCCCAGAAGCATCCAGGAATCTGCCCAATCGTGATGCAGTAGTCTGTGCGCAGGATGAATTTCTTCTTCTCGAACAGCTTTTTCTGAAACTCTTCAATCTGGGCGAGGAAGTCGATGATATGGTTGCCGATTTCTCGCATCACGCGCCCGCGCTGGAGGTGTTGCTGGGCGAGCTGGGCGTCGGGGGCGTTCAGCAGTTCGTCTAACCGCAGGCACTCGCTTTTGATGTAGAACTCCAGCTCACGCTGGAGGAAGCCGCGCAGGTCTTTGTGAATGAAAAAGTCGCTGGTGTTGCGTCGGGTGAAGCGGGTGAGGTGTTTGAGCAATCGTGCTGGTTCGCCGTCGCGTTCCGCCTGTTGCAGGAGCGCGCGTAGCGTTGGGTCGGGAACCTGCTCTATAATCGTGCGCGCTATCTCCTCGTTGAGTTTCTCCTGCGGCTTTTGTTGTTCGGTGCTGCCATAGATTTTTTGCTCGTCTTCCGTGAGCGGGCGGTACTCGAAAAAGCAGGTGAGGGTGTTGGTACTGGCATTCCAGACGACGGGCTGTTTGCTTGCAAGGATGAAGTAGCGTTTCTCGCCGCGGTTGTTGTTCTGCTCGGTGGAGGCGTTGCGCAGTTCGAAGGCAACCGAGTAGCCGTTGCAGAGGAAGCGGTAGTTTTTGAGGCGTTCGCCCGTTTTGATGTAATACTGGTCTTTCGTTGCCCAGTGGAGCATCACCTCTTCGCCGTTGTAGGGGACGGCGTAGGTTTCGTGGCGTCCGTAGCGGCGTTTGGAAATAAAGTCGCCGTCTTCGTAGTAGCGTGCGAAGAAGTTGTAGAGGTCGTTGTAGACGCGGATTTTGAGGTCTTCGCTGACCTGGTACTGGGCGCGTTGTTCCAGCAGGAGTGTGTATTGCTGACCCAGTTTCGTATTGTGGTAGTTGCGCAGGTTGCCCTGCTCGTCGAGGGCGTGTTCGCCGAAAACCTTGCGGATTTCCTCTCTGGCGTTCTGGAGTTCCTGTTCCAGTCTATTGCGTTCTGTTTCGGCGTAGGAGGCGAACGCCTCGTCGACAATCTGGGGCAGGCGCTGGGTGATGAACTGTTCGATCTGCTCGCGTTTGTAGTTGAGGATGCGGTAGATGCCGAAGTCCAGCTCGGCGCCATCGAACTGGAACAGTCGGCGCAGCAGTTCCTGAAATCTGCTCAGGGCGTTTTCCATCGTTGCCTCCTCTCTTTTGATTTTACCTGCGGCGTGCCACCGAAAAATAAGAAACCGCCCTGAAGGGTGAGCCTTCAGGGCGGTTGGGTTATCATTCGGGCACCGACCTATCTTCCCGCTCCGTTGCCAGAGCAGTATTTTCGGCGCTGGAGGGCTTAACGGCCGTGTTCGGGATGGGAACGGGTGTTGCCCCTCCGCTATGGGCACCCGAATGAAAGCGTCGGTGGACAATCGGGCGTTGTGTTCGTCGAGAAGTGCGTCCAGTGGGCAAGCCCTCGGCCGGTTAGTACGGCTCGGCTCAACGCATTGCTGCGCTTACACGTGCCGCCTATCGACCCGGTCATCTACCGGGGGCCTTACTCCGTTGACCGGATGGGAGACCTTATCTTGGGGTGGGCTTGGCGCTTAGATGCTTTCAGCGCTTATCCCGTCCCGACATGGCTACCCAGCGACTGCCCCTGGCGGGACAACTGGTACACCAGAGGTCGGTCCAGCCCGGTCCTCTCGTACTAGGGCCAGCTCCCCTCAAGTCTCCTCCGCCTGCGGTGGATAGGGACCGACAATCTGTTACTTTCAGCGTCTTTTGGACGCCTACTGACCTTGCCTCTGGCAAGGCGGGTAAGCCTTTCGGCTTACCTCTGCATGTCGCCATGCAGTTCGGACTGTCTCTTCACCCTGTGGGCTTCAGGGTGTCCGGCGTACAGTCTCTGAGGGTTCCAGATGAGAGTAGATGGTTTTGATATCGATCTTCCGATAAGCTCCGTTGTCGTTCATGCTCACAGCGATCTGCAGGATTGCTTTGAAGCCTGCAGGCGTGAGATGCTCTCTGTTATGGAGCTTTCGGACAATCGTGGCGAACTTCTCAAAATCGTGGCGTTTGGTGGTGCGGAGCGGATAGCGCTCAAAGAAGGGGATGACCTTCTCCAAGAGGTCTTTGCGTGATCGCACCACAAACACCCAGGTTTTGTCGTTCGGTTTGCGACGGTCGTTCGGCTTCAGGTAGCCGCAACCCAGCGTGTCTCGGATGAGTTCCAGCACGCTCTTGTTTCGTTCGTGCTGGGAGACATGGAGTTCTGGAATGACCTGCCAGCCCAGTTTCGTACTGGGATTACGCTGGATGGCTACATGAAAGCTGCCTTCGCCGTCCACAAACCCAGCGATATAGTAGCCCAGACTCTCATCTGGCCTTCCCTGCTGATTGCCTGCACCTGACGCATTGTTACTCATGTGCTGAAGTATAGCACATGAGTAGCGCAGGATACTAACCAGGCTTCCCAGCATATAGCCGGATTTATAGACAGCACGGTGAGTACTGTCTCACGACGTTCTGAACCCAGCTCGCGTGCCGCTTTAATGGGTGAACCCCCCAACCCTTGGGACCGACTTCAGCCCCAGGATGCGACGAGCCGACATCGAGGTGCCAAACCCCGCCGTCGCTGTGGACGCTCGGGCAGGATCAGCCTGTTATCCCTAGGGTAGCTTTTATCCGATGAACCCTGGCGTGCCCACGCACTGCCAGAGGGTCACTAGGCCCGGCTTTCGCCTCTGCTCGACCCGTAGGTCTCACAGTCAAGCCCGCTTATGCCCTTGCACTCGACGCGCGATTTCCGACCGCGCTGAGCGGACCTTTGGACACCTCCGTTACCGTTTAGGCAATTGCGTTCGTGCAGTCGCTGGCAATTTGTAACGCATTTCGGGTATCAGGTACGGTTCAACCAGTTCCAGGAACCCTGGGAGGTTCCGTCCTGGAATGACAATCTGATACCCTTCGGCTTGCCGTCGCAGGTACGCTTCCAGTCCAAACCGTTCGGAAAGCAGCTGTGCCAGTCGCTCGACCTCCTCGCGCTGGAACCCCTGGGTGTTGAACAGCACGGCTTTCGCTTTGGGGTCTTTGAGGGAGCCGTCGTCCATGAACCAGTATGCCAGGCTACGGGGTTTCAGCCAGCGATGAAGCAGAGGTGGCACGCGCTTGCGCCCCTCGCGATAGAACTGGTGGGCGTAGAATCGGAAGGCGCCGTGGCTGACGGTCTGGAACCACCAGTTGCCGTTCGATTTCTGCTGGGGTGGTGTGAGAACCCATTCCTGGAAGAGCTGATAGAGGTGCTGCACATAGGCAGCGTGCGTGGCGCCCTGTTCGATTTTGAGGCGATAGGTGCGTCCGCGATTGTGCGTTTCCAGGTGGGCATCGCCCAGCAGGATTCCCACCAGCACCTCACGCTGGATGGGCGTGAGCTTGAGTTGCTGTTTATCGGTTTCGATGGCGCGTGTGTGTGCCATAGCGACCTCCTTCGTCTGCGACGGACTGCACGCCTCCTGTGGGGAGGCTTCCGGTCGCCCGGAAGTTCAGACTGTCTCACCATCCACGCAAGGTGGATGCTCGGCGTACAGTCGTTGAGGGGTCACGAGGACTTCCCTGCTGATTGTCCGCACCAGTCGCATTTTCAGTGGCGCAGGCGCCACTAGCGCTGGATGCTGCACCCCTTCCTCAAAGCACGGAGGTGCGGCTTTGAGTGAGGGGACGGACTTCCCAGCATATAGCCGAGTTTGCCTCCGATGTTGCCATCGGAGCGCCCCACTGTTGAGGCGACCGCCCCAGTCAAACTACCCACCTAAGACTGTCTCCGAACCGGCTCACGGTTCGGGTTAGCACTTCAGCAGACCAAGGGTGGTGTTCCATTGACGCCGAAGCTCCCACCTACGCTCTACATGATCTGCCAAAATGCAATCTCAGGCTGTAGTAAAGCTCCATAGGGTCTTTCCGTCCCACCGCAGGTAACCCGCATCTTCACGGGTAGTACAGTTTCACCGAGAGTCCCGCTGAGACAGTGGCCCAGTCGTTACGCTTTTCGTGCGGGTCGGAATTTACCCGACAAGGAATTTCGCTTATCGCCTTACTCGAGTTTACTCGAGCGAGCCATTACCCCCCTTGTCACAGGGAACGGCTCCTGCATGTCGCCATGCAGATGGGACCATATCATCACCTCGTCATTGAGGTGTCCGGCGTATGGTCTCTGAGGATTCTAATCACTGCGGAGCGGTCTTTGCGCCGATTCATGGAAGCGGCTATCTGGGCTATTGTTTCGAGACCTTCTGGTGTCAGATGGTCTCCGCGTGCGACATGCTCCAGACAGCGCGCGAACTTCTCAAAGTCGTCTCGTTTTGCGGTTTGGAGGGGGTATGTTTGGAAGAACGGGACGATGACTTCGAGAAGGTCCTTGCGACGGCGCACCACATAGCGATACAGGTGTTCCTTGTGGTTGTCATGGCGTCGGTTTCGGATAATATTTCCGACGCCAAAGAAGTGGCGTAGGCGCTCCAAGGCGTGCAGGCTACGCTCGCCTTGGGTGACAGAGAACTCATGAAACACCTGTATGCCGACTTTGTAGCCTTTGCGGAGTCCTCTATGCGGCTGCTGAATGAAGCCGATAGAGAAACAACCTTCGCCGTCTACAAAGCCGACGACCCATCCGACAGTGATTAGTCTTTCCTGCTGGTTGTCCGCACCAGACGGATTGTTACTCATAGGAAACGGTTTCGTTGAAGACAGGGAGTTTCCTACGAGTACCGCTGGATACCCCGGAGTTTCCAGCATATAGCCGGATGCGCACCACATGGTTACCCATGTGGGGGGCAGCGAAGCTACCATAGGACCGTTAGAGTTACGGCCGGCATTCACCCGGGCTTCAGTTTGGGGCTTTGCCTTGCGGCTGACCCCTCCCCTTAACCTACGGGCATTGGCCAAGCGTCGCCCCCTATACATCGGGTTTTCCCCTTAGCAGAGAGCTGTGTTTTTGGTAAACAGTCGCCAGGCCCTCTTTGCTGCGACCTCCCTCCGCTTGGGCGTTGCAGCCTACACGGTGGGAGGCACCCCTTCTCCCGAGGTTACGGGGTCAATTTGCCGAGTTCCTTAGCGGGACTTCTCTCGCGCGCCTGAGGCTCCTCGCCTCGCCTACCTGTGTCGGTTTGCGGTACGGTCAGGTGGGTTCATCGCGGAACGGCTTTTCTCGGCTGCAGTCGGGGTCGCTTCGGTTGCCCGAGGGCTTCCTTCGTCGCCGGTGCGTTGCCTCACCGGCGAGCGCGGCCTTCCAGCTCCGCGCCCGACCCGTTCTACAGCGTCCCCGTTCGCGCTCCGCCACCTGGGGTGGGAATGTTGACCCACTGCCCTTCACCTACGGCGTTTCGCCCTCGGCTTAGGACCGCCTAACCTTCAGCGGACGAACCTGCCTGAAGAACCCTTAGGCTTTCGGCGGACGGGATTCTCACCCGTCTTCTCGCTACTCGTGCCGGCATTCTCACTTCTGCACGCTCCAGTGGTGCTTCCGCTCCACCTTCACGGCGTGCAGAACGCTCCCCTACCGCTCACCAGCGCAGGGCTGGTGAACCCGCCGCTTCGGCGACCAGCTTAAGCCCCCTTACATTGTCGGCGCAGGGTCACATTCGGCCAGTCAGCTGTTACGCACTGTTTAAAGGATGGCTGCTTCTAAGCCAACCTCCTGGCTGTCTACGCGACCCTACATCCTTTCACACTGAGCTGGTGCTTAGGGGCCTTAGCGGGCGGTCTGGGCTGTTTCCCTTTTGACAACGGCGCTCATCCGTCGCTGTCTCACTCCCACGCTTCCTGCTATGCCATTCGGAGTTTGGTTGGGTTCGGTAACCTGGTAGGGCCCCTAGCCCATCCAGTGGCTCTACCTGCATAGCATAGCGCGTGGGGCTGCACCTCAATGCATTTCGGGGAGAACCAGCTATCTCCGCGCTCGATTGGCATTTCACCACACTACCCCCAGTTCCTCCGAGCCCTTTTCAACGGACACCGGTTCGGCCCTCCACCGTGTGTTACCACGGCTTCAGCCTGACCAGGGGTAGATCGCGCGGTTTCGGGTCTACGCCTTGTGACTGAGTCGCCCTGTGAGGACTCGCTTTCGCTACGGCTCCGTGCCGGAGGCACTTAACCTTGCCGCTGAGCGTAACTCGCCGGCTCATTCTGCAAAAGGCACGCCGTCAGGCTGTTCCCCTTGCGGGGCATAGCCCTCCGACTGCTTGTAGGCGCACGGTTTCAGGTTCTCTTTCACTCCCCTCGCCGGGGTGCTTTTCACCTTTCCCTCACGGTACTGGTTGCGCTATCGGTGGCAAGGAGTATTTAGCCTTACCCGGTGGTCCGGGCCGATTCGCGCAGGGTTCCTCGTGTCCCGCGCTACTCGGGAGCCTGACGGGAGACGATTCCTTTTCGCATACGGGGCTCTCACCCTCTATGGCGTGCCGTTCCAGGCAGCTTCTGCTAAGGAACCGTTTTGTCACTCCCTGAGCGGTCTGCCGCCCGCTCGGTCAGGTCCCACGACCCTGGCATCGCAACGCCGGCAGGCTTGGCACGATGCCAGTTTAGGCTGTTCCCCGTTCGCTCGCCACTACTGAGGGAATCCCATTCGGTTTCTTTTCCTCCGGGTACTGAGATGTTTCAGTTCCCCGGGTACCCTCCGCACCGCCTATGGGTTCAGCGGAGGGTGACCACCCTTGCGGTGGCCGGGTTTCCCCATTCGGGCATCCACGGATCAACGCCTGTTTGCGGCTCCCCGTGGCTTATCGCAGCTGACCACGCCCTTCATCGGCTCCTTGCCCCGAGGCATCCACCGTGCGCCCTTAGTAGCTTGCCCACTCAGACGCACTTCTCGGTGAACACTTCGCCCGATTGTCAAGGTGCACATTTGGTTGAGAGGGGTCCGTTGCCCCTGGGTAAACCCTCGCAGGTAGGCTACAGGTTGGTGGAGGCGACCGGATTTGAACCGGTGACCCCCTGCGTGCAAAGCAGGTGCTCTCCCGCTGAGCTACGCCCCCACGCTGGTGGGCGCGATTGGATTCGAACCAATGACCTCACCCTTATCAGGGGTGCGCTCTAACCAGCTGAGCTACGCGCCCTGCTTTGCTGATTCACCCTCAAAGCCGGGCAGGCTTGCGCTCTGGAGCCGCCGAGTTGGCTCCGTTGAAAGGAGGTGATCCAGCCGCACCTTCCGGTACGGCTACCTTGTTACGACTTAGTCCCCCTTACCAACCACACCTTCGGCGGCTCCCTCCCTTGCGGGTTGGGCGACCGACTTCGGGTGCAGTCCGCTCGGGTGACTTGACGGGCGGTGTGTACAAGGCCCGGGAACGTATTCACGGCGGTATGGCTGACCCGCCGTTACTAGCGATTCCGCGTTCACGCAGGCGAGTTGCAGCCTGCGATCCCAACTGAGAGCGGTTTTTTGGGATTCGCTCCGGCTCGCGCCTTCGCTGCCCTTTGTACCGCCCATTGTAGCATGTGTGAAGCCCTGGGCGTAACCGCCATGCTGACTTGACGTCATCCCCACCTTCCTCCGTGTTAACCACGGCAGTCTCTCCAGAGTGCCCGGCTTTACCCGGTAGCAACTGGAGACAGGGGTTGCGCTCGTTGCGGGACTTAACCCAACACCTCACGGCACGAGCTGACGACAGCCATGCAACCGGTGTGCACGAGTCCACGAGTTTCCCCGTGGAGGGCCCCTGTTTCCAGGGGCTTTCCCGTGCATGTCAAGCCCAGGTAAGGTTCTTCGGTTAGTATCGAATTAATCCACATGCTCCACCGCTTGTGCGGCCCCCCGTCAATTCCTTTGAGTTTCAGCCTTGCGGCCGTACTCCCCAGGCGGGGTGCTTAATGCGTTAGCTGCGGCACTGAGGGGTAATCCCCCCAACACCTAGCACCCATCGTTTAGGGCTGGGACTACAGGGGTATCTAATCCCTTTCGCTCCCCCAGCTTTCGCACCTCAGCGTCAGCAGCAGGCCAGGGATCCGCCTTCGCCACTGGTGTTCCTCCCGATATCAATGCATTTCACCGCTACACCGGGAATTCCAATCCCCTCTCCTGCCCTCGAGCGCCGCAGTATCTGGTGCAGCCTCCCGGTTGAGCCGTGAGATTTCACACCAGACTTGCGGTGCCGCCTACGTGCGCTTTACGCCCAGTAAATCCGGGCAACGCTCGCCCCCTACGTATTACCGCGGCTGCTGGCACGTAGTTAGCCGGGGCTTATTCGGCGAGTACCGTCGGTGTTCGTCCTCGCCAAAAGGAGTTTACACCCCGAAGGGCTTCGTCCTCCACGCGGCGTCGCTGGGTCAGGCTTTCGCCCATTGCCCAAGATTCCCGACTGCTGCCTCCCGTAGGAGTGGGGCCCGTGTCTCAGTGCCCCTCGGGCCGGCCGTCCTCTCAGACCGGCTACCCGTCGCAGGCTTGGTGAGCCGTTACCTCACCAACTACCTGATAGGCCGCGGGCCCATCCCGAAGCGGCTCGCGCCTTTAGATCGCGCAGCCGAAGCCGCACGATCCACATCCGGTATTAGCCCGAGTTTCCCCGGGTTATCCCAGTCTTCGGGGCAGGTTACCCACGTGTTACTCCGCCGTTCGCCGCTTAGGATGCCTCCCGAAGGAGACATCCTCGCACGACTTGCATGTCTAAGGCACGCCGCCAGCGTTCGCCCTGAGCCAGGATCAAACTCTCCATCAGAAAACGGTCGCGTTTTCTGATCCTGGACGGCTCGCAAAGCGCCTTACCTGCCCGGTTTTCAAGGTGCACATCCACAACTGCCGACCCTCTCCGCTGGAGCAATCGGCAGGGGACATTATACCATGCCCCGAACGCTTTTGTCAAGGGGTTCGGGGCTTTTTACGCCCGTTTGCCCCATCTTTCGACGGGATTCCCGCCCGCTGGATTGTCCCTTCCCAGCAGGCGGGCTTTAATATACCATGCAACCTCCCCCCTTTGTCAAGGGGTCAGGGGGGATTATGAGCCATTTGCGCGTCGGACCGCCTGCTCAATCAACGGCTTGACGGTGGCGGCGGGCAGAACGAAGAGCGTGGTGCCGCCCTGACCGCCGAAGCTCATGGAGAAGCCGAAATCGCTCTCGTCGTCCTGTTTCAAGCCATGCCCCATCAGCACGGCAACACCCACCGCCTCGCCCGTAAGCGTGTAGACAGGCAGACCCACCTCGCTGATGTTGCCCTCCATCAGGAACGCCTTGCGCGGCTTGCTCACCTCACCAATCACGCGCCCGCTGGAAAAGTAGGGCGCGTAGTCAAAACCCTTCGGCAGGCGCGACACGGTGAACAGCTCCTGCCCGATTGTCGGTGGCGTGTCGCGAAACTGCACCGGCGTCAGCGTGCGACCCTCCAGGTCCTTGATTTTCAAAAATGCCAACCCCAGCTGCGAATCGGTCGCCACCAGCGTCGCCTCGTACTCCCTGCTCTCCTGACCGAAGATAACCTTGAAGCTCTGGGGCGTCAGTTTGAAGTCGAAGCGCTCCTCCTGATCCGATTCGTCGACGCCCATCATCTGTTTGAGACTCTCGGCAGACAGCGGCATCGCAGAGAGCAGGATCAAGCCGTCAGGCGAAACGACCGCGCCCTGCATGCTGAACTTCTGCTCGGTCGACTGGCTCTCTTCACCCGACTTGAACTCGTACTTCATCACCACGCGCACGGTGACGATGCTCGGCGCGATTTTATCGAGCAGCTGTTTCGGGCTGCTGGACGGCTCCTGCGCGAACAGCACGCTCAAACTCATAAGCCAGAGTGCAATCGGTCTCATCTGTGTTTTCCTCCTATGGGTTCAGTTGTTTCCAGTCCGGTTCAAGGAAAACGAAGTGGGTGTCGTTATCCCGCCGGACAAAGAGGATCAGAACGGGCGGGCGCCGTTTGAGAATCTGCTCCATCACCTGCTGGAACGCTTTCGTGTCGTGGATGGGCTGTTCGTTGATGGCGAGGATGAGGTCGTTCAGGCGCAACCCGCCCAGCTGCGCCCAGCCGCCGTTGGACACCTCCGTCACGATGACGCCCGTCTGATCCGGGCGCCAGCGGTTGCGCATCCGATCCATCGGCGTCACATCGCGCACGGCGAACTCCAGCTCCTTCTGGCGCACGATTCGGCTGGTCTGGGCGGAGTCGGGCGTCGGCTCCAGTTTGACCGCGATTTCGAGCGTCTGCTCACCACGCAGGATGGTCAGCATCGCCGTCTCGCCAATCGTGAGCTGCTCGATGCGCCGCTCCAGATCGCGGGCGTCCTGCACGCGCGATGCCTGCAGCGGCTCGCCGTTGAGCGCGAGAATAATGTCGCCCACGCGCAATCCCGCCTTGCTCGCCTCCGACCAGGGCAGCACTTCGGTGATCCGGAAGCCCTTGAGGTCAGGCTTGCCCAGCGATTCGGCGACCTGCCGGGTGATGACCTGCGTGCGGATTCCCATCCACGGTTTGGGCAGCTCAGTGCTGGGGCTGGGCTCGCTCGGCGGCTTGTTGCGCACCGCGCTGACGATGATTTCCTCTTTGCGCTGGAAGGTGATGGGGATCAGCTCTTTGCCTTTGAAGGCGGCGAGCGCGGCTTGCAGGTCGTTCAGGGTGCGGATGGGTCGGTCGCCCACCTGCAGAATGACATCGCCCACGCTGAAGCTCGGCTCCGCGTTGTCCAGCGGGTAGCCCGGTCGGATGCCGGTGATATACGCGCCCTGTTTGGGCAGCTTGCGCGCGTAGGCGAAGGGGCGGGTAATCTCCCGCGCGGTGAAGCCCAGCTCGCGGAACTCGCGCTCCTGACCGTAGTACGGCTCCATCGGGGCGACAGTGAGCGTCAGGCGCAGGTGCTTGCCTTTGCGCTCCAGCTCGGCGACCACCTGCTTGCCCACAGGCAAATCGGCTATCTGCTGATAGACCAGCGGCACCTCTTCCAGGAAGCGCACGCGCACCGGCTTGCCATCCAGCTTCAGCAGGATATCGCCCGGCTGGAGACCGGCGCGCTCCGCGGGCGATTCGGGTGTGACGGAGGCAATCAGCGCACCCGTCTGACGCCGCAGTTTCTCCACTGGCAGCACTGAGATGCCCAGCCAGCCGCGCCGAATCGTGCCCGTTTGCAGAACCTGTCGCAGCACCTTGCGAGCAATATTGGACGGGATGGCGAAGCCAACGCCCCTGCTACCCAGCTGATTGATGCCGATAACCTCCCCACGAAGGTTCACCAGCGGTCCGCCAGAGTTGCCCGGCAGGATCAGCGCGTCGTGTTGAATCCAGCGGGTGAGCATGCCGGAGCGGTCACCCCGCTCAAACTCGGCTGCCTCGATCTGGGAGCCGACCACATCGGTGAACACGCGGCGCGGGTTGGAGACAATCCCCAGCGTCACCGACGAAGAGAGCAGCAGCGGATTACCCATCGCCAGCACATAGTCGCCTGTCTGCACCTTATCGGAGTCGCCCAGCGGCGCAAAGGGCAGAATTCGTTTTGCCCGCCTGCCGCCCGCATCCTCTTCCGGGAACTGAATCTGCAGGATGCTGAGGTCGGTGAGAGGATCATGCACCACCACGCGCGCTTCGAACCGCTCGCCCGTGCTGAGGGTGCAGAAGATTCGCATGGCATCTTCCGCCACATGGTAGTTGGTCAGCACGACGCCGCCAGGCGTTACAATCACGCCACTGCCGCCACTCAGTCCGTACTGGGCGCGCCCGCCCTCGTAATAGCGCGTGACGGTTAAAATATTGACCAGTGCGGGGAACACACGGTCACGTGCCCGCTCCAGATCGCGGCGGAGCGTATCGCTGATGGGGCGTCGGCTCTGAATCGGCTGCGCCATCGTCAGCCCCAGCACCGTTAGCAGCAAGCCTCCTATCAGGGCAGCTCTCATCGGCTTCATCCAGTTATAAAGTTTACCCGATGGCGCGGGTGAAGGGTACACTTTTCTGGATGGGAGCGGGCGATTGGAAGCGTGAGCGTTTGCGTGGCGTGTATGTGATCACCGACCCGCAGTTAGGTGGGGGGCACCTCGCTGGGGCGCGGGCGGCGCTGCAGGGTGGCGCACGCATCATTCAGCTGCGTGATAAGCACGCCACCACGCGCCAGCTCATAGAGTACGCTCTGGCACTGCGCACGCTCACCCGCGACTATGACGCCCTGCTGATTATCAACGACCGCCTCGATGTGGCGTTAGCGGTGGAAGCCGACGGCGTGCATCTGGGTCAGGACGATATGCCCGTTGCGCTGGCGCGGCGGCTGACAGGCGAAGGGCTGATTATCGGCGTGTCGGCGGAAACCGTCGAGGAGGCGGTGCGTGCCGAAGCGGACGGCGCCGACTATTTAGGGGTCGGACCGATGTTCACCACCGCCACCAAGCCCGACGCCGGCACGCCCGTCGGACCTGAACGCCTGCGAGCAATCAAGCAGCGCGTGCGCATTCCTGTGTTCGGCATCGGCGGTATCACGCTGGCGAACGCCCCGCAAGTGCTGCAGGCGGGCGCGGACGGCATCTGTGTGATTTCAGCCGTTTTAACGGCACCCGATCCTGCCGAAGCCACACGCCAGTTAGTGGCTCTCTTCGAGTCGCGCCGTTAGCGGCTCTCCACGCGGTGAACCGTCGCCCACACATGGCGATAAGCGTCCAGATTGCGCGGCTGCTTGCGTGCCTGCACGATGTCCAGATAGAGCGTGGCAATCTCGTAGGGGCGCATCTTCAGTTCCAGCTGGCTGCAGGGGCGAATATCCCCCGTCGGGGGCGATTCGGACACCGTGAGCGACTCGATGGGTTCACCTAACAGGTTGGTGCGGATGGCGCGGGCAACCTCGCCAGCCACGCGCAGGCGCACGCGCGTCGCCTCGCCACTGAACTCCACCAGCCGCAGCACGATGGGAAACTCCATCCCGCGCCCGGCGTAATCGCTCAGGTTCATCCCTGCAAACCGCTCCGATTCGCGATAGAGCGCCGTCAGCAGCACATTGGGCGCGTCGCACCAGACGCAGCCGAAGGATGGTGGCAAATCGCCCGATGGCGTCTCGCTTCGCGCTACCAGCACGGGGCGATTGAATTCCTGCGCCAGCCGCCACCGCTCAGCATGGGTCAGCGCGCGATGGGGCAATAGACGCACGCGAACCTCCAGCGTGTCCACGAAGTAATCTTCATCCCAGGGGTCATACAGGGTCAGGATGTGGCGCACGCGCTCGTCATCACGCAGGAACGCCTGGCTCCCGTCGTGCAGGTAGAGCAGTCCACGCTCGCCCGCGTCGAAATCGAGCAGTTGCAGCGCGGTGAAGGGGTTGCGCACCTCTTCAAACACCTGCGGGGAGGTCATCCAGTCGCCTGTGGGATACTTGCGCAGGTAGGTTCCTTCCGCCCGAATCGGGCTGACGCCGTAGGGATGGTCATGAATGAGTCGGTATTCGGGCAGATTGGGCGCGAGCGTGGTCATCAGCGCGTTCCTGATACCGCCGTCGGGGCGCGGCAGGTGTTGCGCCCGATAGCATAAATCGAGCGCGTCGCATTCGGGTGCGAGGCTCACCTCCATCTGGATGCGGGCGCCTGCCCTGCCGTTGCGCTCGATGAGAACCGTTTCGCCCTGCACGCGCACGGACGCTTCCTCAAAGCGCTCCATCTCGCCCTGGCGTATCATCTGCAGCGTGCCGAGCGGTTCATCGGGGCGCAGGATGCCTTCGGGGAACTCCGCGCTGAATAGCTGGGTGATGACGCCGCGAGCACGGTCGATGACCACCTGCAACGCGCCGCGCTGTAAGCGCACGGTAGTGCCCTCGGTTTCTATCTGCACGGGGCGGGGCGATTCAAAATCATCAGAGGGTTGCACCACACAATAGCCGAAGGGTGGCAGGGAGTGCAGCAGCCGGCGTTGCCCGGTAGCGGGATCGGTGATGCAGGCGTCGCGTTGCCAGCCGAGCGGGTTGTAGACCACGAGTCGCCCCACTTCGCCCGTTGCTCGTGTTGCAAGCAGGCGCATCGTGCGCTCAAGCACATGTCCGCTCAGCGCGAGGCTGCGCTCGTAGGAGCGTCGCCCGATGTGCCCGCACAGCCCTTCGCACTCATCGTTATCGTGGTGCTGGGCGGCAAGCAGTTCCCGCCACGCCTCCTCCAGTTCCCACACGGGATAGACATCCCAGTGCGCGTAGGGTCGCCCGAAAAGCCCCATCATTGCGCACAGTGTTTCGGCAGCGAGCAGCGACTGCTCCGCGCGACGGCTCAACCGCCGAAACAGGTCGCCGTTCTTGCCCAGGCTCAGTCCGTGAAACACATCATCCAGCGTGTAGCGGCGTGGCTGTGCCAGCTCGCGAGCCTGCTCCAGATATTCGGAGAGCGTCACGAAGCGCAGCTCAAACTCGGGTCGGCTCATCAGCGCGCGCAGGGGCGGTAGCATCAGCTCTGCGCGGCACATCCAGTCAGGCGAGGGCATCAGCTCCAGCCATTGCACGATGCACGGCATCGGCATCTGATGCAGCTCGGGGCTATCTAACAGCGCGGCGAAATCCTCGGGCCACTGGTGCAGATTGAGCTTATGGCGCGGCGCGGTCAGCAGGCGCGAGCCGTCCTGACCCTCCCAGTAGATGGCGGGCACCTTCTCGACGGGCAGCGCGGGCGTGTGCCATGTCCACTGGAAGAAGAGGCAGGCATACTCGTAGCCCACACCCCGCAGAATCTGGGGCAGCTGCGGAAAGAAGTCGAACTCCTCTTCCCAGAAGGTGCGCGGGCGGATGCCGAGCAAGCGCATCACCGTCCGCACGCCGTACACACGCTGGCGAATGTTCGACTCGCCCCCGTGAAACAGCCCATAGGGTTGACCGTATGATGCGCCCACCACCTCAATCTGCCCACGCTGAATGGCATCGCGCAGCTCGGCGAGCGCGTTGGGCGCCTCCGCTGCCATCCGCTCGTAGCCGACCGCATCGAAGTTGATGTTGCCCTTCGCGCCCGTTTCCGCGCAAAAACGCAACATATCGCGTACCGAGTCGGGCAGCACACCATAGCCCCACAGCCACTCCATATCGACCCAGTGCATATGGTTGCCGAAAGTGTAGAAGAGGGTCGTGCGGGTGTTAGCCATTGTTGTTCCCCCGTCCGTTCTCGGCAGTGGTCGGCTCTTCGGGCGGCAGCGGGATCGCCTGCACCAGTCGGATGCGGTGCCCTTCCACCGCATGCACGCGCAGTTGCCAGCCGTTGGCAATCACCACATCGCCCTCGCTTGGCTGATGCCCCAGCATGCCGAACACGAAGCCGCCGAGGGTGTCGAACTCTTCTGACTCCAGGCGCGTATTGAGCAGTTCGCTGGCGTCGTCGAGGTGCATGCGGGCATCGATGAGCAGCGAGCCGTCGGGCAGTGTTTGCACGGGTTCCTCTGGCTCCACATCGTACTCGTCCTGAATCTCGCCGACAATCTCCTCCACGAGGTCTTCAAGCGTTACCAGCCCTGCGGTGCCGCCGTACTCGTCCTGCACGATTGCCATATGGACGCGCTGGCGGCGCAGCTCCTGCAACAGCTCCACCACACGCTTGCTTTCGGGCACGAAGTAGGGCGGGCGCATGATTTCGCGGATGGAGAACTTCGGCGGTGCGCCCTCGCACAGGCGCAGCAGGTCCTTCGCGTGCAGGATGCCCAGAATGTTGTCCACACTGCCCTCATACACGGGGATGCGCGAGTGCCCTGTCTTGCGAATGAGCGCAATCGCCTCCTGCGGGGTGGCGTCGGCAGGGATGCACTTCATATCGACGCGCGGGGTCATCACCTCGCGGGCGATCGTGTCGGTGAACTCGAAGATGGACTGGATCATCTCCTTCTCCTGCTCCTCGATCACGCCCTGCTCCTCGCCCGCTTCGACCAGCACGCGCAACTCTTCCTCGCTCACGACGGGCGCCAATCGCTGCGGCTGGATGCCGAACGGTCGCAAAATAAGGCGCGTGAGTGTGTTCACCAGCCACACAGGCGGCGCCAGCACCCGATCAATGAACACCATCGGCGCCGCGATGGCGAGGGCGACCCGCTCCGGATAGGTCACCGCGATGCTTTTGGGCACAATCTCGCCCAGAATGATGTTCGCGAAGCCGGTGAGCAGTGTGACGATGATCACGCTCAATCCGTAGAGCAGGCGCGACTCGATGGAGGCTTCTAACGGTTTAAGTGCGTGATAGAGCGGCTCGGCGAGATTGGTCGCCGCCACGGCGGACGCCAGGAAGCCCAGCAGCGTCATCCCCACCTGCACGGTGGAGAGGAAGCGCGTTGGCTCGCTCTTGAGCGCGTTCAGATGCGCCGCCATGCGATGCTTCTGCTCCATCAGCAGGCGCACATAGCTGTGGCGAATGGAGATGAGCGCGGTCTCCGCCAGCGCAAAGAAGGCGTTGCCCAGCAGCAGCACCAGAATCAGCAGCAGGCTGGTGGTCGGGGTCAGCCCGCCCGCCGGAGGGGTTGCCCCACTCTCAACGGGCGATTGCCCATAAAAGAGCCAGATGAGCAGTCCTGCAAGCAGCGCGGTCAGCAGAAGGCGTTTCTGCCCCCTTCCCCGTGGGGAAGGTTCACGAACGGTTCGGACAGAACTGTCTTCCATAGAGCGTCTCAACCTCCTCAGCGAGGCACGAGCCAGTAGATGAGGGCAGCCAGCCCGATGCCCAGCAGGCTGCCCATGACGACTTCCCGCAGGGTATGCACCTTCGCCTCCACACGGCTCTGGGCGACCAGCGTCGCCAGCAAGAGCGCCAGGATCGACGCCAGCAGGTTGCCCGACACGATAATAATTGCAATGGCGAAGAAGAAGCCGAGCGCGCTGTGCCCGCTCAGCACTCCGCCGTGAAACAGGCGCACCCGCCCCTGCGTGGATAGCACCTTCGCCAGCGACACAATCACAAAGATGAGGATTGTGCCGATGGTGACGGCGACGGTCATCGTCGGCTCTGCCCGCTCCATGCGCAGCCGGATCTGCTCCAGGCGCAGGTCGCCCATAAACAGCACCCATGCGACCACAATCGCGTTCAGCGTGGCGACCAGCACCGCGCCCGCCGCGATGTCTTTGGCGAACTTCGCGCGCGGGTCATACTCCTGCGTTGCCAGATCAACGGTGGCTTCAATCGCGGAGTTGAACATCTCGGCAATCAGCACGATGGAGATGGTGAACAGCAGCACGAGCATCTCGCGCTTATCGAGGCGGAACAGGAAGCCCATCAGCAGCACCAGCACCACGCTGAAGAAGTGGAACCGCATATGGCGCTGGGTGCGCACGACGGCGATGATGCCCTCCAGCGCGTAGCGGAAGCTATCCAGCGCATTCCGCCGCCACGGATGCTCGGTGGGAGCCGAATCGCTCAACTCTGAGCCGTCACTCGATGGCTCCGTCAGGTCGGATGGTTCCGGGCGTTCCACCGTTTCGCGTGGGTCATCTCTCATAATGGCGTGAGTACCACTCCTCCCTTGCTGCGTAGCCCAGCTCGCGCAGGGTCTCGACGGCGAGGCAGTTCATTTGCGCACGCTGGGCGTCGGTCTCATCCTCATAGCCGAGCAGGTGAAGGGTTCCGTGCAGGCACAGCACCAGGATCTCGGTGATGAGGTCGTGCCCGTTCGGTTCCGCCTGTTGCGCCGCCTGCTGGATGGAAACCACCACCTCGCCCAGCAGAGGCGTTTCGGCGAACGGGTCCAGCAGAATGGGGTCGCCGTCCGTTATTAGCGGAAAGCTCAGCACATCGGTCGGCTGGGGCACGCCCCGATAGCGGGCGTTCAGCGCGGCAATCTGCTCGCTGGTGGTGAGCCAGACGCTGATCCCCCAGCGCGAGGGAGCGGGGCTGGCGGTAAGGGGTGGCAAACCTGTACGCGCCACCAGACGCTGAACCGCCTGCGGGATCGCCGCCGTCAGCAGGTGCTGAATCAGCGACTCTCGCTCGGCAGGCGATGGGAGCAGCTGGGCGAGATAACGGTCGGCATCCGGGTCGAGCCCCGCCGACACGCTTACCTCAGGGCAGATGGGCAACATAGACAGGTTCACTCTCCGATCGAACGCCAGGATACTCCACGCGCCGATGGCGCAGGGCGACCAGCACGCGCACGAACGCCTCTTCAATCTGTTTTAGGTCGCGAAAAGTGAGCGTGCTTTCGTCCAGCTGCCCATCCTGGCGACGCATCTCGATGAGTTCATGCACATAGTTGGCGAGGCGGGCAGGGGTTGGGTTTTCCAGGCAGCGGGTGGCGGCTTCCACTGTGTCCGCCAGCATCACCAGCGCGGCTTCGCGCGTCTGCGGCTTGGGTCCGTCATACCGAAAATGTTGTTCCAGCACAGGGTCATGCCCTTCGCCGACCGCCTGGTGATAGAAATAGGTGATGAGTGAGGTGCCGTGATGCTGAGCGATAATGTCGCACACAGCGGTGGGCAGCCGATGCTGGCGTGCCAGCTCCAGCCCATCGCGCACATGGGAGGCGATGATGCGCGCCGAAAGCGCGGGGTTGATGCGCTCGTGCGTGTTGGGTCCCGTCTGGTTCTCGATATAGAAGTCGGGTCGGGTGAGCTTGCCGATGTCGTGATAGTAGCCGCCGACCCGCGCCAGCATTGGATCGGCGCCGATGGCTATCGCGGCTTCTTCCGCCAGCTGCCCCACATACTGGCTGTGGAAATAGGTGCCGGGCGCCTTATCGCGCAGCTCGCGCAGCAGCGGATGCTCCAGCGAGGCGAGTTCCATCAGTGCCATCGGGGTCGCCAGTCGGAACGGTCGCTCCAGCAGGGTCAGCCCCAGCCAGAAGAGCGCCATCGTGCCCGTGCCGCTCACAACGCCCCAGAACCCGCCGGCGCACGCCCGCAGCCACTCGCCATGCGCATGGAGTTGTGCCGCGAACGCGCCCGCCATCAGCAACGCGCTCAACAGCGTGCCGGTCAGCAGGAGGTCGGTGCGCCGTCGCAGCGAGGCAATCGCGAACATCACTGTCCAGCCAATCAGCCCCACGACGCCCACCGTCAGCACGGGCAGATTCAGCGCGACGGCAACCCCGCCCAGCAGCACCGCAAAGACCAGCACCGCCAGCAGGGGATGAATCAGCACGCTGAGCATCATGCCGCCCGCAATCAGCGGCGCGAACGCCACAAAGCCGCGCTCACTGCCCAGCCCCGGCGCGTTGCTTAACGCCGCCAGCACCCGCACACCCAGCAGGCTCAAAAAGCCGGTCAGCACCAGCAGGATCAGCCCCACTTCCCGCGCACTGGGCGCAATCGGCGAGCGCAGCGCCAGCCCCGAGGGCGCCATCAACCCCAGCTGACGAATCAGCATCATCAGCAGTGCCACCTGCGCCGCAGCAATCGCCACACGCTGGAGCCACTGCTGCAGCAGCGCGGTGATCTCACCGTTCAGCACGGTCAGGGCGAGCAGGCTGAGGATGCCCATCAACAACGGCTCCCAGCGCAGCGCGGGCAGCCACCGCTTGCGGGGCACGGTTCGAACATCGCCGCGCCTGCGACCCTGCCTCAGAGCCGCCCAACCGATACGCATAACTCTCCCAAACGCCTCACTTCTTCCGACGGCGCTGCTTCTGACGCCGCCGACGCTCGCTCGGCTTCTCGTAGTGGGCATGCCGCTTGTACTCCTGCAAAATCCCACTCTGCTCCAGCAACTTCTTAAAGCGCTTTAGCGCGCTGTCCAGCGACTCATTCGGACGAACCTGTATCTGTGCCAATGCTATCGTGCCTCCTTCCTCGTTATCAGGATTATACCCTTCGATTCTCGATGAATCGCCTCCCTCCTGCCAATCGCCCCAGATTATATCGGTTTCCCGCGCGAAAAATCAAGTGGGTGGTTCGCCTGCAAGGAACCGCGCCCTTTGTGCCGAAAATACATATCACGATGAACCTCGTGACTCTGGAGCAGGTGCGCAACGACCCGACCGTCCGCGCCTATATCCGGGCAGCCAATCAGGCGCTGTACGCGATGGGCTACACGGAACACGGCTTGCGCCACGCGGGTATCGTCGCCAACAACGCGCGACGCCTCTGCCTCAAGCTGGGCTACACCGAGCGCCAGGCGGAGCTGGCGGCGATCGCGGGCTTCCTGCACGATGTGGGCAATGTGATTGCCCGCGACAACCATGCGCAAATCGGTGGCGTGATCGCCTTCCATATCCTCACCCAGATGGGCATGCCCGCCGAAGAAATCGCCATCATCATCAGCGCGATTGGCAATCACGAGGAGACATCCGGCTACCCCGTCAACTACGCCGCCGCCACCGTGATCTTAGCCGATAAGTCCGATGTCCACTTCTCGCGTGTGCAGAACCCGCACCGCGAGCAGTTCGACATCCACGATCGGGTCAACTTCGCCACCCAGCGCTCCCGCCTGCGCGTGCTACCCAAAGAGCGCATCATCGAACTCAATCTGGAGATCGACACGACGGTCGCCAGCCTGATGGAATATTTCGAGATATTTCTGGAGCGAATGGTGATGTGCCGCCGCGCCGCCGAAGCCATCGATTGCCGATTCCATCTAACTGTTAACGGCTCCCCAATCGGTTAAACACCGAACAATCGGCGCCTTGTAGCGTCTACAGGCTACGGCAGGGACATCCTGTGCGGTTTGCAGGTGTTCCTGACTATCGGAAGGAGGGATGTATGATGCGCAAACTCTGGTGGATAGCTGTACTGACGCTGACAGGCGCTGCGGCACTGGCGCAGAACTGCACGGTTGAAGGCGCCTTCGGCGCTGGGGCAGCCAGGTCGGAGCATTCCGATCGCCCGAACGCCCGTTTCGGGCTGAATGTGATCCATGCAACCTGTGGGGATCGGGAGTTCCGCGCGGGTGCATTCTGCTTCGAAGCGCGGCTTGAGAACCGCCTGGTGGAGATCCGGATGGTTCGTCTGACCCAGCTGGCGGTTGATGCCGAGCATCGGGTGGCGGAGTTCGCCGGGCATGCGGTGATGACGGTTCGCACGCGCGAAGGCGTGCGCCATGTGCGCGGGCTGGTGCGCGTGCGGGTGCAGGACAACCGCCCGCGCGATAGCGATGAGGGCGACCCCGATACCATCGCGGTGGCGTTCTTTGTGCCCGATCGCAACGAACCGGTGTTCGCCTATCGGGGCGCACTGGTGCGTGGCGACATCCTCGTGTTCCACCGCGAACGCTAATCCCGATCCCCCTCAAATCGCCCCTTCCTGTATGCAGGAGGGGGCGATTAATTCTTTCTGGCGGAGGGGGAGGGATTCGAACCCCCGTCCCACACGAGGTGGGATGCGGTTTTCAAGACCGCCGCCTTCAACCACTCGGCCACCCCTCCGCGCCTTTAATAATACCCGTTCAGGGCTTCGCCTCGGCGGTCAGGCTCTGTAAGTATTGTGCCACCACCGTTTCCGAATCGCCGTCGGCGCGCAGAATCCCTTTGTCCAGCCAGAGGGCGCGGGGCGCAATTTGGCGCACCGCCGCCATATCGTGCGACACGAACAGAATCGTGCGCCCCTGCTGCTGAAACTCGCGGATTTTGCGGTAGCATTTTTGCTGGAAGTGGGCGTCGCCCACCGCCAGCACCTCGTCCACCAGCAGGATGTCGGCGTCCACATGCGCTGCGACGGCGAAGCCCAGTCGCATCAGCATCCCCGACGAGTAGGTGCGCACCGGCGCGTCGATATACTCTTCCAGCTCGGCGAACTGGATAATCGCGTCGAGCCGCTCGCTAATCTGCCTGCGGCTCAGCCCCAGAATGACGCCGTTGAAGTAGATGTTCTCCAGCCCGGTGAGGTCGGGATGGAAGCCCGCGCCCAGCTCCAGCAGGGGCGCCACGCGCCCGTTCACCTCCAGCGTGCCGCTGGTCGGGCGGTACACGCGCGCAATCAGTCCCAGTAGGGTGCTTTTGCCCGATCCGTTCTGCCCGATAACCGCGACGGTCTCGCCGCGATAAACCGTGAAGCAGATGGCGTTCAGCGCGACGATATGCTCCACCCGCCGGGGCAGGAACGAGAGCAGCAGCCCCTTGAGCGACGAGTAGGGCTGATGGGTCAGGCGGAACTCTTTGGTGAGCTGCTCGGCGCGGATGGCAACGGTCGCCATCGCAGGTGGTTCATTGACCGCCGCCGCCATAGCCTCCGCGTCCGCCACCGTAGCCGCCTCGCCCGCCGCCCGATGGCGGCTGCTGCTGACCCGCCGGGCGCGGCACGCTCTTGCTCAAACTGTTATCCACATAGATGCCCCAGTTGAAGCGCAGGCTGTTGCCTGCCCAGTCGCTGGCAATAATAGTGAGCGTGTGGCGTCCGTCGGGCAGAGGCTTCGCCGTGCTGCCGCCACCCGCCTTCAGCTCCGCCGTCAGCTCCCCTGTGGATGGCTCATACACGAACGCGAGCGGCTCGTCGTTCAGCAGCAATTTGAGCGAGTCGGGATTGATGCCGCTCTGGTCATCGCGCAGGCGTGCACCGAAGGTCAGCGGCAGCTGACCCGACATCATCTCGCCAATCGCCGGCGTCGTGCGCAGCACCATCGGCGGGATTCGATCGAGCCAGTCGTAGGCGAAGGCGGTCAGACTGCCATCATCGCTGGCAATCAGCAGCCCCTCCTCCATGAAGACGGGATTGCGGTTAATCGGCAAATAGTAAAGGGGGCGGTTGTTCGCGTCGCGCGTACCTTCGGGCGGGCGCAGTGTGTAGAGCCAGCGTATCTGCAGATCGGGCAGGGTGTAGACCACTACCGTGCCCCGCACCGTGCTGACCCACAGGTCGCCCCTGTGGATAACAGGCGCGACCAGGGGTGGATAGCGCGCCTCAATAGGGGTCTGGTCACCTGCCACGATTCGCCCGTTGTGGTCAAACACATAGATGCGGTTCTCGCGCGTGATGACGACCACATAGTTTTCGTCGGCGGCGGGCGCCAGGCGCAGCTCGGTGGTGAATCGGCGTGTCCAGCGTGGCGAGCCGCTGTTCGGGTTCAGGGCAATCAGCTGGTCATTCGCCGTCACATAGAGGCTGTTACTGGCATAGACGGGCTGAGCGTCATACACAGGGCTGGGCAGATTGAGCGCCCAGCGGCGGCGACCGCCGCTCGCGGTGATGGCGTGCAGGCTGCCACCGTTCGTGCCGAAGACGATCAGATCGCCCGCCTTGACCAGCCGCCCTGTGATGTAATCGCCCGCGCGATAGGGTTCCTTCCAGAGCGGCTCCCCACTGCGGGCGTTGATCGCGTACACCTCCCCGCGCCCCGTGCCGATATAGAGCGTGCCTTCCTCCAGCACGGGGATAGCTGTAGGCGCGCTGTCGGCAGTGAAAATCCAGCGCAGCTTGCCCGTCTCGATATCCAGCGCGTACACATTCCCGTTGCTGGCGCCGATGTAGACCAGCCCCTCACCCTCCACCGGTTGCCCCTGAAAGGTGGCGTTCAGGGGCGCATCGGCAGGATACTGCCAGCGCAGGGTGCCATCCGCCCGATTAACGGCATAGAGACGATTGAGGCACGGATAGTAGATGGTGCGACTGCCCACGCCCGGCACCGCAGGGTTATTGCGGGCAGGATTGCCGAAAAACTGCCAGGTCACCGTGGGCACCTGTGCCGCCGCCATCAGCCAGAGCCATCCGCCCAGTAAGCATAGCGTCCATCGGTTCATGCTTGCCTCCAAACACCTCTGTTTAGACGCCGGATGCGCATCTCCTGCTACAGGCTGAACGAAGTGCCGCATCCGCACTGCCGCTTCGCGTTCGGGTTATTGAATCGGAACCCGCTACCGATGAGCTCACCCGTGTAGTCGATGGTGGTTCCCTGCAGGATGCGCGCGCTCCGGGGGTCGATCAGGATGCGCAGACCGTCTATTTCGAACTGCAGGTCGTTCGGGCGCGGCGCATCTTCAGGCTGCATCACATACTCCAGCCCGGAGCAGCCGCCCGCGCGCACGCCAATACGCAGGTAGGCATCAGGCTTGCCCCGCCGTGCCAGCAGCTGCTTGATCCGTGCCACCGCCCGCGCCGTGATCTCCACCGGCATCGCTGTCTGTTGCATCGTTAAGATTATACCTGACTGGCTCCTTGCCGATTCTGGGAGCGAGTGCGGTCCTGTCCAGATTCCTCACCCAGAACATCAAGCCAGTCCCTCACCCATAAATCGGCAGGTTCATCGATGGGGGCGCGGTCACGCCTGCACAGGGCAGAAAACAAAAAAAAGCGGGACAGGCAGGTGATGAGGCTGCCTGTCCCCGGATAAATGGAGGTCTTGATGCGAAACATGATTATTATACCCCGTCTTCGGGGCGATTCCTGCTTCTTGCGGAGATTCAGCGGCGCGATTCGCGGCTGACATGCGGACGCGAGCGCAGAACCACCAGGCTGATGAGGGCGCCGAGCGTGAGCATGAGGGCGCAACCGATGAAGGGCACGCGCCGCGAGGGGATCACCATCTCGCCCAGTCGCAGGTCCAGGTGTTCATACAGGACGCCGCCGAGCAGGGCGCCCAGAATGCTGCCGATGCCCTGCGCGGTGCCCGCCGCACCCAGAATCACACCCCGCCGTTCGGGATAGACCTCGCTCAGCTCCGCCATCCATGCTGCCAGCGCCAGCACGAAGCTGAGCGCGCCCGCGCCCGCCGCCAGCAACACCAGCAGCAGGTTCGGTTGTGCAGGCAACACCACCAGCCACATCACCAGCGCGCCGCCTGCCAGACCCAGCTGCACCGAACGCCCATGCCCAATCCGATCCGACCAGCGCCCAATCGGCACACTCAGCGCCCCAATCAGCAGCGCGGGGAACACCAGCCCCAGCCCGAATACCGTTTCGCTGACACGGAACTCCTCCATCGCGTAGAGCTTGACCAGCAGCATAATCAGCCCGATGCCGAAGAAGACCACGAACGCCAGCAGGAGATGCCCAGGCACCAGACGCACCGCGCTCAGGAACGCCCGCAGCGACACCTCGCTTCGATGCGCTTCATCGGGATGGTGGCTGCCGCGCCCGTCGCAGGGATAGAACCGCCAGAGAATGAACGCGGCGACCGCAAACAGCGCCGCGACCAAATAGAACGAGGCGGTTTTACTGCCCGTGAGGTCGTTTGCCAGCCCGCCCGCCAGCGGACCGAGCGCGACGCCCGACATGTAGGTCATATTCAAAAAGCTCATCGCCCACGAGCGGCGCTCCGGGGGCACAGTGTCGCCAATCGCGGCGTAGGCAGCGGGCCAGAGCATCGCCGCGCCCAGCCCGTCCAGCCCGCGCAACATCAGAAACCACACGGGATGCTTCACCCACACCGTGCAGAGCGCGGTGCAGGTCGTGATCAGCGGTCCGACAAGCATCAGGCGGCGGCGCCCGAACCGATCGCTGAGCATGCCCATCGGCGCCCGAAAGAGCGCCTCCGTCAATAAAAAGATCGAGCCGACCGCCGTCACGGTCGACTCGCCCAGCCCGATGGTGTAGCGCAGGTAGACGGGCATCGCCGAGATGTTGAGCGTGACATAGCCCAGCTCGGCGCAGCCCGCCATCAGCACCAGCGCCCAGAACGCCCGCATCCGCCGCGCGTCGTCACTCACCCATCGTCCCTCAGGTCCGTATCGATGGCGACCTCGTGCCCCGTCTCCGACGATTGATAGATGGCGTCCAGTATCGCGTTCAGAATGAACCCGTGTTCGCCCGGCACAGGCGACGGCTTGCCATGCTCAACGGCATCGATGAACGCCTCAATCTCGGCGTGATACGAGTTGATGCTCGGCAGGTGCGCAGGCTCGATATTGTAGAGCGTGCGGTTATGTTCGGTGAAGATTTTCACCGGCGGCTGACCAATCGGATTGGCGAACACGCCGCCCCGATCGCCCAGGATCAGCGTGTTGAACTCGTCGCCCTCAATATTGGCGCAGAAGCTCGATTCGAGGGTGAGCGTCGCGCCGTTTTCGAAGCGGATAAGCCCAACCGCGAAATCTTCGACGGTGAACTTTTTCGGGTCCCACTGCCCCATCAGCCCCATCACATCGTCGCGATGACCGAACTTGGTGTAGGTCGCGCCGAACGCCGACACGGGGCGCGGGTAGCCCATCAGCCACAGCGTCGCATCCAGAATATGCACGCCGATATCGATCAGCGGACCACCGCCCTGCTTCTCTTTATCGATGAACACGCCCCAGCCGGGAATGCCGCGCCGACGCAGGGCGTGCGCCCGCGCATAGTAAATCTCGCCCAGATGGCCCTCCTGCTGAATGTATTTGTACAGGAACTGCGCGACGCCCGTGAAGCGCCACTGGAGCGCGACCTGCAGGATTTTGCCCGTGCGCCGCGCCGTTAGCACCATTTCGCGCGCCTCGTGCGCGTTGCGGGCTAACGGCTTCTCGCACAGCACATGCTTGCCCGCCTCCAGCGCGGCAATCGTCACCTCCTTATGCAAATAGTTGGGCGTGCAGACGCTGACCGCCTGAATATCGTCGCGCTGAAGCAGCTCGCGATAGTCGGTGTACACATAGGGCACGTTGAACTTGGCAGCGGCAGCCTGCGCGTTCTGCTCGTTAATGTCCGCCACCGCGACAATCTGGACTCGATCGCCCAATCGCGCATAGCCCGGCATATGCTGGGACTGCGCAATACCACCGGAACCGATAATGCCCACGCCTATCTTGCCCAATTTATCTCCTCCTTGACCTGAATAGCGTTGCCAATGCAGTATACCCGCTCTCCTGCTCACAAAGCGCGCTCCTTGAGTGATGCCACCAGATCAATGCGCGCGAGGATTCGGAGCGCGGGCAACTGCGCCAGCAGACCGATCAGCCAGCCGCCCAGCCCCGCCATCAGGTAGGTATGCGGATAGATATGGGCGCGAAACGCAATCAGCTCCATCTGTTCGGGCGAGGCGACAATCGCGATAAAGAGCGCGACCATCCCCCGCCCAAAGAGCAGTCCAAGAAGCGTGCCAAGCGTCAGGAACAAGATATTTTCCGCCATGATCAGACCGTGCGCCTGCTGACGGCTAAAACCGATGGTTAACAGAGTTGCCACCTCGTTCCGTCGCTCCAGCACGCTGACCGTCACAATGCTCACAATCACGCTGAACGCCAGCACCAGCCCAAACGCCATCATAAACGCGAGGAACCGACGGGCGATGGCATTCAACGCCTCCATGCGGGCGACCAGATCGTCGCGCACCGCCACCGCGCCCACCTCAGGCAGTCGCTCCAGCCGCTGAATCACCTCCTGCCGATATTCTGGCGCAACCCAGACGCGCAGGCTGTTGATAGCGTCGGGCGGTAGCAGGAGTTCACGGCGGAACAGCTGGCGCACGCGCGAGCGCGGCATGTAGACCATCGTGCCGATGGTCTCCCAGACCAGCCCTGTGACGCGCACCGGATGCTCGCGCGTGTCTTCATCGCTGAACTCGGCGGGCAGACTCAGCGCCACGCTATCGCCCACCTCAAGCCCGAGTTTTTGTTGAACGACCTGCCCGCAGAGGAAGCCGTTCGCAGTCAGCGCCACAGGCTCGCCCTGCTCGTTATGGAGTTGCAGATTGGGACTGTCTGGCTCCACGCCTTTCAGCAGGGCATCATATTCCTGCGTGCCGCGCCGTAAGCGAACGGGCAACTCCAGTGTGCCTTCCACCCTCAGCACGCCCCGCCAGTTTCGCACCTGTTCCACAACGCCCGAATCCTGAAAATGGGTGAAGCCCACCCGCAAATCCTCGCTCAGCGCCTGGTTCAGGTACTGCGCAATCACCGTTTCGCGCGAATCGATAATTCCGCGCGCCAGCATCGCCAGCATGACACCGATGGCAGTGCCGAAGATACCCACCACGGTTCGTCGCGGGGCGCGGGTCAGATTGCGCACGGGCAATCGGTAGAGCAGGCGGGCGCGGTGCAGGAAGGGTATCCAGCGATCAAGCATCAGCGTGCGTCCCATCAGCGGCGCGGGTGGACGCAGCGCCTGCGCGGGCGGAATGCACGACGCCTGCCATGCCGGCAGAATGCCCCCTGCAAAGGTCGCGCCCAGCGCCAGCAACAAACCCACAATCGCTGGTGTAATCGGTGGCTCCACGCGCTCCACAGGCAACGCCAGAAAGCCCATATAGCCGCGTGAGAGCCAGCCCGAAAGCCCGACGCCCGCGCCGACGCCCATCAGCCCGCCCATTAACCCCGGCACCAGCGCCATGCTCAGATAGTGCCACAGCACCTGCAGTCGTGTATAGCCGAGCGCGTGCAGTAAGCCAATAATCTGCCGCTGCTGGAGCACCATCCGCATCTGCAGAGTGTAGAGCGTCAGAATGCTCACACTCAAAAAGAGCATCGGGAACAGCACCGAGTAGGTACGCAGGATTCGGGTGGCGCTTTCCAGCAGGTAGTAGCTGGGCTGGTCTTCGCGCATCACGGGCTTCTCCGCGCCATAGGCACGCAGCAGATGCTCCACCGCGCGGGCAACCAGCTCCCGATTGAAACCGGGCTGCACTGCCACCCGCACCTCGTTAATCTGCTCGCTCTGACCCGTGATTTCGCCCACCACCTCCAGCGGGGCGAACATCACGCCGAACACATCTTCGGAGGGGAGAACCTGCTGCTTGCTCTGGACCACATAGATATATTCGGGACTTCGCACCAGCCCGGCAATCGTGAAGCGCACGCGCTCCCCACGCCACAGCACCGTGAGGGTGTCGTGCGGGCGCAGGCGATGATAGCTGGCGAACTTGCTCTCCAGTAGGATGGCACGGTCGCGTCCGCCGCGCAGGAACCGCCCCTCCATTAGGCGCAGCTGGTTCACCTGCAGCGGGTGGCGCGTCTCGATGCCGATCAGTCGCCCCATTAAGCGGTGCGGATTTCGGGAGCCGACCTCTATTGCGACGGTCTCCACCAGCCGCCCCTCCACGCCCGCCACGCCCGGCAGCTGCCGAATGCGAGCCACCACCGTGCGCGGCGCGGAACGAACCTGTATCCCGAAATCCTCCAGACGGTAGCGTGCGTAAGATGCCGTGTAGGAAAGATACATATCCCGATAGAGACTGCTGGCTACCGCAAACAGCATCACGCCCAGCATGACCATCGTGGCAATCGCGCCGTAGAGCCAGCGCATCTGCCACATCTCACGCCGAATCTTGCGCCAGAGAACGCCCCCTACCATTCCAGACTCTCTACCTCCGCGGGCTGTGGCGGGTAGACCTCGCTCTCTACTTGCCCATCACGCAGTCGGATCACATGGTCGGCAATCTCCGCAATCGCCGAGTTGTGGGTTACCAGCACGATGGTCTGCCCCTCATGGCGATT
Source organism: Armatimonadota bacterium (assembly GCA_037444405.1). Classification (GTDB taxonomy): domain Bacteria; phylum Armatimonadota; class Fimbriimonadia; order Fimbriimonadales; family GBS-DC; genus HRBIN15. Next base: position 84,992 of record JBBIML010000007.1, read on the forward strand.
GAGGGTGCGCAACAGCGTCAGGATTCGCTTACCCGTTGCGGAGTCCAGCTCGCCCGTCGGCTCGTCGCACAGCAGGATGGGCGGTCGCGTCACGAGCGCGCGGGCAATCGCGACGCGCTGCTGTTCACCGCCGCTCAGCTCGCCCGGAAAGTGATTGACGCGCTCATAAAGCCCGACGGCGTGCAGCAGCTCGTCCACAGGGCGAGGATTGGCGACCAGCTCCGCTGCCAGCTCGATATTCTCCCGTGCGGTAAGCGTCGGCACCAGATTGAAAAACTGGAACACGAAGCCGATTTTATGGCGGCGGTAGGCGCTCAACTGCGCCTCGTTGTAGCGGCTGATGTCTTCGCCGTCCACAATTACGCTCCCAGCCGTTGGAGTATCCAGCCCTCCGATCAGGTTCAGCAGGGTGCTTTTGCCGCATCCGCTGGGTCCCAGCACCACCGCGAACTCGCCCCGCGCAATCTGCAGGTTGACCCGATTCAGGGCACGCACTTCGAATCGGTCGCGCCGATAAATCTTGCTGACTTCCCGCAGCTCAATCAGTGGTTTCTGGCTCATCGTTGGCGGATTCGCACGCGCTCCCCTTCGGCGAGACCCTCTTTGTGAGCCACCACGACCAGCTCGCCTTCGCGCAGTCCCTCCGTGATTTCAGTGTATTTATAGGTGAAGTAGCCCGTGCGCACCGTGCGTTTCCGAACGATACCATTCTGCACGACCCACACCCAGCTGTGGTCTGGCTCCTCGTGAACGGCGTCGCTGGGCACCAGCAGGGTTGTGCTGCCCAGTTGCCCCTCGCCTTCAACGGTGATCTCCATATCGGGGCGCAGCTCCGCGGGAGGGTTCACCATCTCGACGCGGAGGCGCAGGATGCGCACGCGCAGGGCGGAGTCGGGCTTGCGTTCGAAAGCGGGCATAATCTGGGTGATGCGTCCCTGCCAGTGGCGTCCGGGCAGGGCGGGCGCGCTGACCTGCACGGGATCGCCCACGCGCACTTTGCCCGCGTCTTCCTGCGCCACTTCCGCTTCGCCCCACAGAGCGCGACGATCCACCAGCACCATCACGGGCATGCCGGGCGCGACGCTTTCGCCCGGTTCCACCTCACATCGGTTGACCCATGCGGAGCGGGGCGCTACGAGTGTGCGCAGTTTGCGCTGACTGCGCGCCTGTTGAAGCATGGCGTGCGCCTCGCGCACGGCGGCGCGTGCGCTCTGCAGGCGCGCCTGCAACACTTTCAGGTTGCCCTGCTGGCTCCGCGCCAGTTCCAGCGCGGCCTGTGCTGATTCCAGCCGTGCCTGCGCCGCGGCGCGCTCTTCGGGGCGGGCGCCGTGCTGAACCTGCTGGAGAGTTGCCTGTGCCTCGCGCAGTTGGGCTGCTGCCACTTCATATTCCTGAAGGGCGCGTTCGTACTCCAGTCGTGCGATGGCTCCCTGCTCATAGAGGGCACGGGCGCGTTGCCAGTTACGTTCTGCCAGTTCATAGCGTGCCTCCGCCGCGCGCACCGCCTGCCTGGCACGCTCGATCTCTTCGGGGCGGGCGCCACGCTCAATCAGCTGAAGGTTCGCCTTTGCCTCCTGCAACACGGCTTCCGCCTGACGAATGCGGGCGCGGGTTTCCTGCTGCGCCTGCTCGTAAGCGCGCTCTGCTTCCTCCAGCGCGGCGCGTGCGGCGGCATAACGTGCCGATGCCGCCTGCACCGCGTCCGCTATATCTTGCTCCCAGAATCGCACCAGCGGCTGACCCGCCTGCACCCGCTCACCCTCCCGCACCAGCACCGCCACGACCTGCGCTGTGAAGGGCACCGAGAGAGTCACCTGCCAGCCTCGCACGATGCCCTCGGCACTGTAGGGCACACGCAGCTCACCGCGTGTCGCCGCCGCGACCACCACCTCGGTCGGCGCACGCCCCCCGCGAAGCCAGAAGGTCAGCAGCAGCCCCATCACACCCGCAGCGAGAATCAGACCCAACCATCGCCGCCCCATCGCTCACCATCCGTTAGGATACCTGCCAGTTCCCAATCCCCCTTTCCCCATCGGGCAGGGTGCAGGAGAGTGCCTCACAGAATCCCCTCTGGCGGAAGAATGACAATCTCGTCGATGCTGGCGTCGGGTGGCGTGGCGAGAATCTCCACCACAATCCGGGCGACGGTCTCAGGGCGAATCATGCGCTCGCGCTCGGGCGCGGTCGGGAACGCATCCCACAGCACGGTGTCCACTGCGCCCGGCAACACCGCCGTGACCCGAATGCCACGCTTGCGCACCTCTTTGGCGAGAATGCGCGTGAACATCAGCCCAGCGGCTTTGGCGCAGCTGTACGCGCTCAAGCCTGTGAAGGCGCGACTGGCAGCAATCGTGAGCATGTTCACAATCTGTCCATGACCCTGCTCCAGCATAATCGGCAGCGTGAAGCGCGTGGTCAGGTACAGCCCCTTCAGGTTGCTCTCCACCACCTGCCACCACTCGGCAGGATCGCTCTGCTCGATGAGTCCTGCCCGCGCCGAGCCAGCGTTATTGATCAGGATATCGATGCGCCCGCTGAGCTGGCGCGTGCGCTCAATCGCCGCGCGAATGGCTGGCTCGTCGGCGACATCGGCAACGCAGTAAAACGCCCTGCCGCCCTCCGCCTCAATCTGACCCGCAACCTGCTGAAGCTGGCTCTCGGTGCGGGCGACGAGCATCACCTGAGCGCCCTGTCGCGTTAGCAGGCGGGCAATGCATGCGCCAATACCCCGCCCGCCGCCTGTGATCAGCGCGACCTGACCCGCAAACCTCTGTTCCATCGGCACATCCCTCCGGGGCGGGTAGTTCACCGCCAGTGCGCCCCTTCCTGTCAGCAGGCAGGTACAATTCTCGACGGCACGATGGACGCACTACGCGATACGCTCAGAGAGTTGACCGACAGCCTGCGAGAGAAGATATTGACAGACGGCTCGCCCGCCTGGCTGGAACTTGCCCGCTGGCTGCAGGCGGTGAACACGGGGCTGGACGCGCTGGATGAATCGCTACGGGGGAGCCTGTTAGACGCCTTTCAAACGGCGCGACCACTGAACCATGCGACTCTGCCCATTCTGCTGGAGCAGTTCGAAGCGCACGGCAGAGCGATTCGGCGCGCGGCGGTTCAGCGCGACCGCTGGCGCTATCCCACCACGAGCGACCTCCAGCTGATCAACGAGCGCGTCTGCCTGGCGCCGCCCGAGTGCGACGCCGACCGCCTGAATCGTGCGCGCCTGCTGGCGATGCTGACCCCGCCCGATGCGGACGCGCTTCAGCGAGCCACTACGCTCTTTGAGGCGCTCAACACCCTGCAGCCGTTTCGCGAATACAACGCCAGCACCGCATCGATTGCAGCGCTGGCGTTTCTGGGCGCGAACGGCTTCCGCGCCACGCTCTCACCTGATGAGGCAGCCGAACGGTTGCTATCGGGTGAATGGGCATCGTTGTCCCTTCAGCCCGACGAGAGCGCGACTCGCTTCACCTATGCCGACCTGATTGAGCAGATGATTGCCGATTACCGCGATTCGCTGGTGCGGGCGGAGCGAGTGATTCAGGAGAGGCAGCAGCTGGCACAGCGCGACGCCCTGCCCACTACGATGCCCGTCAGCCCGCAGCCCGTGCCTGGTCCCGCCTCGCGCTGGCGATACCTCACCGTGCAGGACCTCATCTGGATTAACACCGAAATCACGGGCGCGCCCCAGCGGTACAACTACGACCGCCTGGAGGAGGCGACCTACTATCAATACAGCTATCGCCAGAGCATGGATGTGCCGTTGCAGGCGGCGCGGTTCCTGTGGGGCTATCTGACCTATTATCCCTTCGCACGCGGCAATCTGGGCACCGCGCTGATTGGCGTGCTGACCTTCCTGCAGATCAACGGCTACGACACGCACCTGCCGCCCGACCAGGCATGCGACTGGTTGCTATCGGTTGCCAGGCGTCGTAAACACCCGCTGGATGCCATCCGCCAGATTATCGCCTCCAGCGCCGCAGGCGCGAACCCCCAGCCCGTGCGCGAAGTCGCCCACTACCTGATAGAACAGTACGAGTCGGCTTTGCATCAGTTAGAGGAGGTGAATCCTCGTGAAACGCAATACCGTTGAAACCACTCTATTTGGCATGCGCCTTCTGATTCAGTGTTTCCAGGTCTGGTAGAAAACCTTCCCATGGGTATTCGACCACTATTCCATTTCCTTTGTGCCAGAGGCTGCTACCGCTTAATCTCCAATCACGCACGAAGGTACCCTGAGGCAGCATGAAACGAATGGTGCTCGCTGGCTCGGCACTAACCAACATATAGCGACGCCTACTCATAGAGGGTCTGCTGCAACGATGCAAGGGTAGAGAAACGATCACCTGCTCTCTTCCATTATCATCTTTCACGATATAGTTTTCTAAAATCTTCTCAATATCCTCACGAGTTGCAGGGGTCATTAAGTCATAATATTCGTAGGTCATTTCTATTTCTGATGGAAACCACTGTCCATCAATTTGAGTGAATTGCAGCACATTCCAATAGAACTGGGCACTAGTACGACGCATCAGAAGGCTCTTTGGGGCTCCTTTGTGGATTCGACTTACATGAAGTTCTAACTCCCAATTATCAGGGGTTTTGCGCTCATAAACCCATTCATCCGGAGTCGTGGCGACTAACTGCCAGTCTTTCTCGCTGCCGGCAAACATACAGAGAGGAGGAACACCTGCCAGAAAAACTAAAAATGCCGGTCCTATAAAGGTTTCAAAAGGATCACCCATGCTGACAGTACCTGCAGGATGGAGCGCTATATCCGCGACTACCGAACCCTGATTACGCAAATGAATAACGAGCTCGTTTTGAAAGTAAACTTCGAAGGTCTCCGCAATTTTGTCAGTAGCCTCATAAGAAGCTAGTCTTTCCCTATATGCAGCAATGTGAACGATGTGCGGACTATTGGTAATAATATAGTTTTCCGATATCCCAGAAACAAATAAATCCATTTGCGGTGGATTAATCATTGAAAGATTATATTTCCCCCAATTAACTTGTTCAGAAGCTGATGAAATTTTTGTTCTAATATTTTTTTGAGCAATTAGTAAAGCACTTATCATATTCCCCCAAACAGCCTCCTTAGGAATATGCAGCATACCCGTCACATTCCAGATAAAAGTGTGACTACGAGCAACTTGTTCACGCTTTGCGCTCCAATCAGCCAGTTCGCTCTTAGAAGTCTCACTACAAGTAGCAATCGAGAACCGTATTGTAAGCCCCGCCAGTGTGAACATGGAAACAAGTGTCCACCAAGCATGCCATCTTCGAATCATTAATAATCACCTCCTTTAGTGCCAAAGTGTTTCTATTGCGGTGGTGCTGAACAATCGGGATAAAAAACAATTCGGTTTGGTGTGGATGGATCTACAGGTCTCCAATCAATGCAATCGCATCCCGAACCAGCTGGTTCACAATCGGCAATTTCTGTTACTCTGATCTCAACGACCCCCATCTGACGTATAAGGCAGCTCGTACCACGATTAAATTCACATATATAAATGTCTTGAACTGTTTTACCTCTGAGGCATCCACCAGAGCAACCAAACAAGGTATATGCTTTCATAGGAGTTGGGTTAGGTTCAATCGATTGCAAGCAACTGGTCTGCCGCAACAAGTAACCTGCCCGGCGAAGTACGCACTTGTGATCCGGAAGCTCCCTTAGCTCTTCCTGCTGACCGGGGGCATGAAAATATAACATCAGCAACACCAGTATCCCCACCAACCGTACCGCGTTGCGCTGGTTCGCAACACTGTTCCTCATCAAAAGATCCTTTGTTTTCATTCTCGCCCCTCCATTAAATGGAGTTGCCCTGCGGTTGCCCTTTGTCAACACCTCTATCCCGCTTTTTGACCCCGATTCTCCACCAGTGCCCGCAGCTCCGCCTGCAACCGTTTCCATCGCCGATGCACCACCTCGTGCGAGACTCCTAACTGCTTTCCGATCCACCGATACGAACGCTTCTCTGCCACCCACACCCATAACTGGTATTCCCTCTCCTCCAGCTGACTCTGCAACCACTCCACTAATATCCGAGCCTCTAACTGTTCATAAGCTTCCATACTCCGCTCATCTACAGGCTCCCACTCTTCGCCTGTTTCTTCATCTTCTGCAAATGCGACTACCGTCTTCTGATAACCCCACTCGCGGTTGGTGAAAGTCTTCAGGTGAGCGCAGATGCGATCATAGGCGAACTTTTCCAAGCACAAACCCAGTGCAGGCTCAAACTCCTGTTCGGCTTGCAAGGCACATAGAACGGCTTCGTGCTGAAGTTCGTTCTGCCATTCGGACTGACTCCAGTTCGGTGGTGGGCATGTGGGTCGGAAGCGCTGAACAGCGCGGCGAATGGCTTTGCGCAGAGCGGGATTGAGTTCAGCCAACTCAGCTCCACCCCCCCCCGCGAAGTTGCGATGGCAGTTGAGATTTTGCTGGATGCACCGCTTGCTTCTTCGTTCGCTTCTTTGCGGGCATCGCTGACCTCTGCTGGATAAAAGCAGGATACCCTGTTCAAGACAGGAATGTCAAGGGGAAACGAGGGTGTTCGAAAAATCATCTCTTGCGAGCCGCTTGAGCAGGGCGCGGGTACGGGCGCGGCGACCGCGCCCCTACTTGACACGGGTACGGGCGCGGTTCCCGCACCCTGTTTTCGAACACCCTCAGGGGGAACGAGGGTGTTCGAAAAATCCATCCAGAGGCGAGAATACCCCTCACCCCTACCCTCTCCCTTCGGGGGAGAGGGAGTTTATCAGCCCCTCTCTCCCGCGTGCGGGGGAGAGGGGTCGGGTGAGGGGGTCATACTTTCCTCTTGGGGGAATCCCGCTCTCAGACCAGCAGGAAGGCGGCTCCCAGAGGTGCAGCAGGTAAAATCTCTTTTACCGATGGAGAGGTTGAGCCGATGGTAAGGGTACGATACGCACCAAGCCCGACAGGAGCGCCCCATGTGGGCAACATTCGCACCGCGCTCTTCAACTGGCTGTTCGCCCGTCATCACGGCGGCAAGTTCATCGTGCGCATCGAGGACACCGACCGCAGCCGCTATGTGCCTGAATCGGAGCGCGAAATCTTAGAATCGCTGCGCTGGCTGGGGCTGGACTGGGACGAGGGACCCGAAGTGGGTGGTCCGCACGCACCCTATCACCAGTCGCAACGGCTGGAGACTTATCGGCAGATTGCGCACCAGCTGGTGGAGGCGGGCAAGGCGTACAAATGCTTCTGCACGCCCGAAGAGCTGGAGCAGATGCGGGCACAGCAGCGGGCGCAGGGCGCATCCGTCACGATGTACGACCGCCGTTGCCGACGCCTCACGCCCGCCGAAGTGCGCGCCCGCGAGGCGGACGGACTGCCCTATGTGATCCGGTTTGCCATGCCGCTGGAAGGCACGGTGGAGTACGACGACCTGATTCACGGGCGCACCACCTTCCGCAACGCGCTCACCGACGATTTTGTGATGCTCAAATCGGACGGCTACCCGACCTACCATCTCGCCAATGTGGTGGATGACCACCTGATGGAAATCACCCATGTGATTCGAGGCGACGAGTGGATTTCGAGCATGCCGCGCCATCTCAATCTCTATAGGGCGCTGGGCTGGGAGCCGCCCCAGTTCGCGCATCTGCCCCTGCTGCTTGGCGTCGACCGCCAGAAGCTCTCCAAGCGGCACGGCGCCGTGCAGTTCACCGAGTTCATTCGCGACGGCTACCTGCCCGAAGCCATGTTCAACTTTCTCGCGCTCTGCGGCTGGAACCCCGGCGACAACCGCGAGATTCTCAGCCGCGAGGAGATTATTCAGCTGTTCAGTCTGGAGCGCGTCTCGGATAACCCCTTCATCTTTGATCATAACAAACTGCTCTGGATGAACGGCTATTACATTCGCCAGCTCAGCCCGCAGGAACTGGTGGAGCGCTGCCTGCCCTTCCTGCAGGAGGCAGGGCTTCTGCCGCCCGCGCTGGATGACGAGACCCGCGCTTACGCTGAACGGGTCATCCCGCTGGAGCAGGAGAAGATGAAAACCCTCAAAGATGTGGTGACGCTGACCGACTTCTTCTTCAAAGAGGAGTTCCCGATAGACCAGAGCGCGGTCAAGAAGTGGTATGGTCTGCCGCACATCCCGCAGATGCTGGAGGAGCTGATCCGGCGGTATGAGGCGCTGGAGCCGTTTGTGGCGCCCGAGATTGAGCGCGTGACACGCGAAGTGATTGCCTGGCTGGGTGTGTCGGGCGGGTCTGTGATCCATCCTGTGCGCGTGGCGGTCAGCGGGCGCACGACGGGACCGAGCCTTTTTGAGATGCTGGAAGTGCTGGGCAAGCCGCGCGTGCTGCGCCGACTCCGCCAGGCGCAACAGTGGGTGTACATAGCATGAGAGACTGGCAGGAGCGATGGAAACAGGCAAATCCGCCTTCACACCTCCTCTCGATCAGCGATCTTAATCGGGAGGCGGCGGAGGTGGTGCTGGCGCTGGCGCATGCGATGAAACGCGCCACCCGCGCGGGCGCCGAGCTGTTCCGATTCGAGAAGCCGACCGCCGTCGCGCTCATCTTCGAGAAGCCCTCCCTGCGCACGCGCGTCACCTTAGAAGTCGGGCTGTATCAGATGGGCGCGCACGGCGTCTACCTCACTCAGTCGGACATCCAGATGGGCAAACGCGAGGCGGTGATGGACATCGCTCGCAATCTGGGACGCTGGGTGCAGGGCATCATCGCGCGCGTCTACCACCATTCAGTGCTGGGCGAGCTGGCGCAGTTTGCGGGCGTGCCCGTCATCAACGCGCTCAGCGACCGCGAACATCCCTGCCAGGCATTAGCCGACCTGATGACCATTCAGGAGCGCAAAGGCGATCGACCGCTCACGCTGGTGTGGGTGGGCGACGGCAACAATGTGTGCCACAGCTTCATCCTGCTTGGCACCCTGCTGGGGCATACGGTGCGCGTGGCGACGCCCGAAGGCTATGAACCCGACGAGCAAATTCTTGCGCAGGCACAGCACAACGCTACGCAATCGGGCGGGCAACTCCTGCTCACACACAACCCGCGTGATGCGGTCGCCGACGCCGATGTCGTCTACACCGATGTGTGGGTCTCGATGGGCTACGAGACCGAGCGCGAAATCCGCCTGCGCCATTTCCAGCCATTTCAGGTGAACCGCGACCTGATTCGGCATGCCAGACCCGACGCGATTGTGCTGCACTGCCTGCCCGCCCGTCGCGGTGAGGAGATTACCGACGAGGTGCTGGACGGCGAGCAGTCCGCCGCGTGGGATCAGGCAGAGAACCGCCTCCACACGCAAAAAGCGCTGATTGCCCTCATGCTCGGCACGGTATAATCGGGTCGCCATGCGCACGGACTACTTTCAGCAGGTGCTGACCCGCCTGCAGGCGGTGATGGCGAGCCAGCAGGCGGCGATGGAGCAGGCGGCGCAGTGGATTGCCGACGCGCTCGCCGACGACCACCTGATCTGGGTGTTCGGCGCGTCGCATGCGGGCATCCTGAGCGAGGAGCTGGTCTATCGCGCGGGCGGGCTGGCGCCCATCAGCCCCATCTTCATTCCGGGCTTGACCTGCGATGTGCGCCCCATCACGCTCACCTCGTGGCTGGAGCGGCTCGACGGCTACGCCGCGACAGCAGTGCGCGAGGTGCCCATTCAGGTGGGCGATGTGCTGATTGTGCATTCGGTGTCGGGTCGCAACGCCGCGCCTGTCGAGGTCGCGCTTTGCGGCAGGGAGCGCGGCGCGAAGGTGATTGCGCTCACCTCGCTCGACTACTCGCAAGCGGTCAGCCCGCGCTCACAAACGGGCAAGCGGCTGTTTGAGGTTGCCGATCTGGTGATTGACAACGGTGCGCCGCGCGGCGATGCAGTGGTGCAGCTGCCCGATTTTCCCCAGCTGGTGTCGCCTGTGTCCACCGTGCTGGGCGCGGCGATTCTGAACGCGATTGTAGCGGAGGCATGCGCCATCCTGCTGGAGCGTGGCATCCAGCCGCCTGTGTTCATGTCGGCGAATCTGGAGGGCGGCGACGCGCATAACGCCCGCTTGATGAACCGCTACCGCGGGCGCGTGCTGTACCTGTAAGAGGCGATCTCGGCGTAAATCCAGACGGGTGAACCCGCTCCTATAAAACAAAGCCAGCCTGCGCTGGCTCCCTGTCGCCTGGGCAGCCTGCTCAAACTACTTCAGCCAATTTTTCTCGCCTCCGTTCAGATTGGACCATGCCACAGCCGCGCGACCTCTGAAAGGAGAGGGGCTTCTATCCGACAATCAGAGGGTGATGAGTCAGGCAGAAGTGATCGAGCTGGGTCGGCAGGCGATGCTGGTGGGACTGCAGGTTGCCCTGCCCGTGCTGCTAACAGGGCTGATTGTGGGGCTGCTGGTCAGCATTTTTCAGGCGGTGACGCAGATTCAGGAGATGACGCTGCAGTTTGTGCCCAAGATGCTGGCGGTCGGGCTGGTGTTTCTGTTCGCGGGCGGCTGGATGCTGATGCAGCTGGTGGACTTCACCGTGCGTGTGCTGTCGAACCTGCCGCCGCGATAGTCTGCGCGGAAGCTTCGCTTCCGCAGTCCATGCTGAGGCGATGGCGTTAGATACGCAGTGGCTGTGGGCGTTTCTGGTGGCATTTGTGCGGGCGTCGGCGTTGAGCCTGCAGGCGCCCGTGTTCGGCAGTCGGCTCGTGCCTGTGCCGGTGCGCATCGGGCTATCAGCGGTGCTGGCGCTGGGGCTGGCGCCGATGCTGCGCACCACCGTCGGCGCACCACCCACCGACTGGATACCCCTGCTGACGCGCCTCGTGTCGGAAGCCTTAATCGGGCTGGTGATGGGCTACGGGGTGAGCCTGATTATCGGCGCGGCGGCGATGGCGGGCGAGCTGCTCGATATGAAGATGGGCTTCGGGCTGATGCAACTGCTGAACCCCGTCAGCAGTTTCCCGGCCTCGCTGCTGGCGCAGTTCCACTATCTGCTGGCGATGGTGCTGTTCGCGCTGGTGGATGGACATCACCTGCTGATGTTGGCGCTGGTGCGCAGTTTTGAGGTGAGCGGCGGCGCCGATCTCACAGCGGTGGCTCAGCGGGGGCTGGCAGGCATGCTGGAACTGACGGGTGGCGTCATGGTGCTGTGCATTCAGATTGCGGCGCCGGCGGGCGGCGTGCTGCTGATTGTGGATGCGGCGATGGCGGCGGTGTCGCGCGCGGTGCCGCAGGTGCCCATCTGGCTGGTGGGCATGCCCGCCAAAATCGCGATCGGCTTCGTCGCGCTGGGCGCGAGCCTGCCCGTGATGGTGGGCATCAGCCTGCGCATGACGGAGCTGACTGCCCGATTCCTTGCCGACTGGCTCAAAGCGCTGGGCGGCTGATGGGGCAGGAGAATGCGCGCCCCACGCGGTATCTGTGAAGGGATGATTTTTGTCAAGATTTGCGGCATCACGCGCCTGCAGGACGCGCAGGTGGCGATCGAGGCGGGCGCGGACGCGCTCGGCTTCGTGTTCGAGCCGCGCAGCCCGCGCCACCTGCCCCTGCGAGCCGGCTGGCAGGATTGGCTGTCCACTCTCAGAGGCGCCCAGCGCGTGCTGGTGATTGCCGACCCCGCCAACCTGCCCGCCGAATGGCAACTGTTTGAGGCAATCCAGTGCAATCTGGTAGAGGGTGTGGATGCCGAATCGCTGAAGCGCATGCTGCCGCCCCTGCCGCTGTGGCTGGCATTGCGGGTCAAGCCTGCCGACGCGCCCGAATCGCTGCTGGCGGTGATGCGGGCATTCGAGCCGTATGTGGAGCGGTTCGTGCTGGACAGTTATCATCCCACCATGCCCGGCGGCACGGGCGCTGTTCACGACTGGCGACTGGCACAGATGGTGTGTGCGCAGGCGCCGCGCCCCGTGCTGCTCGCGGGCGGGCTGAACCCCGACAATGTGGCGGCGGCGATTCGGCAGGTTCGCCCCGACGGCGTGGATGTCAGCAGCGGCGTGGAGGCGCAACCTGGCACCAAAGATGCCGAAAAAGTGAAACAGTTCATTCAGCGCGCGCGGACGCAAGGGGTATAATCGCGCATGGTGGCGATGCGTCGGTTGACCGCGATTGTGCGCGGGCGAGTGCAGGGTGTGGGCTATCGGATGTTCGTGCTGGAGCATGCGCGACGGCTGGGTTTAAAGGGCTATGTGCGCAATCTGCCCGACGGCGAGGTGGAGGTCGTGGCTGAAGGCGACGAGACCGCCCTGCATACGCTGATTGCCCACCTGCAGAGAGGTCCCATCGGCGCGATGGTGCGTGAGGTGGAGACCCACTGGAGCGAGCCGACAGGCGAGTTTGAGCAGTTTTTCATCGCGCGATGAGAGGGGCGGTTCCCGCACTGCTGTTGTGCCTGCTGATTTCCGCGCGGGCAGAGCCACGCCTGGTGCTGGTGCTGGTTCACGAAGGATTGACGCCGGAGCAACTGAGTGGCGACATTCCGCACCAGTCGGCGTGGATGCTGTGGAAGCGCGTGCCAGCGGTGCCCGATACTGCCGAGCCGTGGCTGATGGGGCGTGCGCTGGTGTTTGCAACGGGGCGTCGGCTGCCCGCGGATGCGAGCGACGGGGTGGTGTTGATGGACAACGCGCCGTTTGAGCGCGGCACGGCGTGGCAGGCGTTTCGGCGGCGCACGGGGACGACACCGCCCCGACCGGCTCTGCTTGCGCTCAACGCGGGTGGTTTGAGCCGACGGGAGGTGCTGCAACACACGATGGGCGCACGCCTGCAACGCGCGGGGCTGACAGGACTCTATCTCGTTACGCCCGAATCGCCCCCGCCCAGTCCCTACGCGCTGATCGGGGTCAACCGCGACGGTTATATGCCCGTGCGCGCCTTCCCCGATTTTGAGAGCATGCGCGTCGCTCTGCCCGCGCTCGACGCCGACTGGGTGCTGATCGAGATGGCACGCTGGGACTACGCCGCGCTGGAGCTGCTGATGGCGGAGGGCATCGAAACCTGGGTGGTGAGCCTTCAGCCGCCCGATGGCGGTCTGGACGGCGTCGCGCGACTGACCGCGATTGTGCGCTATGCCGCCCGTGAGCCGACCGGTCTGCTCACTTCGGCGTCCACACGCTGGACAGGGCTGATTATAGAGGCGGACCTTGTGCCGACGCTGACGCGAGCGATTGGGGGCGAATCGGTGAACTGGCGGGAAGCCGACGGCGTGCCCGCGTTCAACGCGAGCGAATCGGACTGGCACGCCTTCTGGAACGGGCAACTGCTGCGCACGGGCACGCGCGCCCTGCGCCAGACGATGGGGCTGAGCGACCGCCGCGATATGCTCACCCGGATCGAGGAGCACTGGCGCATTCAGCATGAGCTGGCGCCCGTGCTGCTCATTGTCGTCGCCGCGATTGGCACTGTGTGGGTTCTTGGCGGGCTTGGGCTGTGGTGGCTTCAGCGGCTGGGCGGCTGGCTGCGCTCGTTCTATCGGGTCGGGCTGGCGGTGCTGCTGCTGTTCCCAGCCGTCGCTATCTGGTACAGCTACTGCCCGTTTGAGCTGTGGACAGGCGATCGGGCAGGCGATGCGTCGGTGCTGGTGGGCTGGCTGGTGGCAGGCTGGGTCGTTTTGAGCCTCGTGATGGCGGCGCTCATCCACCGGCTGGAGATGCCGCCGCTCAGCGCGGCGGGCGCTGTCGTGCTGCTGGTCATCCTGCTCGATATCTATTTTGCGGGCGGCTATGGCGTCAATCGCTCGCTGATGGGTCTCTATTTATGGGAGGGGGCGCGCCTGTACGGACTGGACAACACCTATCTGGGGATTGTGCTGCCGCTGGCGCTGCTTGCGCCCGCGAGCTGGCTGGAGAGCGTCGGGCGCCATCGCCCTGGAGGGCGCGGGCTGATGGCGCTCACGGCGTTCTACGCGCTCCTTATACTTACCTTCGGGCTGCCGATGCTGGGTTCGAACCTGGGTGCGTGGGCGCCGATGGCGCTGGCGTTCGGCTGGATGCTGAACGCGCTGCTGCCAGAGCACGTATCGGCGAGCTGGCGCACGCCCCTGCCCGGTCGCTGGTTGCTGCCTGCGTTGCTGGCGCTCGCGTTCATTGCGATGATGCTGGTCGTCTGGCTCGATTCGCGCCAGCACTGGCGGCTACAGTCGCATTTCGGGCGGGCGTGGCAATCGATGCTGGCAGGCGACTTCGGCATGCTCATCGGGGCGAAGCTGACGGTGGCGCAGCGGGTGATGTTCTCCTTGCCGATGATAGCGGCAGTAGTGGGCTTCGGGCTGCTCGCGCTGGCGGTTTGGCAGTGGTTGCGCCTGCCGCTGGTTCGGCTCTGGCACGGCATCAACGCGCTGCGCTCGGCAATCTATGCCTGTGGGGTGGGCGCAATCGCCGCCGTGCTGTTCAACGATTCGGGGCTGGTGACCGCCGCGCTGATTGCTGGAGGCGTCGTGCTGTGGCTGCTCGACGCGCTGGTCAGCCAGGTGGAGTGGGTTCAACTGCCCACAAACGGACATCGCAGGGGATTTTGAAACCTTCTGGAGTGCGGAAGCCGTGCTTCCGCACTCCATAGGTGCCTGCAAGGATTTCGCCGCCCTTGAGCGAAACAGGGAGTGGGATGCAGATTGCGTTCACGACCTTCACGGTGCAGAAGCGGTTTCCGCTGACCATCAGTCGGGGCACGACGGCGCAGACCACCAATGTGTGGGTGCGGGTTCAGGCAGATGATATCGAGGGCTGGGGCGAGGCGTCGCCCTTTTCGATTGGCGACCACCGCCAGCCGACTGAGAGCCTGCTTCGGGCGATGGAGCAAGCGCGCGAACAGCTCGCCGACCTGCACCCCCTGCAGCGCCAGCAGGTGGAAACGTGCCTGCGCGAGATGGAACTCCCCTCCGCTGCCCGCGCCGCCATCGACATGGCGCTGCTCGACTGGCTGGGCAAACGCGCGGGGCTACCCCTGTGGCAGCTGATGGGGCTGGCACGCGAGCGGATCGTGCCCACCTCCGTGACGATTGGCATCAACCCGCCCGAAGTCGCCCGCCAGCGCGTGCGCGACTGGCTCCAGCTCACCCATGCCCGCGCCCTCAAAATCAAGATGGGCAACCCCGACGGCATCGAAGCGGATCAGGCGATGCTGGAAGCCATTCGCGAGGAGCTGCATAGCCTGAACCAGCGCGTCGCGCTGCGAGTGGACGCGAACGGCGGCTGGAGCCTCGCCGACGCCCAGCGCATGGTTCGCTGGCTGGCGGAGCGCGGGGTGGAATATGTGGAGCAACCGCTCCGCCGCGGCGAGGAAGACGCCCTGCCCGAACTCTATCGCCACACGCCCATCCCCCTCTTTATCGATGAAAGCTGCTTCGACAGCCGCGATGTGGTGCGCTTCGCCGACCGCGTTCACGGCATCAACATCAAGCTGATGAAGTGCGGGGGTATCACGGAGGCGGTGCGGATGGTGCATACGGCGCGCGCGCTCGGCTTGCAGGTGATGTACGGCTGCTACTCGGACAGCAGTCTCGCCATCAGCGCGGCGGCGCAAATCGCCCCACTCGCCGACCATCTCGATCTGGACAGCCATCTGAACCTGTTGAACGACCCGTTCGAGGGCGTGTCGCTGATGGATGGGCGTGTGCTACCGTCGGACGCGCCAGGGCTGGGCGTGCGGCTGAAAGCGATGCTTAACGACGATGCTTGAGGGTCTCCGGGCGTGTGTGGGCAGTGAGGGCGTTCTGGACGAAAATGCTCGCTACGCCATCGGTGGGCGCGAGCCGCCCCTCGTGCTGGCGCCGCAAAGCGAGCAGGAAATCGTCGCCCTGATCGAGCATGCGAAGGGCTATCGGCTGCCATTCGCGATTGCGGGCAGCGGCACGCACCTTGGCGCGATTTGTCCGCCTGAACCTTACAGCTGGACGCTCTGCACCCTGCGTCTGAACCGATTGATCGACTATGCGCCTGCTGATCTGGTCATCACGCTCGGTGCCGGGATGCGCCTGAGCGAGGCGCAGGCGATTCTGGGTCAGCACGGGCAGTACCTGCCGTGGAACCCGCCGCTGCCCGATGAGGCGACGATTGGCGGGATTGTGGCAAGCGGGCGCAGCGGCGCGTGGCGCTTCCGACACGGCACCCCGCGCGACCGCCTGTTAGCTCTGCGTGCCGTGCGCGGCGACGGTACACCCTTCAAAAGCGGCGCGAAGGTGGTCAAAAGCGTCGCGGGCTACGACCTCCATCGGCTGATGTGCGGCAGCTGGGGCACGCTCGGCGTCATCACAGAGATCACACTCAAGGTCGCGCCGTTGCCCCCTGCGCGTCAGGCGGTGCAAATCGCCATCCCCCGCTGGGATTCGGTCGAACCGACGCTCGCGCAGCTGATGCAGGCGCCCCTCCAGCCTGAGCGACTCGATCTGGTGCGCATCCCATCGCTGACGGGTGTGGAGGCTCCGATTCTGCTGCTGGAGTTCGCTGGCTCGGAGGCAGGCGTCGCATGGCAACTGCGCTGGCTGCAGGAGCAGGGCTTTGAGGCGAATCCCGTGCCCGCTGAGTGGCTGGAACGACTGCGCGACTGGCTCGCCCCGCGCCAGCATCACCTGCTGCTCAAGCTGCTGATGCGCAGCAGTGAGGTCGCCGACTGGATGGCGCGACTGTCGGCTGTTGAGGGTTGTAATCTCTATGCCCATGCGGGCAGCGGCGTGCTGTATGTCAGTTGTGAAGCGGATGAGCCAGCGAAGCAGGCGCTTCAGGCGTTGCAGGGCGCGAGTGCGGGCGTCGGGACGCCGCGCTGGTACGCCCTGCAGATGCTTCCATCCCTCCATGAGGACGAGCTGCCCACACCCCTGCACGCCGAACGCCGTTCACCCCTCGCCCAGCGCCTTAAAAGCGTTTTTGACCCCCACTCGCTACTGCCTCCGCTGTAGGTGATTTGCGATTCAGCCACGCAAAGGCGACAAATCCCCACAGGATGCCGATCAGGACACCTGTTAGCACATCGGAGGGGTAATGCACGCCCCGATAGATACGGGACAGTCCCACCAGTGTCGCTATTAGCCAGCCGAACCAGCCGAGCCAGCGATAGCGCGTGCCCCGCACCATCAGCCACAGCCAGCACGCCAGCGCGAACGCTGTCGCCGTGTGTCCCGACGGAAACGAGTTCGCATAAATGCGCTCATCGGGCGCCACCAGCACATCGGGCAGATTCGATGGACGCGGGCGCGGAAACAGGTGCTTCAGAATCTGAACCGTCGCACCGCTGCCCAGCCACGCCACCAAGCCGGGCAGAAACAGTTGCCGCCACCGATGTTGCCAGCGCACGCACAGCGTCGCCGTTAGCAACAGAATCAGCTGCACCCAGCCCAGCCCCAGCGAGGTGAAACACCACATCAGTGGGCTGACCAGCGGATGGTGCAGCCCGTGATTGATTGCGTAGAGAACCTGCCGATCCCACTCCTGCAACCACTCCGTCATGGTGAACGAACAGACTTGGAGTGCCCGTCTGCAAAGCCGATGTTATTTACCTCTTTAATATGGCGGGGCGGGCTGGGCAGGCTGGTCACGGGATCGTGCGCGTTCCAGGCGAGATTGGAGGAGTCGTACACCAGCGGCGTTTGTGCGGGGTTTGCAACGGTTGCCATCTTCTGGCGTGAGAGGCGCACATTCATCGCGTAGCCGTAGCCCTGCCCATACCGCACGGACGGGCAGCGATAGGTGTCCGGGTCATGCACATAGGGGCGGGTAAGATCGCCCCAGCGTGAGGCTTGCGGGAACCGATTGCCATAATCGTTGGCGTACATCTGCTGGGCTAATAGCAGCTGCCGCAGATTGCTCAGGCACTGCGTCTGACGCGCTGCCTCGCGCGCCTGCACGAACACGGGGAGCAGAATCGCGGGGCAGACGAAGCAGCTGGCAAGCACGCAGAAACCCAGCCCGATGAGCATCACAATCAGCCACGCGGGCGTCCGCCGGGTCGGTTGCACGCTCATAGTGGGGTTATGATACCCGATAAGAGTCGGGCGGTACGGGCACGGTCTCCGTGCCCCTACAACCGTGCCCGTGCAACGGTTCGGACGCCCGTGCAACGGTTCGGACAATGGTACAGGCGCGGGCACCGCGCCCCTACTCTGCAATCCAAGCGGGTTCGCTGATGAGCGAGCGCTGGCGTTGCAGGTAGTCGCGCACCACCTGCGCGATGCTGCGCCCTATGCTGGAGGCGATTTGATCCTTGCTCCAGATTCGGAAGTAGCCGAGTGCGCCGCGCGCCAGCGGCGCGGTGGTCGCCACGCGATAAGTGCGTTTCGGGTCGAGCTTCGCACCCGCGATAATCACACTGCGTATGCGCTTGCCCGGCTCCGCTTTCGGGTCGAAGCGCACTTCCGCGCCTGTAAGCTGCAGGAAGGCGTTGTTCTTCTGCGGGTAGAGTTCGACGGAGCGCTCCAGCGCCTGCAGGAGCTGTTCGCCCGTCAGGTTCAGCACCACCACCTCGTCGTCAGGATAGCGCAACGCCTTCAGCAGGGCATCGATGGGTTGCTGACCGGCGGGCAACTGCAGGCTCTCGTCAAAAAAGGCGGCGCCCAGCATGGCTAAATCGGCGCCCGTTGCCGCGCGCAGGGCGTCCACCAGCGTCTGGGCAATCGGGTTCGCACCCTCACCCACATTCTCCATCGAGACCGCGCGCGACAGCTGAACCGTCTGGGCAGATGAGAGGCCCAGTCCAAGCCCAACCATCACCGCTATCAACCACAGTTTTCGCATATTCAACTCCCGACAGGCGTCGCGCCTATCTGTTTAGGCAGTGGCTTGTGGCTTCCAGCCCAAGCAAGCCCCTGCGCCTATCTGTTTATATCTACGACCGAGCGGCGTGAAGCGTTCCATCGCAGATAGGCTTCGATGAAGCCGTCGATCTCGCCGTCCAGCACCGCCTGCGCGTTGCCCGTTTCATAATCGGTGCGGTGGTCTTTCACCAGCGTGTAGGGGTGCAGCACATAGGAGCGGATCTGGTGTCCCCATTCGGCGGGCACGGTATCGCCTTTGAGCTGCTGAAGTTTCTGCTCCTGCTGGCGGCGGTAATACTCGGCGACGCGGGCAGCCAGCACTTTCATCGCGACGGCGCGGTTCTGATGTTGCGAGCGCTCGTTCTGGCAGCTGGCAGTGATGCCCGTCGGGATGTGGGTGATGCGCACCGCCGATTCGGTCTTGTTCACATGCTGTCCGCCGTGCCCGCTTGCCCGATAGGTGTCGATGCGCAGGTCTTCGGGATTGAGCTGGATGGCGGTTTCTTCGATATCGGGCATCACTTCGACGAGGGCGAAGGTGGTGTGGCGTCGGCGGTTGGCATCGAACGGCGAGATTCGCACGAGGCGATGCACGCCATGCTCCGATTTGAGCAGTCCGTAGGCGTAGTCGCCCTCGATCAGCACGCCGACGCTGGCATAGCCGACGACGCTGCCGGGCGTCTCGTCCACGATTTCGGCGCGGAAGCCCTTGCGTTGCGCCCAGCGCAGGTACATGCGCAGCAGCATCTGCACCCAGTCGCACGCTTCCGTGCCGCCCGCGCCCGCGTCGATCTCCAGCAGGGCGTTATGGCGGTCGTACTCGCCGCTCAACAGGGTGAACAGATCAAGCCGATCCACCTCGCGCTTGAGCGTTTCGACCTGCGCGGCGACCTCGCGGGCGGTCGCATCGTCGTACTCCATCTGGAGCAGGTTGAGCCACTCCTCGCATTCGCTAACAGTGGCGAGCAGTCGCTCGTACGGTTCGATGCGATTTTTCAGGCGGGCGATGGTCTGCATCGTTGCCTGCGCCCGCGCAGGCTCCGCCCAGAAAGCAGGGTCCTCGGTCTCGCGCTCCAGCCGCGCGAGCTCCGCCTTCAGATTGGCGATGTCAAAGATGCTCCCCGATCGCCTGCAGGCGTCGGCGAGCCTCCTGAAGCGATTCGCTGATGGTCCGCAAATCCAGCATTTTTCAATCCCTCAACGGTTAATCAAGATGCCTTTTCACGCGCTCTTCGATGACCCCTCTGGGCAATGCGCCCACAATCTGATCCACAATCAGCCCGTTCTTGAACAGCAACAGCGTTGGGATGCTCATAATCCCGTACCGGATCGCCAGCCCCTGTTCCTGATCGACATCCACCTTCAGCACCTTGAGCTTATCGGCATACTGGGTTGCCAGCTCTTCCACAATCGGCGCGATCAGGCGGCACGGCGCACACCAGACCGCCCAGAAGTCGACCAGCACTGGCACAGGCGATTGCAACACTTCGGTTTCCCATTCGCGTTCTGTAACGGCTCTTGCTGCCATCGTTTTTCCCTCCAGCGGGATTATACCCGATGAGTCGTCAACGCAAGCCTGTGAGCGTGATTCCGAACAGGAGCACGCCGGGCGTGCGTCGCCAGTAGAGGAACGGTTCGATGCAGTGGATGCGCCAGCCGAGAAAGAGCTGGATGTCATAGAGGTCGTTTCGTTCGGTGTCGTATTTGAGCAGGGCGCCCCAGCGCAGGTTGCCGATCAGCCCTTCGCCGCGCAGGGCAACTTCCTGGCGGGCGGCGATCTGATCCGACTGAAACGGCGTGCGTCCCTGCATGCGGGTGAGCGCGTAGCCGAGCATCAGCCCGAAGGTCTCGCCATGCTGATAGCGCAGTTCGAGCTGGGGACGCAGCCAGCTGAAAGAGCGGGTATCGCCGTAGCGCACATGGCTTGCCCACAGGTGCAGGTTCAGCTCCAGAGGCGACGGGCGCATCAGAGGCTGGAGCCATTCGGCTTCGAGGGCGAGCCGCTGCAGGGTGGGCGTGTGCTGGTTGTCCAGCCGCTCGCGCATGGAACCCCATCGCAGGCTGATGCCGCCCAGCCCTGTGCCCACATTGAAGCCCGTGCTGATGGCAAGCTCTAAGGGGCGGGAAACACGCAGGCGGGCGTCGCGGGCGAACAGCGGGCGCACATCGGCACTGTGTTCCAGCCGCAGGGTGGTGGTACGCTCGCGCAGGGCGTTCCGCTCGCGTTCCGGCGTAATGCGCAGGTTATACAGCGCGCTCGATTCGAGCCGCTGGCTCAACTCTGGCTCGGTCAGCGCGGGCGTGTCGCCAGCAAGTGCGACAGCGAGCGCCAAGCGCGTTTCTGGAACCGCCCGCGTGTGAACCGCGCCGTTCAGCACGAGCAGCGACTGCGCACCGAGCGGCAACGCGAGCTGATAGCGAGCGCCAGGTCCGGTGTCAGGGCTATAGGTGGGGGTTGGCAGTTCCAGCGTCTCGCGTCGCTCGCGCAGGTTCAAACTGATGGTGGGAATGCTTAACAGAGTGCGTCCGCGCCAGCGCAGGCGCGCGTTATAGAGGCGCAGCCGCTGACCCCCGCGCAGGCTGGCACGCGCCGCCTCCACCGTGAAGTCGGGATGATCACGGTCGCAGGTGGTGGCGCGTATCGCCTGCGCCTCAAATCGCTGAAGGTCGCCCTCCAGTTGCTGCGCCCAGAGTCGAGCGGCGACTCTCTCCTGCTGGGGCGGGGTGCCCCAGCCACGAGGCGCGCGTGAGGAAGCAGGCAGAAACAGCACCGCCTGCACATCGGTGAACCGCCCGCGACGCTCCTCATAAAAATAGAGCAGGCTCTGACCTCGCAGGTAGCCTTCGGGCGCGAGCAGCTCAAACGGCGCGTTGCCCTGCACCACCGCTTTCGCCGTGTCCAGCTGCAGAGCTTCCGTGCGCAGCTGACGGTCGCCGTAGAGCAGTTGCACCCTGCCGCGCAGCTCAAGTTGCAACGAGCCGTCCGACTGGCGCACCGCGCGCGAGTGAAGCGCCCGCAGGGTGAGCGACTGATCCTGCGCCGCCCTGCCGGGGGAGAGGGACTGGTTAGCTCCCTCTCCCCAGAGAGGGGAAGGACTTAGGGTGAGGGCAATCGTAAGCGGCAGGGCGGTGAGCATCAGCACCGCCCTCACCTCAGGCTTCCCAGGCGAACGGCTCCGCGTCGGTCAGCACCCGCGCGGTCTGAATCACCTCGCGCAGGTAGGGTGGGATCGCGAACATCGCGAAGTGGGTCTGCGGATCATAGTAGCGCAGCCCCGTTACACCGCGCGTCTCCAGCCGCCGCGCCACCTCATCAGGCGTCAGCGCCAGCGGGTCATGCTTCTTGGACGCCAGCACGAAACCCCACGGCAACATAAACGACGCGACGAACGACCAGTAGGGGCGCACAATCGGGAACACCTCCTGCAGCGTGCGCACGATACAGCCGTACAGATAGGGGTAGAGCGGGTCGCCCGCGCCCGACTGAACCGTCAGCACGCCCTCATCGGTCAGCGCGTCATAGACCATCTGATAAAACTCGCGCGTGAACAGATATTGCGACGGTCCCGCCTCCAGTGGGTCGGTCAAATCGGACACGATCACATCGAACTCGTTGCGATATTGCGGGATGACCTTGCGAGCGTCGTCAAAGAGGAGCGTCGTGCGCGGGTCAGAGAATGAACCCTGATGCCATTCGGGCATGT
The DNA here is from genome assembly GCA_037444405.1 of Armatimonadota bacterium. Taxonomy (GTDB): domain Bacteria; phylum Armatimonadota; class Fimbriimonadia; order Fimbriimonadales; family GBS-DC; genus HRBIN15. Next base: position 107,407 of record JBBIML010000007.1, read on the forward strand.
AGCGCTCGCAGTAGCGCACCAGCTCCTCATCGATGTCGACCATGACAGCTTTTTGCACGGTGCGATGGCGTAGCACCTCGCGCAGGGTTGCCCCCTCGCCCCCGCCCGCTACCAGCACGCGCTGCGGGTTCGGATGCGTGATCATGCCAGGCTGCACCATCGGCTCATGGAACATATACTCGTCCAGCAGCGCCGACTGGATTTTGTTATCCAAAAAGAGCGACTTCCCGTAGCCGGCTAACTCCACCAGCATCGCGTGCTGGAACTTCGTTTGCGCTATCTGATAGACCTGCTTCACGCGATAGGTGTACATCACGGCGTCGGTGTGCGTCTCCGATAGCAATAGCCCTCCGCAAGCATGGTGTGCCGCTGCCATTTTCAGCCTCCGTTCAGCGATTGAGTTTTGCCAGTTCGGCTTTGAGCCGATCGATGTAGTCGATACTGTAGGGGTCGACTTCGTTCAGGTAGGCGAGGTAGAGGCTCACGAAGTCGCCGAGGTAGGTGAGGGTGAGTAGGCGTTCGAGCAGGCTGTCGCCTTCTGCCCACACTTCATGCCATTCGGCGGTGTCGCCGACCAGCTGGCGCGTAACTTCGACGCGCGTGCGGGTCTGCAGGCTCTCGCTGGGGTCGCGCAGCACGACGATGCTGAAGTTTTGCGCCTGTCGGGATGCGCCCACCCAGCCCAGAATCTCGTTATGATTTAACTCAGGGAATGTGCTGGCAAAGGCGTGCTGTTTGGCGTTCTCGTTGAACTGCCCTTTCCAGCGGGTGGCGACAATCGCGCGATAGCCACCTGAACCGTAGAGGATGGGTAGTTTGCCCTGCAGCGCGCTGGCTAACTGCTTGGCGGGGTTTTGCTCGCAGGGGATTTCGGGCTGCCAGCGGTCGCGCGATTGGGCGAGGCGTTGCAGGGCGCGAGCGCGCGCCGTTTCGCCGTTCGGCAGCAGGTTCCACCGCTCACACAGCACCAGCATCGGCAGGAACAGATAGCCCAGCGCGGTGCGTGGGGGTTGACCGCCGGGCACCGGCAGGTGGGGAACGCCGTCGCGCCGGGCGCGCGATTGCAGTTCGCCGCCGCTGGAGAGCGCGACGATCATCGCGCCTCGCTCGCGCGCCTCCGCGTAGCACGCCAGCGTCTCCTCCGTGTTGCCCGAATAGCTGACCGCAAAGAGCAGCGTGTTCGCATCGACGCAGTGGGGCAGTTGATAATCGCGCACGACCAGCACGGGATGGTTGCCTTCCGCTTCGAACAGCGCCCGCAGGTAGTCGCCTCCGATGCCGGAGCCGCCCATACCGCTGACCACAATCAGGCGTGGCTCGCGAGGCAATAGGGGCAGTGTCCATGCCTGTGCCAGCTCGATTGCCCGCTTGCACTGGGCGGGGAAATCGAGCGTGAGCGCCATCATGCCGTGCGGGTCCGCCGTGCGCAGTCGCCCCGCCTCATCGAGTGGGTGCGCCATCGGTGTGCCTCACTGGGCAATATAGGGCAGCAGCGCCAGCTCCCGCGCCCGCTTGATGGCTAACGCCAGCTGACGCTGGCACTTCGCGCAGGTGCCCGTCTGGCGCCGCGGCAGAATCTTGCCCCGATCGGAGATGTAGCGGCGCAGGCGCGCTACATCCTTGTAATCGATGGGCTTCCGCTCGATACAGAAGGCGCACGCCTTGCGCTTGTAGCGCACGCGCCGCACCTTCGCACCTAACTCCAGCTCCTCATCCAGTTCCTTCTTCTCCAGCTCCAGTGGTTCGGTTGCCATTCTTTAAACCTCCAGCCTTGTCTGGCGAGGTGAGATTGTACCCCTCTGTCAGGCGGGGAAGCGCTATTCCCTTCAGTGTCCTGATATTCACGGCATTTCGGCGAAGGGGTCGCCCTCGACTTCGAAATCCTCGTCCATCAGCTCTTCGGGGATTTCGAACTCTTCTTCGGGTTCAGGTGGGGAGGCGGGCGCAGGGCGTCGGGCGGCGGCTCCCTGCGCGGGCGTAACAGCGGTTGCCGAAACAGGTCGCGCCGCATCGCCCGATTCGGTGGTTTCAAAACCTGCTTCAGGCGCCCCGGCGGCTGGGGTTACCTCCTCCTCGCGCGGGCGATCCAGCAGGCGCACGGTCTCCGCCACCACCTCGTACGCCTTGCGGCGGATGCCCTCCCGATCGGTGTAGGAGCGGCTCTGGAGGCGCCCCTCCACCAGCACCAGTCGCCCTTTGGTGGCGTAGTTCGCCAGGAAGTCTGCCTGCTGGCGAAAGGCGACGAAGTCGAAAAAGTCCGCCACCTCCTCGCCGCCGCTGCGTCGGTTGACTGCGATCCCGCATCGCACCAGCTCAACGCCATCGGGCGTGGTGCGCAGCTCCGGATCGCGAGTGAGACGACCTATCAGAATGATGCGGTTGTAGTTCATCGTATACCCCCTTATATCTGCGCGAGGGCAGCCACCTCTTCCGGTTCGAGGCGGAAGATTCGGAAGCGCAGGATGCTCTCGGTGATGCCCAGCACGCGGCGCAGCTCCTCTGCCGCCGCGGGGGGACCTTCGAACCGAAACAGCAGATAGATGCCCTCGTTCACATGCTTGATTTCGTAGGCGAGCTTGCGTCGGTCCCAGACACGCGCCTCCACCACGCGCGCGCCCTGATTCTCCAGCAGGGTGCGGAACCGCTCGATGAGCGCATCCACCGCCTCCTGCTCCGTGTTGCCCGGCACAATCACCATCGTTTCGTAGAATCGCGGTTTGATCATTCGTACCCTCCTTCGGACCGTTTGGGACCCGCGCTGGGGTCAGAAGGGTCCGCTCTGTGCGCTCGATTATACCCCATCGTCCGTTTTCAACTCTTTGAGAAGTTGTTCGACCTGCTGGTGCATGCGCGCCTGCGTGCGCGGGTCGGTTTCGAAGCTCACCACCAGCCAGTGTCCCTCGCGCGTGCTGGGCGGGAGCCATTCGAGGGGCACGAGCCACTCGAAGTAGTCGCCCTCGCGCCAGCGTACAATCAGCACTGCTACACGCTCGCCACTTTCCAGCGTTTGCACCCTGTCTACAAAGGCATGAATCATCCCATTTACCTCCTCTGCCGCAGCCAGCTGCGCAGTCCGGGCAGCGGGCGCGTGTTAAGGATTCGCTCTGGTGTCAGCCATCCCCGCTGGGCAAGTCCGACCGCCAGTTCCATAAAGCGCAGGTCGCTGACGGTGTGGGCGTCGGTGCCGAGCGCGACGGCAGCGCCGCTTTCGTTCAGCAGGCGCACGAGCGGTGTGGGCGGGTCCATGCGGGTGTAGTAGCCATTGACTTCGACGGCTTTGCCCAGCTCGGCGGCGCGGGCGAAGATGCGCTCCCAATCGGCTTCGTTCGGTTCACGCTTGCCGAAGCGTCGCCCTGTCGGGTGCGCCAGAATATGCACGGCGGGATGCTCCAGTGCGCGCAGCAGGCGGCGCGTCATCACCTCTGGCGGCTGACCGTGTGTGTGATGCACGCCCGCCACCACGATCTCCGCCTCGCGCAGCAGCTCGTCGGGCGCGTCGAGGCTGCCATCGGCTTCAATATTGACCTCCAGCCCGTTCAGCAGGTAGGGTTTGCCCCCGAACCGCTCGTTGAGCTGCTCGATCTCGCGCTGGCGGCGGCGGAACACTTCGCGCAACTCGCCATGCCAGAGCAGCATCTCCACATGGTCGGTCAGTGCGAGGTATTCGTAGCTAAGCGATTGGGCAGCAGTCATCAGCTGTTCGGTGGAGCTGCGCCCGTCCGACCATGGCGAGTGGGCTTGCAGGTCGCCGCGCACCTGTTCGAGCTGGATGAGCGCGGGCAGTGTGCCCTGCTCGGCGGCTTCCAGCTCGCCCTGATTCTCGCGCAGGGTGGGCGGTATGTACGGTAGCCCCAGCGCAGCGTACATCTCTTCTTCGGTGAGGCTGGCAACGCGCTCCACACCGCGCCACACGCCGTACTCGTTCAGTTTCAAGCCCCGCTCGATCGCCCGCTCGCGCAGGCGGATCGAATGCGGTTTGGAACCCGTGATATAGAGCATGCCCGCGCCCCAGCTGTCAGGCGGCACAATCTTGAGATCCACCTGCAAGCCGTCGCTCAAAAACACCTGGGCGCGATTCTCGCCCCGCGAGAAGACCTCCGTCACGCCGGGCATCCGCACGAATGCCTCAATCACGACCTCGTTCTGCTCGCTGGCGACCAGATAGTCTAAATCGCCGATGGTCTCCTGCATACGGCGCACAGAGCCGCCCAGCAAAGCGTTCTGCACGCCGGGCAGCTGGCGCAGCCATTCCAGCCGTTCGCGCCCCAGCCACAGCACCGACCCCAGCGGACGCCGCACGCGCGACTTCTTAACTAAATCTAACAGATGCAGCAGGCGCTGGCGTTTCTGCTCGCCGAAGCCGGGCAGTTTCAGCACCTGCTGGCTCTCCAGCGCGCGCTGCAGGCTGGCTAAATCCTGCACGCCGAGCCGCTCAGTCAGCAGGCGAGCGGTCTTCGGACCGATGCCGGGCACCGCCATCACCTCCAGAATGCCCGCTGGCACCTGCGACAGCAGCTGCTGATGTTTGGGAATCGCGCCCGTCTCCAGATAGGTGAGGATCTTCTCGGCGATTGCGCTGCCAATGCCCGGAATCGCCTCCAGCGCTTCGCGCCCCTGCTCGGCGAGGGTCTCGATGGGGGTCTGCATCGTCTCTAACAGGCGGGCTGCCTGACGATAGGCACGCGATTTGAACGGATTATCGCCCACATAGTCCGATAAGTCCGCCAGCTCCGATAACAGTCGTGCCACCTCGCTGTTCCGCACGCCACGATTCTACCTGATGGCGGGTATACTGCTTGCGATTGGAGGCAACAGCGATGACGATTAAGGAGCAACTGGACGCGATTGTGGAGCGATGGAACCTGCTCAATCATCCGTTCTATCAGGCGTGGAGCGCGGGCACCCTGCCAGTGGAGTCGTTGCGCGACTATGCCTGTGAGTACGGCGCGTTCATCTGCGAGCTGCCGGCGGGCTGGCGCGTGCAGAACGATGTCGACACCGCCCATGAAGAGGAGGAGCATATCGAACTGTGGGCGCAGTTCGCGACGGCGCTGGGCACCACGATTGGCGAGGCGGGGCGACCTGCAGTGCGCCAGCTGGTGATGACCGCGCGCGAGCTGTTCGCCGAGCCAGCGACCGCGCTCGGCGCGCTCTATGCGTTCGAGGCGCAGCAGCCTGCCACCGCCCGGTCGAAGCTGGATGGGTTGATCCGCCACTATGACCTGCCCGACGGCGTGCGACCCTACTTCGAGGTGCATGCGGCGAACCATCACGAAGCGGAAAAGATACTGGAGCGATTAAACCGGCTCAGCCCCGAAGCGCAGGCGCGCGCGCTGACCGCCTGCGAGCAGATGGCGCGTGCCCTCTGGAACGCCCTCACTGACCTGACGCCACCCGCGGCGGGTTAAGCGAGGTTTGTCCCCTCACCCGTACCCTCTCCCCCGCAGTCGGGGGAGAGGGCGGATGAACTCCCTCTCCCCTCTGGGGAGAGGTTTTTTTCATTAAGTCCCTGTGCGTTTTACCTGCATCGGGGTTCCCGCGCTATGGAACGACTTGCTCCAGGAGGGAGCGACCAGAATGAGACGCTTTTGGGGAGTTCTGCTGAGCTGGGCGATCTTCACAACGCTCTGTGCGGACGAAACTGCCGCCACGCGCACGCCGCACGGTATGCTCTGGGCGGGCACAACCTTCACCCTGCAGGCAGTGGCGACCTACGGCAACATCGCCAGCAACTCCAGCACCGCTCAGGTGCGCGTCGGGCAGGTGTACCACTGGCAGATGCAGATGACCTCGCCGCGGGGCGCGAGCGTGCCTTCAGGGGACGCCCTTTTTCGATTCCAGCTGACCAATCTGGGCAACGGCTATGACAGCCCTCGTTTCGAAGGCTGGCATCTGGAACTGACAGAGACGCGCGTGTGGCAGGTGAGCCTGTTTGAGGATCGGAACTCGAACGGCATGCCCGATGGCAGTGAGCAGATCAGCAATCAGGGCAGCTTGCTGTCGCCTGTGGGTGTGATGGGCTATGTCTTGCGCATGCGTCCGCCTTCTTCCTCAACCCCCACCGATGGCGCGTGGGCAGGCGTGGCGGTTCGCTCCTTCGCCATAATGGGCGGTTCCCTGATTGCCGACTATGTGGCGGGCGTTCTTCGTGAGCTCTGGTATCAAAGTCGTGGCAGTTGCCTCAGTGGTCAATCGATGCTGGTTCCAGGGGTCTATGTTGCGGGTCGCGCGTTCTGGATGGGCACCGACAGCAACAACATCACCCGCCTGTTCTACACGCCGAACCGCCTCGATCAGGCGGGCGGCACCTTCAGTAGCAACCGTGCCACCTATGGGCGTGCGCTCAACTTCGTGCCCGATGGCTGGAGCGTGGCGGTGGACAACGGCTGGTTCGTGGGCACGAGCGATGGGCGACTGTTACGGATTGACCTGACCCGCATCCTGAACAACGACACCAGCGCCGACCCGTATCAGCAGGTGAACTTGCCCAACGGGGTTCAGGCGCGTCGCGATTTACAGCCGATCATGTATCGCTCGCGACTGTATCTGGTCGGCAGCGATAACCGGGTGCATGTTATCTCTTCGGCGGGCACATGGCTTTCACAGAGCGCGCGACCGAGCAGCGCGGTCGGCACTATTTCGTGCCCACCGCTGCTGACTAGTCGCGCGATTGTGGTGGGCACCTCGCAGGGCTATGTGGTGGCGTTCGATCTGGTTACGGGCGGGATTCGACTGGCGCGTCAGGTGGCGACGGAGCCGATTAAAAGCCTCGCGGTAACCGCCGATGAGCGGCTGTTGCTGGCACAGATTGGCTCCGCGCGCATCGTGGCGCTCACCGCGCTGCAGGGCACCACCTACTGGACGGTCAGCCTGCCCGATGTGGTGGTCTCCCCGCTGGCGTACGAGCCGGACACGGATCTGGTGCTGGTGCTGACCCGTTCGGGCTGGCTCTATGCGTTCAGCGGTTCAACCGGCATGCTCGCATCCTATTATCCGCAACAGGTTTTCAGCGGTCAGCCGCTGGAGCGAGCCACGATAGCCACACTGCGTCGCACCGATCGCAAATCGCCCTATGCCTATGTGCTGGCACAGCAACGAATCAGCGGCAGCAGCGCCACGCAACCCCGCATGGCGATGGTCACAGTGAGGAACCCCTATAACCGCTATGAGGCACCTGAATCGGCGCTGGGTTCACAGGCGGACTACCTGCCCGCTATCCGCTTCACCGGCGACGCCATCGGGAGCTTCTGCCTGGTGTTCCAGAAGCAGGCGTACACGGGCACAACGACTCAGGGGCTTGTCGTTGCGTTCCCTGTGCTGTAGGCGTGATCAGCAAAGGTCGGGCATGTCGGGGTGGGTTCGACAGGGCGACATGTCCGACCTTACCGCCGCCAGGTGAAGCTGGTGCTGTTGCGTGGCTGGGCGGTGGCGACGGGCGCGCTCTGCGCCAGCTTCGTCAGATAGCCTTTCAGATCTTCCAGGCGGCGCACCTCGACAATCGCGAGGTACTGCACGCCCTGATTGAAGCGCACGCCGCTGACCCGATTGCGCCGACACAGCTTGGAGAGCTTGCCCGCGATAATCCAGTCGGCGGAGTCGTTGGTCAGCTCATCGGTGAGCATCGGTCCAATCCGCCGAATCCATGTGTCGACGGGCTGCAGGTAGTGGTAGTCGGCAGGGTCAACGCGCGTCTCCAGCTCGTAGAGCGCGACCATATCACGCAGCAGCAGCGAGCCGACCTTGGGTCCCATCCCGCGGATGTCGGTAATCTTCTGGTAGATGGGTTCGACGCGCCCGCTGCGCACAATCGCCTGATGGATGTGCGTCCAGATGTTGCCGATCTCGTCTTCCTGATAGATCTGGGTGGCGAACTCTGCCAGCCCTTCAATCAGCCCGCGATTGAGCTGCTCGTTGATTTTGCGCTGGTTCTCCTGGCAGATTTGCACGAACGCTTCCCACAGTTGCTGGGGCGCGGTGCCCGAAGCGAGCAGCGCGCTGAAGTTCTCTTTCTTGCCCTTCAGGGCGCGCTCCAGAGCGGAGAGGGCGAACGCGGAGTATTCGGCGCGGTCGTTGCCCCGCTTCGCGAAGGCGTAATAGCCCAGCATCGCACGGAAGGCATAGTACGGGTCTGCCAGCGCCTCGCGCACCTCCTGCGGGCTGTTGCCATGAACGCGCATCGTGCGCGCCAGCTGCGGATACAGCACCTCCTTCTGGAAGCGCTCCGCCTTCTCGCCTGCCAGCCGGTTCAGAATCGCATTCACCTCGTACGGTGTGAAAGTGACCATCGTTTTATAAACCTCCTCGCACGGTCATGCCCGCTACAGGGAGCATCGAAACGGCGCTTCGCTGCATATTTAGACGGCATCCGGCTCTACGAAGTTGCTTTCGAAGTCCCTCGCGCGGGCTTCCATACTTAATTATACGGAATCGCGCTCGAAAAATTCACCCGTCGCGTTGAGGAGCAGGCGGGGCGGTCGCTCGCCTAATCGGGCGACGATTTCGTGCGGGGTGGTCTGCAGAATCTGCGCCAGTTCCTCCACGCGGATGCGTTCGTTGCCGTCGGCGCCAATCAGGGTCGCCACTTCGCCCGGTTGCACTTCGGGCAGCTCCGAGACATCGATCATCATCATGTCCATGCAGATGCGACCGATCTGAGGTACACGCCGTCCGTGCAGGATGACCTCGCTCCGCCCGCTGAGCGCGATGGGGTAGCCGTCGGCATAGCCGACGCCGAGCGTGGCGACGCGCGTGGGGCGCTGGGCGCGGAACCGCCAGCCGTAGCTCACGCCCTGCCCCGCGGGTATCGTGCGTACCGACAGCACACGCGCCCGCCAGCCCAGCACCGGCTCCAGCCCCAGCTCGGGCGGCGCGCTGATGAGCGGCATGATGCCGTACAGCAACAGCCCGCATCGCACCGCATGCAGGCGACTTTCGGGCAGGGTTAATAGTCCCGCGCTGGCAGCTGCATGCAGGGGCACATCGGGAAAGCCCGCCTGCCGCAGACCCTCCACTGCCGTCAGAAACTGTTGCAGCTGCCCGCGTGTGGCGTCCTCGTCCCGATCGGCGCAGGCGAAGTGGGTGAAGACGCTCCGCCAGCGGATGGGATGCTCCACCTGCCAGCGTTGCAGCAGCGCGGGCAGTTCCCCTGGTTGCCAGCCCAGTCGGCTCAATCCCGTGTCGATCTCCAGATGGGCGTCGATGGGCGCGCCGGCGCGCTCCGCCTGCATCAGCGCCTGCTGATAGCCTCCTTCGCCCTCCACCACCACCTCCAGCCGATAATGCTGGGCGGCTGACCACTCCTCGCCGCTGATGGGCGGGCAGAGCGCCATAATCGGTGCGGTGATGCCCGCCTCTCTCAGCTCGACGCCTTCAGCGATGGTGGCAACAATCATGCGCGCGATGCCCGCCTGCTGAAGGGCACGCGCAATCGGCACGGCGCCGTGCCCGTAGGCGTTGGTTTTCACCACTGCCCACAGCGCACACCGCTCGCCTATCAGCGTCTGAACGCGCCGCGCGTTCCGTCGCAGGGCGTTCAGGTCAATCTCGAACCAGTTCGTTGCGTTTATCATTTTTCTCTCCTCACCCGCCGAGCCGCCAGCGACCAAGCTGCTCCCACACATTGATGACGCGCCGGTCCTGATCGGGTGTTCCACCCAGCCTGCTGGGGGTTGCGACGCGGCTGCGGGGCAGGGCAGCAAGCGTCGCCAGCCCGACCAGCACCACGTCGGGCACATCGGCAGGTGGGGTCAGCAGTTCGGTGTGCTGGCGCAAAAAGCCCGTGTGCAGTTCGCCCGCCTGAAACGCGGGATGGCGTAATATCTCGATAAGCAGTTCCAGGTTCGTGCGCACGCCCAGCACGAGAGCCTGCTGGAGCGCGTTCAGCAATCGTTGCCGTGCCTGCTCCCGATCGGCGCCCCACGCGATAATCTTCGCCAGCATCGGGTCATAGTGGTGCGTGATGACGCTGCCGCGCTCCACGCCCGAATCGATGCGCACGCCGGGCAGGTTCGGCATCTGCCACACGCTCAGCGTGCCCAGCGAGGGCGCAAACTCGTTCGCGGGGTCTTCCGCATAGAGGCGCGCCTCGATCGCGTGCCCGCGCCCTTCAATATCGCCCTGATTGAACGGCAGCCGCTCGCCCATCGCTATCCGCAACTGCCAGTGAACCAGGTCCAGCCCCGTCACCATCTCCGTGACGGGATGCTCCACCTGCAGGCGCGTGTTGACCTCCAGAAAGTAGAATCGGGCGCCGTCGGGCGTCTCTTCAAAGAGAAACTCGACCGTGCCCGCGTTCACATAGCCCACTGCCTGCGCGATTCGCACGGCGGCGTCGGTGATGGCGGCGCGCGTGGCTGGATCGAGGGCGGGCGACGGGCTTTCCTCGATAATTTTTTGATAGCGGCGCTGGATGGAGCATTCGCGTTCGAACAGGTGCAACACCTTGCCGTGTTGGTCCGCCAGAATCTGCACTTCGATGTGGCGCGGGCGCGGGAGGTAGCGTTCGAGCATCAGGCGCGGGTCGCCGAACGCGCCCTGCGCTTCGCGTGCCGCGCTTTCCGCCGCGAGCAAAAACTCCGATTCGTCGTTCACAATGCGCATGCCCTTGCCGCCGCCGCCTGCAACCGCTTTCAGCAGCAGCGGGAAGCCGACCGCGCGCGCATGGGTCAGCAGCGCTTCAGGCGTGAGCGGCGCTTGCGGGATGAAGCCCGGCACCAGCGGTACGCCTGCGCGCTCCGCCAATCGCTTCGCCTCGCCCTTGTCGCCCAGCAGGCGAATGACCGACGCGGGCGGTCCGATAAAGGTAATCCCTGCCTGCTCGCACGCCTGCGCAAAATCGGGGTTCTCCGACAGGAAGCCGTAGCCGGGATGAATGGCGTCCGCGCCCGCCTGCTGCGCAATCGTCAGAATCTTATCGATGGCGAGGTAGCTTTCGCTAACAGGCGCGTCGCCCAGCAGGTACGCTTCATCCGCTTCCTGCACGAACGGCGCGAACCGGTCTGCTTCTGAATAGACGGCGACGGTGCGCAGCCCCAGTTCACGGCAGGCGGTGATCACCCGTCGGGCAATCTCGCCCCGATTGGCGATCAACACCTTGCGGAAGGCTTTTTTAGCGGAACGGGTCATCTTCGTCCAGTTCGTCAGACCAGTCGGCGCCGTCGGAGAGGTCGGCGAGCAGGTCGCCTGTGGCGGGCGGCGGCGGCAGGTCGTCGGGGATGGTGCGCACGGTCGGGCGCTGCGGGATCAGCCGCTCGAATCGGCTCAACACCTCGCCCGCAGGCGGTCGCTCAACCCGCACCCGATTGAGCGCGTCCACCACCGCCTGATGGTTCGGCTTGCCATCGATATCGCATGTGCGGGCGATGATGTCGGCGACGGCATTGCGCGTGATAGCAGGGTCCAGCTCCTGCAGGCTGCGCCAGACCGCATCCTCCAGTGGCAGATCGGGTTCAGGCTGATAGCGCTGCAGTCCGTCCTGACCGCGCATCAGCGCGGGGCGCGGGAATCGCACAAAGATGGGCTGCGTGAAGTAGGGATGGCGCACCAGCACCTCGCCGGGCGAGAGCGCGCCCATCTTCTCCTTCACCGCAGGGCTGAAAATCTGATAGCCGGGCTGCGCCATCTCCTCCATCTCGATGCGCCCGTAGAGTGAGGTGGAGGCGTTGCCGATAATCTGCTTGTCCACCTGCGAGCGGAACTGTTGCGCCCCGAACAGCACCAGCCCTAAGTAGCGCCCGCGCGCACAGATGTCGCGTAGCGTGCGCATCACATAGGTCTCGCTTGCATTCACTGGCGCATAGCGATTCAACTCATCCACAATCACGATCACTGTCTCCACGCCGAGCTGCCGCCGCTCCATGCGCTCGCGCAGCTCGGCAATCACGCGCGTGAAGATCAAATCCTGCGCCTCCGCCGACAGGTTCGCCACATCGATCACATAGAGCGTGCGATCCTGGAACTGACCCCAGGGCAGGTCATACACCACATCGCTTTCGGCGACCAGCCCCGCGAAGCGCGTGGTCAGATTCACAAGGCGGTTCTGAAGCTTGCGAATGGTCTCCAGCGCGAAGCTGCGCCAGGCGCGCTTGTTCGTGCGTTCCATGTAGCATAGCACCTGATCGAACCAGCGCACCAGCTCGGTGAAGTTTGTTACACGCAGTTCGATGGGCAGCTCCATCTCGCGCATAAAGGCGGCTTCCTCTTCATCGAATCGGAATCGTCCTGGTTCGATGACGCGCTGGCGCAGAAACTGCAGAAAGGCGTCGGCTTTCACATCCACATCGTCGCGATTGAGCAGCACCTCCACATAGCGCATGACCTCCTGCAAGCCCCAGCAGAGCGGCTTAACCGTGCCGCGCAGACCGGGATTCGTGCGCAAGGTGGCGAGATTCACGCGGTCGGGCTTGAACGGCGCGTAGTACTCCACGCGCGGGAACGGCTTCGGCTCGACCCCCAGCAGCCGATAAATCTCAAGGTCTTCCTCGCTCAGTTGATGGACGGGCGACTGATCCACAAAGAGCAGGTCGCCCCCTTTGACATTGAAACAGACCGCTGCGACGGAGCGCTGCACCTTCTGGAAAATCGCCGACACCAGGAACTGAATGGCGCTCGTTTTGGCAGCCAGCCCGCTTGTGCCCGTTACATTCAAGTGCCCCGCTTCAGGACCCAGCAGGAAGTCGGCGTCCAGATAGACAGGCGCCTTGAGATTGCCGCTCTGATAGATGCCGATGGGGATTCGTCGCTCTTCGGGGATGGCGTCGATTCGCAGGGCAATCAGCACATCCTGCTCGGTTGCCAGGTAGACGGGTCCGATGGGCACGGGCTGGATGGGCTGTTCGGGTTCGTGGCGCAGCACGGCGGCGGTGTAGACGCGGATTTCGGGGCGCGTGGTGGGTGCGATTGCCTGCGGGTCGCCATCCGCGCCTAAATAGTCGAACATCGGGCTGGCGACATCGTTATAGCCCAGCCCCTCCACCACCACGCCCCACACGGTGCGCTGGGGCGTATGCACCACCACCAGCGTGCCGATACCAACGGGGCTATCGGGTGTCGCCCAGAAGTGGAACTGGAACGCCGTGTTCGGCTGACGCTCCGTCGCCACCACACGCCCGATCAGCTGGCGCTCCTGCCGATAGTGCCCATTGCCCACCTGCTGCCACTCTCCATAGAGGTCGGTCATCAACTTACCCCCTGTATGTGCCACCTATTATACCTGATGAACCCCCCAAATCGCAAGGGAAGCTGGAAAGTTTGTAGCCTACCTCTGAGGGATTGAAACAAAAGATCATATCCATGTACGCCTTAAACGGTGTGAATAAGGAGGATGCAAATGGCACAGATTGTGCGTGTGGAAGTGATTACCTATCGGGACAAGCAAACCCAGCAATACCTCGGCTTAGACCAGCTGGGACGCACACCGACACTTCCTGAGCGTTTCCCCATCCGCCATATCGACACGGAAGTCTACCCCAACGCCCTGATAGGAGCTATCACGCTGCACAGCCGTCGCCCTGAGCGTGTCCAGATAGAAACCCTCTGGGAGTACGGGCTGATGCCCGAGCGCACGATGAGCAGTCTTGCCAAAGTGATCAAACGCCTGCAGACCACCCACTGGGAGATTATCCCAGAATGGCGTACGATAGAGATCCCTCTGAGCGTCTCATCTGGAAAGTCGGTAAAATCTGCTCTGTCGCACGGTAAGGGCGTGGTTGCCACGCCCGTACACTATGCCTTATACACTATGCTTTATGGATGCAGTGTCCGGCGGCGTCGTGGAAGGCTTCCATCAGCGATTCCACCAGTGTCGGGTGCGGATGGATGGTGTCCACCAGCTCATCGAGGGTCGCCTCCAGCTTGATGGCAAGCACCGCCTCCTGCAGCAGGTCGCTCCCATGCTCGCAGCAGAGATGCACACCGAGTATCTGCCCGTATCGAGCGTCGGCGACCACCTTCACCAGCCCTTCACGGATGCCCGCCGCCATTGCACGTCCCAAGATTCGCGGCGGGAACCTGCCGATTCGCACCTCGTAGCCCTGCTCGCGCGCCTGCTGTTCGGTCAGCCCGACGCCCGCCACCTCCGGCACGGTGTAGACCACATTCGGGATGGCGCGATGGTCCATTCGTCGCTCCGCCCCGAAGCAGTTCTCCGCCGCCACAATCCCCTGCATGCTGGCGACATGCGCCAGTGGCGCAATCCCCGTCAGGTCGCCAATCGCGTAGATGTTCGGGATGTTCGTGCGCATGTATTCATCGACGGCGACCCAGCGCTTGTTCATCTGGATGCCGACGGTTTCCAGCCCGATGCCCTCCACATTCGGCTTGCGTCCGACGCCGATCAGCACCACCTGCACCTCGATGCTCTGCTCGCCTTTGGGCGTTTCCACATGGCAGAGCCAGCGGTCGCCCTTGCGCTCCGCCGATTTGAGCGTACTGTTCAGGATGAACTGGATGCCCTGACGACTCAGCGCGCGCTCGGCTTCTTTAGCAACCTCTTCGTCGAAGGTGGGCAGTATCTGGGGCATAATCTCCACGACGGTGACTTTCGAGCCGAGCGCGTTGAACACATAGGCGAACTCCACGCCGACCGCGCCCGCGCCCAGAATCAGCATGCTGTCGGGCACGAAGGGTGCGTTCACGGCGTCATCGCTCGTCCACACATTCTCGCCTTCCAGCCCCGGAATGTTGAGCTTCATCACGCTGGAGCCAGTGGCGAGGATGATATTTTTCGCGCGCAGGGTCTGACGGCTGCCATCGGCGCGGGTAATCTCCAGCGTGTTCGCGTCCAGCAGTTTGCCTGTGCCCTCTATCGATTGCACGCCGTTCTTTTTGAAAAGCGTGGCGATGCCGTTGCGCAGGGTCTGCACGATTTTGTCTTTGCGCGCCTGCATCTGGGCGAAGTCGTAGCGAATGGTGCCCTCAATCTGGATGCCCATCTCGCTGGCGTGCAGCACATGCTGGTAGCGTTCGGCGTGCGCGATCATCGCCTTGCTGGGGATACAGCCCCAGTTAAGGCATGTGCCGCCGAGAAACTCGCGCTCGATGCAGGCGACTGCGCCGCCGCGCTCTTTCGCTATCTGTGCTGCGCGGATCGCCGCCACATAGCCGCCCGGACCCGCGCCCAGAACCGCCACATCCACATCGTAGGTTTGCGTTGCCATCAGTGTCCTCCGTCCTGCCTGTGTTAGCCTGTCGGGAATTGTACCCGATAGGGCGCCCATCAGGTAAACTTCTGACGCTGCCGATAATAGGAAAGGGCTGAACGATGCGAATCGCGATTGCTGGTGCGGGCTATGTGGGGCTGGTTACGGGCGCGGTGTTCGCCGACCTGGGGAACGAGGTCATCTGCGTCGATGTGGACGCCCGCAAGGTGGAACTGATCCGCAAAGGTATACCGCCTATCTACGAGCCGGGTCTGGAGGAGCTGCTCCAGCGCAATCTGGAAGAGGAGCGGCTCACGGCGACCACCGATCTGGAATCGGCGGTGCGCGAGTCGGAGATTATCTTTATCACGGTGGGCACGCCGCCCCGCGAAGACGGCGAACCCGACCTGTGCCATGTGATCGAGGTGGCGCAGACCATCGGGCGTGCCCTCAACGGCTACAAGATTATCGTGAACAAGTCCACCGTGCCCGTCGGTACTGGCGACCTGGTGCGCCGCATGATTGAAGCTTATCGCGTGGAGCCGCACGAGTTCGATGTGGTCTCCAATCCCGAATTTTTGCGCGAAGGCTCCGCCGTCCACGACACGCTCTACCCCGACCGTATCGTGATTGGCGCGGACAACCCGCGCGCGGCGATGAAGATTGTGGAGCTGTACGCGCCGCTGGAGCGCCCGATGCTTATCACCAATCTGGCGACCGCCGAGATTATCAAATACGCCTCCAACACCTTCCTCGCGCTCAAAATCTCCTTTATTAATGCGATTGCCGATCTGTGCGAGCGTACGGGCGCGGATGTGGTGCAGGTGGCGAAGGCGATGGGCGCCGATTCGCGGATCGGGCACGCCTTTTTGCAGGCGGGGCTGGGCTTCGGCGGCTCCTGCTTCCCCAAAGATGTGCAGGCGTTCGCCCACACCATGAAGCGCTACGGGCTGGACGCCACCCTGTTCGAGACCGTACTGACCATCAACGAGCAGCGCCCGGTGCAGTTCGTGGCGCGGATACGCGAGCGACTGGGCACACTGCAGGGGCGCGTGATCGGACTGCTGGGGCTGGCGTTCAAGCCCAACACCGACGACATCCGCGAGGCGCGCTCGCTGGAGATTATCCGACTCCTGCTGCAGGAAGGCGCGACCATCAAGGCGTACGACCCCGCCGCGATGCCCCGAGTGCAGGCGATTTATCCCCAGATCACCTACT
The DNA here is from genome assembly GCA_037444405.1 of Armatimonadota bacterium. Lineage (GTDB taxonomy): Bacteria > Armatimonadota > Fimbriimonadia > Fimbriimonadales > GBS-DC > HRBIN15. The sequence continues at coordinate 123,762 of JBBIML010000007.1, forward strand.
GCCGCAACGCCTACGAGGTTGCCGAAGGCGCTGACGCCCTCGCGCTGGTCACCGAGTGGAACGAGTTCAAACAGCTCAATATGGAGCGCATCCGCTCGCTGATGCGTGCGCCCAATCTGTTCGACGGGCGCAATCTCTATGACCCGTGCCGCATGCAGAAGCTGGGCTTCTTCTACTATGGCGTCGGGCGCGGCGCGGATAACAGCACGCATGAACCTGACGCCTTTGCATAAGGTACAATCGCCATGCTATGGCGCATGTGACGGTTGTCGGGGGCGGGTTTGCTGGCGTGGAGGCGGCATGGGCGGCAGCGCGGCAGGGCGTGCGCGTGCGCCTCTATGAGATGCGCCCGCAAAAGATGACCCCTGCACACAAAACGGGCTGGCTCGCCGAACTGGTCTGCTCCAATTCGTTCAAATCGATGCTGCCCACCACGCCGTCGGGTCAGCTCAAGTGGGAGATGGAGCAGCTCGGCTCGATCGTGATCCCGACGGCGCGCGAGTTCGCGGTGCCCGCGGGCGAGGCGTTAGCCGTCGAGCGCGAGCCATTCGCGCAAGCCATCACCGCCCGCCTGGAGAGCCACCCGCTGATCGAGATTATCCGTGAGGAAGTGACCACCATCCCTCACGACCGCCCGTTGATCATCGCGACGGGACCGCTCACCTCCGAGCCGTTGGCAGATGCGATTGCCCGCCTCACCGGACGCAAACATCTCTACTTCTACGATGCGGTCGCACCGATTGTGGACGCCAGCACGATAGACTATGAGCGGGTGTTTTTCGGCAGTCGGCGCGAGAAGGGCGACCCTGCCTATATCAACTGCCCCTTCACCCGTGAAGAGTACGAACGATTCTGGGAAGCGCTGGTGTCGGCGGAGCGCGCGCCGTTGCACGATTTTGAGCAACCGCGCTTCTTTGAGGGCTGCGTGCCGATTGAGGAGCTGGCGGAGCGCGGCAAAGACACGCTGCGCTTCGGTCCGCTGAAACCCGTCGGGCTGATCGACCCACGCACGGGCAAACGCCCCTACGCCGTGCTGCAACTGCGCCCGGAGAACAACGAGCGCACGCTCTACAGCCTCGTGGCGTGCCAGACGCGCCTGAAGTGGGGCGAGCAGAAGCGCGTGTTCCGACTGGTGCCCGGTCTGGAGAACGCCGAGTTCGTCCGCTACGGCGTGGTGCATCGCAACACCTATCTCGATTCGCCGCGCCTGCTGATGCCCACCCTGCAGTTTCGCGAGGACACCCGCCTCTTCTTCGCGGGTCAGCTGGTGGGCGTGGAGGGCTACATTGAGTCGGCGGCGTCGGGCATCATCGCGGGGCTGAACGCGGCACGGCTGCTCAAAGGCAAGCCGCCGCTGACGCCCCCACGCGAGATGGTGATTGGCTCCCTCCTGCACTATATCGCGACCTATCCGCACCCCGATTTTCCGCCGATGAACGCGAACTGGGGGCTGTTGCCAGAGCCAGATGATGCGCCGCGCGACCGCGAGCAGCGCCGTGCCCTCAAACTCGAACGCGCCCGCGTCGCGACCGAAGTGTTTGTGCGAATCATCGGGGATTCAGCAGCACGCGCAGCCACGCCGACAGCCGAATCAGCGCGATGATCAGCGCGTACAGGGGCAGCGGCAGTCGCCGGCGATAGTGCTTCGCGTAGAACCGTTCCAGCGCGCGGTGCGACTCTAAAATCGCCGCGCGACGCACCTGGCGCGTGCTGGCGCCCCCATGATGCAGAATCACCACCTCGGGCACGAACCAGATCTGCCAGCCCGCCTGCCAGATTCGATAGCACCAGTCCACATCGTTGAAAAAGAGCGGGAACGACTCGTCCATCAGCCCCACCTGCTCAATTACTGCACGCCGCACCATCAGAAAAGTGCCCATCGGCTGATCGACGGGGCTTGCGCGGTCGTAGTGGAACCAGCGCATGCGATAGGCGGCGAGCAGGCGCGAGCGGGGAAAGAGTCGCGCCAGCCCCAGCACTTCAAACAACAGGTTGCGCGGGGTCGGGAAGCCACGCACGGATGGCTGAACCTGCCCGTCGGGCAGGAGCTGTTTCGCCCCGATCGCGCCCACCTCGGGATGCGCGCGCAGGAAGCGCAACGCAGTCGGCAAAGTGCCCGCCTGAACCTCCGTGTCGGGGTTCAGAAGCAGAATGAACTCGCCCTGCGCCCGCCTCATTGCCTGATTGTTGCCCGCCGCATAGCCCCGATTCTCGGCATTCGCGATCAGCACCACCTGCGGGAACTCCGCCTGAACCATCGCCGCACTGCCATCGCTGGACGCATTATCCACCACAATCACCTCGAACGGCTCATCGGGGGGATGCTGATAAATGGAGCGCAGGCAGGCACGCAGCAGCTCGCGCGTGTTCCAGTTCACGATGCAGATGCTGAGCGCAACGGGCAGGCGACCCCGACTCTCTGCTGGCATTAATAGCAGCATACCTTCGATGCGTGAAGCGGGTGTACTTGCGTCGATGGGATGAAGCCGATTCGCCTCTCCGTCCACGCAAGCGAAGTGTCGGAAGAACTTCGCCTATAATGCAGAGTGGAACGGCAAGTTCTATAACACAAAGCAGGTGCGCCCAATCTTTGTGGAAGAAGCGAACGAGAGTAGCTCATAAGGAAGCCTGCTCGCTGCCGCCAACGGGCTGACCGCCAGCCTCGATAATCTGGCGGTTGCCCGGCAGTTGCTCCAGTCGATGCGCCAGCACCGACACCGTGCGCTGATGCGCTATGAGTTCACAGCACAGTTGCACGATGTAGCCGTCGGGGCGGGCTTCGATCACGAACACGCTCTCACTCAGATAGGCGATCAGCGCGTCGCGATAGCGACTGTTCGAGGCGACCCAGCCGTCGCGCGGGCGGAACGGACTGATCGCCAGCGCATGGGCGGGGTCGAACTCAGTGCGCCAGATTCGCGCCTGACGCAACGGCTCCCGACGCAGGTCATCGCCGAACGCGCTCAATAGTCCCCGATCCAGCACCAGCCCATAGGGATGATCCGCCCGTAGCGCACAGAGCAACGCCCGCTGATAGGCAGGCTGGTTGAGGCTTGTGAGGGGCACCCAGCCGTTTTGCAGAAACGCCTGCGCCACCTGCTCCAGCTCGGTCAGCCCCTCCGCTGAAACGGTGTGCGACGCCAGCAGGGCGACCGTCGGCTCGCTCAACAGCGCGTAGTTGCCATAAAGGAACAGGATAGCGGGCGGATCGGGCATGCTTTCGAGCTGGCGCGGATATGCCGCATCCTGAAAGCTGAACCAGCGCACGCCACAGCGCGTGAGGGACGCCTCCAGCCGTTCGGTTTCCTGAACCAGCGCGGCGCGGTTCTCCTGCAGAGCGCGAATGGCGCGTGAGGGCAGGCGATAGTCGTGCTGAAGAGTCTCCGCTGGCGCCCGCAGAATCTCTTCGGGCGTCACCCGCCACACCGACTGCCGCTCCAGCAGATAGCGCAAAGTCTGCCGCCCCACATCGGGCAACAAACTCAAAAAGAGCAGCCATTGACGCTCTGACATCTATTGATCAGCACCTCACAAAGGGAGCCATATCACTCTGTTTTCGAGTTCTTCGGGAAAGCCGGCTACAAGTAGTAGCTCCAGATCAGAAATTGCGCGTCCAATCGGCAAATCCTGCGGCACGACGACCACACCTGGTACAAATAGCCCCTGCTGTAGACGCTCAAATACCAGAGGGGGTATGGAAACCTTATCGTGGGTCAGGAGGATTCGCCCCTCAGTGGCAGCACGCTCCAAGATGCCTTCATCAGGTTCCTCTGCCAGACCCAGTTCCTGCGCCGTGACAACATCTAAGTTTCTAAGCCGACGGAGCAGTCCCTGCACGATGAGTCGATTGAAGTTTGTGTCCACCATGACCTTGATAGTTCTCATTCCTTCGCTTTGTCTGACTGTTGCTGGGTTTGGAGCCGTCGATAGCGTTTGAGCAGTCGCTGGCGCAGGTTGCGGGCAGGATGGAGCATCGCCCACTGCCTTCGGTTCTCTTCTCCCACTCGCTCCATCACCTCCAGATAAGCGTCCAGCACTTCGCGATTATGCAAATAGCATGTTACAATTGTGTACACATCTTCCAGCTGAAGTGTGGGATATTGCATGGCAATCTCTTCGGGCGTGTATCCCTGCTGGAAGGCTATCAACACCGTCTCCAGCGGGATTCGTGTGCGCCCGACTCGAATTATGCCGCGTTCATCAACTCGGAGCGGCAGTGATGGTGTAGTTAACTGTTCCAGTACACGCCTCGCATCCATACTTTTCAGGATACCTTAAGCCGAGCCTACTCCTGAATGATTTTATGATAGCGGGCAAGCCAGTAGGGGAGCAGGAAGGCGGTGCCATCGTCTTCGCTGCGTCCGAGAGGGTCGCCCCCATCGAGCCGATAGGGGTTGCCGTTCCAGCGCATCACTACCCGCTCGCTATAGGGCAGCACCTCCACCGATTGCCATTCGCCGAACCGACCCCGATTCACATCGAGTGTGATGTCCCGCCGATGGCTGTTGCGACACTCATAGTTGCGCAGGTCTAACGGCCACTCCTGCAGGGTCTGCACGGCAGCCTCCACATCGCACGGCTTGCCCGTTACCGCGCCGTAAATGAAGTTAAACAGCGGGCTGCGTTCGGGGCGCTCAATCTGCCAGCTGCGCTCCAGACTCATCAGCCACAGCCGCCGATAGGTCGGATCCCGCTCATACAGCAACAGCGGATAGTAGCACAGGAACGCCAGCTGGTCATCGGAGTGATTGATTTCGTAGGGCGGCAGCATCTTCTGCGTGACGGCGTTCAACAGGTAGTGATGCTCGCGAATCAGCTGCTCATAGGCTTGCTGATATTTCGCGTTGCCCGTGATGTGATGGGCGACCTTCAGATGGGAGAGAATAGAAAGCGCGTTCAGCCCGCGCTCCTCCTCCCACAGCGGGTCGTCATTCAGCGATTCGGGATTGAAGATTGCCCAGCGGGTGGGCTTGCCATCCTTATCGATCAGGCGCCAGTTGTTCTGCATCAGGTGGTCGGTGACGCGGCGCACCACGCCCCGAATCGCCTCCTTCTCCTTCTCGTCCGCCACCAGGTCATAATAGATGGCCCAGATGAAGTAGTGCCCGTCCAGCTCGTCGGAGCTGGTGTCGCCCTTCCAGATGTAGCTGGGGTCGACGGGCGATTCGTGCCACTCGCCCGACGATTGATGATAGCGCGTCTCGCTTTTATGGATGATGCTGCGAGCGGGGAAGCCGGGGATGCCCGTGAGCCGTTCCAGCTCCAGCAGGGCGTGCAGGGAGCGTCGGGCGCGCTCGCGTGCCTGCTGGTCGCCTGTGGCAGCGTACTGGAAGCACTGCGCGGCGCAATAGAGCGCGGTCCACAGCCCGTCGTTGTCGCTTGCTTCAATCTTCCAGCTATCGGGGTCGTTCGGGTCGTCCCAGTCGCAGCTGGTGACGAAGCCGTTGCGGTTGTGGCGTAGGGCGATCAGGTGTTCGTAATGCTCCGCCTTCTCGCGTAGGGTCATGCGCACCGATTCGATGCAGGCAAGCCCATTCGCGGTGGCAACCCAAGCGCGATTGCGCGAATCGACGGCAATCGCCTGAACGCGATTATCAGGCAGCCAGCGTTTGCCCCAGAAATAGCTCCATCTGCCGTCGCGCAGTCGGCATGCGCCTTCGGGCGTGCCGAGCCACAGGTCACCATCGGGCGCGAAAGTCAGACAGCGCGCTTCGCCATAGGGTGGACCGCCCTCCCTGCCCTCGCGGGGCAGCCACCAGCCGTCGCCATCGCCCAGCAATAGCCCCGTGCGCGTGCCAATCCACAGATGTCCCGATGCGTCGCTGATGGCGCACAGCCAGCGGTCGTCATAGTACCGCCCGCGATTGTCACGGATGCCGACAACCTGCCAGCGTCCTGTTGCTCTGTCGAGCCGATAGAGGGCGCGCTCCAGCTCGCCCTCCGCAAAGGCGAACAGGCGTCCCTGCGCATCCTCCACCAGCCAGTGGAAGCGTCGAGCAGGCGGCGATGCATAACGCGCGCGGATACCATCCAGAAAGTGCAGCAGCTCATCGGCATAGAGGAGCCAGACACCGCCCTCCCGCGCTGCATACACCCCTATCAGCGGTGACGAGGATTCATAAATGCGTTCAGGTCGGTCAGGTGATGGGAGCCGCCAGAGCGTCTGTTCGTTCGCAGCGTAGAGTATCTTGCTTACAGGGTCGACCGCGAGCCAGCGGATGGGCGCATTCAGCACCGTTTGCCAGCGGGGCGAATCGAGCGGGGCGCGCGCCAGCCCCTTCGCCGTGCCCACCCAGAGCGTGTCACCCGTAATACACAGCGCGTGAATATTCGCGTCTGGAATGCCATGCTCAACACCAAAAAAGCGGCTCCTGTCCTGCCAGTAGGGTTGCAGGGTGTAAGTGTTGCTCATCATCATGCTCACCGCCAGCATCGCCACGCTCACCAGCATGGTTGCCCCTTTTCTGGCTACAGGCATCGTTTCCTGCTTTACCCTCACCTCCAGGAAGTGGAAACGGCTCGCGGGGTATACTTGAGTTACTATGTGTGCAGGGAGAGCGTTCCGTAAAGGGTTTGTCGGGCTATTCAGCCTGTTGCTGGGGTGGGCAGGTGCGCAGACGCCCGCATTTTACGGTGCAGGCGACTTGCCCGGTGGCAACTACAGCAGCAACCTGTTCGCCATCTCCGCGAATGGACAGGTCGCCGTCGGTTCCAGCCTTTCTGCGAACGGCACAGAAGCGTGCTACTGGACGGTTACGACAGGGCTGGTGCCGCTGGGCGATTTGCCGGGTGGTACTTTTGTCAGCATCGCGTGGGGTGCATCGTATGACGGCGCGGTGATTGTCGGTCAGGCGCGCTCGGCAAGTGGCACGGAGGCGTTCCTGTGGCGACGCGACACGGGCAGCATGATCGGGCTGGGCGATTTGCCTGGAGGTACATTCCAGAGCTTCGCCCTTGGCGTGTCCGCCGACGGCAGTGTGGTGGTCGGCTGGAGCGCGTCAGCAAATGGCTCGGAGGCGTTCCGCTGGACACTGGACGCAGGCATGGTGCCGCTGGGCGACCTTCCCGGTGGCTCTTTCGCCAGCTATGCCCAGAATGTGTCTGCCGATGGGAATGTGATTGTCGGGCGCAGTGAATCGGCGAACGGCACGGAGGCGTTCCGCTGGACGCAAAGCACTGGCATGGAGCCGCTGGGCAGTCTGGGCGGCGCGTCATTTTTCAGCTACGCCTACGCCGCTTCCGCCGATGGCAGTGTGGTGGTCGGCTGGAGCCGCTCACTGAACGGGCTGGAGGCGTTCCGCTGGACCGCCGATGACGGCATGCAGGGGCTGGGCGATCTGGAATCGGGCGCCTTTGAGAGCCGCGCGTATGCGGTGTCAGCAGATGGACGCCTGATAGGCGGGTTCGGCACCTCCGATATTGGTAAAGAGGCGGTGCTGTGGGACCCTGTCAACGGCATGCGGCGAGTCAGGGATATCCTGCTGGCGCTGGGTCTTTCGGAGGTAGAGAACTGGCGACTGGAGGAGGTGCGTGCCATTTCTGCCGACGGCACGGTGATTGCAGGCACAGGCGAGAATCCCAGCGGCAACAGGGAAGCATGGATTGCTGTCATCCCGCGCACAGATCGCCATGCAGGGGATATTAATCTTGACGGCTGTGTGGACGACGCCGACCTGCTGCAGGTGCTGTTCGCCTTCGGCAATACAGGCTACTTCCCGCCCGAAGATGGGAACTACGACGCGGTGGTGGATGATGCCGACCTGCTGCAGGTGCTGTTCAATTTTGGCAGCGGGTGTTAGGCTGCCCCCTGCGTAGGAGAGGGGCATGAAGCTGGGGAAAGATGTAGCGAGCCAGTGCGTCGCTTGCAATCCCCAGGTGTTGCCCAGATTTTTCCTTCCTGACTCGCGACCGCAAACCCTGCCAGAGGGTGTGCATGACCTGGGGATTCGCCGCGCTGAGATTCGCCCCTGAATGGCAGGGATACAGGATATGGTGGCGTACAGGAGCAGGGGACACAACAGAAAGGGTTGGTGCCCGGGGCGGGACTCGAACCCGCACGGGTTATCCCCAGAGGATTTTAAGTCCCCCGCGTCTGCCGTTCCGCCACCCGGGCAACGGTTTCCTCCCTGAATGGATGATGGGCGCTCATAATCGCGGATGCAGGTTCCGCGCAGCTAAAAGGATACCCTATCGCTTTGTCGAATAGCCCACGCAGGCGGCTCATCTGTATCAATCGCCGCAGTTGCATGCGGATTAAGCAGGAATCGGCGATCCGCTGTCGAAGATCGTTCAACAGGAAGGCAATTAAGCAGGAATCGGCGTGTCGATACAAGTATTCTATAGCCGAAGCAGGGCACTGATACAAAGTGAGCAGCTGGAAGGGTGGCGGCTGTTGCCTCGACGCTTTTCCCTGAGCGATGTCTGTGCAGCGCGTATGCGCGTGTTAGCGGAGGTAGGCGATGGTGGAGCGTCGCTGGAGTGCAGCTCAGATCGAGGCGACCCTGCGCGAGCTGAAAGGCGTGTGCGGAGCGCGTGTGGTGGCGGATGAAAAGGGTCTCATTCAGGAAATCCACCTGCTGGTGGAGGGGGATCGGAACCCGAAGCAGGTGGTGCGCGATGTCGAATCCGCCCTGATGGCGCACTTCGGCGTGCATATCGACCATCGCAAGGTGAGCGTGGCACAGAAAGGCGCAGGGCGTGGGTATACTCCCGCGCGATTGCGCTGGCTCGATTTGCAGATTGTTCAGGAAGGCACGCGAGCGACCGCGACGGTGTTCGTGGAGCGGGGCGGTCAGGTCTATCGGGGTACGGCGTCCGGCGTGCGCGCCAGCACGCAACTCCCACGACTGGTCGCCACCGCCACCCTGCGCGCTGTTGAGTCGGCACACGGGCTACATGAGCGGTTCGGACTGGAAGATGTGTCGACCAACACGGTGCTGGCAGGGTATCCTGTGGCAGTGGTGCTGGTGAGCGCGGTGCGTGAGAACGGCGAGGACCTGCTGGTGGGCAGTGCGCTGGTGCGTCAGGATGTGTATCGAGCGATTGGGCTGGCAACTTTAGATGCGGTTAATCGGCGGGTGGTTGCTTTCCCCAGCGATTTTGAGCCGACGCCAGAGGCGGCGGTGCTGATGCAGGGACAAGTAACGGATTAGGGGCGCGGTCACCGCGCCCGTACCCACTTGGGGCGCATATCCCGCAGATGCGCCCTATCGGGCAGGGCGAGCGCAGAAGCGGAGCGGAACCGAGCGACGCATATTCTCGACACAGGAGGGAGCAGCTGATGCGACGGTGGCTCGTTCTGATGGCTGCGCTCGTTGCGCTGATGGCGGTCGCCAGCGCGAAGAAGGTGTACTACCCGCACCGCTGGGATGACCCGCTGGAGGCGCAACCCAACACGGTGGTGTTGCCCACACCATAAGGGGCACACTTGAAAGGATAGCGCGAAGCGCTTGCCCTGCCTGAAAGTGAACCCTCGTTCCCGGCGGCACTGGCTGCCGCCTATAGCCGCATCGGAAACGAACAATGGCAATCGCGCACAGGAATCAGCTGCGGAGGCGGCACTGGCTCTGGAGTGGACTGCTTTCGGCAACGGCGATACTGATTCTGATGGCGGCGGGCAGCCCCATCCAGCAAGCAGGGCAACTGCCCCTGCTACTGGGGCTGGCAGCTGTCGCGCTGCTGGGTGAGCTGCTGCTGATCCGCTATCCGCTCCGCCACGGCTACACCGATCGCGGCATCTGGGTGAGCGTCAGCACGCCCATCGTGGCGGCGGTGATTTTGCTCTACGGTTGGGCGATGGGCGTGTGGCTCGATGCGGGCGTCACCTTCGGCGCAGGACTGCTCACCGCTCGGCTCAAACAGTCGCGCCTGCGCTGGGTGTGGCTCAACACGGCGCAGAGCGTGCTGTGCGCCGCTGCAGCCGGCATCTGTCCCATCGCTTTCCAGTACCTGTTAGATGGGTTCAGCGAGGCGCCTGCCGGCGTTTTTGCGAACACCCTCTTTGCTTCACCTGCCGTCGCTGTGCTGGCTCTGTTCACCATCCTGGTTGTTTATAGCATGATCAATAACCTGCTGGTGTCGGTCACGGTGGCTCTGGCGGAGGGCGTGCGGTTTGGGTGGGTGTTGCGCGAGTCGCTGCTCGATTTGCCGCGCGAGACACTGCCGATGTTCCCGCTGAGCCTGCTGCTAATGGCGATGCTCCATCTATATGGGCTTACAGGTTCGCTGACCGTGCTGGCGCCCTATCTGGCGCTGCGCCAGGCGTTCATTCTCTCCACACGCCAGCATGAGCTGTATCATCAGACGATTCGCAGTCTGGGCTTTTTGATTCAGCGGGCGCATCCGTACACTGGGGGGCATCTGCAGCGGGTGGCGCAGTGGGGTCGGCGTGTCGCCGAGCGGCTGGGGCTACCCCCCGAACGCTGTGAACTCATCTACGAAGCCGCGCTCCTGCACGACCTCGGCAAAACGGTGCTGGATGAACGAATCCTCAACAAACCGGGGCGACTGACCCCGCGCGAATGGGAGCAGGTGCAACGCCATCCGCAGCTGGGCGCGGAAATCCTCACCGATGTGCCGTTCCTGAACGCGATTGTGCCCTGGATTACCTATCACCATGAGCGCCCCGATGGCAAAGGCTACCCGCACGGACTGAGAGGCGACCAGATTCCGCTGGAGGCACGGATTATCGCCGTCGTGGACGCCTTCGACGCGATGATTGGCGGCGAAGCGCCCAGTCAGCAGCGCCAGTATCGGCGCTCACTCACCATCCCCGAAGCGCTGAACGAGCTGCGGCGCGGCGCGGGCACGCAGTTCGACCCGCAGGTGGTGCAGGTGTTCGAGCAGGTGGTGCAGGAATGGTTGCCGTATCAGGAGGGGACGCGGAGGTAAGCGATGGAGAACCTGTGGCTGGGTCTGGCAGTGGTGCTGGCTTCGATCGGTGCGCTGGGCTATTATGCTTTTATTTTTCTACCCGCCCAGCTCCATCGCTGGCACTGTCAGACCCTGCGGGCGTTCGCGAAGGTGATCGAGCTACGCACCCAGGGTCGCTACGGGGACACCGAAACCATGGCGCAGTTAGCGCGGGCGGTCAGCGCGCGATTGGGGCTCGACGCGCAGGAACGCAAACGGCTGGAGCTATCGGTCTACCTGCGCGACATCAGCATGGTGAGCCTGCCCTACGCGCTGCTGAATAAGACGACGCCCCTCTCACCGATGGAGCAGCTGACACTGATGCGGCATGCGGAGATCAGCGCGGCGATGGTGGAGCAGATTCCGGGACTGAGTGCGGTGGCGCCGCTGGTGCGCCTGCATCATGTGAGTTATGCGCAGCAGCCCGATGCCCCGCTGAGCGCGCACCTGCTGTCGGCGCTGTCAGACCTGATGGAGCAGGCTCAGCGGGAGGGCTATGAGGCGGCGTTGCGCGTGTTGCAGGCAGGTGCGGGCACGCGCTATCACCCCGCGGTTGTGCCGGCAATTGAGGCGGAGCTGCAGGCGCGCCCGCTGGAGAGCTGGGTGCCCCTACGGCGTTCCGCTGCCCTGTGGTTCGGGCTGATACTGTATCCGCTGAAAGATCTGTCGCGCCTGCTCATAGAATTCGCGCGGCACTAACTTCGGCGCGCGCACCCCCTCCGCCAGCGGGATCGCCACAATCTCGGTGCCACGCAATGCCGACATCAGCCCGAACTGGCGTTCATGCACCAGCTCGGCAGCTTTGAGCGCGAGTCGCGTCGCCAGCACGCGATCGAACACTGTCGGCGGTCCGCCCCGCTGAATGTGCCCGATGACCGCATAGCGCGTCTCGAAGCCTGTTATCTCTTCGATTTTCTGGGCGATTCGGGCGCCGACCGCGCGCTCGCGCAGCACGGGATGCCCGAAGTCGTCGGTGGCTATCGGCTGCCCGTCATGTTCAAACGGCAGCTCCACTCCTTCGGAGACGACCACCAGTGCGTAGCGCTTGCCACTGGCATAGAGCTGGCGCAGGTAGTCGCACATCTCCTGGAGGTCGATGGGCACTTCGGGGATCAGAATCCAGTCGGCGCCGCCACCGATGCCCGCGTAGAGCGCGACCCAGCCCGCATGGCGCCCCATCACCTCCAGCACGATGACCCGCGTGTGCGATTTGGCGGTGTCGCGCAGGCGGTCCATCGCCTCCACCGCGACCGAGACCGCGCTATCAAACCCGAAGGTGAAGTCGGTGCCGCTTAAATCGTTGTCCATCGTTTTGGGCACGCCGACGACAGGGAGCTGATGCTCCTGATAGAGGCGGTTGGCGACGCCCAGCGTGTCCTCCCCGCCGATGGCGATCAGGGCATCCAGTTGAAGGGCGCGATAGTTCTCCAGCAGGCGCTGGAGGTCGCCCTCCTGCTTGAACGGGTTCGTGCGGGAGGTGCCCAGAATGGTGCCGCCCTCCCGAATAATCTCGTCCACGCGCTCGACGCTGAGTGGGACGGTCCAGCCTTCCACCAGTCCGCGCCAGCCGTGCTGGATGCCGACAGGTGTATGACCGTCGCGTATCAGGCGCAGCGTTGCGCCCCGTATCGCGGGATTCAGACCGGGGCAGTCGCCCCCACCTGTCAAAATGCCAACGCGCATAACCATCGCCTCCTTACACTCCCGTGCGATCGGGGCTATCATACTATTTTACCGCATACCGCGTGTGTTAGTGCCCTTCGACTCAGCGGTAGTCGGCAGGCGAAAAGTCCTCCGGCGGGGTTTCAGCGCGGATTTTGCCTCCCGTCTTTTTACGGGGTTCTGCAGCCGCTGTCCGCTTTTGGCGTTTCAACGAGTCTATATCGGATGGAGAGTAACCTTCCTTCCAGAATGCAGTCAATCCCCCCATCGGGGTGCCAGTGGGGGGATTTTTTGGCGGATTGGGCTACAGGGGTTCAGAAGCGGAACTGGAGCGCGACGGTGAAGCCCTGAAGGTCGTCGCCGCCGTCCACGAAACCGCCATAGCCCACGAACAGGGCGACCGGTGTGGTGCCCGCGCTGAAGTTGTAGCCGAAGCCGAGCGACCAGTCGAAGCCAGTCTTGTCATCGCCATTGCTGGCGAAGCCGATCCCGGCAGTCGCGCGGTAGAAGAACTGCTCGTTGAGGTAGCCCGTGAAGCTCAGTCCGACGGGGATGACGCGGGCATCACTGGTGCCGTAGAAACCTACGAACGCCCCCAGATCGTAGTAGTAGCCCGACTCAGTCGGCTTGCTGGTCTGGAAGTTGTAGGTGAGGTTGACGCTGAACCACACATCCTCGGTCGCCTTGCGCACCGACTCCTTGGATGGGAGGAAGATACCAGCGTACACCGCATAGCCCTGCTGGTTCGTCTCTTGCGCACGGGCTGGTGCTGCCAGCATCAGCGTTCCCACCAGCGCTACTGTTATAAGCCACAGCATTCCCTTGTGCATCATCATAGACCCTCCGTGTGTAGAGTGTGTCTCTGATTATACCCGCATTTTCACTCTTGTCAAGGGGTAGAGCGGCTAACATGCCATCAAGCCGGGCGCCTGCGGGGCGACGGGGATAATCTGTTCGGCGACCTTCTGCAGGGCGGCGAGCGTGCGCTGGGGCTGAAGGGTCAGCACTATCACGGTGCCGCTGGCGCCGCCTGCGCCCGCCAGCTTTGCTCCCAGTGCGCCATTCTCCAGCGCGACCTGCACCAGCCGATGGAGCGATTCGCTGCTGCCGCCCAGCGCGTGAATGACGGCGTAGTTCTCGTTCATCAGCGCGCCCAGCGTCTGCCACTCCTGCTCCAGCAGGGCGCGTTTGGCTTCGCGTGCCAGTCGCCCGATGTGCGCCATGCCGTCTATCACGGCGCGTTCGCCCGATTCCCAGCGTTCGCGCAAGGAGCGATGCACGGCTCCCGAAAAGCGCTGCCCGCCCGTGGTCGCCAGCCAGAGCGGGAGCGTGACCCCACGCAAATAGCCACCGAGCGATTCCACCGTTGCCAGCGGCTCGTTCGCATCGCGCCCCAGCCCCTCCTTATCGCGAAACTCCATCAGATTGACACCGCCGAACACCGCCATATAGAAGTCCTGATAGCCGCAGGTGACCCGCAGGTGCTGGGCTTCGATCTGGCGCACGCACTCCGCCAGCCGATGGGGGATGGGCATCTCGCGCCGATAATGGAGCAGGCATGCCACTATCGCGGTCAACAGCGCGGAGGAGCCTGCCAGACCCGACTGCATCGGGATGTCGCTTTCGATGCGCAGGCTGAACCGCGCTGTATCGATGCTGTAGCCCAGCGCCCGCAGCGCGGCGCGACACAGGTCGAACTCGTCTCCCTGATGCTCCAGCGTGTCGGGTGTCAGCGTGCGGGCAGGCGACTGGAAGCTGAGATGGTCCGCAGGCTGAAGCGTGCAACGGGCACGCAACGGAATGGCGCAGGAAATCACAGTGCCACCATATAAATCGCTGGGATTGCCAATAATGCCTGCCCGACCCGGCGCCGAATAGCGAATCGCCTCCATACCCCGTTGCGATTCGCGCTCCCTGCGCTATCTCCTGCAGCAGCCGCGCAGATTCGTGCCCCGGCGGGTATACTTCTGATGCCCATGATCGAGATTGCAGGGGAGCGCATCGAATCGGGCACGGAGCTGCTCTTTTCCGAACATTTCGCCTGTCCCGACTGCGGCATCAGCGTGGGGGAGCTGGAGCCACGCAGCTTCTCGTTCAACAGCCCCTACGGCGCCTGCCCCGAATGCAGCGGTCTGGGCACCAAGACGGAGTTTGACCCCGACCTGATCGCGCCTGACCGCTCCAAATCGATTCGGCAGGGCGCACTGCTGCCTTTTGTCAAGCGCGACGGCGAGATGACCGACTGGCGGCTCGCCATGCTCGAAGGCGTCGCCAAACGGCTCGGATTCACCATCGACACGCCGTTGCAGAACCTCACGGAGGAACAGTTCCACGCGCTGATGTACGGCACGGAGGGCAACATCACCGTCGCCATCCGCAACCGCTGGGGGCGCGTGAAGTATATCGACACCGAGTTCGAAGGCATCATCAACATCCTGAAGCGTCGGTACGAAGAGACCGAGAGCGAATATGTGCGTCAGGAGCTGGAGCAGTATATGTCCACGCGCCCCTGCCCTGCCTGTGAGGGCAAGCGTCTCAAGCCAGAAAGCCTCGCCGTGACGGTCGCGGGCAAAAACATCGCGGAGGTCACCGCGATGAGCATCGAGGAAGCCGCGCGCTGGTTCGCCGAGTTGGAACAGCACCTGACGCCGCGCGAGCGTCTGATCGCCGAGCGTATCCTGCGCGAGGTGCGCACGCGGCTCGGCTTCCTGCTCGATGTCGGGCTGGGCTACCTCACGCTCGATCGGGCAGCGAACACGCTCGCAGGCGGCGAAGCCCAGCGCATCCGGCTCGCAACCCAGATTGGCAGCGGGCTGATGGGCGTGCTCTATGTGCTGGATGAACCCAGCATCGGACTGCACCAGCGCGATAACCGCAAGCTGATCCAGACGCTCATGCGCCTGCGCGACCTCGGCAACACCGTGATTGTGGTCGAACACGATGAGGAGACCATCCGCTCCGCCGACTACATTATCGATCTGGGTCCTGGTGCGGGCGAGCATGGGGGGCAGGTGGTGGTCGCGGGCACGCTGCAGGATGTAATCAACTGCCCCGATAGCCTCACGGGTCAGTACCTGTCGGGTCGGCGGCGGATAGAAATCCCCAAGCAGCGGCGTCAGCCCCATCCCGATAAGTGGCTCGTTCTGAGAGGCGCCCGCGCCAACAACCTCAAGAACATCACCGTGCGCTTCCCGCTGGGGCTGTTCATCTGCGTCACGGGCGTCTCCGGCTCTGGCAAAAGCACGCTCATCCAGGAGACGCTCTACCCGCGCCTGATGTACCATGTGTACGGCACGCGGCGCGTGTGGGGCGAACACGACGGCATCGACGGACTCGAATGGGTGGACAAGGTGGTCGATATTGATCAGTCGCCGATTGGTCGCACGCCGCGCAGTAATCCTGCGACCTACACGGGCGTGTTCGACATGATTCGGGAGCTGTTCGCCAGCACGCCCGAAGCGCGCGCTCGCGGCTATGCGCCCGGCAGGTTCAGCTTCAATGTGAAGGGCGGGCGCTGTGAGGCGTGCCGCGGCGACGGCATGATCAAAATCGAGATGCAGTTCCTGCCTGATGTGTATGTAACCTGCGAGGTGTGCAAGGGCAGGCGCTATAATCGCGAAACGCTGGAGGTCAAGTTCAAGGGCAAGACGATTGCCGATGTGCTGGAGATGACGGTGGAGGAGGCGTTGGAGTTCTTCGCGCCCTTCCCCGCGATCGCCCGCAAGCTCAAAACACTGCACGATGTGGGGCTGGACTACATTCGGCTCGGTCAGCCCGCGCCGACCCTCTCTGGCGGCGAAGCCCAGCGCGTCAAGCTCGCCACCGAACTCAGCAAACGCGCCACGGGCAACACGGTCTATATCCTGGATGAGCCGACCACCGGGCTGCACTTCGAAGATGTGCGCAAACTGCTCGGCGTCCTGCACCGACTGGTGGATGCGGGCAACACTGTGATTGTGATTGAGCATAACCTCGATGTGATTAAAACCGCCGACTGGATTATCGATCTCGGTCCGGAGGGCGGTGATGCGGGTGGCTATGTGGTCGCCGAAGGACCGCCCGAATATGTGGCGACCGTTGAGGCGAGTTATACCGGGCAGTTCCTGCGCCCCTTGCTGAACGGAGAATAAAATGCAAACTTATCGCTATCTGATTATTGGCGGTGGGCTGGCAGCTGATGCGGCGGTGATGGGCATTCGCGCCGTCGATGAATCGGGTCGTATCGCGATTTTGAGCGAGGAGCCGCATCCGCCCTATCGTCGCCCCATGTTGAGCAAGGCGCTCTGGTTCGGCACGCCGCTCGATGAGGTATGGCTGCCGACCGCCGATGCGGGCGCGGAGGTACACACAGGGGTGCGGGTCGTCCAGCTCGATCTGGGCGCAAAGCGCGTGCTGGATCAGCGCGGCAACGAGTGGGGCTTCGAGAAGCTTCTGCTGGCGACGGGTTGCACGCCGCGCACCCTGCCGAACGCGCCCGACGGTGTTCTCTACTTCCGCACCCTGAACGATTACCTTGCCCTGCGCAAGCAGGTTCAGAGCGCGGAGCATGTCGGCATCATCGGCGGGGGCTACATCGGCTCGGAGCTGGGCGCCGCGCTCGTTGCCAGCGGCAGGCGCGTCACGATGCTCTTTCCCGAATCGGGCATCTGCGCTCGCCTGCTGCCCCCGATTCTCAGCGACTGGCTGAACGCCTTCTATCGCGAGCGGGGCGTCGAGGTGCTGACTGGCGTGCTGGTTGAGGCGGTGGAGCGGGGCGAGCGGTGGCAGGTGCGGCTGTCCAGCGGGCAGACGCTCGCGTTCGACGCGCTGGTGGCGGGGCTGGGCGTGCGACCTCGCGATGAGCTGGCACGCTCCGCTGGACTGCCCACGCCCGACGGCATCCGTGTCAATCCCTTCTTCCAGACGGAACACCCCGATGTGTACGCGGCGGGCGATGTCGCCTGCTTCCCCTACGCCGCGCTGGGCATCGAAACGCGCGTCGAGCATGAAGACCATGCGATTGCCAGCGGCTTCTATGCGGGTCAGGCGATGGCGGGCGCGGCGCAACCCTACGAACACCTGCCGATGTTCTACAGCGAGCTGTTCGGCATTCGATATGAGGCGGTCGGGCTGATCGATAGCCAGCTGGAGATGCGCATCGAGGGCGACCTGCCCGACGGCGCGGGTGTGGTCACCTATTATCAGAATGGGCGGCGAGTGGGCGCGCTCAGCTGGCGCCACGCCCGCCCCATCGACGAGCTGCGCGAGTGGCTCGCCGGCGCGTAGGTAGGGGCGCACGGCCGTGCGCCCCTACCTGCTCCTCCTCCGCTGAACGCCCTTACCTGTTCCTCCTCCGCTGAACGCCCCTACCTACTCCTCCGCCGAGTCGAGCGCGCTCAGGTTCACCATTAGCTCGGGTAGCCGGTTCGCCCGCAGCTGCTCGTTGAGCTTCGGCACCTCCACGCGCAGATAATCCCGCATCGCGCTGATGACCGACTCCCACTCGGTTTTGACCTCGTTGAAGAACTCCACCTGCGCGGCGGTGGGTCCCGTGTTGCTGCTCATCATGCCGTAGACCGAGCCGAGTCGCGCGCGCAGGCGCGGACCGCGCGAGTAGGCGGGTCCCGTCTGCGGGTTCTCCACTTTCGCCTGAAGCTCGTCGATCTTTTTGACCTGCTCGGTCAGCAGCTCGTTCAGCTCGCGCGGGAGCCGAATGTCCTGCTGGCGAGCGGTCTGGCGCAGGTTGTTGATTTGCTCCTCGACGCTATTGAGCAGGCGCATCGCCCGATCCAGCTGGCGAATCATATCGAGCGTCTCCAGCGCGAACTGGAAGCCTGCCTTCATACTGGCGAGGTAGGGCTCCAGCGCGGGTTCCACCTTCACGGTGAGCGTTTGCTCCTGCTG
The DNA here is from genome assembly GCA_037444405.1 of Armatimonadota bacterium. Lineage (GTDB taxonomy): Bacteria > Armatimonadota > Fimbriimonadia > Fimbriimonadales > GBS-DC > HRBIN15. The sequence continues at coordinate 142,218 of JBBIML010000007.1, forward strand.
ATAGTCGCCGAGCATCAGACGCACGCGATAGGTGCCTGGCAGCACCTGGGGTCCCATTATTGGAGCGCCGCCACGCCGTCCTGCTGGGGGCGGTTGGGGGGTCTCTTCCTCGTCGCGCGGGCTGACCCGCATGCGCAGGTTCCACTCCACGCGATGGATGCCTGGCTCCTGCGGCAGGCGACGCAGCTCCTGAAGCACCTTGCCCTGCGAGTCGAGAATCTGGATGCGCAGGCTACCCTGCTGGGGCTTCTCCTTCAGGTAGAAGGTGAGCATTGCGCCTGCGGGCGGGTTCGGTGCGACGAGGGGGCGGTCGCCACGACCATAGCGGGCGAAGCGCGTCGAGTAGCGCCACGCCACGCGCGGCGTGAACAGATAGGCAGGTTTCTGCAACACCTCCGCGCTGATCTCGCGCAGCGGCGTGATGTCGTCCAGCACCCAGATACTGCGCCCATGCGTGCCCACCACCAGATCATGCTCCGTCGGATGAATCTGGATGTCGTCCACGCGCACGGGCGGCAGCCCCGGCAGCCGCTGCCACTGTTCACCCGCATCGAACGAGACGAACAGCCCGCGCTCCGTGCCACAAAAGAGCAGGTTCGGGTTTTTTGGATCTTCGCGCACCACGAAGATGTACGCCTCGTCAGGCAAGCCGCTGGTGATCTTGCGCCAGGTTTTGCCGCCATCGGTCGTCTTGTAGAGGTAGGGCTTGTAGTCGTCCAGCATGTGGCGGTCGAACGCGACATAGGCGACCTGAACCCCCGTGCGCGACGGCTCGATATGGGAGACAGGCGAGCTGGGCGGCAGGTCGGGCACATTCGGTGTGAGATTGCGCCATGTGCGCCCGCCATCGAAGGTCACCTGCAGGTTGCCATCGTCCGTGCCTGCCCAGATGACCCCCGCCTGCACGGGCGACTCGGCAATGCTGATAATCGTGCAGTGATATTCGGCGGTCGTGTTCTCCACCCACACGGGACCGCCCGCATCTTTCTGCTTGTTCTTGTCGTTGGTGGTCAGATCAGGGCTGATGGGCGTCCAGGTCAGCCCGAAGTCGGTCGACTTGAAGACCACATTGGCGCCCACATAGACGGTGTTCGGGTCGTGTGGGCTGGGCACAATCGGCGTGTTCCAGTTGAAGCGGTACTTCAGCTCCCCGACGGGACCGCCGTCGTTGCGACGCGGCTGGGGGCTGATATCCAGCTGGATGCCCGTCGCCAGATCGGTGCGGTAGAGATTGCCGCCCTGCGACTCACTGAGGATCAGGTTCGGGTTTTCGGCGTGAATGACGCAGTGGAATCCATCGCCGAAGCTGACCATCTGCCAGTGTTCGTTCACGATGCCGCCCTCTTTGGTGCGCACGAAGCCGACCCAGCTGCCGTTGTCCTGCAGTCCGCCCGCCACGCGATAGAAGGGCGACTCGTTGCTCAGGTGAATCTGGTAGAACTGTCCCAGCGGCAGGTTGCTGACCACATCCCATGTGCGCCCGCGATCCATCGAGAAGGCGATTCCGCCGTCGTTGCCCAGCCACAGAAAGTTGGGATTGGTGGGGTCGATCCAGAGCGCGTGATGGTCGCTATGCACACGGTTGGCAATCGGCGTGGAGGTGCGCCCACCATCGATGGAGACCCGAAAGCTGGCCGCCAGAAAGTAGAGGCGGTTCTCGTCTTTCGGGTCAACGCGCATGTCGGTGTAGTAGAAGCCGCGCGAGACGATGGCGGTCTCGGTGGAGACGCGCTCGAAGCTCTCGCCGCGATTATCGGAGCGGAACAGCACGCCATCGTTCGACTCGGCAATCACATAGACCACATTCGGGTTGCTGGGCGCGACCTTGACCCCGATGCGCCCCATCAGTTTGGGCAGCCCGTTCTCCAGCTTCTTCCAGGTGCGCCCGCCATCGGTGGAGCGGAACACGCCGCCTTTTTCGCTGCCGCTGGTGAAGGTCCACGGCTTGCGTTCGAATCGCCACATGGCGGCATAGAGGATGTTCGGGTTCAGTGGGTCGATGTCCAGGTCGGCGGCGCCGTGATGCTCGTCGATATACAGCACCTTCTGCCAGGTTTTGCCGCCGTCGGTGGTCATGAAGACGCCGCGCTCCTCGTTGGGTCCGAAGGCGTGCCCCAGCGCGGCGACCCAGGCGGTGTTCGAATCGCGGGGATGCACAATAATGCGGGTGATGTGGCGCGTTTCGCGCAGACCCAGAAACTGCCAGGTTTTGCCGCCATCGGTCGATTTATAGACGCCCGCGCCGATGCAGACGCTGTTGCGCGGGTTGCCCTCGCCCGTGCCCACCCAGATAATGTCGGGGTTCTGCGGATCGAGGGCGATATCGCCGATGGAGAGCGTCTCCTGCTCGTCGAACAGTGGTGTCCAGGTGATGCCCATATCGGTGGTCTTGAACAGCCCACCGGACGCCGTTGCCACATAGACCACGCGGGGATTGCCGGGCACGCCCTCGATATCGGTGACACGCCCGCCCATGTTTGCTGGACCGATATTGCGCCAGCGCAGGTTTTTAAACAGCTCGGCGGAAGGGGGCACGGAAACTGTGCCCCTGCTCTCGATAGACGCCCATGCACAAACGCACGCGAGAAACGCGATTCCGAATAAAAAGGCTCGCTCTCTCATACCAGCGGGTTTCTCCGCCCGCGGGCGCGAGTCCTGCCCATGTGTTTCGTTGACTCGCCTTCTGGACTAACAGCCGTTCCCGAAGTTAAAGAGCACCGTCAGCAGGTCGGCGTCGTCCACACAGCCGTCGCCGTTGGTATCACCGGAGCGCCAGGTATCCAGCAGGAAGGCTTCGATTCGCCCCGTGGCTCCATTTTTGCCAGCTCCGACGCTGACGATTACATTGCCGTTGGCAGATACGCCACGGGCTTCGCTTTTCGGCACCACCCAGCGTGCCCAGATCGCGCATGCCTTCATCGATGGTCCATCGGAAGGCGCGGGCCAGAGCGCGTTCCAGGTAATCAACAAGGTTGACGAACTCAAATCCCAGTGGTCGGCTGAGTTCCACAACCAGATCGACATCGCTATCGGAGCGGGGTGTGCCGTGTGCGAAGGAACCATAGATAGCGATGCGTGCGACGCCGAACTGCTCCGAAAGGTACGGTAGTTCACTCCGCAATCGTTCTATCAGCTCCTCGCGCGTTGTGACCTTCGCCATAGTTGACCCTCGCTGATCATATCGAACCTCAGAAGTGCCAGTCGATGTCGGTGACTTCGCGGGCGTGTTCTTCGATGAACTGGCGGCGGGGTTCGACCTTGTCGCCCATCAGCGTGCTGAAGATGCGCTCGGCTTCCATCGCGTCTTCCAGTTGAACCTGCACAATCACGCGCTTTTCGGGGTTCATGGTGGTGTCGGCGAGGTCTTCGGCGTTCATCTCGCCCAGCCCCTTGAAGCGCGTCACCTGCACATTTTTCTTTTTGATGCGCTTCAGGATCGCCTCCAGCTCCTGCTCGTCCTGCGCATAGTATTGCTCATCTTTGCCCACGCGGATGCGGAACAGGGGTGGTCGGGCGATGTAGATGTGTCCCCGCTCGATCAGCGGGCGCATGTAGCGGAAGAAGAAGGTCAGCAGCAGCGTGCGGATATGCTCGCCGTCCACATCGGCATCGGTCATCAGCACGATGCGATGGTAGCGCAGTTTAGAAATATCGAATCGGCTATCCGATTCGCCCCCGTTATTGTTGCTGGTGTCGATGCTGATGCCGGTGCCGAGCGCGGTGATGAGCGCGCGGATTTCTTCGTTTTCGAGCGCCTTATCGATGCGGGCTTTTTCGACATTCAGAATCTTGCCGCGCAGGGGCAGCACCGCCTGGAATCGGCGGTCGCGTCCCATTTTGGCGGAGCCGCCCGCCGAGTCGCCCTCCACGAGGAACAGCTCGCATTTGCTGGGGTCGCGCTCGGTGCAGTCGGCGAGCTTGCCCGGCAGCGAGCCGCTATCGAGTGCGCTCTGGCGTTTGACCAGTTCAGCGGCGCGGCGAGCCGCCTCGCGCGCCCGCTGTGCCGTGAGCGCCTTCTCCACTATCTTGCGCGCGATGGAGGGGTTGCGCTCCAGATAGTCGCTGAACGCCTCGCCCACGATGGAGTTGACCAGCCCTTGCACCTCCAGGTTGCCCAGCTTGGTCTTGGTCTGACCCTCGAACTGCGGGTGCAGGAGCTTGACGGCGATCACGGCGGTCAGCCCTTCCAGCACATCGTCGCCCGTGAAGTTCGGGTCCTTCTCTTTGAGCAGTCCCGCCTTGCGAGCGTACTGATTGATCACGCGCGTGAGCGCGGTCTTGAAGCCGGTCAGGTGCGTGCCGCCCTCCACCGTGTGGATGTTGTTCGCGTAGGAGAGCAGCGTCTCCTGATAGCCCGTGTGATACTGCAGGGCGACCTCCACTTCGGTGTCCTCGCGCGCGTTGCGGAAGTAGACCACTTTGTGGATGGGGTCCTTGTTCTCGTTGAGCGCCTCCACCAGCGCGGCGATGCCTTTCGTATACTTAAACACCTGCTTCGGCTTGCCGTTCAGCTCGTCGGTGAAGGTGAAGATCACATTCGGGTTCAGGTACGCCAGCTCCCGGATGCGCTTGATGAAGAGGGCAGGGTCATAGCGGTAGTTGCCGAAGATTTCGCGGTCCGCCAGAAAGGTGACCTTTGTGCCGCGTTTGCTGGTGGGTTTGACCTTCTGGAGCGGGGTGACGGGCGTGCCGCGCTGGAACCGCTGGCGGTAGAGGAAGCCGTCGCGCGCCACTTCCACCTCCAGCCATTCGGAGAGGGCGTTCACGACCGAGACGCCCACGCCGTGCAGACCGCCTGACACGCGATAGCCCCCGCCGCCGAACTTGCCGCCCGCATGCAGCATGGTCATCACCACTTCCACGCCAGGCAGACCCACTTCGGGATGGATGTCGACGGGGATGCCGCGCCCGTTATCGATCACCGACACACTCTGGTCGGCGTGCAGAATCACATCGATGTGGTCGCAATAGCCGGCGAGCGCTTCGTCGACCGAGTTGTCCAGCACTTCCACGAACAGGTGGTGCAGTCCGCGCGGTCCGGTGTCGCCGATGTACATGGCGGGTCGGCGTCGCACCGCTTCCAGCCCCTTGAGCACAGTGAGTTGCTGGGCGGTGTATTCGCCTTCCACCACGCCGCTCAGTCCGTTGCCCGCGTCCTCGATAATCTCGACGCCTTCGGTGTCGAGTGTCGCCTCAATATGTTGCGGTTCCTCCCCTGCAGGTTTTGCCGTTTTTCGCCTGACTCCCATCGTTTTCGTCTGCCTCCCTGTGCCACAAATTGTGGCGGGCTGGCATCGATTATACCCGATGGCGTTTTATAAATCAGTGGGCGCGGCGGGTCATGGAGCGGGGAACTGGCACGGCGGGCGACTCGCTGTCCCTGAAGAAGTCGCGGAAGGCGGTCTGGATGAGATTGGTCAGCATCCGTTTGCGCAACTTGCGTCCCCTGTCGAACTCCTTATCACTGAGCGAGCGCCTCATTAAAACGCGCCCCGTCGCGCCATCGTACAGCACCAGGTCGCAATCGGTGCGCGTCTCATAGAGCCAGTAGGGATAGGTCTCCACATCGCGCGTGCGCCCATCGGGGTCGCGTCGCACAATCAGCTCATAACGCCGCTCCCGATTCGTGTGGCTTTTCACCGCCACCACCACGAGCATGTCGAAACCCATCGCCTTCGCCAGCTCGGCGACTTTGGGCACGGTGTCCCGATGAGCCGCGAGCAGGAGCCAGTCAGGGCTGATTCGTCGCTCGGACAAAATGGCGACGGCTTCCGATTCGGGGATCAGCTCATAGCCGCGGTGGGTCAGCTCCTGCTCGATCTGCTGCCGCGCCGTCTCGCTCAGATAGGCGAGCGGCGAGAGGTTGACCGGCGTCAGCACCAGCACCCGCTTCGAGGTCGCACGGAAGGTAATCACTACCGCCTTACCCGAATCGGCAGGGCTGAACACAATCCGATTGGAGCGCAGGCAGAACTCCCCGCGCTGGGGGTGTTCATCCACCTGCCGAAACCCATGCTGGCTCACCTCATCGATTACCTGTACGGTGGCGGTGTCCACCACACAGCCTGGCGGAAAGTAGTAGAGCGGGTTGGCGACACGCGGTATCTGGAAGCGGAGACGCCACTCGCGCGGCTGTCTCGCAGCGGCTAATGGTGCGCGATTCTCCTGCGCCATCGCTAACGCCCACAGCGTGCCCGTCAGCCCGGCAAAAATCAGCCAGCCGATGATTCGGCACCCCATCGCCGTTCACCCGCTGGTTATTCTACCTGACTGTTCTACCTGACTGTCGCCTGCGCCTGTTGCATTTCAGAACTCTATCGGTCGGCACCTCAAGCCACCAGCAGGAATCGCATAACCCAAAGGCGTATTCTCTATTATACAGGAGGACAACGATGTCTCTGCGCAGATTATCGAGCATCGCTGTGGCTGGTAACCTATCTCGATATAGGGCGCGATGCCCCCAGTCAGTGAACCAATCCAGCACGCGCGGTGGGGGGGCACCATGAAAACTGTCAAGGTGTTTGTCTGGGCACGCCATCCCTCCATCGAGACCCGCCTGCGTGAGCGCTTGCGCACGCTATCGGCGCTGAGCCTGATTGAGAAAGCTGGTCCTTTGAACAACCTGGCGCCTGACAACGATTCTGACAGCCCACAACCCCTCCAGGTCATTCTGCTAACACGCGATCCACTTGTAGAAGCCTATTTGCGTCATCAATTGCGCACTCTGCCTGACCTGACCTGCACCTGCGTAAGCTGTCAGGAGGAGCATCCTGATGCAGTGATTATAGATAGCCAGTTGCTGACACCGAGTGAGCAGCGCGTTCTGCAAGCCTGTGCGAAGTATGACCGCCTTTCGGAGGTTGCCGCAGAGTTGTGCCTGACCGAAGCGACGGTCAAAAAGCACCTGTGCCACATTTACACCAAGTTAGGGCGGCACAGTCTGCATCGGGCGCTGCTGTGTGCGATTCGGTGGGGATTGATAGAGGTGCCTGATTAGCAATTTCTCCAGAAGTAGAAGGAAAAAGTTTCGCCCATAGGGGGTTGAAATGGGGTTCAGGGATGGAGTGAGCTACAGAGACAGAAGAGGTACGAGCAATGGCGACCTTGAGCCGAACGGAGCTGCGACCCAAAGATGTCTGCACACCATGCCCATAAAATGAGGTAAAGATAATCATGCGCATAATAATGATTTTATTTGTATGGTTGATACTGCTGGGAGCATGGGCAGATTCCTTGCCAGCGGAACTTGCTCATGCTCTCCAGCAGCGTGAACATTTTTACCATAATCATTATATCACCTTTATAGTGGAAACTCAACACGATATTTTTCAACCACACCGCTATCAGAGCCGATCGCAATACATTCTGGAAATATTTCGTGCCGCAAGGGCTGTCAAAGTGACTCAGCGTCCCCTGCAAGGAATGGACCATCGTACGAAACAGGGCAATACTATCCAGTTTAATCTGGATAAGAATACTGGCAATATCACGACGACATCAAGCTGTTATCTTGGCGAAGATGTCAATGCCCTGATGGAACCAGACATGGAATTTACTCAAAGTAACCAATCGTTGGCGCGCGCGCAGATGGGTGCTGTGATAGGAATGAGCAAGCTGCAGAACCTTTATAGTAACCCGCAGGTGTCAGGTTTCATCTGTCAAGAGGTGTGTAACCAACGAGGTGTTTTCACTATAGGTTTAGATGTTTCTAAGCTTTATGGTGTTCAGTGGGAGCGGATAGAAGAGCGTGCCCACCGATGGATAATGGTTGGTAGAATCAAAGCTCGTCATTATGATCCACAAGCAGCAGAGGGAGACCCCGATGTTACCCTTCGTGTGGAGCTGCGCAAGCCCGATGCGCTGATTTTAGAATTGGAGGTTCTGAGACCTCTGAGGGCGGCTAATAAGTGGCAGCGCAGCCAGTTTCGCACAGTGCAGATTAAAAAGATCGATGGACTAAGTATTCCTGCTGAGATTGAGTATCGCGCTGATAGTTCAAGTGGAGGTTATATGATTCGCTCACATTACAGGCTCGTCAGTATTAAGCTACTTAGTGATGCGGTGGCTTTGGATCTACCATTGGGGACAAGAGTGGAAGATCGGCGGTTAGGAAGTTCAGTCAACTATCTTTGGCAGGGGCGTTTGCCGACGGAAGAAGAGTTGAAACGCCTGGCATTTCAGCAGGGCTATCTGCTGGCGCCCGAGTCGCCGCGCCGACGCTATTCGCCATGGCTGTTTGCTCCCGCAATGATCTTTTTCGCCGCTGCAGGGTATCTTTACTGGCGACAGAGACGAAAATGAAACGCGCAGGGTTCTCGCTGGTGGAACTGCTGGTGGTGCTGGGCATCATCTCGCTGCTGGCTGCCTTGCTGTATCCCGTTTTTGCCGCCGTCCGGGAAAGAGGGCGCGCTACTCGCTGCATTACTCAGCTGCGCCAGCTGGCGCAAAGCACCCAGATGTATCTTGCCGATTCGGACGATACCTATCCGCTGGCAGCCTACTTTAGCACACATAACGGACAGCCCTGCTTCTTCACGCTCTATCATGCGCTGGTGCCCTATGTGAAAGATAAGGAAATCGTGAAGTGTCCTTCAGATCCAAATCCCCTGGATGTGGAGGGAGTGATGAGCCGTCTGGCGTCGCTGTGTCCGGCGATGGGCTTTCGGCACAGCAGCTATATGGCGAACTGGTGCTTGATCGAAACAGGTGCGCTGCTGGGTGATTTTCATCCGCCCGTTTCCAGCGCACAGGTGGAGTTTCCTGCGGAAACGGTGCTGTATTACGATGGCAGTATCACGGGCTTGCCGAACCTGCGTCCCTTTATACAGGGGCGACATAATGAGCAGGTTGTAGTGACGCTCGCCGATGGGCATAGCAAGGCGTGGAAGGCACGACAGGGATACGGACGGCACCGACAGGCAGATGGGGTCGAGGTGGCACAATACTGCTTGATTGAGCGATCAGCGTACTATCGAGGTGGAATCTATTGTGAGGACATGTTAATCGGGCTTGTGCGGCGGGATAGGCGTGGCGAGGCGTGCTGGCACTGTCCGAATCGTTCACCAGGAGGTGTTGGGTATCTCTCGGGCAACTGCGAGTAGGGGTCTAAGGGGATCTACAGAGCTTCTCTGGATAGCGAGCGCCGTTGCGACAGCGCTGGCGTTCGCGCCCGTGAATGCGTGGTGGCTGCTGGGGATAGCGCCAGCCATCTGGCTAAAGGTTCTCCAGAGGGTGCATGGTTCCCATCGGGTATGGACGGCATTTGGCTGGGGGCTGATTTTCGCGGCGGTTCAAAGCGGGTGGGCGCTGCCGACTTTTGCACAGCAGGCACAGGCAGAGTGGGCGGCGGGCATAGCGTGGGTGATGGTGTTGATATGGTACGCCAGCTGGTGTGCGCTGTTCGGCTGGCTGGTGGGATGCCTGCCTCAGGCAGGGATTGGTTGGGCAATCGGCGCGGCGTCCGCGTGGGTGGGTATCGGCTGGCTACGGAGTTTGGGTATCTGGGGCTTTCCGTGGGCGATGCTGGCTCTGCCGCTGACACGCTACCCGTTGCTGCTGCAACCTGCGGAGCTGGGCGGCATCTGGCTGGTGGAATGGCTTTTGATGCTCTGGAACGCGCTGATAGCGCAGGCAATCGGACGAGCGAGTATTCGCGCCTGGATTGCTCCCGTCGGGCTGCTTGTGCTGTGGGTGGGGGTCAGCAACTGGCTCTTGTGGCTGGTGCGCGCCACCATGCAGGGCGCATCCATCCGTGTGGCAGCCATTCAGCCCGAATATGATGCACCGCGTGTGCTGTTTTCTGCCCAGCTACACGATTCGAGCATTGATCGGCTGCTTGATCAGGCGCGTCGAGCAGGAGCGCGCTGGGCAATATTGCCCGAGTCAACTGAAACTTACTTCTGGTCACGCTTGCTGGATCAAGACCGCATACGGCGATGGCAGGAGTGGTCCCGTGCGTATACACTCTATGTGATTGTTGGGGTCAGTCGCCAGCAAGGGGAGCAAGGTTTCAATAGTGCGCTGGGAGTAGCGCCTGCTGGTTCGTGCGTTTTCTACGACAAAGTAAAGCTGATGCCGTTTACCGAATATTCGCCTGCTGCGCCAATCGCGGAGTGGCTGAAAGTGCTGGGCGTTGTGCGACGCTCGTTGCAATGCGGCGAGCGGGTGCGCGCCATCAGACTGGGAGCGGAGCCTCCTGTGGGCACGCTCTTCTGCTATGAGAATCTGTTCGGCTGGATTGCGGCGCAGTTAGTGCGCGATGGGGCGCAGTGGCTGGTGGCGATGACCAACGACCGCTGGTTATTGGGAGCGGGCTTGCGGGAACAGTATGCCGACTACTGTATCGTGCGAGCCATAGAAACACGGCGGTGGGTGGTGCGCGCCTCAACGGTGGGGATCAGCGGCTTTTTCAACCCCCTGGGCAAACGCTGGGAAGCACCGCGTGGGCATCCGTATGTGCTGACGCATTCTATCCGCTGCTCTACGGCGCAAACCCTCTATGTAAGGTGGGGCGACTACTGGGGCTATGGCAGCTGCCTGATATATGGTGTGATAGTACTGTGGGGTCTGGCATCGTTGCGACAGACATCGCGTGTGGCGGTGCAGAGAAGTTGATGGTTTTGGTGCGAGCGTGTCCTGTGCTAACACTCTGTGTGGACGACACGAGCGCTCTAAAAGTAGTCTATTGGGCGCAGGCAGGGCGCGCGGGTGGGGAAGAGGGCGTCCAGCGTGGTCAGCAGGTCGGAAGGGGCTTCAAGCAGCTCGCGGGCGGCGAGTTCGCTCGCGCTGAAGGTGCCCATCGTGAGCAGCGCGAGCGCACGCGGCTCAACACGCACCAGCGGCAACCGCTCCCGCGCACCGCGCTCCACGCGCCAGCCGCTCCCTGCACACGCCCGCAGCGTGTAGACACCGCTGTTCGCTTCAATCTGCGGGTCGTTCAGCGCAAGGCAGAAGGCGTCGCCGCTATCCGAGGGGCGCGCCGCGAGCAGGCTCTGCAGCAGGTTTTCGACATGCACCACGCGCCACATGAAGCCTGGCATCACCTCCCAGCGCAGGAACGGCTCGTCGGGATTGCGGTGCGCCGATGTCCAGCCGGTGAGCGGGAGGCGCTGCAGTTCGTCGGGCGTGCCGCTGAACTCCACCTGACGCACATGCTCCTCGTTGGCGGCGAGCCAGCCAATCAGGGCGCGACATGCCCGCTCCGTACCCCACACCAGCTCGCGGATGCGCAGTACCCAGCCTGAGTCTACGAAGTCATAAATCAGGTAGCCCTCCACCCGCGATTCGGGCGCGTACACCAGCTTGTGGCGGAAGTTCCACAGCAGGTAGTCCCAGCGCAGATCGTCCCGATGCAGGCGCCCGGTGGTGGGTATCACCTGCTGATTGTAAAGCTGGCGCATCGCGGGGTAATCGCTTTCGGTCGCGCAGCGGACACCATCGGGCGCGAAGGGGGGCAGCAGGCGTGGCGGGATGCGCACGCGCGTCAGCATCCCGACCACCTCCCAGCCCAGCGGACGATAGAACTCGAAATCGAACGCCTGCAGCGCGGCGCCCGCAACCCCCTGCTGGTTCAGCGCGTTCAGCACAGCGGTCAGCAATCGCCGTGCATAGCCCCGCCGCCGATAGTGCGGATGCGTCACCACACCTGCAATCCCCATGCAGGGAACCCGATTCTCACCAATCCACATCTGCAGCGGGATAGCGGTCAGTATCGACACCAGCACGCGCGTGGAACCCTCACCCACCCACAAGCCCCACCGCTGATTGTGAGGATAGTACGGGTCGTTGTAAAAATAGGGGCGCGCGGTCGCCAAATCGAAGCCGAAGCCCTGACAGATCAGGCGCAGGAACGCCTCCTCCTCCGACGGCTCGACCAGATCGATCTGTACGGGTGGTCGCCACAGTTTGAGCAATGGGCATCAGCCTCCCTGCACAACGGCGTGCAACGCGAGCAGGGTTCGCAGCAGCGGCTCCACCTGATCCAGCGGATATTGCGTGGCAGGGTCGGAGAGCGCGCTTTCGGGGTTGGGGTGGACCTCCATAAAGAGCGCGTCGATGCCGACCGCGACGGCTGCCCGCGCCAGCGGCGCAATCGCCTCCCGATCCCCGCCTGACTGCTGACCTGCGCCGCCCGGACGCTGAACGCTGTGGGTGGCATCGAACACCACCGGCACATCGAACCATCGCAACACGGGCAGACCCGCCATGTCCACAATCAGCGTGTTGTAGCCGAAGCTGGTGCCGCGCTCCGTGAGCAGGATGCCCGCCGCGCCGAACGCCCGCAACTTCGCCACGATATTGCCCGCGTCCCACGGCGCCAGAAACTGACCCTTTTTGACATTCACGGGCTTGCCCGTTTGCGCCGCCGCGTGCAGTAAATCGGTCTGCCGGCACAGAAACGCGGGGATTTGCAGCAGATCCACTGCCTGCGCGACGGGTTCCGCCTGCCAGCTTTCGTGAATATCGGTCGTGACGGGGACGCCGAACTCCTGCCGAATGCGCGATAACACTTCCAGCCCGCGCTCCAGCCCGCAGCCGCGAAACGACTGGTGCGAGGTGCGGTTCGCCTTATCGAACGAGGCTTTGAAGATGTAGGGCATGCCGAGCCGTGCGCAGGTTTCAGCGAGCGTGCCCGCCACTTGCTGGCACAGCTCCAGGCTCTCAATCACGCAGGGACCTGCGATGAGCGCGAGCCTGCCATCCCCGATTCGCACCGAGCCGACCTGAACCGTCGCCATAGTTCGAGTGTACCCCCCCCTACTTCGGGCGCAAGCCCCTCTCTTTCAGCAGGGCATCGAGCCATTCCATATCGTCGGGGGGCAGCTCAACAGGCGGATTGGCAGTGTAATCCAGTAGGAGCGGATAGCGTCCTTCCTGATAGACCCGATTCAGAATCGCCTGCAGGTCCACCACCACTTCGGGGTCGCCCCCGGCTAAAGGAATGGTGATTCGGGGTAACCGCTCGCGCAGGTTGATACACTGGTTCTCCATCGCTTTCACTGCTCCCGATTATAGGTGACGGGCACAGGTTCGCCCCGTCGAACCGATTCGTAGCCCGCAATGGCAACCGCGGCGGCGCGATAGCCATCGTCGCCCGTTGCCAGCGTCGGCGCGGACTCGCCCGCAACCGCCCGCAAAAATTCGTCGATCATCAGCGCGTCGATGTTGTCGCCCCAGAACACCTGCCGGATGCGCCCTGCGCGGTCGTCATAGTGGCGCAGGTACTGGGCGAACATGTCCATCTCGATCACGCCGCGCGTGCCGTACACAGCGAGCGTTACATCGCCCCAGGTGGGGAAGGTGCGCGGGCGCGACCAGCTCGAATCGAGCGTGGCGAAGATGCCCCGCTCAAAGGTGAGCGTCAGCATCGCCGTGTCATCGAAGTTGCCGTGATACATCAAGTTGTTCGTCTCGGCGTACACTTCAGTGATTTCCTGCCCTATGAGCAGGCGCATGAGGTCGGCGACATGCACGGTGTGATCCATCATTGCGCCGCCGCCCGCCAGCTCAGGGTCGTTGAACCAGCCGCCGGGGTTCACGCCCCGATTAGTGCCGCGCAGAGCCAGCAGGTCGCCAATCTCGCCCGCCTGCACCATCGCCCGCAACTGCTGGAACGCAGGGCTGAATCGGCAGGGGAAAGCGGTGAAGAGCTGCACGCCTGTCGCGCGCGCCGCCGCCAGCATCGCCTGACCATCCTCCAGGCGCGTCATTAATGGCTTCTCGCATAAGATATGCTTGCCCGCCGCGGCTGCCATCTGTGCGAGCGGCGCATGCTTCACATTCTCCGAGCAGATAATCACTGCCTGCACATCGGACGCCAGCAGCGATTCGTAGCTATCGAACGCCTGCACGCCATACTGCCCGGCTTTCTGCCGGGCGCGCTGCGGGTCGTGATCGGCAATCCCGACAAACTCCGCGCGCGGATTGCTCACCAGGCAGTGCGCATAACTATCGGCGTGCAGATGTGCAAAACTCATTATGCCCACTTTCACCTTCATCGTGTGTCCCTCCCTGAACGCTCAGAGTCGCACCACTTTGCCCGTGCGTGCCGATTCGATGGCGGCGAGCGTGAGCCGAACTGCCTCGAAGCCGTCCTCGACGCTGATCTCGGGCGGATTGCCCGTGCGGTAGCAATCGATGAAGTGGCGCAGCTCCAGATAGTAGGGGTTCTGCACGGCGGGGCTTTCGGGCACCTCCACGCCGCCCGCCTGACCACCCTCGACGCGGCGTGCCACCCGCAGGGCGACCATCTGCGCCGAGTCGTACTCGACCATGCCCGCATCGCCGCAGATTTCGAAGCTCACCCGAAAGCCGCTCGGATCGCACCATGTGCCTTCGATATGCGCGATCGCGCCGCTGCGCAGGCGCATCGTCACCAGCGTGTAGTCCAGATGGGGCAGATTGCGGAAGGTGAGCGATCGGGCATAGACGCGCTCCACCTCGCCCAGCGTCCAGCGCACCCAGTCGAGGTCGTGGATAATCAAATCCATAATGATGCCGCCGCTCTTGTCGAAGTCGGCGTACCAGTCGCTTTTGGTGAGCGGGAAGTCGCCTCCGCGTCGCATGCGCACGGCGGCGATTGTGCCCAGCGCGCCCGCTTTCACCATCTGGTGCGCGGTGCGGTATTCAGGGAAGAATCGCAACACATGGGCGGGCATAAAGAGCGTGTTGTGCTGGCGCACGGCTTCCACGATGCGCTCGCACTCCTGCAGGGTGCGGGCGAGCGGCTTCTCGCACACCACCGCCTTGCCCGCCTCAATCGCCGCCAGGGCATGCTCAGCGTGCCGGTAGGTGGGCGTGCAGATGTCCACGATCTCACAGCCCTGCAAAAACTCGTCTATGTTGCGAGCCATCGTTGCGCCGAACTCCTGGGCGAACGCCTCCGCGCGTTCGAGGTGATGGTCATACACCACGCTGATCTGCACATCGTCCATCTGCTGATAGGCTTCCGCGTGCTGGCGCCCCATCGTGCCCAGCCCGATAATGCCGACCCTGACCATAGCCAGATTGTACCCAGCCAGCGCCGTCTCTGGTCTCCGATTCGGTAATTCGGCTGGTAAAGGCGATGGTCGACTGTGGAATAGAGAACCGTAGGGAGGGACAAACGATGACAAGCAAGCTGATAGCCTTCTGGCTGGTTAGCGCTGCACTTTTGCAAGGCGCTTTTTCTGCTGGCACAGCGACGGGCGTCGTTGGGGATGGACAGGGTGGCTCGACGGAACCTGTTGCTGTGGGCACGCCCATCGACTTCCAGTTCAGCGTCGTTAACGGCGCATCCACTGTTCAGTTTGAGGTGTACGATTCGCATGGTAACCGCGTCTATTACACCAGTCCGATGCCTGTGTCCGCCGATGGCAGCGTTTCATGGTCGTGGTCACCGCCCTTTGCTGATACCTTTACCGTGTGGGCGGTCAGCGACGGCTCGGACCGCCAGCAGGTGATGATTGTCACGGCATATCAGCCTGACGCCTCGGGCTTCATCACAGGGGGCGGCTGGCTGGAGTTAGGAGGCGAGCGACAAACCTTCGGCTTCGTGGCGCAGGTTCAGCGCAACGGCAGTCTGCGTGGCAGCCTCGAATATCAGGACCACGGCTGGCAACTCAACCTGAAGTCGTTCGTCATCGACTGGGTCTATGTGCCTAACCCCAGCGAGGGCTACTTCAGTGGGCGGGCGACTCTGAACGGCAGTGGCGACTATCGCTTCTGGGTCGCCCTCTGGGATGGGGGCACGCCCGGCACCAGCGACATGTTCATGCTCTGGGTCTATGACGACGCGAACAACCTCGTCTATAGCGCGTGGGGCACACTGGCAGGCGGCAACCTGATGGTGCATACTCGCTGATAGAAAGAGACCCTCCCCCTTCTGATGGAAGGGGGAGGGTGGGGAGTGGGGGTAGGGGAAAAGCCTCAGGCGCGGCGACGGCGCAGGGCGAGCAGCCCCATCAGACCCGTGCCCAGCGCGATCAGCGAGGCTGGCTCCGGCACCACCACATAGAAGAACTGGTCGCCAGCGATGTTGCCGAAGTTCACATTGCGCGGCTCACCCAGATTACCGCCGCCGCCAATGCCCGCCAGCACCTGATTGGACACAAAGTCGTGCCCCGCGCCGTTAATAAAGGCGCTAACCTTGATGGTAGTGGCACCCGTGATGCCAATCGCGCCGAAGGGAATTGCCAGCTCCACGCCGGTGGTCACCAGCGAGCCGTCCCCTGACGCCAGCCCCGAACCGCCTTCAACACCCCCTGTGTTGCTGTTGTTGATGGTGACGCGAATGCCGTAGGGATTGGTGCCGCCGCTGAGCGTTCCATCCGAAGCCGCACCTGTTGTGCCCAGATAATAGCCAGGACCGCCGCCACCAGTCAGCAGTTGCGCCCAGTTAGCATAGAGCGCGTAGGGTGAACCGCCGCCGGTGACGCCAATCCAGTAGTCCGCTTCGAATCCCGAGTCGAAGGTCAGCCCGTTGCCGCTGCCATCATCGCCCATGCGGTTCAGACCGTTGAAGTCCACACCCGAGTTGTCCCCGCGCAGGCGATTCTGCCCACCCGCAACCGTGTCGAAGAAGATTTCCAGCTTGTTGAAGTTCGATTCCAGGTTGCCCGCGAGGAACAGGTACAGCACCTGCCCGGTCATGTCCACATAGGCGTAGGCGGCGTCCAGCTCGGAGCCGTTCGCGTAGTCCACCTGTCCGAGATTGCTATCGCCAAAGCCCGTCTGCGTGTCCTGCACCACAATCGCGCTGCCGTACAGCGCGTCGCGAGTGCCATCAATGGTCGGTTGCGCAAAGCCAGCAACGCTCAGCGTTGCCAGCCCGATTACCGCGCTCCATTTCACCAGCCGCATCATCTTTTCATCCTCCTGTTGCCTTGCATAATCGGTGGGGGAGCGAGACCACTCGTCCCCAGCGGGCGAGAATTCGTATTCTCGCCAGATCCCCCACAGGCGTGGGGGATAAACAGGGCGAAAGAGAGACATTCAGCAGCGCAGCGATCCTCACCTCTATTATAGCACATCTCGACGCGAAATGCAAGGGGTTGGCAAAATCAGGTATTTTTGCGGGGTGCTGTAGCACGGGCATCCTGCCCGAATCTGGCTAATCCTGCCGTGTGAGCAGGGAATGCAGCGCCTCCAGCGCAAGGATGTAGCTGCGTGCGCCGAAGCCGCTGATCTGTCCCACACACGCGGGTGCAATCACCGAATGGCGGCGGAACTCCTCGCGAGCATAGATGTTGGTCAGATGCACTTCAACGGTGGGTATCTGCACAGAAGCGATGGCGTCGCGCAGGGCGTAGCTGGTGTGGGTCAGCGCGCCCGCATTGATGATGACCCCATGCACGCGCTCCCGCGCCTGATGAAGAGCGTCGATCAGCACGCCCTCGTGGTTGGACTGCACATGCTCAATCTCCATCTGGAGCGTGGCGGCGTGCTGGCGCAGTTGGTCAACAATCTGCTCCAGCGTCGCGGTGCCATAGAGATGCGGCTCCCGCTCGCCCAACAGATTGAGATTCGGACCGTTCAGCACCAGCACGCGCCACATGGTTCTCAGCGGATGTATTTATCGGGGTCTTTGAGCGCTTTGGAGCGGCAGTTGGTACAGCAGAAGTAGACCTTGCGCCCTTTGATTTCCGCCCAGATGTCCTTGTTCACGGGTTCGCCGCTGACGGGGCAGGTGTTGATGCCGTCGCCCTTACCCAGGAACTCCTTCTGTGGGGCGGGTTGGGGCTGTGGGGCAGGCTGCGCTGGCGCAGGGGTCGGCTGTTGTTGCTGCATCCGCTGCTGCTCGTCGGCATACTGATGGAGCATGGTCACCATCGTGGCATCGTTGCTGGTCGCCACGAGGATACCGCCCCGTCTGGTCTTCACAATCTCCCAGTCGAGCGAGCGCAGCACCCCGCGTTGCATCTGGCACTGGCTGCAGACGGTGATGTTCTCGTCGCGCATGGCTTTTGCCAGCTCGTCGAGTTGTTTCTGGAGGGCTTTGCCCTCTTCCTCGTTGCGTCCCTGCACGACCCACATGATGCCGTTGTGGATTTTCACCCAGTCGGCAGGCTGTTTTGCGTTGGTGAGAATCTTGCTGATCTCGTTGCGTGCGGCACAGGAGGGACACTGCATCGCCTCCTGTGCGCAGACCGCGCTCAGCGTCAATAGCACTCCGACCCAAAAGGCTGTTCGTCTCATAGCGTATACCCTCCGCTTTCAAGAACTTTCGAGAGCGCCCTTCGGTTCCCTGCCGATAAGGGTATCTGCGGTATAATATCCGCAGCATGCCGCGCTACAAGATTCTGACCTGGGGCTGCCAGATGAATGAGGAGGACTCGGAGCAGATGGCGCTCTACCTGCAGGAGCGGGGCTATCAGCCTGCCGACCGCCTGGAGGACGCCGATGTGATTCTGCTCAACACCTGTTCCGTGCGCCGCAAGCCCGAAGATAAGGTGTTCAGCACGCTGGGGCAGCTGCGCAAGCTCAAAGCCCGCAAGCCGAACCTGATAATCGGCGTGTGTGGCTGTATGGCGCAACTGCGGGCAGAGGAGATTAAACAGCGCGCGCCCCATGTCGATATGATTGTCGGCACGGCGCATGTGTCCCAGGTCGGCAACCTGTTGGAGGAGGTTCTGCAGCGGCGGCGGCTGGCGATGCGCCTCGAACTGCCACCCCGCAAAGGCGCCATCGTCACCGACATCCCCCAGCGCAAGATCGACCGCGCTCCCAAGCTCAAAGCCTATGTGCCGATCCAGTACGGCTGCGATAAGTTCTGCACCTTCTGCATCGTGCCCATCACGCGCGGGCGCGAGCGCAGCCGACCCACACAGGATATTCTGGACGAGATCAAACGCCTCGCTGATCTTGGCACCAGAGAGGTCATTCTGCTCGGTCAAACAGTCAACTCCTACGGCAAGAACCTGCTGGAGGGGCGTGTGCCCTTCGCGCGACTGCTCCAGCTCATCAACGATATCCCGGGCATCGAGCGCATCCGATTCACCTCGCCCTACCCGCGCGATTTTCGGGACGACCTGATCAATGCGATTGCCGAACTGCCCAAGGTGATGGAGCATGTGCATCTGCCGCTGCAGTCGGGCGATAACGATATTCTGAAGGCGATGCGACGGCTCTACACCGTCGAACAGTTCGAGGAGATTGTCCACAAGCTGCGCGAGCGCGTGCCCAATATTGCCATCACCACCGACATTATCGTGGGCTTTCCGGGCGAGACCGAGGAGCAGTTCGAACACACGCTGAAGGTGGTGGAGCGCATTCGGTTCGATGGCGCGTTCATGTTCGCGTTCAGCCCGCGACCGGGCACACCTGCTGCGCAGATGGAGAACCAGATTCCGCGCGCGGTCAAGCAGGAACGCCTTCAGCGGTTGATCGAACTGCAGAATCGCATCACCTGTGAAATCAACGCCTCGCAGGTGGGGCGCGTGTTCGAGGTGCTGGTGGAGGGACCCAGCCAGAGGGACCCGACGAAGCTGGCGGGCTTCACCCGTGAGAACAAAATGATGCACTTCACGGGACCGCGCGAGCTGATCGGGCAGCTGGCGCAGGTGCGGGCGGACGAGGCGCACCTGTGGGGCTTCTACGGCACGGTCATCGCGGCGCAGGGGATTACCAATCGCACGGAGCCGCTCGCAGCTGCGTCGCTCACTTGAGGTGAGTTGCCTGCCAGCTGCTGCGCACGCCCGCGATGGCAATCAGCACATCGCGCAGCTGGCGGGCGCGGTGCAGGAAGCCTTTCAGCGTGCGACCGTGTGTGCGATGCTCGAACGGCGTCTCCACCTCCAGGATTCGGGCGCCCTGTCGGCAAGCGTCCAGCGTCAGCCCCAGCTCCAGCCCGTAGCCAGGCGCGAAGCCGCGCAGGTGCATCAGCAGCTCGCGTGCGATGGCTCGCTGACCGCTGAGCGGCGCGCGAAAGCGCCTGCCCGTGCGCAGCCTGAGATAGAGCCGCGCCAGCCTCACCACCATGCCGAACCCGCCCGTGCGACCTGCGGGCGGCAGCACGCCAATCGTCATTTCGGCATAGCGCAGCAGCACGGGCGTGATCAGTCGCGTGGCGTAGCGGGCGGTGGCGCCCAGATCGGCGTCCAGGAAGAGGTAGTTTTCGGCATCGATGAGTTGCCAGCCGAGCCAGAGCGCGTCGCCCTTGCTGCCCGTGCGTGGCAGATACGCGCTGACCGGAACCACCTGCGCCCCTGCCTGCGATGCCCGCTGCGCGGTGTCGTCCGTGCTGCCGTCATCCAGCACGAGGATAGGCGCGTCGGGCAGTGCGTCGCGCAGGGCGCGCACCGTTTGTCCCACACAATCGCCCTCGTTGCGGGCAGGGATCAGGATGGCGACGCGCGATTTCACGGTGCTCGCTCCAGCAGGGCATCGGGGACAGCAGCATCGGCGGTGGGCTTCAAGCCGTAGGTGCCCGATTCGCCACGCAGCAGCGCCATCAGTGCGCCCTTGCCCAGCGCCAGATCGACGCAGTCGACGCTGGGCACATCGGCTGCCTTGCACAGCGGGATTATCGAGAGGCGCGTGGCAAAGGCTTCACAGGCAACCAGGCGCGGGGCTGGCGACGCTCGATGGAGCGCCGACTGCAGCGCCGCAATCAGCTCGCTGTCCGCCTGCAGCCATTCGTCGCTCGCATCGCGGCGGGTGTAGCCGCCCACCCACACAATCACATCGGGTGGGCGTGCATAATCGCCCAACAGGCTGACCCCGTCGCGCCGTCGCAACACGGTCAGCATGCTCGCGGTCGCTCCCCCACCGAACAGCTCGGGCAGATTGTTCAGAATAATCCTGCGCTCTTCAGGGTCTGCCTGCGCCCATTCGATGCGAATCGTGCCCGTGAGTTCCGCGCTGGCGTCGGTGAGGAGCTGTTCGACGCCCTGCGCCACACTGCGCTCGTCGGTCGTGATGAGCAGCGCCACGCGCCGACCCTTCAATCGCTGGGGCATCGTGGCAGGCAGCAGCCGCGCCAGCACGCTATCGGTGCGCATCAGCGCCTGACGCAACAGGTCGCGCTCCGCTTCGGTCTCCCGCAGCTCGGCGGTGCGCTGCGCTAGCTGCTCGTCGAGCCGCCTGAGCTGAGCCGCTATCTGGTCGGGCACGGCAGGCGACAGATAGAGACCGCCAATCAGCAAGCCAACCGCAATCCCCAGCAGCACTGCTGATAAACTGGCTACATGGTATCGCCAATCGCTCATGGTCAACTCCCCAATCTGCTGGAGACTCTTTTACCCGACGGCGGGTATACTGTTTGTGAGAATGGACGATCCGCTGGTGATTGCTGGGAAGAGCTTTCGTTCGCGCCTGATGGTCGGCACGGGCAAATACCCCGACACCGAAACGATGTTGCGGGCGATTGAGGCATCGGGCGCCGAGATTATCACCGTCGCACTGCGCCGCATCGATCTGGACGCGCCCAAACGCTCCATTCTGGACGACATCGACTGGAGCCGCTACCAGATTCTGCCCAACACGGCGGGCTGCCGCACGGCGGAGGAGGCGATCCGCGTCGCCCGACTCGCCCGCGCGATGGGCTTGAGCGACTGGATCAAGGTGGAGGTCGTGCCCGACCCCAAATATCTGCTGCCGGACCCGATTGGCACCTTCGAAGCGTGCAGAGTGCTGGTGCAGGAGGGCTTCGTGGTGCTGCCTTACATCAACGATGACCCCGTGCTGGCGAAACAGCTGGAGGAGATTGGCTGCGCAACGGTGATGCCGCTCGCTGCGCCAATCGGCACCGGGCAGGGTTTCGAGGTGAACTTCGAGCAGATTCGGATTATTGTGGAGCAGGCGCGGGTGCCCGTGGTGGTCGATGCGGGGCTGGGCGCGCCCTCCGACGCCGCCCTGGCGATGGAAATCGGCTGCGACGCCGTGCTGGTCAACACCGCGATTGCGAAGGCGAAAGACCCCGTGCTGATGGCGGAAGCGTTCCGACTGGGCGTGGAGGCGGGGCGCAAGGCGTTCCTGGCAGGACGAATCCCCAAGCTGCCCTACGCCTCGGCGTCCAGCCCGCTCGAAGGCGTGGTGCGCGACTCATGAGGCTCATCCCCGCGCGCGTGCTGATGTTCATCCTGAACCACGCGCCGACGACCGATGTGGAGCGCGCCCTGCATATCGCTGAATCGGCACTGCGTGGCGGTGTCAACTGGCTGATGTTGCGCGTGCGGGATCTGCCCGCCACCGCCTGCGTGGACTTCGCGCTGACACTGCGCCGTCTCACCGAGCAGCATGGCGCGCTGTTCGGCGTCAACCCCTACCCTGCGCTCGCTGTGTGGAGCCGCGCGGACGCCCTTCACCTGCCTGAAACAGCCGCTTATCACCCTGCGCCCGCGGGCGCACTGCTGGGTCGCTCCGTACACAGCGTGGCAGCGGCGCAGCGCGCGGCGGATGAAGGCTGCGACTATCTGCTGGTGGGCACCATCTACCCGACGGCAAGCCATCCCGATAAGCCTGCCGGAGGCATTGAGCTGCTGCAGGCGGTGCGGATGGCATCGACGGTGCCGCTGATTGCAATTGGTGGCGTCACGCCAGAGCGGGTGTCGGAGTGCCTGCAGGCGGGCGCGTGCGGTGTGGCGGTCATCTCCGGCATCGCGGAGGCACCCGACCCTGAAGCCGCCGCCCGACGCTACCACGACGCGCTGACCATCGGCAACAGTACGGGCGCGGGAACCGCGCCCCTACACCAACCGCGATCACCGTAGAGAGGTACGAGCGCGGTTCCCGCGCCTCCACAGGCTACACGCAGGTATAATCGGTACATGCTGGAGCCAGCCGCGATAGAGACAGCCATCGAGCGGGCGCTACAGGAGGATGTGGGCGCCTGCGACTGGACGACCCACGCGCTGATCCCACCGGAAATGCGCTCGGAGGGCGCGATTCTGGCGCAGGCGGAGGGCGTGCTGTGCGGCGTGGTGATTGCCCGGCGCGTGTTCGAGCGGCTGGACGCAACGATGGAGTTCCCCGAATCGCTCGCGGATGGCGCGTGGCTGACGGCGGGGCGCTGTGTGCTACGCCTGCGCGGTGCCACCCGCGCGATTTTGACCGCCGAGCGCACCGCGCTCAACTTCCTGCAGCATCTGTCGGGCATCGCCACGCTCACGCGCCAGTTCGTGCAGGCGATCGAGGGCACCGGCGCGCGGATTGCCGACACGCGCAAGACCACGCCCGGCTTGCGCCTGCTGGAAAAGTACGCTGTGCGTGTGGGCGGCGGCGTCAATCACCGAATCGGGTTGTATGACGGGATTTTGATCAAGGACAATCATCTGCGGGCGCTGGGAGGCGATATTCGGGAGGCGGTGCGGCGCGCCCGCGCGAACGCGCCTCACATGCTCATGGTGGAGGTGGAGTGCGCCACGCTTGCCGAGGTGGAGCAGGCGATTGCGGCAGGCGCCGACGCCATCCTGCTGGACAACATGTCGCTGGAGCAGTTGCGCGAGGCGGTGCGCATCGCGAAAGGGCGCGTGCGCCTGATCGAAGCCTCTGGCGGCGTGAACCTTCAAACCGTGCGCGCGATCGCCGAAACGGGCGTGGACTTAATCTCCGTCGGCGCCATCACCCACTCCGCGCCCATCCTGCCGATGCACCTGGAGTTTGAATGAGATTCCACTGGGGGGAACATTGTGCGTATGAACTGGCGAGCGGTCTACCCGGAGTGGCAGGCGGTTCTGGAGAATCTGGCGTCCGTGTCGGGCGTGGTGATGGTGCTGGGCGGGGTGGACACGGGCAAGTCCACCTTCTGCTCGCTGTTGTTGCGGCTGTGGCAATCGGCGGGCACGGTCGCAGGCTATGTCGACCTCGATTTGGGTCAGAGCAATGTGGGTCCGCCGTCGACTTTCAGCTGGTCGCTGGTGCGCCAGCCGTTCGAGCGGTTGAGCGACCTTGTGCCGGGCGGGCTGGCGTTTGTGGGCGATGTGACGCCCGCTCGCCATATCGCGCTGTCGTTGACCGGCGCACGGCGCGTGCTGGACGAACTGCTTGCGCTGCAACCTGAAAAGGTGGTGATTGACACCTGCGGTTATATCGGAGGCTGGGCGGCTCGCCAGTATAAGCTGATGCTGACCGATTTATTGCGTCCGCGCGTGATTGTGGGCTTACAGCACGAGCGGGAGCTAAACCCGATTCTGGACGCTTTACGCCGTCGCGCCGACTGGCGCGTGGAGGTCGTGCCCGTGCCCGAAGCGATTGGGCGCAAGCCGCCCATTTTCCGCTCGCAGTATCGGCGCGTCGCGTTCGCCCGCTACTTCGAGGGCGCACGCTCCCACACGCTGCCACTGAGCCAGATCAGCCTGATCGGGCGGCGACTGGGCGCAGGCGAGCCGCTCAGCGACGCCGCGCGCCAGCACCTGCAAAACCAGATTCGCGCCGAGCTGCTCCATGCCGAACGCTACGGCGACCACCTGCATGTGATTCTGCGTCAGCCGCTTACCGAGCAACAGATTGGGTTATTGCAAGCGCTCACCCGCGCCCAGCATCTCACCCTGCTGCCGCCCTCCGCCTATCAGCACCTGCTGGTGGGGCTGACCGACTACACAGGGCGCACCTTCGGTATCGGGCTGATCGAATCGCTCGATTTCGAGGCGGGCACGCTCACCCTGCTCTCCCCTGTACATTCGGTTCAGCCTGTGCGCTGGGTGCAGCTGGGCTATCTGCGCGTGCTGCCCGACGGCACCGAACTCGGCGAACCCCTGCGTGAAGGTTAAAGCCCCATCCATGCCCTTAACAGACACAGATGGGGCTGACATGAAGCGCGGTTCATGGTCAGGCACTGCCCGACCCTGAACCTGAGTGATTGAACGGCTTAGCCGCCGCAGCCGAAGTTGAACAGCACAATCAGCAGGTCGGCGTCGTCGACCATGTTATCGCCGTTCACATCCTCCGGGCAGCCCGAACAGAAGTTGCCGAAGGCGAACAGCACGGCTAACAGGTCGGCATCGTCCACCACGCCATCCCTGTTCACATCGCCCTCGCAGCCGGGCGGCGTCTCACAGCCTGCTGAGCTGACGAAGTAGGCGCCCTCCAGCTGGATAGTGTAGCGCCCACCCGCAATCGTCCCACCTGTCCAGCCCGCAATCGGGTTCGACGCGCCCGGACCATCTGGACAGCGAACCGCACGGAAGGGGGTGTTGTTCCAGATGAGCTGCCCGCTGGCATCGACGGCGTCGCGGTTGTAGCGGCTGATCGCCAGCAGGTAGATGCCATCCGCCGTGATGCAGCCTGTGGAGTTGTCGATGCGCGAGGTCAACCCTGTGCCGGGGTTCACATTATCGTCGTTGAACACCACGCCCGTGCCATCGCAGCGGAACAGCCACAGCTGGGTATCCCAGTCAACCTGACCCACCGTGCTGGCGACGAAGCTGTTCGGATCGGTGATGCAGATGACATACATATCCACATCATCGGTGCCGAGGTCGCCGCGCACGCGCGTCACAGGCGTCTGGCAGGGTGTGGCATCGGGCAGGGTGATAATCTGCGCGGTGGAGGGCAGATCACCCGCATCGCCGCCTCCGTGAAAGCTCTCATCCCACGGCGCAGGCGGCGGACAGTCGGCAGGATCACCCGCGGTGGCGCCCTCCGCGCCTGTCAGAAAGATTCGGTAGGTGCCGGTGCTGCTGGTGCTGCCAGCCCACGATGCCAGTCGTGAGGTACTCTCGGGACCATCGGGGCAGCGCACCGAGCGAGTGGGCGTGGTGTTCCAGATCAGTCCACCATCGCAGCCAGCCGCTCGCCGACCAAACAGGCTGATTGCCAGATAGTAGAGCCCGGGCTGAGTAATGCAGAAGGAGCGGTTGTCGATACGGGACTGGAAGCCTGAGGTGGCGTCGGGATTGTCCTCGTTATGCACCACGCCTTTGCCATCAGCATCAAAGAGCCAGAGGGCAGTATCGAGCGAGGTGCCGCCGATGGTGGTGGCGCTGAAGATGCCGGGATCGGTGATGTAGATGGCGTAGATATCGACATCGTTCGCGGCGCCGATGGTGCCGCGGATAGCGGTCAGGGGACCAGCGCCGGTGCTCTGAGCGGTTTCGGGCATATCCCCTGCATCGCCGCCACCATTTGCGAACTCATCCCAGCCTTCAAACGGCGGACAGTCGGCAGGATCACCCGCGGTGGCGCCCGCCACACCCGTTAGAAAGATGGTGTAGGTTCCGGCTGAGCTGGTGCTGGAGGTCCAGCTGGCAACCCGCGAGGTACTCTCGGGACCGTTCGGGCAGTTGTTGTCATTGGTGGACCACAATCCACCATCATTACACCCAAGCGGGTCCTTGTTGTAGCGCGTAATCGCCAGGTAGTAAAGACCAGGTCCAGGGATACAGCCGCTGGCGTTATTGATTGTGGATTGCAGCCCGCCCGTGTCGTCCTCAGCGACAATACCCACACCGTTCGCATCGAACAGGAACAGCTGGGTGTCCCATGAGGCTCCACCAACAGTGGATGCGCTGAAAGTGCTGGGATCGCTGATGTAGATGGCGTACATGTCAACATCGTTGACATCCAGGTTGCCCTGGATCTGGGTGATAGTACCGCTGCCAGTTGACTGGGCGCTTTCAGGCAGGTTGCCTGCATCGCCCTGCTCGAACCATGTCTGTGCCTGTGCACCGAACACGAGCGCAGTCAGCGTCAGAAAAGCCCATATTAGGCGTCGCATCATCTCACCTTCCTTTCGTGGCGTTGTGCCACACCTTAATTATACCCCACCCCCCTTTTGTCAGGGGTTGCCCAGATCGGCAGGCGGTTTCATGCGTCCGAAAGAACCCGCGAGCGCAACGACGGTCAGCAGATAGGGCAGCATCAGCAGCAGGTCGGTCGGCAGTTGCACGCCGAACAGCGGCTGCCCTTGCAGGCGCATCTGGAGCGCCTCAAAGAAGCCGAACCCGAACGCGGCGGCGGCGGCGCCCAGCGGGTGCCAGCGCCCGAAAATCAGCGCCGCCAGCGCGATAAAGCCGCGACCCGCGCTCATATTCTCCCGAAACTGGTCCGCGGACGCCAGCGTGAGGAACGCGCCCGCCATGCTCGCCAGCACGCCCGACAGCAGCACGCCCAGATAGCGAATCTTTTTGATGGGCACGCCCATCGTGCGCGCCTTGATCGCGTCGTTGCCCACCGCGTAGACGCGCAAGCCCCAGCGCGTGTGGTTCAACAGCCAGAACAGCCCGAACGGCAACACCACCGCGAACAGCACCAGCCAGGTCTGGTCTTTCAGGAGCGCGCCCAGCAGGGGCAGGCGCTGGAGCCAGTCTGCCTGAAAGGGCGCAAAGCCCTGCACCACCGACGATTCGCCCCGCTCCTCACGCGGCAGGATCAGCTGGCGGAACAGGTAGGTCGATAGCCCCAGTGCCAGCAGATTAATCGCCACGCCGCTGACCACATGGTCAGTGCGGAACTCCTGCGTGGCGACGGCGTGAATCAGCGCGAAGAGCAGACCCACCAGAATGGCGCAGGCAAGACCCACCCAGGGCGAGCCTGTCAGCAGAGCGCCGTATGCGCCAGCGAACGCGCCCATCAGAATCTTGCCTTCCAGCCCGATATTGATGACCCCTGTGCGCTCGCTGAGCAGTCCGCCCAGCGCGGCTAAGATCAGCGGGGTCGCCTGACGCAACGCCGTGTTCACCAGCTGCAGATCGAACACCTCGCCCATCGCTCAACCCTCCAGTCGCCCGCGTCGCAGGCGCAGCGCCGCCACATAGAGAATCAGCACCGCCTGCACCACGATAGCAATCTCCTTCGGCGCGCCCGTGATCACATGCAGGTTGTAAGTGCCGTTGCGCAGTGCGCTCAATACAAAGGCGGTCAGGATAGTCCATGCGGGATGGTTCGCGCCCATCAGGGCGACGGCGATTCCGTCGAAGCCGTACTCACTGGGGAAGCCTTCGAAGAATCGGTACTGCATGCCGCACACTTCCACCGCGCCTGCCAGCCCCGCCAGCGCGCCGGAGATGAGCATCGCGCCGACGAGATGGCGGCGGGTGGGGATGCCCGCGGCGTCGGCGGCGTCGCGATTGGCGCCCGTCGCGCGCAGCTCATAGCCCCACACCGTGCGATAGAGCGATGCCCACAACCCCAGCGCTATCAGGATCGCCAGCATGAAGCCCCAGCTGGTGAGGCTGAAGTTGCCCAGCGCGGGCAGTTGCGCACTCGCCAGCACAGGTGCGGTCTGCGGCGCGTCGCCCGACGGGTCTTTCAGATAGTCGACCACCAGCCAGTGCGTGAGGTAGAGCGCGATGTAGTTGAACATGATGGTGGTGATGACCTCGTGGGCGCCGCGCCCCACCTTGAGCAGGGCAGGGAGCAGCGCCCAGCACGCGCCCGCCAGCGCGCCCATCACCAGCGTTAGCGGCAGGTGCAGACCTGCTGGGACGCCTTGTTGCGTGCCCAGCCATGCGGCGACCAGCGCGCCCATCAGCAGCTGCCCCGCCGCGCCGATATTGAACAGCCCCGCCTGCAACGCCACCGCCACGCTCAGACCCGTCAGCAGCAGGAGCGTCATGTCGTGCAGCGTGCCGTCCCACGCATCCAGCGGCGATACCTGCCCGCCAGGCGGCAAGCCGATTGCGCCCTGCAACATGATTCGGTAGCTCGCCCCGATAGGCTGGTGGCTCAGCGCGATCAGCAGGGTCAGCACGCCCAGCACCATCAGCGCGCCGAGCAGCGCCTGCCAGAGCCAGCGAACGGTTGCCGGGGATCTCATCCTCATGCTCCAGACGCCGAGCCTGCCGATAAGCCCAGCTGCGACGCGATTGGCTTGAGCGCGTTAATCACATTCTGCACATGCGCTTCGAAGGGCAACCCCAGCTCTTCCGCGCCGCGCACCAGGTCCTCGCGGTTGACCCCACGCGCGAAGGCTTTGTCCTTCATTTTCTTCAGCACGGCGCGCACATCCACCTCGTCCAGCGAGCGGTTCGGGCGCACAAGCGCGACGGCAATGATGAAGCCACTGATTTCGTCGCACGCGAAGATAGCGTGTTCCAGTCGGCTCTGGCGGGGGATGCCGGTGTGGTCGGCATGTGCGCCGACTGCCCGCACAATCACTTCAGGCACGCCGCGCGCCCGCAGGTACTCCATCGCCCGAAAGGGATGCTCCTCCAGCGACGGATAGCGCTCATAGTCCAGATCGTGCAGCAGCCCCACCACGCGCCAGAGTTCTTCGTCCTCGCCAAAGAGCCGCGCGTAGTACGCCATGCAGGCTTCGACCGCCAGCGCATGCCGACGCAGATTCTCCGACTGAGTCCATTCACACAGAATCTGCCATGCTTCCTCTCTGGTCATCGGATCGCTCCTGATATGAACATCGAACAGGATACCCTGTGGCGATTACCCCTATGATGCTGGTGGGAAGCCCCTGCAATTTTATGCGTGAGCGGACTCGACAGGCTTGAGTTCGGCGAGGGCGCTGGCGATGCGCTCGACGCCAGCCCGGATCACCTCTTCCGACATGGCGTAGGAGAGGCGCAGATAGCCAGGCGCACAGAAAGCTTCGCCCGGCACAACCGCCACGCGCGCCGATTCCAGCAGATACTCTGCCAGGTCGGTTGCACTTGTCAGCACGCGCTCGCCCGCGCGAGCGGGCAGCAGCGCCTGCACATTCGCGAACACATAGAACGCTCCGCGTGGGATGAAGCACCTTATGCCCTCGAGCGCACAGAGAGCCTCCACCATCACCTGCCGCCGCGCGGCGAATATCTGGCGCACCTTCTCCAGCCAGCCGTTGTGCTTGCCCTCGCGCAGTGCATAAAGCGCGGCATGTTGTGCAATCGTGCAGGGGTTGGAGGTCATCTGATCCTGCAGGCATGCAACTGCGCGGGCGACTTCCGTCGGTGCGCCCAGATAGCCGATCCGCCAGCCCGTCATCGCGTACGACTTGGACACGCCGTTCACCGTGATAGTGCGGGCGAACACCTCTTTGCCCAGCGCCCCGATGCTCTCATGGGTGTATCCATCGTACACCAGCGTCTCGTAAATCTCGTCGGCGATAATCCAGAGGTTGTGTGTGAGCGCGAGCGAGGCGATGGCTTTCAGCGTCGCGCGCGGATAGACCGCCCCTGTCGGGTTATGCGGCGTGTTGAGGATAATCGCCCTCGTGCGCGGCGTGATGGCAGACCGCAACTGTTCATAGGTGGGCAGGAAGTCGGTGCTTTCGTCTGTCGGAATGAACACGGGTATGCCGCCCATCAAGCGCACCTGTTCAGGATAGGAGACCCAGCAGGGTGTGGGGATCAGCACCTCGTCGCCCGGGTTTATAGTCGCCATCAGTATGCTGAACAGCGCGTGCTTGGCGCCGCAGGTTACCACAATCTGGTCCGGTGTGTAGGGCAGGCGGTTCTCGCGCTGGAACTTCTCGCTGATGGCTTCGCGCAGGGGCGTGATGCCAGCGGAAGGCGTATATTTGGTGTAGCCTGCGTGGATGGCGTCCAGCCCGCCCGCTTTGGCGAAGTCGGGCGTGTCCAGATCGGGTTCGCCTGCCGTGAACGCCAGCACATCGATGCCCTGCTGGCGCAGCTGCTGTGCCCGCGCGGTCAGCGCGAGCGTGGGCGACGGCTGAATCTGGCTGATACGCTCCGATAGCACGCTGACGATGCCTCCATCCAGTGCCGATTATACCCCTCAGGTTCGATATGCCGAGTTGATTTTGATATACTCGGCGGTAAGGTCGCTGGACCAGAAGGTGGCGTTCGAATCGCCCTGACCCAGCCACAGGCGAATGAAGATTTCCTCCTCCTGCAGTTTCTGGGCGAGCGATTCTTCGTCGAACGGCACGGGGCGACCGTTTTCAAACACCGTCACGCCCTGCAGGCTCAAGCGCATCTGGCGCGGCTCGATGGGGACACCACTGCGCCCTGCCGCTGCCATAATCCGCCCCCAGTTCGGGTCGCCCCCGTGAATCGCCGTCTTGACCAGCAGCGATTCGGCAACTGTGCGGGCGACGGCGCGAGCGTCAGCCTCTGTTGCGGCGCCCTCCACGCGCACCTCAAAGATTCGGGTGGCGCCTTCGCCGTCGCGCACGATGCGCTTCGCCAGATACTCACACACGCGATACAGCCCGTGCCGAAAAGCGTCCAGCGAACGTTCGGTCAGTCGCACACCCGATGCACCGTTCGCCAGCACAATCACCATATCGTTCGTGCTGGTGTCGCCGTCCACCGTGATGCAGTTGAAGGTCTGCTCCACCACCGTTTTGAGGATGGTCTGGAGCGTGGGCGCGTCGAGGGCGGCGTCGGTGGTGAGGAAGGCGAGCATGGTCG
Source organism: Armatimonadota bacterium (assembly GCA_037444405.1). GTDB lineage: Bacteria > Armatimonadota > Fimbriimonadia > Fimbriimonadales > GBS-DC > HRBIN15. The sequence continues at coordinate 173,441 of JBBIML010000007.1, forward strand.
CCATATTCGGCGCGATCATGCCCGCGCCTTTGGCAATCGCGCCGATGCGGAGCGTGCCGTCGGGCGTCTCCAGCGCCAGGCTCACGCGCTTGGGAAAGGTGTCGGTGGTCAGGATGGCGTCGGCGGTGGCGCGGTCGTCCCCGTCGCTGAGGCGCGCCAGAGCGAGCGGAACACCCGACTCGATCGCGCCCATCGGCATCGGCACGCCGATGATGCCCGTGGAAGCCACGATAACCTGTTGCGGTTCACAGCCGAGCCGTTCGGCGACGAGCGTCGCCATCCGTTCGGCGTCGCGCTCGCCCTGCTCGCCTGTGAGGCAGTTGGCGTTGCCGCTGTTGGCGATAATCGCACGGGCGCGCCCGCCCGCCACCACCTGCTGCGACCAGCGCACGGGCGCCGCCTGCACCCGATTCTGCGTGAAAGTGCCCGCCACGCTCGCCTCCATATCCGACACAATCAGCGCCAGATCGAGCAAGCCGGGCTTCTTGATGCCGCAATAGACGCCCGCGCTCCGAAACCCTTTCGGGAAGTTCACCCCGCGCTGCGGATTCAGCTCGCTCATCGGAGAAAGTGTACCCATTCAGACCCCGCGTGTCGCTTCGAACAGGACACGATGCACCTGCGGCAGCAGGCGCACGCGGTAGAGTCTGTCTTCATGCAGCCACTGGAGCAGGGATGCCGTCATCGCCCGATAGTGCTGAACCAGCTCGTCGGGCGTCTGCAGGTCGGTGGGCGTGCCAATCTGCAGCACGGCAGGCAACTGCGGGAACGCCTCGAACATCGCTCGCGCGTAGAGATAGTCCTCCCGATTGAACACCACGATTTTGAGATAAGTTTCATCGGGCGCATATTGCAGGCAGGCGTGAACTGACTCAACAGGTGTGCTTTCACCCGCGCTGGGCGGTTTGGGTGACAGCACCAGCACATTCAGCTGGCGGAACCATTCGCGGGCGATGGAACCCTGCGTTTCGCACGCCAGCATATAACCCTCCGCCCGCAGCTGTTCCACCAGTCGCTTTAGCGGATGGATGGCGGGGTTGCCGCCCGTGAGCGTGATGAGAATGGGAGGCGGTGCCAGCTGTTTCACCGCCGCCAGAATCTCCGATTCGGTGAGCCAGCGCCACTCCTCGCGATAGGTCGGCATCACGGCGTAAAGTGTGTCGCACCAGTCGCACCGATAGTCGCAGCCCCCGAAGCGAATGAACAGGCTCAAACAACCTGCCAGCAGCCCCTCGCCCTGCACCGTCGGACCGAATATCTCGGCTACAGGCAACCGCCGTTCGCGTGCGTGCATGATATGGTTGTACCCCGTCGGTGAAGTTGTTCGAAAAATCATCTCTTGCGAGCCGCTTGAGCAGGGCGCGGGGGCCGCGCCCCTACTTGACGCGGGTACGGGCGCGGTTCCGCGCCGAACACCCCACTGACCCCTGAGGGTGTTCGAGAGTTCGGGACATAATATCGACCTGAGTGAAGCCCCCTCACCTGTACCCTCTCCCCCAAAGGTGGAGAGGGATTAGACTCCTCCCGTGCCAGCGGGTAAAGTGTAAGGGTGGGGGCGCGATGAGGCTGGCGGATGTGATTGTGTTTGCGGGCGGCAGTGCGGGCTACACTGTTTTCACCTACACCGTGCCCGAATCGCTCACGCACGGCTTGCAGGCGGGCGCGGGCGTGATGGTGCCGCTCGGTGGGCGCATGGCGCTGGGCGTCATCTGGCGTCTGTACGACGGCGAGCCGAGTCTGCCCGCCGAACAGCTTAAACCCATCGAGTGCGTGCTGGATCAGCCCCTGCTGGATAGCGGGCTGATGCAGCTCGCGCGTCAACTGCAGGAGAACGCGCTCTGCTCACCTGCCGAAGCGGTTCAGACGGTGCTGCCTGCGCTCGCCCGCGCCCATCTGCACGCTATCGTTGAATTGGTCGAACCCGTGCCGCCCCTGCGCTCGGTCAATCAGCGCATGGTGGTCGATGCGCTGCGGGCGGCGGGCGGACGGTTGAGCCTGCATGCGCTCAGGCGGCGGCTCGCCGCGCCCATTCTCAACAGCGGATTGCCTGCCCTGCGTCAGAAGGGGATTGTGCGCACGCTCTATGAGCTGCAACCTCCGCCGGCTCCCTCCCGCGACGAAGCCTGGATCACGCTTAATGCGACGCCAGAGCAGTTAGAGCAATTTTTTCGGCAGGAGGCGAACCGCGCAAGGGCGCAAAGTGCCCTGCTGACACGCCTGCTGCTGCACCCCGAAGGGCAGATGCCCGTGCGCGAGCTGCTGGAGCAGACGGGCGCCAGCGCGAACAGCCTGCGCATGCTCGAATCGCGCGGGCTGGTGCGCCGAATCGCGCGTCGCGCGGAGCCAGACATCCGCCCATGCACGGAACCCGCCATCCCCGCACCGACGCCCCATCAGCAGGCGGTTCTGCAGACCTTGCGGCATGCCATCGAATCGGGGGTCTATCGGGCGTTTCTGCTCTACGGTGTAACGGGCAGCGGCAAAACAGAGGTTTACCTGCAGGCGGCGGCGATGACCCTGCGCGCGGGGCGCACGGTGCTGTTTTTAGTGCCTGAAATCGCGCTCACAGCGCAGTTGACCGCCGCCTTCCGCGAGCGGTTCGGGAACGCGGTCGCCGTGCTGCATAGCCAGCTGAGCCCGTCGGAGCGGTATGCGCAGTGGTTGCGTGTGCGGAACGGTCAGGCGCCGATTGTGGTGGGTGCACGCTCCGCCCTGTTCGCGCCCCTGCGCCGTGTCGGGCTCATCGTTCTGGACGAGGAGCATGAACCTGCCTATAAACAGCAGCAGTCGCCGCTCTATCACGCGCGTCTGCTGGCGGAGGCGCGGGCGCAAACGGGGCAGGCGGTGCTGCTTCTGGGCAGTGCGACGCCCGCCTGCGAGACCTTCTATCGCGCCCAGCAGGGTGCGCTCCAGCTGCTGCATCTGCCCGAACGCATCGGTGGCACGCCGCTGCCCGAAGTGTCGCTGGTTGATCTGCGCGGGCAGCCCCGCACGACCATCAGCCCGCCCCTGCTTGAAGCGATTCGGGAGACGGTCGCGCGCGGGCAGCAGGTCATCCTGTTCCTCAATCGGCGCGGGTTCGCCCCGATGCTGCTCTGTCGGGAGTGCGGCTTCGTGCCGAAGTGCGAGCTGTGCGCCGTGTCGCTGACCTATCATGTGGTGGGCGAGCGCGTGCTGCGCTGTCATCACTGCGACGCGCGGGTGGCTGCACCGCGCCTGTGCCACAACTGCGGCGGCATGCGCCTTGTGCCCTACGGCATCGGCACCCAGCGCGTGGAGATGACACTCAAAGAGCTGCTGCCCCATTTGCGTGTGGCGCGGCTGGATCGCGATGTGTTGAGCCGTCGCGACCTCTATTTGCAACTGCTGCAGGCGTTTCGGGCAGGCGAACTCGACGCGCTGATCGGCACGCAGATGGTGGCGCGTGGGCTGGACTTCCCGCGCGTGATGCTGGTGGGCGTGCTGAACGCGGATACCGCGCTCCATCTGCCCGACTTCCGCGCCGCCGAGCGCACCTTCCAGCTGCTCACCCAGGTCGCGGGGCGGGCAGGGCGACGCGAGCAGCAGGGACGCACGCTGATCCAGACCTTTAATCCTGACCATCACGCCGTCCGCTGCGCCCGCACGCACGATTATGAGGCGTTCTATCAGCAGGAGCTGCCGCTGCGCCGCGAGCCGCTCTACCCCCCATTTTGTCGGCTGGTGAACATTCTGGCGCAGGATGCGAACCCGCAGCGGGCGTTCCAGTTGCTTCAGCGTTTAGGCGCAAGCCTGCCGCAGGTGATGGGCGAGAGCCTCATCCAGATGCTGGGACCCGCGCCTGCGCCGCTCGAACGCCTGCAGGGGCGCTACCGCTATCACCTGCTGCTGAAGCTGACACCTGAGAGCCAGCCAGCAGAGGGCTTGCGGGAGGCGCTGAACCCGCTTGAACCGCGCGAGCGCGCGAGCCTGACCGTCGATATCGACCCTGTGAGCCTGCTGTAGGCGCAGGCACTAAAGCACCCGCATCACCTCAATATCGCGTTCGTCTTCGCTCATCGGCGGCTGCTGGAAAATCTGTTCCAGCTGCTGCGCCACCTCTTCCTCCTCCCGCACATAGATGATGTCGCCGTTCTCCACCGCCATCTGCCACAGCGCACGGTCGCGCGGGGTGACCAGCATCAGATCGAGATAGTAGTTCGGCTCCACAATCACATGGAACGCCTGCGCCAGCTGGCGCATGGTCTCGATCTTATCCTCGTGGGTCAAATCTTCGCGCAACCAGATGCCGAAAGTGGCGTCGCTCTGCATCACGCCCTCCGCGCGCACGGTGAACGCCAGCACCATCTCCACTTCAGGCGTCTGCGAGAAGATGGCTTCCAGCAGGGGGATATGACCGGGCGGGATCGGCTGGCGCCCCTCCGGGCGCGGATCGTCCAGAAAGTTCGATTCGTTCACCATTTTAAGCCTCCGATGGGGGAAGTATACCCGAAGGTTATCAGGGCGCGGAGACCGCGCCCGTATTAAGCCCCTGACGGGGCGCCGAACAGGTCGTACACATCGGCACGCTCGATGCGCACGCTGATAAACTCGCCGGGCGCGGCGGTGCAGTCGCGCACATAGACCAGTCCATCCACTTCGGGCGCGTCGCGGTGGCTGCGCCCGATGGCATACGCGCCATCTTCGGAGTAGCCCTCTATCAGCACAAGCATCTCCCTGCCGACCCATTCGCGATTGCGTGCCAGCGAGATGGGTTGCTGGGCGCGCATCAGGCGGTCGAACCGCTCGCGCTTGACCCGAAACGGCACCTGGTCAGGCATCCCGGCGGCGGGTGTGCCCTTCTCCCGCGAATAGATGAACGCGCCCACGCGGTCCAATCGCGCCTCCTGCAGAAAATCGAGCAGCTCCTGAAACTGCGCTTCGGTCTCGCCCGGAAAGCCGACGATGAAGGTGGTGCGGATGGCGATATCGGGCATCGCCGCGCGCAGACGCTCCACCAGGCGCAAATAGCTCGCGCCATCGCCCGGACGGCGCATCGCCCGCAGAATCGCACGGTTCACATGCTGAAGCGGCACATCCAGATAGGGCACAACCTGCGGCAGGCTCGCCATCGTTTCGATCAGCGCGTCCGACACGCGCGACGGATAGGCGTAGTGAATCCGAATCCAGCGGATGCCCTCCACCTGCGCCAGCTCGCGCAACAGGGTGGGCAGCATGAAGCGGCGATAGAGGTCATAGCCGTACTGCGTGGTGTCCTGCGCGATGAGATTGATCTCTCTGGCGCCGTTCTGAGCGAGCCAGCGCGCCTCTTCCAGCACGCGCTCGATGGGCTTGCTCACATGCCGCCCGCGAAACGATGGGATGGTGCAGAAGGTGCAGCGGTGGTCGCAGCCTTCGGAGATTTTGAGGTAGGCGGACCACGGGGTTCGGCTGCGTAGGCGGGTGGTGACCTCTGCCCAGCGATGGTGCGGCGGCTGGATGTCCATCAGCGGGGTCGCCTCTCGCCGGTGCGACACGGTGCTGACAATCTCGGCGAAGCGTGCCATCTGCCCCACGCCCACAAAGGCGTCCACTTCAGGCAACATCTGGCGCAGGGCGTCGCCCATCCGCTGAACCAGACAGCCGGCGACAATCACCTTCTGCGTATTGCCCGCCCGCTTTTCGCGCAGGGCTTCCCGAATCGTCTGCAGGCTCTCCTGTTTGGCAGGTTCGATGAAGCCGCAGGTGTTAATGATAATCATATCGGGCGTGCTCGTGCGGGCATCGAGCTGATAGCCCGCCTGCTGCAGTACGCCCGCAATCTCTTCCGAGTCGACCTCGTTCTTGGCACAGCCGAGCGTGATCAGCCGCACCGTGCCCCGCTTCGCCATAACGGATGGAGTATACCTTGCGCAGGGAACAGGTCCGGGTGTGGAAGAAAGTAGGGTATACTACTGCTGGAGGAGCAAACGACGATGCCGATACTGGGATACATGGGCACACAAGAATGGTTGATTGTGCTGGTGATTGTGCTGGTGCTGTTTGGCGCCTCGCGTCTGCCAGCGCTGGCACGCTCGGTAGGGGAAGCGCTCTCCGAATTCCGTCGCGCCACCCGTGTGGAGGACGAGAGCGAACAGAACGCTCGATGAGGGGAGTGAGCCATCCAGCGACTCAGCCAGCGCGGATACCCCTGCCCGAGCTTATCGCATGGCAGGGCATCCAGCTGTGGGTGCCACGCGGATGGTTCCTTGACGGCTTTCACGGCGACTGGCGTGAAGGCATGCTGGCGATTAGCTCGCCCGGTCAAACGCATCTGGACATCAAGTGGGTACGCACGAGGGCGCGCTCCGACCTGCGGTTCCACCTTCAGCGGTTCCTGAAGCGACTGGAGCGCGACGCGCGCCGGCGTGGCGCCCGTTTTACTGCCACGATGGACGCCGACGGCACACACAGCATCCGCTTCCGCTGGAGCGGGCATGAGCAGGCGGTCGGGCGCATCCACCGCTGTCCGAAGTGCCAGTGTATCACGCTGATGCAACTGCGCTCCGCCTCACGCCATGAGCCGCTGCACACGCTCGCCAGCGCGATTTTCGACTCGGTTCGCGACCATCCTGACGAGCGTGGGTGGGTCGCCTGGAGCCTGTACGGACTGACCACCGAGCTGCCCGCCCGATTCCGACTGGAACAGCACACGATTCTGACGGGTCAGACCCGCCTGGTTTTCCGCAGTGGGTGCGAGCAGCTGATTGTGGAGCGTGTTGCGCGCGCCCAGCAGCTGATGCGCGGCTGGGAGCTGCCCGACTGGGCGCATCACTGGCTCGGCTGGCACCGCTGGCACGGCAGAACCCGCTGGCTGGAGCTGGATGGTCAACCCTATCTGCTTCTTGAAGGGCGCCTGCGCTGGCTCGCACTCCTGAGCGAAACGCTAACCTGCCTGCTGACCCTGCGCCGACCCGCGTGGCGACTCCACGCCGCCGCATGGCTCGACGAGAAAGCGAACGCTGTGTTCCATGTGCTGCACCGCAGCAGTTGCAAAAGCGAGCTGTTAAAAGAGATTATGGTGGCGACGGGATGACACTGCTGGGGCGTTTATTGGGCGGTTCGCGTCGGGGCGTGCGCCTGCCTGCGGTTGAGCGGGCAGAGGCGTTGCGCCTGCGCCCGATTCGCAATCCCATCGTGCGCTACGAGACCCTTGACAACGGCTGCACAGTGCTGATTGTGCCCCTGCGCCGCCGCGGGCTGATGCGACTGCTCTGCAGGATTTTCAGGCTACCCGCTGAACATCGCATCGAGCTGGACGAGACGGGCAGCACCGTGTGGAGCCTGTGCGACGGTCAGCACAGCGTGGACGCGATTGCGCAGCGGTTGGTGCGCCACTACAAACTGGAGCGGCGCGAAGCCGAGTACGCGCTGTTCGCCTTCCTCAACACGCTGGTGCGACGCGGGTTCGTCGCATATACGAATCCATCTAACAGGCGCAGGAGGCGATAGACGATGAGCATGACCCAGACGGGCAGAGGCGCGATTCGCCGGCAGGTGCAGTTGCCCCTGTCGGTGGCGTTCCGCATCAGCCTGCTGAACATTCGGGTGCGGTTCCTGCGCTCGCTGATTACGGCGGCAGGCGTGATGCTGGGAATCGCGCTCTTCACTGCTGTTCGCAGTGCCAACCTCTACGCGCCCCCTGCCGACCTCAATGACCCCGCCGCGCTGGAGACCGCCACGCGCCAGACCTGGCTGGTGGTGATGAGCCTCGTGCTGTCGGCGGTCGGCATCACCAACTCGATGCTGATGGCGGTTGCCGAGCGCTTTCGCGAGATTGGCACGATGAAGTGCCTCGGTGCGCTCGATTCGTTTATTGTGAAGCTCTTCTTTATTGAGGCGGGGCTGATGGGCGTCGTGGCGTCGGTGGCAGGCTCAGCGATGGGCTGGGGGCTGATCACGCTCCTGACCCTGTTTCGGCAGGGTGTGGGAGCGATCACGGCGGTCAGCCCGCTAATGTGGCTGGTGCTGTTTCTGCAGGCGATGGGCATCGGGGTCGTGCTGACGGTGGTGGCGACCATCCTGCCCGCCTATCGCGCCGCCAAGATGCCGCCCGCCGCCGCCCTGCGCGTGGAAGTGTGAACATCCCTCTTGACAGCGCACCCATCGGGTATACTCTTGGCGCGTATCGGAGGGCGCCTACGCTGTCATTTTGGGCAGGGGGTGCAGCGCCCGTTGCCCCAAATGACAGTGTATCCCTCCGATACGCAACAGGCAAAACGCATGCGACGGAGGTATCAAACTATGCCGTTAACACCAGAGGAGAAGCAGCAGATTATTGAAGCGTATCGGCGTCACGAAGGCGACACAGGTTCGCCCGAAGTGCAGATCGCGCTGCTTACGGCGCGAATCAACTATCTGACCGAGCATCTGAAGAAGCACCGCAAGGACTTCCACTCGCGGCGCGGGCTGGTGATGCTCGTCAATCAGCGGCGCCAGCTGCTCAACTATCTGGCGAAGCAAGACATCCAGCGCTATCGTGCCCTGGTGGAGAAGCTGGGGCTGCGAGCGCAATATTGACAGGGAGGTTAAATCATGATGGACTACGGTTTTGTATCCGCCGAGATTGGCGGACGCACGCTCTCGCTGGAGACAGGGCTGCTGGCACGCCAGGCGACCAGCGCGGTTGTCGTGCGCTACGGCGACACGGTGGTGCTGGTCACCGCCACGATGAGCGCGCACGCCCGCACCGATATCGACTTCTTCCCGCTGGTGGTCGACTTCGAGGAGCGCAAATACGCTGTCGGGAAGATTCCGGGCGGCTTTGTGAAGCGGGGCGGACGCCCCTCCGACGAATCGATTGTGCAGGGGCGACTGGTCGATCGCGCCATTCGCCCGCTCTTCCCGAAAGGGATGCGCAACGAGGTGCAGGTGGTGGTGCTACCCCTCTCGGTCGATTTTGATCATCCGCCCGCCGTGCTGGGGCTGATCGGCGCGTCGGCGGCGCTCACCATCTCGCCCATCCCATGGAACGGACCCTTAGGCGCGGTGCGTGTCGGCTATGTGGACGGCGAGCTCGTCATCAATCCCACCAGCGACCTCACCGAGCGCTCCGCGCTCGAACTGGTGGTCGCCAGCCGACCCGACCATGTGATGATGATCGAAGCGGACGCCGATCAAATCCCCGAAGAGCTGATGATGCAGGCGATAGACCTCGCGCACGCGGAGAACCAGAAGGTGATTGCGCTGATAGAGGAGTTGCGCCAGCAGGTGGGCAAGCCGAAGGCGGAACTGACCTTCTATCTGGTCAGCTCCGAGCTGAAGCAGGCGGTGCGCGACTTCGCGGGCGAGAGCCTGCGCGAAGCCATTCTGAACCCCGATAAGGTCGCCCGTGAAGCGGGGCTGCAGCAGCTCAAAGAGGAGATTGTCACGCAGATGAACACCCCGCCCGACCCCGAATCGCCACCCCCCTACGAGGGGCGCGAGCTGGAGCTTTCGATGGCGGTCGATGAGGTCATCAAGGAGCAGGTGCGCCAGATGATCCTGGAGGAGGGTCGACGCCCTGATGGGCGCGCTCCGCACGAGATTCGCGAAATCCGCTGCGCCGTCGGCTTGCTACCCCGCACGCATGGCAGCGGACTGTTCCAGCGCGGGCAAACCCAGGTGCTGACCACCTGCACGCTCGGCGCCCTGCAGGAAGCCCAGATTCTCGACGCGCTCACCGAAGAGGAGACCAAACGCTACATGCACTTCTACAACTTCCCGCCGTTCAGCGTCGGTGAAGTGCGCCCGATGCGTGGTCCGGGGCGGCGCGAGATCGGGCACGGCATGCTCGCCGAGCGCGCGCTGGCACGCATGATCCCCTCCGAAGAGGAGTTCCCATATGCCATCCTGCTCTATTCGGAGGTGCTGGAATCGAACGGTTCCACCTCGATGGCGAGCGTGTGTGGTAGCACGCTGGCGCTGATGGACGCGGGTGTGCCTATCAAGGCGCCCGTCGCCGGCATCGCCACCGGACTGGTGTTCGAAAGCGAAGACCGCTATGTGCTGCTGACCGACATCCAGGGCATGGAGGACGCCTGTGGCGACATGGACTTCAAGGTGGCGGGCACGGAACAGGGCATCACCGCCATCCAGTTAGACCTCAAGATTCCCGGACTGCCGCGCAATCTGATCGCCGAGACCCTGCAACGGGCGCGAGAGGCACGCCTGTTCATCCTGCAGAAGATGCTGGAGGTCATCCCGGCGCCGCGACCCGAAATCTCGCCGCGCGCCCCGCGAATCTTCATCATGGAGATCAATCCCGACAAGATTGGCGATGTGATTGGTCCGGGCGGGCGCACCATCAAAAAGATTACCGCCGAGACAGGCGCGCAGATACAGATTGAGCAGACGGGCAAAATCTTTATCGCGGCGCCCGATGGCGAGTCGGGCGAGCGCGCCCGCCAGATGATCGAAGCGCTGACCAAAGAGGTGGCGGTCGGCGAGGTCTATCTGGGGCGTGTGACGCGCCTGATGTCGCGCGGCGCGTTCGTGGAGGTGCTGCCCGGTAAGGAGGGTCTTGTTGAACTGCGCGATTTGACCGATCGGCGCATCAGTCGCCCCGATGAGGTGGTCAAGGTGGGCGATCTGCTGCGCGTGCGCGTGAAGGAGATTGACAGCCTCGGGCGGGTCAATCTGACCGCGCGGGGGCTGGAACAGCCCCTTGAAACGCTCAGGAGTGGTGGTGGGAGCGAACCCCAGCGCGCCGCCACCGGCGGTCCGCCACCCGGGCGCCCACAGCGACCCGCGCCACCACGACCACCGCGCGAGGAACCGCGCAGGGAGCGCAAACCGGAACCACCCGAAGATCTGCCCAAACCCCAGTTCCGACCGAAACGGTAAACCGCCAGCACCCTCTCCCCTCTGGGGAGAGGGTACGGGTGAGGGGCAATAAGCAACGATGCGAGGAGGTGAAGATAAAAATGGATCGTAATCTCGGCATGGACTTTGTGCGGGTGACGGAGGCGGCAGCGCTCAGCGCAGGGCGCTGGGTGGGCAAGGGCGACCGCCACGCCGTCGATCAGGCTGCCTGCGAAGCAATGCGCCGCGCCCTCAACGATGTCGATATGCGCGGCGTCGTCGTGATTGGTGAAGGTGAGCGCGATGAAGCGCCCATGCTCTATATCGGCGAGGAACTCGGCACGGGCAACGGCTACCGTGTGCAGATTGCCGTCGACCCCGTTGAAGGCACCAATCTGGTCGCCAACGGCATGCCCGGCGCCATCAGCGTGATTGCTGCTGCGCTGGAGGGCGAGGGGCGACTCCTGCACGCTCCCGACATCTATATGGACAAGCTTGTGGTGGGTCCCGCCGCCAAAGGCGCCGTCGACATCACGCTACCGCCCCGCATGAATCTCAAAGTGATTGCCAAAAGTCTGGGCAAGGAGATTCAGGATTTGACGGTTGGCATGCTGGATCGCCCGCGCCATGAGCAACTGATTCGGGAGATTCGCTCGGCGGGTGCGCGCATTCGGCTGGTCTCGGATGGCGACCTCTCGCTGGCGCTGGAGGCGCTCGATCCCAACGGCGAGATCGATGTGCTGATGGGTATCGGTGGCGCGCCGGAGGGCGTGCTGTCAGCCGCCGCCGCGCTCTGCATGGGCGGCGAGATGCAGGCGCGGCTCGTGTTTCGCAACGAGCAGGAGCGCGAGCGTGCCCGCCAGCTGCTCGGCACCGACGATGTGGAGCGCGTGCTGACCCTTGAGGACCTGGCGTGGGGCAATGTGGTGTTCGTGGCGACGGGCATCACGGGCGGCAACCTGCTCGGCGGCGTGCGCTACACCGGCTGGGGTGCCATCACCCACTCGGTCGTGATGCGCTCGCGCAGCGGCACCATCCGCTGGCTCACCACCCACCACCACTTCCATCACGACCCACGCTATTGAGAGAATAGCCCTCAACCTGTACCCTCTCCCGCGCTGGGGGAGAGGGCGGAAGGCGGTGCTACCCGTGCAGGGGCGCGGTGACCGCGCCCCTACCCATCTCTCCCCAGCAGGGGAACGGGTACTCTCGAATGGATGCAGGCGCGCACGGGATTCACCCTGATCGAGCTGCTGGTCGTGATTGCGATTATCGCGATTCTGGCGGCGTTGCTGTTTCCTGTGCTGGCGCAGGCGCGAGAGAGCGCGCGCCAGAGCGTATGCGGACAGCACCTGCGCCAGATCGGGCAGGCGCTATGGCTCTACCTGCAGGATTACGACGACCGCCTGCCCGATCGGCGCGATTTGAAGCTGAGCCTGCCCGGCGGCTATCGCCCCTGGAGCGGCTGGCCGCCGTCCGACCCGCGCTGTGGCTGGGCGGCGCTGGTGCTGATGCCCTATGCGCACGAGATTGCTCTCTGGTCGTGTCCCAGTGTTCGCGGCAGCGCGCTGGGCGAAGCGGTGCAGGTGAAACAGCTCATCGATGCGCTTGCGCCTGAGCATGCCACTCGCTACTGGATGTGGCGATTCGACCGCCCCGACGATCCTGTTCCGCCCGACAACTTCTGGGGCAAGACGCCCGACCAGGCGGTTGCTGACCTGCAGGCGAACCCCAGCTCGCAGTACGAGTCGCCTGCTGGCGTCAGCGATGTGGAGCTGGTGCTTGACCCTTATTTCCCGCGCACCATCGGCAGCATCCCTGCGGAGCTGCGGGGCAAAGCGGTGCATCGGGGTGGACGCAACCGCCTCTTTCTGGACGGGCATATTCGCTGGCGACGCGACATCCGCACCGATTGAACCCCTTCTAACGCTGGAACAGCCCCAGCTGCACTGCCAGCCCGATGGCGCCGAACACCACCGCCAGCGCAATCACCACAAAGCCGCCCAGCACCGAGCCGCGCACAATCGCAATCACGCCACACAGAAAGGCGAGCGGCGCCAGGCACGGCGGGCACAGACCACCCAGCACCGATAGCAGAAGCCCCATCACCACCCAGCCCGTGCCGTCGCTGCTGGCGGCAGTCGGCGGCAGCACCACATTTGTAGGTGGCGTGCCCGCAGGCGGCAGTGAAGTGCCCCCTGACGGATAAGGCGAACGAATGGGGGGCAGTGAGGGGCTGCCAGCGGGGTAAGGCGTGCCCATAGGCGATGGGGGCAGCTGCCCCAGCGCGCGGCGCAAGCCGTCCGCCGCCACCTGCGCCGCCGTCAGCGTCGGGTCCAGACGCGCCGCCTGCTCATACGCCCGTATCGCCTCCGGGTAGCGACCCTGCTGATGCAAAAACGCGCCCCAGTTGTAAAACGCATAGGCGTCGCCGGGATTACAGCGCAGCGCATCCAGAAAGTGGCGTTCGGCGCGAGCTGTATCGCCCTGCGATGCCAGCGCAATCGCCAGACAGAGATGCAGATGCCCGTCCTGCGGGTTCATCCGCAACGCCTGCTCCAGCAGCGGGATTGCGTCCGCGTAGCGCCGCTGATAGAACAGCTCGCGCCCTATCTCGCCCGGATCACGCATTCATCTCACAGCAGGTCGGCGAACACGGGCACCGAATCGCGTTGCTCCCACCGAAAGGCGGGGTTGCCAAAGTGCCCGTTCTTCGCCGTTGGCAAATATTGCGGCTTTTGCAGATCGAGGAACCGAATAATTCCGCGCGGGCTGAGATCGAAGTTGTCCCGAATGCGACGCTCAATCTTTTCGGGGTCGACGCGGTGCGTGCCGAAGGTCTCGATCATGAGGGAGACGGGCTGCGCCACGCCAATCGCGTAGGAGATTTGCAGTTCCACCTTCTCGCACAGCCCCGCCGCCACGATGTTTTTGGCGAGATAGCGCGCCATATAGGTGGCGGAGCGGTCCACTTTGGTGGGGTCTTTGCCTGAAAACGCGCCGCCCCCGTGTCGGCAGTAGCCGCCGTAGGTGTCCACAATAATCTTGCGCCCCGTGACGCCCGTGTCCGCCTGCGGACCGCCAATCACGAACACCCCCGTCGGGTTCACATAGTAGTTTTTCACATTGATGTCCACCCGGTCGGCGAATCGGTTCAGCACGGGCTGAATCACGAACTCGATCACGCGCTCGCGCACCTCGACATGGGTGATGTCGGGGTCGTGCTGAGCGGAGATGACCACCGTCTCGATGGCTTTGGGCACGCCCTTCTCATAGGCGACGGTGACCTGCGATTTGCCGTCGGGTCGGAAGCCCAGGTCGGGTCGGGCGCGGCGCACCTCCGCCAGCTGGCGCGTGAGCGCGTGCGCAATCGTGATGGGCAGCGGCATCAGTTCAGGCGTCTCGGTGCAGGCGAAGCCGAACATCATGCCCTGATCGCCCGCGCCGCCGACATCCACACCCTGCCCGATGTTGGGCGACTGCTCCTGAATGGCGACCATCACCCCGCAGGTGTCGCCCTCGAAGCCGTACTCGCTTTTGGTGTAGCCGACCTCATTAATCACGCGCCGCACCACATCGGGGATTTCAACATAGGCGTGCGTGGTGATCTCGCCTGCCACGACCGCCAGCCCGCGTGTGAGCAGCGTCTCCACCGCCACGCGCGACTGCGAATCCTGCGCCAGGCACTCATCCAGCACCGCATCGCTGATCTGATCTGCCAGCTTATCCGGGTGTCCTTCCGTCACGCTCTCCGAAGTGAACAGCTGTACCATGCGTCTCCTCCTTAGGCTCAGATGCTTACCCTGAAAGTATACCCCACCTGTACCGAAGAGCGCGGTTGAAAACCTCCTCTCTTTCAACTAAGTCGACCTGCAGCTGACCTGCTGATGGTATTGCTCAGCTTTGGGAGCTGACTCAGCTGGCGGACGCTGTGCATGAGCTGACACAGGCTCACCAGGCTGCCATTCAGCGGTTGGATCGGCTGGAGCAGAGCCATCAGGAGCTGCGCCAGAGCCATCAGGCAACCATTCAGCGACTGGATCGGCATACTGGAAATCCGCTATCAGACGCAGGGGCCTGCGTTGTTCGGGCAATATGTACGCCGACCGAAAGTGGTGGACCTCGCGCAGTTTATAAAGAGCCTGCGCGATGGGGGCACGATCTCTCGGAGGAGGAGTGGTGTGAGCTGAGCCTGATCGATTTACTGATTTCAGCGCAGCACCCTGAGACGAGGGCGCCCATCTATCTAACAGTGGAGATTTCCTGGATGCTGTTTGTGGACGATGTGGAGCGGGCGCGAGCGCGGGCGGCTATCCCGCGCCGATGGCGGTATCGATGCCTATCCTGCACGGGCGGGCGAAGGCATCATGCCCGAAGCTCGCGAGATGGTCAGTCGCCATTCGATTCTGACCATGCTCGATGGACACGCGCTAAGTAGAAAGTTAGGCGTTTGACAGGGCTTGTTCTTAGCTATCGGCTCATAAGCATGGTGGTTGGACTATTCTTTGAACCTGACAGCAGTACTCTTGCCGGGTTAGCAAGGGGGCACAGTCGGTTGTGCCCCCTGTGGAGCTGGGCGCAGCCAGAGCAGGGGGCTGTCAATTCCGATCTTCTGGGGGTCCCCACTCGTAGCCCCAGCAGTACCAGGTGTAGACTGCCATCGGGTCAGGATCGTTACAGGCTGGCTCCGAGTAGTTCGGCTGGTCTCTATCTGTCGGATAAAGCATGCGATATTGATACCACTTCGAATGTCCGTCGAGGTGCAACACAACCGAGCCGTCACTATGGCGCCCTTTGAAGGCGTTGCCCAAGCGAGCCTCCCAGAACTGACGACCTGGCCACTGCATGCGGCTGGGGGGCAGATCAATCAGTGCCACTGCACGGGCAGGGCGAGTCACACGCCCCGTGTCGATCTGGGAGGGGTTATAGTTGCAATCATAAATGCCATAGCCGCATAGACCGTTATGAACCAGGTAATCCATCGGCGGGTAGATATCGTCGAAGTAGTTCTGCCGTCCGCGTGTGGAGACGCCCAAACCGACCTGCGGATGATTGGGCGCGCGCATGTAATCGGCGTAGCCATTATCACGCTGAACCAGTTGTGCTGCTCCCTGCGCAAACGGGGACGAGGGACATCGGAAAATGTCCCGATTCTTGGTATATGGCTGGACACGCGCTGCGAACTGATAATATTCGGCAAAGCACCAGAGGGGTACCTTGTTATCGTAGTCGTTCGCATACATCAGCAACGCGGTGCCCACCTGCCGCAAATTACTGAGGCACTGGGTCTGACGCGCTTTGGCACGCGCCTGTGCGAACACGGGGAACAGGATCGCCGCCAGGATGGCGATAATCGCGATCACGACCAGCAGCTCAATCAGGGTGAATCCCTGATGACGGTTCATTCGCTTCATTGTTGTGGACCTCCTCTATCGTTGGACTGGGTGGGAACCAGAATGGCTCCTGAAAGGGGGGGCATCTGCAGGCTCAGTTGCCCCTTCACGGCAGGGATGTTCCCCTGTCCGAAATCGTGGGTGCCCGCCTCGATGCGCCACTGGCTGAACCCATGCGGCGCGGACAGGCTCACCGTCTGGCTCTGCTCGCTGTTGTTGACGATCACAAGGGCGCACTCGTCAGGCAGTACGCGCGCGAAGGCGTAGAGGTTGCGAGCGTCGTCCATTAGCAGGGTCTGCCAGTCGCCGCGGCGCAGGGCGGGCGTGCGCCGGCGCACCGCAATCAGAGTTTTCACATAGTTCAGCAGGTCGCGCTCTTCCGCGTTCAGCTCCCAGCGCATCGGGCGGCGGTTATCGGGCGTGCCGCCGCCATCCATGCCGATTTCGTCGCCGTAATAGATGGCGGGTGCGCCTATCGCTGTCATCTGGAGCAGGAAGCCCAGCTTCACACGCCGCAGGTCGCCCCCACACTCGCGGCGGAAGCGTGGCGTATCGTGGCTGCTGAGCATGTTATACATCGCAAAAAGGCTCTGGCGCGGGTAGCGAATCAGCAGATTCTGCATCCGCTGGTCAAACTGCGACGGTTGAATGCGTCGGTGCGCAATCCAGTCCAGCACCGCGCCGCGCCAGAGGTAGTTCATCACGCTGTCGAACATATCGCCCTGCAGCCAGTGCCCTGCGTCGCCCCAGATTTCGCCGATCATCACCGCCTGCGGATTGATGCGCCGCACGATGGGGCGGAACTCGCGCCAGAAGAGGTCGGGCACCTCGTTGGGCACATCGAGCCGCCAGCCATCCAGATTGAACTCGCGCGTCCACCGCTCCACCACATTTAGCAGATAGCGGCGCACCAGCGGGTTCTCGTGGCGCAGCTTGGGCATATAGGGAATGTTCCACCACGCCCAGTAGGGTGGGTTGCCCTCCACGCGCACGGGAAACCGCTCCACATAGAACCATTCGCGATAGGGCGACTGCTGCTGGTGCGCCAGCAAATCCTGGAAGGCGAAGAAGTGGATGCCTGCGTGATTGAAGACGCCATCGGCAATCAGGCGCATGCCGTGCTGGTGTATGGCTCCGGAGAGCTGGCGCAGGTCCGCCTCTGTGCCCAGCTGCGGGTCGACGCGCTCGTAGTCGTCCACATCGTAGTTGTGGTGGCTCACGGAGGCGAACAGAGGGTTCAGGTAGAGCGCGTCGATGCCCAGCTCGCGCAGATAGTCCAGCTTCGTTAGAATGCCTTTGAGGTCGCCCCCATAGAAGCGGTCGCCCTCGATGCGTCCTGTGAAATCGATGGGTGTCTCGTTCGGCGGGTCGTTGGACGGGTCAGCGTTGTAGAATCGGTCGGGCAGAATCTGGTAGAAGACGGCGTCCTGCACCCAGTCGGGCACCTCAAAGCGGTTCTCGCCGAGTTGGTGGCGGAATCGGCATGCAGGTGGCGGGCTGGCGGCAGGCTGTAAGCCCTTCGGCGTGAGCCACAGGCGCGTGCGTCCATCCTGCAGGCAAAACAGATACTCCAGATTCGCTTCGGGCAGGATGGCGCGGTAGTAAGTGTAGAGCGCGTCGTGCGCTGCTGGCTCCATGCGCTGGGAGTGTTGTCGCCCGTTGCGCCAGTAAACCAGCAGCACAGACTGCAGGTCATCCTTGCGGGCGCGCAGACGCAGATAGAGTGCGCCATCGACGGGATTGCGGTCGCGCAGGTCGCCGGGGTTGTGCTGGATCGCGCTGCGGGTGATCTGTCCGTCGCCGATATGGGCGGGTCGGTTATAGCCGTCGGGTTCCACCCACACCACCGAGTTCCAGTTGCCGTTGCCGTCGTCGATGGCGGGCGCGTTTGGGTCGGTACGCCACTCGGTGCCGTTGATTACGAACTTATACTGGTGGGCGCCGGGCGGCAGTGGGAGTGTGAGCGTCCAGGTGAGTCCGCCGTCGGTGGTCTGCATCGGATGGCGACGGTACTGCCATTCGTTGAAGGTGCCTGCGAGGTACACCTGCTGGGCGGGCTGGGTCAGCACCAGTCGAAAGCGCACAGGGCGCAACGGTTCGCCTTGCGCCCAGAGCGCCATTAGCAGCCACACCATCAGCCAGCCCATCAGCGGCGTGCGCATCGTCCACCTCGTTGCGGGAGCGTTCGCGCCCTCGCGCTGAGAATTCGTATTCTCACCCTCTATTATAGCACATCCGCCCCGCTGTAAAGATATTCGCTGGCGATAGGCATCCTGCCCGTGAGGTGTATGGGCAAGATGCCCAGACTGCCGTAGCACGGGCATTCTGCCCGTGAAACTGGTGAGCAAGACGCTCTGGCTATGCTGCAATCAGTTATAACCAGCGGACAGACCCCACATCGGCCAGTCTTTGCCGCACTGCATCTGGCTCGTAATCGTCCATGCCATTCCCCCGGGGAAGTACTGGAGAGGACTGGGGTCGCATCCGCCTGTGCCAACGCCTGCAGGTGGCGATTTTGCCAGAAAGTCGCGGGCGTTCAGCCACTTCGCGTGCCCGTCCACAAACACCAGCACGATGCCTTCCATATGAGGCACGGCTTTCTTATCGGGTGGACGGCTGGTATCGTCGGAGCCGAACCACCATCGACGCCACAGGTGCTGGTGCGCCATCGGGTAGGCGATTCGGTAAGGGCTGTTCTGCTGGGGCGAATAGACATAGTGGCGCACGCCGGGGAACTTGTCTTCCATCACCAGCATCGTCTCGGCGGGCCACTTGATGCCTGCCATCGTACCGCCCAGGAAGGAGTTGCGATAGTCGTTGGCGCCGCTCCAGGTATTGGTCGCGCCTGTGATGTGCAGCGCCAGCGCATAGCCGCCGTCAAAAATCTCGGCGTTCTGCTCCCACGCTGTACGATCATATTGGCGGCTGGGGCAGAAGAATATCTGAATATTTTTGACATACGGCCAGATCCAGTATTGCCACTTATAATGGTTGACGCGCTGACCGTAGGGTCCGCTGCAGCCGACGGCGTTCGGTTGATAGGGAATGCGATTGGGAGCGATGCAGTCGTCCATGCGCGGAAAAGTTTCGTCCCAGTCATTCAGGTACATCTGGAGTCCCATCCCGATCTGGCGACAGTTAGAGACGCACTGGGTCTGGCGCGCCTTCTCACGCGCCTGGGCAAACACCGGAAACAGAATGGCAGCCAGGATCGCGATAATCGCGATGACGACCA
Organism: Armatimonadota bacterium; assembly: GCA_037444405.1. Taxonomy (GTDB): domain Bacteria; phylum Armatimonadota; class Fimbriimonadia; order Fimbriimonadales; family GBS-DC; genus HRBIN15. The sequence continues at coordinate 192,848 of JBBIML010000007.1, forward strand.
GTAGCTCAATCAGTGTGAAGCCTTTTTTCATCGTACGAGACCTCCTGCAGTTTGCATGATACCCCAATCGGCTGTTAAGGCTTTGTCAAGAGGTTGGTGCGGGCAAGGTATACTCCTGCGGGTGAAGGTGCGCTGGTTGTGGCTGGGGTTGCTTCTGGGGCTGACGGGCTGCGCACGGTTCCCCTCCACTCCTGCGGGGGCGGGTGTGCGCCGACTGGTGGTGGAACTGCGGGTCGAAGGGCGTATCCGACCTGAATATACCTACTTCGTGCTGTTTAATCTCAGCAACGACCCCACGGGTCAGCAGGGACCCATTCCGGTGGTGACCCGTCCGTGGGGCAACGGCTTTGCGGCGGGCGCGTTCACCCATTTTATGCGCTTCGATTCGACCCAGCCGCAGGGCGGCTACGGGCTGTATCGCGTGGTGGAAGGCTCCAACCTGCTCAATTTTGTCTATATCGGTGCGCCGCGCGTGTCGGAGCCTGTGGGCGCAAACAGTAATCGCCTGCGCTTCGAGATTGATCTGACGCAGTTCATTCCCGACCCTGACGCCGCGCGTGCGATGACCTATGTTCAGGTGAACTTTATCGCGACGGATCGTGTGCCGCTGGACCCGAACGACCCGACACCGAAAGCGTGGGACGCGCTGGGCGACAGTCGCGTGGAGATCAACCGCTATCTGAACATTCGCATCGATCAGAACCGCATTTTTCGGAATGCGGACACGGGGATTGAGGTATCGGGCGATGTGGCGGATCCCGATCTGGATATTGTAGACTGGCGGATAGAGGTTCGGACGCTATGAAGGGGGAGCGGCTCTCGCGTCTGGAGGTGCTGCGGGGTTTACGCTGGGCAACCTGGGATGCGGTCTTCTTCACGCTGTATGTGGCGTTGACAGGGGGCGCGTTCCAGATTGGGCTGGCACGATTGCTGGGTGCGAACGACTTCTGGCTGGGTGTGATCACCGCTGTGCCTGCGCTCACGGGCGCGATCCAGTTTCTGACGGCGTACCTGGCGGATGTGTCGCCCAGCCGGCGCCGGCTGGTGCTGCGCTATGCGTTCTGGTCGCGCCTGCCGTGGGTGGCGATTGCATCGCTGCCAATTCTTGATAAGTCTCTGCCCCGCAAGGAGCTGTTCGTCGCGCTGCTGATTCTCTCGGCGGTGTTCGGCTCCATCGCGGCGCCGGCGTTTCTGGCGTGGTTGACCGATCTGGTGCCGCCCGATCAGCGGGGGCGCTATTTTGGCAGGCGCAATATGATTCTGGGGCTGGTATCGGCTGCGGCGGCGTTGCCTCCCGCGCTGTTTCTGGATCAGGCGGTGAAGTACCATCGCTTTCCGCCGGAATACGGGTTCGCGGTGCTGTTCACGCTGGGCGCGCTCTGCCTGTTTCTGTCGCTCTGGTCGCTCTCGCGGATGCCAGAGGCGCCGCGCGAGCCGTCTCCACAGCGGGGTCTGCGCGGGCTGATGGCGTTCTACCGCGAGCCGTTTCGCAGCCCTAACTTCCGCAATCTCATGATGTTCAACATCACCTTCGTGTTCGGGCAGATGTTCGCGGGGCAGTTCTTCACGGTCTATATGCTGGAGCAGATACGGATGCCCTACCTGATGGTGCAGATGGCGGGTCTGGTGGCGGCGCTGTTCAGCAGTTTGAGCATGCCGCTGTGGGGCTATCTGGCGGATAAGTTCGGCAATCGCCCCCTGCTGTTGCTCGCTGTCTGGGGTGTGGTGTTTCTGCCGTGGTTGTGGCTATTGACCCATCCAGAGCGTTATGGGTGGAGCGTGGGCGTGATTATGGGCATTCAGGTGCTGGCAGGCTTTTTGTGGGCAGGTGTCGGCTTGACCCAGTTTAATTTGAATGTGGCGGTGGCGCCAGCGGAGCAGCGGGCGCTCTATATGGGTGCGCTGTCGGCGGTGGTGGCGGCGGTGAGCGGGTTGGCGATGCTTTTGAGCGGCACGCTGATGGAGCTGATGCGCCCGCTGGTGGCGGACCCGTATCGATTTTATGTGCTGTTCGGCGGCGCGTCGCTATTTCGGCTGCTCTCGTTGCCGTGGCTGGCACGGGTGCATGAGCCGGAGGGGATGCCCACGCGCTATGTGGTGCAGCGGTTGCGCTCGTCGGTGCGTCCGCGCGGCTGGCTGGCGATGCGCCAGTTGCGTCGCCGCGCGGATGAGAGCGGGCGCCTGCACGCCATTCGCACGCTGGCGGAGCAGAAGACCGCGCTGGCGGTGGAGGAGCTGGTACATGCGCTGCGCGACCCGTCGGGCGCGGTGCGGCGTGAGGCGGCGCGGGCGCTCGGCGCAATCGGCGACCCGCGCGCTATCCCCGCCCTGCTACAGATGCTGACCGACCCCACCAGCGATATTGCGTCCGAATGCGCCGAGGCGCTGGGCAAGATAGGCGACCCGCGCGTTGTGCCCCACCTGCTACCCCTGCTGCAAGCTGACGCTATCGAGACACGCCTTGCGGTCGTGCAGGCGTTGCGCCAGCTGGGCGACGCGATCGCGCTCCCCGCTCTGCTCCAGCGGCTGCGCCTGTCGCCCGGACCGCTGGAGCAGTCGCGCATCATCGAAGCGATTGGCGCGCTGATTCCGCACGCAGGTGAAGCGGGCATCTCGCTTGCCGAGCTGGGAACCGTGCTGGCAGAATATTTGCAGTCGCCTCATGCAGAGGTGCGTGCCGAGTCAGCCGTTGCGCTGGCGAATCTGCCTCCTGATCCGAGTCTGACAGACCGATTGCGCCGCCAGTTGCAGGTGGAGGCGTCGCCGGCGGTTCTGCCCGCGCTAACTCGCGCGCTCGCACGGCACGGGAGCACAGACGACATCCCGTTATTGCTGGAGGCGTTGGGGCGCAGCGGCTCGCCGCTGGCGCGTCAGCAGATTGCGCTTGCGATTGCCCACCTGCTTCAGCGGGAGGAGGCGCTCTACGCGCTGCTGACCGCCGACGAGATGCACCGCGATCGACTCATCGAGCGGGCGCTGGCGCCGCGCCTGCGCGAGCTGCCCGATCTGTCCGACGCACTGCGAGCCTACACCTATGGCGACTACGGTTCCGCCATCCAGATAGTGCTGAACGCGATGCCGCGCCATCCGCGCCTGCGCTGGTTGCACCACGCCCCGCCCACCCTCGAAAGCTGGCTGCTGACAGTTAGCCTCATCTGAAAATCGCGTTTGTAAAGCGACAGGAAATCTGCGTCGTGCAGCGAAAAGCAATCCCACACGGGAGGTGCAACGATGACAGGGACTGTATCGGATCATCATGGCTACAATCGTCAGCGATTGTTTATCGCCAGCTGTATTGCGCTGGTGACGACGGCGATGGCGTTCTCTATCCGCGCGGACATTCTCAAGGAGTTCGGCGTCGAGTTCAACATCAGCCATGAGCAGCAGGGGCTGGTGAACCTGATGGGCATCTGGGGCTTCCCGATCGCGATTCTGATTATGGGACCCCTGTGCGGCGTGGTGGGTATGGGACCGCTGCTGCGCCTGGCATGTGTTGGGCACATTCTCGGCACGGTACTGACCATCCTGTCGCCCCAGTTCGGCTTTCCGATGCTGCTGGCGTCCACCCTGCTGATCGGGCTATCCAACGGCACAGTGGAGGCGGTCATCAACCCGCTGATTGCCACCATGTATCCCGAAGAGAAGACCCACAAACTGAATGTGCTGCATGCGTGGTGGCCGGGCGGGCTGGTGATTGGCGGCTTGCTGGCGTACGGGTTAGGTGAGCTGGGCTACGGCTGGAAGGTGAAGATGGCGACGATTATTGTCGCGGCGGTCATCTACGGCGTGATGATTCTCGGTCAGAAGTTTCCACCGACGGAGCGGGCAGAGGCGGGCGTGCCGATGCGCGAAATGTTCAAAGAGATTCTGCGCCCCTTCTACCTGGTGCTGCTGGTCTGCATGTGTATGACGGCGATTACCGAGCTGGGTCCGGATCAGTGGGTCGGCTCGGTGCTGACCGACACGGTGGGCATTCGCGGCATTCTGTTCCTGGTGTACACGGCGGGACTGATGTTCATTTTGCGTCAGTTCTTCGCGGGCGTGCTGGTGCGCTTCTTTACGCCGCCGGGGCTGATGGCGGTCTGCGCCGTGTTTGCCGCGGTTGGGCTGCTCTGGCTCAGCTACGCTTTCTCGCCAGGGGTCGCGCTGGTGGCGGCGACGCTGTTTGGCATCGGCAAGACCTTCTTCTGGCCGACGATGCTGGGCATCACATCGGAGCGGTTCCCGCGCGGCGGCGAGTTCCTGCTGGCGGTCACGGGCGCGACGGGCATGATTGCCGCCGGGCTGGCGGGTCCCATCATGGGCGCCATCTATGACCACTACACGATTCAGAACCTGAGCCCGGAGGTGGCGCAGCAGGTGGTGATCGACGGCAAATACAGCCCTGAAGCCGCTGCCCGGATCACCGATTCCGCGCAAAAAGCAGTGTTAGAGGCAGCGCTGCGTCAGGGCGCGGCGATGACCTTCCGCTATGTCGCCGTCCTGCCCGTGATCCTGTTCTTCCTGTTCGGCGCGATCTATCTGGTCTTTCGGGCGCAGGGCGGCTATCGTCCCGTGCGCGTGGAGGAAGCAAAGTAGTTCTCTCACCCCCAGTCCCCTCTCCCACGCTGTGGGAGAGGGGACTGAACTCTGACGCAACCGTCAAACGCTGGCGCAGCTCGCGTCAGCTTGAGCGCAAGGAGGTACAATCTCAACATGAGGCACACGCACTTTCTGACCACCAGCGCGCGGGGGTTGAACCGCGACCATCCCGCGATGAAGATGTTCCAGAAAGCCAAAAAGCTGGGCGTCTGGGACCCTGCGGCGATCGATCTGACGCAGGATCGCGCCGACTGGCAGACCTTCACCGAGGACCAGAAAGACGCCACCCTGCGCCTCATCGCGCTCTTTCAGGCGGGCGAGGAGAGCGTGACGCTCGACCTGCTGCCCCTCATTCAGGTGATTGCCCGTGAAGAGCGCCTCGAAGAGGAGATTTTTCTCACCTCGTTCCTGTTTGAGGAAGCCAAGCATGTGGAGTTTATGAGCCGCTTCCTGACCGAGGTGGCGGGCGTGCAGGGCGAAGACCTGTCGCGCTATCACACGCCGTCCTATCGCGCCATCTTCTACGAGGCGCTGCCGCAAGCCATGTATCGCCTGCTAACGGATCCCTCGCCGATTGCGCAGGCGGAGGCGTCGGTGGTCTACAACATGATTGTGGAGGGCGTGCTGGCAGAAACGGGCTATTATGGCTTCTACTCGGTCTATAAGCGTCGGCAGATGATGCCCGGTCTGGTGCAGGGCATCGGCAAGATGATGCAGGACGAGGCGCGCCATATCGCGTTCGGCGTCTACCTGCTCTCGCGCCTGATTGCCGAGCATGGCGACCCCGTGTGGAACGCGATTCAGGCGAAGATGAACGAGCTGCTGCCCTACGCGCTCGGCGTGGTGCAGGAGACCTTCGAGCCGTACGAGCCGAACATGCCGTTCGGGCTGGAGAAGGAGGAGTTCATCAACTACGCGATGGAGCAGTACATTCGGCGCGAGAATCGGCTGGCGCGTGCCCGCCGCCTGAGCCTGGAACAGCTGGATCGCGAAACGGAGGAAGCCGAAGCGGAGGCTGCGGAACTCACCGCCGCGATTGTGCAGGGGGTATGATACGCCCGGATGCGCCGCTTCGCGATTGGTCAACCGGAATGGTCGCCGCCGCGCGTGCCCCTGCAGCTGCCGCTGGGGGCGGGCACACTCGGCTGGCTGCTGATGCTCATCCGCCGGCAGAAGCTCGATGTGCTGGAGGTCGCGCTCGCGCCGATTGCGCAGGCGTGCTATGACTACTGGCGCACGGTGGGCGATTTGGACGAGGCGGCGGACGCGCTGGCAGTGCTGGCGAACCTGATGGAGCGTAAAGCCGAACGACTGCTGAGTCCTGCGCCGCCGCCCGCCGAATCTGAAGCGGAGTCGGAACCGCTTGCCATCAGCCTGCCCGAACGGTATCAGCCCCTGATCGCCTTTTTGCAGGAGCGCGAGCAGGCACAGGTGCAAATCTTCTTTCGCGGCGAATCGCCTGACCCGGCGGCGTATGAGCTGCCGTTAGAGTGGGGTGTCGCCCTGCCCGACCAGCTCTGGCTCGCCCTGCGCCGCCTGCTTCAGCGCTGGACGCCCATGCCCGACGCCATCCCCGAACGACGCTACTTCTCCATCCACGCCTGCATGGTGGCGATTCAGGAGCGTCTACAACGCGTGAACGCGCCCCAGCCCTTCGAAGCCGTCGCCCAGCCTGCTCAAACCGTTCTGGAACTGCTGGTCTACTTTCTGGCAATGCTGGAACTGTGGCGACTGGGACGGATTGAGGTCGAACTGCAGGATGACGAAATCGTGCTTCGTCCAGCCTCGGGGTATCCTTTCGACGGATCGTGAAACAGCACCAGGGAGGAGAAACCCATGCGACGCATCTATCAGCAACTGCTGCAGTTTCAGGCGGATAGATACTTTGTAACCTCGCTTTATTTGACTCTGTTGCCGCAGGAGCGTGCGGAGCGCCCGCCCGGCTACCGCATTCGGCTCAAGACGATGGTCAATCAACTGCGCCACTGGCTGGCTGACCAGCCGATGGAGCGGGCGGTGCGCGAATCGGTGGAGAACGACTTCAAGCAGCTGGAGGCGTTCTTTGAGGAGCCGTCCAACACGTTGGGTCAGAACTCGTTGCCCGTGCGCGGGATGGCGGCGTTTGTCTGCTCAGCGAAGGGGCTGTTCGAAGCTGTACCGCTACCCTATGTGGAGCGCAACACGCTCGTGGTCGATCGCACGCCCTATGTGCGCCGCCTGATCGCGGTGGAGACCGACTTCGGCACGAACCTGCTTGCCGTGTTCGACCACCGCGACGCGATGTTCTATCTCATAGACACGCAGGGCATTCGCGAGGTGGAATCGTTTCGGTTTCGGCGCGAGCGCGAGGTGCTGCCGCCTGGCGTCTACGCCGTGCGCATACCGGGCGGTCTGCGCGGCATTCACGGCATGGGCGAGCATAATGTGCAGATGCTCAAACTGCACGAACAGCAGCAGCACCTGCGCCATATCGCGGGCACGATTCTGGAGATTCGGCGCACGCACCCGTTTGACCGCCTGCTGATCGCCGCGCCCGATGACCTCGCCAGCGCGTTCCCGGATTATCTGCACGACTATGTGCGCCGAATCTACGCGGGGCGCATTCCCGCCAGCGATAAAACGCCCATCAACGAACTGTACGAGCGCGTGCTGGATCGGCTGACGGAGCTGGATCGGGAGCAGGAGCAGACGCTGGTGCAGGCGTTGCAGGAGAGCGCGCCCGACCGCGTGGCGCTGGGGCTGGACGCCGTGCTGCAGGCGCTGCTGTGGGGCAATGTGCGCACGCTCCTGTACGACACCGACTACAGCACGCCGGGTTATCTGTTCTACCCATCGGGGCTGCTCGGCATCAAAGCTGACGAAGCGCCGCCCGATACCGAACTCATCTGGCAGATGCCCGATATTGTGGACACGATGATCGAGCGCGCGCTGGAGCAGGGCGCCCAGGTGGAGCCAGTTCAGTCGGCGGAAGGGCGGGGCGCGATACGGGGCGTGAGCGCGCTCCTGCGCTACCCGATGCCCATCACATAGGAGGATTCTCATGCAACGGATTGAGGGAGTGCCCATCTACACTTTCTGGGAGCCTGTCCCGATTGCGGAGGCGATGGTGGTTCAGGATGGGCGCGTTGTGGCGGTCGGCGAGCGCGCGGAGCTGGGCGCCCGCTACCCGCAGGCGAAGCGTGTCCGTCTGGACGGCGGTGCGATTGTGCCCGCCTTCAACGATTGCCATTGCCATGTGCTGGCGCTCGGCATCGATCTGGGCAAAGCCGACCTGCGCGGCTGCACCTCCATCCCCGAAATCCAGCACCGCCTGCGCGAATGGGCAGCGCAGAACCCCGACGCGCCCTGGATTCTGGGACGCGCCTATGACCAGAACCTGCTGCAGGAGCGGCGCCACCTGACCCGCCACGAGCTGGATGCCGTCAGCCGCGAGCGACCCATCTTTCTCAACCATGTGAGCAAGCATGGCGCGGCGGTGAACAGCCGTGCGCTGGCGATAGCGGGCATCACGCGCGAGACGCCTGACCCGCCCGACGGCATCATCGTGCGGGATGAGCGCGGCGAGCCGACCGGCATCCTGCTGGAGAGCGCGGTATGGCTCGTGTCGCGCCATATTCCCAAACCCACCGGCGCGGAACTGACAGCGGCTGCCCGACGCGCGATGGACGACCTTGCGCGGCGGGGCATTCTGGCGGCGTCCGACGCCAGCACGGGCTGGCTCGACCTGCAGGAGGAGGTCAACGCCTATGTGCGTGCGCTGGAGCAGGGCGCGCCCGTGCGCCTCACGCTGATGCCCCTGTACGATGCCGCCCTGAACGCTGGCTGGCTCGACCGCCCTGAACAGGCAGGCGAGGCGACAGGCTTCTCACCCGAGCCGCCTGGTCCGCACTCCGACCTGCGCTGGGGCGCCATCAAACTTTTCGCCGACGGCGCACTCACCACGCGCACCGCTGCCGTGCGTGAACCCTATGCCGACACGGACACCACAGGCACGCTGATGTACGAACCCGACGAGCTGATGGAGCGCATTCTGAAGGTGCATCGCGCGGGCTGGCAGTGTGCTGTCCATGCGATTGGCGACCGCGCGATTGAGCTGGTGCTGCAGGGCTATCAGCGGGCGTTGCAGGCGATGCCGCGAGCCGACCACCGCCACCGCATCGAACACGCGATGCTGATGGCGGACGACCTGCTGGAACAGATGCAGGCGCTGGGCGTGGTCGCTGTGCCCCAGCCCGAATTTTTGTGGTGGCTCACCGTCGCCTACCTGCATGCGCTGGGCGAGCGCGCGAGGGTTCTGATGCCCTATCGCAGCTGGCTGCAGCGCGGCATCGCTGTCGCCTTCAGCTCGGACCAGCCCGTGGTGCCGGGCGACCCCATCATCGGCTGGCGGGCAGCCGTCACGCGTACCAGCCGCGACGGAACCTGCCTCTTGCCCGACGAGGCGCTCGACCCGCTTACTGCCCTGCGCCTTTTCACAGTGGGGAGCGCATACGCCACGCGCGACGCCGAGCTGGGCACGCTTGCGCCCGGCATGCAGGCGCGATGGGTGCTGCTTTCTCACCCGCCCGACGAAATCGCCGTCGCCGACATGCAGGTGCTGACCACCAGCGCCCAGATAGATTCGTAGCCTGGGGCATCCCGCCCAGAATCGCCAGTTCGTAGTCTGGGCATCCTGCCCAGAATCACCCCCCCTGTGTCCAGACAGAGAGCAAAATCTGGTATTTTTCACAGTCCCATCGCCCGTCAAATCGCGTTATAATAGCGGTGCCACTCAACCGTGGCAAGAGCAGACCGCACAGCCTTGTTACCCAACCTCCCTCTGGTGGGACTCGAAAGGGTCCCACTCTTTTTTTGCCCGTGCAAGGTACTATTAGGCTATTGAGACGCGACGGCTGAGATTGAGTGGCGATCCTGCGCACGATGCCCCGCTAATTGAGCAGGCGGGCGCGTTGATTCGGGCAGGCGGGCTGGTCGCCTTCCCGACGGAGACGGTGTACGGGCTGGGCGCCGACGCGCTGAACCCTGACGCCGTGCGCCGAATCTTCGAAGCGAAAGGGCGTCCCGCCTGGGACCCGCTGATTGTGCATGTCATCAGCCTCGAGCAGATGCGGACGCTGGCGACGGAGTTGCCCCCTGCCGCCGAACGGCTCGCCGCACACCTGATGCCTGGACCGCTCACGCTGGTGTTGCCCAGAGCCGGCTGCGTGCCCGATATAGTAACTGCTGGTCTTCCCACCGTCGCGATTCGCATCCCGTCGCATCCGGTGGCGCAGGCGCTCCTGCGAGCCAGCGGCGTGCCGATTGCTGCTCCCAGCGCGAACCGATTCGGGCGACCCAGCCCCACAACCGCCGACCATGTGATGGCAGATTTGGAGGGGCGCATCGAGCTGGTACTGGACGCGGGACCCACGCCTGTCGGCGTTGAATCAACCGTGCTGGATTTGACCACGCAGCCGCCCACGATTCTGCGCCCGGGCGGCGTCGCGCGGGAAGAGATTGAGCGACTGATCGGCGCGGTTCGCCTGCTGGAGGAGGCGCTGCCCGAAGGTGCGCCGTTGCCCTCGCCGGGCACCTCGCCGCGCCACTACGCGCCGCGCGTGCCCCTGCACCTGGCGCCACCAGAGCCTGAAGCGCTCTATCAGGCGGTGCAGATGGCGATCGATGAGTACGGGCGCGTCGGCGTGATGGCGCCTTCAGGCTGGCAGCTGCCGTTAGATGAGCGCGTGCTTGCCTGTGAGTGGGGCAGCTGGGGCGACTGGCAAACGCTCGCGAAACGGCTCTTTGCGGGCATCCGCTGGCTGGAGTCGCAGGGCGTGGCGGCAATCGTATGCCCCCTGCCCCCTGCGGAACAGCTCGCTCTTGCCATCCGCGACCGCCTGCTCCGCGCCGCCCATCCTGAACAGTGAGCAAGCCTCATCGTACCCCTGTCAGTCGATCCAGGTGACGCAGGAGGGGATGGCGTTCGAGCCATTCAGTAAGGGAATGGCGTTCTGCCCAGAGGTGGAACCAGAGCAGGAAGAGGGTCAGAGCGAGCTGAACTTCCATCGGCAGCAGCGCCACCAGCGCGGCGCCCAGCACGCCCCCCAGCAAGTTGCTGCCCGTGTCGCCCAGCATGCCCCTGCCCGCCCGATCGATGGGCAACACGATCAACAGCCCGACGCCGACGCTCACCAGCATCCACGCGCTGGCGCTATCGCCTCGCAACGCCAGCGCGATCCCACATGGCAACGCCCCCAGCATAAAAAGCACGCCTGCGCGACCCGGACGCACATCGAGCAGGTTGAAAAAGTTCGCACAGAGCGCGATCAGCCCGCCGCTTAGCAGAGCCTGTAGGGAGAGCCAGCCTGCCTGCGTGCTGACCTCCACAATCGCGACGCCCAGCAGAGGGCTTAATACGAGCTTGAGCAGCCCGGTGGTGGGGCGTCCCTGCAGGAGCGAGCGCAGATGCCCGCGCAAACCCTTCGGCGCGCGCTGACCCCACTGGTCATCAATGAAGCCCAGCACGCCGAAGCCCAGCGTCAGCAGCCAGTGCAGGTGCGTCGGCACAAACAGCAGCCAGCCTGCCAGCCCCGTCAGCAGCGGACACAGCCCCAGCCGATCAGGCACCACCTCCCCACGAAAGTTTGGTCGCACCCAATGTCCACACGCATGTGCAGTTGGCACCAATTTTTTCATGAGTTAGAGCGTTTCGCCGCGCACCAGTTCAGCAGCGAACTGAAGTGCCTCGTAGACGGCTTCGCGTGTCAGGCGCGGGTGCGCCTCCAGTATCTGCTCGATCGTTTCACCCGCTGCCAGCTTCTCCGGCACAAGGTCGACAGGGATGCGGGTTCCACGAAACACAGGTTTGCCCATCATCACCTTCGGATTGGCTTCGATCCATCTGTAGCGCCCCATGTGAATAATTATACCCCTGCTGTGCGCGCAATCAGCCTGGCGATGGTCTCCAGAAAGGCTTCGTCGCTCTCGTCGAACGCGCCCACTTCCGTGCCGTCCACATCGATTTGACCTCGAATCGCGCCTGTGTGGGGGTCGCGGATCAGCACCACGATCTCGGAGCGCGTCTCCAGATTGCAGGCGAGGTAGTTCTCGCGCTCGCGCACATCGTACACAATCTGGTTCGCATTCTCGGCGACGGCGGTGCCGCATACCCCGCGCCCCACGGGGATGCGCACATGCTCCGTCGGCGGTCCCACATAGGGTCCCAGCGTCAGCGTGTCGCCTTCCAGCCAGTAGATGCCGACCCAGTGATAGTGAGGCAGGCGATCGTGCAGGAGCTGCATCAGCTGCTGAAGGCGCTCCTGCAGGGGCGCATCGCCACTCAGAATCGCCTCACTCTCCTGAATCAGCTGCTGGGCGAGCGGGGCGTCTATCATGGTTTTCTGAACTGGGGCTTGGGCGCAGGGTTGACAGGCTGGCTGGTGGTGGGTTCTTTCGGTCGGGCTTCCTGCAGCACGACGGCTTTCTCGATTACATCGCCGCGCTGAATCCGATCGACCACCTCCATGCCCTGCACCACTTCGCCGAAGATGACGTACTTGCCGTCCAGCTGGGGCTGTGGCTCCAGGCAGATATAGAACTGGCTGCCGGCGCTGTCGGGGTCAGGCTTGCGTGCCATGCCGATTGCGCCGCGCGTGTGCTTCAGATTGTTCGGCTCGAACTTGATAGTGTAGCCCGGTCCGCCCGTACCGACGCGCGGGTCATCCAGCGACACATTCGGGTCCTTCGTGATGGGGTCGCCCGCCTGCACCACGAAGCGCGGCACCACGCGGTGGAAGCGGATGCCGTCATAAAACTTCTGCTTGACCAGCTTCAGGAAGTTCTCGCAGGTTTTGGGCGCCTCCTTGAGGTTGAGGCGGATATAGATGTCGCCCTTATCTTTGATGGTCATCTTCACGACTGTCTCGCCCGGTTTGGGCTTGTAAGGCTTTTGCTGGGCTTGCTGGGCGATGCCCATCAGTCCGATGCCCAGCAGAATCGCGCCCAGAGTCGCTATTGCCAATCGCATCGTCGGTTCACCTCCGCGTCGAGTGTACCCGATGGGGTATAATAGAGTCGCCCGCGCAACGCGGGGAAAGGAGGTCAACGATGATACGGCATACAACGCTGATGATGGGTCTGGCGCTGGCTTGCGCCGTCGGGATGGCGCAGCCGACGATCGATGGACGCAATATCCCGTCCGAGTTTGGAACCGCGCTCGCCTCGCAGACGAATTACACCGGCTTCGGCGACCATACAGGTGGTGTCCACTGGGGTTCCGAGCTGGATCAGCTCTTTGTGCGCTGCGAGGGCGGCGTGCTATATATCGGCGTAACGGGCAATCTGGAGGGCAACGGCAACGCCTTCCACTTCTACATCGACACGGGACGCAACCCCAGCAACACCTTCACGCTCACCACCGGCTGCATCAACTGCTCGGTGCAGGGCATGAGCGGCGTGGTGTTCGACCACCAGCCTGACTGGGCACTCGGTGTGAACCGCTATGATGATGGGCAGGGCAACGACAATATCTATGTTGACCTGCACGACCTGGTGAACAATGTCTCCACCTATCTGGGTGCTGCACCCACCAACACAGGCGACGGCACGCTGAGCGGCGGCGATAACACAGCAGGCGTGCGCGCCGCGCTGGACAACACCAACGAAGGCGGCATCACCAGCGACCCGAATAATCTCGGCAATCCCGCTGAGGTCACCACCGGGATGGAGGTGGCAATCCCGCTGAGCGCTTTAAATTATTCGGGCGGTAGAATACGAATTCTGGTGGTGCTGACGGGCGGCGCTGATCTGAACGATCCCTGCCATGGCACCTATATGTCGAACCAGACTCTGCCCGCGCTGAATACTGGCGACCCTGCCCAGCAGTTCCCGAATGTGGCGTGGGTGCGCTGTCCGAATCCGCCGTTCGATTCGTTCCCCTTCAGCTTTCAGGTGAGCGCGCCGGGCACCCAGTATGTGGAGATTGAGCCGTGCCCGACGGGACCTGAGGGCGATGTGAACGGCGACGGCTGTGTGGACGACGCCGACCTGCTGGCGGTGCTGTTCGCCTTTGGTCAGACGGGCAACCTGCCAGAGGATGTGAACGGCGACGGTGTGGTGGATGACGCCGACCTGCTGATTGTGCTGTTCAACTTCGGGCAGGGCTGCTGAACCTTCATTCCCTCACCCATACCCTCTCCCCCCGCTTGCGGGGGAGAGGGTTTCGAATTCTCCCTCTCTCCTCTGGTGAGAAGGTGTGGATAGGAAGGTTTCTTGCCTTGCGCTGGCAGTCGGGTAATATTCCCATCGTCAGGAGCGCGGGCATGCGAATTGCGCATATCAGCGATGTGCATCTGGGCTATCGGGCGTACAGTCGGTTAAGCGCGCGTGGGGTCAATCAGCGCGAGCGGGATGTGTTGCGGGCGTTTCGGGAGGCGCTGCGCCTGCTGATGGAGCATCAGCCAGAACTAGTGGTGATCACAGGCGACCTGTTCCATTCGGTACGCCCGCCGAACTATAGCCTGCTGAACGCCTATCGGTTCATCAGCGCGGTACAGCAGGAGCGCGGGGGCGCACCGTTAATCATGATTGCCGGCAATCACGAGACGCCGCGCTCCGCCGAAAGCAGCTGCATTCTGGGACTGTTCCGCCATATTCCCGGCGTGCAGGTGGTGGACGACCGCATCGAGAGCCTGATGCTGGAATCGCTCGGTGTGCATCTGCTGTGCATCCCCTCGCGCGGACTGTATCATCTGACCAGCATCCAGATCGAACCGAACCCACAGGCGAAAGTGAATGTGCTGCTCTTGCATGGCATTCTGGAGGGTCTGGCGTCCTACGCGATTGAGCGTCCCGTGTCGCGCCAGGTGATTCTGAACGATGGCTGGGACTATATCGCGCTGGGCGACTGGCACCTGTACACACAGGTTGCGTCGAACGCCATCTATGCGGGCGCGACGGAGTTCACCAGCAACAACATTTGGGAGGAGGCGGGCAAGCCGAAAGGGTTCGTGCTGTATGAGGTGGAGACGCGCACGCACCAGTTCATTCCTGTGCCCACGCGCGCGGTGTATGACCTGCTGCCCATCGACGCGCGGGAGCTGACCGCAGGGGAGATTAACGAGCAGATTCGGGCGCGCGCCGAATCGGTGGACATCACCGACGCGATTGTACGCCAGCGGGTTTATAATCTGTTGCCCGAGCAGCGGTCGGGGCTGGATGGGAACTTATTGCGCGAGTTGCGGGCGCGGGCGCTGCATTACCATCTCGATTTGCGGATGTATCGGGAAGGGCGTGTGGGGCGTGGTGCGCCCGATTCAGAGGAGCGCCCCTCGACGCTGGTGGACGAATGGCGCGAGTTTGCCAGCCGCTATGAGCTGCCTGCTGGCGTGGAGCGCGGCGACTTTATCGAGCTGGGCGCCCGCTACCTGCGAGAGGAGAGTTAGCGCGATGGCATGGGGCTATCTGCTGATTGCGGGCGTGATGGAGATTGTGTGGGCGATTGCGCTCAAGCTGTCGAACGGTTTCACGCGCCCGCTGCCTGTGGCGGTGGTGATTGTGGCGGGGCTGCTAAGCCTACTGTTTCTGGCGTTGGCAGCCCGCCAGATACCGATTGGCACGGCATATGCGGTGTGGACCGGCATCGGCGCGGCGGGCGTCGCGATCATCGGCATCTTCTGGTTCAACGAGCCACGCACGGCAGCGCGACTGCTCTTTATCGCGCTGATCGTGCTGGGCGTGATCGGCTTACGGCTGGTTTCACCGACAAATGATGGGAAGTGAGACGGGGCAGACGGGCGCGACGGGGCAGGGCGATCAGTCGCCCCACGGCTATAGCTGGGCACGCGCCTCGCTGTTGATGATGAGCGCGATCACCCTTAGCCGCGTGCTGGGCATGCTGCGCGACACGGTGATTGCCTACCGCTTCGGGCAGAACGAATGGACAGACGCCTATCGCGCCGCGTTTCAGTTGCCCGATCTGCTCTTTTTTATGGTGGCGGGGGGTGCGCTCTCTTCCGCGCTGATGCCCATCTTTTCAGGCTACTGGGAACAGCGTCAGAAAGAGGAGGCGTGGCGTGTCTTCTCCAGCGTGTTCACGCTGATGGTGGGATTGACCACGCTGCTGGTGCTGCTGCTGGAGTTGATCGCGCCGTGGGTGGTCGCGCTGATGTTCCCCGGCTTTGACCGCATGCGTTATGAGTGGACGACTATCCTGACGCGCATCGTGCTGCCGTCGCAAATCTTTTTTCTGATGGGCGGGCTGATGATGGCAACGCTGTACGCGCGTCGCCATTTTTTGGTGCCCGCGCTGGGACCGAACATATACAATCTGGGGATTATTTTTGGCGGGCTGGTGCTGGCGGTTCCGTTCGGGATCACGGGGCTGGCGTATGGGGCGCTGCTGGGGGCGTTTGTGGGCAGTGTGCTGATGCCTGGGTGGGCAATGATGCGGCTGGGCAGCGCCTATCGCCCGCTGCTGGACTGGCGTCATCCGGGGGTGCGGCAGGTATTCCGGCTGATGTTGCCCGTGATGTTCGGTCTATCGCTGCCGGGCATCTATATGCTGATTTTGCGGGTGTTTGCGTCGTGGTTGCCTGCGGGCGCGATTTCGGCGCTGGATAACGCGAATCGCCAGATGCAGGCGCCGCTGGGGATTGTGGGTCAGGGAATTGCGCTGGCGATTTTTCCTGCGCTCACGGCGCTGGCAGCCACCCGGCGATGGCATGAGCTGCGGGTGGTGTTGAAGCGCGGCTTGCGGCTGGTCTGGTTCCTGACCGCGCCAGCGACGGTATTGCTGCTGATTCTGGCGGAAGACATCGGGCGCGTGCTGTTGCAGTATGGGCGGTTCCGCCCGGAAGACACGGCGATGGTGGCGGCGGCACTGCGCGGGTTTGCGATAGGGTTGTTCGCGTGGTCGGGTCAGGCGCTGATTTCGCGGGCGTTTTTCGCGCTGCGCGATTCGCTGACGCCCGTGCTGATTGGCAGCGCCGTTACGCTGGGGTTCGTTCCACTCTGTTTTGTGCTGATGCGCTGGCTGGACTATGTGGGGCTGGCGCTGGCGACCTCGTTAGCCGCCACATGGCAGATGGTATGGATGTTGCGCGTGTTGCGGCAGCGTCTGCCTATCGCTGAGCAGGTGGATAGCGAGCCGCTGGTCCATCCCGTATTGCGGATTGGGGTGGCGTCGCTGGTGACGGGCGTGTGGGCATTCGGGCTGCACGGGCTGATGGGGACGCTGGTGCGGGGCTGGCAGCCGAATCTGGCTTCGCTGGTTACCATTCTGGTGGTGGGCGGCACCAGCGCCGGGCTGTACCTCGCGCTTGCCCGCTGGCTGAAATTGCCTGAGTGGAGTTATATTGATAATCTGCTACGCCGCTGGCGACGCAATCAGGATTCAGCCGTGCGGGGATAGCAATTTGGCAGTGTGATTCCATCTGGAGGGCTTATCTGAGTTTTGCAAAGGGCTGTGTTTTGCAACGGGTTGTGGGAGCGGGTACAATAGGGTAGGGTCAAAGACCGCCGTCAGGGTGGCGGAGGTTTTTGCCCGATCAAGGGGGAGCCGACGATGAAAGCGTATCGGTTGGATTTGAACGATGTTGTCCAGCATCCTGGGCGCAGGGTCGAGTACCCGATCGAGATCTGGTTGGAGCGGGAAGAGGCTCCCCCGCTGGCGGAACCTGTACAGGGTGTGCTGATTGCCGAGAGTGGCGGACGCATTCTGCGCATCGGTGGCGAGTTTCGCACGGCGGTGTGGCTGGAGTGCGGACGCTGTTTAACTTACTATCGGCAGCCCATCGAGTTCCGCATCCAGGAGGAGTTCCCGCTGGTGGGCACACCCGCGGGGCTGAACCCTCAGGGTTATGCGGAGGTCGAAGATCGGGACTCGTTCCCCGTGTTCGAGGGCAACGGACTGTATGCCGATGAGCTGTTGCGGCAATATGTGATTGTACATTTGCCGATAGCGCCTGTGTGCCAGCCTGGCTGCAAGGGGCTATGTCCTCGCTGCGGTAAGAATCTGAACGAGGGCAGTTGCAGTTGCTCGCCCCGAATGGGGCATCCTGCATTCGAAGCGCTGGCACGCGCCTGGTACGGCGAACAGGACAACGACGAGAACGGGAGGTAAACCGATGGCGAATCCGAAACGACGACACACCCATGCGCGTGGGGCGAAACGCCGCACGCATTACAAGCTGGAGGTGCCGGGGCTGAGCCGGTGCCGGCAGTGTGGGGAGTTGCACCTGCCGCATCGTGCCTGCCCTGTGTGCGGCTACTATCGCGGACGCAAGTATCGACAGGCGATTGTAGGCGTGGACACTGAAGAGTGATGCGCATTGCGGTGGACGCGATGGGGGGCGATTACGCTCCCCAGGAGATTGTGCTGGGTGCGCTGGAGTCGGCGCGGCAGGTGAGCTTCGAGATTGTGCTGGTGGGCGACGCCGCGCAGATTGAGCCGTTGCTGCCGCGCCGTCGCCCGCCGAATCTGCACCTGCAGCACGCCTCGCAGGTTATCACGATGGACGATTCGCCGGTGATGGCGGTGCGGCGCAAGCGCGACTCGTCGCTGGTGGTCGCGGCGCAGATGGTGAAGCGGGGCGAGGCGGACGCGCTGGTATCGATGGGCAACACGGGCGCGGTGGGCGTGGTCGCCAAACTGCTGTGGGGGAGCCTGCCCTATGTGGATCGCCCCGCGATTGCCACTGTGCTGCCCACCTACACGGGGCGCTGCGTGCTGCTGGACAGTGGCGCCACCGTCGATTGCGCGCCGCGCCACCTGCTCGACTTTGCGCTGATGGGTCAAATCTATGCTGCGCAGGTGCTGGAAATCCCCAGCCCGCGCGTCGGACTGCTCAATATCGGCGAGGAAGCCACCAAAGGCAACACGCTCACCAAAGAGGCGTACCAGCTGCTGCAGACTCACCTGAAGGATGAGTTCGTGGGCAATGTGGAGGGCAAGCGCTTTTTTGAGGGCGTCGCCGATGTGGTGGTGTGCGACGGCTTCGTGGGCAATGTGTTTTTGAAGACGGGCGAGGGCGTGGCGGAGACCATCCTCAAAATCGTGAAGGAGGAGCTGACCCG
Source organism: Armatimonadota bacterium (assembly GCA_037444405.1). GTDB lineage: Bacteria > Armatimonadota > Fimbriimonadia > Fimbriimonadales > GBS-DC > HRBIN15. The sequence continues at coordinate 211,481 of JBBIML010000007.1, forward strand.
CAATGTGCTCAACCGCATCCCGCTGGCGTTGCTGAAGCCCGCGTTTGACCGAATCAAGCGTCGCCTCGATTATCGCGAGTATGGCGGTGCGCCGTTGCTGGGTGTGGATGGGGTGTGCATTATCGGGCATGGGCGATCCGATCGGTACGCGGTGCGTCAGGCGATTGCGGTGGCGGCGCAGGCGGTCGCCAATCGGCTGGTGCCCACGCTGCGCCACGCGCTGGAGATTCTGCATCGGGAGAAGGAGGGCTAAGGGTGAAGTTGCGCGTCACGGTGCTGGGCTGTGGCACATCGATGGGCGTGCCGCAGCTGGGCTGCCGCTGTGCGGTCTGCACTTCGAGCGACCCGCGCAATCATCGCACGCGCCCCAGCGTTCACCTGCAGGCGTGCGATACCTGCGTGTTGATTGACGCGCCGCCAGAGCTGCGCCTGCAACTGCTTGCCGCGCGCCTCGATGAGCATCTGGACGCCGTGCTGATCACGCACACACATGCCGACCACATTATGGGGCTGGACGATGTGCGGGGCTTCACCTTGCGCACGGGCGAGCCTATCCCTGTGTATGCGGAGGCGGCGGCGCTGGACGATTTACAGCGCGTGTTTCGCTATGTGTTCTTCCCGTTTCCGCCGGGCACCAGCACGCCGCAGATAGAGTTCCGCGAGATCACGGGGGTGCTGGAGATTGGCGCGTTGCGCATCGAGCCGTTGCGCGTGTTTCATGGTGAGATGCCGATACTGGCGTTTCGCGTGGGCAACTTCGCCTATGTAACGGATGTGAGCTATATTCCGCCCGAAAGCTTCGCGCGGTTGCAGGGGCTGGAGCTGCTGATTCTAGACGCTTTACGCTACGACCCGCACCCGACCCATTTCAATCTGGAGCAGGCGTTGCAGGTGGTGGCGGCGTTACAGCCGAAGCGCACGCTGTTCACGCATCTCACGCACGCCTTTGACTATGAGCAGGTGAATGCCCAGTTACCAGCGGGCGTGGCGCTGGCGTATGACAGGCAGGTGGTGGAGATCGAGTATGAGGTATAATGGTTATCGGAAGGAGGTAGCGATATGGCAAGCAAGAAAGCTGGTGGCAGCACTCGAAACGGTCGGGATAGCAATCCGAAGTTTCTGGGCGTGAAGGAGTACGGCGGCGAGTTTGTGCGTGCAGGGCACATTATTGTGCGTCAGCGTGGCACGCGCTTCCATCCGGGCGTGAATGTGGGTCGTGGCAAGGACGACACGCTGTTCGCGCTGGTGGATGGCTATGTGCGCTTTGAGGGACCGCGCCATCGCCGTCGGGTGAGCGTGATTCCGGCTTAGCTCCGTGGCACGGCGCGCCGTCGAGTACGATAGTCCATGGAAAGAGGCTCTGGAACATTTTCTGGAGCCGTGCTTGGCACTTTGCTTTCCCCATCTGCACGCGTTGGTGGATTGGACACGAGGGTTCACCTTTTTGGAGAGCGAACTGCGGCGTCTATTGCCTGACAGCCGCACACGGCGCCAGATGGTTGACAAGCTCGTGCAGGTCTATCTGAAGGATGGCAGCGAGCAGTGGGTGCTGATCCATGTGGAGGTGCAGTCGCAGTCGGAGGCAGAATTTGCCGAGCGGATGTACGCTTACCATGCAAGAATCTGGCTTCAGTTTCGACGCCCTGTGATAAGCGTTGCGATTTTAGCTGACGAGAATCGCAACTGGCGTCCGCGCGAGTATCGACACGAGTTAGCGGGCTGCGAGCTTCGGTTCCGCTTCCCAATAGTCAAGCTGCTGGACATGGACGAGCAGGTGCTGGAGCAGAGTCCGAACCCGTTCGCGCTGGTGATTCTGACCTATCGGCAGGCTGTGCGGACACGCGGTACGCCAGAGTTACGCCTGAGCGAGAAGATTCGCCTGACGCGCTTGCTGGTCGAAAGAGGGTATGATTTTAACGCAGCGGTACAATTGCTGAGGCTGGTGGATTGGTTTATGAGACTACCGGAGCTGTTGGAAGAGACCTATCAGGGCTACCTGCGTCGGCTGCGCGAAGAGGGCGTGCGCTATATCAGCAACTTCGAGCGCATCATTATTCGCGAAGGGTTGGAGCAGGGACTGCAGCAGGGATTGCAGCAGGGATTGCAGCAGGGACTGCAAGACGCTATTCTTGGGGTTCTGGAGACCCGATTCGGTGTGCTGCCCGAATCGCTCCAGGATAAGGTGCGCCGGATCAATTCACTGGAGGTTCTGAATACTCTCTGTCGGCAAGCCGCGATAGTCGACAACCTTGATGCGTTCGAGCAGCAGCTGGAACGCCTGTGGCAGTCATCGATACCTGATAGCAGCGCGCCCGACCCGAATCAGTAATCTTGGGCAGGCTTACAGGGCGAACTCGCGCAGCTCGTATCTGCCCGGCTGAAGTCGCACCAGCAGGCAGATGCGGTCGGTATCGCCGTCATAGAACACATAGAACGGCTCCTCTTCCAGCTCCGCCTGCAGTAAGGCTTCTTCGACGGGCATCGGCTTGAGGCTTACCAGCCGCGTGCGCACGAGCGTGGGGTTCGATTCCGCTTCTTCGCTGGCTTCGGTGGCGGCGATGGGCAGCGATTCGCGCTCAGTGCGTGTCAGGCGATTGCTGCCGCGTTGTAGGCGCTCTTTATAGCGCGTTAGCTGGTGTTCCAGCCCCTGCACGGCGGCGTCGACCGCCACCCGCAGCTCGGCAGCACGCTCGGCGTAGTGGAAGCGGTGCCCGTCCGCGCTTTCGAGGTGGATGGAGATGCTGTGCTGCCCGCGCTGGAACTCGTGCGTAACCTCAATCCACAGGATGCGATGGAAGAATCGGGTCAATTTGCGCAGTTTGCGCTCGATGTACGCCTTCGCATCGGCAGGCAACTCATCATGCGGGCTTCGAATGGTAATATCGCCGATTTCGACCTCTTTGCGTCTCTGTTTTGCCATGGTGAACCTCCTTAGTCGGCAGGTGTGCGGGGTTGATAGATGGTGGCGACGGCATGGCAGGCGATTGCCTGCTGTTTGCCGACAGCGTCCAGTCCTTCGCTGGTGGTCGCCTTGATGCTGACTTGTTCGGGCGTGAGGTTCAGAGCGTGCGCGATTCGGGCGCGCATGGCGGGGATGTGGGGCGCCAGTCGGGGCGCTTCTGCGAGGATGGTTGCGTCGATATGGGCGATTTGCCAGCCGCGTTCGGCAAGCATCTGCTGCACGCGCTGGAGCAGCACGAGGCTGCTGATGTCTTTCCAGCGCGGGTCGGTGTTGGGAAAATGTTGCCCGATGTCGCCGAGCGCGGCGGCGCCCAGCAGCGCGTCGCAGATAGCGTGCAGCACCACATCGGCGTCCGAATGCCCCTTTAGACCCAGCGCGTGTTCGATTTCCAGACCTCCCAGTATCAGTTTGCGCCCCTCCACGAGGGGATGTATATCATACCCGATTCCGGTGCGAATCTGCATCGTGCCCTCCACATGGTTGATGAGCTGACGGTAGTCGTCGGGCGTGGTGATTTTGAGGTTGAGCGCGTCGCCGGACACGGTGTGAACGGGGTAGCCTGCCTGCTCCAGCAGGAAGGCGTCGTCGGGTGCGTTGTCGAGACCTGCGCTGATCGCGCGCTGATGGGCGTCGCGCAGCCAGTCGGCGCGGAACACCTGCGGCGTCTGCACGCGATAGACGCCCTCGCGCGGAAGGGTTTGCGCCACCTGTCCGCTTTCGGTGAGGCGTTTGAGCGTGTCGTACACAGGCAGCACGGGGATGGCGGCGCCATGCTCGCGGGCGCAGGCGAAGAGGCGGTCGAGCATGGCGTGCGAGGGCAGCGGGCGCGCGGCGTCGTGAACGGCAACCCATTCGGCGTCGGACGGCACGCAGCTCAGCCCGTGGCGCACGCTTTGCTGGCGAGTCGCGCCGCCGACGCCACAGATTTGCACATGTTTAGCAGGTTGCCCCGCACCTGAAAGGGTAAGTTCCGACTGGAAACGGGGTTCGTCGCCGGGCGCGACGACCAGCGTGGCGCCCGACACCTGCGGGTGGGTGAGCAGTTGCCGAACGGCATGCCACCAGAGCGGTCGCCCATGCAGGGGGAGCCAGAGCTTGTCGGGCTTACCGTATCGGGCGCCGCTTCCGGCTGCCAGGATAAGGGCGTGTACCATAGTCGGTGCCACCTTCTGTCGAGTCGCTCCACTGTTTGGGTTCGGCGAAAATCATTTTGCCGCGCGTGGACTGCAGCACGCTCGTGACGACCACATCGATGGCTTGCTGGATGTAGGGTCGCCCGCCTTCGACCACCACCATTGTGCCGTCTTCGAGGTAGGCGATGCCCTGCTCTGGTTCCTGCCCCTCGCGGATGGGGGTGACGGTCAGTTCCTCGCCGGGCAGCACATGGATTCGCACGGCTTCGGCGAGTTCGTTGATGTTCAGCACGCGCACGCCCTGCAGTTCCGCCACGCGGTTCAGGTTGTAATCGTTGGTGATGATGTCGGCTCGCAGCGCTTTTGCCAGTCGCACCAGTCGCGCGTCCACATCGTCGTTGGCGGGTGGCGCGAGTCGGTCGTGCGTGCGCACCTCCAGTTCGGCTTCCTGCTGGAGCTGCTTGAGTACTTCCAGCCCGCGTCGTCCGCGGGCGCGGCGCAGTGGGTCTTCCGAATCGGCGATATGTTGCAGTTCATCCAGCACGAAGCCCGGCACATAGAGGCGTCCTTCCAGGAAGCCTGAGCGCCAGATGTCGCGGATTCGCCCGTCGATAATCACGCTGGTGTCCAGCACCTTGATGCCGCGCGAGCGGCGCGCCATCTGCGCGGTGAGTGGCAGGTACTCTTTCATGCTCAGGAAGCTGACCACGCTGAGGTAGACCAGCACGGTGAAGACGAGCAGGGTGAGCGCCCAGCCCAGCCGTGCGCCGCCTATCGCGAACAGCAGGGGATAGAGCGCGAAGGTGATAATCGCCGCTGAGAGCAATCCCAACCCGATTGCCAGCTTCTCGTCGGGCTCCGCCTCCTCCAGATGTTGCGCCACACGCGACAGCAGTTCGAAGCCGTGATTGCCCACCAGAATGCCCAACAACAGCCCCGCCGTTGTGAAACCGATCCGTGTCCAGAGCGGCGAGATTGCCACATCGCCACCCCACCGCTCGCTCACCATCCGCAGAAAGGGGTCCGTCAGCAGGAAGCCCACTGTGGCGAACAGCACCATCCCGACTGCCACGAACAGCCAATACATGAAGCGATGGATAGTCATACCGAGCCTCCCTATAGATTATACGCTTCTGCTCCCCCAAAAGTGGCGATTAATCCCAGCGGTGATAGGCGGGGTGGTCGGGCGGCACTGCCACGAACAGTCCGCGGCAGGTGGCACAGAGCTGTCCCTTCGCCCACAGCTCGCCCTCCACCACCACGCGGTTGCCCTTCGTTTCCACCACGCGCGCGGTCAGGCGCACCGGCTCATCGGTCGGCGTGGGGCGCAACAGGCGGATGTGATACTCCGCCGTAACGGTTGCGGGCGGGTGAGTCAGTCCCTGCGTTTGCATCAGGTGATAGGCGGCTGCCCAGTTGCAGTGGCAATCGAGCAGGGTGCCGATAACGCCGCCGTTCAGCGCGCCGGGAAACGCCTCGTGATGGGCTTCAGGCTGCCACTCGGCGATCAGTTGCCCGCCCTCCACGAAGCTGCGGATGCGCAGCCCCTTCGGGTTGGCAGGTCCACAGCCGTAGCAGGTGCTGTTCGGCGCGTAGGTCTCCTGCAAGCTCTTTTTCGCGTCCACAGGGGATCGATTCGCGCCGAAAAAGCAGGAATCCTGCAGGTGAAATGGTATACAAATGTCTACCCGGTGTCCTTTAACGAGCGGAGGGATTCGCTATGGAACTCAAGGAGCCGATGGAGCAGGAGTTTGTGATTGCGTCGGAGCGCAACGGGGAGTACCCGTTCACGCGCGAGGATTCGTTCGAGCGCAAGTTGCGCCGTCATCGTCGTCGGCAGACCGAGCTGGGCGAGCATGTGGCGGTGCCGGATGTGGCGGTGGACTATTTCGAGCGGGTCGAGATCGAGGCGGTGCTGGATCGGGCGGATCTGACGCCGCGTCAGCGCTATGTGTGCGAGCGCTATCTGAGTGGCTGGACCCTGCAGGAGATTGGCAAGCAGCTCCAGATCTCCAAGCAGGCGGTGGCGAAGACGCTCAAGTTCGCCATTTCGAAGCTCAAGCGGGCGTGGGAGAGCAATCCCTATCGTGGTCTGGCGGAGGTCTATCGCTACGAGGTCAGTCGCTGTGGCGGGGCACGGCGCTGGTGATGGGAACCCTCCTCACCTGCCCCGCCGCAGCGCCAGCTGGGTGGAACAGGGTACACTATTTGTTCGTCTAAGACGGTGAGGAGGGAAGCGGAGCCACTGATGGGGAACTTCTCGCTATCCGCCCTCGTATAACCCTCTTGATGGAGGCGGGAACGGTGACTTATACGGCGGCAGCGACATGCATGGAAGACGAGATTCAGCGCGAGTTTGATGAGCTGGTGCGCCGTCACTATCGTCAAGCCTACAACCTTGCCTACCGCCTCACAGGGAACGCCGCCGATGCGGAGGACCTGGTGCAGGATGCCTTTCTGCGCGCCTACCGCTTTTTTGACCGCTACGACCGCAGTATGCCCTTCATGAACTGGTTCAGCCGAATCATGACCAATCTCTATATTGACGAGTATCGTCGGCGTGGTCGGCTGAAGACCGTCTCGCTGGATGAGCCGTTGCTGACCGACGAGGGCGAGGAGGGCACGCCGCTGGAGCTGCCCGATCCGGGGCTTAGCCCGCTGGAGATCGCACTTGATCGGGAGTATGTGGACGCCATCGAGGAGGGTCTCCGGCAGTTGCCCCCGGAGTTCCGCACGGCGGTCGTGCTCGCGGACAGCTACGGGCACTCCTATGAAGAGATTGCGGAGATTATGGGCACCTCCATCGGCACGGTGCGCTCGCGCATCCATCGCGGGCGCAAACAGCTGCGGGATTACCTGATGAGGAAGTACCCCGAACTTTTCGAGCGAGGTGATGTGAAATGAACTGTCGCTATGTGCAGTCTCACCTTTCGGCGTACATCGACATGGAACTGACGGGCTGGGAGCAGCAGCGGATTCGCGCTCATCTGGAGTGTTGTCTGGACTGCTCGGCGGAGTACGAGACCCTGCGGCGCATGAAGCACCTGATGCGCCATTTGCCCACGGTGATCCCTCTGAGGGGACCCGAAGCGGTTTTGCAGCGCTTGCATCGGCAGCGCGTGGTTGAGCAGGGGCGTCGGCGGTTGATCTGGCGCACGCGGTGGTGGCGCTACGCCTGGGGTGCCGCCGCCACCGTCGCGCTGCTGTTCTGGTTTTCCGCTTACGACGAAGAGAACCCCATCCGCCCCATGCAAAGCGATACCCTGACCCCGACCTTCAGCAGTACCTATTCTAACCGAACCGTTCCGCTCCCCTTACTTCAGCGCTCTCAAAACAGCCCTTTGATCAGCACCCGTTATGAACCGAACCCTGCCCCAATAGAGATATGGATGACTCCGAACCCTTCCACGCTGTATCCGTCTCAACCGGCTGTAATGCCCACAGGGGCAGGATGGCAGCCTGTGGACTCGTTTCAGCCCGCTTTTGGGCTGCAGGTCAAATAATCTGTTGCAGGGAGGTGAAAAATGATGAAACGCTGGTGGTTAATCGTGGGTATCGTGGCGGTTTTGAGCGTGGGCGCGGTGCTGGCGCTGCGCTCGCCGCTGGGCGCGATTGCGCAGGAGCGACTGGCGACGGTCTCGTTCACGCCGCAGGAACGCACCACGCTGGTGAGCCTCGAATCGGCGTTCGCGCGGCTGGTGGAGACCGTTCAGCCGACGGTCGTCCACATTCGGGTCAAAAAGCGCCTGCCGCAGGCGCGCATTCAGGGCGACGATGACCTGCGCGGCTTCTTCCGCCGATTTGGTATTCCCGATGATGAGATGCCTGATCTGCCCCGGTTTGCGCCTCCACGCGTGATTCAGGGCGAGGGTTCAGGCGTGATTATCCGCAGTGACGGCTACATCCTGACGAACGATCATGTGGTCAGCGGTGCGGACGAGGTAGAGGTCACCTTCGCGGACGGCAGCAAGGCGAACGGCACGGTGCTGCGCGCGCCGAATATGGATATCGCGCTGGTGAAGGTGAACCGCCGCAACCTGCCCACCGCTGTGCTGGGCGATTCGTCGACGGTGAAACCGGGTCAAATTGTGTTCGCGTTTGGCAGCCCGTTCGGGCTGGAGAAGACCGTCACGATGGGCATCGTGAGCGCGGTTGGTCGCCGTGAAGTGATTGGCGGCGCCGATATGCCCCGCTTCTACCCCGACCTGATTCAGACCGACGCTGCGATCAACGGCGGCAACTCCGGTGGTCCGCTGGTGAACGCGCGTGGTGAGGTGATTGGCATCAACACGGCGATTGTCAGCGGGCTGACAGGCGGCAATGTGGGCGTTGGCTTCGCCATCCCCATCAATCGCGCGAAGTCGGTCGTGCGCCAGCTCATCGAGAAAGGCTCCTATGTGCGCGGCTATCTCGGTGTGGGGCTGGATGACCTCAGCCCGGAGATGAAGCAGGAGCTGAAGGTGGAGCGCGGCGCGCTGGTGGTGCAGGTCGAAATCGGCTCGCCTGCTGACAAGGCAGGCATCCGCGCAGGCGATGTGATTATCGAGATGGACGGTAAGCCCATCGAGGATCAGATCGCCCTGCGCGATATGATTGCCGAGAAGGGTCCGGGCGCGGAAGCGCGCTTCAAGATTGTGCGGGAGGGCAAAACGCTCACGGTGTCCGCCACGCTGGGTCAGCATCCCGCGGATGTGAAGACGCCGCCTGTGCGTGGCAAAGCGGAGCTGACGCCGCCCAGCCCGATTGAGAAGCTGGGTATCCGCGTGGGCAGCGTGCCCGACGATGTACGCCGCGCGCTCAATCGTCAGCAGGGCGCGTTCGTGACGGAGGTCGACCGCGATAGCCCGGCTGCCGAAGCGGGCTTGCAGGCGGGCGACCTGATTATCGCCGTCAACGATAAGCCCGTCAACTCGCCGCGCGACTTCGAGCAGGCGGTTCAGGGCATCAAAGGCGGTCAGACCGTGCGCCTGCGCGTGCTGCGCCAGGTGGAGGATCGCACGGTCGAATCGCTGGTGATGTTCCGCGCACCTGAATAGCGCCTGGAAATCCTCACCCCCTTACCCCCTCTCCCACGCTGCAGGTGAGGGGGTTTCCAGGTCCCTCTCCCCCACCTGCGGGGGAGAGGGTACGGGTGAGAGCTAACATCCGCTGCCGAAGTTGAACAGCACAATTAACAAGTCGGTGTCGTCCACAGTTCCATCGCAGTTGACATCCACGCGCCCCAGGTCGGAGCCACTGTTGCCAAATGCGAATAGTACAAACAGATCGATGTCATCTACGCAGCCACTGCCATCCACATCGCCATTATGTGAAATGCAGCTCGTATCCAGCAAAAACGCCTCATAGCGCCCTGTCGCCGCGTTATAGCCCCGCCCCACGATACAGCGGCCATCAGGACTGATGGCATAGGCTTCTGTTAGCACTGAGCCGCCCGTGAGCAGGCGGGCATAGGTCTGGTTCAGGTCTTCCATCCCGCCGCTTGCTGTCCAGCGAAAGGCACGAACAGCGCCGCTGGCGTTGTCTGCCCAGCCAACGACCACAGAACCGTCCGCTGAAACCCCATGAGCCTCGCTGTAGTTGCCGCCCAGTGTGCCAAGATCTTGCATCCCCCTTGCCGTCCAGCGAAAGGCACGCCAATCACCACTGGCGTTTTGTGCCCTACCGACTACCACTGAGCCACCCGCCGAGACGCCATAAGCATAGCTCGAATCACCTCCAAGCGTGCCCAGATCTCGCATGCCTCCTGCTTCCGTCCAGCGAAAGGCACGAGGCTGACCGCCAGTGTCTCGTGCCCAGCCCACCACGACCAAGCCGTTCGCTGAGGCAGCTATAGCTCCACTCCAATCGCCTCCCAGTGTACCGAGGTTCTGCATCCCACCACCTGGCGTCCAGCGGAAGGCACGAGGCTGACGGCTCGCGTTGTATGCCCAGCCGACCACAGTCAAGCCATCTGCCGAGACACCCCACGCCGCACTGCAGCAACCTCCAAATGCGCCAAGGTCTCGCATTCCCGTCGCCTGCGTCCAGCGAAAGGCACGCTGGGTACCAGCATCAGTTGCCCAACCTACCACCACCGCGCCGTCCGCTGAAACGCCCCAGGCTTCGCTCTCCCCCCACTCGCCTCCGAGATAACCCAAATCTTGCATGCCACCTGCTCTCGTCCAGCGAAAGGCATGAACAAAACCAGTAGCGTCGTATGCAGCCTTACCTACGACCACACTCCCATCCGCTGAAACGCCGTAAGCCGCGCTCTGGTTGCCTCCCAGAGTGCCCAGCCAGTAGAGCCGCTGTGCGGGCAACACCGCAAGCATCATCAGTCCCATCAACAACACACCACTCAGTCGCGCACCCAGCGCGACAAGCCCTCGGTTCCTTTGCACTGTCTGCATCGTATTGACCTCCTTCCAAAAAGTGTTTCGCAGGGGAGAGGCGTCGCTCTCCTGAAACCTATTATACACCACTTTTGCGGGGAAACGAAAAAGGCTTTAGTCCCCATTGGTCTTCTTGACTTAACTCCACTCCACCTCCACCCACTCAATCCCGTCCCAGCCGTGGAAGCGGCGCTTCATCACCTCAATCGCTTCGGGGTTGTTGTCCACCAGAATGAACCGCCTGCCCAGTTCCAGCGCGGCGACGCCCGTCGTGCCGCTCCCCGCGAAAAAGTCCAGCACCAGATCGCCAGGGCGCGACGAGGCGCGGATGATTCGGCGCAAAATGCCCAGCGGCTTCTGAGTCGGGTAGCCCACGCGCTCTTTGCTATTGGTGGGCACAATCGTGTGCCACCACACATCGGTCGGCAGCTTGCCCCACTGCGCCTTCTCCGCGCCCACCAGCCCCGGCGCCATGTAGGGAATGCGGTCTATCTCGTCGGTATTGAAGATGTAGCGGTCGGGGTCTTTCACATAGAGCAGGATGTTGTCGTGCTTGGGGGGCCACTTGCGGCGGGGGCGTCCACCGTAGTCATACGCCCAGATAATCTCGTTCAGGAAACACTCCCGCCCGAAGATGGCGTCCAGCAGAACCTTGCAGTAATGCACCTCGCGGTAGTCGATATGAAAGTAGAGGCTGCCGTGCGGCGCGAGCACACGATGCGCCTCCAGCAGGCGCGGCTCCAGAAAGGCGAGATAGTCATCAAAAATGTCCACAAAACTCCGCGAGCCGAGCATGAGCGTGCGATAGCGTTTGCCGCCGAAGCCGACCCGATCGCCCGTTTCGGAGCGTACCGTGCGCAACGCCGTGTAGCGCTGTTCCCTGCCCGTGTTGAAAGGCGGGTCAATATAGATTAAATCCACCGACTCAGACGGCAGGATTTTCAGCACCTCCAGGTTATCGCCGAAATAGATACGCCCGCGCCACATCAGAAGGAAGGATACCCGACGCCTCTACGCGCCGATGCCCGACACGCCATGCACCCAGTAGGTGCAATGCTCGCTGCCGTTGGGCAGGCGGAGACGCAGGCGGAAATCGGGTTCCACCTGAAGCGCAACGCCCACAGGCTGCTGGGGCAGGTCCAGCACCTGATAGGGGCGACCTGCGGAGGCGTCGCGTGCCCGCCAGATCGCGTGGATTCGTTGCGTACCCGCCTGCATAAAATCGGCGACGAGCGCGTGCAGGCGTGCGGCAATCTCTTCAATCAGGCGCGTGCGTACCTCACGAGAGGAGATTGAATCTCCCTCCTCACCCGTACCCTTTCCCCCAGGGGGGGAGAGGGCTTCAGCGACTCGTTCGCCTTCTCCCCCGCTGGGCAAGAGGGGCTCGGAAACCCCCTCGCCCACAGCGTGGGAGAGGGGGCAGGGGGGTGAGCGGCTACCTCCGTATGTAATCGCCTGCCAGACCGAGATTGCGCTCGCCTGAAGCGGTTCAGGGAACTCGCGTTGCGCCAGATTGATGCCGAGACCCACCACCGCCACATTCTCTGCAATCTCCACCAGAATCCCGCCCAGCTTGCGACCATGCACCACCAGATCGTTGGGATACTTGAGCTGTACCTGCAGGGCGGGAAAGAGCCGCTCCAGCGATTCGGCGGCTGCAATCGCCGTCATCACGCCGATCAGCCCTGGCGGGTCGGGCAGCGGCGCATCCCACAGGATGAACGAGACCAGCAGGCTGGTGCCTGGTTCGTCGTGCCAGTGGGCGCCGCGTCGCCCGCGCCCTGCCGTCTGATGCTCGGCGCATACGGCGTCCCACGCCCGCTCGCCCCGCTGCACCAGCTCTATCGCCACCCGCTGCGTGCTGTCCACCTCATCCAGAAACAGAATCCGCATCCGCCCCGATTTTACCAAACCTTAACGGGGCTTAACCCCGCCTTAAAGCGAGCGACTGTATGCTACAGGTGTCATCGCTGGCGGCAGATTTTCTGCAGCCTCGTCCTCTCCCCTATGCCTGCGCGAGGGAAAAGATGCAATCCGCCGCACGGCACTCGCCCCGTGCGGCGATTTTTTTCAGCAGGCAGGATTCTGACCGCACGCCCCGAAAATTAACCCATCGTTCGAGGATGATGGGGTGTTCGGTATGGAATGGAGCTGGGACGAGATTACGCGCCAGACCTATATCGGGCTGACATCGATTGAGAAGGTGCTGTTTTATCTGTTGATGTTCGCCTCGCTGGGCGTGAGCGTCTGGTGGTACTGGAGCCGTCTGCGCCTCTGGCGGCAGGGCAAGCCGGACGAAGCCCAGCAGCCGTTCCGACAGCGCGTCTGGCAGATGCTGGCGTATGCTTTTGGACAGAAGAAGGTGCCTCGCCACCGCTTCGCGGCTATTTTCCACCTGCCGCTGTTTGTGGGCTTCGTGATTTTAACGATCGGCACCACCCTGCTGGCGATTGCCGAGTGGACAGAGATTGGCACGGGCATCTTCATGAAGGAGGGCATCTGGTTCCACAAGGGGTTGTATTTCATTCTCTACGAGGTGACGCTCGATCTGTTCGGGCTGGGGGTGATTTTCGGGTGTGTGCTGGCGCTGTGGCGGCGGCAGGTGCAGCGTCCGCCATCGGTGAGCCATCATCCGCTGGACGCGCTGTCGGTGTGGCTGCTGCTACTGATTGCACTCACGGGCTATGTGCTGGAGGCGGCGCGCATCGCGCTGGAGCGCAATCCCGCGTTTATGAACCCGCCGCGCCCCGATTATGCGCAGGTGTGGTCGTTCGTGGGCTACGCGCTGGCGCCTGCCTTTGAGGGCATCTCGGTGGGCGTGTACAAGTTCTGGTGGTGGCTGCACGCGGTGCTGGTCGCGGCGTGGTTCGCCTCGCTGGCATTCAATCGTGTGCGCCACCTGTTCATGGCGCCTGTGGTGGCGTATTACAAGCCGAACTACCTGCCGAATGTGCCCGCCATCGAGAGCATCGAGCAGGTGGAACAAACGGGCAAGATGGGTGTGAATGCGCTGAGCGACTTCTCGCGCTGGCACCTGATGAGCCTGGACGCCTGCATGGGGTGCGGGCGCTGTGAGCGGGTATGCCCCGCCCACGCCACAGGCAAGCCGCTGAACCCCAAGCGCATCGTGGAGAAGCTGCGCGAGGCGATGGAGCGCGGCGATGGAAGCGACCTGACAAAGGTCATCAGCGATGAGGAGCTGTTCGCCTGCACGACCTGCGGCGCGTGCAATAACGAGTGCCCCGTGCTGATTGAGCATCCGACGCTGATTATGGAGATGCGCCGCTATCGGGTGGCAGAGGGCAACCTGCGCGGCACGGCAGCAGGCACTTTGCAGCGCATCGGCACGCAATCGAACCCGTGGGGGCTGCCGCTTGCCGAACGCACCCACTGGGCGCAGGGGCTGAATGTGCCACTCGCCCGTGAGAACCCGAACTTCGAACTGCTCTTCTGGGTTGGCTGCGCTGGGGCTTACGACTCGCGCGGTCAGCAGGTCGCCCGCGCGATTGTCAGGCTGCTTCAGATGGCGGGCGTAAACTTCGCCATTCTGGGACCTGAGGAGCGCTGCACGGGTGACACCCCGCGCCGACTGGGTGAAGACCTGCTCTTCCAGGATTTAGCCCAGCAGAACATTCAGACGCTGAACCGCTATCAGCCGAAGCGCATCATGACGATGTGCCCGCACTGCCTGCACACGCTCAAGCACGAGTATCGCAAGCTGGGCGGCGTGTACGAGGTGGTTCACCATTCGCAGGTGCTGGCGGAGCTGATTCAGCGGGGTCGGCTGCCGCGCCCTGCGCCGATGCCCGATAGCACGCTCGCCTTCCATGATCCATGTTATCTGGCGCGTGTGAACAAAATCCATGATGCGCCCCGTGCGTTGCTGGAGGCGTCCGGGGCGAGCCTCGCCGAGCCAGAGCGCGCCCGCGAGCGCACCTTCTGCTGCGGCGCAGGCGGCGGACGCATGTGGATGGACGAAGTGCCCGAACAGCGCCCTGGCATCATTCGCGCCGAGGAGCTGCTCAAAACGGGCGCTCGTACCGTCGCCGTCGGCTGCCCCTTCTGCATGATTATGGTCTCCGACAGCATCAAGCAAAAAGACGACCGCGTTCCCGTCAAAGACATCGCCGAAATCCTGCTGGAGCGCATCGAGGCGGGTATGACCGTCGCTGAGACCGCCGCGCCCCATGCCTGATGCAACGGGTATTATATGTGGGCTTGGAGGCTGAGGGCAATGATTGAAAAAGTCCGATATCTGGTCAAAGCCTATCTTAGTTCACAAGCTGATTTGCTGATAACGACCGATAACCCTCTCATCGGAGCGCTGAGTAAACATGGCGTTATATGCCAGCACAGAGACGATTTTCTATCTGAATATCTGGGAGCAGCTCAAGATGCTGAGTCTCTGGAGACCCCCTCTCCCGAAGCTTCGGGAGAGGGGGTAAGGGGATGAGGGCTAACAGCCGTTGCCGAAGTTGAATAGCACTGTCAGAAGGTCGGCGTCGTCGATGATGCCATCGCCGTTGAGGTCGTAGCGTGGATCGTTGTTGCCGAAGTTGAACAGGATAGTCAGCAGGTCGGCGTCATCCACGCAGCCGTTGCCGTCTATATCCCCTGTGGGCAGCGTGGTGGTCTGCAGGCGCAGCTCGTAGCGTTGCACATCGTTCGTCGAGCCGCTCCCGGAGAACACCCGCACATAGAAGGTGCCACCTGCAGGATATAGCACGAAGTTGGATATCTGTTCCGCAACGCCCACGCCGTTCGATGTTGCCGATGCCAGGATGGTTCCCGAAGAATTTCTCAGTTCCACCTGAAGGTTCTGGATGGCGCGGGTGTTGATGGTGGTTGCTGTTCCCCCCTCAGGACCCACCTGATAGGTGGAGCCAATCGGGGTCACGGTGATGGTGATTTTTCGGCTGGCAGGCACCTCCAGGCGATAATAGTCCACATCGGCGGTGCGATCCAAGCTCGCCATCCCGAACACCACCAGATTGGTGTTGGTCAGATCAGCGAGTGTCGCCTGCGAAACGGAGTTGTTCAGTTCGTAGGGGTCGCCATAGAGTCGCTGACCGCCCCGAATGTCGTCATCCTGCGGACCGTCGAAGTTGGTGTTCAGGTACGGTTCCATCAGCTTGGTGCGGTCGGTCGGGATCACATGGAGCAGACCCAGCCCGTGTCCATGCTCGTGCATCACGGTGTTGCGCAGGAAGCGGTAGGTGCCGCTACTGCTTTGCCAGTTTTCGCTGGTGTCCAGCACCATGTCGCCTGTGTTCGGCAAGTAGTTGAAAGCCAGCACGCCGTTGACCCCATCGAGATTGCGCCCGCCGATTCGCACATCGCCGCGCGGTGCGGTCGCGGAGCCAGGTGAGTTCGGGAAGGCAGCGCCATCGTCGCCTACCTCCTCATAGCGGACACCTGCAACCTGTGACCAGCGGTTGAAACTGTTGCGGAACTGGTTCTGCCAGAGGGTGGTGTTGCCGCCGAACTTGCTGTTCATGCTGGCAATCAGGTTGCTGGGCGCGGTGCTACCCGAAAGACCGGGCACAGGCGTGCCATCAGGCACAAAGCTCCAGCGCAGGCGGATCGGGGTGCCCTGCGAACCGGTGCTGCCATACGAGGTAGACGACCAGCGACCACCTATGTTGTAGGCAGGGTCAAAGTCGCCGAACAGTTGGCGCCAGACATAGCGCATGTACCACTCCGGCGTGCCCGGTGCGAAGCACACATGCATCGGCAGCCCCTCGCGATTGATGCCCTCGATGCAACAGCTACCGACGCCCCCTACGCCCGCGAGCGACTCAATAAGAGCGTGGCGAGCTGCCAGAAAGTCCGATTGGAACAGCCCGGTCGGCTGTTCCCAGCCCCAGACGGGCTTCCATTGAGTTGAAGGATTCAGGCTCAGCGGCTCGAACAGGTCGGCGCGTGCCATGCCGACCATTAAAACGACCGTCAGAATACCCAGAAGCCGTTCGAATCGTCTCATATTTGCCTCCTTCCTTGCGACCTGATGATGGCTTCACCGCCATCAGGTCTGCCCTATTATACCACAGTTGCAAACCCGCTGCGTCGAATAGGGTATACTGGATAGGAGCGACTATGCGAGCAGAGCTGAGACCGGCGGATCGGATGCGGCAGGCGCTGATGGCACACCTGGACCATGAGGGTGTGCAGACTCTGATAGAGTCGGCAGCGACCTGCGATGAAGCCAGCGATTATCTGCAAAATGGCGACTACGAGTTCGCTCTTCAGACCGCTTTGCCCCTGGTGCTACTGGGTCCACCTGTGATTGCCGAGCGCGCCCGCGAGATTGCCATCGCCGCTCTGGATCATCTGACCGATCGAGCGTTGCAGAGTGGCATGCCGCAGCGCGCGCTGGAGTACCTCCAGCAGTGGCTGCGTCTGGAGCCGCAGGCGCTCTACCCGATGGTGCGCCGCGCCGAAATCCTGCAGTTTGAGCTGGGCGACCACGACGCGGCGTGGACCGCCTACCTGCAGGTGCTGCGCCACCACCCGAACAACATCGAGGCGCTGGTCGGGCTGGCAGAGCTGTCGCTGATGGAGGGCAATCCTGAGCGGGCGTACCCCTATGTGCTGCGGGCATGGCAGGCGCTGGCAAGCTCCGAGTGGGCGTACACACCCTCCGTGCGAACCTTCACCGCCCTCTTTGAGGGGCTGTACGATGTAACGGCAGGCGTGCTGGCGTGGCTCGGCGCACCCGAAGAATCGGAACGCCTGCTCGAAGAGGCGATTCGCCGCCTGGGTGGCAGCGACGCGCTCGCACGCCGACTCAAAAGCCTGCGTGAACTCCTCTACGACGATGAAAACGACGAAAACCCCTGATCCAGGGGGCGAAACTGGCAATCTTGCGGGTGTAAGCGAAAGGACAACTGGCGTATCATAAAGAGGAGCCATCTGGGGAGATGCCAAATCGCGCCCCATGCGTCTCCACACACTGAGTGGACAGGGGGAAGATTCGTTTGCGACTGTTGGCGATTGCTTTATCGGCTCTCTTTTTGCTGCCGATGACCGTCGGGGAGAGTGCGCTCGTACCCTCGAAACCGCGCCCTGCGCCGCGTTCCGTCACGGCATCGTACCACAAGGTGCTGGGAGTCCCTGTGCGGGTCATCACGGTGGATCTCAATAACCCGCAGGTGCGGGTGGGCGTTGTGACGGCGCAGCGGATAGGCGCGGCGGAACCAATCTGGACCTTGCTGGCACGCGCCCGCCCGACCGCCGCCGTCACGGGCACTTACTTCAGCACGCGCTCCAAGCTCCCTATTGGCGATATTGTGATTGAGGGCGAGCGCGTGCATTTTGGCGGGCTGGGCACCGCGCTCTGCATCACCTATGATAATCAGGTGCGTTTCATACGCCCGCCCCGCCATCGGCAGGTGAGCTGGCGCGACTATCGGCTGGTGCTGGGCGCGGGACCGCGCCTGCTGCAAAATGGCAGGCTTGCGCTCTACCCGCCTGGCGAAGGCTTTCGCGACCCGCGTGTGTATGCCGCTGTGCCACGCACCGCGGTGGGCGTCACACGCCATAACAAGCTGCTCATGGTGGTCATCACACGCCCTGTGAGCCTGCGCACGCTGGCGAAGATTATGCAGCGGCTCGGCGCGACGGACGCGATCGCGCTCGATGGCGGCTTATCGACCAGCTTCTACTATCGGCGGAAGCTCTCGGTGGTGCCCGGACGCCGGCTCACCAATCTGCTGGTGGTCTACGAGAACAGCGCCGATTATGAGAGCGCGCTGTCGCGTCTCAAGCCCACGCGTCGCTACGCCAGTCGCTAAGCCCAGTCTGATTGACGATACTGCTGCCACACGCGGCGGTAGACCTCGCGCGTCTGGCGGGCGATTCGCGCCCAGTTGAACGCGCGTTGCACCAGTCGCTGTGCCCGCGCCGCGCGCTGTTGCGCCTCGCGGGGGTGCTGCAACACGCGCAGGATGCCCCATGCCAGGCTCTCGGCGTTGCCCGCCCAGGTGATAATCCCCGTGCGCTCGTGCTGAACCACCTCTTTCAGCCCGCCCGCGTCGGACACCACCACAGGCACGCCCGCCGCCATCGCCTCCAGCGCCACAATCCCGAACGGCTCGTATAAACTGGGATAGACCGCCACATCCGCCACCCGATAGAGACGCAGTAAATCCTCATCGGGAATAAAACCCGTGAAGTGGACGCTCGGCTCCATACGCAGGAATCGCACGAACGCCTCCAGATGTGCGCGCGACCCACCGCCTGCAATCACCAGCTTCGCCTCTGGCACATACGCCTTCACCTGCGGGAACGCCTGCAGCAGCACCTGCACGCCCTTCTCGCGTACCATGCGCCCCACAAAAAAGATGATGGGCTGATTCGGCTCGGCGAAACGCGCGCGAAACGCGGCACGCTCCGATTCGGGGAACTCAAACGCGAACTTCTCGGCGCGGATGCCGTTAGGGATCACATCGAGCTTATCGGCAGGCACGCTCAATACGCGCTGAACTTCCTCCCGCATGAAGTGGCTGCACACAATCACGCGCCACGCCTCGTAGCAAAGCTGCCACTCGTGATGGCTGATGGTGCGCGATAGCTCGCTGTGGAGTCCGCCGTGCCGCCCATGCTCGGTGGCGTGGATGGTGGCAATCAGTGGCAGTTTGAACTGGTGTTTGAGCGCGCGGGCAGCGGGTTCCACCAGCCAGTCGTGTGCGTGGATGAGCATGGGTTGTCGGGCGCGTCGCCGTGTCGAACCGCGCCACTCGCGCAGCAGTTGCTCGCCCCGCGCCGCCATCGCTGCGTTCAGCGCATAGACCCATCCCAGAAAGTCGCTCCCTGCCATCGGCGGCGCATCCACCCGATGCAGATGCACGCCGTTTTCCACCGATTCGGGCGGCGCGTCGGGATGACCCGCGGTAATGACATGCACCGCCACGCCCAGACCCGTCAGTGCCTCCGACAGCTCCTGTACATGGCGGGCAATCCCACCCACAATACGCGGCGGATATTCCCATGAAAGCATCAGGATATTCATGGCGCTGAAGAAACGCTTTTGCACCACCCCAGACACAGGTATCAAGTAGCACCTTCATCGGTTAACTCCACAGGAGCTGCTCCTCGTCGACGCGCGTAATTGCCATCTCCATCGCCTCCGAGTCAAGGATACCCCAAGCAGATAGGGCGAGCAGGGTCATATCGCCATCATTGTTGCGATTTCCAGCTTGCGGGCGTCGACGGTTCGGGTCGCCATCCGCACATAGTCGATGGGCACGGTGATGAGGCGTCCGCCCTCAATGCCCACCATCTCGTCGGTGTTGCCCTGCAGCAGGCGCTCGACGGCAAGCACGCCGAACTGGGTCGCCAGCACCCTGTCGAACGCCGTGGGCGAGCCGCCCCGCTGCATATGTCCCAGCACCAGCGCGCGGATATGGTAGGGCGTGTGGCTCTCCAGAAACTTTTGCACATCGGCGGCTCGTACTGCGCCCTCCGCCACCACGATAATGCTGGAATGCTTGCCCCGCTGGTAGCTCTCGTCCAGGCGCCGAAGCAGGTCTGCCAGATTGTAGGGCACTTCGGGGATCAGAATCGCCTCCGCGCCGCCTGCCAGCCCCACCTCCAGCGCGATGAAGCCATTATGCCGACCCATCACCTCAATCACGAACACGCGCTCGTGCGAATAGGCGGTGTCGCGAATCTTGTCGATCGCCTCCAGCGCGGTGTTGACCGCCGTGTCGAAGCCGATGCTGTAGTCGGTGCCGGGAATGTCGTTATCGATGGTGGCGGGGATGCCGATGACCCTGATGTTGGTGTGCTGGCGGAGGGCGACCGCGCCGCGCATGGAGCCGTCGCCGCCAATCACCACCAGCCCTTCGATGCCGTGCTGGGACAATATCCCGGCGGCGCGTTGCAGACCCGCTTCGGTGCGGAACTCCTCGCTGCGGGCGGTGCGCAAAATCGTGCCGCCCCGATTGATGATGCCGCCGACCGACACGCTGCTCATCGGCTCGATTTCGCCTTCGAGCAGACCCGCGTAGCCGCGCCGAATGCCGTACACTTCCAGCCCGTGAAAGAGCGCGGCGCGCACCACCGCACGAATGGCAGCGTTCATGCCCGGCGCGTCGCCCCCGCTGGTCAGCACCCCGATGCGTTTCATCCGTGCAGTTGTCCTCCTCTACTCGCTGATGGCGAAGTTCGGCTTGCGCTTCTCCAGAAAGGCGCGAATGCCTTCCTGACCTTCGGGGCTGACCCGCAGCTCGGCGATGCGAGCCACGGTCAGCGAGCGCAGCTCATCGATGGGCAGGGTCTGCGTGGCGTTCAATAGCATTTTGGCGGACGCCATCGCCTGCGGACCGTTCTGCAGCAAGCCGCGAATCACCTGCTGCACCGCATCGTCCAGCTGCTCGGCGGGCGCTATGCGGTGAACCAGCCCGATGCGCAGGGCGGTCTCGGCGTCGAACCGCTCGCCCGTGAGGAACAGGGCGCGCGCGTGTCCGTAGCCGATTTTGCGCACCACATAGGGCGCAATCACGGCGGGGATCAGCCCCAGCTTCACCTCGCTGAAGGCGAACCGCGCCTCCGGCGAGGCAATCGCAATATCACACACGGCGACCAGCCCCACGCCGCCGCCCATCGCCGCGCCGTGAACCCGCGCAATCACGGGCTTCGGGCAGTGGTCGATCACCTCGAACATGCGCGCCAGCGCCCGCGCATCGTCCAGATTCTGCGCATAGGTGTAGTTCGCGATGGCGCCCATCCAGTGGAGGTCGGCGCCCGCGCAAAACGACGCGCCCTCCGCCCGCAGCACCACCACCCGCACATCGTCCCGCTCACGCACCTGCTCAAAGGTCTCGGTCAGGCGCGCTACCAGCTCCGCGTTGAAGGCGTTATGCACTTCGGGGCGGTTCAGCACCACCTGCGCCACCCAGTCGGCTATCTTCAGCTCCAGCATGCCAGCCGCAAGATTCTCCCTGATCAAGCGGCTTCCTGCAGCGCGCTGCCCCGAAAGGAGCGGACAATCAGACAAATCCCTCGCCTATTTTGGGGAGAGGGTACGAGTGAGAAATCATTTCTAACAGTCAGCGTTAATCCTCTCCTGAGCGATTAAACCGATAAAATGCTTTATCACCCCAAAAAGCCCTGCCAGCCATAGAGCAACCGAGACTGTCGACACAAGCATACTTACCGATAAAGACCACCAAGAAAGCCAGAGAAAAGGCGCTGAGGCATTCCCTACCGCAAGGAAAGTCGCAAGAAGTCCCCAAACTATTGGACGATGACCATAATCGGCGCACACAGGCTCTGCCAATATACCACACAGACACACGCCGCCGGCACCTCGCTCTGCACCGCCAGCCCGTTGCTGTCCTGCGGATAATAACCCCACGGCTCGCCCGCTTGCGTCATCATCAGTAAAGTACCCCCACTGTGTGCAAACCGCCAGTTCTGACCACTGTGTACATACTGCCAGTTCTGATTGTACCCCCTGAACATTCTCTGCGAACACATCACTATGGGGTTCGCATGTAAAGGTGAAGTGCACCTCGGATACCAGCAAACACAAAAAGAACCACAAGAAGGTAAACTGCCCATATGAGATGTATACGAGCCGTATCCAACTTCCTGATCGCGTGGAGGATTGTAAGCCCAGCGACAGGAACTATCAGCCATAAAAACACACTTAGTGAAACCCAGATGTATGCGTCGACAAAAAACTTTACCTTATTGACATATGTGTGATATATTTCAAATATCGTAAAAAATGCACCTAACACGCTCAGCAGTACAAAAATGACGAGTGGTGCTGCGCCAGTCATCCTGAAAACTTCGGTCAGTTGTTTCATCACCAGCGCCTCCTAAGTGCTGTTGCTTCGTGTTCTCAGTTCACTCTCTGTCAACAGAGAGCGGTCAAAACCTGGGGTGCGGCGGTTTGGAGTTATCGATGTGGAGCGCTGAAGCATCACTTCAGCGTCAAGCAAAGGTGCAGAAGCGCAGCTTCTGCAATCCATACACATGGTCTCCCACTCACTTAAGGCACCTAGTAACATCCTCCGTACCCATATCCAGGGAGAATTATACCTCTTATACACCCGCATCGGCGCGCCCCCGCACCCTATCCGACACACATACCGATACTCCCGCTCAGCCAGACCATCCCGCTTCCACACCCGCACACCATCACTATTGTACCCATACTCATACACTGTCTCCAATCTGTCACCGTAATCCCGCTCTATCCGCGTTAGACGCCCTTCCTCATCATACCCAAACACCCGCGCATAACCGTTCGGCTGATTGGTACTCCACCGCGCCAGCGTGCCCTCCGGGTTCCACACAAAATCATTCTCCTCGCCACTCCATACATCCAGCACACTCGCCAAACGACCCGACACCTCATCATAACTGTAGATATCCCAGTGCGTCCCGTTCACCACATCGTCCCGTATCACCATCGCCCGACTGCCATCAGGATTGTAGTCATAACTCCGACTGTACGCCACCTGACCCGTGCGTACTTCACTCGCCAGCCGACCCGCGGGCGTGTAGGTGTAGACCGTCGTGTCCCCACTCGGACGCTCCACGCTCTGCACCACCCGACCCAGCAGGTCATAAGTGTACTCGTACCCAATCAGCAAACTCCCATCCCCACGCTTGTGCTCCACCTTCCACACATGCCCCACCTGCGACGGATTGTCCGCGCCATAGTAAGTATACTCCACAAAACTCCCGTTCGGGTAATCCTCCCGCTGGAGCCGTCCTGTGCCCTGCTCATAACTGTACACCACATTGCCCCGATAATCGCCCACGCTTTGCAACCGTCCCAGCGCATCATAAGTGTATTCAATCGTGCGCACCACGCTCTCGTCCGACCGACGCTCCTTCTCAAATCGCTTCCTGCCTGCCGCGTCGTACTCCGCCGTCACCACCTGTACCTCTATCCCAGACTCACTCCCGCAGCATCCCTGTTGGCGCACCACCCGCCCCCACGCATCGTAAGTGTAGTCGCGCCGGCCAGCGCCATCCACAACCCATACCCGACGGTTCTCACCGTCCCAGCCCATACTCACATCGGCACTGCGCGGGTAGTCTATCCCCCGCAACCGACCCCACGCGTCATAGGTGTAGGTCGTCACCTCGCTCCCGCTCGCCGTCTGCACCTCGCGACGCACCATCCAGCCCAGTCCGCCATAATCTAACTCCCGCCAGTAACCGCCTGGCACAATCACCCGCCGCACCTGACCCCGACGCGCCAGGTTCGCCTCATCGGCTGCATAGTACTGATACTCCGTCGCCCGCCCCAGCGCGTCTATCACCTTGCGCACCTGACCATACGCCGGCTCATTCAACTCGTAATCATACACATACTGCACCACGCCCCCTTCGGGGTCTCGCACGCTCTTCACATCCCCATACGCCTCCGTGTAAGTGTACTCCCACACATGCCCCAGCGCGTCCGTCACCTTCCACACCCGGTCAGTCCCCTGATAGTAGGTGTAAGTGGTCGTCGCCCCGTTCGGCTCCTTGCTCCAGAGCAAGTTGCCCTGACTATCATAACTCCACTCCCACACCAGACCCGCAGGGTCTTGCCGCTTGACCACCTGATACTGCCCGTTGTACCACAACCGCGTCGTCAATTGCTCGGTCGTATTGTTCCCACCCTGAGTGAGACGCACTACCGCAGCCCCTGCAAAACCGTACTCCATCCACACCTGCGTCGGGTCAACCCACCGACTGCTGCCCGTTTCAGGCGTGCCGCCTGAAAAAGCGCCCACAGGCGCCGCCGATGAGTAAAACGCTGTCCACTGATTGCCCGCAGGGTCTTTGAACCACTTCAGCGCGTCGCTCGTGGACGACACATATCCGTACTGCCAGGTCTGACCCAGCCGATCCGTCCAGCTGACCACATTCCCCCGCGCGTTGTAGCCGAACACAACCTGATAGGTGCGCGACTGATTATTCTCATCCAGCTGGGGATAAATCACGCTCACTAAACGCCCGTTCGCATCGTACTGCAGCTCCCACACACGCCCTGTGAAGTCCACCACTTTCCACAACCGAGACCCCTGATACACCAGGCTCAGCGGGCGATTATAACGATCGGTCACTGTCTGCAGCTGCCCGTTCGCGTAGCTCAGCACAATCGCACGCCCATACCGATCTACCACGCGCTCCAGCGGGCGCACAGTGCCACTTGCTGCAAACTCCCAGCGCTCCTCACTGCCCTTGCGCTCCAGTACATACCGCCCATCGCTCTCGCGCACCAGCCGATCAAACACTCCCGTGGGCGGGGTGAACACGCCATCTAAGTCGTCATCCCGATAGACCCAGCGTGAGCCGTCTCCTTCCTGCAGGATGGCTTGCTTGCCGTCCGCACTCAGTTGCAGAAACACATTCCAGTTGTGCGTCCACTTGGGAGCGATTGGCGAAGGCTGGCTCGGATCGGCTTGCGAGTTGAACACCAGGCTGAAGCTGACCCTGTTCGCCCAGCCCACCAGCGGCACTTGCAGGCAGAGGTTGCCGTTGCCCAGGTTCACCACGCCGCCATAGACGCTCGCGCTCGCGCCCCAGGCAGGGGGCAAGCCAGGCGCAGGCGCCAGGGGTGTGGTCTCTCGCAGGCGTTGCAGCGGCAGCAGCCCGCTGAGCCATCGGGTGAAGCGTACCGAAAGGGGCACAGGGGGCAGAGTAGGAGCCAGCCGCGCCGTGCGCGGTTTGAGCGCCGCGCTGGCGATGGCGGGGGCAATATCAAGGTGCAACAGCAATAAGGTCAGCAGGAGCGCAAGAGCGCGCCCCGCTCGGCTCATCAGCAGCTGGCGCACACTACGCAGGTCAAAAACCGCTGCTCCACACTTACGCACCATCCAGCAGTGGCTTTTTGCCAATCCGTTCCCGATCCACATCGCCTTCATCGCTAAGCCCTCCGTCTCCAATTGTTGCGCCGCCAGCATACCCCCTGCGATCCCGCCTTTGCATAGAGAAATTGACACAAACGGGCAAATTGAGTAAAATTACTCAGTCCCCTACAAGCCCGGTCTCTACTGAACCCGCGCTCTACACCCCTCTATAAGCCCTGCATCTTCGGGAGGTGGAGGGCGGGGAGCAACCCCTTGCATTCGGGGGCGAGAATGTGATAAAATTCACAAGCGATGCCCAGAGCGAAGAACGCGCAACCGAAACTGGTGAATATCGAAATCAACGGTATCCCGTTGCAGGTGCCTGAAGGCGAGCTGCTGGTGGAAGCGGCTAAGCGGATCGGCGCTGACATCCCCATCTTTTGCTACCACAAGTATATGAAGCCCGTCGGGATGTGTCGTATGTGCCTGGTGGAGGTCGGCACGAAGCAGCCTGACGGCTCCGTTCGGAAGATGCCCAAGCCGCAAACCGCCTGCACCCTACCCTGCACCGAAGGGCTGGTCGCCTGGACCGAAAGCGAGCAGATTATCAAAGACCGCCGCGCGGTGCTGGAGTTTTTGCTGATCAATCACCCGCTGGACTGCCCCATCTGCGATCGCGGGGGCGAGTGCCCGCTCCAGAACAACACGCAGTTTTACGGACCGCCCATCAGCCGCTATATCGAGATCAAACGCCACCTGCCGAAGGCGTTCCCACTTTCAAAGTATGTAGTGCTGGATTTGGAGCGGTGCATCCACTGCGGGCGGTGCGTGCGCTTCACCGAGGAGATTTCGGGCGATTCGCAGCTGGCGTTCCTGTTCCGTGGCGCCCAGATGCAGCCGCACACCTTCCAGCTGACCGAGTTCACCAGCCGATTCAGCGGCAATGTGATCGAAATCTGCCCTGTGGGTGCGCTCACCAGTCGCACCTACCGCTTTCGCGCCCGACCGTGGGACATCGTGACGCAGAAGAGCATCTGCTCCATGTGTTCGAACGGTTGCAATCTCTATCTGGACAGCCGCAGCGGGACGATTGTGCGCATCAATGCGCGCGAGAACCCTGCGGTGAACGAGACATGGACATGCGATAAGGGCAAGTTTGAACAGACCTACATGCATGCGCCGAACCGCCTGACGCAGCCGATGGTGCGGCGCGGTGGCGACTGGCAGCCGCTCTCGTGGGCGGACGCCTATGAGCTGATTTTGAGCCGTGTCAGCGAAGCCCGCAAGGTGGGCGGCGGGCAGGCAATCGCCGCGATAGCGGGCGAACGGCTCAGCAACGAGGCGCTCTATCTGCTCCAGAAGCTGTTCCGTGCCGCCTTCCAGACCAGCAATATCGACCATCGTATGACGCGCTATCAGGGCAACTTTTACACGGATCTGATCGCGCGGCTGGGCTATCCCACCAGCGCGATTGAGTATCGCGATCTGGAGAGCGCGTCGCTGGTGTTCGTGTTCGGCTCTAACCTGATTGAGGAGCAGCCGATGGTCTACCTGCGCTTGCGCAAGGCGTGGCGCCACTATGATGTGCCCGTGATGGTCGCCTACCCGCTGGAGACACCTGTTGAGGAGTTTGCCGAGCTGAGCCTGCGCTATCGCGTCGGCAGTGAACTCGTGTTGCTGGAGAGCTTGATCAGCGCCCTGCGCGGGGTAGGCATCGACGGCAGCGGATTGGGCATCCCCACCGCGCTTCTGCAGCGCGCCGCCGAGCGACTGAAGTCAGCCGCGGATGTGATTATGCTTGCGGGCGAGAAGGTGTGGAACCATCCCGATGCTCCGCGCCTGATCGACGCGCTGATTGAGCTGACCGCTCTGCTGCCGAACGGCTCGCTCAACCTGCTGGTTCCAGAAGCGAACTCGCAGGGCGCGATTGACATGGGCGTTCTGCCCGATCTTCTGCCAGGCTACGCGCCCGTGAATGACGGGGCGGCGCGGGCGCGCTTTGAGGCTGCCTATGGCGTGCCGCTGCCCGCCCAGCCCGGCTTGAACACCGACTCGATTTTTGAGGCGTGCCTGCAGGGAACGATCCAGCTGCTCTATCTGGCTGGCTCGAACCCGCTGGAGCGGTATTACGACCCGTCGCGGGCGGCGCGTGCGTTGCAGGCGTGTGAGTTTGTGGTGGTGCAGGACGCGCTGATGACTGAGACCGCACGGTACGCCGACCTGATCCTGCCCGCCTGCACCTTCGCCGAGTGCGAGGGCACTTTCACGAACTGGGAGGGGCGCGTGCAACGCTTCTGGAAAGCCATCGAGCCGCCGGGCGACGCCAAACCCGACTGGCTCATTTTTGCCGAACTGTGGCTGCGCGTGATGCGCCAGACGCCGCCGTTCAACCCGCGCGAGATTATGTGCGAGATCAGCGATCTCGTGCCCCAGTACGCCGACTGCACCTACGAGCAACTCGGCGATCAAGGCAGGAAACGGCGATCGCCGGGCGAATCTTCATAGGTGCTATGCCGTACCTGCCATACGCAATCGAGCGACCCGACCGCTATCGGGTGCGGGTGGAGCAGTATGTTCACTATCGGCGCGAGGGCTACCTGAAGGTGGAGGGGCTGGTTCCACCTGAAGATGTGGCGCGCCTGCGCGAATGGGCAGACTCACGCTGGCAACCGCCCGAATCGCTGGAGCAGCCCGAAAAAGCCGCCCTCCACCAGGTGCCGAAGGGCACGCGCGTGCATCAAATCCATCGCGTCGACCCCGTCGCCGAGTGGGGATTGCTGCACCCGCGCGTTCTGGATGTGCTGGAAGCCCTCATCGGTCCCGATGTGCTGGCTCTGCAGACGATGCTGTTCTACAACCCGCCGGGCACGGGCGGTCAGGGCTGGCATCAGGATTCGTTCTACATCACGACCTATCCCGATACGCTGATTGGCGCGTGGCTGGCGATTGACCCCGCCGACGAGGAGAACGGCTGCCTGTGGGTCATTCCCGGCTCGCACTGTGAACCCATCTACCCGCCGCCCTACACGCCGTTCGGGCAGGTGCATGCGGCGAACGCCTTTGAAGATTTGCACGCGGTGGAGAATGTGAGCCATCTGGACGATGAAGTGAACACGCTGACGCGCGTTGCCCGCAAATATCCGCCGCCCATCCCTGTGCCGATGGCGCCGGGCGATGTGCTGTTCTTTGACGGGCATCTGCTGCATCGTTCCTATCCGAACCGCACGCGGGATCGGTGGCGTCGCTCGTTTGTGTGCCACTACTGCAACGCGCGCTCGTGGGTGCCGTGGAATCACGGGGAACCGTTCGAGGGCGACAGTGCGAACTATCTGCACATTCTGGCGCGGGGCAGCACGCATCTGCCGTATGCCAGCCCGAAGTTCGGCACGCGCGTCGACCTCTACTCGCCCGATCTGGCGCCGGGCGCGCCGCCCCCACGCATGATGGGCGACACCGAAGGGAATATGGGCATGGGATGAGGCGCGAATTGCTGCTCGCACTGCTGTGGGGGCTGATGAGCGCATCGGCACAGGGCGAACCGCGCCTGCGATTCGATGGCGTTTTCACGCGCCAGGCGGTGCTGCGCCCCGGCGAAACGGCGGAGGGCATCGCCTTCGTTCGCAACATCGGCAAAGATACATGGCGCGGCGACACCCTGCGCCTGGAGCTGACCCCGATTCAGGACGCGCAGGTGCTGAAACGCCCCGAAGCCGACTTCGAGCAACTGGAGCCGGGCGAGCGGGGCACAGTGCGCTTTCGCATCCGTGTGGGGGCGCAACCGAAACTCGCGCTGATGCTGCGCTCCCGTGCGGGCAACGACGCCTTCATCCTGACGCCTGTGGTCGCCAGCCTGCCGCCCGATGTGCCCGATTCAGGGCGCCTCGCCCGCAAGTTCGGTTCACACCTCGTGCTGCAGAACGAGCAGCTGCGCCTGGTGCTGAGTCCCGCGTCGGCGTCAGGGCTGTGTGCGCGGCTGTTTGGCAGGCAGGGCGAGAGCTGGGTGCAGCTTGCCACCATGCCAACCATCGCCGACGCGATTCTGAACGCCGAGAACGCGCCGCCGAAGCCTGCGCCCTTCGCGCTGGAAGATACCTCGCTGGATGAGCCGAGCCTGCGCCTTCTGTTGCAGGGGCGGATGGGGCTGGTCGGGCGCGTTCAGATCGAGTTTCGCCTGACCGCCAATCGGCTGGAGTGCGCCGCACGGCTTACCAGCGTCGTGAATGCTCATCTCTATCGGTTCCGTTTCCCCGACTGGCGCATCGGCGACGGCTCATTCGGCGAGCGCAAAGAGGAGGCGCTCTTTCCCGGACTGGAGTATCTGCTTGACGGCGAGCGGTCTTCAGGTGAGGCGAACGCCGCGCCTCCGCATCACCTGCGCTTTGCGCCCCATCCGTACAAAATCACGATGCCGATGATGGCATTACGCTGGCGCAGCTGGCTCGTTCAGCTGAGCTGGGACGCTCAGCGGAGCTGGTCAGGCGTGCTGACCGCGCCGAACGCGCTCTTCCTCTCGCCCAACTGGCTGGAGGGGGGCGCGCATCACCGCTTCGCGCTGTGGGTGCCCACCATTCCGCGCTGGGCGGAGGAGAACAGCCTGCAGGCGCGCGAGCCGTTCCGCATGCTCAAAGGGGAACACGTCACGCTCAGCGCGACGCTGATGGTGCGCTTCGGGGCGCGCGACATCAGCGAGGCGGTGGAAGCCTATCTCCAGCAGTACGGCGTGCCCTATCCGCCCGCGCCCCAGCGCAACGACGCTCAGGCGCTGACGCTCAGCCTCAAAGGGCTGATCAACAGCTGGGATGCCAGTCAGCGTGCGTGGCGACACACCAACACGGGACCCGTGTTCTATGACCCGCTGGTCGCGCTTGGCTTGTGGGTGCTGGCGCATCGGTTGCCGCCCGGCGATTCGAACCGTCAGCGTGCTGTTGAGCAGGTGCGCTCGGCGGTGGAAGCCACCGGTCCCGAATCGCTCGGCTGGGAGCTGGCGTTCTATGTGGGGTGGCTGCCCACCGTGCTGAACAGCTGGGCGCAGAGCGTTCGCGCGACGATAGGGGCGCAGCGGGAGGACGGCAGCTGGGCATGGCAGCCGCCCAGCGAGCGGCATGCAATGCTCGGCAAAGCGGGCGACACCTCCAGCGGACACACGGGCGAGCGGGCAGCGCAGGTCGGACGCTACGCGCTCGCCACTCTGGAACCCGACGCACTGCAGAGCCTGCGCCGTGCGCTCCGATACCTCGCCCAGCAGCGTCGCCCTGAAGGCGCCCAGACATGGGAGCTGCCCCTGCATGTGCCCGACCTGCTCGCCGCGCCGCACGGCATCAACGCCTGCCTGAACGCCTACGAAGCGACGGGCAACGCCCAGTACCTTCAGGAGGCGCGGCGCTGGGCGCTGCGCGGCGTGCCCTTCATCTACCTCTGGCGGGCAGCTGATCGCCCCATCATGCTCGGCGCCAGCATCCCCGTGTTCGGCGTTACATGGCTCTCCCAGCAGCCGTGGTTTGGCGTCGCCGTGCAGTGGAACGGACTGGTGTACGCCCGCGCGCTCTACCGCCTTGCAGAGTACGACCCCACCCTCGCCTGGCGTCGGCTCGCGGACACCATCACCATGTGCGCCGTTCAGCAACAGGAGTGGATCACCGAGCGCTATCCCGCCGATGAGGGCTTCTATCCCGATGCGTTCAGCATCACGCGCGGCAGTGAGGAGTATCACTGGGATCTGAACCCGCGCCTGATCCCGCCCTGCCTCGCCCGCAAGATGGGCTTCGCCATCGAACCGCTCACGCGCGTGGTGCATGCTGACGGACGCCCGATTGCCGTCACCGCGCCCGGCTTGAAAAACGCGCGCTGGGAGTCGAACCACCTGACCATCGAGATAGAGCCGCCCGCTGAATTGCCCGCGCTGTTTGTGCTGGTCAGCGGGCTGCCATCGGCAGAGCAGGTGCTGCTCAACGGTCAGCCGCTGTCCCCCGTGAACGATATGGACACCCTCATCTGGCAGCAGCCGAGCCTCACCAGCGGCTATATCCGCCACCCGAAAGGACTGATTATCCGCATCGTGAACCCCACGCCCACCCTCAACCTTCAGCTATCCTGATTTCGCGTCGGAGCAGTTGCAATATTTTCCCCCTCAAGAAACACCAAATAGCAGGAATCGGCTCATTCGCCCCGAACCAAACCTGCACCTGAAGGGTGCAGCGATGTACCACCCATCCGAGTGCCACAACTGGACGGAAGCCGAATGGCTTCAGCAGCTGCAGCGGCGCGCCGCCCGGCTCACCAGCTGCGCAGACGACGCCACCGACCTCGCGCACGACTGCCTCTGCGCCTTCGTGAACCACTTTGGCTGCTATCCGTGGGAGTATGCCGACCCGCTCCACGCTTGGCGCTGGTGTTGCCTGAAGTTGCGGGCGCGTTTTGTGGCGTTTTTCGGTTATGACCCATCGAATCGGGCTTTTGAGTCGTTAATGGAGATGAAGGGAACAAACAGCCCTTCGGTGGAAACAGGGGGCGATGGCGATGAGAGCGATGTGGATGGAAAGCAGATTGGTAAAAAGCCACCGCTGGATGGTGCGTAGGTGCGGAGCAGCGGTTTTTGACCTGCGTAGTGTGCGTCAGCTGCTGATGAGCCGAGCAAAACACACAGCGACGCTACTTCTGGGAGATAACAGACAGGCTAATGAGGTGCCAGTGCGGGATGTGGGGCCGTGGAATAGTGAACCGGAAGCGCAAGCAGCGTTCACTGCAGGGTATAATCCAGGCGTGAGACACGGGCGTGGATGGACATGCGTGTTTCGTGAATGCAGCGACCGCCCCCAGCCCCGTGCAAGAGAAGGGCGCAGCCAATTTTGTCGGCTGGTAACTAATCCTGCAGGGATTGATCTAAGTCCAGCAGTGGCGCGGGAACTGGGGCTGCGCAGCGAGCCGAATCGCCGTGAAAATGCATGGGTCACCGTTGTTGTTGAGCGCTTGCCATGAGGAGGAGTCCAGACATGAGAGTACGAACGCTTGCTGGGATAGCCTTTGTCCTGCTTGTCTGCGGCTATAGCCTGCACTCCCAGAACCCAGCCACTTCTACTTCTCCGCAGGTCCGTAAACAAGTTAACATGACCGCAATGTTGGTGAGTTTCTCGCCGAGTGCCATGGTCATGCACCTTATCCCCGTCAAACCGAGTGCTGAACAGCTGGGATTGAAAGAATGTCGACTCATTGATCTTCCGATTGACCCTGATTACACCCGCTTTGTGTCGCCTGAAGGGAAGCAGATAAGTCCCCGCGATCTGGAGCCAGGCATGTGCGTGCGGCTCAAAGGCGAACTGGAAATAGAGATAGTCCAGGGTGAGGTGCCGGTGGAGGAGCCTGTGATACATACTGACACGGTACACCTTGTTAGCTGGAAACCCTGCTTGCCTCCCGCACGGTTGCAGGGGCAACTGATAGAGGTTGACGCCAATCGTTGTGGGAATGCAGGCAAACTTCGAGTGGGCGATAAAGTGATTTCGATCGAGCTGCGTCGGAAGGTGCAATTGCACGGTGGAGAGCGGTGGCAGAGGGAGTTTGAGCGTCATCGGTTGCTTGGGCTGAGGTTAGGCATGGAGCTGGAGGTGAAAGGCTATTGGTTTGATTGGGAGAGAGCGACTCTTCAAGAAGGGGCAGCGAAAAACGAGCCAGAGCAATTTATCTCGGATCAGGTTTTAGTGGAGGAGATACGGATTGTGGAAGAGCGAGAGGTTCGCTAAGGTGTTTTGAGGTGATTGACACCTGAGCCACTGGAGGCGTGAGCTGCATTGATACTCAGGCTTGGGTGGTGCGTCGTGAGGTGCAGACGGCGAGCGGGAGCGAGGTGACGACCTACACCTATGACGCGTGGGGTCGGTTGCGGGGGATAGACTACCCGCGCAGTGCCGATGTGAGTATGGGCTGGGA
>JBBIML010000008.1:0-218956 GCA_037444405.1 Armatimonadota bacterium
TGGCGAAGGTGCGCCGAACCTGGGCGCAGGGCACAGTTGGCAAGGCGATAGCGGTGCTGTTGGCGGTGGCGATGGTGCTGCCCGCCTTTGCGACGGTTCCTTCTGGGCTGGTTTCTGTGCGCGGGGGAGGTGTAAATAGTGTCAACAATTGTGACAAACTGTTTTGCTTCGTGGCACGCTACTTAACCGCCTCTTTGCTACTTGCTTGCCTGACAACCCAGGACCCAATTAACCAAGATCCAATCAACCAAAAACCGCTTCTGTTTCCACCCGCGCCGCTTGGTTCAGGTACACCTTATCCGTGACAAGGCGTGTTTCGTGTGCCTTATGGTTTGGTTAACCCTGCCAATGGTAACCTGATGCTTACTTTTACCCTTACTGGGTGGAGCGGTAAAGGTCCTGAGGTCGAGTTTAATCTTTATTATAATAGTCAGGACACGCGCAGCACGGTGCTTGGTATTGGTTGGCGCCATAGCTTTCTTGTTGCTGTTGAGGAAGCAGGTAGCGCTAACTATCTTGGTACCACCTATCGTCGCGTACGCGTACATGAATCTGACGGGCGTTTACATGAGTTTTATTGGAAAGAGACAATCAGCGGTTTAGGGCAGGCAATGCGTGGGGTAGATGATGCCTTGGAGAAGCTCAGTGATGGGAGATATCGTCTTATACGCCACAATCAAACAAAATGGTATTTCGATGTTACAGGCAAATTGACAGAGATTCGGGATTTACAAAATCACGCGCTAATACTTACTTACAACTCGGATGGTACTTTGCAACAAGTGCGCGATTCGGTCGGGCGCACTCTGCAATTCGGCTACGAAAACGGACGACTGCGTACCATTGTAGATCCGTTGCAGCGTGTGTGGACACTGCACTATAATGTCGAGGGACGTTTGGAGCGAATTGAGTTGCCTCCCTTAGAATATGAGGGAGTGGTGGAGGCGCAAGGAGCCAGCTTCACTTTTGGGTACACAAATGGCAAACTGAGCCAGATTACCAGTCCGATGGGGCGTACGGTCAGCTTCAGTTACAATGGCAACGAATGGATTGGCTTTGAAGAATCGGGTGGGGCGAGAGGAGGGATTCCAACAGGCGGCTGCAATCCATCCGGTAGTTTCACACGAGTAGTGACCTATGAGGCAGGAGGGAATCGCTTCACATATGTCTATGACACCTACGGGCGGTTAGTCATGCTGTTCGATGGGGCGTGTCGAGCAACGGTATTCGGTTGGGACAATACCACTTTCCGTATGCTTTGGGGACGCTCACCCAGCGGAGCAGAGTGGCGCTATCTGTACGATTCGCGAGGCAATGTGAGAGAAGTCACTGATCCGGCGGGACGCAAGTTGCGCTTGGGCTGGAATCATCTGAATCTGCTGGAGTGGGTGCGCGACGATTTGACGCCTGCAGGGTTTGATCGCTTGCGCTACATCTACGACGAGGCAGGTCAAGGACTTCTGCGATGGGTGAAGCAGCTGCGGGGTGTCCCCTATCGTAACGAGGCGCCCAGTTATGCTGAAACAGAGTATGTTTGGCAAGATGGATTGCTCTGGAAAGTAAAAGATGCGCGCATGAAATGGGCGGCAGAGTACAGCTATGATAGCTGGGGTCAGCTCACCAGCATGACAGATGCACTGGGCTACACGGATCGAAGCGAAAGAAACATTCTCGGCTGGGTGGAGCGCGGGATTGATGCAAAACAACAACAGATTGTGTATCGCTATGATAGTTGGGGACGGCTGCGCAGGAAGGAGTTGCCGAATGGACAAGTGGTAGAATATAGTTACAACTTGGATGGTCAGCTAACAGAGATGCATGATGCCACCGGTACGACACGCTGGATTTATGAAGAGCAGTCTGGCTTGCTACAAGAGGAACAAACACCGCGAGGTGTTGTCAGATATGCTTATTATACAGATACAGGTCAACTGCAAACAATAGAGTTGCCTAACAATCAGATTGTGAATTATACCTATATAGCTGGTACAGGTCAACTGGATAAGGTGTATCGGAATGGCGTATTAGTAGCCGATTATGAATATGACGATTATGGGCGTTTGTGGCGGGTGGATCGTCCTTTAGAAGGTGAAGGAATAGTTATTGAGCGCACTGAATACCAGTATCGTCGGGTGAACAATCGGGAGACAGATGAGCTAGAGCAGACGCGCCTGGTGCGTGTCGATCTCGCTAGGAATCAAGAAACAGAGTATCGTCGGGAGATCTATGTCTATGACGCCTTAGGGCGCGTTCAGCAGGTACAGGAGTATTGGAATGGGAGTTGGTATTCAACAGTAGAATATACTTATGACTATCAAGGACAGTTAGTAAGGGAGGTGCGTAGCGGTGTCAATGGCTATCAGGTAGAATACTGGTACGACGCGGTCGGCAATCGCTTGCGGCGCATGCGCACAGTTGCTGGACAAACAACAACTGACATACTGAGCTACGATGATGCAAACCGTGTGGAGAGTCTGAATGGGGCAGCATGGCAGCACGACGCCAATGGGAATGTGGTGGTAAGGGTGGTTAATGGAGTGGAGTGGCGACTCGAGTATGACGCTGAAGATAATGTTATGGCGATAAAGCGGAGCGGAGCGCTGGTGGGGCGATACTCTTATGATGGGTTAGGGCGACTGGTGCAGGAGGTATCTGCAAGTGAAACCGTGTCCTACTTGTATGCAGGTGATGTAGTGGTTGCAGAGCAAGTGAATGGCGAATGGGTGCCGCTAATTTATGGACTGTCGCTGTTGCAGCACGGCGCAGAAAACCAGCACTGGAGTTGGCGTGGCGATTTAGTCGCTACAAGTGCATGGTCAGACCCAGCGCAAGCACCGGTCAAGGCACCTGTAACGGATGCTTTTGGAGATACTATATCTGGTTTTCGGAAGCTGTATGATTGGAATGGTTCGTGGTTGTACAGGAATGAGTTAGTGGAACTGGGCGGACTGGTGAAAGCTGGACAACGATGGTATGATCCTGCGGTGGGGAGATTTTTGCAGCGCGACTTCTTCTCTGATCCTTCGGAACCATTAAGTTTCAATTTGTATCTATATTGCTTAAACAATCCCGTTATTGGAGTAGATGAAAGTGGAGAATGGCCGAAGTGGATAAAAGATTTATGGAATAAGTTTAAGAGCTGGATTGGATTGGGTGGAAGCAGTAGTGGCAGTGGTGGTAGCATGAGCGGGGGTTCTGGTGGTTCAGCTCCTGGCGCAGGGGGCGGCGGTGGCACTGGTAACAGTCCTGGTGGTAGTGGAGGCAGTGGGAATGGTAATACAATAGTGGTTCAACCAGGATCAGGTACAACAGTTGTCATTAACGGCAACAATAATACTGTTATCATTACACCTCCCAGCAATCCCAATCCTCCAGAAGACAAAAAGCCTAAGCCGAGTAAACCAAGCAAGCCAAAGAGACCGAAGAAGCCGAGTCCTAGGCGGGATGGGTGCTGCTGCGGCTGCCATTGCTGCAGAGGGCGTACGCAAGGGTCAAGATAGGAAGGGTGAAAATTATGACTAACAGTCGTCGACGATACTGGTTGGCTGGATGTATAGCTGGTATATTAGTAAGCAGTTTATGGTTGTTTATGATTTTTATTGACATTTTGTTCAACAAAAATTATACAAAATATATTTATCAAAATAAACATTCTGTAATAATTCCTATCAGGATAGTTAATGGAATGCTTTTGACGCCAGTGCAGATTGGGGCAAGGAAGGGCTGGATGATTTTTGACACAGGTAATCCATTTACTATAGTGTTCAGCGATCGCTTGCCAGCCGCTGCTCCGCTTACAGTCACGAGTAAAGTCGAAACGGTAACATTCCCGTTTTGGGAAACAACTGTTGCTGCGCGTGTTGGAGTACTTGAACATCTCTATGTCGGCAATCTAATGATAAAGAATTTAGAAATAAAAACAATAGATATAAATAAAATTGGTAAAAATATTTCATCTGTTTCTGATGATAATATTATTGGTATTTTAGGAATGAATCTGTTTGATAAAAACAAATTAATATTATCAAAAGATTATATAGCATTAGACAATTCTTCAGATGATTATCATAAATACTCATCAAGAATTAATTTTAATATAAATAGAAATTTATTTATTCAATTTAAAATTAAGATAGGCGATCGCCCTACGAACATGTTTGAGGCAGACGCTGTGCTGGATACTGGGATGGGATACAATTTGCCTGCAATTATATTGCATCCCAAGCTTATGAAACGCTTTCGAAAGCAACCTGAGCAAATATATGTTGAACTGGCTCGCCATCGCATTAGACTTCAACAATATGGCATACAAGCCAAAGATTTCTATCCCTCCGAGGTCATGATCAGCACACGCATATTGGCGCATTATAAAGTTATCATCAACTATCCAGAGAGATGGATTGCTCTGGAACCAATATCGCAGCCAAACGAATCATTAGAAGTTCCAATTAAGCCAAACTCTAATGATGATGGTTGCGGAGCATGCTGCAAGAATTAACGGGATGGCTTTGGGCGATTGTGGCGGGTGCGGTATGGCAATGGCACGGTGGTGGAGTATGGGTATGATGGGGCGGATCGGGTGCGGAGCGAGACCTACCAGGTGGGCAGCACGCCCTATCGGGCAGTGGCGTATGAGCGGGATGGGTTAGGGCGGCTCTGGCGCAAGCACGAATATGTGTGGCAGGGGAGCCGTCGGCAGTGGCAGGCGACGGTGGAGTATACTTACGACCATCAGGGTCAGCTGGTTGGGGAGGCGCGGACGGGTCAGAACGCTTATACGATAGCGTATGGGTATGACAAGGTGGGCAACCGATTGGCGCGCACGCGCACAGTGAACGGGCAGAGTTTCACGGATGCGCTGGTGTATAACGAGGCGAACCAGTTGGTGTCGTGGAATGGTCAGAGTTGGGAGTATGATTTGGATGGGAATGTGGTGGTTCGTCGGGTGTTGCGGGCGGATAATCAGGTGGAGGAGTGGCAGTTGGGTTATGATGCGGAGGGGAACCTGGTGAGTTTACAGAAGCAGGGTGATGTGGGTTGGGTGTATGAGTATGATGGTTTGGGTCGTCGGGTGCGTTCGGTGCGTGGCACGCTGGAGGTGGCGTATCTCTATTCAGGAGATGCGCTTGTTGCCGAGCGAGTGAATGGGGAGTGGGTATATTATGGGTACGGTGGTGCGATGTACGCCCAATCGTCTGGCACAGGGATAGAGTATAAACACTGGTCTTGGCGTGGGGACCTGATGGCGAAGTCGGGCGCCAGTGGAGGGTACTTGCCTGCGCCTCTTACCGATGCGTTTGGCGACACGGTAAGCGGCGTGCGGGAGGCTTACGACTGGAACGGGGCGTGGGGTTATCGGAACGAGGCGTTCACAGGCGGGTTGCAGAAGGTGGGCGTGCGCTGGTATGACCCTGCGGTAGGGCGGTTTTTGCAGCTGGATCCGTGGTTGGGGTCTATCTATGCGCCGAGAACGCTGAACGGGTATGGGTATTGCGTGAATGACCCTGTGCAGTGTGTGGATCCGAGTGGAAAACAGCCGGGCGTCAGGTATAAATCGGCAGATCAAGCCGCTAAGGAAGCCATAAGGAACTCCGCTGGATATTCAAACGCTGCAGGACGTGAAGTTGGAGGGTGGATATATCGAAACCCTGACGGTACATATTCGTATGATATGACATATGGAACAGTGAACGAGGTAGATCTTGGCACTCCAGAGCCACCTAAGGGTGGTAATCTAGCCGGTAGCTGGCATGTACATCCATATGACCCGCGATATGAGGGTGAAATCTTTTCCCCTGCTGATAAAGCAAGCGACAATCAGTGGTTTACGGCATGTATTTTGGCAGGTATTTTGTTCGGTAATGTTTACCTTTACGAAGGAGGATATTTGGGTACTCCTTCAGGGGTAATAAAGAAGTACGATCCTTCAACTGGCAAGGAGACAAATATAGGGCGATGGAGATGAAGAACATGAAAAGGCAGCTACCTAAAGTTGCAGTAAGAACAATATGGCGGAGCGAGATAGGTGAGAAGCCTTTTCAGTTCTCTCCTAATTTTTGGAGCATGAAAGATGGTCCGGGAAACTGCTTTATTGGCTGCCCACCCCATCTGCTTTTCTTTGCGAATAATTCCCAGCCAAACCAAGCATATTTGATAAAAGTAAATCTTCGTAATCAAAAGCCATCGGTGATATATCAGACAGAAGGGTATATCGAAGGTGTTACCTTTAATTTGAAAGCACAAAAGCTTCTGCTCATTACATCGAATAGGTTGACCGACGAAGGAAATCTCATCATCCTTACCCCAGAGGGTCGTCTTTTGTATTGGGTAGCTATCGGTGAACGAATCGAAGGGCGCACAATACTTAGGGTGCCTGCTGCACCACCGCTTTGGGTACGGCTGTTGGATAACCTAACCCTGTTGGTTTACTCCTATGGCGGGAGGGATAGCTTATTTGCCTTCTCGTTGCAGGGACATCTCAAGCGAGAGTGGCAGGGAGTAACGGGGGTCGCCTTTGACCAAGAGAAAAAACGGCTCTATGTGAGTGGTCAGGTGAGCGGAACAGGGATCCATCTGGTAAGGCTGCCAAAAGATATGAAAAGTTCTACTTGGCGTTTGGTAGGTGCGGATCAGCACACACACTTTTACTGGTATCGGGGAACAGATAGCCATACGTGGTTGGCGTGTACGGATAGTCACCAGGCACGCTGGATTATTCCTTTTAGCGGTGCAGGTGGGGTTTTGGAGAAGTCGGGGCTTTCGCTAAGTTTTGGCTTGGGATGGGGAGGTGATCTGCTAGAAGTGTTTCCCGACGGGCGGATATGGTTTTCTAGTGCTTTGCTAGGCGTTTACGAGCTTAGGGTGCTGGATAGATAGGGTGCGGCGATGTATCAGCAGGTAGCAGATAGTCAGGTGGAGTATAGGCACTGGAGCTGGCGGGGGGACTTAGCTGCGAAGTCCACTACCAGCGGCGCGTATCAGCCTGCGCCCGTCACGGATGCGTTTGGCGACACGGTCAGTGGCGTGCGGGAGGCTTACGACTGGAACGGGGCGTGGGGTTATCGGAACGAGGCGTTCACAGGCGGGTTGCAGAAGGTGGGCGTGCGCTGGTATGACCCTGCGGTAGGGCGGTTTTTGCAGCTGGATCCGTGGTTGGGGTCTATCTACCAGCCGCTGACGCTGAATGGGTATGGGTACTGTGTGAATGATCCTGTTCAGCTGGTGGATCCGAGTGGATATATCCCTGGAGTCAAATATAGATCAGCCGACGAAGCCGCCGCAAAAGCAATTCGTGATGCGGGAGGCTTCTCTGATGCCGCAAAACGAGAGGTGGGAGGATGGATCTATCGAAATCCAGATGGTACATACTCGCATGATATCATCATGGGTGAGAAGACAAGTATACCGAGAGAAAGGATTCCGAATCCGCCACCGGGAGCTGTCGGTTTTTGGCACACGCATCCTTATGTGCCGGGATATGACGGAGAGAATTTTTCGAATGTGGGGGGCGATAAAGACTTCGCCCGAGAGTGCCGTAGCAGGCTTTCGTCCTTTGGTGGGATCTATGTAGGCACTCCTTCGGGAATCATAAAGAAGTTCGACCCCTCTTCTGGAAATGAAACAGTTATTGGGCGCTGGAGATATGACGGTCCTTGGTTGTGAGGGAATCATGTCAGAGAAGCAGCCGAAAACGGTTATACGAACCGTTTGGCAAGGAGAAGCGGGGAGGATGTCTCACCGTGTTTATATAGAGATCGACGGTGTGGGTACCTGCTTCACAGCGATTCGGAACACTCTTTACTTCGCCACCCGTTCCCTGCGCCCTGAACAGGCATACCTACTAAAAATTGACTTGTCGACTCAAAAAACATCGGTTATCTACCAGACAAACGGCTCCATTAGAGGTGTCACTCATGGAAGTGCGTCGAAACTTCTGCTGATAGTTTCCCATGAGTCAGGCGACAGGCTTGTGATACTTTCTCCAGAGGGGCGTCGTTTGCAAGAGACGGCTATTGGGGAGCGAAGAGAAGGGAGCAAAGCCCTGTGGGTTCCCGCCGCGCCACCGCTCTGGATGCGATGGCTGGATGAACAGACCTTGCTGGTTTATTCCTATGGTGGTCGGGGTGACCTGCTTGCTTTTTCGCTGCAGGGGCAGCTCAAGCGGAAATGGCAGGGGGTAACAGGGGTTGCTTTTGATTCTGAAAAAAGGCGGCTCTATGTGAGTGGGGAAGTGAGCGGCTCAAGCTTTCAGAAAGTGAAACCGCCGAAAGATATGAAAAGCCCTGCATGGCGTTTGGTAGGTGTGGACAGTCAAACACACTTTTACTGGTATCGGCAATCAGAAAGTCTCCGCTCGTGGTTGGCGTGTGCAGATAGTCATCAGACCCGATGGATAATTCCCCTTAGTGGGTCGGGTGGGGTGCTGGAGCGGTTTGATTCGTCGCTAAGTTTCGGTTTGGGGTGGGGAGGAGATACGCTGGAAGTGTTTCCAGACGGGCGAATATGGTTGTCTGCCGCTCGCAGCTTGGATACTGAAGAGATGTTTGTGCGGCAGCCCGGGGTGTATGAGCTGAGAATATTGGACAAGTAGAATGCAGCGATGTACCAGCAGGTCAGCAGCACAGGAACCGAGTATCAGCACTGGAGCTGGCGGGGGTATCTGATGGCGAAGCCCACTGCCAGTGGCGCGTACCTGCCTGCGCCTCTCACGGACGCCTTTGGCGATACCGCGAACGGCGCACGGGAGACTAATGACCGGAATGGCGCGTGGGGTTATCGGAACGAGGCGCTCACGGGCGGTTTGCAGAAGGTAGGCGTGCGCTGGTACGACCCTGCGGTAGGGCGGTTTTTGCAGGTAGATCCGTGGCTGGGGTCGCTTTATGCGCCCCTGACGCTGAATGGGTATGGGTATTGTGTGAATGACCCCATTCAGATGGTTGATGCAACAGGCGGGATCCCACTAATTGTCGCAATAGGGATTGGCATCATAGCAGGATTGGTTATAGACGAAATCTTAGAGCGAGTAGGAGGAAACGTGCTGCCCGAGGGTAAGCCAGGAGCTCCTCACGGGATAGGTGGAGCAGCAGCTGTCTTGCGCAAAATCCAGACGATGGGATTTTGATTGTAGAGGATCCATATTCATCACCTTCGGATCTCTGGCTTCAGCGTTATTATCCTCCAGCAGGTATGATTATACTGCGATGAGAAGGGGACTGGTCGGATGTGGGATTGCCCTGGGCGTGCTGTTGATCGCCGGGGGTCTTTTTTGGGCGCTGCGTGGCGCAGGCGCCCGCACCAGCAACCCTGGCGAGCGCATCTACACCGTTCGGCGCGGCACCATCACCGTCGATGTTACCGAGTCGGGCGCGATAGAGCCAGTGCGCACGGTGGAGATTAAATCGCGCGTGTCGGGTCGGCTGGCGGCGCTGCTGGTAGACGAGGGCGCGCGCGTGCGGGCGGGGCAACTGCTGGCGCGAATCGACCCGCGTGAGGTGCAACAGCAGGTGGAGCAGGGCAGTGCGCAGGTCGAATCGGCGCGACTCAGCACCGCGCAGGCACAACTCGCGCTCCAGATGCAGGCGAAAGAGGCTCGCCTCGCCGTGCGTCAGGCGCAGCTGCGCGTGGAGCAGATGGAGCGCGAGCTGAAAGCGCAGCCCGCGCTCACGCAGGCAGCCCTCCGTGCCGCCGAAGCCGCCTATCAGAGCGCACAGGAGAACCTTCGCATGCTGGAGCAGGTGAAGCACCCACAGGAGCGCATCGAGGTGGCGAACGCCGTGCGCGACGCCGAAGCCCGCCTGCAGGAAGCCCAGCGCAACTATGAGCGTGTCCAATCCCTGCACGAGAAGGGCTATGTGTCGCGTCAACAGTTCGATGCGGCACAAACCGCGCTCACGCTCGCCCAGAGCCAGCTCCAGTCGGCGCGCCAGCGCCAGCAGCAGTTAGCCGAGCAGCAGCGCATCGAACTCGAAACGGCGCGGGCGAGCCTGAAGTCGGCGCAGGCGGAGCTGGAACGCGCCCACGCCAGCGCTGTTCAGGACGAGATCAAGCGCAAAGCCTATGAAGCCGCGCTCGCTGAACTCGAATCGGCACGCAATCGCCTGCAGGAGATCGAAATGCGCCAGCTGGAACTCAAGCGGGCGCAGGCTGCCGAGAAGCAGGCGAGCAGCCAGCTGCGCAACTGGCTCATCCAGCTTGCCGAGACCGATGTGCGCAGCCCCATCGATGGCATTGTTACGCGCCGCTATCGCGAGGTGGGCGAGCTGGTGATGTCGGGCACAACGGGCTTCGGCGAGGGCACGCCCATCCTGCAAATCGCCGACCTGTCGCAGATGCGCGTGCGACTGAACCTGAACGAGCTGGATGTGGCGAAAGTGCGCGTCGGCATGCGGGCGGAGGTGCGAGTGGACGCATTGCCGGAGCGCGTTTTTCGGGGACTGGTGAAGCGCATCG
Source organism: Armatimonadota bacterium (assembly GCA_037444405.1). Classification (GTDB taxonomy): domain Bacteria; phylum Armatimonadota; class Fimbriimonadia; order Fimbriimonadales; family GBS-DC; genus HRBIN15. The sequence goes on from JBBIML010000008.1 coordinate 10,450, forward strand.
CGCCTGCCGCCCAGCAACTGGCGAACAGCAGCCCGCTCGGCTCCACGCTGGGCGTGGTCAAGTTCGCCGTGGAGGTCTACCTTCAGCAGAGCGACCCGTCGCTGCGACCGGGCATGACCGCCCGCTGTCGGATTATCACCGCCTCGCGCGAGAACGCGCTCATACTGCCCCTCGAAGCGCTGGGCAGGGAGGGCGACCGCTACTATGTGCTGAAGCTCAACCCTGCCGTGCGCGACGCGCAGGGCAAGCCGAAGCGCGAGAAGGTGTTCGTGCAGGTCGGACTGCGCGACACCCGCCACGCCGAGATTCTCAGCGGGCTGAACGAGGGCGATCAGGTGGTCAAGCCGCCCTTCGCGGGTCCTGCCCGACGCCAGTTTGAACTGGAAGAGAGGCGACGGGAGGAGCGAGACCGATGACAGGGCTGCTCGAAGCCGTTCGGGTCGCGCTGGACACCCTGCGCGCCCATAAACTGCGCTCGTTCCTGACGATGCTGGGCGTGATTATCGGCGTGATGGCGGTCGTGGTGATGGTCGCGCTGATTGAGGGCGCCCGCGCCAGCGTCGTCGAGGAGTTCGAAAAGCTCGGCTCCGATGTGATTATCGTGGCGTATGACCCCAGCGAGCGGTTGCGCCGCGAGGAGCGCGGCGGCACGGTCGAAGGGCTGAGCCTGGAGGACTTCGAAGCCATTCGCGCCCTGCCCGAGCTGCGAATCGTCGCCGCCGAGCGCAGTATGGGCGAGAAGGAGATCCTCTATCAGGGTCAGCGCGTGCGCGCCTCCGTGTTGGGCATCAGCGACGGCTATCTGACCGTGCGCGCCCTCACCATCGAGCGGGGACGCTTCTTCGAACCGCGCGAGCTCGAATCGGGCGAAAAAGTGGCATTGCTGGGCTACGAAACCGCCCAGAATCTCTTCGGCAAGAGCGACCCCATCGGGCAGGATGTTCTGCTGGACGGCACGCAGGTGCGCGTGATTGGCGTGCTGGCGAAGCGCGGCAGCACCTTCGGCGAGAATCAGGACACGCGCGTCTATCTGCCGCTCTATGCCGCCCTGCGCCGCTGGACCGGCGATGAGACCCTCTCCGTGATTCTCGCGATGCCGCACTCGCGCGAGCAGACCCCGACGGCGATGGACGCCATCTGGGAGACGCTCATGCGCCTGCACAACAACCAGCCTGACTTCCGCGTGGACACGCTGGAGACCATCGTGCAGGCGATTTCGCGCGTGCTTTCGCTGTTCGGTGTGCTGCTGGGCGGTATTGCGGGGCTGGCGCTGCTGGTGGGCGGCATCGGCATCATGAACATCATGCTGGTGTCAGTGACGGAGCGCACGCGCGAAATTGGCTTGCGCAAGGCGGTCGGCGCGCGCAAGGGGCAGATTCTGCTCCAGTTTCTGATTGAATCGGCGACGCTGGCGACGATTGGCGGGCTGATTGGCATGGCGCTGGGCTGGGGCCTCGGCGAGAGCATCGAGTGGCTCACGAAGCGGTCGGAGGCTTTTGGCGATAACGGGCTGCGTTTCTACTTCCCGCTGTGGGCCGCTGTAGGCGCGTCGCTGTTCTCGGCAGCCGTCGGCGTGCTGTTCGGCATCTATCCCGCCTGGCGCGCCGCCAATATGGACCCCATCGTCGCCCTGCGCTACGAATAAGGGCTACCAGCGTACCTGCAGCCGATTGCGCAGGTAGATAGCCAGCGCGTTCATCGTCAGCAGCAGCGTTAGCAGCACGATAATGCCCGCCGCAGCGTTCTGATGGAAGCCGACCTGCGGACGCGAAATCCAGTCGTAAATCTGCACGGGCAGGGTGGTGAAGGGCGAGAAGAGGCTATCGGGCAGTCGGGGCAGGAACACGAACGCGCCCAGCACCAGCAGCGGCGCGGTCTCACCCACCACACGCGAGAGCGAGAGGACAACCCCCGTCAGGATGGTGGGCATCGCGACGGGCAGCACGGCATGCCGCACGGTCTGCCACTGCGTGGCGCCGAGCGCGAGCGAGCCTTCGCGCAGACTGCGCGGCACCGCGCGCAAGCCCTCCCGCGCCGCCGTGATAATCACGGGCAACGCCAGCAGCGCCATCGTGCATGCGCCCGCCAGCAAACTGTTTCCCATCATCAGCGTCCGCACAAACACCTGCAAGCCCAGCATCCCGTAGATAATCGATGGCACGCCCGCCAGATTGGTGATGTTGATATCGATCAGGCGGATGAACCAGTTGCGCTGCGCGAACTCCTCCAGATAGATGGCGGCGCCCACGCCCACCGGCACCGCAATCGCCGCGGTCAGTAGCATAAGATAGAAGCTGCCCACCAGCGCCACCTTGACGCCCGCGTTTTCGGGGATGCGCGAGGAAAAGGAGGTGAGGAAGCCGATGTTCAGGCGGGCATAGCCGTCCAGCAGAATCTTGAGGATCAGCACGGTGAGCGCGGTTAATGCGAACAGCACCATCGTGGAGGCAATCAGCAGAAAGAGCATCTCACGCCTCCGCTCGCGCGCCCGCCAGTGCGCCGGCGAGGAAATCACCAGGCTCATAGTTGCGCCTCCTTATAACGCGCCCGAAACGCCTCGCTCACCAGGTTCAGAGCGAGCGTGATGAGAAAGAGCAGCAGCCCCACCGCGAAGATGGTGCGATACTCCAGCGTGCCGTGCGGGACATCGCCCATCGCAATCTGCACGATGTAGGCGGTCATCGTCTGCACCGCCTGCAGAGGGTTGAAGGTGAAGTTCGGCTGTTGCCCTGCGGCGATGACGACGATCATCGTTTCGCCCACCGCGCGGGAGAGACCCAGCAGGAACGAGGCAGAGATTCCCGACATCGCGGCGGGCACCACCACGCCCCAGGTGGTCTGCAGGTGCGTCGCGCCCAGCGCCAGCGAGGCGTACCGCAGGCTGTTCGGCACCGCATAGAGGGCGTCCTCACTCAGCGAGGCGACCGTCGGTAAAATCATGAGTCCCATCACCAGCCCCGCCGAGAGCACATTGAAGCCCTCCAGCCCGGGAATGAACCGTTGCAGGAATGGCGTGACGAAGGTGAGCGCGAAGTAGCCGTACACGACCGTCGGAATGCCCGCCAGCACCTCCAGCATGGGTTTGACCACTCTGCGCACGCGCGGCGAGGCATATTCGCTCAGATAGACCGCCACAATCAGCCCCATTGGCGCCGCCACGCCCAGCGCAATCGCGGTGGTGAGCAGTGTGCCCATCACCAGCGGCAGCACCCCGAAAGCAGGCGGTTCGAACAGCGGCGCCCAGCGTGTGCCCGTCAGAAACTCCCGCAGCGAGACCCCCCTGAAAAAGCCCAGACTCTCCGTCAGCAGGATCAGCACGATGGCGGCAGTGGTCAGAATGCCCACTATCGCGCACAGGAACAGGAAGACGCGCACGAAGAACTCCCGAACGCGCACTCGCCAGCGCAGGCGGCGAGCGGACGGGAAGGCGACCACCGCCCTTTGACCGGTATCCGTTTCAGGGAGCGAAGCCTTACTGCCCACCCTTTTCCGTCGCCTCCTCGATTCGGTAGAGGTCTTCCAGCTTCACGCCCACCTGCGAGCCTCTGGCGCCGAACGCCGAGCCGGTGACGCGCCGCTCCAGTCGCTGTTTCGCCAGCTCGTACACCTTCGGCGGCAGGGGCACATAGCCCACCTCTTTCGCCAGCCTGCCCGCGTTCTCAATATAGAACTCCACGAAGGCGCGCACCTGCGGCTTCTCCAGCGATTTCACATTCACATAGATGAAGATGGGGCGTGAGAGTGGCTGATAGGTGCCATCCAGAACCGTCTGCTCGCTGGGCAGGATGGGTCCGTCGCCGTTCGCCGGGTTCTCGTCGTCAATCGCGACCACTTTGAGTCGCTCCCTGTTCTGCAGGTAATATGCCAGCCCGAAGTAGCCCAGTGCGTTCTCGTTGGTGGCGATGCCCTGCACCAGCGTGTTGTCGTCCTCGCTGGAGTTGTAGTCGCTGCGGCTGCTGTGTTCCTTGCCCACAATCGCAGCGGTGAAGTAGTCGAAGGTGCCCGAATCGACACCCGCCCCGTACAGCACGAGCGGGCGGTCCGGGAAGCCAGGGCGAACCTGCAACCAGCGTTGGATTTTGCCCGTCGCTTCGGGCGACCAGATCTTGCGCAGCTCGCTCACCGTGAGGTAGTCGCACCAGGTGTTTTTCGGGTTCACCACCACCGCCAGCGCGTCATAGGCGACGGGGATTTCGATATACTCGATGCCGTTCTTTCGGCAGGCTTCGTCTTCAACGGGGCGAATGGGGCGCGAGGCGCCTGTGATGTCGATCTCGCCGTTGGCGAACTTTTTGAAGCCGCCGCCCGTGCCCGACTTGCGGACAGCAGGCGTCGTGCTGGGGTGCAGCTTCTGGAACTCTTCGGCAACGGCTTCCGAGAGTGGCAGCACGGTGCTGGAGCCGTCAACGATAATCGTGCCGCTGAGACCGTCCGCGCCGCCTGATACTGCCGAGCCGTTCGTCGCCTGGCGCTGGCAACCTGCCATCAGCCCCGCCAGCGCAATCACCACGCCCAGAATCGTCCAGCGCTTCATAGCACTTTGAGCCTACCCCTTGCCCTGTTAAGGAATGGTTAAGCGCGGAGCGGATATAATCGAACAGGTGAGAGCATGCGCGAGAATGAAGACCCGCTTTATGATGTGGTTGTCTTGGGTGCTGGTCTGGCAGGTTCGGTTGCAGCGTATCTTCTTCAGCGGTCGGGTTGCCGTGTGGTGCTGGTGGAGGCGCGTTCGCGGGTGGGTGGGCGCATCGCCACGCTTTACGACTGGGATGAGCGCCAGTATGCCGAGCTGGGACCGGAGTTCATCGATTCGAATCATTGGCGCGTGTTAGGCTATGCGCAGCAGTTCGGCATTCCCGTGCGGCGGCGCACGCGCTTCTGGGGGCTTAGCCCGCTGCCGCGTGGTGGTCGCATGGCATCGAGCGCGTGGAACCGTTTCTGGGAGGCGGTGGGGCGTGAGGCGAAGCGGCTCTCCAGCAAGCCGCGCCCGCTGACCCTCCTGCTACGCCGCCTCAAAGCCTTCGCGCTGATGGATCAGCTCAGCATGCGCGACTTCGCCGAGCAGCTGGGTGTGTGGGAGAGCGCGGCGCCCCAGCTCGTTCGCTACTGTCGCAATCTGGAGGCTGCCGAGCCGCACGAGGTCTCCATACTGAGCGTGATCGCGCAGGAGGCGTTTTATGGCGATGGCGTGGAGCAGGGCGCCTATCGGCTGGAGGGCGGCACGCAGCGGCTGGTGGAATCGCTGGTGAGCGCGTTTGAACAGACAGGCGGCATGCTGATGCTGAATACGGTTGCCGAAGCCGTTCAGCGGGGGCGTCGCGGCGTGCGCCTGTATGCTCATACCGACGGGCGTGCGATGTGCCTCGACGCCCGCTATGCCGTTATCGCGCTGCCGTTCCCAATGGTGCCCCAGCTGGAGTTCCGCCCCTCCCTTCGACCCGAACGCCTCGACGCGCTCGCCCGGATCGGCAGAGGGCATGTGGTCAAGAACCTGCTGCAGTTCCGCACGCGATTCTGGCTTCACCAGCAGCCCCAGCGCGATCGGGCTGCCCGGCTGCCCATCACGCCCGACATCTCCGCCATCTGGGATGAGACCGATATTCTGCCGGGCGAAGCGGGCATCCTGTCGCTGTGGGTTGGGGGTGAGCCAGCCAGCCGATGGGCACGCTTCAGCGAAGCGGAGCGCCTCGAGCTGTGTCTGCAGGTGCTGGACGCGCTCTACCCGAACTGTCGCGCTCAGTTCATTCGCGGCGTCAGCATGCACTGGTCGCAGGAGCCGTTCAGTCAGGTCGGTTATCCGTTCCAGCCGCCGGGCTTGCTCACGGGCGGATTCCGCGAGCTGCTCAAGCCCGAGGGGCGGCTCTTTTTTGCGGGCGACTATCTGAGCCTGTTTGTGGGCTATATGGAGGGCGCATTAGAAAGCGGTGAGCGCGCTGCCTGTGCGATTCTCAAGCGGTTGGGAAGGTATAATCAGGAGCGTCGGGGCGTAGCGCAGCATGGTTAGCGCGCCTGCTTTGGGTGCAGGAGGTCCCCGGTTCGAATCCGGGCGCCCCGACCATTTTTTATCGGGTCAGCAGGCTTAAAAAGTAGCGGTGAACGCGCTCGTCATCGGTCAGCTCCGGGTGGAACGCCGTCGCCAGCAGCTTGCCCTGCTGAACCGCCACGATTTTGCCGTCAAACTCGCTCAGCACCTCCACATCGGCGCCCGCGCGGCTCACGATGGGCGCACGGATGAAAACCGCTCGCACAGGACGGTCGCCCAGCGGTTTGAAGGGCAGGTCGGCTTCGAAGCTTTCAATCTGACTGCCGAAGGCGTTGCGGATAACCTCAATATCCATCAGTCCCAGCCGTTCCTGCTGGCTGCCAGCAATCTCTTTTGCCAGCAGGATCATTCCAGCACAGGTGCCGTAGATGGGCATGCCCTGTTGTGCCCGCTCGCGGATGGCAATATCGAGTCCATAGCGTGCCATCAGCCGCCCGATGGTGGTGCTTTCGCCGCCAGGGATAATCAGCGCGTCGACGGGGTGGAGATCGGCGACCTTGCGCACCTCGCGCCAGTCGACGCCGATGCGCTCCAGCATCGCCGCGTGTTTCTCGAAATCGCCCTGCAACGCCAGTACACCGATGGTCATTTTTATAGCCCCAGCCGTCGGACAGGACGAAATATTTCGCCCACTGGCAGTTCGAAGCCGGGCAGCACCTGCTCGCCGGAGAGCGTGTCGCCCGGTCGTAGTACCTGTGTGGAGCCGTCAGCGCGATGCACCGTTACGGTTTGCGTGGCGGCGTCTATGTTCCAGACCAGTCGCACACCCGCCTGCAGCCACAGAGCGGTTTTTTGCTGGACGCGGTGTCGGCTCTCGCTGGGCGAGAGAACCTCCACCACCAGGTCGGGCGCGATGCTCCAGAACTCGTGGGGCAGTTCGGCAGGCAGGCGTTCGGCAGCAATAAAGGCGAGATCGGGCGCCAGCACCGATTCGGTGCCGTCAGGATGGCGCAGGGTGAAGCCGGTTTCCGCGCCGAACACCTCGCCCAGCGCGTGTTCCTCCACGAAGCGAGCGACGGGCAGAGTGATGCGGATCACCTGCATGCCGTGCAGGGGCGTCGCTGGCGACATCTCTTCAACCTCACCGTGAATCAGCTCGGCGCGGCGTTCGCCGTCGGCGTATTGGCGGGCGAACTCCGCCGCGCTCATCTTCTTCGCTCGGATAGCAGGCATAGTCTTCACGCTCCTGTAGCTACCAGCCGCGCACGGCAAGCAGCTCTTCTTCAGCCAGGCGGCGCACATCGATGCCGGGCATCGCCTCGCCCAGCCCTTTGGAGACCTCCGCGAGGATTTCTGGCTCGCGATAGTAGGTCACGGCGTCCACGATGGCGCGGGCGCGAGCGCGCGGGTTGGACGATTTGAAGATGCCCGACCCGACGAACACCGCCTCCGCACCGAGCCACATCATCAGCGCGGCGTCGGCAGGCGTCGCGATACCGCCCGCCGAGAAGTTCGGCACGGGCAGGCGACCCGTCTGGTGAATCTCCACCACGAGGTCGTAAGGCGCCTGCAGCTGTTTGGCGATGCTCATCAGCTCGTCTTCGGGCGCGCTTTTGATGCGGCGGATGTCGCGCATAATCGCGCGCATGTGGCGCACGGCTTCCACGATATTGCCTGTGCCCGCCTCGCCTTTGGTGCGGATCATGGCGGCACCTTCCCCGATTCGGCGCAGCGCCTCGCCCAGCTCCCGCGCTCCGCACACAAACGGCACGCGAAAGGCGTGCTTGTTGATGTGGTGCTCCTCATCGGCGGGGGTCAGCACCTCGCTCTCGTCAATGAAGTCGACGCCGAGCGCTTCCAGAATCATCGCCTCGGCGAAGTGCCCGATTCGACACTTCGCCATCACGGGGATGGTAACAGCCTGCTTGATTTCCAGAATCTTGAGCGGGTCTGCCATGCGGGCGACTCCGCCCTCGCGTCGGATGTCGGCGGGCACGCGCTCCAGCGCCATCACGGCGACGGCGCCCGCCTCCTCGGCAATCTGCGCCTGCTCGGCGTCGGTGACATCCATAATCACGCCACCGCGCAACATCTCCGCCAGACCGACCTTCACGCGCCAGGTGGCTTTCTGCACCTCATAGCGGCTGACAGCTTCGCTTTGCAGGCTTCTGTCCAGCGTCTCCATAGCAACGAGATTATACCTGAAGGGCAGGGGATTGCTCCATTCGGGATGTCGAATGTGCCATAATATATAGCGAGGCGACTATGGCACTGGGAACGGCGCGGGAGCGGCTTGCGGGGTTGCGCGATGTGCTAACACGGCCGCTGGAGTGGGCGTCTGCGTTAACTGCGCGCATCAGCAGCTGGATGACGCAGGAGCGCTGGACGAACTTGCTCACCATCACGGCGGTGGTGCTGGCGAATCTGGTGATCCTGGGCTTTTTGCTGCAGGGTCAGGACAACCGCGCGATCCTGTTCACGATTCTGATGCTGCTGGCACCGCTGGCGTTTTTCGTCCCCGAATTGAGCGTAGTGATTTTTATCACAGCGGGTTCTGGGTTATTAGTCAACGCGCCATATTTTGTCGTTGGACCTGGCATCGGCACGGGAAAACACACACTTATTCTGCTCTTTTTTGGGATTGTTTCTGCGCGTGCGATTTACGAATATATCCGCATTCCGCGTGGGGAGCGTCCCCGTATTTTTTCATGGTTCACTGTTCTATTATCGCTTTTTTGGGCTTACTACATATTTCATGTGGGCTATATTTACATTTTCATGCCAGAAAGGACTGCGTATGACACTGTGGAGATCGTGCTGGGATATGCACGCCAAGGGATTGTTCGCTACTTTGATGCGCACATGCTCTGGATAGGTATTCTCCCTCTAATGATTCTGCTACGGGATGTGCAGCGTGTGAAGCGTGTCGCGGTGGCACTTGGAATCGTGCTGACACTGGCGCTTCTCTCGATTCTCTGGGAGTATTTTGCGCCACTGCCATACTTCTGGAAGGTTCTGTTTCAGTTGAAAGCCGCTGGGGAGACCGAAGAGGGTTATCGTATCCGCGAACCTGCTGGGCTTTATATTGTTGTGATGGGTTTCTTTTTTGCGCTTTATTCATTGGGCTACTACCGTGGCTGGAAAGCGGCTGTTGCAGTCGTCTACCTCGCGTTAGCGTCATATGCAGTTCTGGCAACCAAAAATCGGGCGTTATGGGGGGGGATGATGGCTGTGATACCGCTGGTGCTGCTCTGGAAGCCGCCGCAGGCGCTGTTGCGTCAACTACAGATCGGTTTAATAGCGATTCTATTTGGGCTGGCGCTGATGTTGCATCCTGTAGTGAAGGGGGTGGTGAATCAAATCATTTCTGAGGCGGCTCAGCGATGGGAGCGCAACTACGCGTTTGGTGGTGACCCACGCAACGACCCATCCTATCAGACGCGGGTGCAGGAGCGTGAAGCGTGGGAGATACGCATGGAGCGATTAACGGGCTGGCAGCGCCTTTTCGGAGCCGGGCTTGAAGCCGATTATGGACGGTATGTTTCGCTCACTCAAGCGGGAATTCAGAACCCTCGCTTTAGAAATGTGTATATTTTGAAAACTGAAATGCACTTTTCCTGGCTGATGCGTCAGCTCCATATCGGTTTGATCGGCGCTGGCTTGCTGGCACTGCTCCTGATAGGTTTCTTCATCCGTGCAGTGCAGGCATTCTTTGGCTGTCATACTCCATGGGTGCGTTCACTGGTGATTGCAGTGGCAGCAGCGATGATTTCGGTGCTTGCTTTCGACATGATACATTCCGATATACTGGATGACACGGCATCCCTGCCCGTGGTGCTGTCATGGTCGATGGTGGAGCTGGTATTTCACTGGAAGCGCACCTGCCAGATTGATGCCGCCTGATATCACCATCAATGAGCCAGATTGAGAGGCACACGCTTTTCCAGGTTGTCGGTAGCCTTGCTGTAGCAGGGGCGGAGCGACTGGTTCTGAATCTGCTCCTGCACCATGACCGCAGCCGATATCATCCCATTTGTGTCTGTCTGCAAGACCCGAAGGGTTCTTACTATGAAGAAAGGCTCAGAGCGGCAGGAATAGAGGTTCATTTTTTGGGTAAAGGGTCAAAGGCAAGCTGGAGTGCTTTCAGGAAGCTGGACGCGCTTTTTAGGCAATATCGTCCTGCGATTGTACACACGCACCTGATAGCACTCAGCTACGCCTATTTTCCCATGATGCGATATCGCACTCCGGTGCGCGTTCACACAGTGCATAACTTGGCTCACAAGGAGATTGGTGTGCGCGTTGCGCGGTTCGTACGGCTGCTGGCTTTTCGGTATCGGATTGGCGGCGTGGTGCCTGTTGCAATTGCGGAGGAGGTGCGTAAAACGATTCAACAAGTTTACGGCTACCCCGATCCACCGCTCATTCCCAACGGGATTTCCACTGATGAGTATGCACCCGACCCTGTAGGCCGTGCTTGCTGGCGTGCGGAAAATGTTATCGAACCCGACGCGATAGTCATCACTGTTGTAGGGCGCCTCACGGAACAAAAAAACCATGCGCTTCTATTGAGGGCTTTTGCTCGCTTGCATTCTATCCAACCATTGCGCCTACTGGTTGTTGGCGATGGTGAATTGAGACAGCAGCTGGAGCAGCAAGCAGCAGAATCAGGAATTTCGGCAAAAGTACGCTTTCTGGGCCTGCGCGCGGATGTGCCCGCCATCTTGAATGCATCGGACATTTTTGTGCTTCCATCACGCTGGGAGGGCAATCCGCTATCTGTGCAGGAGGCGATGGCGAGTGGGCTGCCTGTGGTCGCCACAACCGTGGGAGGTGTGCCCGAACTGGTCGAGAATGGCGTCAGTGGACTGCTGGTGCCCAGCGAGGATGAAGCGGCTCTTGCAAACGCCCTGCAAACCCTGATCGACCACCCCCATCTACGCCAGCAGATGGGCGAGGCGGCACTGATACGCGCCCGCCAGCGCTTCGATATCCGCATCACGGTTCAGCAATATGAACAGCTCTACGAGACCCTGCTGACCAGAAGCCGCTCATGAGTTCGCAAGGTGCGCAGTATCTCCAGAGGGCATGTCTCTATCGCTTTGCTCGATAGTCTTTGGTGGATGCTTCCAGCAGAGGCGCCTGTTGTGCAAAATGCTTTGATACAGAGCTTCATAGGCGCGTACTGTGTGGCGCATGTCGAAGCGTTCCACCGCGCGCTGGCGTGCTGATGCGCTCATTCGGTGACGCTGCCTCTCATCGCGAATCAGGAGCCGCATGGCAGCGGTTAGCTCCTGCAGGTTTTCACTGGGGATTAATATCCCTGAGACGCCATCTTCCACCAGTTCTGGAATCCCTCCAACTCTGCTGGCAATCACAGGCAACCCCGCTGCCATTGCCTCCATAACAGATAAGGGATTCCCTTCCCAAAGAGACGGAAACACAAAAACATCCGCGGCACAAAGTAGGTGGGGGATATCATGGCGTACGCCCAGAAACTGAACGCGATGCCCGATGCCCAATTGCTGCACCTTTTCCTGGATTGCTCCCCGTAGCTCGCCTTCGCCCACAAGCCACAGGGAAATAGGAACCTGCTCCTGCATACAAAGAGTGGCAAACGCCCCGACGAGCAGTTCATGGTTTTTGACAGGCGCAAATCGCCCCACATGAATAAAAACGATGGTGCGATCGCCCGCTCCAAGCATGCGACGAATCTCTATGCGTTGCTTTAAATCGCAGCTGAAATCTTCTGTGGGGATGCCATTCGGAATAATTACAGGAGACGGGCGCCCATAAATCGTCTGAAAGGTTCGCGCAACCTCTTCGGAGATGGCTACAGGTACAAAGGAGCCAACTCGATACTTGAAAGCAAGGATCCGCACCCAGCGATTGGAACCCGATCCGATTTCTTCGTGAGAAACACTATGTATGGTGTGAACTCGCACAGGAGTTCGATGTTTGATACTTAAAAAATAGGCATATCGAATACCGCTCAGATGTGTGTGTACAATCGATGGATTGTATTTATTAAACAAATAATTAAGGTTTTTGTTGTGAATCCATCGAAGGGGTTTATTGCTAACTTCCAGAAAATAGAGAGGCACACCCATTTGCTTCACAGCGGTTTCCAGATGTGTCCCGAGCGGAGATCGCAGGCAGATGCAGACAGGGAAGTAGCGCGATCGATCATGATAGCGCAACATGTTCACTACGAACTGTTCCGCCCCGCCTACCGTGAGAGAATTGACTATATGGAACACGACCAGCTGCTGACCCACAAAGGGATTATACCACAGTGAGGAAGGCATCCTGCCAGAAACGATCGCGATAAAAACCCCCTTTGTGCCATAATAGATATCCAGAACATGGAGCAAATAAGGTCTGAAGAGCCACTTCGCAAGCGTGTTATCGCAGGGGGAGCCTATTTAATGTTACGGCGCGGTGTTTCTGCAGCGCTGAGCCTGGTAGGCGCTATCTTCTTAACACGGCTTGTTGGTCCAGAAAACTACGGGCTTTTTACTGCAGCACTTGGTATCTATACATATGTGCAATCGCTGGGCATTATGGGGGTTAATGTCTATCTCGTTCGCGACCAGCGGGGCAAGGATTTGGATATTTTTCATCTGGCGTTCTGGTGGTTTTTGATCTATGGTGTTTTTCTTACATTAATTTGCTGTGCTATAGTTGTACTCGCTGGGCATGTTTGGGTGCGTACAGAAGGATTTATAGCTGTTTCGATGCTTATGCTGGCAAGTGTTCCGTTTATCTTGATCGCTTGTGTGCCCCAATCAATAGCAGAGAAAAACTTAGATTATCGTAAAGTAGCATTTGTTGAGATCTTTTCGCAACTTCTGTACTACGCTGTGGCTATTCCCCTGGCCTGGTTGGGGAATGGTGTATGGGCGCTTGTTGCCGGTTTCTGGCTCAGCCAACTGGCACTCGCTTTGGGATACTTTGCTTCTGTACGATATGTTCCGCGCTGGTATTTTAGCACGGGTGATCTCAAGCACATGCTAAGTTATGGCTTCTCTCAGGCGCTTTCAGTGTGGGTATATCATTTACGCAGTTTGACCCCGGCATTCCTGCTGCTGCCAATAGCGGGCAAAGAAGCCGCTGGCTACTTTGCTCTGGCAAATCGGTTGCTCACAATCCTCAGTTTTGCTTACGAAACGGTAAACCGCCTCGCTGTACCTACCTTTTCTCGCGTTCAAGACAGTACACAGCGGCTGCTGAGAGCCATTACCGAAGCCATTCAGATGCAGGTGCTGATTGTCGGAGTAACGTTTATCGGCTTTGGCACAATCGCCCCTTTGTTAATGCCCATTGTATTAGGAGATAAGTGGAATACAGGATATTTGTTATTTGTATATTCCATTTTAGGAATCAGGGTAATATTTGCGTCGATCTTTTCCATTCAGGGTTGGGCGCTGGTGGTCAAGAAGCGCAACTGGCTGGTCTTCGGTGCGAACGCTTCTGGAGCAGTGGCGCTGATTGCTTTAGGATACATAGCCTCTTATTTCTTTAATCAAAAAAACTACCTGATTGCATTCTGCATCTCAGATATTCTCTCGTACATACCCGTTTTTGTGATCCAGCATTATGGGGTTCGTAAGCATCTTGGAAAGGTGGACTACCGTATTGCCTTTTTGTGGACAATGGCAGTAATCAGCGGTATGCTGGCGCTGTTTACAGCATGGTGGCTTTTTCTGGTTGCCATAGCCTTGCTGATGCATCCCGCCAGCTTGAAGCAGATAGGCGAATTATATCAGGCAATTAAGGCTTCCTTCTCCAAGAGAGATGCCCCGAGCGGATTGTCAGGCAGTCCCAAGCAAGAGTGATGGCGGATCCGCTCTAAGGTAGACTTTCAAAATGCTCGATTATACACCACTTCAGGTACACTTGGGGGTAATGCACGGCGAGGCTCAGCCCCTTTTTCAGATCGTGCCCAGTCTGGTGGTCGGCGGTGCGGAGCGGCTGGTGGTGAACCTGTTGCTGCACCTGAACCGTCAGCGCTATGCGCCAGTGGCGATTTGCCTGGAAAAGCCGCTGGGCACGCATTATGAGACGGCGCTGCAGCAGGCGGGCATTCCGCTCTATTTTCTGGGCAAGGGCAGTGGGGCTAACGCGCGCGTTTATCGTCAGCTGCAGGCGCTGTTTCGCCAGTATCGCCCCACCGTCGTGCACACGCACATTATCGGGCTGAACTATGCCTATCCCCTGATGCTGCTTTATCGCACGCCCGCGTGTGTGCATACGATTCACAGCCTGGCGCCAAAAGAGATGGGGGTTCGGGTGGGCAAGTGGGTGCGGTTGCTGGCGTTCCGCTATCGCATCGGGCGCGTCGTGCCGGTTGCTGTGGCAGCGGGGGTTCAGCGAACCATAGAACAGCTTTACGGCTATCGGGATGCGCCCCTGATACCCAACGGCATCCCCACCGATGAGTACGCGCCCGATATGGAACGGCGTCTGCGCTGGCGAGCCGAGCAGGGGTTGGAACCGCACGCGATGGTCATCACCACAGTGGGGCGGCTGGTGGCGCTCAAGAACCATGCGCTGCTAATGCGCGCTTTTGCCCAGCTGCGGGCACCCGTGCCTCTCTATCTGCTGATTGTGGGCACGGGCGAACAGGAGGTTGCCATCCGCCAGCAGGTCGAGGCGTTGCGGCTCTCGGAGCGGGTTCGCCTGCTGGGACAGCGTTCCGATGTGCCCGATATTCTGAACGCTTCGGACATCTTTGTGCTTTCCTCGCGGGTGGAGGGCAACCCGCTGTCGGTGCAGGAGGCGATGGCGAGCGGGCTGCCTGTGGTCGCGACGGCGGTAGGGGGTGTGCCCGAACTGGTTGAGGATGGCATCAGTGGACTACTGGTGCCCTCCGAGGATGAATCGGCACTGACCCATGCGCTGCAGACGCTCATCGATCAGCCTGAGCGACGGCAACAGATGGGCATCGCGGCGCGCCAGCGTGCAGTTGCCCACTTCGACATCCGCCACACAGTGCGCCGCTACGAAGCCCTGTATGAAGCCCTGCTTCAGGGCGGTCGCCTCACATCACCAGCAGGTGCCTCCCAGCACTGAGCACCCCACGCGAGTGAGCAGCCTTATCTGTCATGGCAGTTGAATCTCCCTTGCCCAGCCGCGATTCTGGAGGTACCATTCGACGCAGCGGCGCAGTCCCTCTTCGAGGGGCACCTGCGGTTCCCAGCCGAGCAGGGTGCGCGCGCGGGTGATGTCCGCCCAGGTGGCTTTCACATCGGCGGGGTGCATCGGTGCCTGAACCCAGCGGGCGGGCTTGCCCAGCAGGCGCTCCAGCGTTTCAATCACCCAGCGCAGCGACACGGGACGGTCGCCCCCCAGATTGATGATGGCGTAGCCGAGCGGTTTGAGCGCGGCAATCGTGCCCCGCGCGATGTCGTCCACATAGGTGAAGTCGCGCTCCTGCAAGCCGTCCCCAAGCAGTTGAATCGGCTCGCCCTCCGCAATCCAGCGTACGAATCGGAAGATGCTCATATCGGGTCGCCCCGCGGGACCGTACACGGTGAAGTAGCGCAGCACCGTGATGTCCAGTCCATAGAGGTGGTGGTAGGTGTGGCAGAGAGCTTCCGCGCCCTTTTTGGAGGCGGCGTAAGGGGAGAGCGGCTGGTCGGTCGGCTGATCCTCGCGGAAGGGGCGTTCGTTATTGCCGTACAGGCTGGAGGTGGATGCCAGAATATATTTGGGCACATCGTGGAGCCGGCACAGTTCCAGCAGGTTCAGTGCGCCCGTGATGTTGGTGGCGACATAGACCCATGGGTTCTCTACGCTCTGGCGCACGCCTGCGCGCGCCGCCAGATTGATCACCGCGTCGTAGGGGCGATAGGCTTCGAACAGCGCCCGCGTCGCCTCCCAGTCGCTGATGTCCAGCTGGTGAAACTGGAAGTTCGGGAAGCGTTCCAGCCGGGTCAGTCGCCACTGTTTGAGGCGGGGGTCATAGGCGTCGTTGAGGTTGTCCACACCGATGACCTGCGCCTCCTGTTCCAGCAACAGTTCCGCCGTTTTTGCGCCGATAAAGCCCGCGCACCCTGTGAGAAAGATTCGCATCGCTGGTTCCCTCAGGCAGATTATTCCACATCGTGCCTGGAACGGCTATGGAATTATAGCACACAGGTGTTGTGCGGGTGGGGTGCGACGACAGCCGTCGTCGCACCCACAGCAACGGGTTATTGCATATTGTGTCGGCGGAGGAAGGTGGGGATGTCGTACTCGTCGGGGTCCAGCTTGCGGTCGCGGCTGGTGGTGCCAGGCGGGTTGATGGTGGAGGGCTGAGGTGGACGCGGCGTCGATGGGCGTGTATTGGGCGGCAGCAGCACGGTAGACAGCAGCTCCTCCTTCGGCTCGAGCTGAACGACTGCCTGACCGCGCGGCGTGGTTGGGAAGCCCGCTACCAGCAGAGTCACATAGACCACATCCTCGATATTGGGGTCCTTGACCCAGCCCACGATGATGTTGGCTTCGTCGGGGTCCACCCGCTGGTAGAGGTGGTTCAGTGCCTCTTCGAACTCGTGGAGACCCATATCCTGCGGGGTGGTGACATTGACCAGCACGCGCGTGGCGCCGTCGATGGAGGTTTCCAGCAGTTTGCTGGTCATGGCGCTCTGAATGGCTTGCAATCCGCGTTGTTCGCCTGTGCCTTTGCCCAGTCCCATCATTGCGGTGCCGGCGTCGCGGAGGACGGTCTGCACATCGGCGAAGTCGACATTAATCTCACCGGGTTTCTGAATGATGTCGGAGATGCCCTGCACACCATAGCGCAGCACATCGTCAGCGAGTCGGAAGGCTTCGGTCATGGTGGTGGTTCGGTCGGCGATATCGACGAGGCGGCTGTTGTGGATGACGATCATGGCGTCGACGAACTCCTGGAGTTGCTGGGCGCCGGTGTCGGCGACTCTGGCGCGGCGCGGTCCTTCGAATCGGAAGGGTTTGGTAACGACGGCGATGGTGAGGGCGCCCATGTCGCGGGCGATTTCGGCGACGATGGGGGCGGCGCCGGTGCCCGTGCCGCCGCCCAGCCCGGCGGTGACGAACACCAGGTCAGCCCCTTCGAGGATGTGGGCGATTTCGTTGCGGCTCTCTTCGGCGGCTTTGCGTCCCACATCGGGGTTGCCTCCTGCGCCCAGCCCGCGCGTCACACTGGGACCCAGCTGCAGTTTCTGGGGCGCCCTGGAGAGGTTGAGGACCTGCGCGTCGGTGTTCATCGCGATAAACTCCACGCCCTGAATGCCGACTTCAATCATACGGTTGACGGCGTTGCTGCCGCCGCCTCCGACGCCCACAACCTTGATACGCGCCTCACGGATCTCGGTCGGCTCCGTATTCGGTCTGCTCGTTTGGGTGCTATCCTTTGCCATGGCTTTGCTCCTTGTTCCTGACTTTGTTGGGTGGGCTGATAGTGCCCGCTTTAGCGTTTGAACAGGCGTTTGAACAACTGGATAAACCGTTGCCAGAGGTGAAGCGTCCAGCCTTCGTCGGGATGGTGTTGCAGTTCGTGCAGAGCATAGAGCAGCAGTCCGATGGCGGTGGCAAACGGTGGCTGCTGCAGGCTCTGGTTCAGGCTGGCATGCGCGTCGCCTTTGAGCGTTGGTGTGCCGATGCGCACGGGCAGTGCGCCGAAAATCTGCCGCCCCAGTTCGGCAGTGCAGGGCAGGCAGGCGCCGCCGCCGGTCAACACCACGCCTGCCATCAGTCGGTCGGCAAGCCCGGACTGCTGGATTTCCTGGTATGCCAGCTCCAGAATCTCGCGCATGCGCTCCTCAATCACTTCGGTCAGGATTCGGCGGGGCACGCGCCGCTGCTGCATCGTGCCCATCTCCCGATAGGTCACCAGCTCATCGGCGGGCACGCGCTCCGCCAGCGCGCACCCGTACTCCCGTTTGACCCGTTCCGCTTCCTCGGGGGAGGCGATGCGGAACATTAAGTATACATCACGCGACACATGGTTGCCGCCCAATGGCACCACGCCGGTGTAGGCGAGGCAGCCCTCGATAAAGATGGCGACATCGGTGGTGCCGCCGCCGATATCGAGCAGGGCGACGCCCACCTCGCGCTCTTCGGGACTCAGCACCGCCAGCCCCGAAGCGTAGGGTTCCACCACCAGCGCAAGCGGTTGAAGCCCCGCCCGCTCCACACACTTGCGCAGATTCTGCAAGAAGGTCACTCCTCCTGTCACCAGTAGCGCTTCCGCTTCCACATGCGTTGCGCTCATGCCGATGGGGTTCACAATCCCGCGCTGACCATTCACGCTGTAGTGGCGGATCAGGGTGTGCAGCAGCTCGCGGTCGGGCGGCAGCGCCACCTGTTGCACCTGAAAGCGGAGGCGTTCGATATCCTCTTCGGTGATTTCGCGGTCGGGTCGGGCAATCACGATCTCGGAACGGCGCTGGATGGTCTCGATGTGCGCCCCTGTAACGCCGACATAGGCAGCGGTGACGGGCGTATCCGCCATCGACTGGGCGTCCTGCACGGCGTGTTCGATGGCAGCAACGGTCTGGTCAAGGTCAACGATCATGCCCTGACGCAGCCCGCGCGAGGGACAGACGCCATAGCCGATAATCTGCAGCGATCGCTCCGGTGTCGGCTGAGCGATCAGGCAGCAGACCTTCGTCGTGCCCACATCAAGCGCCACCATCGGGTTCATCCGCGCGATTTCCTCAACGATAACTGGTTCAGGTAGTAGCGTCGGATAATCGACAGGTTCAGGAACATCCGTCCGCCGAGCGTGACAACCGCGGCGAGGAAGAGGTCAACGCCCATGCGGTCGCCAAGATAAGCCAGGAGCGAGGCGAGCAAGGCGTTCACGATGAAGCCCGACACGAACACATCGGGGTGGAACCGCCCCTCCAGCGCCGCGCGCCAGCCGCCAAAAATGGTATCCAGCCCCGCCAGCGCCGCCAGCGACAGGTACGACGCCCACTCCGCCGGAATCGGGATGTCCAGCAGCAGGTACGCCACCAGCAGTCCGAGCAACAGTCCGAGCATGCCAATCGCAATCACGGTGCAACCTCCTCTGAAGGCACGGGTCGTGCGAAGCGGAAGCGCGTGGAGCCAGTGTAGGCGGGGATGCGCACCCGCTCCAGCGCGCGCATCTCCACCATTTTGGGGTCCGCCTCTATAATATCGCTCAGCACGCCGCCGGGCGTCTTGAGCGCGCCCAAAAGCGTGTTCGGGTCGCCGATCGCATGGATCACAAACGGCGACGCCATCTTGATGTCGTTCACATAGATCACGGGCCCGACGCAGCGGATGGCGCTGTTGGCGACCAGTCGTTGCCCGTTGATGGCAACCGCTTCTGCGCCCGCCTGGCGCAGCTCGTTCACCACACGCAACAGGTCATAATCGTGAATGATGTAGAGGTCGATCAGTAGCGATTCGGTGGAGCCGGGCGCGGGGCGGCGCGTGCTATCGCGCAGCACCAGCTCGATGCCCGGACCTTCCACCTCCACCAGCCCTGCCAGCAGCTTGGCGGTCTGCAGGCTATCGTTCAGCACCTGAGCCTGTCTGGTGCCGGTGGCGAGCGCGTTTTCGAGTTCGGTGGTTTTCTGACGCAGCTGGCGGATTTCGGTCTCCATCGCCTGGACGGCGCGCTTCTCCTGCACATAGGCGCGTGCCAGTTCGGGCAGGCGGGTGCTGGGCAGTTCCGCCGTGTGCAGACGGAACTGGGCTTTGAGCGCGACACCCAGCAGCGCACCCACCACAATCCAGATGATGAAGATAATCAGCATCTGCAGTCGCTTATTGTCGCCTGTCATGCGTTCTCACTCCCTGTTGAACCCCCTGCGATTGCTCTGCAGAAGTGTACCCCCTGTCGGGACGGCCCGCCCGCGGTTTGACCGCCGGGTGGTGCGGGCTTTTGAGATCGACATACTCCCATTGAGCCGCCTGCAGCGGTGCGCTTTGCAACAGCATCTGCACGATCGGGAGCTGTTGCCGCCAGAGCGCCGCATCGCCCAGCTGGAACCGTATCGCCACGCCGCCCTCCATCTGACAGCTCAGGTACAGCTCGCCGTCAGGCGCAATCTGAATCTGGTGTCGCGCCTGCGTTGTTCGAGCCAGCTCTTTCAATAGCGCAAAGGCACGCCAGAGCGGGGTCGCAGGTCTCAGGTCGCCCCCGGCAGGCAGGGGCATACTGGCAGGTAGGGAGATGATTCCGCCCGCTGCCCGCTCTGGCGGATTCGGCGCACGAAAGGCGATTCCTGCCGAATCGACGAAAATCCGATCGCCACTGACCGCGCGAATCTCGATAAGCGGCACGCGCGGGCGCACCTGAATCTGCAGCTGTGAGGGGATCGTGGGGCGAACCTGCACGGCTTCGACCCAGCCGTGTTGCAGAAGCGCGGTCTCGACGGGGCGCACACCGAGCCGAACGCCGAACGGTTCCTGCCAGAGCTGGCGCAACTGCTGTTCGATTTCGATCTGCGCAGCAGGCGGCACGCCCTGAATCACAATCTGGCGCGGCTGCATACGGGGCGACGCCCACAAACTCGCTATCAGGGCGAACCCGACCGTCAGCCAGAGCAGATATTCCAGGTGACGGGCGGCGATGAGCTGGCGACGACGGCGGGGCAGGGCAGAGGCGCGCGACGCCAGCCGCCGACGCCGCATCTGAACAGCCGCCTGTGCGGACGGCGCCCGAATCGCCCGTCGAACCCCACGCGCCGCACGCCTCATGAGGAACCCTCCAGCGCGTCCTCTATCAGAAAAGTGATCAGTTGCTGGAAGGGGATGCCTGCCGCCTCCGCACTGCGCGGCAAGAGCGAGGTGGGGGTTAAGCCCGGAACGGTGTTCACCTCCAGCACGAAGGGCACGCGCTCGCGCAGGATCATATCCACACGGCTCATGCTGCGGCAGCCGAGCGCGCAGTGCGCCTGCAGGGCGGTCGCCATCAGCACATCCAGCAGTTCATCGGGCAGGCGAGCGGGCACGATCTCCTCTGTCCAGCCGGGGGTGTATTTCGCCTGAAAGCCGTAGAAGCCGCCGCGGGGCACAATCTCCACAGGGGGCAGCGCGCGCGGATGGCGCGTGCCAATCACGGGCACGGAGACCTCCACACCCTCAATCAGCTCCTCGATCAGGGCGCGCTCGTCGTAGGCGAATGCCTTCCGCAGGGCACGGGGCAACTGCTCCCACTCCCACACGCGCGTCGTGCCCAGCGTGGAGCCGCCCTCGTTGGGCTTCACAATCAGCGGCGGCTTCAGCCCGGCAAGCTTCGGGCTGGCGGCAGGCGTTAGCAGTTCATTCAGCTCCGCACGCGATACCAGCACGCCGCGTGGCGTGGTGATGCCCGCCGACTGCAATACGATTTTGGCGGCGTATTTGTTCATGGCGAGCGCGCTGGGCAGGATGCCCGAACCTGTGTAGGGGATGCCAAGCATCTCCAGCAGACCCTGAATCGCGCCGTCCTCACCGTGCCGACCGTGCAGGGCGATGAAAGCGAGATCGGGACGCTCGCTCTGCAATAAATCGAGCAGTCCCCAGACGCCCTCCCTGCCGCGCATCAGGGCGGGGTCCACAGGGATGCCGATGTAGCGGTCGGGGTCGAGCGCCTGTAGCACGCGCGAGCCAGAGAGCAGCGACACATCGCGTTCGGGCGAGTCGCCGCCCATCAGCACGGCGATGCGCAGTCGCCGCACCTGACCCCGCGCCTCCAGCAT
The DNA here is from genome assembly GCA_037444405.1 of Armatimonadota bacterium. GTDB lineage: Bacteria > Armatimonadota > Fimbriimonadia > Fimbriimonadales > GBS-DC > HRBIN15. The sequence continues at coordinate 32,116 of JBBIML010000008.1, forward strand.
GCGCAGCAGGGCGGGCGCCACCTTATCGATATCGCCTGCGCCCATCGTGACCACTACATCGCCCGGCGTCAGATGGGGCAGGAGGCGAGCGGGGATCTGCTCCTTGATGGGCACATAGAGCGTGGGTGGCTGATCGCCCTCCAGCAAGCCGTCGGCAATCAGCGACGCGCTCACACCCGGGATGGGCTTCTCGCGAGCGGGATAGATATCGGTGATGACCACCATGTCGGCGCCGCGCAGGCTCTGGATCAGCCCTTCCAGCAGGTCGCGCGTGCGACTGTACAGATGCGGCTGGAAAAGCACAATCAGGCGGCGGTTGGGGAACCGCTGGCGCAACGCGGCGAGCGTGGCGTCGATCTCCGTCGGGTGGTGCGCGTAGTCGTCCACGAGCGCGATGCCCATCGCCTCGCCAATCAGCTCCTGCCGCCGCCGAACGCCCTGAAACCCTGTTAGTGCACGCTGTGCCACCGCCATCGGGATGTTCAGCAGCTGGGCGACGCCGATCGCGCCCAGCGCGTTCAGCACATTGTGGTCGCCCACAAGCGGCAGGGAGAAGTCCCCATCGGCTGTGGATGGCACCCCCTCACCCGTACCCTCGCTTCTGCTGGAGGAGAGGGGTTGATTCTTCACGCGGAAGCGGGTGATGGAGGGTGTTCGCTCGATGATTGCGGCGTGCAGATCGTTGTGAGGCGCGAAGCCGTACAGCAGGCGTGGGCGCGGCACATCGCCACGCTCACAGAGCCGCTGTACCCCCGGATGATCCCCGCAACCAATCCAGCACCCTTCGGGTTTCAGCTGCTGCAGGAAGCGGGCGAAACTCGTTAGCAGATTCTCGAAAGTGCCGTGATAATCGAGGTGGTCGGGTTCGATGCTGGTGATGAGCGCGATTTCGGGCTGGAAGTCCAGAAACGACTCATAGGCTTCGCAGGCTTCGACGACCGCCCATTCGCCGCTGCCCAGCCGGATATTGCCTGCCCATGGGGGCATGGTGAGCGGCGTGTCGGCGCCCAGCAGCACGAGCGGGTCGTAGCCGCCCGCTTCCAGAATGGCGGCAACGAGCGCGGTGGTGGTGCTTTTGCCGTGTGTGCCGCTGATGGCAATCACGCGATAGGGCTTCAGCAACCAGCCCATCAGTTGCGAGCGTCGCCAGATGGGCAGGTGGCGACGCTGTGCCTCTATCACTTCGGGGTTATCGGGATGGATGGCGTCGGACACAATCAGCCAGTCGGGTTCGCCCATTCGGGCGGGGTCGTGAGGCGCGTAGGCACGGATACCACGCGTGCGCAGCGACTCCAGCGCGGGCGAGTCGGCAAGGTCGGAGCCGCTGACCGTCGCGCCCTTTTCGGCGAGCCAGCGTGCCAGCGCGGACATGCTCGCGCCCCCGATGCCCACAAAATGGAATCGCATCTGGAGGCTGGGTTCGCGGTCGGTCGTCAGCGGGATGCCTGTCGGGGACTGCATGGTGGCTCCTCCTTATCGGGGTCTTTCTGGGCGCGACGCCCAGTCTACGAGCGTGTCGCGAATGACCTGCAGCACGCGCTGGGTGGCGTCGGGGATTGCCCACTGGCGGGCACGCTGGCGCATCTCCTCCCGTCGTTGCGGGCATTCGTGGAGAGTGGTCAGCATCTGTGCCAGCGCGCTCGGTGAGAGGGCGGACTGTTCGATCATCAGCGCGGCTCCCCGTTGCACCATCGCCTCACAATTATACCGCTGGTGCGCGCTGGCGGCGAAGGGATAGGGGATCAGCACGGCGGGCAAACCGTTCAGCGCGAGTTCGGTGATGGTGCCCGCGCCGCCGCGCGCGACAGCCACATCCGCCGCGCGATACGCCAGCCCCATCTGCTCCGCATTCAAAAAGGGCAGGGGATGATAGTTGCCGTTGAGCGCGAGGCGGTCCGCCGTTGCGCGAACCATCTCGTAGTGCGCCTCGCCTGTGATGTGCAGCCACTGGATGGGCGTGGCGGGCATATATTGCACGGTGTTCAGCACCGCCTCGTTCAGCGACTGCGCACCCTGACTGCCGCCAATCACCAGCACGGTGAAACGCTCCGGCGCCAGCCCGAACGATTCGCGAGCGGTTGCCACGGGCACATCGGGGCGACATACATCCGGGCGCACGGGCAAGCCTGTGCGAACGGTTTTGCCGCGCGGGAAATGGGCGGCAGCTTCCTCGAAGTTGATGCAGATACACGCTGCGAACCGTGCCAGATGGCGGTTGGCGCGCCCAGGGTAGGCATCGGGTTCCAGCAGCACCATCGGCTTGCGGCGGCTGCGCTGGGCGAATGCAATCGGCAGCGCGGAGTAGCCCCCCGTGCAGAGCAGCAGCTCGGCGTCGAACTGGTCGAGAGCGCGTCGGGCTTCGGCACGCAGGCGTAGCAATGTGAACGGCAATCGCCACGGGACCCGCGCAGCGGGTCGCAGGTGGCTCATATCGAGCAGCAGGGCAGGGAAGGGCAGGGCGAGACGCGCCTCCAGCCCGTGCCGGGCGCCCAGATACAGCACGCTGGCGCCCTCCCGCTGGAGCGCTTCGCCCACACACAGCGCGGGGAACAGATGCCCGCCCGTGATACCGCCCGCTATCGCCACCCTCATCGCGTCTCCCTCGCAATCGCCTGCGCGATTCCCAGCGCCGCCATCAGACTCAGCAGGGCGGAGCCGCCTGCGCTGACGAACGGCAACGGCAACCCCACTGTCGGCAGCAGCCCTATCGCCATGCCGATATTGATCAGCGCCTGCAGTCCGATCCAGAGCGCCAGCCCACCCGCGAACAGCCGTCCAAACCGTGTGGGCGCCCGCGCCGCCAGCTTCAGGCACGCGCCCACCAGCCACACAAACAGCCCGATGCACAGCATACTGCCCGCGAAGCCCGTCTCCTCAGCGATTGTGGCGAAGATGTAGTCGTTCTCGGCAGCGGGCAGGTAGCGTTTCTCGCATCCCTCGCCAATCGCAAGTCGTCCGATGCCGCCGCTGCCCACCGCGATCTGCGCTCGCACCATCTGGTAGCCGATGTCATGCTCATACTCCCACGGGTCCAGCATCACCAGAATGCGCTTCAGCCGATAGCCCGTCTCATCGATGGCGTGTGGCTTATCGATGAACGCCGCTTTGATGGCGGGCAGGCAGATGAGCAGTGTGAACGCCATCAGGCTCGCCAGCCCCAGCAGGGCGATTCGGGTCAGGCTCGCCCCACCCAGAAACGCCACACCCACACCCAGCGCGAAGATGAGCACCATTGTGCCGAAGTCGGGCTGACGCTCAATCGCGATCAGCGCAATCAGCCAGAGCGCGATCAGCCCGTAAGCGGCTTTGCTCCATGCCCGGCGCTGGCTATAAAGCGCGGCAAAATAGAGCAGGGTTGCCAGCTTAAACATCTCGGAGGGCTGGACGCTGATGCGTCCCAGCGCGGGCAGCGTGAACTCGAACCAGCGTACTGCGCCGTTGCGCTCCACACCCAGCCCCGGTATTCGCCAGAGCGCGATCAGCACCAGGGCGCTCAGCACCAGCCAGAACCACGCGCTCGCCTGGTAGAAACGCGACGGAATATGAGCCAGTATCAGCATCATGCCCGCGCTTAGCAGCACCCAGCACGCCTGCAATATCACGGGGCGAAACGGCTCCATCGGCGAGGCGGCGCTGGTCTTCAGAAGGTCACCAATCTGTACACTGGTCTGAAACACCAGCCCGATCAGGCAGAGTGTGAGGGGCAGCCAGAACAGTGCGTGCCGTACACCCTGCAGTGCTGCTCGCTCGCGCTCACCTCGCTGCAAGGGCGTGGTCGCCGCACCTCTCCTCGCCAGCCGCCTGTGCCGAAATGTCAGCGGCTGGATGATCGCTCCCATACGCCGGCGCGATATAGCCTTTATCATCCCTGACCTCGCTCGCTCAGTGTTCGCACGCATGCGCGGAACCGCTCGCCGCGCTCGATAAAGTTGCGGAACTGATCGAAGCTGGCACAGCCTGGCGCCAGAATCACCGTTTCGCCCGATTGCGCCAGCGCGAACGCCTGCTCGACGGCGCGTTCCAGCGTGCCTGCGTAGCGCCAGTTCGTGTAGCCTGCCGCGCTCAGGCACGCGCCGATGCGTTCGCCATCCCGACCGATCAGCATCGCCGCGCGGCAATATCGGCGGATTGCATCGGCGAGCTGCTCCGCTGAATCGTTCTTGTCGACGCCGCCCGCAATCACGATGCAGGGCTTGGGCGCAAGGCGCAGAGAGTAATCGAGCGCGGCGGCGTTTGTACACATCGAATTGTTGATGAACCGCACGCCCTTGATTTCGGCGACGAACTCCATGCGGTGAGGCACGCCGCGAAAGCTTGCCAGCGCTGTTTGAATCTGCGCCTCGCTACAGCCCACTATCCGCGCGACAGTTGCTGCTAAAAGTGCCCCCTCACCCATACCCATACCCTCTCCCCCGCAGGCGGGAGAGAGGGCTTTGAGGTCTTCATCTCCCCACAGGGAAGCGGGATTCAGGATCAGATGTCCCGCGCGTTCCACATTCAGCAGTCCGGGGCAGTTCTCGGCACGCAGCCATTTTAGAAGCTGCTGGATGCCTGCGTCGTTGCCGTTCAGCACTGCCCAGTCGTCGGGCGTCAGGTTCTCCAGCAATCGCCCCTTCGCCCGCGCGTACGCCTCAAAACTGCCGTGATAGTCCAGATGGTCGGGCGTGATGGTGGTGATGACCGCGATGCGCGGGCGAAATTGATGGATGTTTTGCAGCTGAAACGAGCTAACCTCCGCCACAAGCCACTCGTCGGGCTGCGCCTTGAGCGCGGCGGTGGTGAGCGTCTGGTCGCTTTCGGTGCCCGCGATATTGCCGCACAGGTGCGCCCGGATGCCTGCATGGGTCAGCAGGTGGTGGATGAGCGCGGCGGTCGTCGTTTTGGCGTTCGTGCCCGTGATGGCAATAATGGGCGCCTTTGCGAGGCGGTAGCCCAGCTCGATCTCGCTCCAGATGGGGACACCGTGCGCGCGGGCGCCCTCAAACAGCGGGTGCGACGGGGGCAGGGCAGGGCTGACGATAATCAGATCGGGCGGCGATTCCCAGTCAGGCACATCCTGTTGCGGGAACTCTGCAATGGTGATTTCCATATCAGGATCGGCTGGTGCGTCTTCCAGATGCGCTATCAACTGTTCCAGTGCATCCAGCTGCATGTCGCGGTCATACAGTTCGAGGGTGGCGCCGCGCTGGAGCAGGGCAGCCGCAGCGGCTATCCCACTGCGCCCCGTGCCAACGATTGCCACCCGCATCTCGCTCCAGTTCATCGCAGCCCTCCCGAAAGCGCGTACGCCACCAGTCCCGTCAGCGCGCCCGCAATCCAGAACCGACCCACAATCAAGCTCTCCTGCCAGCCCAGCAGCTCAAAATGGTGGTGGATGGGCGTCGCGCGGAAGATGCGCCGTTTGAGCAACTTCACCGCGCTCAGCTGAATAATCACAGTGATGATCTCGATCGCGAACACCAGCCCGATCAGCACGAACAGCGCGGCGTGCGGGAGCCACTCACCCGACAGGCTTCCAGCGAGCATCAGTTCGCGCCAGGTGATTAACGCGAAGATCGCGCCGAGCGCCATCGAGCCGGTGTCGCCCATGAACACATGTGCGGGATGAAGGTTCCACCACAGGTAGCCGAGCGCGGCACCACACCAGAGCATCGCGGTGATGACGCTCAGTGTGTCGCGACAGAGCGCGGCGAGGGCGCCGAACGCAATCACGCTCAGCCCCGCTGCCAGCCCGTCCAGCCCATCCGTCAGGTTGAAAGCGTTCACCCAGCCGACCACCCACACCAGCCCCAGCAGCCAGAAGGCGAGGGGCAGGGCAGGGGAGGGAAGAGCAGGCGCGTTCGCTCCATCGGCAAGAGGGGCGTTCAGCAACTGCGCCGGGATGCTCGCTGTTGCATAGAGCGCGATTGCCGCCATCAGCGCCTGCAGCAGCAGTTTCATTTTCCACTCCAGCCCACGCCGCCCCAGCCAGCGACGCGCCAGATAGTCGTCGACGAATCCCAGCAGGGCAAACAGCCCCGCCGCGGCGAAGAAGATGAGCAACGGCACAAGGTACAGGCTACCCCGCGGAACAGACTGGAGCAGGGATGTCCCAGCCGCTGTTTGCACAGGATGGGGCAGGAATGCGAACGCGAGCAGCCCGACCGCCACGCCGAGCAGAATGATGAACCCGCCCATCGTGGGCGTGCCCTCCTTCGCCCGATGGCTTTCAGGCGCGTAGGAATAGATGCTCTGGCGGATGTTCAGTCGCGCCAGCACACCGATTATCGGCTTGCCCATCACCAGCGCTGTTAGTGCCGCGATCACCATCTCCATCATCTTGCTCAATGTTGCCCCCTCACTCGTACCCTCTCCCCATAAACGGGGGAGAGGGAGGTTGATTACGCCTTCACGCCCATGATGCGTTCCAGCCCGATGGCGCGGGAGCCTTTGAGCAGCACCCAGTCGCCTCTTTGCACATTGCGCCAGAGCCACTCCCCTGCGCTCAGCGGGTTCTCGAAGTGCAGCACGCGCTGAGGGGGGAACCCGCCCTCCCTGGCGGCAGCCGCCGTCCATAGCACATCGTAGCCGACCAGAATCAGGTAATCAAGCGGCTGAGTGGCAAGCCAGCGCCCCAGTTGCCAGTGCAGGCGCATGCTATAGGCGCCCAGCTCCTTCATATCGCCCAGAATGGCGATTCGGCGTTTCGCCGGCGCCTGATAGAGCAGCACCTGCAGCGCCGCGCGCATCGAATCGGGGTTCGCGTTGTAGGCGTCGTTAATGAGCGTCCAACCGCCGGGCTGGGGCTGAATGTTCATGCGCATCTCGGGCAGTTGCACCTGCTCCAGCGCGCGTGCCGCCCACTCCAGATCGACGCCCAACACGGCAGCGACCAGCAGGGCGACCGTCGCATTCATCAGCAGATGCTCGCCCAGATAGGGCAGGGTGAGTTCAACAATTGCTCGCTCGCCTGTGGCGGGTGTCCGAATCTGGATGACGCCTGTGGTGCTGTCAGGCGCAAGGCGCGTTTCGAGCAGGCAGGCGTCTGATTCGGGATGGCGTCCGAAAGTCAGCACAGGGCAGGGCGCCAGCGAGCGCAGGAACTCATAGAACTTATCGTCACGGGGCAGGATCGCCCACCCGTCAGGCGGCAACGCCAGCAGCAGCTCGCCCTTCGCCTCTGCAATCGCCTGACGGCTGCCCAGCAGCTCGATGTGTGACCAGCCGATTTGAGTGATGACGCCGATTTGAGGGCGGGCGATCTCGGCAAGGTAGGCGATTTGCCCGCGCCCGCGCATCGCCATCTCCTGCACCAGCACCCGGTGGTGCGCCTCCAGCCCGAAGATAGTGAGCGGCACGCCAATCTCGGTGTTGAAGTTGCCCGGGCTGCTCTGAATGGCGCCGGGGTAGCCCGCTTCAAGCGCGGCGGCGGTCATCGCGCGTGTGGTGGTCTTGCCCGTGCTGCCCGTGATGCCGATAACCACCAGATCGGGCACCTGCATGCGGTAGTGGTGCGCCAGCGTGCCCAGCGCCTGCAGGGTGGAGGGCACGCGCAGCAGGGGCAGCCCTTCCGCGCCAATCGGGATATACTCCACCACCGCGGCGACCGCGCCCTTCGCGAACACCTCTTGCAGGTACATGTGTCCATCGGTGCGCTCGCCCCGCAGCGCGAAGAACAGGTCGCCCACCTGCACATTGCGGCTGTCGGTCGTGACGCCCTGCACGCGCTCCTCGCCCGTCAGCAGCACGGGCAGGCTCACGTGCAACGCCTGCGCAACCTCGCGTGTGGTCATCGCTCTCATGCTCGCTTCGCTCCCATCAACTCCAGCACGGTCTCACGGTCGCTGAATGGAAACTTTGTCGTGCCGATAATCTGATAGTTCTCGTGTCCTTTGCCTGTTAGCAGGATCAGCTCGCCCGCGATTGCCTGCGCCAGAGCAATCGCGATTGCGGCGCGCCGATCGGGTTCAATCGCCACCACTTTCTCGCGTCGTTCGGGCGGGATGCCTGCCACTATTTGCTCAAGGATGCGTTCGAGCGGTTCGGTGCGCGGATTATCGGCGGTCAGGATCACGCGGTCGGCGAGTTCGGTGGCGATGGCGCCCATCACGGGGCGTTTGGTCGGGTCGCGGTCGCCCCCGCAGCCGAACAGGATGGTGAGGCGTGTGGGTTCCAGCGCCCGTGCCGCCTCCAGCAGGCGTCGGAGGGCGTCGGGCGTGTGCGCGTAGTCCACAATCACGGTGAAGGGAGCATCGATGGGCACACGCTCGAAGCGCCCGGGCACACGCTCCACGCGTTGCAGACCCTCCTGAATGGCTTCAATCGGCAGTTCGAGGCTGAGCGCGGCGGCAATCGCGCCCAGCGCGTTCTGCAGGTTGTACGGGGCACTGAGCCGAATGCGGGCGGGGAAGCGCAACGGCTTGCCTGCATCCGCCTGCACGATGAACTGGATGCCATCGGTGTGAATCTGCACATCGGTGGCTCGCACGCGCGCGTTCGGCTGCGTGCCGTAAGTCCACAGATCGCCTTCGGCACGCTCGGCGAACCACGCGCCCCATTCCGCATCGAGATTGATGACGGCGCGGAACGGTTTGCCCGACTGGCGTGCCAGCTCGGTGAACAGGCGCAGTTTGGCGGCGGCGTAAGCCTCCATCGTGGGGTGATAGTCCAGATGTTCAGGCGTGAGGTTGGTGAAGATGCCTGCGTCGAAGCGGATGCCGTCGGCGCGGCGCTGGTCGAGCGCGTGCGAGGAGACCTCCATCGCGACGGCGCGGGCGCCCCGCTCCAGCGCACGGCACAACAGCGCCTGCAGCACAAACGGCTCTGGCGTGGTCAGGACAGGTCCCTCACCCCCTGCCCCCTCTCCCACGCTGTGGGAGAGGGGATTTTCCATACCCCTCTCCCCCGCAAGCAGGGGAGAGGGTACGGGTAAGGGGGTATTTTCCAGTGGCTGGGGTAGCACGACGCCCAGCGTGCCAATCAGCGCACAGGGCAGACCTGCCGCCTCGAAAATCGCGCGCATCAGGTGCGTGGTGGTGGTCTTGCCGTTGGTGCCCGTGACGCCCACCACCGTTAGCTGGCGACTCGCGTCCCCGTAAAATCGTTGAGCGATTCGCCACAGTGCATCGCGCGTGTCGTCCACCTGTGCCCATGCGGGGGCGTCGGGCGGGATGGCGCGTGCATCGCTCACCAGCAGCGCGGCGGCGCCCCGCTTAATCGCCTCTTGCAAGAACTGATGCCCGTCGTGGCGCGTGCCTTTGAGCGCAACGAACAGATCGCCCGCCTGCACCTGACGCGAATCGACCTGAATGGCGCGGATCCAGCTGTCGCCATACAGCCGATGCGCCACGCCAGCCTCCTGCAACAGTTCGCTCAAGCGTTTCATGCTCGGTTAGACCTCGCTCTGCTTTTAAGTTCTCTGCTGGGCTGGATTTTCCAGTACCAGAGCAGGAACTGGGCGATTCGGCGGAAGGTGGGCGCTGCGACCTCGCCGCCGTAGTAGCCGTTGCGCGGTTCGTCTGCAAGCACCATGACGACGGCGCGCGGTTCATCGGCGGGCACGATGCCGATGAAAGAGGCGATATATTTGCCGCGCACATAGCCGCGTTCGGGGATGGCTTTCTGTGCCGTGCCCGTTTTGCCCGCGATCCAGTAGCCGGGTATCTGCGCCTGCCTACCCGTGCCTTCCTCAACTGCCTGCACCAACGCATGCAGGATGAGCCGCGCGATTGCGGGCTGAACCACCTGTGTGGTTTTCAGATCGGTGCGTCCGTAGAGCAAGTGGGGCTGGATCCAGCGTCCATCGTTGGCGAGCGCGGCGTAGGCGGCGGCAAGCGCGAGGGGCGTCACGAACACGCCTTGCCCGAAGGCGAGGTTCGCCTCGCGCAGGGTACGCCCATATCGCACGCGCTGAGGCGGCTCCGTCCAGCCTGTCCATTCGGAAGGCAGCTCGATGCCCGTCGGCTCCAGCAGGTGGAACCGCTGTAGCCCCCTGTACAACCGCTCCAGCCCCATTCGCAAGCCAATCTGTGCGCAAGCGATGTTGCAGGAGTTTTTCAGCACCTGCTCGGGCGTCTGCCAGCCGTGAACACGCCCATGAACCACGCAGTGGATCTGTTTCCTGCTGACCACAAAGCGGTTGTTGCAGAAGAATCGGTCGGTTGGGCGCACGATGCCCGCGTCGAGCGCGGCAGCCAGCACGACTGGCTTAAGCGTGGAGCCCGGTTCGTACAGGAAGGTGATGGCGCGGTTGCGCAGCGGTTCGGCGCTGCGTTCCAGCCCTTTGCGCGTGATGGGGTCGAAGGTGGGGCGGTTGGCGAGCGCGAGGAGTTCGCCTGTGCGTACATTCAGCACCATCGCCAGCGCGCCTGCAGGCTGATGTCGGCGCACCAGCTCGTCCAGCGCGTCCTCCACAGCCTGTTGAATTTCGACATCGAGCGTGAGTCGCACGGGTTCGCCATCGACAGGCGGCACCCGCCGGCGCAGGGTTTCGGGGATAATGGCGCCGTTCGGCGCGACCTCGCCCTCTTCCTGACCATTTTTGCCGTTCAGGCGCGCGTCCATCGAAAGCTCCAGCCCGCAAAGGGGCTTGAGCGTGTTGCCCTGTTCGCGGTTCTCTTCGAGGGTGGTCAGCCCCACGACCTGGGCAGCAAGCCGTCCTTCGGGCAGATCGCGCGAGGGCACGACCTCTCTCATGAGGATGGCGAGCCGTTCACGGGTAGGTGTGCGCCGATAGGCTTGCAGGAGCGGTTCGGCGCGCGCCTGCGGCACGAAGGTGGCGATTCGCAGGTAGCGGGACCCGATCGCCTGCGCCCCTTCGATGGCAGCCTGCAGACGGTTCGCGTCGAGTTTCAGCCCCTGTGCGAGCCAGCGAGCGGTCGCAGCGGGATCGCGCACGCTCCGCGGGTCAATCGCCAGGTGGTAATGGAAGGTGGTGCGGGCGAGGGGTCGTCCATAGCGGTCAAGGATGGCGCCGCGTCGGGCGAGCAGTGGGCGCGTGCGCTCACGACGAATGCGGGCAGCCTCACGCATCTCCTCCGCCTGAAGTACCTGCAGGGTGAAGAGCCGCCCGACAATCAGCATGCCGCCCAGCGCCATCAGCCCACTCGCGACCGCCAGGCGCTGCGACTCCTGCTGGCGCTGGCGTGCCTCGCCCGCTGTATACACGACCGCTGTGCCCCGCTGTTTCACATCTCTCCCTCCTGTGAAGGTCGTGTCGCTGTCGCGACCATTGCCAGTGGACGGTCAACGGCAGCAACGGTGGTAACAGAGACAACCGCTGCGCTCTGGGTCTCGGCGCGCACCATGCCCTGCGCCTGCGCCCAGTGCTGAACGACTGGCTCCGCCGTGAGCGCGTTCAGGTGCATCCGCAACGCCTCATTCTGCTGCTGAAGCTGCTGAATCTCTTTTTCGAGGGTGGTGCGTCGCGCGCTCTCGTAGTTGAGCAGGGCAATCCCCGTCAGATGCGCCGCGATGAACAGCAGGCAGAACGCGACGGGCAGTATGAATACGAGCCGATTGCTCCTGCGGCGAGTGTGTGGGTGTCGGGCAGGGCGAGCGTGAGCAGGCGTCCATGCGCCCGGTGGCGGGGCAGGATGCATCCTGCGCTGTACCGTTCCTGGTTTCGTTAAGGTCTTCATTGGTTGCACCTCCGTGTCCTCTCGCTATGCCACGCGCTGTGCTGCACGCAGTTTCGCGCTGCGGGCGCGCGGATTCTGACAAATCTCCTCATCCTCTGGCTCTAACGGCTTGGGTGTCAGCACCTGCAGTTGCGGGCGTGGGGATGACGGCGTGCGCGTGCCGCCCACCAGCGCATGTTCAGGCTGACGCACGCTCAGATTGCGGAAAGCGTGCTTGACCGCGCGGTCCTCCAGCGAGTGGTACGCCAGCGTCACGATGCGCCCGCCCACGCGCAGGCAACCGCAGATGGCTTCCAGCGATTCTTGAAGCCGATCCAGCTCGCGATTGACCGCGATGCGAATCGCCTGAAAGGTGCGCGTGGCAGGGTGGATGCGTTTATCCTGATATTTGCGCGGGATGGCTTCCAGCACGGCGGCAACGAGGTCGCCCGTGGTGTTCATGCGTCCCGCCTCGCGTCGGCGGATAATCGCTTTCGCGATGGCGTTCGCCCAGCGTTCGCCCCCGTATTCGCGCAGGATTCGCGCCAGCTCGCCCACCGAGACTCGCTGCAACAGTGTGGCTGCCGTCTCTGTCTGCGAGCGGTCGAGACGCATATCGAGCGGGGCGTCGTAGCGGAACGCCAGCCCGCGCTGCGGGTCATCCAGCTGCGCCGAGCAGACGCCCATATCGATTAAAATCGCGTCCACCTCTGTTATGCCCAGCTCGCGCAAGATGTCGGGCAGGTGGCGGTAGTCCCCGTGGATCAGGTGGAGTGTGACAGGCAGGTCGCGCAGGTGCTGGTAGGCGAGTTCAAGCATGCTTTCGTCACGGTCGATGGCGATCAGGGTTCCGCTCCGTCCGATTCGTTCGGCGAGGGCGCGCGCGTGTCCGCCCGTCCCCACCGTGCCATCGACCACCACGCCTTTGGGCGGTGGCTCCAGCAATCTCAGCACCTGTTCCAGCATTACGGGCTTGTGCATATCGACCTCAGATGTTCATCTGCACGGCTAACTCCATCAGTTCGTCGCCCTGCTCCAGCTCGGTGCGCATGAGCGCCTCGTAGCGCGGGCGGCTCCAGATTTCGACCCAGTTCGCACAGCCTGCGATCAGCACTTCCGAGTTCGGCTCGATCTGCGCCCATTCGCGCAGCTCCTGCGGGATGGCGACGCGACCCTGGCTATCAGGCATCACTTCGGTCGCGTTGGTGTACAGGAAGCGTTGCAGGCGGATTTTGCGGGGGTCAAACAGTGCGCCGTCATCAAACTTACTGCCCAGCCGCTGCCACTGGTCAGTGGTGAAAACAAACAGGCAGCCGCCGAAGCCGCGCGTGATGATGAACCGCTCGCCCAGCATCGAGCGGAAGCGCATCGGGATCACGATGCGCCCCTTGTCATCCACCGCATAGTAGCTTCCGCCCTGAAACTTCGCCATGTCGCGTCACCGCCGCTTGCGTCTGTTTACCACTGAGCTACCACTGAGTCTCCACCAATCCTCCACTGGGATATATTATAGCACACGAATGCGCGTTTGTCAAGGGGTTAAGCCCCACAAACCCCCAGATTTGGGCGAAATTCCCCCCAATTTCCGATATGTTGGGGTTGACAGAGAGGGTTTGTGGTGTCCGCAAGAGGTTTTAAGCCCCCTCACCCGTACCCTCTCCCCCGCAAGCGGGGGAGAGGGAGTTCAGAAACTGCGGGTGGGAGCTACACCTTCCACTTAATCGTGCAGCCAATTGGTGGGGTTTGGGAGTAGTGGGGCACTTCGTTATTCAGCAGGGCGATAATCGCGTTGCGCACGAACTCCTGCCGTACCTGGTCAGGGTTCTCCCAGTTGTCGTCGAAGCGTCCGTGATATTTCAGCTCGCGCTCCTCGTCAAACACGAAGAACTCGGGCGTGCGCGTTGCCTGATAAGCGCGAGCCACGCTCTGGGTCTCGTCGAACAGATAGGGGAAGGGGTAGCCCTTCTCCTCAGCGCGTTTTTTCATCTCCTCGAAGCTGTCTTCGGGGTATTGCGTCGGGTCGTTCGAATTAATCGCGACGAAAGCCACGCGGTCGCCGAACTCCTTCGCCAGTGCGATCACGCGATCTTCGTAGGCTTTCACATAAGGGCAGTGATTGCACCAGAAGAACAGCACCAGCACTGGCTTATCGGCAAAGTCTTTCAGCGAATAGGTCTTGCCATCCACACCAGGCAGTGAAAAGTCGTAAGCCGAATGACCGATTTCAAGTGCCATCGTTGCTCACCTCCTTCGCTTGACGGATTGCCTGTCGGAGCATGGTCAGCGAGGGCAGGGGCGACAGGCGTCCATCTTCGTGGACGAAGGTGCGACAGGTCAGGCGGTAGGGCAGTTCGGGGTGAGGGTCCACCTCGATGCCGTCGATGCGGATGGTGGGCGAGCCGATGAAGCGGTGTTGCTCCGCCTGCGCCTGCGTGTCGATGCGGATAATCTCTATCGGCGCATCGACGCCCTCGGCTCGCAGTGCCTCCCTCAACAGCTCCAGCGCCCGCTCGTGCGAGGGGCATTCAGGGTAGTACAGCAGTTCGATTCGCACCTGCGCACCTCCAGTTCTATTTTACCCGCGAATCCAGCCGTTGCGTTTGAGCCAGTGCAGGGCGGCAGCGGCATAGCGTCGCGAGCTTCGCGTCAGGTCGCGCACCTTCGCGACGGTGAGAGGCTCTGGCAGCGTGCGCAGCTGCTCCGCAAGTTGCTGGAGCGTGTCGATGGGGAAGTAGATGCCTTCGCCCGCATCGACAAACTCGCCCCGTTCGATGCCAATCTGAATCATCGCGCGGATGGCGTCGGGCGGCGCGCCGATCAGCCGCGAGGCGCGATGTATCGACGGCACCGCGATGCCTGCCTCCCGATAGAGCGCCTGCACCCGCTGATAAAGTGCCTCTTGCCGCCGTGTGCGTTTGCCATGCTCAACCCTGACCTGTTTGCTTTGCATAGTTTGATAGTACCCGGACAGCGAGGTACAATAGCGGTTGTGGGCGAGCCGAAGCGGATTGTGGTGCTGACAAGGGCGGGATTAGGCGACGCCGTCTATGTGATCCCGGCGTTGCGGGCGCTGCGGCGCCGCTATCCGCAGGCACACATCACGGTCATCACGGGCAATCGCGGCTACCCGCTGCTCCAGCGATGTCCTTATCTGGACACACTCCAGTTGCGGCATCTGGGCAACGGGTTGATGGGCAAGCTGCGCGAGATTATACGCCTGCGCAGGGGACACTATGACCTCGCTGTGATCCTGGACAACAGCGACGAGAAGACCCTGCACGCTTTTCTGGCGGGCATCCCGCGTCGGGTGGGCGGCGCCAAGCGCTACTTCAGCCGCCTGCTGACCGATGCCGTGCCTGTTGACCCTGATGCGCACCAGATCAACGATCTCAATCGGGCGATTGTGGCGCGGCTGGGCTGCGACGTGTCGGACTGGCGGCTGGAGCTGTTCCCCAATCCCAAAGCGGAGGCGACGGCACGGGGCAAGCTGGAGCAGACTGGCTGGCGCGGGGAGCGACCGCTGGTGGGCATCAATCCAGGCGCCAGCGCGCCCAACAAGCGATGGTTTCCCGAACGGTTCGCTCAGGTCGCCGACGCCCTACTCGAAGCGGGGGTGCATGTGGTGCTGTTCGGTGCGAGGTCGGACCTGCCGCAGGTTCAGGCGGTTCTGCAGGCGATGCGCCAGACGCCGATTAATCTCGCCGCGCAGTTGAGCCTGGATGAGTTGATCGTGTGTCTGGGTCTGCTCGATGCGCTTGTCAGTGGCGACACGGGACCAGCGCATCTGGCGGCGGCGATGGGCACGCGCGTGGTGGGGCTTTTTGGACCTAGCTCCGCCCGCCACTTCGCCCCGATTGGTGAGGGGCATGTGTTTATTGATCGCTCCTCGCTCTGCGCGCCGACATGCAGCTTCTGGACATGTCGGGGCGATAATCGGGCATGCATGCGCTCGATCACGGCGCACGAGGTATTACAGCGGGTGAGTGAACTGTTGAGCGCTTCGCCAGTTGCTTCTCAATGTGTTGAATCGCGAACTCCGCCCGCCTTTCCCACGAATGAGGAGCCACTGCCTCCAGCCTCTGCCGCTGTAGAACGGGATCATGAGCGGTCTGCAATGCCTCCTCAATAAGGTCGAGAAACCCCTCTTTGTTCTGGGCGCACCATACCACATCGGCAAAGGTGGACAAGTCGGGCACTGGTGTGCTGACCACGGCACGACCCGCTGCCAGATACTCGTAGAGTTTGAGCGGGCTGGCGCCCAGCGTAATCGCGTTGTCCTTGAAGGGCACAAGACACACATCCAGCCCCTTGAGATAGGCGGGTATCTGGTGATAAGGGCGTTGACCGATTAGATAGAGGTTGGACGGCAAATTGGTTGGATGCCAGTCAACCTTCGGACCTATTACCGCGAAGCTCCAATCAGGACGGCATCGTGCCAGGCTCAGCAAGAGATCGATGTCAATCCATTTGGGGTGGAGCCATCCTACAAAGCCGATTCGTGGTGAGGGCAGCGCCCTGAGATCAGCGGGAATCGGAGTTGAATCATGGAGCGCTTGAGCAAAAAAGGTAGTGTCCACAGCGTTTGGCAGCAGAACCGCCTCACGCCCGTTTCGCCGATGTTGCTCCTGCAGATAAGGCGAAACAACAAAAATCAGATCGGCTATCTGCTCCAGCGACCGTTCCAGCCTGGCAAGAGTAGCGTCCATCGCGCCGAAATCGTCCAGGCGGTGATAGCAGGTCAGCACAGGGCGAAGCATCCGATGGAGCCAGAGAGCCAGCTCGCTGTTAGAGACCCACAGCACCAGCGGCTCGGAGGTAAACGGGCGCAGTTGCCGCAAGCTGCGCCATCCTTCCAAAGCTATTTTTAGTGAGGAACGCCACCGACGCGGCACAAATCGCAACGCGCCGGGAGCAACCACCGAAAGCACCCGTATGTTGGCTTCAGAAAGACGCCAGCGAGCCGATTCACGACGCCACAGCAACCACTGCGTGCCCGACATCAATGGATTAAGGTAGATTACAGGCACATGACGCGCCAGCGCCATAGAAAGGTGGTAGGGCGTGCCCCTATCCGGGCGAAACACCACATGTCCCACATGCACGATTACCATTGCCCTACAGCCGATCTCCGCTTTTGTGATTCAGACCCGATAAGCTAGCAGCACGCCGTCGCGAACAGGCACAAGGCTGGTGATAAAGTCAGGGTCGGCGAGCAGCATGCGAGTGAGCGTGCGCACGCCTTCGGTGGCAGGCGAGCGGTTCTCCAGGTCAAAAATCTCCCCATGCCGCAGCGCGTTATCCACCAGCAGCAAACCGCCTGAGCGCAACTTCGGCTTGATGGCAGGTAGAGAGTCGGGATACATCTGCTTGTCGATATCGTTGAAGATGATATCGAACGGTCCTTCGGTGCGTTGCAGGCAAGCGATGGCTTCGCTCACCTCGAAGCGCACGAGATCCGCCAGCCCCAGCTGTCCCAGATATTCGCGGGCATCGCGCGAGAGCGACTCGTCCCACACCACATGATAGACCTCGCCACCGCCGTTCTCGCGCACGCCCATCGCGAACCAGGCGGTGGAATAGCCGTAGCCTGAACCCAGTTCGAACACGCGCCGCGCCCCTGTCAGGCGGGTCAGCAGATAGAACAGATGCCCCACCACGGGACCCACTATCGGGAAGCGCGTTTCGGCTGCCCGGCGCTCCATCTCCTGCAGAACGGGATGGCGTACCGGCACCAGCGACTCCAAATACGGCATCAGCTGCGGATGATAGAGTTCCATGGCTAAAACCCGAACAGTGTTTCGACGGCGCCCGACGGGCGAATGTCAAAATATTTACGCACCCCGTACGATTCGCACACCTTCATCAGCTCCACATCGGCATTAATGAGCTTCTGATCCACATCGGATTGAGCCGTGCCGCGCATATTCATCAGGCGGTTGAGGTCCTGCTTCTGCATGGCGTCTTCGATCTGGAGCATGAAGGTAACATAGCTGCTGAGCGCAGCGTCGTAGGTGTCGGCTAACACGCGGCACTCAGCGGGCGGCGGCACAGAGCGATATTCGCGCAGCAGCCCTGCCCAATCCTGCTGATAACGCTGATAGCCCTGCTGCAGGTTTTGCATTTTTTCCTGTTGCTTCTCCTCGTCCAGTTCCAGTTTGAGCGCTAAGGCGTCTTTAAGCATTTCCAGCGCGGGATTGAAGTTGCGCTCCATCGTGCGGCGTTTCATCTCGATGCGGCGCAGGTGTTCGAGCCAGTTGATAACATGCTGGGGCGCCTGTTTGGGCTGGGGCGTCTCGGTTTGCAGCACGCTGGGACCCGACGGCTTTGGCGCTTCGGCTTGCAGCACGCTGGGCGCTGGGGGCTTGGGCGCCTCCGCCTCCAGCACGCTGGGACCCGCAGGCTTTTTCACCTGCGCCCGGGTGAGCAGTCCGCTGCGGATGCCGATGAAGGCGACAGCCCCCAGCAGCACCAGCACTCCCAACGCGAGCGCGAGCCACCGGAGTGCGCGACTACTGCTGGAGCTAACGGGCGGGCTGCTCATCAGCGTGGCTGTGAGCGGGCGACCGCAGCGCAGACAGAACTGCGCGTTCTCTGGCAACGGCTGCCGACAGTTCGGACATTGCACTTTGCATGCACCTCCACTGGTTGGACTGCCCCATTATACCCGCTGTTCCGCTTCTTGAGGAGCGGAAAAGTTTTCAGAACTTCCATTGGCATAGCGGCATGCAGACACGTCCCCGCTCGTCAAAGGGCACGCCTTCCGCCTGCAGATGGGCGCGCTGGAGATTCGCCAGCATCGGGTCGCGGCGGGCGATGCGCAAAGTGCCGTCCGCGCCCACCACGCGCCACCAGGGCACATCGTCGGGCGCCAGCGCCATCCATCGCCCGACCTGACGCGCACTCAAGGCAGGGAACTGCTCTGCAATCTGCCCATAGCTGACCACGCGCCCTGCTGGCACCTTCCGCACCAGCGCATATACCTGCTCCGCCAGGCTTTGCACCGTTCGGCTCGAAGGGGTATCATACCCGCTGATGGCACGCTATCGGCTGGTGGAGCTGGCAGAACATGTGCGCGGCGTGGTGCGGGGCGATCCCGACCTGATGATTACGGGCATCAGCGGGCTGTCCGATGTGGCAGAAGGCGGCTTGACCTTCGCGGAAGATGAGCGCAACCTGCGCCTCGCGCTCCAGTCGCCCGCCGCCGCGATTATAACCCGCCCGAACCTGGTGGAGAACCTGCGCTGTGAGAAGAGCCTGCTGCTCCATCCCCTGCCGCGACTGGCATTTGCCCACCTGCTGACACTCTTCAACCCTTTTGAGACCCCTGCGCCTGGCATTCACCCGACGGTCGTGATGGGCGACGATTGCGAGCTGGGCGACGAGGTGGCGCTGATGCCCTATGTGGTGCTGGGCAATCGCGTGCGACTCGGTTCGCGCGTGCGGGTCTATCCCTTCTGTTATATCGGCGACGATGTGCAGATTGGCGACGACACAGTGTTGTACCCGCATGTGGTGGTCATGCCACGCGTGCAGATTGGTCAGCGCGTGATTGTCCACCCGGGCGCCGTCATTGGCGGCGACGGCTTCGGCTATGTGCAACACGAGGGCGTCCACCACAAAATCCCGCAGATTGGCACAGTGATTATCGAGGACGATGTGGAAATCGGTTGCAACACCTGCATCGATCGGGCAACGACAGGGGCAACCCATGTCGGGCGCGGCACCAAAATCGATAATCTGGTGCAGATTGCGCACAATGTGGAGATTGGCGAGCATTGCCTGCTGGTGTCGCAGGTGGGGATTGCGGGCAGCACGGTGCTGGAAGACCATGTGGTGCTGGCGGGGCAGGTGGGTGTGAAGGACCATGTGCGCATCGGGCGCGGCGCGGTGGTGGGCGCACAGGGCGGTGTGTCCAAAAACCTGCCCCCGAACGGCGTCTACTGGGGCACGCCCGCGATTGCCCACCGCGAATGGCTACAGATTCTGGCGCATCTTTATAAACTGCCCGAACTGGTCAAGCGCGTGGACGAGCTGGAGAAAAAGGTCGGGCGATAACCCCAAAACCCGTATTTTGACCGAAAAGAGTTGCCCATCGGCACGGCAGAATCCTCCATAGCATATCACTTTCAGGGGAGGCTGTGACGATGAGCTTCAAGGAAGCCCAGCAGTATGTTGGCACCACCTGCGAGGTGGCATGGCGCAACCGCCACGGGGAGATTCAGACGAAGCAGGTATTCGTGACCGATGTGACCTTCGTGCCGCTCTACGGGCTGTGCCTCATCACCGATTACGGCGAGATACGGCTCGACCGCATCGTGAATGTGAATGTGCTGGAACGCAAGGCGGCATGATTTTTGTGGGGCTGGAGTGTCCTGTTCAAGAAGCCTTTGGGATGAGATGCTCCAGCCGCACCACTAACTCTCTTCACTTAGCAGCTGGATAAAGAGCGTTTCGGTGAGCAGCTGGGGGTTCGCGTTGCGCAGGATGGCGCGGCGCGCCTCCACGATGGCGGTCAGATCGCGCAGGCGGCGGTCGGGCGTGAAGCGGCGAGCCAGCTGCATCAGCGATTCGCGCGTCCCCTGCTGCAGCGCCCCCACCAGGCTGTCGCGATACCAGCGCAGCAAGTAGTCCAGCCCGAGCGCCAGTGCGCTGCGTGCGGAGCGGTCGGGCGTGCTGGCTTCTAACTGCCTGCACGCCTCCCGAAACCGCTCGGCAAGGTGGAGCGCGTCGGGCAAAGATGCCTGCGCAAGGTGGGCAAACAGCGCGTGCAGGGTCTGCACGGCGTGCCATTCCGAGTCGCGCTGGCGTGCGGACGGCTCGCCGAGCGATTCTGCCCAGCGGACAGCTCGCCCCGGCGCGCCCTCCGCCAGCATCGCCAGCTGCCGTGCCAACTCTGGCTCCAGCCCGAACCGCGCCTGCAACCGCGCTGCCAGTTCATCAACAGGCAGGGTCGCCAGCCGAAGAATGCGGCAGCGGGAGCGGATCGTCGTTAGCAGCAGGTCGCTGGCGGTGGTAGTCAACATGAAGGCGTAGCGTTCGGGCGGCTCCTCCAGCGTTTTGAGCAGGGCGTTCGCGGCTGCAGGGTTCAGACGGTGCGCCTCCTCCACAATCACGATTCGGAACGGTGCGAGCGCGGGCGCAAAGCCCATCCACTGCCGAACCTCGCGCACAGCGTCGATTTTAATTTGGTCCGGATCGGGGCGCAACACGCGCACATCGGGATGCTGCCCTTCCTCGGACCAGCGCAGACACACGGCGCAGGCGGCGCAGTGCCCCTCGGGTGTGCGATTCGGGCAGAGCCACGCGGCGGCGAGGGCGTATGCCAGCGTGCGCTTGCCGACACCTTCCGCTCCCACCAGCAGCAACGCATGGGGCGGCTGCGGTCGACTCAGCAGCCGCTGGATGACCACCACCGTCGCCTCTGGCGCCAGCCATAACTCACCGAACCGTTGTGGGCACATAAAGGATAACTTTCAACGGGAACCCTGTACCACCACATCGGCGAGCGGGCGACCCTCGATGAAGCGCAACACATTCTGGATCACGCCCTGTGCGATGCGCCCCTGCGCCTCCTGCGTGACGCCCGCGCCGTGCGGGGTCAGAATCACATTTGGCAACTTCAGCAGGGGATGGTCGGGAGGCGGCGGCTCCGTCGAGAAGACATCGATCGCGGCGCCGCCAAGATGGGTCTGCAGCGCTTCCACGAGAGCCTGCTCGTCCACCAGCTCCGCCCGCGCCGTGTTGATGAGAAACGCGCCCCGCTTCATTCGGAAGAGCCGCTCGCGATGGAGTATCCCGCGCGTCTCCGGCGTCAACGGCAAATGCAGGCTCACAATATCGCTTTCGGCGAGCAGGCTGTCCAAATCGAGCAGGGTTGCGCCCAGCGCGTCTTCCTGATCGGGGGTCAGGGGCTGCGCGTCGTAGTAGAAGAGCGTGACGCCGAAGGGCAAGAGTCGTGCGGCGACCGCGCGCCCGATGCGTCCCATGCCGACGATGCCCACCGTTTTGCCCTGCAGGTCGCGTGCGTGCGCCATCCAGTAGGGCAGCGCCCACTCGCCCCGCGCCATCTGGTTATGCGCGGGGATCAGCCCTCTCATTAATGCGAGCGCGACCATCACCACATGCTCGGCGACGCAGACCGTGTTCGCGCCCGTGACGGCAGCGACCGTGATGCCCAGCTCGCGCGCCGCCTCGATATCCACATGGTCTGTGCCGACGCCCGCCACCTGAATAAAACGCAAACGGCTTGCCCGCTGAAGCATCGCGCGCGTGAGGGGCGTGAATGCGGTCGAAATCAGCACCTCCGCATCGGGCAGGTGCGGCTCCAGCTCGTCGGCGTTCGTTGCCAGCTCCACCGTATGACCCTGAAACAGCGCACGCACCATGCCAATCTGCGCCTGCACCTGCTCCGACGCAGGCAGAATCGCCACCACTTTCATCGTTCACCTCCAGCGTTGAGTTCGCGCCTTCCGAAGTTCGTCAGCGGGTATTCTCTTCCTGCAGATTCTCAAACCACTCGCGCAGGGGCGCAATCAGCGCGTGTGCGGTGAAGTCAAGATGGATGGGCGTGATGGAGATGTAGCCTCGCGCGACGGCGTACACATCGGTGCCCGGCTGGTCGCGCTCCTCGATCAGGCTGCCGCTGAGCCAGTAGTAGGGTCGCCCCGCAGGGTCGATGCGCTCCTCGATGCGGTCGGCATACTGGCGCTTGCCCAGCGCGGTGACCTGAAAGCCTTTGATCTCGCTGAGCGGTCGGTTCGGCACATTCACATTCAGGAAGGTGTGTTCAGGCAGGTGATGCTGGCTCAACGCCCGCGCGATGCGATAGGCGGCTTCGGCAGCGGTTTCATAGTGCAAGGTGAGCGGAGTGGCTGACTCGTTGTTCGCGCGGGCAACTGGCAGTGCTTCTTCGGCTGCCAGCGAGATGGCGAAGGCGTTAATGCCATGCACAGCGCCCTCAATCGCCGCGGCGACCGTGCCCGAATAGGTCAGATCCCAGCCCAGATTGGGACCCGCATTGATGCCCGACACCACCAGGTCGACCTGATGGTTCATCACGGCGTGCGCGCCCAGCGTCACGCAGTCGGTCGGCGTGCCGTTGGTGGCGTAGGCAAGGGTTCCGTCGGACAGATGCACGCGATGCAGGCGCAGGGGCTTGTGCAGCGTGATGGCGTGCCCCATCGCACTGCGGGGGCGATCGGGCGCGACGATAAACACCTCGCCCAGCGCACGCAACCGCGCCGCCAGCACACGAATGCCCTCCGCATAAACCCCATCATCGTTCGTGATAAGAATACGCATTTATTCTGCGACTTCTGCAATCACGCGGTCGGGGATCAGCCCCAGCCACTTCTTCAGGCGATAGATGGTCGTGTCGCGATTAAGTTCGGCAATTGCGCGAGTGATCGGGATGCCTTTCGGGCAGACCTTCACGCAGTTCTGCGCGTTGCCGCAGCCCGTGATGCCCTCCGGACCCGAGATTGCCTCCAGCCGCTCATGCTCCAGCGTCGCGCCCACGGGGTGCAGGTTGAACAGTTTCACCTGCGTCAGCGGTGCTGGACCGATAAACGCTGACCGCTCGTTATATTGCGGGCATGCCTCCATACAGCAGCCGCAGGTCATACAGCGGGCGAAGGCGTAGCGCAGCTCCCGAATCCGATCGTCGATGCGCGGACCCGGACCCAGATCGTGCGTGCCATCGATGGGAATCCATGCCTGAATCTTCTTCAGCGCTTCGAACATTCGGCTGCGATCCACAATCAGGTCGCGCACGATGGGGAACTTGCTCATCGGCTCCAGCGTGATTTCGATGGTGTCGCCACTGCGAACGCCAACATGGTCAATCAGGGCGGAGCATGCCTGCCGCACTTTGCCGTTGATGACCATCGTGCAGGTGCCACACACCTCTTCGAGGCAAGCCGCTTCCCATGCGGGGGGTGAGGTCGGTTTGCCGCTGGCATCGACAGGCTTGCGCTGAATCTCCATCAGGCAGGAGATGACATTCAGGTTAGGGCGGTAGGGCAGTTCGAACTCCTGCCAGTAGGGCTTGCTGTCGGGCGAGTCCTGCCGACGCACCTTCAGACGAACCGTTCGAATTGACAGGTCCTGCATAGCGTCACCTCTGAGGCAATTATACCTGTTGCGGGCGGGTCAGGTGGCAGACCATTCGGGCATTCTGCTCACGCTCCCAGCTCTGCTAACGCTGGCTGCTCTCTGGATGATCCTGCCGGGAAGCCGATAATCGGGTATAGATGGCGGACGAGGAGCGTACGGAGCAGGATTGTGTTCTAACTATCAGCGCTCTATCTCATTCAATAAGGTGCGTATCACAGACAACAGGTGTGGCAGGTGTTCATGAATTGCCTGCCACACAATTTCGTCATCCACAATATCGTAGCCATGAGCCAACACATTACGAAAGTCGATAACACGGCGTGCATCAGGAATTTGGTCGAAGAGGTTGGGTTCGTGACGCGCTAATCGTGCCAGCGCCTCACCGATGATTTCGAATTGCCGCTCTACCGCCGAGCGTAGCAGTGCGCTGGCAACATACTCGTCAAAAGAGACTCCAGCCACAAACTGCTGGATGCGCTCGCCTGCTGACAGGATGTCACTCAGCAGTCCCGCGGTTCGGTTGTTCATAAAGCACCACTCGCCGACGCTCTACCTCGCGCCGAAAGTAGGGGTTGCGGATAGCCCGCTCCATCAGGAGATCCACAGGGCGCTGGAATAACTGCTCCAGGGCCTGCTTCAGATCAAAGTAGCGGTCAAAAAGTTGCTCGCGCCCTACGAACTCCACCAGCAGGTCGATGTCGCTCCGCTCGGGATCGAACTCGGCTTCGGAGGTTGCCGACCCGATTAGCTCCAGTCGCGCGACGCGATATTGCTGACATAGTTTTTCAATCTGTTCCCGATGCTGCTGAACAAGGCTGACAGGCATCGCTCTAAATATACCCGCTTGCTAACGGTGTGGTGAGAAGTGCCTTCCCTGTGCCGATAATCGGGTATAGATGGCGGACGAGGAGCGCACGGAGCAGGCGACGCCGCGCCGGCGGCAGGAGGCGCGGCGCAAAGGGCAGGTAGCACGCTCGGCGGAGGTGAACGCCGCCTGCGTGTTTCTGGCGTTCGTGCTGATGCTGCCGCTCGTGCTGCGCTGGGGCGGCGAGCGACTGCTGCTGACCGTTCAGCACGGCATTCTCGCGGCAGGCTCGATGCGCCCGTCGGAGGCGGTGCTGTGGAGCGCGCTCGCCATGCTGACGCCCATCATGGGGCTGGCGCTGCTCGTCGCGCTGGTCGCCAACCTGATTCAGGTCGGCTTCACCCTTTCTGCCCATCCTCTTCAGCCCGATTTGAACCGCATCGATCCCATCAAGGGCTTCCAGCGGCTCTTCTCGGCGCGGGCGATGGTGGAGCTGCTCAAGGCGTTGCTCAAGTTCGGGCTGATTGCGTGGGTGGCGTGGCGCACCCTTCAGGGCGAGCTGGACGCGCTGATGGCGACCGCCCGGATGCCCCTGCCCGACGCGCTCGCGCCAATCGGGAATGCGCTCTATCAGGTCGGGCTGCGTGTGGGCGTCCTGTGGCTGATTCTGGCACTGCTGGACTATCTCTATCAGCGGTGGGAGTTCGAACGGAGCATTCGCATGTCGCGCTATGAGCTGCTGGAGGAGTTCCGCCAGACGGAGGGCGACCCCCATGTGCGCATGCGTCAGCGCCAGCGAATGCAACAGATTGCGCGTGCGCGGCAGATTATGGAGGTGCGCCGTGCCGATGTGGTGGTCACGAACCCGGTGACTTATGCGGTGGCGTTGCGTTATGATCGGGCGAGCATGCGGGCGCCGCGTGTGGTTGCCAAAGGGCGGGGCTGGCTCGCGCGGCGTATTCGGGAGGAAGCGCTGCGTTGGCATGTGCCCATCGTGCCGAACCCGCCGCTGGCGCGCAGCCTCTACGCGCAGGTGGAGGTCGGGCAGGAGATCCCGGCGGCGCTCTATCAGGCGGTGGCGGAGGTGCTGGCGTATGTGTACCGCCTGCGCCGCGCCCATAGACCAACCCCTTGACAACGCGGGAAGACGATGTGGTATAATAGACCTGCTCGGCGTGCCGGGCGAATAGCTCAGGTGGGAGAGCGCTTCCCTTACAAGGAAGAGGTCGCAGGTTCGAGTCCTGCTTCGCCCACCATCGCCGCGTGTGGGGCAGGGGCTGTAGCTCAGCCAGGTCAGAGCGCCAGCCTGTCACGCTGGAGGTCGCGGGTTCAAGTCCCGTCAGCCCCGCCAGCCGGGTAGATTTGCCGGGGTAGCTCAGTGGTAGAGCACGGGACTGAAAATCCCGGTGTCGTCGGTTCGACTCCGACCCCCGGCACCAACGGGCGAGTGGTGGAACTGGTAGACACGCCAGACTTAGGATCTGGTGGGCACTGCCCGTGGGAGTTCGAGTCTCCCCTCGCCCACCAAAATCGGGTATAATACATACATGAGCGGGAGTAGCTCAGTGGTAGAGCACCTCGTTGCCAACGAGGGGGTCGCGGGTTCAAATCCCGTCTCCCGCTCCAGCTTTTGTGAGGCAGAGCGATGGAAATCACTGTCCAGCAACTTGACCCCGTGAATGTTCAACTGCATATCGAGGTGGAGCCTGAAGCTGTTAATCGCGCGTTTGAACGCGCCATTCGCACGCTGGGCAGGGCAATCCAGGTGCCAGGCTTCCGCCCCGGTCAGGCGCCCATCAGTGTGCTGCGTCAGCGCCTCTCCGATGAACTGGTGCGTCGCGCCGCCCGCGACCTGCTCATCGAGGAATCGCTCGCTGCCGCGCTGGAACAGCAGGCGCTCGTGCCTTACACCACCCCGCAGATCGAAATCGAGCAGCTGCAGGAGGGGGAGCCGTTCCGGTATAAGGCGCTGGTGTCGCTTGCGCCACAGGTGGAACTGGGCGACTATCGCGATATCCGCCTGGAGAGCGCGCCCCAGCAAGCCACCGACGAAGAAATCCAGCAGTCGCTCGAATCGCTTCAGGAGCAGCTGATGGAGCTGAAACGCGCCAGCGACCGCCCCGCGCAACCTCAGGATCGGCTCGTCATCCGCCTGCGCTCGCTGGAAGACGAGGATGCCCCGCCCAGCCGCTATATGGTCATTCTGGGCGAATCGTTCGGCGAGCTGGATAACGCGCTTGCCGGCATGCGCGAGGGCGAAACCCGAACCGTCACGCTCACCTTCCCCGAAGATTTCAGCGACGAACGGCTGGCGGGCAAGATGAAGCAGGTCGAAATCACCCTGGAGCAGATCCATGCACCGCAGCTGCCCCCGCTCGATGACCTGTTCGCTCAGCGGCTGGGGCTAAGCACGCTCGACGAACTGCGTGAAACCATCCGCCAGAGCATCGTCGCTGACAAGGAGCAACGCGAAACCGAACGGCTCGAAGGCGAACTGCTGAGTATCCTGCGCCAGCGCAGCACCGTCCACCTGCCACAGACGCTCATCCAGCAGCAGGTTCGACAGGAGCTGGAGGAGCTGGTGGAGCGCCTGCAGGCGAACAATCTCACCCTGCAGGACTTCCTGCAACATTCGGGCATGAGCCAGGAGCAGCTGACCGAACGGCTGCTCCAGCGTGCCGTCGTGAAACTGCAGAACACCTTCATCCTGCTCGAAATCGCCCGGCGCGAGGGCGTCGAGGTCAACCCCGACGAGGTGCAGGCAGTGATCCAGACAGCCGCGCAACAGATTGCCACCTCACCTGAAGAGCGCGCCCGCATGCTCAACGACGCCGAACTCGCGCGACGCATTCGCAACGAGATGGTGCTGGAAAAAACGGTACAGAAACTGCTCACAATCGTCCAAAATAGGGAGGAAGGAGCAACGCCATGAGCCGGATCATCCGAAGTCAGCTGATACCGATGGTGGTGGAGCAGACGGCGCGAGGCGAACGCGCTTACGACATCTATTCGCGCCTGCTCAAGGACCGAATCATCTTTCTCGGTGAACCCATCGATGACCAGGTCGCCAACCTCGTGATCGCGGAGCTGCTCTTTCTGGAGAAGGAGGACCCCGACAGGGACATCGATATGTACATCAACACGCCGGGGGGCATCGTGAGCGCAGGGCTGGCTATCTACGACACGATGCAAGCCATCAAGCCCGATGTGGCGACCATCTGTGTTGGGCAGGCTGCCAGCATGGGCGCCGTGCTGCTGGCAGGCGGCGCGCCCGGCAAACGCTACGCCCTGCCACACGCCCGAATTATGATCCATCAGGTTCATGCAGGCTTCCAGGGCACTGCCATCGATATCGAAATTCAAGCCCGCGAAGTGCTGCGCTACAAAGACATCCTCAACAACATCCTGCACAAACACACAGGTCAGCCGCTGGAACGCATCGAACAGGACACCGCGCGCGACTACTTTATGTCTGCGAAAGAAGCGCAGGAGTATGGAATAATCGACCATATCCTGGACCGTAGCGGTCGATAACAGGGAGGTTCATGCGTGGCAAAACTGGCTAGCGACAATAAACCGATGGATCGTTGCGTGCTGTGCGGAAAGAGCCGCGAGCAGGTGCGAAAACTGATTCTGGGCATGCATGGCGGCGTGTGCGCCGACTGCATCAAACTGGCGGGCGACATTTTGCGCAACGACAGCCCCCTGCCCGCCCCGGGCTTTTCGGAAACCATCCCGAAACCGAAAGACATCTATCGGGTGCTGAACCAGTATGTGGTGGGTCAGGAGCGCGCCAAGCGCGTGCTGTCGGTGGCGGTCTATAACCATTTCAAGCGTCTGCGCGTGGGCAGCGCCAGCGATGTCGAACTGCAAAAGAGCAACATCCTGCTGATCGGTCCCACAGGCAGCGGCAAGACACTGCTGGCGCAAACACTCGCACGCATCCTGAATGTGCCCTTCGCGATTGCCGACGCCACCGCGCTCACCGAAGCGGGCTATGTGGGCGAGGATGTTGAGAACATTCTCCTGCGCCTGATTCAGGCAGCGGATATGGACATCAAAGCCGCCGAGCGCGGCATCATCTACATCGACGAGATCGACAAAATCGCCCGCAAAGCTGACAACCCCTCCATCACGCGCGATGTGTCGGGCGAAGGCGTGCAACAGGCGCTGCTCAAGATTCTGGAGGGCACCATCGCCAATGTGCCCCCACAGGGCGGGCGCAAGCACCCCCATCAGGACTTTATCCAGATTGACACAACCAACATCCTGTTCATCTGTGGGGGCGCATTCGAGGGGCTGGACAAGATTATCGAGCGGCGATTGATTGACCAGACGATGGGCTTCCGCTCGCACCCCGAATCGAGGCGCAAGCGCAATGTGGGCGAGATTCTCCAGCATGTGATGCCCGAAGACCTGCTCAAGTTCGGGCTGATCCCCGAATTCATCGGGCGACTGCCCGTGATCGCAACGCTGGATGCCCTCGATGAAGAGACGCTCTGCCGAATCCTGGTGGAGCCGAAGAACGCGCTCGTGCGCCAGTACCAAAAATTCTTCGAGCTAGACGGCGTGGAGCTGGTAGTGGAGGAGTCGGCACTACGCGCGATTGCCCGTGAAGCGCTCCAGCGTGGCACAGGCGCCCGCGCCCTGCGCTCCATCCTCGAAGAGATTATGCTCAATGTGATGTACGAAGTGCCCTCCAACCCGCAAATCAAGCGCGTGGTCATCACCGAAGCGACCGTGACTCAGCGCCAGGAACCACAACTGCTCACCAGCGACGACCTGCGCCAGGTCTCCTGAACAAGGCAGGAATCGGGCGCTGGCGCGTCTAATCGAGCAGGTGGGATGAAACGATGATGTACGGTGGAATGCGTGGTTCCGGCAGAATGTTTCGGTTGCTGATCCGCCATGCAGGCGTCACGCGCGAGATGGGCGGCGAGGAGCTCTCGCTCGCTGTGCAGCGCGTCGACCGCATGTTTATCGAGGCGCTCGAAGCGGGCGCGTCCGATATTCACATGCACCCCGAACGCAACATGCTGCGCATCCGGTTCCGCATCGACGGCGTGCTGCACGAGCATGAGACCATCACGGAGCCTGATCTGTGGCAGGCGATGATTGCACGGGTCAAGCTCGCCGCCAATATGCATTTAGACGAGAAGCGCGACACGCAGGACGGGCGCATCGATATGGAGTATATGGACCGGCGGCTCAGCGCGCGCGTCTCCTGTATCCCGTCGCTGAACGGCGAGCGCATCGTGATGCGCATTCTGGATCCAGCCAAGATGATGGTCAAACTCGACACACTGGGCATGCCGCAGGATGTGCTGGCGAACTGGCGCCGCGCCCTGCAGGTCGCCTACGGCATGCTGGTCGTCACCGGTCCCACAGGCTCCGGCAAAACCTCCACGCTCTACGCCTCGCTCCACACGCTCGATCGCGTTCACCGCAACATCGTCACGGTGGAAGACCCGGTGGAGTACGAGTTCCCCGATAATGTGATGCAGGTGCAGGTGAGCGATAAGATTACTTTCCCGCGTGCGTTGCGGGCGATGCTGCGACACGACCCCGATGTGATTATGATTGGCGAGATTCGCGACCGCGAATCGCTACAGATAGGCATTCAGGCGGCGCTCACGGGGCATCTGGTGCTGTCCACGCTGCACACCAATAACGCCATCGAGACCATCAGCCGCATGATCGATATGGGCGCGGAGGATTATCTGATTGCGGCGACTCTGCAGTGCGCGATGGCGCAGCGACTGGTGCGTCTCATCTGTCCCGATTGCCGCACGCCCTATCAGCCGACGGCGGACGAACTGACGGCGTTGCGCATCCCGAAAGAGACCGCCTCGCAGTTCCAGTTCTTCATCGGCAAGGGCTGTACGCAGTGTCGGGGCACAGGCTTTCGCGGGCGCACGGGGATTTTTGAGCTGCTGCGTATCAGTCCTGCTATCCGCGAGGCGATTGTGAATCGCGTGCCGGGCGACCAGATTCTGCAGATTGCCCAGAAAGAGGGCTTCCGCACGATGCTGGACGATGGGCGCGATAAGGTGCTGCGCGGCTTGACCACCCCCCACGAGGTGATTCAGGCGGTGTATGCCGGGGTCTATGAGTAGCGTTGACGCCGCGCCCAAAGGGTTCGCCTTTGAGGTTCTTGCCCGCTCAACCCGCAGCCATGCGCGGCTGGGACGACTGTATACGCCACACGGGATTGTCGACACGCCCGCCTTCATGCCCATCGGCACGCAGGCGACGGTCAAAACGCTCAGCCAGGAGGAGCTGGAAACACTCGGCTACGCGCTTATCCTGGCGAACACCTATCACCTCTATCTGCGTCCGGGCGCGGAGCGCATCGCGCGGCTGGGCGGGCTGCACGCCTTCATGAGCTGGCGCGGCGCGATTCTGACCGACAGCGGCGGCTATCAGGTGTTCAGCCTGACGCCCCTGCGCGAAATCGACGAGGACGGGGTGACCTTCCGCTCGCATATCGACGGCTCGCTCCATCGGCTCACGCCCGAACGCGCAGTGGAAGTGCAGCGACTGCTCGGCAGCGATATCGCGATGGCGCTCGATGAGTGCCCGCCCTATCCCGCCGATTACGACCAGGTGGCGCAGGCGACCGAGCGCACCTACCGCTGGGCGATTCGCTGTAAACAGGCGTGGCTCCAGAGCTTTGAACCACTCGCCCCGACTGGTGAGGAAGAGGGAGCGGGTGAGGGAGTTCTCTTCGGTATCGTGCAGGGCGGTGTGTATGAGAACCTGCGCCAGATGAGCATCGAGCAGATAACCAGCCTCAATCTGCCCGGCTATGCGATTGGCGGTGTGTCGGTGGGCGAGCCTGCGGAGCTGATGTGGGCGGTGGTGGAGTTCACCGCGCCGCGTCTGCCCATCGACCGCCCCCGCTATCTGATGGGCGTTGGCACGCCCGACGACATTCGGCACGCCGTCGCCTGCGGTGTGGACCTGTTCGACTGCGTGCTGCCCACACGCCTGGGGCGACATGGCGCGGTGTTCACTTCGCGCGGGCGGCTCAACCTGCGCAACGCGCGATTCGCCGAGTGCAAAGAGCCGATTGACCCCGAGTGCGACTGTGCCGTCTGCCAGCGATACAGCCTCGCCTACATTCATCACCTGTTTCGTGCGGGCGAGATGCTGGGCTATCGGCTGGCGTCCTATCACAATCTGGCATATTACGCCCGCTGGATGCGCCGTTTGCGCGAGGCGATTGCGGCGGGCACGCTCTAAAAAAGGCTCAGCTGCTCTTCATCTGGCGGTACAATGGGCTGCTGCTCCTGCTGGCGCTTTCTGAGTTCGATCACTTTGGCGCGGGCAGCTCTCAAATCCTCCACCAGCGAGGCATAGGCTTGATCGAAGGCGGGACCCGCCTGACGCAGGATGTAGGCAGGATGCAGCGCCGCAATCGCGGCAGGCGCCCAGCGCGAGGTGAACCACTGCCCGCGCTCCTGCATAATCCGAAAGTTTTTATGGATAATCACCGACGCGGCGGGACCGCCCAGACACACAATCACCAGCGGGCGAATGAGCGTCAGCTGGGCATCGAGCCACGGCAGGCAGGCTTGAATCTCATCGGCAGCGGGCGGACGGTTGCGGGCGCGACCGTTTTCCACTATGAAGGCGCGGCACTTAATAATGTTGCAGATGTAGACATGCTGGCGTCCCATACCCGCCTCGCGCAGGGCGCGGTCTAACAGGGCGCCTGCGCGCCCCACAAAGGGTCGCCCCGTCAGATCCTCCTGTTCGCCCGGTCCTTCGCCCACTAACACCAGCGGCGAGCGCGGATTGCCCTCACCGAACACCACATTGGTGCGCGTCTGCGCCAGGTGGCAGGCGGTGCAGACCTTCGCCTTCTGCTCCACCTCCTGCAACAGCTCTTCAACGGGGCGCTCCGGTTGCATCCTCTCCCTCCTGCAGAGCGGCTTTAAGACGCTGATAGGTCTCTTCGAGGCTTTCGGGCAACACACGCACCTCGCCGATGGTGGTCATGAAGTTCGTGTCGCCGTGCCAGCGGGGCACGATGTGTAGGTGCAGGTGCCCCTCGATGCCTGCGCCTGCCGCACGCCCGATGTTGAAGCCGATATTGAAGCCGTCAGGCTGATAGACCTGCTCCAGCGCCCGCACGCATCGCCGTGTCAGTCGCCACAGGTCCAGGCTCTCCTCATCGCTTAGCCCGCTGATGTCGGGCAGATGGCGGTACGGCGCGACCATCAGATGCCCGCTGGTGTAGGGGAAGAGATTGAGCATCGCGAAGGCATGCGTGCCGCGCAGCACGATAAGGTTGGCGTCATCCTGCTGCTCGGCGGGTTTGGCACAGAAGATACAGCCCGTGTCGCCCTTGCCAGCCGTGCGCACATATGGCATCCGCCACGGCGCCCACAACCGCTCACTCATGGAAACAAGTATACCTGCCCCCACACCGAGCGTTCAGGCGAGCGGCTAAAAGGCGAGCCGAATCGATTCGCTCCAGATGAGGCGGCGCAGGGCTTCGCGCACCTGCGTGGCGACCTCCTCTTTACTGCGTCCTGCTAACTGCGCGTCCGATTCGGTGATGCGCACCAGCTCCGTCCCGCGCGCCAGCACCGCCTGTCGATCAGGCGCGAGCTGAATCTCGTACAGCTCGATGCCGTCGTCCAGCAGCCGGTTCAATTTCTGTGCCAGCTGGGTCGCCCGCTCGCGCGAGCTGCCCAGTTGCGCGTCGTCGGCTGGCTCGAAGATGTCGATTTTTTCGTAGCGCACGCGATAGAGTCCGTTCGGCTGGTCGGGCTGAATGGGCACAGCCAGCACGCGCAGGGCGGGGCTGACCTCGCGGCGGCGGATGGGGATGCCATACGCCTGCAACGCCTGGCGCAGTCGCTCCACACGCTCGCGCGACACCGGGTGCGTGCGGAAGATGCCCCAGTCGATTTGCGGGCGACGCCGTTCCTCCGATGCCAGCCGCTCCATGAACACCAGCAGCCCCACCGGGTTATAGGGCGAACGGCGCAGGTACTCTAACGCGGTCAGGTCGGCGTCGGTCTCCGCCTCCTGGCTGAACGCGCTCACCTTCGCGATCCGGTACAGCTGCGCGCCCAGCGCCACATTCATAAAATCGTCGGATGGCAGCCGTCCCAGAAGCCCCACCAGAATCGCGGGCAGCAGCACGCGCTGCTGAACCCTGTTGTCAGCGCGAATGAGCGCCATCACATGGCGATGGTCAGCGTGCGCAATCTCGTGCGCCATCACGCCCGCCAGCTCATCGTCGCTGGAGACCACCTCCAGCAGACCCCTGTTGATGAAGATGAACCCGCTCGGCACCGAGAAAGCGTTCACATCCTTCTCGTCGATGATACGGAAGGTGTACTCGAAGGGCGCCGGTCCTGGCTCGCCCCAGTGGGCTTCGGTGTGCGTCTGGCGGGCAATCGCTGCCAGCGTCTGCCCGATGCGGTTCACCCGCTCCACCAGCTCGGGATCCGTGACGAACCTGTATTGTTTTTCGATTTCGGCGACAATCTTCTTGCCCAGTTCGATCTCCTCTCGGTCGCGCGTGGTCAGCTCTGGCTGGGCAGGCTCCGCATGCGTCTGCTGGCAGAACCCTCCCACCACCATGAGCAGCAGCGCGAAAAGGAGCAGGGGCGCGCTCAGCGCGCCCTTAGTTGCATGTGTCCATCGATTGGTTGTTCCCCGCATCGATATCTCCCACCTTTATTATACTCCATTCGGGGGCTGAACGGCTCGCCGAATCGCCTGATTTGCCCGCCTCGATGAAGGAATCGGCGCGAAGATGGGGTATAATAGAGGTGTTGAAACGCTTCAAAGACGGGGCGATTCAACATATCTCTGAAACGGAGGTGTTATGCGATGAGGCTGAATCGATGGCTTCTGGGTTTGATACTGGGCGCGCTCTGGGTTAGCCCCGCGCCCGCGCAGGTCGTGTTCTCATTCGAGACCCCCGATCTGCATGGCTACGCCGACGACGCCGATCCGTCCGACTACTGCGATGCCGTCGGCTGGGAGAACTGCTGGCAAATCTTTCAGGCGACGCAGGGCGTCACCCACGGCAACTACTCGATGGGCGTGAAGTGGCCGGGTGGTTTCCGCTGGCTGATCAGCGGCAGCGTGCCCGATATGCTCGCGGCTCTTCGCACTGAACAGCGCCTGCTGGTGGACATCACTGTGCCCGCGGGTGTGTCTGTGCCGTGGGCAAACTTCATCGTGGCGTTCAACGATGGTGAGCTAGGCTGGCGCCAGACAAACTGCAATCAGGCGACGATCCCACGCAACCCCGGCAGCTACACCGTGATGATCGACACGCGCTCGCTGGCGCTGCCCTCTGGTGAATACAACGACTGGTTCCAGTTCAATTTGGGGCTGAACGCGGGTGGACACCATGAGATTTATGTGGACAGCGTGCGCCTGTTTGACGATTCGCGCACGCAGGTGGCGTTCAGCTTCGACAGCGACACGCAGGGCTTCAGCTCCAGCGGTGCAAGCGTGAGCTGGGACAACGGCGCGATGCGGGTCGAATGGGGCGGCGGCTTCAACTGGATTACAGGCGGCTCCACCCCTGGTCTTGCGTCGCTGATCCGGCGCGGGCACATCCTGGTGATGGACATCACCGTGCCATCAGGCACTTCGGTGCCCTGGGCGAGCATGATTATCGCCTTTAATGACCCTGCAGGCTGGCGGCAGACCACCAACCCGATCGAGCTGCCCGTGTGCGCAGGCAGTTTCAGCCTTGCAGTGGACTATCGGGAGCTGGCGCTACCCGACGCTGGCGTGGAGTGGTTCACTCTGAACCTCGGCGTTAATGCTGGCGGGGCGCACACCATCCTCATCGATAATATCCGCGTGCTGGTGGAGCCGGTGCCTGGCGATGTGGACGGCAACGGCTGCGTGGATGACGCCGACCTGCTGGCGGTGCTGTTCGCGTTTGGCTGCAGCAGCGAGTGCGGCGCTGAGGATGTGAACGGCGACGGCGTGGTGGATGATGCCGATCTGCTGACTGTGCTGTTCAACTTCGGACGGGGTTGTTAAGCCCCCCTCACCCCTACCCTCTCCCCCGCTGGGGGAGAGGGTTTTGCTTTTTTCGGGGTATCCTTTAACCGGAGGTGGTGTAGCGTGCAGGATACGGCGGTGCTGATTGTGGATGTGCAGAACGATTTTTGTCCGGGCGGTGCGCTGGCGGTGCCAGAGGGTGATCAGGTTGTGCCTGTGCTGAATCGGGTAGCGGCGCAGGTGGCGCAGTGGGGCGGCACGGTGGTCGCCTCGCGCGACTGGCATCCGCCTACCACGCGCCATTTCGCCGCTTACGGCGGCAAGTGGCCCGTCCACTGCGTGCAGAACACGCCCGGCGCCCAGTTCCACCCCGACCTGAAACTACCGCAGGGCGCCGTTATCATCAGCAAGGGCACCAGCGAGAACGACGACGGCTACTCCGCCTTCGAAGGGCGCGCCGAAGATGGGCGTAGCCTGCTGGAGATCCTGCGCGAGCGCGGCATCAAACGCCTGATTGTGGGCGGGCTGGCAACCGATTACTGCGTGCGGGCGTCGGTGCTGGACGCGCTCAAAAACGGCTTCGAAGTGCTGGTGCTGACCGACGCCGTGCGCGGCGTGAACCTCCAGCCCGACGATAGCGAGCGCGCCCTGCAGGAGATGCAGGCGGCGGGCGCGACGCTGACCGATGCCAGCGCCCTCACCGCAAAGTGAAGGAGGCTTGACGATGTGCCGTGACGAATCGTTCGTGCCCGTCTCGCTGGAGCCTGACCCCGTGATCGAAGCTTACAAACAGCACATCGACCGCACGCTGCTGATTGAGAACCTCAAGCTGACGCCCACCGAGCGACTGCGCAGGCTCATGGAGCTGCAGCGGTTCGCCGAGGCGCTGCGCGAGGCAGGCAAACAATTGCGAGAAGCCCGATGACCGATTTTGAGAAGATCCTCCAGCAACTGCACGCGCACGGCGTGGAGTTTATCCTGATAGGTGGGGTGGCGGCGCGGGTGTTCGGTTCCGCCCGCCTGACCGATGATATCGACATCGTTTATCGGCGCACGCCAGCGAATCTGCAACGACTGGTGGACGCGCTGGAGCCGTATCAGCCCTATTTGCGGGGCGCGCCGCCTGGGTTGCCCTTCCGCTGGGAGGTTAGCACGCTCCGACACGGCTTGAACTTCACGCTGACCACCCAGCTGGGCAGTATCGATCTGTTTGGCGAGGTGGCGGGCGGCGGCACCTACGAACAGCTGCTGCCATCCACCATCACGCTGGAGATTAGCGGCATCCCCTGCCGCTGTGTGACGCTGACCAAGCTCATCGAGCTGAAACGCGCGGCAGGACGCCCACACGACCTCGAAGCCATCGCCGAGCTGGAAACACTGCAGGAGCTTTCCGACGGGGTATGACGGCGCTACCGGACGGTTAATGGCGCGCTGGCATGGGCGTCGAGATCGAAATCGGCGCGCTCGCCCGCCAGCAGGCGATAGTAGCCCGCGCAGGCAATCATTGCGGCGTTATCGGTGCAGTAGTGCAGGGGCGGGATGAGCAGCTGGAGCCGTTCGCGTTCGGCGGCGTCGCGCATCTGGCTCTGCAGGGCGGAGTTCGCCGCGACGCCGCCCACCACCGTCAGCGTGCCGATCTGACACTCCCGCGCCGCCCGCACTGCTTTGACCGTCAGCACATCCACGACTGCCTGCTGGAACGAGGCGCACAGGTCGGCAATCGTCGCCTCGTCCAGCTCGCCTGAACAGCGCAGGCGCTCCACCTCGCGCAGAACCGCCGTCTTCAACCCGCTGAAACTGAAGTTGTAAGTGCCCTCCAGCCATGCACGCGGGAACGCGAACGCATGGGGATCCCCCTTGCGTGCCAGCCGATCAATCGCGGGTCCGCCGGGGTAGCCCAGTCCCAGCAGCCGCGCGACCTTGTCGAACGCTTCGCCTGCCGCGTCGTCGAGCGTCTCGCCCAGCAGCAGGTAATCGCCGTGCGCTTTCGCCAGCACCAGCTCGGTATGCCCACCTGACACAATCAGGCACAGGTGTGGGAACGGGATGGACGCGTCGGGTTCGGTGAGGAACGCCGAGTAGAGATGCCCCTCCAGATGGTGGACGCCGACGAAGGGGCGGTCAAGCGCGAGCGCGAGCGCTTTGGCGGTTGCCAGCCCCACCACCAGCGCGCCCACCAGCCCCGGACGGTTGGTGACGGCGATCCCGTCGATATCGCTCCAGCGGATGCCCGCCTCGTCCAGCGCCTGCTGAAGGATGGGGTTGAGCCGTTCCACATGCTGGCGGGCGGCGGCTTCAGGCACGATACCGCCCCAGCGCGCGTGCAACTCCGCCTGCGAAGCGACGATGCTGCTGCGCACCTGTCGCCTCTCCAGCACGGCGGCTGCCGTCTCATCGCAACTGGTCTCAATGCCCAGAATCACACGCACCAGCAAGATTATACTGCTTCGCGGTCGCGGGGAGCGGTGCGCAGTTTCTCGATGGCGTGCAGGAGCCAGCGGCTGCTGCGGGCGAGCGGGTCGTTCGGCTGCTGCGGATCGAGCGGTTTGGGCGTGCGCCCCATCGCCAGATCGCGCATGAAACGCTCCACCTGGCGCAGGCGCTCGCGCTGTGCCAGCATGGTGCGCGCGACTGACTCCCAGCGTGTGCCGCGCAGGGCATGCAGGGGCAGATCGGCGTCCTCGGTTTGGAGCCAGCGGGTCATCAGTCGTGCGGGGCGCAGATAGAAATGCCAGAGCCAGCCCATCAGCAACGCGCCCATCAGCGCACAGAAGCCAAGCGCCAGCCATCGCTGAGCGTAGCCCTGCTGAATCTGTGTCCCGTGCCAGGCTGATAATGCCTGCTGGAGCGACTGGAGAGCCGCCTGAAGGCTGTCCTGACCCTTCAGATGGAAAGCGTGCAGGTTTCCAAGGCTGATGTGGCGGGCGTCAGCGTGGCGCAGGTACTCCCACAGGCTGGCACTGATCTGTTGCCATTCCATCTCGGTGCGGATGGCTGCCCAGTGCAGGGTTTCGGGCGCGTCGGGCTGCTGGAGGGGCGGTTCCAGCGCGTTCCGCATGGCGCGGAAGGCACGCTCAGCTTCGCCTGTGCGCTCGCGCAACTGCGCCTGCACAGCCGCTGGCTCCACACCGCTCACACGCACCACCGGCGAGGCGCTCGCGCCCAGCACCGTGACCAGCCGCTCGCAATCGCCCACCGCCTGCTGGAAGCGCACCCACGCCGCCATGAGCCGAACCTGCTGCATGACGGTGTGTTCCAGCGCCTGCTCAATGACCCACACGCGCCACAAGCCGAAGAGCAAGCCCAGCCCAATGAGCCACAGCCCAACCGTCTCCCAGTTCAGACGCCGTTCGTCCATATCGCTGACCGCTGCTCAAATGTTGTTCCATATTGCTCGCCGAGATAGCGATGCAGGAAGCACTCTGATGAGGGCGAAGCACATGCCCATGCGAGTTCGAACGCGCTATTGGCTCGGATGGTTGTGCTATCTGTTGCTGGTCAGCCTCGCCTGGAGCGGCACGAACCCCTCGCTGACGGAGGCTATCGAACGCATTCGGGACGAGGGGCTGAACCATTCGCAGGTGATGCAGACGCTCTCCTATCTAACCGATGTGATCGGACCCCGCCTGACAGGCTCCCCCGCGCTGTTGCGAGCGCACGAATGGACACGCGACCAGCTGCAGCGCTGGGGCTTGCAGAACGCGCGCCTTGAGAGCTGGGGCACTTTCGGACGCGGCTGGACACTCAAGCGCTTCTCCGCCGAGATGGTCGAACCGCAGTGCATGCCGATTACAGGCATGCCGAAGGCGTGGTCGCCCGGCTTCCGTCGTCCCATCACCGCCGAGGTGGTCTATATTGACGCGCGCACGCCTGCCGATCTGGAGAAGTATCGGGGCAAACTTCGGGGCAAGATTGTGCTGAACACGCCCGCTCCTGTGCCGCTGGGCTTGCTGACCGAACCGCTCGCCCGCCGACTGGAAAGCGAATCGGAGCGCATGCAGCCGCGCCGCCGACCCAGCACGGGTCCCACCACCTCGCCCGAACTGGAAGACGCCAAATATCGCCTCTATGCGCAGGAGCGCGTCGCGCTGGTGGTGGAGACCAGTGTGGTCGGTGAGGGTGTCGCCATCCGCGTGATGAGCGCCCGCACCATCCGCCTCAACGAGAGCGACCCTGCACGCCCATGGCAACCCGGCGCGCGCGTCATCCCCCAGATTGTTATCGCGCCTGAACAGTACAACCGCATGGTGCGCATGCTGCAACAGGGCGAACGGGTCAAAATGAGCGTGAACCTGCGCGTGGAGTTCCATGAGAACCAGCAGGGCTACAACACGATTGCCGAAATCCCCGGCACCGACCTGAAAGACGAGATTGTGATGCTGGGGGCGCATCTCGATTCGTGGCACGCGGCGACGGGCACCACCGATAACGCGGCGGGCGTCGCGGTGTGCATGGAGGCGGTGCGCATCCTGATGGCGGCGGGCTTGCAACCGCGCCGCACGATTCGGATCGCGCTCTGGGGCGGCGAGGAGCAGGGTCTGCTCGGCTCCCGCGCCTATGTCGCCCAGCACTTTGCCCGCTGGGAAGGTACGGGCGAAGGGCGCCGACTCATCACAACGCCCGATTATGACCGATTCTGTGCCTACTTCAACTACGATAACGGTGCAGGGCGCATTCGCGGCATCAATCTGGAGGGCATCGAAGCGCTTCAGCCCATCTTCGCCGAGTGGCTCAAGCCGTTCGAAGACCTGCAGGCGACCACGATCTCCATGCGGGGCACTGGCAGCACCGACCATGTGTCATTCAATAGCGTCGGGCTGCCCGGCTTCCAGTTCATTCAGGACCCGCTGGAGTACGGCACGCGCACATGGCACACCAATCAGGACTACTATGACCGTGCGCCTGCCGATGACCTCAAGCAGGCGGCGACGATCCTGGCGGCGATAGTGTATCAGGCGGCGATGCAGGATGAGCGGCTGCCGCGTCGGGAGCTGACCGCGCCCCGCGCCGCGCTCCTGCATGCCCATTCAGGCGCGGGCATGGACGATGAGCATGACCATTAGTCGCTGACAAGGTTCGCGACCGACTGGGTGAAGGCGATGTAGTCTTCGAGCGTTTCGATGGCGCGCCCCGTTTCGATGGCGCGGAGAGCGATATGGGCGCCGTCGCGCGGGTCATCCACACGCCCTGCAATCCAGAGCGCCATCGCCGCGCCGGGCAACAGCGCCAGCATGCGTTCTTCATCGTCGCCAGCGAGCGCAGCACGAAGATAGCTCGCGTTCTGTTCGGGTGTCTCGCCTGCGATAATCGCGCTGCCCATCACGCGCTCCAGCCCGATATCTTCAGGCGTGAACTCAAAAGTTTCGACAGAGCCGTCGGGCTTCAGGTGTGCGGCGACCGTTGTGCCAATCGGCGACACTTCGTCCAGCCCGTCCATGCCGTGAACGACCAGCGCGCGCTCCGCGCCCAATCGTCCCAGCGCCTCGGCGAGGATCGCAATCCACTGCCAGTGGAACACGCCGAGCAGTTGATAGCGGGCGCCGGCAGGGTTGGTGAGCGGTCCGAGCAGGTTGAACACGGTGCGCACGCCCAGCTCACGCCGCACGGGCGCCACCGTGCGCATCGCAGGATGATGCGCCGGCGCGAACAGGAAACCGATGCCTATCTGCTCGATGGCTTCGGCGACCTGCTCTGGCGTGAGGTTCAGGTTCACGCCGAGTGCCTCCAGCACATCGGCGCTGCCGCATCGGCTGCTGACGGCGCGATTGCCATGCTTGGCGACGGGCACGCCCGCTGCCGCGACCACGAACGCAATTGCGGTGGAGAGGTTCCAGGTTTTGATAGCGTCGCCGCCTGTGCCGCAGGTGTCCAGCAGGCTGAGTGGGGGCGCAGGCACGCGCACGGCAAGCGCGCGCATGGCGCGGGCGAAACCGACCAGCTCGTCCAGCGTCTCGCCCCGCGTGCGCAACGCCATCAGCACGCCCGCAATCTGCACAGGGGTCAACTCGCCCCCCATCAGCGCGTGCATCAACTGCTCCGCCTCGCTCTCGCTCAGAATGGAGCCTTCCAGCACTTTTCGGGCTATCGCGTTCATGGTTGTTGGATAGGGGCGCGGTCACCGCGCCCTGACTTTTCTATCGCGTTCATGGTTGTTGGGTAGAGTTTCAGCCCAGCGCGGTACGGATGGCGTGGGCAAGCCGCTGCAGGCACTCGTCGACCAGCTCGGGCGTTTCGGCTTCGACCATCAGTCGGATGGCGTTTTCGGTGCCGGAGGCGCGAATGTTAAGCCGTCCGCGCCCGTTGAGCTGCGCCTGTGTCTCCCGAATGGCTGCCTGCACGATGGGATGCCCCTGCCAGGCGTGCTTATCGCGCACGGGCAGGCTCATCAGACGCTGGGGGAACGGCTCAAACGGATGGGCGATCTCCGAGAAGGGGCGCTCGCCCTGCAGATAGAGCGTCAGGGTCTGCAACAGTGTAATCAGCCCGTCGCCTGTGGTCGCTACCTCGCGGAAGATGATGTGCCCCGACTGCTCGCCACCGATGATGGCACCGTGCTGACACATCGCTTCGGCGACATAGCGGTCGCCCACGCGCGTGCGCACCAGCTGGATGCCTTCCTTCTGGAGCCGTCGCTCCATGCCGAGATTGCTCATCTCGGTGGCGACCACCACGGGCGGGTCCAGCGTGCCCTGCGCATGGCGGTGCAGCGCCCACAGCGTCATGATGCTGTCGCCATCCACCGGGTCGGCGTTCTCGTCGCAGAACAGGGCGCGGTCAGCGTCGCCATCGAACGCCACGCCCAGCTCCGCGCCCGATTGCAATACTGCCTGCTGCAAAAACTCTAAATGGGTGGAACCGCAGCCTGCATTAATGTTATCGCCGTCTGGCTCGCAGGCGAACAGGCTCACCTTCGCGCCCAGCTCGGTCAGCAGTGTCGGCGCGTAGAGGCTGGCTGCGCCGTTGGCGCAATCGACAGCGATGTGGATGCCCTGCAACGGCTCGCGCTGACCCGTCCACTCGCGCATCAGGTGCAGCAGATAGAGCAGGTACTGCTCGCGCTCGCGTTCATCATAGTGCCACTGCCCGATTGCCGATGCAGGGGGATAGGGGCACGGTTCCTCCAGCAACGCTTCAATCGCGAGTTCCGCCTCGTCGGGGAACTTGTAGCCGTCGCTGCCGATGAGCTTGATGCCGTTATCCTGCGCGGGGTTGTGCGAGGCGGAGAGCGCGATGCCCAGGTCGTAATGTCCCTCGCGCACGAGGTAAGCGATGGCGGGCGTGGGCAGCACGCCCGCCGAGGTGACCTGTGCGCCCTGCGCACATAGCCCGCTGATGAGCGCGGTTTCGAGCATCGCGCCGCTGCGCCGTGTGTCGCGCCCAATCAAAATGCGAGGCACAGGCAACTGCCGCTGCAGATAGCGGGCAATCGCGCGTCCCAGCCGCAGCGCGAAATCGGGCGTGAGCTGTTCGTTCGCCACGCCCCGAATGCCATCGGTGCCAAAATAACGCTTCATTTTTTTCTGTTATGGGCATCGCGCCCTGATAAGCGAGTTATACCTCGATATCGATGCCCTCTGTGGTGGTGGGCTGTTCGGGACGGCGAGCCACAATCACGCGGCTGGGACGCAGCACGCGCTCACCAATGCGGTAGCCGCGCTCGACCTCATCAATAATAATTCCGTCTTCGTACTCGGTAGTTTCGATTCGCTGAATGGCTTCATGCAGGTTGGGATCGAACGGTCGACCCACCGCTTCGATGGGATGGATGTCGTAGCGGGCAAGCAGGGCTTTGATCTGTCGCTCGGTGAGGCGCACACCTTCCAGCAGTGGCTCCAGGTCGCGCGTCGCCTCCGCCGCCTGCAGCGCCCGCTCGAAGTTGTCCAGAATCGGCAGCAGCTCTTCCATCAGTGATTCGAGCAGGCGCAGACGGCTGCGCTCCATCTCGTCCTGCTGGCGACGGCGATAGTTCTGGAAGTCCGCCAGCGTGCGCAAATAGAGATTCTTCTGCTCCTCGAGCGCGCGCTCCATCTCCTGCAGGCGCGTCTGCAGAGCTTCCAGGTCCTGGCTCACCGCCTCGCCGTTGCCCGCTTCCTCTACAACCGTCGTATTCTCTGCCTGTATCGTCTCGTTCGTCTCCATTGGGCGCTCCTCCATGCACCTCACCTCCTTCATGTTCGATTTTACCTGAAACGCGCTATTTGCACTTGCCCAGCGTCAACAAAGAGGCGCACACGGGTGAGAAGGTGCAGGGGAACCGTCCGATAATAGGGACAGGTATAACCTTATCGGGGACGCCATTATGACACAGGCGGAACGCACGGAACTGGAGAAATGGATCGAGATGATTTACGAGAAGGCACTGGAGCTGGGGTTAGACCCCTATCCCGTGCATTTTGAGGTGGTGCCCGCGCATGTGATCTATGAGCTGGGTGCGTACGGGCTGCCCGCGCGCTTCTCCCACTGGACCTTCGGACGCGACTACCATGTGCAAAAGACGATGTACGAATACGGCATCAGCCGCATCTACGAGCTGGTGTTCAACGCCGACCCCGCCCAGGCGTTCCTGCTCGATGTGAACGATTTGCTCTCTCACAAGCTGGTGGTCGCCCATGTGTACGGGCACTCCGACTTCTTCAAAAACAACATCTACTTCGAGCATACCGACCGCCGCATGATTGAGCGGGCACGCCTGCACGCCGAGCGCATCCGCCAGTATGAGGCTGAACACGGTCCGCTGGTGGTCGAGCAGTTTCTGGATGCCGTGCTGTCGATTGAGGAGCATATCGACCCTGTGCTGCCCACCCACGGCGCATCCAGCCGCCACGAGCCGCCCCGCGAGGAACCACCCACTGGCGACACCTACGAAGACATCTTCTACATGGTGCAGCCGAAGCCCAAACCGCAGCCCAAACCGCGCAAAATCCCCGAAGAGCCGCAGAAAGACCTCCTGCTCTTTATCCGCGACCATTCACGCGTGCTGGAAGACTGGCAGCGCGACATCATCAGCATGGTTCGTGAAGAGATGCTCTACTTCCTACCACAAATTAAAACAAAGATAATGAATGAAGGATGGGCTTCATTCTGGCATGAAAGAATTTTAGAAAATCTACCGCTCACGCCGGATGAGCATGTGCAGTTTCGCAAGATGCACGCTTCGGTCATTCAGCCCGGTTCACGCCTGAGTTTGAACCCCTACTTTGTGGGCTACAAAATCTTTCGGGATATCGAGCGCCGCTGGAACGGCGAGCTGGAACCCGACGAGCAGGAGACCGACTGGATGGGTTATCCCATCGAGCGTCCGCAGGGTCAGGGGCTGCAGAAGATTTTCGAGGTGCGCCAGCTGGAGAACGATCAGAGCTTCCTGCACAAATACCTGACCGAGCGGCTCGTGCGCGAGTTAGACCTTTACACCTATCGTGTGGAGGAGCAGGACGGCGAGCTGGTGTGGGTG
Organism: Armatimonadota bacterium; assembly: GCA_037444405.1. Taxonomy (GTDB): domain Bacteria; phylum Armatimonadota; class Fimbriimonadia; order Fimbriimonadales; family GBS-DC; genus HRBIN15. Next base: position 77,075 of record JBBIML010000008.1, read on the forward strand.
GTGGACGAGACCGACTGGCGCAAGGTGCGCGACGCGCTGGTCGACCAGCTGACCAACTTCGGCGTGCCCGTGCTGACGGTGGAAGATGGCGACTGGGAGCATCGGGGCGAGCTGTACATCAAGCATCACTACGATGGCAAGCCGCTTGATATGGAGCGCACCACCCGCTGTCTGCGCTATCTGGTCAAGCTGTGGGGGCGCCCCGTGCATATCGAAACCGTCGTGGACGACGAGGAGGTGCTGCTCTCCTGCGACGGGACGAACATCACCCAGCACGCGCTCTAATCAATCTCGCCAGGTGAAAGCCCCATCGGCAGGGGGGCGGGGCGCTCACAGCGACTTTCGATGGGGATGTGCTGCCTGCTGACCGACGACTCGTTGAAGCTGAGCATCACATCCAGCACATGGTAGGCGAGCGTGCCGCTGGCGCGGTGAGGGCGCCCCGTTTGAATCGCGCGCACCATATCGGCAAGCCCCAGCCCACGACTCTGCTCGGTGTAGCCATTAATCAGGGGCACCTCCGACCACTCTCTGGCGTTTGCGCGCCGGATCAGCACAGGTCCACCGAAGCCGTTCGGGTCGGGCACTCCAAGCGTACCCTCCGTGCCGTAAATCTCGATCGGCGGCAGGCGGTGCGCCCACACATCGAACGACATCACCACGGTGGCAATCGCGCCGTTTTCGAACTCCATCGTGCCCGCGATATGGGTCGGCGTCTCCACATGGATAATCTGTCCGCGTTTCGGCTCGCTCTGGATCAGGCGCGTCGGGCGCGTGATCCGCGAGATGGCGCACACCCGCCGCACAGAACCCAGCAGGCTCACCAGCGCGGTGATATAGTAGGGACCCATATCGAGCATCGGACCGCCCCCATGCTGATAGAAAAACTCCGGGTCGGGATGCCAGCGTTCGTGTCCGGGCGAGAGCATGAAGGCGGTCGCGCCGACGGGTTCGCCAATCCAGCCGTCGTCGATGAGCTTGCGGCAGGTTTGCAAGCCTGCGCCCAGAAAGGTGTCGGGCGCACCGCCCACCCGCAAGCCCTTCGATTCAGCCAGCTCCAGCGCCTTTTGCGCCTCCTGACGGTTGACGCCGAACGGTTTTTCGGTGTAGGCGTGCTTGCCTGCCTGCAGGGCGGCGGCGTTCAGCGGCGCGTGCGCCTTCGGCACCGTCAGATTCAGCACCACCTGCACTTCCGGGTCGGCAAGCAGCTCATCGGGGCTGCAGGCTTTCGGAATGTTGAACTCTTCGGCGCGAGCGCGGGCGCGCTCCAGCACAAGATCGGCAACCGCCACCACCTCCAGCATCGGGAACATGCGCAGCACACGCAGATAGGTCGGGCAGATGTTCCCACAGCCAATCACACCCACTCTCATTCGCTCGCTCATCGTCCGCTCACTGGCTCCGTGCCGGTTTTGCCCTCGAACGATTCGCCCGCGTGCGGATGGGTTAAATCTTCAATCGCGGGTCCCATCGTTTGCTGGGCGAAGGGGATTTCCTCGCCGCCCAGCGGGTAGTCCTTGCGCAGGGGATGCCCCACCCAGTCGTCGGGCATCAGGATGCGCTTCAGGTTGGGATGACCCTCGAACTCGATGCCGAACATATCGTACACTTCGCGTTCGGGGTAGTTGGCGCCTTCCCAGATGGGCGTCACGGAGGGCACCCGCTCCCCCTCGTTCACCCGCACCTTTAGAAAGATGCGCTGGAACGATACAGGCGAATAGAGGTTGTACACCACCTCGAACCGTTTCGGCTTCTCGCCTGCTTGCCATTTGGGCAGCCAGTCGATGCCCATCACATCGCTGATATAGAGATAGTTCAGGTCAGGGTCATCGCGCAGCAACTGGCACACGGGCAATAGATATTCGGGGCGGATGTAAATCCATGTGTCGCCCCGGAACTCGTAGATTTCTTCGATGGCGTCAGGGTAGGCGGCGCGGATTTTCTGAATCTCGATGCGTTCGCTCATGGGTTCGCTCCTGCTTCTGACCTGTCAGCGGCGGTGAGGGCGGGCGTCGAGGTCGAAGGCTGGGGCAGCGGCTTCAGGCGGCGCGGCTCCACAGGATCTTCCCACTCCAGCGCGCCCTTCTTCAGCTCGTACAGGAAGGTGATAATCAGCAGCGCGCTGAACACGCCCACCACGCTTAGCACGAAACCGCGCATCTGCGCCGGCAGCTCCCGCAAAATCACAAAGAAGGGATAGAGGAAGGCGACCTCCACATCGAAGATGATGAACAGCATCGCGGTCAGGTAGAAGTGGACAGGGAACCGCTCGCGGGCGTCGCCGACAGGCGTGATGCCGCACTCATACGGCGCGCTCTTGGCAGGTGTGGGACGCTTCGGACCCAGCAGCCACGAGCCGCCCACCATCACCGCGGCAATTAATGCTGCCAGCCCAAACAGAATCAGAATCGGCACATACTCCACCGCCATAGCAGGAACAAGTATACCTGCAGGGTATATTCCTTGCGTGAGGGGATGAACGATGCGATTCACGATGCGTTTCGGGATTGCGCTGACAGCCTGCGTGCTGTCAACAATAGCGTTCGCTGCGCCGTCGCAGGACCCGCTTGAGCAGCCCATCACTTTTGACCAGCCCGCCCAGACCGTTAGACAACTGCTGGAGACGCTCTCGCGTCAGACGGGCGTGCGCCTGTTCGCGCCCAGCCCCATCGACTCGGAGTTCGTGCTGGTCGCGGTGAAGGAGATGCCCCTGAAAGAGCTGATGGCGCATCTGGCGCAGGTGGTGGATGGGGAGTGGTTGCCGCAGCCTGACGGCAGTTATCGGCTCGCCCGCACGCCCCGCATCATCAAGCAGCGCCAGCAGGAAGACAACGAGCAGATTCTGAAGAAGCTGAAAGAGATGCTCGGCGATAAGGAGCTGGCGGATCTTGCGCAGCCGCTCACGGAGGCGCAGGCGCGCCAGCACCGCGACAAACTCAAACAGCTGATGCAGGAAGCTGAGACCTCCGCCGATTCCGCCGATCGCTTCTGGAACATATCCGCCCGACGCAACTTTGATGAGCATGCTCATGCGCTGGACGCGGGTCGACGACTCACCCTGCGCCTGATCCGGCAGATAGACCCCAGGCGCTTGCTGGAGATACCAGTGGGCGAGCGGCGCGTGTTCAGCAACATGCGTGGACGCTACCTGCTGCCGTTCGGCTTTTCCGTTCAGCCACTCGTGGAGCAATATATGCGCGAGAAGCGGCTCGTGTATGAGCTGTGGACGCATCCCACCGAGGGGCTGGACGAAAAGCGCGTGAAGGAGTTCAACGATCGCTTCAGCTACCTGGTACCCGACTTTCAACTGCGGCAAGAGCTGCCAGCTCAACCGCTCACGCGCGTCTATCTGAAAGTGGATCGTACCGCACCCGATAGCTTCTACTTTTCTACCGAACTCCTCACGGACGATTTGAAAGAGATGGTTTATGCGGGGTTTGTCGGATCCTACGAACTGGAGTATCGCCACCTGGTAGAGCAGCAGGCTTCGAGAGCACAAACGCAACAGTCTGCGGAAGCCAAGGTGGAGTGGAGTGAGCCGTCGCGCCAGTTCATCGAGGCGTATCGGGCGATGGAACGCGCCACCGAGCCGACGCCCCTCCCGCCCATTCTCGATCCTGCCCAGACCGAGCCGCTGAGCCTTATCCCCTCCGATGTGCTGCGCGCCTATGCACGGCACAAAAACAAAAACCTCGTTGCGCATGTCCCCGATAGTCTGTGTGTATGGATAAGAATCGCTCTGGTACGCGCGGAGCTGTCCAGGTTTACCAGCTGGCTGGAGTGGTCCTATCAACAGCAGGAGACGGAGCGTGTGATTTTAATCAAGCTCCGATGGTCTTCCTATGAATGGGGCGCGCGTGTCGACCGAAAGGCGCTGAGCGAACTGCTCAACAACATTCTGAAGCAGGGCTATATTCGGCTGGAGCATTCCCTCGCGTTGCTAAAACTCTGCGAACCCGTTCAGCACGATTACTGGCTGCTGGATAGTTACCTGGACATGCTACAGGGCGATTCGTTTATAGTCAGCGACTTCGTTCAGGCTAACCTGCGCCTTCTGCGAAGCCTGACGCCCGCGCAGCTGCAACATCTGCAGTCAGGCGGTACGCTGGCGATTAATGCGCTCACCCCCTACCAGCGGGAGCAACTGATTAAAGATATTTACTACAGCGATTCGACCCTTGAGCGGGACTACAGGTGGGTTGCTGAGCAAACTCTCGCCTCCGGGCAGTTGGTTCGGCTCTCCGATTTGCCCGCTACCGAGCTGGTGCATGCAGTCTATCCCGACGGCTTGCCGCCAAACGCTGTCCTCAAAACGGCAGATAAGGAAGAGGAGATGGGTGTCTTCACGCGGCGCAAAGCGGGCGTCTGGTCGGACTTCAGAGAAGCCATGGATCTGGCGATGGCGATGTTCGTCTTCACCGACGAGAAACGCTTCACAGCGAACGAGTGGGTACGCCAGTACTATCAGCAGAGGATTGAGCGCTACAAAAACTCGCCGCTGATGCCAGCGGTGCGGAAGTCGTTCGCGCTGGTGGTGCAGATGGCGCCGTTTGTGATCGAGCTGCCCTCGTCAGGTAGCTACTACGGGGGTGCTCGTCTTGCCGATTATCGGCTGCTGAATGACGGTAAGCCGGTGACCTTTGATCAGTTGCCGCCGGAGTTGAAAAAGAAGATAGAGGAGTATCAGCAGATGTATCGATCCATACCAGAGGAGTGATGGGGGTGTTGTGGCAGTCGGAGGCGTGGCGGTATCGGTGGCTGCCGCTGTTGCTGGCGGTGGTGGGCGTGGTGGCAGCCTACTGGCTGCAGGAGGTGGGCATCGTGCGGCGCCACGCGCTGCTGCTGGCGTTGCTGGTCGGGCTGGGCTTCTTTCACCCGACCCTGCGCCATCCGCTGCTCATTCTGTTCGGCTATGGCTTGAGCCTCTATTTTCTGTCCAAGTCGCTGGGTTCGTGGGCGGACGCGCCGTTTGGTGGGCTGGAGCCTGTGGATCGCTGGCTGTGGCTGCTGGTGGGTCTGCTGTGTGCGGTCAGCGCGATGGGCATGGGTCGTCCGACGCCGCCGCGCTGGGCGTCGGCGGTGCTGCTGTTCGCGCTGGGCATCTACTTCATCACCTACACCTGCGCCGAGATTCGGCACGGGAACACGCTGCAGGTGATTGCGGGCGCAGGGCTGGCGCTGGTCGCTTTCGTGGCGGGGCTGGCGAGCCTGATCGAAGCCTATGCCCGCCCGCACCTCAAGCATCTGCGAAGCCGATGAAGAGGGTATCATGCCCGCAGTTCGCAGGAGCAGGTGACAGGGATGGCGGTCAGGCTGTTGCACACAGCGGATGTGCATCTGGGACGAGCGTTCGGCTATCTGGGCGAACGCGCTGCCGAGCATCAACAACGCCTGCTGCGCACCTTCGAACGGCTCATTAACATCGCCCGCCAGCAGGAGTGCCATGCGATTCTGATTGCGGGCGACCTGTTCGACTCACCGCGCGTCGCCCGCCAGTGGGTGAGCCGTGCTGTGGACCATCTCGGCGCGACGCGACTGCCCGTGCTGATTATCCCTGGCAACCATGACCCTGCGGAGCGCCATCCATTTCTGGAGCAGGCTCTACCGCCGAATGTACATTTTTTGCCCCGTGCTGAGCGTTATGAGCTGTCCATGCTGGAACTGGACATCGTTGCCTGCCCTGCAAGCACTCAGCACGAGTGGGTGCGCCTGCTCGCGCGCGAGCCGAATGGCGCACCGTTTCAAATCGCGCTGCTACACGGCTCCCTGCCCACGCCCGACGGTCAGGGCGACCTCACACCCGCGATGATTGGCGCCAGCCAGCTGGACTATATCGCGCTGGGTGACTGGCACTCCCCGCGCGACTGTTCCTGTAATGGTGTCGTTTGCTGGTACAGCGGTGCGCCCGAAATGATACTGCCCGACCAGCAACTGCCCGGCAGGGTGCTGATTGTTGATCTGGAGCGTGGTCAGCCCGCGCAGGTGCAGGTGGTTCAGGTGGGGGAGGTATGCAACGCGACGCTGAGCCTCGAACTGGACGCTTTTGAGGACAGTCAGCAGCTGATGGAGGCGATTCGGGAACGGCTCACGCCTGCCACCGTTGCCCACCTGCGCCTCACGGGCAGGTGGCGCAACCCCGAACCGCTGGACCCGCTGGAGCTCGAGCAGCGACTGCAGCCGTTCTGCCTGTGGCTGAAGGTCGAATCGGCTTTTCAGATGGGCGAGCTTCAGGCGGGCAATCCGTTCGAGCAGGTGTTCGCGTCGGTCGTCGCCGAGCGCAAAGCGCAGGCGGCGCAACCCGCTGAACTGCTGGACGAGGTTCTGCAGCTCGGACTCTATCTGCTGCGGGGAGGGCGGCTCTGATGCGGTTCGTGCGCCTGCGACTGGAAGGCTATCGCCGATTCCGCCAGCCATTTGAGTGCCAGTTCGGTGAGGGGCTGAACCTCATCTGCGGACCGAACGAATCGGGCAAAAGCACCCTGCTGAATGCGCTGCTGGACGCCCTCTATGCGAACCCGTTCAGCATGGCGCGGGAACTGAGCGAGCGCGTCGCCTTCGGGCACCCCGGCGGCTGGCAACTCTGGCTGGAGCTGGAGAGTGACGAGTGTCGGCTCTGCCTCTACAAACGCTACGCGCCTGATGATCCCGCCCGCCGCTCGGAGTTTAGGGTTATTTCAAGCCCTCACCCCCTTTCCCCCTCTCTTAGTGCTGTGGGAGAGGGGGTTCTGCAATCCTTCTCTCCCACCAGTGGGGGAGAGAGTGCAGGTGAGGGGGCTATCGAAGGCAAAGAGGCATTACAGCGCTGGGAGCAGCTGTGGGGTGTATCGCGTGAGGTCTACCTCGCCACCGCCTGCATCCGCCAGCACGAGCTGAGCGCGATCGCCACCGATAAAAAGAGCCTCAACTCGCTCCAGCAGCAACTGCGTGAGGACGCCCTCATGACCGACCTCGAACGCATCCTCAAGCTCCTGCAGGACGAAATCAGGTCGGTGGACAGGCAGCTGGAGAGCCTGCATCAGCAGCGAGCCGAGCGCACCACTGCACTCCAGCAGGCAGAGCGAGCCGCCCAGCAGATTCGCGAACATCGCCAGCGCCTGCAGACACTCACCGAGCAAATCGCTCAATACCAGCAGCTCATCGAGCAGGAGCAGGCGCTGCTCGAACGCTGGCAGGCGATTCAGCACCGTGAGCGCGTGCGGGCGGACGCCGAGCAGCTGCGGCGCGTGCTGGACACCCTCGAACGCATCGATTCGGACCTGCAACGCCTGCAAAACAGGCTCCAGCAGGAGTATGGAGCGTTCCTCGCGCTGCCCGACAACTTCTATGAGCAGCAGGTTCTGCCCCTTGTCCAGCAGTATGAACAGACCGCTCGTGAGGAGCAGCAGGCGGAGGCACAGCTCCAGCAGTTGCGCCCGCACACCGAGCGGCTGATTGCCCACCAGCGGGCACGAGCAGGGCTGGGTCTGATGGGCGTCGCGCTCGTGCTAACAGGCGTCTCGCTCGTACCCGTGAATGGGCTGATAGGCGGCGCCGCGATCGGGCTGGGCTGCCTCACGCTGCTGCTGATGCTGCTGTGGCGCCCTGCGAACGCCCGCGAGCTGGACAGCCAGCGTCGCCAGCTGGAGCAACGGCTCGAAAACGCCCGCCAGCAGCGTCAGAGCGCCCAGCAACGGCTGCTCGCGATGCTCCCGCAAGAAGACAGGTTCGAACCCGACACCAGCGGCGCGGTGGATCGCCTCATCGAACGGTTTCGGGAGCGTTATCAGCAGTATCGACGGCTGTGCAGCGAGCAGGAAAGCCTCCAGAGCCAGCGTGAGGGGCTATTGCAAGCGCATGACCCTGACCAGTTGCGCCAGCGATGGAACCAGCTCGCCATCGAACTGCACGCGCGGGAGAGTGAGCTGAGCCGCGACCCGCTGACAGAGCAGCTCGCGAATCGTCCACCTGAAGAGTGGCTCCAGCGCCAGCACCGCCTGCAGGCGTTGCTCGCCGAACAGGAGCAGGCTATGCAGGAGAAGCTGCGTCTCGAAGGCGCTCTGAACCAGCTCCAGCTCGAACATGACCCTGCCGAACTGCGCCTGCAACGGCAACAGCTGGAGGAGCAAATCGCCGCGCTGGAGCGCCGCCGCGAACGGCTCCGGCTCACGCGCGAACTGCTGATAGAGGCGAACCGCCGTTATTTGAGCGACTTAAGCCCGCTGTTGAAACCGCGCATAGAAATCTATCTGCCCGCGCTGACCTGCGGGCGCTACACGCAGGTGCAGATGGGCGATGGGCTGCTCTTTCAGGTGTATCATCCGCAGGCGGGCGACTGGCTGAACGCTGACCCACGCGAATCGGGCTGGAGCGCGGGCACGCTCGATCAAATCTTCTTCGCGTGCCGATTGGGGCTGTGCGACGCGCTCGCTGGCGACCGCCGCCTGCCCCTGCTGTTAGATGACCCGTTTCTTGCTTTCGATTCGGAGCGGTTGCAGGCGGCGATGGAACTGCTCACCCGCATAACGCAACACACGCAGGTGCTGCTGTTCACCTGCCGCCTGCCCGATTCTCTACCGCCCGCTGTGAACCTTATCGAACTGCCGGCGCCTGCGGATCACCAGTCGCGCGCCCAGTAGCGGTTGTCGGTCGCCTCGCCAGTCGCCGCTGATGGAGGCGTAGCGGCGATGATACCAGCGCGTGATAGGCAACAGTCTCCCAGTGTTCTCTCGATGCCTGCAGGAAACACCTTAAAGACAGGGTATAATGCAAGTGCTGGAGGAATGGGGCTGCCCAGCGAGAAGGAGATTCGCTATGAGAAAAGCCGGATTCACACTCATTGAGCTGCTGGTCGTGATTGCGATTATCGCCATTCTGGCGGCGATATTGTTCCCTGTGTTTGCCCAGGTACGCGAGAAAGCGCGCCAGACAACATGCACCTCCAACATGAAGCAGATGCTTATCTCTGCGTTCATGTACCAGCAGGACTACGAGGAGAAGTTCCATCGCCTACTGAGTGGCGAGCGTCGGTTTAACAACGATCCTAACGGACCCGATCAGGCGTTTGGAGCTGAGGATATGCTGATGCCCTATGTGAAGAATCGGGGCGTTTTTTCCTGTCCCAGCGATAATGTGCCCCGCGACGACTGCACAGGTCCTGCAGGTATCTGGTTTCCAATCAGTTATTCCTGGACGCACTACCAGAGCGGTGCGTGGCACGATTCAGCCACCTTTGGAGTTTGTGCGTACTATGCCAGCGAGGACTCGCGCCCAACCGCTGTGATTGGGCGTCCTGCGGAGACCATCGTGCTGTATGAACTCTGGACCACCGTGAGTTACGGACGGTATATGGCATACTGGCGCTGGGATAATCGCAACATTGCCGATCCGAGCTGGCCCGATGCGCCCAACACCTTCTGCTTCAACTGGTGTGGCAACTGCGATGCTCGCATGACCATCGGCGCCCATCAGAAGCTGACCAACTTTGGCTTTGCCGATGGGCATACCAAGCCGATGAACCGCAAGTCGATCATGTACTGGCCCTGGGATCAAACTGCAGCCCAGCAACTGCGCCGTAATCTGATCCACTGGGACGAACGCTACAAGGGGAACTGACATGGACGATCGCACGAAACTGATCGCGCTGATTGTGCTGGTGGTGCTGGCGGTGGCGGTGGCTGCCTACTCGGGCTATCGTTCCTTCCGACAGGAGCAGGGCGAGGTCAAAGGGCGGATCGAGCTCTTTCCTGGCGGCAAGAAAGGCGCGATGGAACGCCAGATGGAGGAGCAGGGACCACCTGCCCAGGCACCACAATACCCCACAGGTGGACGCTGAAGAGGTTCTACCCTGTGAGGGCTGCACACCGATTCACGCGGCTCCCGAAGCTTCTTTTTTGAAGGAAACGGGCTCGGGACAGCGTATTTCTAAAGAGCGTATTTCTACAGGAGGATGGGGCATCCTGTAGCGAAGGAGGTTCAACGATGAGGCGGCATGGTTTTACGCTGATAGAGTTGCTGGTCGTGATTGCGATTATCGCCATTCTGGCGGCGATATTGTTCCCTGTGTTTGCGCGTGCGCGGGAGAGCGCTCGCAAGACCCAGTGCCTGAACAATCTGCGTCAGCTGGGCAACGCCGTGACGATGTATATTCAGGACTACGATGAATATTTCCCTGAACTGGTCAGTGGTGGGTGCTGGGGGCGCGGCGCCATCGCCAATTCGCTCTGGTCGCGCCAGATCTATCCCTATGTTAAAGATAAGGGCGTCTTTCTCTGCCCTTCTGCCGCGATTGCACGGGCAGGCTTTCGATTCATGGCGAATGTGCCTGTGCCGGAAGACCCCGAAATTAATCCCCCACCCTGTGGGAATCAGCACACCGATCGACGCGCGATGCCCATCGGGATGAACAAATTTTTTGCCCCCTACTGGCAGTGTGATCGGACCACCGACCCGGGTTGCTCGGCTTACTGGGAACCCTGTAGCGCGCCAGGCGGCTGTGATGCGGGCTGTCCGCAACACTATGTGCATTCAGCCCGTATCCGCGAATCTGCCAAAATGGTGCTGTTTACCGATGGGGTGACGGACTGCGCCGGAGGCGGCGGCTACTGGATCAATCCCTCTGGACCTGTCAACACCTGGTTCGGCATTTCGGGACGCCATGAGGGGCACAACATCACTTTCACCGATGGGCACTCCAAATGGTTCCCCGTGCGCCGCGATCCCCAGATCGAGCAGCTGGCAGGGGATAACCGCGTTCGAATCTCTGTCACCCAGCATCGCGGCATGGTCGTCCAGCGAGTGAGCAGTAATACGCAGAACTTCACCTGCGTCAATTTCAACGCTGCCGATGTTCACTGGAATGTGATGACCGCCTATCCGGGCGATAACCAGACCATCGACAACATGTGCAAACCGACAATGTGAGCCGATGCTCGCATCCCATCAACAGGAGGTCAGGTAATGAAGCGAGAGGTCCCGACCTGGGTATTTGTGATACTGGTTGTGCTGGCGATTGCGCTGGCGGGCTGGTGGCTCTGGAGCAGCACGGGTAGTTCGCGCGAGGATCAGGTTGTGCGCAAAACTTTTGGTAGCGAGGCGCAGCGTGCGCCCGGCGCGAACCAGCCCGGCACCGCCCAGGGCGCTGATGCCCCCTGAGATAAGGGCGTACGGCAGTCCGCCACTGGCTTATCGCTTCAGGTCTTTGGCGACCGCCAGCATTTCGTCGGCGGTCTGAATGGCGCGGGAGTTCACCTCGTAGGCTCGCTGTGCCATAATCAGGCGTACCATCTCCTCCACAATCTGCACATTGGACGCCTCCAGACTACCGCCGCTCAGTTCGCCCAGCCCGTTGGTGCCCGGCGTGCCTTCGATGGCTTCGCCAGAGGCGGGCGTGGCGCGATAGAGGTTCAGCCCGATACGGCTTAGCCCCGCCGGGTTCACGAAGCGCGCCAGCGTGATCTGTCCGATTTCCTCCAGCCCTTCCTGCCCGCCACGCCGAACGGAAATGGTGCCGTCGCGCCCGACCAGAACCTCCTGCACATCGGGAGGGATGATAATCTCAGGCTCCAGCGGGTAGCCCATCGAGGTGACGAGCCGACCCTGGCTGTCCAGCTTGAAGGCGCCGTCGCGCGTGTAAGCGATGCTTCCATCGGGCATCAGTACCTTGAAGAAGCCGTCGCCCTCAATCGCCATATCGAGCGGGTTGCCCGTGACCTGCAGAGCGCCCGGCGTGAACAGCCCGTAGGTGGCGGCAGGGCGCGCGCCCAGACCGACCTGCAGACCGCTGGGCACCTGCGCCCCGCCCGCCACGCTCGCGCCTGCCGGACGCAGGGTCTGATAGATCAAATCCTCAAAATCGGCGCGTACCGCCTTGAAGCCCGTCGTGTTCACATTCGCCAGATTGTTCGCAATCACATCGATGTTGAACTGCTGGGTTTCCATTCCTGCTGCCGCTGTGTGCAGTGCGCGTATCATCGCTATCACCTCACTGTTAGATGCCCCTCACCCATCCCCTCTCCCCAGAGGGGAGAGGGGGATTTAAATGCGTGCGAGTTCGTTAATGGCGCGGGCGAGGGTTTCGTCCTGCGCCTGAATCGTTTTCTGATGGGTCTCGTAGGCGCGCAGATGCTCGATCATCTCCACCATCTCACGCACGATGTTCACATTGGACGCTTCGAGCGTGCCTGTGGCGATGCGTGGGTTGGGCACGGGTGTGGTGTCGCCGACAAGCCAGCCGTCGGGGTCTTTGCGCAGATTGCCCTGCACGATAAGCAGTTTATCGATCGCCTTCCCGTCGGCGCGAACGATGCCGTCCTCACCGATCTGGAGTGTAGCCGTGCGCGGGATGCGAATCGCACCCTGAACGCCCAGCACGGGGAACCCCTCGCGCGTGATGAGCGTGCCATCGGCACTCAGTGAGAACGCACCGTTGCGCGTGTAGCGCACGCCAGCGGGTGTCTGCACCGCGAAATAGCCCTCGCCCTCTATCGCCACATCGAGCGGGTTGCCCGTGTGCATGAGCGGTCCAGGTTGGAGGACGGTGTAGGTGGTGGCGAGCCGTGCGCCGGCGGAGAGGCTGCCGATAGGCTGGCTATACGCACCCTCCACGCGATAAAGCGCGCGTTCATAGGCGGTCTCGAAAACGGGTCGGTCGGCTTTGAAGCCGCTGGTGTTCACATTTGCCAGATTCGCCGCGAGCACATCCTGTGCTTTCTGTCGGGCTGCCATTCCTTCGGCTGCCACATACAGCCCGCGTATCATCAGCCAGCATTATCGGCAAAGCCTCGCCGCCTCTCTACCCCAAACGACCCGCTCGATTCAGCGGTTTACCAGAGGCGGGTATCCTTATGGTGATGAACGCGCTCGGTCTCTATGTGCATATCCCGTTCTGCCACCATAAATGCGGGTACTGCGATTTCAACTCCTATGCGGGGCTGGGAAAGCTGGCGTCTGCCTTTGTGGACGCGCTCCTTTTAGAGATTGAGCGTTGCCCTTACGGGGGCGCGCGAGCCAGCACGGTCTTCTTCGGCGGCGGCACGCCCACCTTTCTGGACGGCAACACGCTCGCCCGCATTCTGGAGCATCTGTATCAACGGTTCGACATCGACCCCGACGCCGAAATCACCGTCGAGGCGAACCCTGGCAGTGTCGATCGGGCGCAGCTGCGGATTCTGCGGCAGGCAGGCTTCAATCGGCTCAGCTTCGGCGTGCAGTCGTTCGATGAAGCCGAGCTGAAGCGCATGGAGCGTATCCACAGCCCGCGCGAAGTGTGCGAAAGCTACGAATGGGCGCGCGAGGCAGGCTTCGAGAACATCAATCTGGATTTGATCTTCGCCCTGCCTGACCAGACGCTGGAGCGATGGGAGTCGAACCTCCGGCAGGCGATTGCCATGCGCCCCGAACATCTGTCGCTGTACGCGCTGATGCTGGAGCCAAACACGCGCTTCTATCACCTCTATCGGAAGGGGCAGCTGAGCCTGCCCGATGAGGAGGTGCAGGTGGCGATGTATCGGCTGGCACAGCGCCTCACGCGCGAGGCGGGCTATCGCCAGTATGAGATATCGAATTACGCCCTGCCCGGCTATGAGTGTCGCCATAACCTGATTTACTGGCACAATTTACCGTATCTGGGCTTTGGGCCGGGCGCGGTCTCGTACTATGAGGGGCGCCGCTGGATGAATATCAAGCATCCGCGCGAATATGTGCGGCGCGTGCTGACGGGCGAGCCGCTGGAGATGGAAAGCGAACGGCTCACAGGCTGGGATTCGGTCGCGGAGACGCTCATGCTGGGCTTGCGCATGGTGGAGGGTATCGATCTGGCGCGGTTAGAGGCGCGTTACGGTTTGCCCGTGCAGGCGCATTATCGCCCTGTGCTGGAGCAGCTGAGGCGGCGGGGCTGGCTGGTTCAGGATGGCTCGCGTGTTCGCCTCACTGACGAGGGTCTGCTCTGGCACAGCGAGGTCGCACTGGCGTTTTTGTGATGCGATTAGCTTCGCTGGCTGAGCGTGATGGTACGGCTTTCGTCGGGTTGGGGCTGGATGGTGATGTGCCAGTGGTGGCGGGGTGTGTAGTCGAAGCCGAGCGCGGGCAGGGTTTCGCCCCACTCGATGAGGGTAATACCGCCGCGCTCCAGCAGTTCGTCCAGCCCCAGCGTGTGCAGTTGCGCCGCGCTCTCGATGCGGTAGAGGTCGAGATGGAACAGGGGCAGCCCGGCGAGCGTGGATGGCTGGCGGATGGTGTATTCGTTCACGAGGGTGAAGGTGGGGCTGCGAATCGGCTCGGTGATGCCGAGCGCGCGGCACAGCCCGCGAATGAGCGTGGTCTTGCCCGCGCCCAGTGCGCCGCTCACTGAGATCAGCGTGTCGGGATGGAGCTGGCGGGCAATCTCCGCGCCCACCGCTTCGGTCTGTTCAGGGGAGTGCGTGTGCCAGCAGGTTGCCCCCACACCCGTACCCTCTCCCCTACTGGGGGAGAGGGATTCAACGAAAACGCTCTCGCTCTCAGCGGGGGAGAGGGGTTTTGAGCTATTCGGCTTCCGACTCATAGCGTTCAAAGCGGATCAGAAACTGTTCGATATCGACGGGCAGGTTATGTTCCTGAATGAGCTGGCGGATGCGCGCGTTCATCAGTTCAACCAGCTGCTCCATCTCCTGGTTCATGCGTTCCATGCGGTCTAACAGGCGCAGGATGACTTCGACGCCTGCGAGGTTGACGCCGAGGTGCTGTGTGAGGTGCTGGATGCGGCGCAGGCGGGCGATGTCGGCTTCCGAGTAGAGGCGTTTGCTGTTGCCGACGCGGTGGGGCTGGATCAGCCCCAGCCGCTCGTAGAGGCGCAGGGTCTGCGGGTGCAGTCCGCACATGCGCGCCGCGACGCCAATCAGATACACAGGCTCTTCGGATGGGGTCTGCTTTCTCATGGGTGTTTCACCTCCGAGCGCAGGTTTCGAATCTGTTCCAGCAGTTCGCGTTCGCGCGGGCTGAGATGTTTGGGCACGGTGATGCGGACGCGCGCGTACAGGTCGCCGCGCTGACCGCCGGCGAGCGGGATGCCCTTGCCTGCCAGTCGGAAGCGGGTGCCGCTCTGGGTGCCGGGCGGGATTTTCATCGTCACGGTGCCAGTGGGCGTGGGCACGCTTACCTCGCCGCCGAGCGCGGCAGTGAGATAGTCCACATCGACTTCGGTGTAGAGGTCGTTGCCCTGCCGTTCGAAGCGCGGGTCGGGCGCGATTTTGATGCGCAGGTACAGATCGCCGCGTCGCCCATCGCTGCCGGGCAGTCCCTCGCCGGCGAGTCGCAGGCGCTGCCCCTCGGCGACGCCCGGCGGCACCGTGACGGTCAGCTGGCGAGTGCGCTGAACGACGCCTCTGCCACGACACTGACCGCAGGGTGCGCCGACGCGCCCGGTGCCGTCGCACTCATCGCAGGGCATCTCCACGCCGAGCAGGCTGAACCGTCGGCGTCCGCGCCCGCCGCAGGCGGGGCAGCTCTGGCGACGCTCCGTGCTCTCGCCTGTGCCGCCACAGCGCGAGCAAATCTCTTCTGTGTTCAGGCGGATGGTGCGGGTTGTGCCCCGAATGGCTTCGTCGAGGCTGATTTCGAGCGTGTGTTCGATGTCGCGGGGGGCGGTGCGGAAGCCGAAGGTGGTGCCGCCACCGCCGCGCAGAAGCTGTTCGATGAACTCGGCGAAGCTGGTGAAGGGCATCTCGGCGCCCCAGGGCGCGCCGTCGAAGCCCTCGCCGTACTGCTCGCGCATGCGCTGATAGGCTTGCCACTGCTCGCCGTAGCGGTCGTAAGCGGCGCGCTTTTCGGGGTCGGACAGCACCTGATACGCCTCATTAATCTCCTTGAACTTCTCTTCCGCTTGCTTGTCGCCGGGGTTCACATCGGGGTGATACTGGCGCGCGAGTCGGCGATACGCCGCCTTGATCTCCTTCTCGGTGGCGTTGCGCGGTACCCCAAGAATCGCATAGTAGTCTTTGAACCCTCGCATCGCTTGTTCACCCCGATACGGGCTGCTGTTGCCTCCTCAGCCGTGCCCTCTCCCCCGTGTGCGGGGGAGAGGGGGTCGCCTTTACGACTCGCGATACTCGGCGTCGATCACATCATCGCCACTGGAGCGGGTGCTGCCGTCGGTGCTGCTGCCTGTGCTGCCCGACGGCTCCGCCGCGACGCGCTGATACATCTGCTCGGTGATTCGGTAGCTGAGCTGTTCCAGCTCGCTCATCAGCGACTGCACGCGCTCGTGGTCCTGTGTCTGGATGGCGCTGCGCAGGTCGCGGATGAGCGTTTCGGCGCGTTCGCGGTCGCCCGCTGCGACCTTATCGCCGTGTTCGCGCAGGAGGCGCTCCACATCGTAGGTGAGTCGGTCGGCGCGGTTGAGCAGTTCGGCGCGCTCGCGTGCCTGGCGGTCGCGCTCGGCGTTCGCCTCCGCCTCTTTGATCATCCGCTCCACCTCCTCGCGCGAGAGGTTGGTGGAACCCGTGATGCGGATGCTCTGCTGGCGCCCCGTGCCGAGGTCCTTGGCGGTAACATTCAGGATGCCGTTGGCGTCGATGTCGAAGGTGACCTCGATCTGGGGCACGCCCGCGGGCGCAGGCGGGATGCCGTCCAGATGGAACACGCCGAGCAGGCGGTTATCGCGCGCCATCGGTCGCTCGCCCTGATAGACGCGCACCTCCACGCTGGTCTGCCCGTCGGCGGCAGTAGTGAAGATTTCCGACTTGCGCGTCGGGATGGTGGTGTTGCGGGGCACCAGCACGGTAAAGATGCCGCCTTTGGTCTCGATGCCGAGCGAGAGGGGCGTTACATCCAGCAGCACGATATCTTTCACCTCGCCCGACAACACGCCCGCCTGAATGGCGGCGCCGACGGCGACCACTTCGTCGGGGTTCACGCCCTTGTGCGGCTCCTTGCCCGTGATCTGGCGCACCATCTCCTGCACTCTGGGGATGCGCGTGGAGCCGCCCACCAGGATCACCTCGTCCACATCGGTCGGCTTCAGCCCTGCGTCCTCCAGCGCACGGAACATCGGACCCTTGAGGCGTTCAAACAGGTCGGCGCACAGCTCCTCGAACTTGGCGCGGGTGAGCGTCATATCGAGATGCTTCGGACCGCTGGCGTCCGCCGTGATGAACGGTAGGTTAATCGTGGTGGTGGTGACGCTGGAGAGCTCGATCTTGGCGCGTTCGGCGGCTTCTTTGAGGCGCTGCAACGCCTGCCGATCCTGGCGCAGGTCGATCCCATGCTCGCGCTTGAACTCATCGGCAAGGTAATCGACGATGCGCTGGTCGAAGTCGTCGCCGCCGAGATGGGTGTCGCCCGCGGTCGCCTTGACTTCGAACACGCCGTCGCCGACCTCCAGGATCGACACATCGAAAGTGCCGCCGCCCAGATCGAACACGAGAATGGTCTCGTTGCTCTTTTTATCGAGTCCGTAGGCGAGCGCGGCGGCGGTCGGCTCGTTGATGATGCGCAGCACTTTCAGCCCCGCGATTTCGCCCGCGTTCTTGGTGGCGGTGCGCTGGGCGTCGTTGAAGTAGGCGGGCACGGTGATGACCGCTGCCGTCACTGGCTCGCCCAGATAGGCTTCGGCGTCCGCCTTGAGCTTTTGCAAAATCATCGCCGAAATCTCTTCGGGGCGATAGGTTTTGTCCACCGCGGGGATGTAGACCGCCGCATCGCCTTTGGGGTCGGCAATCACCTTGTAGGGCACGCGCTTGCGCTCCTCTTCCACCTCATCGTAGCGTCGCCCCATGAAGCGCTTGATAGAGAAGATGGTGTTTTCGGGGTTGACGATTGCCTGGCGCTTGGCGGGTGCGCCGATGAGTCGTTCGCCCGTTTTGGTGAAGCCGACAACTGAGGGGCAGAGCCGTCCGCCCTCTGCGGTCGGAATGACCACGGGCTCGCCGCCCTCCAGCACGGCAACCACCGAGTTCGTTGTGCCCAGATCGATACCCACGACTTTTGCCATCGCTGTCTCCCTCCGTCTGTTATCTATTCTGGCTATACGGCAACTGCTGGTCAGCAGGTTCCCGTTTTTGAGTGGCTCTATTATACCTGACTTGAGGGCACTGTTGTCAAGAGGAACTGAGGTGGAGGGATCGCTAACTCACCGTTGCGATCGCGAAGCGGTGGCGGGCGCGTTCGACGGCTTCGCGCAGGGGCTGATGCTCCGGGCGGCTGAGGTCGGGGTCGCGCTCCAGTAGACGGAACGCCTCCTGACGCGCCACCTCCAGCAGTCGCATATCCTTGACCAGATCCGCCACACGGAACGAGGGCATCCCGCTCTGGCGCGTGCCGTAAATCTCGCCCGGACCGCGCAGGCGCAAATCCTCCTCCGCAATGATAAAGCCGTTATTGGTGCGGGTCAGAATCTCCAGTCGGCGTCGCCCCTCCTCGCCCTTCGGGTTGCCAATCAGCACGCAGTAGGATTGATGGATACTGCGCCCGACACGCCCGCGCAACTGGTGCAGCTGCGCCAGCCCGAATCGGTCGGCGTCCTCAATCACAATCACGGCGGCGTTCGGCACATCGACGCCCACCTCGATCACGGTGGTGGAGACCAGAATATCCAGCTCGCCCGCGCGGAAGGCTTCCATGACTTCCTCCTTTTCGGCGGGGCGCATGCGCCCGTGCAGAAGTCCCACGCGCAGGTCGGGAAACACATCCTTGCGCAGATGTTCCGCCATCTCTTCGGCGGCGCGTACCTGCAGCTTGTCCGATTCGTCGATCAGCGGGCAGATGACATATGCCTGGCGCCCCTGCTCCACCAGCTGGCGCACGCCCGCGTACACCTTCAATCGCTCTTCGGGCAGTTTCCAGTGCGTTTTGACAGGCTTGCGTCCGGGCGGCATCTCATCTAAGATGGACACATCGAGTTCGCCGTAGAGGGTGAGCGTGAGCGTGCGGGGGATGGGCGTGGCGGTCATCACCAGCACATGGGGCATGACGCCCTTATCGCGCAGGGCGGCTCGCTGCAGCACGCCGAAGCGGTGCTGTTCGTCGATGATTGCCAGCCCCAGTCGGGCGAACTCGACCCCTTCCTGAATAAGCGCGTGGGTGCCGACGGCGACCATGCCGCGCCCTGTGGCGATGCGCTCGCGCGCCTGCGCCCGCTGGCGCGGGGTCAGCCGACCCACCAGCAGCTCCACCGTGATGCCCAGCGGCTGGAACAGCCGATGCAACACAATATAGTGCTGTTCCGCCAGTATCTCGGTGGGCGCCATAATCGCCGCCTGATACTGATTGTCCACCGCTGCCATAATCGCAGCGGCGGCGACTATCGTCTTGCCCGACCCCACATCACCCTGCAGGAGGCGGTTCATCGGGTGTGGACGCGCCATATCGTCCCAGATTTCGCGAATCACGCGCACCTGCGCGTTCGTGAGTTCGAACGGCGCCAGCTGATGCAACCGCGCCATCAGCCGTTCGGCGTCGATGCGCATCGCGATCCCGCGCTCCTGCATCAGCTGCTGACGCTGAAGCCCGATGCCTAACTGCAATAAAAAGAACTCTTCGAACACCAGCCGTTGCCGCGCGGGTTCGATACGCTCCATGCTGTCGGGGAAGTGAACCTGCTGGATGGCTTCCTGAACGGGCATCAGTTGCAGGCGTGTACGCAGGTCGGCGGGCAGCAGCTCGGGCACAAGGTGCGCATGCTGGAGCGCGTTATAGAGAATCTGGCGCATTCGCTTCTGTCCCAGCCCCTCCGTCAAGGGGTAGATGGGCACCACGCGATTCGCGTGCAATAGCTCGTTCATGTCGGTGTCGTCGCCAATATCCTCCCATTCGGGCGTTTCGATTTGCAGTCCCCAGCCGCTCTCCTTGACCACGCCGTAGACCACAAGACGGCGGTCGCGCACGCGCAGGAGGGTGTCCTTCATGTAGGGCTGGTTGTACCAGACCAGCTCGATGGCGCCTGTGCCGTCGTCAATGAAGGCTTTGGTGAGGGTCATGTTGTTGCGCACCTTGATGTTGTCGACGGTGACGAGCCTGCCAGCGAAGGTGGCGGCTTCGCCGGGGCGCGCGTGGCGGATTTTGCGGAACTGGGTGCGGTCTTCATAGCGGCGCGGCAGGTGATAGAGCAGATCGTTCAGCGTGTAGATGTTGAGCTTCGCCAGCAGTTGAGCGATTTTCTCGCCCACGCCTTTCACATACTTGACCTCGGTCTCCAGCGTATAGCGAGTTGCCGCACTCATCGTTATAGCAGTATACCCATTTCAATCCTCACCCGCCTGTGAGGACGGGTACAACAGTGGAGGGAGCGTCATATCGCTGCTGTGTCCGGGGAACATCTTCGCGCTGGGGTCGAGCAGATGCTTGGCGTGGTTAACGGCGATGCACACCTCGCCGACGCCCGTCGCCAGCAGCTTGAGCTTGCCCTCGTAGGTGCAGCCGTCGCCCGCGGCGTACACGCCGGGCAGGTTCGTCCGCATGAAGCGGTCGACCTTGATGGCGTTGCCTTCGAGTTCCAGCCCCCACTGCTTGATGGGACCGAGGCTGGCGACGAAGCCGAGATTGAGAATCACGGCGTCGACAGGCAGCTCCAGCTCGGTGTGAGTCTGGTTATGGAAGATGACGGCGGACTGCACGCTGCCGTCGCCTTTGACGCGGCGCAGTTCGTAGGGGGTGAGGACGCGCACGGGCGATTGGCGCAGCAGGCGCACGCTCTGCTCGTGCGCACGGAACTCGTGGCGGCGATGGATGAGCGTCGTTTCGCGGGCAATCGGGTAGAGGTTAAGCGCCCAGTCGACGGCGGAGTCGCCCCCACCGACAATCAGCAGGCGTTTATCGGCGAAGAGCGCCTTCTCGCGCACGCCGTAGTAGACGCCCTGTCCTTCGAACTCGGCGACGCCCTCGGCGTTCAGGCGGCGGGGTGTGAACGCGCCCGCGCCTGCACAGATGACCACCGTGCGTGTCGCGTGCCGAACGCCCTTGCTGGTGAGGATGACCCAGTAGTCGCCCTCGCGGATCAGCTTCTCGGCGCGCTCCTCCAGACACACCGTCGGCTGGAAGCGCATCGCTTGCCGAATCAGCTGTTCCGCCAGGTCCTTCGCCAGCACTTCGGGGAAGCCGGGCATGTCGTAGATATACTTTTCGGGGTAGAGCGCGACCAGTTGACCCCCCAGCTGGGGCAGGCTGTCGATGATTTTGGTACGCATGCCCCGCAGCCCCGCATAGAACGCGCCGAACAGCCCGACAGGTCCCCCACCGATGAAGGTGATGTCGTACAGCTCGCTCTGCATCGCCATCATGAGTCTACCTGACCGCCCGCGTAGCTTGAGCGTCCCGCTCAAGAAACGAGCAGATGGAGAACTTGCTCGAAGTCGTCGGGCAGGGGTGCAGTGAAGCGCATCGGCTCGGCGGTGATGGGGTGAGTGAAGGCGAGCGCGTGGGCGTGAAGCAGCTGACCCTGCAGGGCGTCCAGCGCAGCTTGCAGGCGGGCGCTGGCGTCGGGGGGATACAGCCCGGAGGGCAGCCGTCGCCGCCCGCCATAGAGTGGGTCGCCCACCACGGGATGACCTGCGGCGCTGGCGTGAACGCGCACCTGATGCGTGCGTCCCGTGTCCAGTTTCGCCTCCAGCAGGGCAAAGCCGCGCCACCGCTGGCGCACAACAAAGTGCGTGCGGGCGGGACGCGCGTTCGCAGGCGCCCGCTCTGGCGAGAACGCCGCCATTCGCTTGCGATGCACAGGATGACGCGCGATGGGCATCTCCACCGTGAACTGACCGGCTTTCGGCTCGCCCCACACCAGCGCAAGATAGCGACGCTCAATCGCGCGACGCTGTAAATCGGCGGTCAGCCGCGCATGCGCCCGATCCGTACGGGCGACGATCAGCAGTCCGGTGGTGTCTTTGTCCAGCCGATGGACGATGCCCGGACGAAAGGGCGCGCTGCCGTGCGAGAGGCGCGGCGCATACGCCAGCAAAGCGTTCACCAGCGTGCCATGCGGATGACCCGGCGCGGGATGGACGGTCAGCCCGCGCGGCTTGTTCACCACCAGCAGATGCTCATCCTCGTACACAATCTCTATCGGGATAGGCTCCGGGCGAAGGTCGATCGGGGGCGGGCGGTCGGGTGGCAGGCTGAACTCGATGCGGTCGCCCGCGTGCAGTTTGTAGGCGGGCTTAACGCGCCGACCGTTGACCCGCACGCCGCCCGCCTCAATCCACTCCTGCCACCGCTGGCGACTGACGGCTGGCACCTGCTCCGCCAGCCACTTATCGAGTCGGACACCGCTTTCGGTGGCAATCTGTTCTACCATCAGGTTTGCGCGGTGCGCGGTTGCGTCTGTCGCTGGCAGCTGGGGCACAGGGGGCGCCCGAACTTGGTGACGCTCAGGTCATACTGGGCGCGGCGCAGCGGGCGTCCACACTCGGCGCAGACCAGCTCTTCGGCAGGTGGGGCTGACTCGCCCCGCAGCGGCAGCGGCGAATCGGCGTAGGCGACCCGCCCCTCGGCGAGTTCACCTTCGCTCAGCTCGGGCGCAAACTGTGTGCCGTAGCCGCATAATGCCAGCGCACGCCCGATCGCGCCTGTCTCCGCCTTCTCCAGAAAGTCGGCGAAGTCGTTGCCCGTCTCCATGCGGGTGGCGGTCGCAATCACGCGCCCGTTATTGTCCTTGATTGTCGCACGAAAGACCGCTATCTGCCGCTCAAGGTTCAACTCCACCAGCTCGGTCTCGATGCTCCAGTCGGGATGCTCGTCTCTGAACCATGCGACGCGCGCGGCAACTGGCAGGTACTCCTGCCCGCCACGCACCCGAATCAGGTACCGCCTCACATTAAACGCCATCTTCTTACCCTCCGTCGGTATACAGATGTCTACTATTGTACCCGTGTTGAATGCCTCTTGTCAAGGGGTTGGGAGGCTGTTCGGAAAATTCCATTTTCAGCGGGTTTGGAGTGCCGAAGCGAGTACCATGAAAGCCATGATGCCGATGGAGACGCTTTTGCCAGAGGTGCTGGGCGTGCGGGCGACCTATGCGCTCCTGATCAGTTGTGTGGCGCCGCGCCCAATTGCATGGGTCAGCACGCTTTCGCCCGATGGTGTGCCGAACCTCGCGCCGTTCAGCTTCTTCAACGCGGGCGGCTCGAACCCGCCATCGGTGGTGTTCTCACCCACCAACTTTCGCGATGGACGCCCCAAAGACACTCTGCGCAATGTGGAGGCGACAGGCGAGTTCGTCGTTAATATTGCACCCTACGAGCTGGCGCAGCAGATGAACGAGACCTCCGCCGATTTTGAGTACGGCATCAGCGAGTTCGCGCAGGCGGGTCTGACCCCACTACCCAGCCAGCGCGTGAAGCCCTATCGCGTGGCGGAAAGCCCTATCCAGATGGAGTGCCGCCTCTTTCAAATCGTTCGGCATGGCACAGGACCGCTTGCCGCTAACTATGTGATTGGCGAGGTGCTGTGCTTCCATATCGCCACGCACCTGCTGAAAGAGGGTCCCGTCGTGGACAATCGGGTGTCGGACCTGATTGGGCGCATGGGCGAGTCGTGGTACTGTCGCGCCATGCCCGAATCGATGTTCTGGCTGCCGCGTCCACAACGCGGGTAAAATGTTCAGCGTGGGTTGGCAAACGGTGCGGTGGCGGAGCCGGGTGTACGGGATTGCCCTGCTTGCGTTGCTGGCGGGTGCGCTTCTGACAGGTGCTGACGGGACGGCGCCTGCGCAGCGGGCGCTTATCGTCGCGATCGATTATCAGCCAGCGGCGATTGACGAGCAGCTTGCGCAGTTGAAAGCGCTGGGCATTACGCAGGTGGCGGTGCGCCTGACGGGACTGCCCAGCCGTGAACAGTGGAGCAGTCTGCTGGACACGCTGGAGAAGAGCGGGCTGGAGTGGCGGCTGTGGCTCACGGGGTTGCCTCGCACACGCGGCTGGATATGCCTGCCTGAACGGTATCGGCTGCGCGGCACCGAATCGGGAACCTACGCCGTTCAGATCCCCCGTGCGGATCGGGCGTTGCTCGCGCTCGCCCCGCGCGACCAGCCGAGCCTGCAAACCCTCTTATCGCTTGCCCTGACCGACGGGCGCGCTGTAGCAGCCATTGGCAACAGCGCGGAGAGCGTGCTGCTCCTGTACCCGCGCATCGAAAACGCGCTGCCCGACCTGTGGGAGGGCTGGGATCGCTATCGGGACGCGCTCCTTGCGCTGCTTCTATCCCGCAAGCCCGCAGGCAACTTTCGCGGCTGGCTGATTGAAAGCGCGTGGGACCCGCAGGCTGCCCGCGCCTTCCCCGAATCGGAACGGTTCCGCGCCGAATGGCAGGGCTTCCTGAAGCTGCGCTATGGCGATCTGATCGAGCTGGAGCGGGCGTGGGACACCAGCGCGGCGCTGAACCGATTCGAGCAGGCGGCGGCGCTCATTCCGCTCTGGCACGGCGAGCGTGGCTTGCCCTACCTGACCACGCCCGACGGCAAGCAGAAACCCATCGAGACCGACCCGCGCGAGTGCCGATTCTGGAGCGATTATCACGCCTTTTTAGGGGAACGGTGGCGCACGATGCTGGGCGGCTTGCGCCAGGCGCTGCTCACTTTCACACCCGACGCCGCCTTCGATGTGGTTCAGCCGATGCCGGACCCGACCGACCTGCCCATGCCCGACGCGCTGAATCTGCCCGCCTCCACGACAGGCTATCTTCTGCCAGCGTCTTTGCGAAGCGAATGGCGAACCTACCTGGTGCTGATCAGCTACACGGCACACCAGGCGACTCCCCGTACGCCCCTGCGCGTGCTGGCGATGGAGTGGCAGGGCGAATCGGCGGAGCGGGCAGAGCTGATGCAGAGCCTCGCGCGGGAGATGGGCATCCCCACCCTCATCTGGCTGCTGCGCGAGCCAGCCACACTCACGCGAGAAATCTGGAGCGCCCTGCAGGCAACCGATAGCGACCCCACAGAACCCACCTTTGTGCCGTTCCCCATAAGCCTGTGGGCGACCACGCGCCTGCAAAAGTGGCGCATCGGCTGGTGGCTGCCTGCCGACCCATCAGGCGACCTCCAGCCCCTGTTCTGGGGCTACGATCTGTTCGCCTTCTGGCGACCTGTCGAAATGCAGGTGCAGGACAAGCAGGGCAATCGCCTCGTGGTGAATCGACTGGAGCTGTATCTGTGGACGGGGAGCGGCGAGCGTGAGGTGGCTCTGCGCCGTTTTGATCAGGCGACGCTGGAGGCGGTCAATCTCAACGGCGAGCTGGTGCCGCTCAGCGTGCGGGGCGACACTGTGCGCCTGAAGGTCGGCACCGTTCCTGTGCGCCTGCGCGGGTTCGAACTGCTCCCGCTGTGCGAAAGCGTCGTGAACGAGTGGACTCAGCGCGTCGAATCGCTGCTGAAGCGCACGGCGCCTGCGGGTCAGGACGCGCGCGTGCTGCAGTTTCTGTTCAACGCTGCACTGGAGACCTATCGGCGGGATCGGGTGCAGGGCTTCCCGCTCGTGCGCGATGCATGGCTCGATATCGAGCGGGCGTTTCAGCCTTATCGCCTGCTGGAGGCGGAAAGCGCGCGCGAGCATACCTTCGGTACGGTTCGGCGCGACCTGTCAGCGAGCAGCGGCGCGACGCTTTGGCTCCATACGCCGCTCAAGCCGACACCCGACGGCTATTATGCCCGCTACACGCTCAATATCCGCACGGACGGCGCGTATAACCTCTATCTGGCGTGCCGCCTCCAGCCCTTGCGCAACGGCACACCCGACTCGGTGGAGTGGCAACTTTTTGCCAGCACCGACGAAAAAACGCCCATCGCGCGGGGGAGCGCCGTTTTAGACCCCGACAAAGCGGTCAATGCCTACGCCGAGCGGTTCCTCTGGCTCCCACTGGGCAGCGCGATGCTCAAAGCGGGCGATTATCAGCTGGAGCTGCGCCTGTTGCCCGCCGCCGAGCGCGTCAACTTCTTTGCCGAGTGGGACGCCCTGCTGATTGCCCCACCCGGCATCGCGCCCAGAGGCATCCTGCCGCCCGCGCACTGACGCAATAACAGGGCGCGGCGACCGCGCCCCTACTTGACGCGGGTACGGGCGCGGTTCCCGCGCCCTGATGACCCCCAGAGGCATCCTGCCGCCCGCGCACTGACGCAATAGCAAGGCGCGGCGACCGCGCCCCTACTTGACGCGGGTACGGGCGCGGTTCCCGCGCCCTGATGACCCCCAGAGGCATCCTGCCGCCCGCGCACTAACCTACGCGCGCGGCACCTCCACCCAGCGCCGCTCGTTCGCCGAAATCTCGACCGCTTCCAGCACCGCCTGGCAACGCAGCCCGTCGTAGAAGTTGGGCGAGGGCTGTTCACCCTTGCTGATGGCTTCCAGCGCGTCGCGCACCAGATGCGTGAAGGTATGCTCGTAGCCGATGATGTGCCCTGGCGGCCACCACGCGCTGATATAGGGATGCACGCTTTCGGTGACCTGAATGGTGCGGAAGCCGCGCGTGCCCGCTGGATCGCTCTCCAGATAGAGTTCCAGCTCGTTCATCCGCTCCAGATTGAACACGATGCTGCCTCTGGAGCCGTTGATTTCGAAGCGGTTATAGTTCTTGCGTCCGAGCGCGAAGCGCGTGGCTTCGAAGGTGCCGATCGCGCCGTTTTCGAAGCGAGCCAGGAACGCAGCGGCGTCGTCGACGGTGACCTCGCCCATCTCCGTGCTGGCTTGCCCACCCAGGCGGTCATCCGCCTCGCGCAGGAGCGGGCGCTGCTTGATAAAGGTGGTCATCATGCCGCACACCTCGCTGATCTCGCCCACGAGCCAGCGCGCCAGATCGATAATGTGTGCGTTCAGGTCGCCATGCACGCCGGAGCCGGCAATCTCCTTGCGCAGGCGCCACACCAGCGGGAAGTTCGGGTCCACAATCCAGTCCTGCAGGTAGGTGCCGCGGAAGTGATAGATTTGCCCGATAACGCCGTCGTCGATGAGCTTTTTGGCGAAGCTGACGGCGGGCGCCTTGCGGTAGTTGAAGAAGATGCCGTGCTTCACGCCGCTCTGCTCCACCGCCTGCACCATCTCGCGGGCTTCCTGCAGACTGTTGGCAAGCGGCTTCTCGCACAGCACAATCTTGCCGTTTCGGGCTGCCGCGATGGAGATGGGCGCGTGCAGGTTGCCGGGCGTGGACACATCGACGAGGTCGATATCGTCGCGGGCGACCACGCGCTGCCAATCGGTGTCGTACTCTTCGAAGCCGTACTTTTCAGCGGCGGCGCGCACGCGCTCCTCGTTGCGCCCGCAGATGACCTTCAGCACGGGTTCAATCTCCAGCTCCGGGAAGAAGCGGGCGACCTGGCGATAGGCGTTGCTATGCGCCTTGCCCATGAACTGGTAGCCAATCAGCGCGACATTGAGCTTCCGTTTCGCCATCGCTATTCACCTCCTGTCGGCTTCTTTTCGGGTTGGGGCTGTTGGGGTTGCTGATCAGGTTTCGGCTGCTGTTCAGGTTTGGGCTGCTCTTCGGGGCGTGGCTGCTGTTCAGGTCCTGGCTGCTGGGGTGGGCGCGGTGCGGGCGGGCGCGCAGCAGGGGCACGCGGCGCAGGACGACGGGGACCGCCACCTGCCATCTGTTCAGGTGTCAGCGGCTTCACGATGGTGTTGGTAATCTTTGCCCGACTGCGAAGCTGGTTAACGAATTCACTTAACTCCATCTGGATTGCCTGCTGACGCAGTTGTTTCAGCTCCTCACCCTTCGCCTGGGAGCCAGTGCGCTCCAGCCGCACAATCATGTAGCCGCCCAGTGTGCGGAACGGCTGCGACACCTGACCCGGCTTCAGCTTCTCCAGCTGCTGAAGGATATCGGGCACGATGAATCGCTTATGCTGCCAGTTCTGCTTCCCGCCCCGATCCTTGGTGAACGGATTTTCAGAGTATTGTTTGGCAGCCTCGGCGAAGTCCAGCCCTTCACTGATTTTCTGATAGGCTTCTTTCGCTCTGGCTTCGGCAGCAGCGGCGTTCCGCTCCTGCTCTTCAGGCGTACTACCCTGAATGCGAATCACGATCTCGCTATACTCCAGGAAGTTATCGAGGTTAATGCGCTTCTCTGCCAGTTTTTCTGCCAGCGCGCGCGCCCGTGCCAGCGCGTAGAGTCGGCTGGGTGGATAGGTGTTGCGGCGCAGGAAATCGTCGAGGCTCATGCCAGGTGGCAGGTTCGCCTCCGCGTTCTGCAGCTGCTGCTTGTAGCTGGCTTCCACTTCCTCCGGCTTGACCGTGATCTTTTGCTTACGGGCTTCCTGCTCGATGATCCGTACGAATATCATCTCTTCCAGCGCCTGTGCAGCGTACCAATCATAGGTTGCCCGCGCTAGCTCGCCAGCGCGAATCGGTTCGCCGTTCACTGTCGCGACCACCTTGTTCGGGTCTGGCAAAGGTGGCAGCGTCGGCGGCACGAATTTGGAAGTGGGCTTCGCCGATTGAGTTGTCGCGCGCTTCTGCTGGGACGACGCGGCAGGTTTCTGCGTCGTTCTGGACGCAGGCTTCTGCTGCGTTGTCCCGCCTGATTTCGGCTGAGTCGTTCTGGGCGACGGATTGCTCGTCTGTACCGCTATCAAACTGCCCATCAGTGAAACCGCTATCAGACTACCGAACCATCTGTTCATCGTCGTTCTCCTCCTCTGGCATGGGTTCGATTCGCTGTAGGGTGTGGCATCTCCTGCAAGCTCTGAGTGAACAGCAGCGCCCAGTAGTGGAATGCGATCATCGCTGCCATCAGCATGCCCAGATCGTTCAGCAGGAAGCATAGCACGCCCGCCGTTAGCCACGCTATCTGCAGCGGGCGCGGAATTGGGGACACCACCTGCGTCCGTCGCAGCCATCGCACCGCGAGCAGGCTCGTCAGCAGCAGGACCGCCCACGGCGACAGCAGCGACTCGCCCAGATTCATCGCGATTTTGCGGGCAATCAGCTGCGAGGCGTCGGGGCTATGCGCAGGGCTTGCAGGTTCGGTCAGGCTCGCCCAGAAAGCGTGCAGATGCGGTGTGTTGAACCACAGCAACACTAGGCTCACCAGTGCGACACCCCCCAGCCCCAGCATGGTAGAAACGCGCTTCCTGCGTAGCAGGGGCGTCCCTGCCCCTGCAGTAAGGGCTATCCCGAACGCCAGCAGGGTGCCGATGGTCGCCAGCGTCGCGCCCACATTCGCCGATTGCCAGCCCATCCAGAGCGTAAACAGCGCCAGCAAAATGAGCGCGCCGAGCGGCAGCCCCTCGATGCGCAGCCACGCCGCGCACAGAATCAGCACCCAGCTGAGCGCGAGCGCCGCGTACGGATTGCCGACGCCATAGAACCGATAGCCGCCAAGCAGTGTGTAGCCGAACAGCCCGTCGCGGTTCCAGTCGCCGCCGCTGAGCGTATCCAGCACGAGCGCGATCAGCCCCAGCCCCGCTATCGCTCCCAGCCCCACCAGCGGCGTGTCGAGCGCGCGTGCCAGCCAGCCGAGCATCGCCATTCCGAGCAGCACGATCAGGGTCGCGCTCCAGAGGATGGATGTGGGCAGTGCGGCGGGCAGCAGGCTGGCAACGCCGAGCGCCACCCCCCACACGCCCCATGTGGCAGGTTCCACCAGCGCACGCCACGCAGGCGAGGTGTCGGCAGAGGCGGGGCGCGGCGCGGGCGACGGCTGACCCACCACACGCAGGCGAACTGCCGCCCGCTGGCGTATCTCACGCCCCATACGGTACGCCCACCAGCAGCCCAGCAGCACCAGCCCAATCCACACCGCCCGGATCCATAACGCGCCCCGCCACAGCGGCTGACGCTTCAGCCACGAATCGCGCACCAGCAGCAACGCCTCCACCTTCACGGATGTGCCGTCCCCACGCAACGGCGCGCCCAGCCCTGGTCGGATACGCCACCCCAGCGCGACAAAGATGGTCGGGTTCAGCGAGAGCGTCTGACCCGCGCCTCGCACACGCACCGAATCGTCCCACAGCCAGCCTCTGCCAACCTGCCCGCCGCGCAGCCACACTGCCCACGGCGTCTTCGCCGTTAGCGAACTGCCCACCACAATCATCAGATCGTCAGACTGATTGTAAAATTGCGCGAGGAGCGCCAGCCAGCGATCAATCTGCTGCCAGGCGCGCTGCAACAGCTGTTCCGCCTGCGCAGGTGTGCAGAATTCCGCGTAGCGCAGGGCACGCTCCACCTCGCTGAGATGCACATAGAGCCACTTCGACTGCCGTATATCGCGCTGCCATGCGCGGGGTAGCGCCTCTGGCGCAGTGCGTATGCCGAATGCCATACCTGCATCGGGCAACAGGGGCAGCAGGCGCACAGCGGGTGGCGGCGTGCCACTGAGATGGGTATCGCGTGGTAGGGGCGCCCGACTGTGCGCCCCTACCTCTGTGGCGGGTTCGCCCGTCTCATAATCCACCAGCCACAGGGCGGCGTCCCACTCGCGGGAGGGCACAGCGTGATTGGCGGTCGGCACCAGCCAGCCTGCCGTGCCTTCAGTCAGCGCGCGCTGGAGCCACACACTGCGGGCGAACATCGCATCGCCTCCCGCCACAATCACTATCAGCACCCGCGCCTGCACAACTGTTAGCAGGCTCGCCACCAGAAGGCTGGTCATTAACCCTCGCGCCAT
The DNA here is from genome assembly GCA_037444405.1 of Armatimonadota bacterium. Classification (GTDB taxonomy): domain Bacteria; phylum Armatimonadota; class Fimbriimonadia; order Fimbriimonadales; family GBS-DC; genus HRBIN15. The sequence goes on from JBBIML010000008.1 coordinate 107,606, forward strand.
CGGCTTCTATCTTACCTGCCACCTTCAGGGTACGCATTTCACTTCTGGATAGCGGTTGAAATCAGCGGGATTGAAAGTGCATAAGTGTTTAATCTCATAGCTTGCCATCCACGCTACCAGGCGCGCATCATGCGCCTCACGCCCCAGAACCGAATATTGGCGACAAACCTCCATCCAGCGCAACCACAGGTCCTGCTGATCTGGCAAAAGCAGAAAATCGGCAGCGACCTGTTGAAGCAGTTCATAAGCTTCTTCAGCTGTCATGCCAAAGCCATTCCGCGCTTTTGGGCGAGTCATTACCACCCACATCTCATACAGTACCTGCGGCGCGACGCAGAGGATATAGCCTTGCTGCTCAAGCCACTGAAGGGATGCCACCGCCTGAATATGAAGAGGGTCATCCCTGGCGTAATACCGCAGAATTACTGAGGTATCTACCAGAGCCTTCTGTTCACTCATCGTAGAATCCAGAGGCGCGAGAGCTGTGGACAGGATCCGGTAAAGAAACCCCTTCCAGGATTCCTGCGTGTGCGGGAAGCAAACCGTTGTAAACCAGACCGTAGTTCTTCTCGTCAATCAAACCCCATACCCGATCGAACTGCCCCCACAGCTCACGCCCCCACGGCACATTTGCGCTGGGATTCTGATAGATTTCAAGCACAGGGATTTTCTCTTCTACATCAATCCTCTTGTGACAATATTTTTTATATATCTTTTGATATTTATTTATAAAATCTCTGAAATTTTTGTATTTGATCTGCCTGATTTCTTGTTCAAAACCTGAAAGGTGGGCTTTGACTCTTTCAGTACGCAGTACCGCAATCGCGCTGAGATGAGGATTTTTAGAGAGCAGTCCTTGCGATAGAACCATGACCTGTACCAGCTCCTCTTTCCCGTCAGGAGCGGGTTGAAAAGCGATTGCTGTGCCGAATAAAGGTCGGCGAAGATGAAGTTGAAAAGTTCTTATTCCGAGCAGATCATGGATTACTAACATTGCAGGCAATCTTTCGTATTTATTTCTCATAATCACCTTGTGTAATTGCTTAGCTTCTTTGAAAATCTTCGGAACAGGAGCATTACCTCCCCCACCCACCACCCCTCTTCCCTCAAGGCACTCGATGTCCTTTTGATAGCTATCAATATCGAACCCACTCACTTCAACCAGGGCCCTGGGTGCGCCAGAGGCGTCCAGGATGGTGAAGTCGGGTGCAGCGTCGCCTTTGTTCAGCCCCAGCTGGCGACGGAACTCTGCTTCTGTCCAGTATTGCCAGCCCTGCCGTTCCAGATACTCGCGGAACAGGTTCTCTGCTTGCTTATAGTGCATGCTTCCATTTTACCATGTCTACCCCACCGCCTCCACGATGTAGCGCACGATGAACACCAGCGCGAACACCAGCACCAGCCAGTGAACCTCGCGCAGCCGCCCCGTGACCAGCTTCAGCACCGTGTAGCTGATGAAGCCGATTGCGATTCCTTCGGTGATGCTGACGGTGAACGCCATCAGCGCGATGGTCAGGAAGGCGGGCAGCGATTCGGTGAGGTCGTCCCAGTGGATATGGCGTACGCCTGTCAGCATGAACGCGCCTACCAGGATCAGCGCGGGCGCGATAATCGGGTACTGCTTGAACGGGAACTCGACGCCTGGCGCCAGCGTCCAGTTGACGGTGGTTTCCGCTGTGAGCACTGCGACCAGCGGATAGACGAACAGCCCTGCCAGCATCAGGATGCCAGCGGTGATGGCGGTCAGCCCGGTGCGTCCGCCTGCCGAGACGCCCGCCGCGCTCTCGATGTAGGCGGTGATGGTGGAGGTGCCCAGCAGTCCGCCCAGCGTGGTGGCAATCGCGTCGCTCAGCAGCGCCCGCCCCGCGCGGGGCAGCCGTCCGTTCTGGAGCAGCCCTGCCTGCGCACTCACGCCAATCAGCGTGCCCACCGTGTCGAACACCGACGCCAGAAAGAAGATGAACACGATGGTAATCAGCTCCGTCCCATGCGCGAACAAGCCCCTTAAATCCAGCTTCAGAAAGGTCGGCTCGATGGAGGGTGGCAGCCAGCTCTGCGTACGGAGCGGCTCCGTGCTGGTCAGTCCCATCAGTAAGGCAACCATCAGGCTCGCCATCAGCCCGGTCAGGATCGCGCCCCGGATGCGCAGCACAGTCAGCACCGCCATCACGATGAAGCCCACGCCCGCCACCAGCACTGACGGGCTGCCCAGGTCGCCAATCTGCACCAGCGTGCCGGGACTCGCCTTAACAAAGCCGCCCCATTCCAGCCCGATCAGGGTGATGAGCAGCCCGATGCCCACCGCGATGCCGTGCTTGAGCGATTGGGGCACGCTGTCCACAATCGCCTCGCGGAAGCGCACGGCGGACAGCAGGATGAACAGCACGCCCGACAGAAAGACCGCCGCCAGCGCCTGCTGCCAGCTGTAGCCCATTAGCAGGCAGACCGTGTAGGCAAAAAAGGCGTTATGCCCCATGCCGGGCGCACCCGCAATCGGGTAGTTCGCCAGCAAGCCTATCAGGATGCTCACCGTCGCGGCGCACAGGCAGGTCGCCACCATCACCGCGCCCTTGTCCATGCCCGCCACGCTCAAAATGGCAGGATTGACAAAGATGATGTAGCTCATCGTAAGGAAGGTCGTAAGCCCCGCCAGCAGCTCCTGACGAACCGTTGTGCCCGACTCCCTTAACCGAAAAAGGTGCTCCAGCCAGTTCATCGCTCTCCTCCGTGAACCCCTATAAGAGTACCCGCTCCGCGGAACACCATCGGGCAGGAATCGAGCTACTGAGCGTGTATAATCCGGGTTATGAATGCAACCGTTGGTTGGAGCGTTTCGTGTGCGCTGTTGATCGGGCTGGTGAGCATGGCAGCACGCCAGCCACAGGGGAAACCGCCGGCGCAGGCTGCCCTGCCCAAAACGCGCGGGCAGTGCGAGGTGTGCCACCGCCAGGAAGCGCTGGACTGGAGCCAGTCGCGCCACGCGCAGGCATGGGTCAGCGAAACCTTCGCCATGTCCACCAGCAACCGTTCCATCAAGATGTGCCTGCCCTGCCACGCGCCCGAGCCGATTCTGGTTAAGGGCTTCGGCGAGCATCCCGACCTGCGCGGCGACGAGCGCGAACACGGCATCGACTGCATCAGCTGCCACCGCGATGCGAACGGCGCCTATCATGGCAGGCTCGGCACCCAGCCCGAAGACCACCCCGGTCCCATCGTCAAAAACGAGAAGTTCGGCACGCACGAGATGTGCGGCACCTGCCACGAGGTGTTCGGCACCTACGACGCCTTCAAGCAGACGCAGTGGGCGAAAGACCCCGACGGCTGCATCAACTGCCATATGCCTGTCGTGGAGCGACCGATTGCCGTCGCGCCATCGGGACTGCCCGCCCGCAAAGCGCGCGTGCATAAGTTCGAGGGCGCAACCCCCGAAATGTTCCAGAAGGGCGTCAAAGTCGCCGCCGAACGCAAGAACGACGCCCTGCAGGTGAGCATGGAAAGCGTGTGGGTCGGACACACCGTGCCCACAGGACCCGAGCAGGTGGTGATGATTGTCGATGTGCGCCTGCTGAAAGCGGGCAGTGAGGTCGGCAAGAAGCAGGAACTGCTCGCCGATAATGTCGCCATCGACGGCTCCGACACCCGCCTGCAACCGGGCGAACGGCGCGTGTTCCGCATCCCGCTGATTGGCGAACCCGACGAAGCGCTCGTGCGAATCCTGCACAAGCGCAACCGCGACCTCCCTGACGAAAAGGCGACCATCCTGTACGAAACGAAGGTGAAACTATGAAGCGATTCGCTGGCTTGCTGACGCTCTGGCTCGCGCTGGGGTTCACTCAACCCGTGCAGAACCCCATGGTGGCGATTGCCGGCAAAATCGTGGGGATCGATGCGCCCATTCAGATCACCGCCGAAACCAATGTGGTCGGCTTCGACTGGCTGGAAAATGGGCGATACCTCGTGTATCAGATAGTGCCGCCAGAGAGCAGAGAGCACTATATCGCGCCCTCCAGCGATTCCACCCTCTGGCGGCGACAATTCCTGACCGCCCTCTATCTCTATGACACCCGCACTCGCCGCACCACGCTCATCCATCGCGACAACATCGACGACTGGCGCGTGGTGCTGAACGGCAGGGCGGTGCTGTATGTCGTGCACGACGCCCTGATGGAACGGGCAGCGAACGGCGCGCATGAAAAGTCGCGTGCCACACTCTACCTGCGCTCGCCCAGCCGGAGCCAGCCGAAGGTGATTCTGCAAATGGATACGCACATCGGGCTGAGCTGTTCACCAAATGGGCGCTATGTGCTGGTCAGCGCACCTGGCGCATCGGAAGGCAACCCGCTGATCGATCTGCAAACGGGTCGCACTGTTCGCACCTTCGGCAGCGCTCTATGGGTTTCGTCCGTCTGGAGCGACGATAGCACCCTCTATCTGGGCATCCACCGCAATCGGCAAAAGGACTATTTTGTCTATAATGTGCGCACCAATGAGATAAAGCCGATTACGGAGAGTGTGTACCGTCAGGTAATCCAGCAGAAGCCCTCGCCAATATATCGCCTGCTACGCTACGCGACGCGCCGTCTGCGCCTGCAAACCCAGCTTGACACCCTACCTGCGGAAGGGATCGGCATAGCCCCCCTGACGCTGGAGCCGAAGTATAGTGCCACCCTGCTCTATCTCGAATCGCTGGAGGCGAAGACCGAGCGCTATCGTCGGGCGACGGTGGCGCACGATAGCGATTCGCAGCTCTGCTCGCTGGCGCCTGATGAGAGCGGCGTCGCCTACTGCAACTGGCGCGGACAGCTATTCTATGTGCCCCTGCGCCCGCGCGACCCCAGAACTCTGCCCGAATTGCTCGCCTGCGGACTGGAACCCACACGCGAGCAGATTCGTGACTACTACCTTAGCAATGGCAAGCAGATTGCGCTGGCGACGCTGATGTACTGTGCGGACTATGATGAGATATTCCCACCCAGCCAGAACATTACTGACCTGCTGTTTCCCTATGTCAAAAACCACGATGTGTTTCGGGACGCCTTCACAGGGCAACTGATCTTCACCTACCTGATGGATGGTCAAACCCTGTCCAGCATCACGGAACCTGCCACGACTCCCATCGGTCGCCTCGACTGGGGCGACCCCGAATGGGTGGTGGTTCTGTACGCGGATGGTTATGTGAAAGCCGAGCGCCGGCAATAGAAGCTTCTTCACGCGCTCGCACCGCAGAGGCTAAACAAAAAAGCGGGGACAGGCGGTCAAGCCTGTCCCCGCCTCGACTCATTCAGCCGGGACATACCGGAAGCAGATACATATGCACACCGACCCCAGCCTCCAGCAGATACATGTTAGGTCGCCTTGACGCTTAAAAGCAGGGCAGTCATCGATAGGGCTGACGGAGCCAGGCACCCACCTGTTTATAAAGAGTTCCCACTCTCCAGAAGCATTTTGCTGGTAGAGGTCTGCCCAGATAGCGCCTGTGCGATCCTGGTACACACGCACCCCGTAGAAGCCACTGTCTAGGACAATATCTTCCCCGGAGGAACCTCGGATTTTCCCCCGACGCAGATAGAGGACGCCATAACCTTCCTGCGAGTTGGGGTCATCAGCATGGAGCCATATGATGTTCACGCTCCGTCGCTCGCCGTTCACCTCTGTTGTGCCGCTGTAGATATCAGCAGTAGTGGGATCGAGGGGCACGCCTAAAAAATCAGTCGGCATTCGAGGAACAAGTTTTTCCCGATGCTGTCGGAACAGCGCGTCGATGCTTGGGTTCACCTGAGTGCCGAAACAGAACAGCACCTGGAGCAGGTCTGCATCGTCCACGACGCCATCGTTGTTAACATCGGCGTTGAGACAGTCCGTCTGGGCGTTCAGTGTGCCTGTCAGAGCGGTGAAACAGAGCATAAGCGCCGCCGCCAGTCCGAACAGGCGTTGAGTCCATGGTCGGTGTGAACCAGTGGGGTTCACTGATACTGCAACGGGACGACGGCTCCCATGGGAGCCATTACAAGCGCCAATCTGCGCACCAGAGTGCGCTTCTGTCAGGTACTCCGTTCGAAAGGTTCCCATTTTGGATCTCCACCTATTTAATGCACTTCAGGGCGCAAATGTACCTGGCATTCTTAGGATGAACAGAACCTTTGCGCCTTTTTCTGCCCTCGTCAAACCAGGGCAAGAATATAAAAGTGAATAACAGCAATTTTTGTGCCAAAAGGTTCTTTTCGGGTTGTAGGAAACGCGCTGCGTTGGTTCGGAGCCTACCAGCTCCGCTAAGGCGAAATCCTTTCTTCGAACAGCCAGTCAAAAATCGAGGTATACTATCGGTAGCACAGACCGATGGAGGTGACCGATGAGAACTATCTCTTTGCGTGGTGGCGAGTTTTTACTGCGCGAGGTGGAACCCGCGCAGGTGTTTGTGCCTGAAGATTTCAGCTCGGAAGACACCCTGCTGGCGCAGGCTGCCGAGCAGTTCGTGCGCGGCGAGGTGCAACCCCGCAACGCCGAGATCGAACATCAGCAGGAAGGACTGACTGTCAGCCTGCTCAAAAAGGCGGGCGAGCTGGGGCTGCTGGGCGCCGATCTGCCTGAAGCCTTCGGCGGTCTGGGACTGCCCAAGACCACCAGCACGCTGATCGCCGAAAAGATGAGTCTGCAAGCCTCGTTCGCCGTCTCGTGGGGCGCCCATGTGGGCATCGGCACCCTGCCGATCCTCTTTTTCGGCACGCCCGAACAGAAGCGAAAATACCTGCCGAAATTAGCCACGGGCGAGCTGATCGCCGCCTTCGCGCTCAGCGAGGCGAACTGCGGCTCCGACCCGCTCTCCGCTCGCACACGAGCCAGCCTCTCACCCGACGGCAAATATTATCTGCTCAACGGCGAAAAGATGTGGACGACCAACGCGGGCTGGGCGGACCTCTTCATCGTGTTCGCCAAAGTGGACGGCGAGAAGTTCACCGCTTTCATCGTGGAGCGCAACTTCCCCGGCGTGTCGGTCGGGCGTGAGGAGCATAAGATGGGCATCAAAGGCTCCAGCACGCGCCGCGTGATTTTAGAGAACGCGCAGGTGCCCGTCGAAAATGTGCTGCACGAGATTGGCAAGGGGCACCATGTGGCGTTCGGTGTGCTGAACATCGGGCGGTTCAAGCTCGCCGCCGCCGCGCTGGGCGGCGCGAAGGAGGCGCTCACCATCGCCACCCGCTACGCCAAAGAGCGCCAGCAGTTCGGACAGCCCATCGCCAGCTTCGGACTCATCCAGCACAAGCTGGCGGAGATGGCGATTCAAATCTACGCGCTGGAAAGCGCGGTCTACCGCACTGCTGGCATGCTGGACGAGGTGTTTCACGGCATCGACCCGCTCGCACCCGACGCGAATGCCCAGTATCGCGAAGCCGACGAGGAGTACCCCGTCGAATGCGCCATCCTGAAGGTGTTCGGCTCCGAAGTGCTGGACTATGTGGCGGATGAGACGGTGCAGATTCACGGCGGATTCGGCTACACTGAAGAGTTCCCTGCCGCGCAGATCTACCGCGATAGCCGGATCAACCGCATCTTCGAGGGCACGAACGAGATCAACCGCCTGCTGATGCTGGATCAGCTGATGCGCCGCGCGCTCAAGGGCAAGCTGCCCGGCTTGATGGAGGCGGCGCAAGCCATCCGCGCCGAACTCAACCAGCCGCAGATGCCCACGCCCGATCCCATCGACCCGCTGGAGGCGATTGGCAAATATATCACCAGCGCCAAAAAAGCGTTCCTCATGACAGCCGGGATGGCGGTGGAGCAGGTCGGCACTGAGCTGGAGGAGCGTCAGGAGATTGTGGGACACTTAGCTGACTGCCTGATCCAGCTCTACGCGATGGAGAGCGCGTGGCTGCGCACACGCAAACTTCAGCAGAAGGGACTGGACATCACCCTGCCGCTGGCGATGACGCGCGTGTTCGCCTACGAAGCGTTCGATGCGATTGAATCGCATGCGCGGCGCGCCCTGCACGCCTTCGCGGAGGGCGACCTGCTGCAGATTCTGCTCGCCGCGCTCAAGCGCTACATGCGCCGCACCAGCGAGGTGAACACGATGGCACTGCGCCGCCAGATCGCCCGCTATGTGATCGAGCATGAGCGCGCGTGGCTCGCCAGCACGAAGTAGCCCTGTAAATAGGGGGACACCGCTGGGTGTCCCCCTTCGGCAGGGTGGGGTGTAAGGATCAAGCCTTAACTTCCGTCCCTACTATACACCAGAGCAGCGCGTATGCACGAATTTTGCAGAAAAATGCAACACTCCCTTCGGGTGTGGCAGCTTTCAAAGCGGGGAAGGGAGAAGGTTTCGATGGGGTTGTCCTCACGCTGGCAGGGGCTGGTCTTTCGTTTCGGGCGCGAACAGCAGTATCATCAGCCCCAGCAGAAAGACGCCTGAAAGCAGAGTAGCTGCCCACTGGATGCTGAAGTGGGCGGTCAGCAGTCCGAAGGTGTAGGGCGCGGCGGCTGCCAGATAGCGCGCCACATTATAACAGAACCCGACGCCCGTCGCCCGCAGGCGCGTGGGGAACAGCTCCGGGAAGTAGACGGCGTAGCCTGCAAACAGCGCGGTGGTGAACAAGCCCAGCAGCGGATAGAGCAGCATCGCCCGCGCGAAGGAGGTGGTCAGGAAGAAGGTGGCGGGCACAATCAGCAGGCACATGAGGAAGGTGAGCGCGAAGGTGGAGCGTCGACCGATGCGCTGCGCCAGCATCGCCCAGCCCAGCATCCCGAAAAACGCGCCCACCTGCTGAACCATCACCGCGTACGACTTCTGCTCCTCGACCAGCGAGCGCAGCGCCGCATCGCCTGTGGGATTCAGAGCGCGAGCCAGCAAATCGGGCGACCATGTGCCGATGCCCCAGAAGCCGACCACACCCACCGCGCCCAGCCCGATTCCAATCAGCACATGGCGACGCCAGAGCCGATCGCCGAACAGCTCGCTGAGTGCGCCCAGCGGCTGACCCGACGCCCGCGCCTGCTCCCAGCGCTGCGGCTCCCGCACAAACAGCCGAATCACAAACACCAGCAGCGCGGGCAAAAAGCCTATTGCGAACACCCACCGCCAGCCGTACTCGGGTCCAACCAGCCGATAGAGAACCGCCGCCATCAGATTGCCAATCGCCGAGCATGCCTGCATGATGCCGAGCGCGGTGGGGCGCGCGTGCGCAGGGAAGGTCTCGGCGACCAGTGCGACGCCCGCCGCAAACTCGCCGCCAATCCCCAGCCCCGTCAGAAAGCGCAACAGCGCCAGCTGCTGCCAGCTCTGCGCCAGCGCGCTCAGACCCGTGAAGCCCGCATACATCAGGATGGTGAGCGCCATCGTGCGCGTGCGCCCCAACCGATCGCCGATTATCCCGAACAGGAAGCCGCCCGTCGCCCATCCAATCACAAACCACGCCTGCACGATGCCCGAATAGTGCGCCACGCGCGGGTCGGAAGAGCTGGTGTTCAGCAAATCCGCCACGGCAGGTTGACGCGCCAGCACATAGAGCCACTGATCCATCGTGTCGAACATCCAGCCCGCGGCGGCGACCGTCAGCACCAGCCAGTGATAGCCGGTCAGACCGCTGTACCAGCGAAGCCTTTTCGAACCGTCCCGCGACGCCATTCAATATAGACCCAGACTGCGCAGGAAGTCGCGAAACTGCGGATATTTATCGATCTCCGCACGCAGACTCTGCAGTTGCATCCGTGCCATCTGCAGCACAGCAGGATTCTGAGCGACCATCGAGCGGATCTGGCGATCTGCTATCTCGCGGAACGGCGGTATCATAAATTCATTAAACGAGCCGCATAGCGTATCCTGCACGCTGACCCTCCAGCGGTCCTCCACCTTGCGCAGCACATAGGTTGGACGCATGGTATACCGTCGCCCCTGCGGAGAGATATACTCCATCGTCACGGTCGCCTTCGCCGTTTCGCCCTCCACCGTGACGGCGCCCACCTGCACCTTCTCCACTTTGCCGATATCCTGACGCTGATAGCCCGGATAGAGCAGCTGCACAGGGTCGCCCAGTTGTTGCAGAAGCATCATCAGCATGCCTGAGCGGTCGATGTAGCGCTCGAGCCGCTCGCCATCGTTCGATTTCGCGGCGTCAAAGAACTGGTTCAGGGCGTAGCCGGGCGAGCGGGTGTAGATGAGGAAGTACCACCCCAGCACGCCCACGATGGCAATCAGCACAAGGGCGAACACCAGCGCCCACACGCGCCCTGCGACTCTGCGTTGCATGCCAATCACCTCCGCTGTATCGGTTCGGGACCCAAGCGTTTTGTCCTGCGAATGCGGAAGAGTGTATAGGCGATCAGGCTCAGGCTGACGCTGAACAAAATACCCGCGTAGGAAATAGGGCGTGCAGACACACTCTGAGCGGTTCGCAGCGGGATTTTGAGCTGGGGCTGACCGTCGCGTTGCAACACCGCCCAGCCAGCGGGGGTGTTCGACGCGACAGGCGCCTGCAGCTCGATGGGCAGCAGCACCCAGCGATAGCGATGCTGCTGCGCTCGCGGCACAACCCAGATCGCCGCCTGCTCCAGCTGAACGGGCACCTTTGGTTGCGTACCGTTTCGTACGGGCGCGCTCCCCACCCTCTGACCTGCCTGACCCAGCGCCACAGGCACCCATTCGTTGAAGCCATACTCCATCAGTGCGATGGTGTCCTGCTCGCGCTGGGGGCTGTTCAGCACGACGCTGATGAGCCGTCGCCCCGCTTTGCTGGCGGCGCCTGCGAAGCAAAGCCCCGCCTGGCGTGTGAAGCCCGTCTTGATACCCTCTGCCCACGGGTACATCTCCAGAAACTTCGCCTTCGTGACCACCCAGCGGTCCTGCTGGTCTATCGAGCGTGCAATCTGCACCCTGCGCTGGCACACGATCGCGCGGAACTGGGGGTTCTCCATCGCGGCGCGGGCAATCAGCGCGAGGTCGCGCGCGGTGGAGAGATGGCGCGGGTGATGAAGCCCGTGCGGGTTCTCGAAATGGGTGTGCGTGGCGCCCAGCACCTGCGCCTTCTCGTTCATGAGCTGCACGAAACCCTCCACCGAGCCAGCGGTATGCTCCGCCAGCGCGACAGCGGCGTCGTTCGCCGAGCGCAACAGCAGCGCATAGAGCAGATCGCGCACCGTGACCTGCTCGCCCTCTTTCAGATGGAGCGAGCTGGCGCGGGCGCGCGCCGCGCGCGCCGATGCCGTCACCACCTCATCCAGACCGCACCGCTCCAGCACAATCAGCGCGGTCATCATCTTGGTCAGGCTGGCGGGCGGCAGAGGCATGTCGGGATTCTTTTCGAACAGCACCTGTCCCGTGCTGGCTTCGACAAGAATCGCGCTTCGCGCCTTCAGCTCGGGCGGGTTCGCCCAGAGCCAGCCAAGCAGGAGGCTCCCGCTCACACACAACAGCCACCGCATAAGTGTCAGTTTCGCGCCGTGCCTTATTGCTCCTACCCCCATACCTGTGCTATAATAGCAATCGGGATGGCGACTAAGCGCGTGGCTCTGATTATACCGACGCGTAATCGGGCGCATGCGGCGTTCGCGCAGAATGACCGAATCGCGCGCATGTGGAAGAGCGTGCTGTGGCTCTGGGGTCAGCCCGCCGACATTATTGTTGCAGGCGATGTGAGCAAGAGCCAGTTTAACGCCCAGTACGATATTGGCATCGTGCCTTACCTGTCCGACTACACTTCGGGGCTGGAGATTTTCAGCTGGGTGAACTACGCGCCAGGCGATAAGCCGCTCTATCTGGTCGGCTACCGAACACCGCAGGGCACGGGCGGCACGCCCGCGACAGGCGTGCTGGGCATCACACCGCTCGATGGCTCGCCCACCGACATCAAGATGATTGGACGCCGCGCCGTCTGGACCCAGACGGGCACGCGCGTGATCGTGGAATCGTTCACCGCGCGGGTGAACAACATCTATCACGCGCTGAGCGTCGATGAGGCTAATCCGAACCTGCAGGTGCTGCTGCGTCCCGATGCCGAGTTGCACCCGCAGGCGAGCCATGTGTATATTGCACGCTGGTACAACCGCTACTTTGTGCCGACGCTTGGCTACTTGGTAACCTCGCCCTGGCTGATCCCGTGGATTATGGTGAATGAGGAGGCAGACCCCGCCTGGAGCCGCCCGCTGAGCATGGACATCGACCACATCTGCACCTGGGGCGCACCGAACGCGCCCGGCTGGAGCTACGACATCTATCTGCAGTCGGTGGAGTGGATTCGCGCCTTCTGCCAGACCACGGGGCTGGTTGTGCAGTGCGGTTGCACCACCAGTGCGCTCAGTGATCTGGGTGCAACGAACCCCTACCTGCATCGCAACGCGCGCAACTATAACTCGCAGCTGGCGCAGATTCACCAGATTCTATTGCAGGAGCAGGATGGCTGCTTCCCCTGCTGCTGGCACGACCATTACTGGCAGATTGAAAGCACGCTGGGGTTCGGGAATGCGCGGGCGTGGACGAACCCCTACGGCTCGTTTCGCGAGATGAGTTCGCCGGCGGCGTTCCGCGCCCACTGGAAAGGCACGCTGGACGAGATGCGGCAGATGGGCTTCGCCACCAGCTGGTGCAACCGCCATCGATATCTGAACTTCGCCAATAACCAGTTCACCGATCGCTATCTGCGCTTTTTGCGGGCGGAGACGCCCGTGCGCGTGGTGCGGGCATGGGTCAGCTCCTGTGTAGTTGCGCCCGGCGCGCGGCTGATGGCGCACACGCCCTACCTGCGCAACCCGCTGGAGCGACGCTACGGCATCGAACTGGTGGACGCCTATGACCCGCTTTACAGCGATAATGTGAACTATGCCACGCAACCTGCTGACCGTGCCACGCTCGCGCTCGCCGAAGGCTATGGCACATCGGGTGAAAGCGTCGATCTGATGTTCACGCGCATGCTGGGCGCACGCCTGATCAGGGATGGGCTGAATAAGTGGCTGCGTGGGGGTGGAATCATTTACCATCACAACTACGAAATGAGCTACGAGTGGCCATCGGTAGCGGTGTATGTCTATCAGGCGCTGGATGCATGGCGGCGCGTGCTGACCCCATGGCTCACTTTCGGCAGTGTGAGCGATCTGGTCGCCTGGCGCAATCGCGTGCGCAGCCTCTGAGCTTCACTCCGCCTGCGCGGGGCGAACTTCCACCAGAATGACGCCCTCCTGCACAATCTCGCCCTCGCGGCAGTTAAGCGCCTGCACCACGCCGGCGTAGGGCGCCCGCAGGGTCTGCTCCGTCTTCATCGCCTCCAGCACAATCAGCGGCTGACCCGCCTGCACCGTGTCGCCTCTCTGCACCAGCACTTTGCGAATCAAGCCTGGCATGGGTGCAGTGAGCATGCCTTCCGCGCTGGAGTGGGCGCCCGACGCTCGCTTTTCTTTGCCCTTCTGAAACCGATAGACGCGCCCCTGATAGCACAGCGTGATTTCGTCGCCGCTGAGCTGGAAGCCCAGCTGCCACACGCCCGCTGGCGTGCGCAGACGCAGCACGCCCTCGTCGTGAATCTGCCACTCCAGCACGCGATGCTCCGTGCCGTTGGGCAGCACCACACGCCAGCCACCCTGTTCAGGCAGCACCTGCAACCCGATCGGCTCATCCCGATAGAGAAACTCCTGCCGACCGACAGCCCTCTCCGCTGGCGCGGAGGCAGCTTCATGGGAAGGGGTTGGTTTCTTATTCATACCGCAGGGCTTCGATCGGTTGCAGCTGAGCCGCTCGCCACGCGGGATACAGCCCGAAAAAGATGCCCACCAGCGCGGCGAAGCCGAACGCCAGCAGCACGCCTTCCACAGGAATCAGCACCTTCCAGTTCGCCTGCAGGCTGATATAAGTTGCCGCTGCATAGCCCACCGCGATGCCAATCAGCCCGCCAGCAACGCTGATGACCACCGACTCAATTAGGAACTGCGCAAGGATGTTCTGGCGAGTGGCGCCAATCGCCTTGCGCAGCCCGATCTCGCGTGTGCGCTCCGTCACCGACACCAGCATGATGTTCATAATGCCGATACCGCCCACGATGAGCGAGACCAGCGCGACGCCCGCCAGCAGGAAGGTGAAGGTGCGTGCCGTCTGCTCCACCGTCTCCACGAACTCGCCCTGATTGAACACGCGAAAATCGGGATCGCCCCACGGCGGGATGCGATGCACACGCATCAATGTCTCCTCCACACACTGCTGGGCAGGTTCCATCACCTCGCCTGAGCTGGCTTGCACGGAAAGCCCTTCCACATGCTCCACGCCCATCAGGCGGCGCATCGCAGTCGACAGCGGCACATAGATGCGGTCATCGAAGCTGCGGAAGCCCGTGTCGCCCTTGTATTGCAGTCGCCCGATAACCCGAAACGGTTGACCATTAATGCGGATGGTCTTGCCGATGCACGCGCCGCTCTGGAACAGTTCTTCCCACACGGTGTGCCCAATGACGGCGACTCGCGCCATCGCGCGCTCTTCCGCCTCGTTGTAGTAGCGCCCTTCCGCCAGCACCAGGTTGCGAATCGCGGCATATTCGGGCCAGGCGCCCGTGACGCTGGTGCGCATATTGCGATTGAGATATTTCACCTGGTAGGCAGAGGAGGTTTCGGGTGAGACGCGAACGACCAGCTCGCCACAGCTTTTGAGGATGGCGTCGGCGTCGGACGGCTTCATCGTCTGCACGCTGCCGAAGCCCAGAAACGCGCCGCCGCGCCGTGCCTGCCCCGCGCGCACGGTCAGCACATTCGCGCCCAGCTTCTGCACCTGCTCCAGCGTGTAGGCGCGGGCGCCCTGCGCGATCCCGATCATCGCAATCACCGCGCCCACGCCGATAATCACGCCCAGCATGGTCAGCAGCGTGCGCATCTTGTTCACGCGCAGGCTCTCTATCGCTGATAGAAAGCTCTCGATAATGTTCATTGCCAGTTCCCTCCTGCTTCGTCGTTCCTCGCCCCTATTCACTTTGCTGCGTCGCCTGGGCGTCCCGCCCAGCGATGAAGTTTACCCCTTCTAAGCCGCCGACTGCTCAATCGCCGACTGCAGGTAAGGTTGAAGCTGGCTCCACGCGGCGCGCAGCTGCTGAATCGCCTGCGGCGCCTCACTCAGTTCGCCTGACCGCCCCAGATTCTCCAGCTGAGCCGCATACTGGGCAAACGAATCGGCGCCGATAGAGCGCGCACTGCCCTTGAGCGTGTGGGCGACCTGACGCACCTGCGGCGCGTCGCCCGCTTCAATCGCCTGCTCCAGACGGGCAATCAGCTCTGGCGTCTGACTCAGAAACTCGCCCAGCAACTCGGCGCAAAATTCCGCGTCGCCGCCAGTGATCTCGTTCAGATAGTCCCAGTTGGGCATGAGGTTCACCTCCGAGCCGTCTTCGTTTGGGCAGGATGCCCAGGCTACTGATCTCGCTTATGCCGCCTGCTGATCAGGACAACTGTCCAGCCAGCGGATCAGCACCTTCTGAAGCTGTTCTGCCTGAACGGGTTTGCTCAGGTAGTCGTTCATTCCGCAAGCCAGGCACTTCTCGCGGTCGCCTTCGAGCGCGTTGGCGGTGAGCGCAATGATGGGCACAGCTATCCCCATCGCCCGCAACTGCCGCGTGGCTTCGTAGCCGTCCATCTCTGGCATCTGGCAGTCCATCAGGATTAAATCATAGGCATTTTGGCTCGCTTTCTCGACGGCGTCGCGCCCATCGACAGCGACATCCACCTGTAGCTGACAGCGCGTCAGCATCCGCAGGGCGACCTTGCGGTTGATCTCGTTATCCTCCACCAGCAGCACGCGCTTGCCGCACAAGGAGGGGGATGGTGACCGCACCGCTGCGCCTTCCGCATGGCTGGATTGGGCTTCAGGCGCGTCGGCGGCGGGCAGGGGCAGCTCCACATAGAACAGACTGCCTTTGCCAGGCTCGCTGACGACGCCGATTCGCCCGTTCATCAGCTCGGTCAGGCGTTTGCAGATGGCAAGCCCCAGCCCCGTGCCGCCGTAGCGGCGCGTGGTGGAGGCGTCCGCCTGCGTGAAGGCTTCGAAGATGGTTTCCTGCTTGTCGGCGGGGATGCCGATGCCTGTGTCCCGCACCCCTATCCAGATGCCCGAATCGCTGCGCCGAATCTGCAGGGTGACGCTACCCTCATGGGTGAACTTGATGGCGTTGCTGATGAAGTTCGCCACAATCTGGCGCAGGCGCACCGGGTCGCCCAGCACCCATTCAGGCGTGCTGGGGTCCACTTCCGCCTTGAGCAGGATGCCCTTCTCGCTGGCGCGACCGCTGAAGAGATTGACCAGCTCCCGCGCCAGTTCGCGCAGGTTCACTGGCACCCGCTCCAGCGCCAGCCGTCCCGCCTCAATCTTGGAAAGATCGAGAATGTCGTTGAGCAGTCCCAGCAGGTAGTTCGCGCTGTTTTTGAGCGTGTGGAGCATCTCCTGCTGCTCGCTGTTGAGCGGCGTGTCCTCCAGCAGCTGCACCATGCCCAGAATGCCGTTCATCGGGGTGCGAATCTCGTGGCTCATATTGGCTAAGAACTCCGACTTGGCGCGGCTGGCGGCTTCGGCGCGCACCGCCAGCTCCTGTGCATGCTCTAAAGCCTCCTGCAGACGCTCATTGATCTGCGACAGGTGCATCTCCGCCCGTTTGCGCTCGGTGATGTCGCGCACCAGCACCAGCACCTTGTCCGAATCGTAGGGCACTAACCGTGCCTCGAAATATTCCGGCTCACCACCCGCGAGCGGCTCAAGCGCATATTCGATGGTCTGCATGGAGCCGATGCTCATGGTCAGGTGGATGGCGTTTAATGCGGGTTCAACGATATGCGGTGGCAGAACCTCCCGTATTGTGCGTCCCAGAAACTGCTCTGGCGGCACATAGAGCCTGTCCACCGAAGGCGCGTGATATTGCAGGAATCGCCCTTCGCGACTAACGACGAACATCAGATCGGGCAGCACATTCAACAAAGACTGCAGATACTGCTGATGTTGATGCAGTTGTAAAGTGGCTTGCTGGCGATGGTGCAGAAAGCGCCATACTCCCAGGCTCCAGAGCAGCGCCACCAGTCCCGCCATCACCAGATTGCGCTGATAGCTGCGCCGAAGCGCGGCGAACTCTGCTCGGTAGGTATCCGCTGCCATATCCACGCCCAGCGCACCCACAATTTCACCGCGCGAGTTGCGCAACGGCACATAGGCACTCACATAATAGCCCCACGGACTGGGCAGGATGCCTGTCACCTGGGGAGTGCCCTTCTCAATCACCGCGAACATCTCCGGTTCCGCCTGGGGATACTCGTCCCAGATATACGACTTGTCTTCCACGCCGTCGCCATCGTTATCGCCAGGCGGAGTGGCGTCCAGAATAAAGAAGATTTTGCCTTCTTTGAGCGTGAAGGTGTAGATGAACTTGATTTTGGGGTTGGTTCGCTGGATGCGCACAAGCGGCTCGATGGCTTTTTGATATTTGAGGGTGTCCTCTTCGCCCTTTTTGAAGCTCAGGTGCTGGTCGCCATCGATGGTGGTGGCGGCGGCGAGCGCGGTGTGCAGGAGCATCTCATAGAGCTGCTCCTCCACCGCCTGCCGCGCCTGACGATAGAACAGGTGCAGGGTGAGCGCCATGATGCCGAGCAAGCCCAGCCCCGTCAGCACACTCAGCCCATAGATAGAGCGATTGCGCAGATACCAGCGTCCCATTATCAGGGTGGGTTATTCCACAGTGATAGATGAAAGGTAAACTCCCTCTGGTCGGCATGAGGTAATCTGTCGATGTGGTTCAGCGGGCGATTGAGCGGTTACGGGAGGCGCTGCGCGGCACGCCGTACGAGGGGCGGGTCTATCTCGTGGGCGGCTATGTGCGCGACAGGCTGCTCCAGCGCCCCCTGCCGAACGATCTGGACCTCGTGCTGGAAGGTGATGCGCTCGCACTGGCAAACTGGCTCTACGAGCAGGGCATCAGCCAGCACGCGCCCGTCGTCTATCGCAACTTCGGAACCGCGAAGGTCACTGTCGACAATGTGCCCATCGAGATTGTTACGGCGCGCGCCGAATCGTACCGCGCGGAGAGCCGCAAACCCATTCAGGTCAAGCCCGCCTCGCTCCATGAAGACGCCCTGCGCCGCGACTTCACCATCAACACGCTGCTGGAGAACCTGCACACCGGCGAGATTGTGGACCCGCTCGGCGTCGCACTGACTGACCTGCAGGCGCGGCGCATCCGCACGCCCCGCGAGCCGAAGCAGACCTTCCATGAAGACCCGCTCCGCATGCTGCGTGCTGTCCGATTCGCCATCCAGCTCGATTTTTCAATCGACCCCGACACCTTCGAGGCGATTCGGCAGGAGGCGCACCGCCTGCAGATTATCAGTCGGGAGCGCATCCGCGACGAGTTCACAAAGATTCTGGAGCAGTCGGGCGCGGCGCAGGGGCTGCAGATGCTGCTGGAGAGTGGGCTGCTCGCCCAGTTTGCACAGCCCCTTCTGCCGATGGTCGGCTGCACGCAGAACCGCTATCACCTGTACGATGTGTGGACGCACAGCGTGAAAGCCGTCGAGTCGTTGCCGTCGGACGAAGTGCTGACGAGCTTGCCGCTGCCCGCGTGGGAGCTGCGCCTTGCCACACTGCTGCACGATGTGGGCAAACCCGCCACGCGCACCGTCGACGAGCAGGGCGAGGTGCATTTCTACGGGCACGCCAGAGTGGGAGCAGACATCGCCCGCCAGTGGCTGCGCGAGATGAAGTATCCCAACGCGACCATCGAGCGCGTGTGTCGATTGATTGCCCTGCATATGCGACCGGGTGAGTACAGCCCGCGCTGGAGCGATTCAGCCATCCGACGGCTGATTCGCGATGCGGGCGAGCTGCTGGAGGCGTTGCTGATCATGGTGGAAGCCGACATTCGGGCGCAGCGTGCCGACATGCCGCGCGCCGATCTGAACGAGCTGCGCCAGCGCATCGAGGCGATACGGTGCCGCGAGGATACCCGCCGCTGGCAAAGCCCGCTCACGGGCGATGAACTGATGCAGCAGCTGGGCTTGAAGCCGGGCGCACTGATTGGCAGGCTCAAAGCGGCACTAATGAACGAGGTGCTGGAAGGGCGGCTCGCGCCCGACGATAAGGCGCACGCCCTGCAAATCGCCCGCGAGCTGCTCGCACGGTGGCGGGCGGATGAAACAGTGGCTTGAGCGTCTCGCTCAAGCAAATGACGATTCTTAGCGCTCGCCCGCCGCCTGCGCAATTAATGTGCGTGGCGGGATGAATTCGATTTGCTCCTCCAGCAGCTGCAGGGTTTCGACCGTCGCGTCGGGATTGTAGCGCAGCAGCTCGTTCACGATGGCTTCGGTCGACTCTTCTGGTGTGGACGCGCCGCTGGTGATGCCAATCACGCGATAGTTGTGCGCCCATTCGGGGCGCACCTCGTCGGGTTCCAGCAGTAAATAGGCGGGCACGCCCTGCGCCCGCGCAACCTCACACAGGCGGTTCGAATTGCTGCTGGACTGGCTGCCGACCACCAGCACCAGATGGCACTGCTGGGCGAGCGCCTTGACCGCTGCCTGACGATTGGTGGTGGCGTAGCAGATGTCCTCCTTGCGTGGCAGCTCTATCTGGGGGAATCGGCGGCGCAACACGGCAATAATGGCATTCGCCTCGTCCACGCTCAGCGTGGTCTGGGTGGCAATCGCGAGCGGGCGGTCGGGTGGAACCTGCACGCGCTCGGCTTCCTCCACCGTCTCCACCAGCGTGACCTGGTCGGGCGCGTGCCCCATGCTGCCCATCGCCTCCACATGCCCGCGATGCCCGATATAGAGGATGTGGTAGCCCTGTCGGGCGAAGCGGGTGATCTCGCGGTGAACCTTGCTCACCAGCGGGCAGGTGGCGTCCACCACGCGCAGGTTGCGCTCCGCCGCCTGCTGGCGCACGGCGGGCGAGACGCCATGCGCGCTGAACACCACCACCGAGCCAGGCGGGACCTCAGACAAATCCTCCACAAAAATCACGCCGCGCCGTTCAAACGAGCGCACCACATGCTCGTTATGCACAATTGCGTGGCGCACATAGAGTGGCGTGCCGAACGCCTTCAGCGCAAGGTTCACCACCTCAATCGCGTAGGCGACGCCCGCGCAGAAGCCCCGCGGCGCCGCCAGAATAATCTTCTCCATGCGCCCGAAGTATACCTCATCCCGTCGCTGCCAGCTTGCGGGGGATGCCCAGCGCGATCAGCCACACCAGCATCTGAATCAGCGCGGCGGAGGCGTAGGGTAGCGCGTCGCTGTAGTGCAATAGCCCGTTGCCCCAGATGGGACCGACGATTCGGGCGAGGCTCTCCAGCGAGCCTGCCACCCCCTGCACGCGCCCCTGCTCGTCCGTGCCTGCCGCCTGACTCAGCAGGCTGGTCAAGCATGGCAGCGCGAGCGAGCCGCCGATGGTCGCGACACCCGCCGACAGCACAAACAGGGCTATCCAGGGGCTTAGCGCGGCAATCAGCAGCCCCGACAGGTTCAGCCCCAGCCCCAGCAGCAGAACATTGCGCTCGCCCAGCCGATTGACCACCCGCCCCGTCAGCAGCGCTTGCGTGAACGCGCCGATAAGCCCTACCATCGTCAGCACATAGCCGTTCTCCACAGGTCCCAGATTGAACCGCTTATGGGTGAAGAGCGGAAAGGAGGTCTGATAGATGGAGAAGGTTATCCAGATGAGCAGGTTCATCCAGAGCAGGCGTCCGAGCGTGGGGCGTTGCAGGAGGTGGGGCAGCTCGCGCCAGGGCGAGGGTCGTCGCGCGGGGGTTGTGTGAACGGTTTCGGGCAGCCACCGCCAGCCGAGCGCGGCGGCAATCAGCGAGATGCCCGCCGCCGTCCACGCTGGTACATCCAGTCCGAACCGTGCCAGCCCGCCCCCCAGCGCCGGTCCGAGAATGAACCCCAGCCCGAACGCCGCGCCAATCAGCCCGAAGTTGCGCGCCCGCTCGCGTGGCTCGCTGATGTCCGCGATATACGCCCGAACCGTCGTGATGTTGCCGCCTGTGAAGCCGTCCACAATCCGCGCGGCGAACAGCCAGACCATGTTGCCCGCCAGCGCCAGCATCACAAAGCTCGCCGCCGAACCCAGCAGGCTCAGAATCAGCACGGGGCGACGACCCCACCGATCCGACCAGTCGCCCAGAATCGGCGCGGCGAGCATCTGCGCCGCCGAGAAGGAGGCGAACAGCAGTCCGACCTCCCACTCCGACGCGCGGAACTGCTGGGCATAAAAGGGCAACAGCGGGATGACGATGCCGAACCCGATCAGGCTCACGCAGATGGTCAGAAAGACGGTCAGCAGCGCCCGCCGCTTAACGGCGGGCGCCGAATCGGGCGTGATACGCACCACGCGACTCATCTCAGTAGCGGCGTTTGCGCTTCGGCTTATTCGGGCGGTGAGGCTTCTTCGGCTTTGCGGTGGGCGCACCCGTCGCTACAGGCTGCTCCGTGCTGGCTGGAGTAGGGGCTGGGGTGGAAGCGGATCGCGCGCCCGTCGCCGTCGCCCGCAGCGCGCTCTGCTGACGCTCCTGCGTGCGCGCCCGAAACGCCTCCCAGTCCACAATCATCTGGCTGGCGATGTAGATCGACGAGTAGGTTCCCACAATCGCGCCAATGGTCATCGCCACATAGAAGTGGCGCAGATCGTGCGTGACCGCGCCCCAGACCATCAGCGCGATCAGCACCAGCACAAGGGTCAGGCTGGTGTTGATGGAGCGTGCCAGGGTCTGGTTCAGGCTCCGATTAACAATCGTCGCGAGCGATTCGCCTCTCAGCCGATGGCGCAGATTCTCGCGGATACGGTCATAGACCACAATCGTGTCGTGGACCGAGAAGCCGATGAGCGTCAGCAGGGCGGTCAGGAAGAGCGCGTTCACCTCCCAGCCGAGCAGGTAGCCCAGCAGCGCCGAGGAGCCGACCACAATCAGCACATCGTGCGCCAGCGCCAGCATCGCCGCGATGCCGAACTTGAACCCGCTCCAGCCGCCCTCGATGGAGAAGCGCAGGGTGATATAGAGCAGGATGGCAATGAGCGAGAGGATGACGGCGGTGTAGGCGCGCTGCACAATCTCGGCGCGAATGCGCGGGCTGATGCTGGCGAAACTCACCTCTTTGAG
Source organism: Armatimonadota bacterium (assembly GCA_037444405.1). Classification (GTDB taxonomy): domain Bacteria; phylum Armatimonadota; class Fimbriimonadia; order Fimbriimonadales; family GBS-DC; genus HRBIN15. Next base: position 129,691 of record JBBIML010000008.1, read on the forward strand.
CTCGCCCAGCGGCTGCAACGCTGCCAGGATGCGCGGCTTGTCCTTATCGCTTGTGTCCGCCACATGCACAATCAGCTGGCGGTTGCCCTCGGCGAACTGCGCTCCTGCCTTCGAAAAGCCCGCCTTGCGCAGCAGCGCGTTCACCTCGTTCAAGCTGGCGCGAATCGGCTGGCTCGATTCAACTACCAGCTCGCTGCCGCCGGCGAAGTCGATGCCCGGCTTCAGCCCGCCCAGCCCCAGCCAGAAGACCAGCCCGATGGCAATCAGGCTCCCGCTGAGCGCGTAGAACAGGCGGCGCCGACCCACAAAATCGAACCGATCGCTCACCCGCTCCAGACCCTCGCCAATCGTCACGCCAATCTGGCGATAGAGACCGAACAGCTTCGGGTCGGGATGGACACCCATGCCAACCAGCGAGTAGAGCAGCGTGCGCGTGCAGGTAATCGCCGTGAAGAAGCTGATAATCACACCAATCGCCAGCGTGGTCGCGAACCCCTGCACGGGACCCGTGCCGTAGTTGTAGAGGATGATACAGGTGATAATCGTGCTGAGGTTCGAGTCGAAGATGGCGGGGAAGGCGCGTTTGAAGCCTGCATCGATCGCCGCCATCAGCGTCTTGCCGATGCGCAGCTCCTCTTTGACACGCTCAAAAATCAGAATGTTGGCGTCAACCGCCATGCCGATCGAGAGGATAAAACCGGCGATGGCAGGCAGCGAGAAGGTTACCCCCACCGACTTGAACACCGCGATGGAGAAAAGAATGTAAAGCCCCAGTGCGATAACCGACAGCACGCCGGGCAGGAGGTAGTAGATGACCATAAAGAGCGCGACGAGGATCGTGCCGACGAGACCCGCCTGTAGGATGCGATCCCATGCGCGGGCGCCCAGAATCGGCTCGACGCGGTTAATCGTCTCCACGCGCAGGCTCACGGGCAGCGCACCCGCCCGCAGCAGGTCGCGCAGGCGTGTCGCTTCCTTGAGCGTGAAGTTGCCCCGTATCACGGGATTGCGCAGGTTCGCCGATTCCACCACAGGCGCCGAGATGATGCGGTTGTCCAGCACAATCGCGATATGCTCTTTGAGATAAAGGGAGGTGGCACGGGCGAACTTCTCTTCGGCTTCAGGCTTCAGATAGAGCGCCACCTCAGGGTTGAAGGTCTGGCGGACCACCTCCGCGTCACGCAAATCGTCGCCGGTGATAATCAGCGGGGAGCTTTGAATGATTTGCAGATATTCGGGCGTGCCCTCCTTGATGAGCTTGCCTGGCTCCTTGGTGTTGCCCAGATCACGGAAGCGCACAATCTCCTCGCCCCGCTCATCTTTTTCGATAGCCAGCTCATACCGCCCCGTGGGGTTCTTCTCGGTGCGCACATCTTTGAGGTAGCGGAATTCGAGGCGGGCAGTCACCGAGAGCAGGTCGAGCGCCTCCTGCTGATTGGTGAAGCCGGGCAGCTCGATCACGATTTCGCGGTCGCCCCGCTTGAAGATACCGGGTTCCACCACGCCCAGCGTGTCGATACGCTTCTGCAGGATGTCCGCCACCAGGTTCAGGCGGCTCTGATCCCAGCGCCGCTGTTCTTCAGGGGGCAGTTTCTCCACCTCTGCGCGGAGCGTCATGCGGATGCCACCCTTCACATCGAGACCCTGACGGGTCTTGAGCTTGGCAACGCCCCAGCCGGCGAGTCCCGCCAGCACAATAATGATGCCCAGATAGATAAAATGCCGTTGCATGCGTGTTCGTCTCCTCCTGATACCTTCAGTGTCCGTGGGCTATTATACCCCCTGAATCTTCGGCAATTCGCGATAGGTGGTGAGTCGGATACCTTCCTGCTGCAGCAGCGACCTGAACGCTGGCTCCAGCAGGATGCGCAGTTCATCCACGCGATATTGCCAGCTGTTCGTGATGGCGTGCCCTTCGGGGTCATCTTCGCCCAGATGCACGATCAGCTCCGTGACGCCCGGTTTGAGGTCGCGAATGAACTGGTGCAGGCGCTGGCGGTGCTGCTCGAAGGCTTCGCCGGGCGCATATTGCGGGTTCAGGTAATCGATGGTGGGGATGCCCGCCTGCTGGAGGCGCTTGTAGATGGGCATGTAGTCCAGCCCGCGCGTTTTTGCCATCAGCAATATCTCTGGCGTCGGGCTGAACACCATCGGTGTGATTTTGTATTCCATCGCCACCTTGAGGAACACCTCGAAGAAGCGCGGGTCGGCATAGAGCGTGCCCATGTGCGAGTCGAGGTGCGTGAGTCGCACGCCGAACTGCAGGGCGCGTTCGATCTGGGCGCGAATCTCGGCTTCCACCTCCTGCGGGCTGGCATGGCGCACCACCTCCTCCACCGAACGCCAGAGGAAGCCCTCTTTGTCGATAAGTCCCTTCACCCTGTCGGGGTGCGCCACAGGGCGCCAGCGGTAGAACTGCCATTCGCTGGTGAGCGTGAGGTGCAGACCCACATCGGCGGTCGGATTTCTGCGCACCCATTCGGCAGCGGCGGGGAACCACGGGCAGGGAACCATCATGCTGACGCTGCTGACCACGCCCGCCTCGATCGCCTGAATCGTGCCCCGATTCTTGGCGTGGCACAAGCCGAAATCGTCAGCATGGATAATCAGGTACCGCTCCTTCGCGCGCGGCACAAACGCCTCCTGCTGACCAGCCAGACGACGATGAACGCTCATAGCAGAAGAGAAGTTCGCCAGATGGGAGCAGGTTCCTGCTTAACCTGCTTAAATTGGTTCGCGACCACGCTGGCTCGCGTGAGGTATACTATGAGTGGCTGCGCTGAATCGCACCCAATTTGGCAGGAATCGGCAATCGGGGCGCGAATAAGGAAAAATCGGTTCAATCGCCAATTCCAGATACACGGAGGTACATGACTGATGAAACGATGGCTTCACGGGAGCGCACTCGGTGCGCTGTTGCTACTGACGGGTTTGCCGGCGCTGGCACAGCCGGAGGGCACCCTGCGTCTGCGACTGGGCGCCTACTTCCCCTCTGACGAGGATTTGCAGGCGTTCAATAAGACCTGGTTCGCCGTCGGACTGACCTATCAGACGATAGGCATCCCCTTTTTCGGCAGTTCGGCGACGGAGGTCAGCGCGGATCTGTTCACCCATCAGACGGGTGGCTCGCGCGGCGCCGTCACGGCATTACTGGTCAGCCAGGTCTATGAGCAGCCGCTGGGCGCGGGCGATGCGCTGCTCCAGCTGCGCTTCGGTGCCGGCTTGTTCGTGGCGGACACCACGGGTCCGAGCAAAAATGTGTTTGGCGGACGCGTCGGGCTGACCCTCCAGCTGAACGAAACTTACAGCGTGGAGCTGAACTACGACATCACCGACCGCCTCGGACCGAATAACGACCGCGCCAACGGCTTCTCCGTCACGCTGGGCTACCGATTTTGACACGCGCGGGTGATTAGTCCCCTCATCCCCAGCCCCTCTCCCACGCTGTGGGAGAAGGGAGTTTAATCCCTCTCCCTCGCCTGCGGGGGAGAGGGTACGAGTGAGGGGGGTCTGCACACAATGCGCCCCGACTACAGTGACACCTGCAGGTATACTCCAGCCATCAGGAGTGATCGATGACGGTGATGGCGGTGGAGATCAAAGAGGCGTTGCAGACGAAGGCGAACCTTTTGCGCGTGCATTCGATACGGATGACCACAAAGGCAGGCTCGGGACATCCCACCACCTGTCTATCGGCGGCGGACCTGGTGGCGGTGCTATTCTTTCGGGTGTTGCGGGTGGATCTCACCGACCCGCGCAACCCGTTCAACGACCGGGTGATTTTCTCGAAGGGGCACGCGGCGCCGCTGCTGTACGCGGCATGGGCGGAGGCGGGCGCGTTCCCGGTGGAGCATCTGGACACCTTGCGCCAGTTCGAGAGCGAGCTGGAAGGTCATCCGACGCCGCGCTTCGTGTGGCATCCCGTCGCGACTGGCTCGCTGGGGCAGGGGCTGTCGATTGCGGCGGGCATCGCGCTCGCGCTCAAGCGGGACGGCAACCCCGCACGGGTCTACTGCCTGATGGGCGATGGTGAAACCGCTGAGGGCGCCGTGTGGGAAGCCGCCGCCTTCGCCAGCCACTACAACCTGAATAACCTCATCGCGATGGTGGACATCAATCGGCTCGGTCAGAGCCAGCACACGATGCTCCAGCACGATCTGGCGACCTATGCGCGACGATTCGAGGCGTTCGGCTGGACCACGCTGCCCATCGATGGGCACGATTATGAGCAGATTTTGAGCGCGTTTGAGCAGGCACAGCGGTCGGATCGCCCCACCGTGATTCTGGCGCGCACGCTGAAGGGCAAAGGCGTGCCCGCGGTGGAGGACCGAGATGGCTGGCACGGCAAGCCGCTGCCCGCCGATCTGGCGGAGCAGGCGATCGCAGCGCTGATGCCCACGCCCGACCAGATTGCTCGCGCCGCCGCCCTGCGCCCCTTGCCTCCACAGATTGAATCTCAGCCTGCAACCCTCTCACCCGTACCCTCGCCCCCAGAGGAGGCGAGGGACTTAAAACCCTGTGAGGCAGCGCCAGTCAGCCTTCCCACCTACGCGCTGGGGCAGATGGTTGCCACGCGCGAGGCGTATGGCGATGCGCTCGTCGCTCTGGGCAGATCGAACCTGCTTATCTACGCGCTGGACGGCGATGTGAAGAACTCCACCTTCGCCGAAAAGTTCGCGCAGGCTTTCCCGGAGCGGTTTGTGGAGTGCTTTATCGCCGAGCAGAATATGGTGGGCGCGGCGGTGGGGCTTGCCGAAGCGGGCAAAATCCCGTTCGCCTCCTCCTTCGCCTGCTTTCTCACCCGCGCGTTTGACTTCATTCGCATGGCGGGCATCGGGCGGGCGAACATCAAGCTGTGCGGCTCGCACGCAGGCGTTTCCATCGGCGAGGACGGACCCTCGCAGATGGGGCTGGAAGATATTGCGATGATGCGCGCCATCCCCGACTCGGTGGTGCTGTACCCTGCCGATGCGGTCGCGACGGTGAAGCTGGTGCGCGAGATGGCGCGCTATCGGGGCATCGCCTACCTGCGCACCACGCGCCCCAAAACGCCCGTCATCTACAGCAACGACGAGGAGTTCCCGATTGGCGGCTGCAAGATTCTGCGCTCCAGCCCGCACGATGGGGCGACAGTGGTCGCGGCGGGCATCACTTTGCACGAGGCGCTCAAAGCGTATGCGCAGTTGCAGGCGGAGGGCATCCCCATCCGCGTGATCGATCTCTACTCGGTCAAGCCCATCGACGCCGACACCCTCATTCGCTGTGGACAGGAGACGAACGGGTTAATCATCACGGTTGAGGACCACTATCCGCAGGGCGGGATTGGCGAGGCGGTGGCGATGGCACTACAGGGGCATGGCGTTCGCGTGCATGCGTTAGCCGTGCGTGAGTTGCCCCGTTCGGGCAAGCCTGAAGAGCTGCTCGCTGCCTACGGTATCGACGCGGCGGCGATTGCCCGCACCGTGCGACAGCTGACCGATGGAAACCTATCGCCATCTTGAGGCGCTGGTGGAGACAATCGGGGCGCGTCCCGCCACCTCCGAGCGCGAGCATCAGGCACGCGCGTATCTCGCTCGCCATCTGCAGGCGCAGGGCGTCAAAATGATTGAGCAGCCGTTTCGGAGTGTGCCGACGCTCGCCCTGCCATGGCTCACAGTCTCCCTGCTGTTTGCGCTCACTGGCGGGATGGTGTGGCTTGTGCAGAACAGGTGGCTTTACGCGCTCGCTGCGCTGATGAGTCTGACCGCCTGCGCCCTCTACTGGGGGCTGGTCAGCGGCAAATGGGATGTGATGCGCCTGTTCCCCCAGCGCGAAAGCGCGAACCTGATTGCGATTGTGCCTGCCCGACAGAAGGCGAGCCACACCGTCGTGCTGATGGCGCACATCGACACACAACGCGCGACGCTTTTGTGGCATCCCAGACTGGTGCTCAACTTCGGGACGAGCTTCGTGATTCAGACCCTGCTGCTAACGCTGCATGGGATCGGTGCGCTCTGCCTCGTGTGGGGGCTGGCTGGCAACGAGAGGGGTATCGCGCTATCCCGCTGGCTGATGGCGCCGGGCAGTCTGCTCTCGCTGTGGGGCATCTTCGTGCTGCTGCATCGCGAGCTGGCGATGCCGTGGGTGCAGGGCGCGAACGATAACGGCTCCGGTGTGGCGGTTGTATTGAGCCTGCTGAAGGAGCTGGCTCAACAGCCGCTGGCGGATGTGGAGGTGTGGGGCGTGTTCACAGGCTGCGAGGAGGTGGGTGCGCCCGCAGGCGCGTTCGCGTTCGAGCGCGAATATGGACTGCAACTGCGCGACGCCACCTTTGTGATAGTTGACCATGTGGGTCTGGGCGAGCCACGCTACCTGCTAACGGAAGCGATGCTGCCGCGCCAGCGTGCGCATCCCGAACTCGCACGCCTGATGGAGCAGTTAGCACGCCAGCATCCCGAATGGTCGCTCCAGCCCAGCGCGGTGCCGCCCGGCGCGTACACCGATGCGCTCCCCTTCCTGATGAAGGGCTATCGCGCAATCGCGCTCTGGTGCGAGCAGACGCCCGGCATCCCTCCCAACTGGCACTGGACGACCGATGTGCTGGCGAATGTGAACCCTGCCGATCTGGAGCGGGCGAAAGCGGTGGTCCAAGGTGTGCTGAAACACCTTGCGTCTAATCGCGAAAGCGATATTTGATGAGCGTCCAGAGCGCCTCGATGCCGTCCGTCCAGCGGATTTTCTTGCCCTGCTGGCGCGTGCGGGGGCAATACCGCTCGATGGGCACCTCCACAATTTTATAGCCGCGCTTGAGCGACTTTGCCGTCACCTCAGGGCAGAACTCGAACCGCTGACACCGCAGATTCAGCGAGCGCAACAGCTCAGTGCGGAAGGCTTTGTAGCAGGTGGCTTCATCGCGCAGGGGATAGCGGTAGAGCAGGCGCACCGCCCACGCCAGAATCAGGTTCGCGATTTTGTTGGGCAGCGGCATCCCCTTCGGCAAGCCGCGCGTGAACCGACAGCCATAGGCGATTTCGGTCTCGCCCTGAAGGATTGGCTCCACCACCTTCGGGATTTCGTCGGGGTCGTACTCCAGATCGGCGTCCTGAATGATGGTGACCTCGCCTTCGGCATAGGGCAACGCAGCGCGGATGGCGGCGCCCTTGCCCACATTCTGGGGCAGGCGCAGATGCACAATATCAGGCTCCTGCGCCAGTATCTCGCTAGTGCCGTCGCTGGAGCAGTCGTCCACCACGATAATCTGCTTGCGGAAGGGGGCGTTGCGCAATCGCTGCAACAGCTCCTGGATCGTCTCCCGCTCGTTATAAACGGGCACAATCACCGTGATGAGAGCCTCTTTGCGCGTCGGATGGTTCCCCATTCATTATCATGATACCGACTCGCGCTCGTTGCCCTCCGTAGCGTGGGCGTCCCGCCCACGAACATCTGCATCTAATCCTGCACTGAACCAGCGCGTCCAAGCCGCTCGCGCAGCAGCGGGGGGATGTCGGCAGGGGTGTCGGCGATGGGCACGCGCGCTTCGGTGAGCGCCTGCACTTTCGACTGCGCACTGCCCTTGCCGCCAGAGATGATCGCGCCTGCGTGCCCCATGCGCTTGCCCGGCGGCGCGGTGCGCCCCGATATGAAGCCCACCACCGGCTTGGTCATCTGCGCCCGAATATATTCGGCAGCTATCTCCTCGTCGGAGCCGCCGATCTCGCCCACCAGCACCACCGCCTCCGTCTGCGGGTCCGCCTCAAACAGCGGTAGCACATCGATAAAGGTGGTGCCGATGATGGGGTCGCCCCCGATGCCGATGCAGGTGGACTGCCCGAAGCCCGCACGGGTCAGCTCGTTCACAATCTCATAGGTCAGCGTGCCGCTGCGCGAGACCAGCCCGATGCTCCCCTTGCGGAACAGGTTGCCCGGCATGATGCCGACCTTGCACTCGCCCGCGGTGGTGATGCCCGGGCAGTTGGGACCGATCAGGCGGCTGCGCGTGCAACGCTTCAGGTAGTTGACCACGCGAATCATGTCCTGAACGGGGATTCCTTCGGTGATGCACACGATGAGTTCGATGCCGGCGTCGGCGGCTTCCAGAATCGCGTCGGGTGCGAAGGGCGCGGGCACGAAGATACAGGAGACATTCGCGCCCGTTTCCTGAACCGCCTGCTTCACCGTGTTATACACGGGCACGCCCAGCACCTCGGTGCCGCCCTTGCCGGGCGTGACGCCCGCCACCACCTTGGTGCCGTACTCCAGCATCTGGCGCGTATGGAACTCGCCCTCGCGCCCCGTGATACCCTGCACCAGCACCTTCGAGTTCGCATCCACCAGAATCGCCATCTATCCGCCTCCGTACCACGATTGTACCCGCTGGGTACAATTCCCTTCGATGCATCGGTGGCGTGGGTTGGGTGTGGTGTTATTCACAGGCGCATTGCTGGGCGCGGGCGGCTGGCTGGCGTATCGGTGGCTGTTCCCTGCTTACACCATCATCCGCCAGATGCACGCTGGCGAGCAGTGGCAGTACCATCTGGTTCAATCACTGCAGCTGGGCAATCAGACCGCAACGCTGGATTTGCGCTACACCGAGACGGTTCAGAAGGTGAACCCTGACGGCAGCGCGATTGTGGAGCGCGTGCTGATAGCGGACCCGCAGACGCTCAGGGATTTGCAGGAAAGCGCGGCGCCGCTGGGCGCAATCCCTGTCCGCACCCGCTGGCGCATCAGCCCGCAAGGCGAGGAGACGCCGCTCATCAATAACGCTGCTGTCCTGACGCTCGGCTCGTCCAGCAAGCGCCTGATGCCGCCCAAAGCGGTGCGAATCGGCGAGCAGTGGGAGCGCGAGAGCCAGATAGGAAGCCTCAAGATTCGCGCCCGCTGCCAGCTGAAACGCATCGTGCCGATCGATGGCGTGCCTTGCTACGAAATCACAGCGACACTCGAATCGCCACCCGACTCGCTGCCCAGAGTGCAGGGGCACCTCACCTGCTATCTGGACCGTCGAACGGGCTGGACGCGCAAGGAACAGGGTACAATAGTGATGACCTCTGGCACGGTGCAGTTCAGCAGCCAGGTAAGCCTGAAGGGGCGGCGCATCCGTGCGGGTCAGCAACCGAAGGAGTGAGGTATGGATAGCCGAGAGCGATTGTGTCCCGTATGTCAGGTGAACCTTGTGCCGCAGACCCATCTGGGCATCACCATCGATGTGTGCCCGACCTGCGCGGGCATCTGGTTCGATGCCGATGAACTGCCGCGCCTGCGCGAGCTGGATCCCACCGCGCTGCCGCGCATCGACCACCTTTATCAGCCGACCGTCGAGCGCTATGAGGGCGCGGGCGACCGGCTCTGCCCCGTGTGCCGCGTGCCGATGTATCGCTACAACTATCTCTACACCAGCAACATCGCGCTGGATGGCTGTGACCTCTGCGGAGGCGTGTGGGTCGATCACGGCGAGCTGGTCAAGATGGATCAGCTGGCGAAAGATGCCCGCGCAATGGAGATCCCACCAGAAACGAAGGCGCAGATAGCAATCGTCCAGATGGAAGCCGAGATGAGGGAGGCGCAGGAACGCGCCCGATTCTGGGAAGGGCTGTTCGCCTTCATGAGAGCACGCCCCTGGTTCCCCTGAAAAGCGATGGAGCCATTATCCAGCGGCATCTACACCGCGCTGCTCACCCCCTTCACCAGCGATGGCGCGATCGATGAGCCGTTGCTAATCCGCCTGCTGGCGTTTCAGGAGGCAGCGGGCGTGCAGGGCGTGGTGATTGGCGGCACAACAGGCGAGGGACCCTCCCTCAGCGCGCCCGAAAAGGTCGCGCTGTACGAGCTGGCGTCGCGCACGCGCGGGCAACTGCGCATTATCGCTGGCATTCTGTGCTGTAGCCTGCCTGAGGCGCTCTATCTGGCACGCGCGGCGGCACGCGCCAGCTGCGACGCGCTGATGGTCGCTCCACCCTTCTACTACCGCGCCTCCTTGCAGGGGCTGATCGCCTACTATCGCGCCCTGCTGGAGGCAACCGGGCTGCCCATGATTCTCTACAACATCCCGCAGCTCACGCGCACGCCCATCCCCATCGAGCTGGTGGAAGCCCTGCTGAGCTTTTCGAACCTGCTGGGCGTCAAGGATAGCTCGGGTGACGCCGAATCACTGGGGGCGTATCTGCGCTTTGCGCCGCGCCTGAAGGTGTGGGTCGGCGAGGAAAAGCTGCTGTTGAGCAACCTGCAGGGCGGCGGCGCAGGCAGCATCAGTGGGCTGGCGAATGTGTTCCCCGAACGCATGGTCGCCACCTATCGCGCCTTCTGTGAGGGGCGCGACGCCAGCGGCTTACAGCAACTTATCGACGAGGCTGCCGACGCCCTCGACGCCTTCCCCGCGCCCGCCAACTTCAAATACGCGCTCACCCTGCGCGGGCTACCCTTCAGCCATGTGCGCCCACCCCTGTGCGACCTCACCGAATCGGAACAGACCGCGCTCAAAACCGCCATCCAGCCCTATCTCTGAAACGGAGGCAACGCCGATGCGAATCGCCTTCTTCGATCTGGAGGAGTGGCAGGCAGATTATCTGCGAAACGGCTTGGCTCAGCTGGGGCTTGCCCAGCGCGTGCAGGCACAATACAGCACTGACCATCTAACCCTTGAGGCGTGCGAGCGCTACGCCGACTGCGAGGCAATCGCCGTCTTCGTGTGGACGAAACTGACCCGCGAGATTATCGATCAGCTGCCGCGCCTGCGCCTGATCCTCACAATGTCCACAGGCTATGACCACATCGATCTGGACGCCTGTCGGGAGCGGGGCATCACGGTGTGCAATGTGCCCCATTATGGCGAGAACACGGTTGCCGAGCATACCTTCGCGCTCATCTTATCGCTCTCGCGGCGGCTGCGAGCGGTGCAGGAATGGCTTCAGCAGCCCTCGCGCAGTATCGCTGAGCTGCGCGGGTTCGATCTGTACGGCAAGACGCTCGGCGTGATAGGCGCAGGCAATATCGGGCTGCATGTGATTCGCATCGCGCGCGGGTTCGGCATGCGCGTGCTGGCGTACGATGTGCGCCCACAACCCCTGCTGGCGGAGGTGCTGGGCTTCACCTACACCGATCTGGAGACGCTCCTGCGCGAATCGGACATCGTGTCGCTCCATGTGCCCGCCACGCCAGAGACCCATCATCTGATCAATCGCGACACGCTCAGCAAGATGAAGCGCGGCGCGTTGCTGATTAACACGGCGCGGGGGAGCGTGGTGGACACAGAAGCCCTGCTGTGGGCGCTGGACGAGGGCATCCTGGCAGGCGCAGGGCTGGATGTGATTGAGGGCGAGGAGTATATCAAGGAGGAGAGCGCGCTTCTGAAAGCGCCCGTCGCCGAGCAGACGCTACGCAAGGTGGTGCAGGCGTACCTGCTGATGCGCCGCGAGAATGTGGTCTTCACGCCCCATATCGCCTTCAACAGCCGCGAAGCCGTGCAGCGCATTCTGGACACCACCCTGCAGAACCTGAAAGCCTTCCTGCAGGGTCAGCCGCAGAATGCGGTGCCCCATCCCCACTGAACCAGCCAGACCGCGTGCGGGAGAGAGGGCAAGCATTCCCCTCTCCCGCAGTGTTGGAGCAAGTGCAGGGGCGAAAGATTGTGCCCTTACATTTCGCGGGCGCAGTTGGGGGTGTAGCCGCCCGCGTCGGGGAAGGGGATCATCGGGCAGAAGTAGTGCGCGGGGATGGTCTGCTGGCACTCGCGCACGCGCTCGACGGTGTGCGTCGCTCTCAGCCAGCGGGCGTGCCCATCAAAGAACGCCAGGTTCGCGCCGTTAAAGTGGGCAATCGTGGGGCAGTTGAAGTAGCGCCCTGCCGTATCGAAGGCGGTCAAATCACCGTCGTTAAGTGTCGCCTGCTCGTCGACCAGCTCGGCGAACTGCGCGGGGCGCTCCACCACAGCTTCAGGGATGAAGCCTGCCACATAGTTAAGCGAATAGCTTAGCCGTTTTTCCATCCCACGGCGGTCGGTCGGGCAGATGTAGACCGACTCGTTGCGCACATAGGGGTAGAGCGCACCCTGCTTCACGCCCGTCTCACGCCAGCGTGTGCCCACGGGCGCGTTCGGGTCCAGCGGCGGGTAGATGACCCAGTGGCAGGGAACCCAGTGCCCTTCAGCCGTGCTGTAGATGCCGCCGATCCAGTGCGGATAGAACCGCCGGTCGATGGTGCCCGGGCAGTAGGTTCCGTCGCCCATGCCAGGGTTGCGCCCGTCAAAATCGGCGCGATAGAGCGTGAAGGCGGTACCCAGCTGGCGCAGGTTGTTCAGGCAGTGGCTCTGGCGAGCCTTCTCCCGCGCCCGACTCAGCACGGGAAACAGCAACGCTGCCAGCACCGCGATGATTGCAATCACAACCAGCAGCTCTATCAGGGTGAACGCATGGCGTCGCATAGAGCACCTCTTATCATCGGGCAGGATGCCCGCGCTACATCCGAAAGACGCCGAACTTTGTGTCATGGATAGGCGCGTTGTAAGCAATCGAGAGCGCCAGCGCCAGCACGGTGCGTGTGTCCACAGGGTCGATAATGCCATCGTCCCACAGGCGGGCGGTGCTGTAGAAGGCGCTGCTCTCCTGCTCGTACTTTTCCAGGATCGGGCGTTTGAACTCCTGTTGTTCCTCCTCGCTCATCGTCTGCCCTTTGGCGGCGAGCTGGTCTAACTTCACGGTCAACAGCACATTGGCAGCCTGCTCGCCGCCCATCACGGCGATTCGCGCGTTCGGATACATCCACAGGAAGCGGGGCTGATAGGCGCGCCCGCACATCGCGTAGTTGCCCGCGCCGTAGGAGCCGCCAATCACGATGGTGAACTTCGGCACTTCGGCGTTGGCGACCGCCATCACCATCTTGGCGCCATGCTTGGCGATGCCCTCGTTCTCATACTTTTTGCCCACCATGAAGCCCGTGATGTTCTGCAGAAACAGGATTGGGATGCGCCGCTGGCAGCAGATTTCGATGAAGTGCGCCCCTTTGAGCGCGCTCTCGGAGAAGAGGATGCCGTTATTGGCGATGATGCCGACAGGGAAGCCGTGAATGTGCGCGAAGCCGCATACCAGCGTCGTCCCATAGCGTGCCTTGAACTCCAGAAAGCGGCTGCCGTCCACGATCCGCGCGATGATTTCACGCACTTCGAACGGCTGGCGCAGGTCGCGCGGGATGATGCCGTAAATCTCGGCGGGGTCGTACAGCGGGTCTTCGGGCGGCTGGATGTCGGCGGGTATCTCCTTGCGGAGGTTCAAATTCGCCACAATCGCGCGGGCAATCTGGATGGCGTGCAGGTCGTCGGCGGCGAAGTAGTCGGCGACGCCGGAGAGGCGCGTATGCACATCGGCGCCGCCCAGCTCCTCCGCGCTGACCACCTCGCCGGTGGCGGCTTTGACCAGCGGCGGACCGCCCAGAAAGATCGTGCCTTGATTCTTCACGATAATCGTCTGGTCGCTCATGGCGGGCACATAGGCGCCGCCCGCTGTGCAGGAACCCATCACAATCGCGATCTGGGGGATGCCCATCGCCGACATGCGCGCCTGATTATAGAAGATGCGCCCGAAGTGGTCGCGGTCGGGGAACACCTCCGCCTGCAGGGGCAAAAACGCGCCGCCCGAATCGACCAGATAGAGGCAGGGCAGGCAGTTCTCCATCGCAATCTCCTGCGCGCGCAGGTGCTTCTTAACGGTGATGGGGAAGTAGGTGCCGCCTTTGACGGTAGCGTCGTTGGCGATAATCATGCACTCTTTGCCGTGAATGACGCCGATACCGCACACGATGCCGGCGCAGGGCGCCTCGTTGTTATACATGCCATAGGCGGCGAGGGGCGCAATCTCTAAGAAGGGCGTGTTGGGGTCGATGAGCGCGTCGATGCGCTCGCGGGCGGTGAGCTTGTTGCGGGCGCGATGTTTGGCGAGCGCGTCGGGTCCGCCACCTGCCCGCGCCCACTCCAGCGCGTCCCGATACTGCTTCAGCAGGCTCTCGTAGTATGCCCGATTCGCGCGGAACTCAGGGTCGTTCGGGTTAATGTGGCTCTCCAGCACCGCCATCGGCAACCGCCTCCTCCTTATCGCCCGCCGCCCGATGGGGGTGTAGCGGGCGCAGGCTCGGTCGTCAGGCTGAAAGTCTGCTCGGTCACGGGCACATTCGGCGTCGGCTCGAATTCCATCACCATCACGAACTGCGCGGGCTGCTCCTCCAGCTTCACCTGCGTGACAATCTTGATGCGGCGCATCAACAGGGTGCTTTTGTCGATGACGAACTCCCACTCATTGATGCGCTCCTTTTCGCCGCGCACGCGCCCGCCCAGCACGACCTGCTTCTCGTCTTCAGAGACCACGCGCAGGTTGGTAATCTCCTGCTTCATCTTCTCCCAGCTGCTTTTGCCGCCCAGCGCAAAGACGATATCGTAGGGTGTGAAGGCATCGAGGCTGGCTAACCCCTCCAGCAGGGCAAGTCCCGACCCCTGCACAGCGACGGTGCGCTCGCCGCTTTTGAGCGTCTTGCCGTCCGATATGAAGCGCGTGCCCTCCTCTCTGGAGAGCGCGTCTTTAATGAGGAGGTTGATTTGCGCAGGGGGTTGCAGAGTGTAGGCATAGAGGAACTTCTGGATGGTCTCGCCCTGTGGGTTTCTGGGTGTGATGAGCTGGAGGGTGACGGTGGTTTTGCTCTGCAGGCTTTTGAGCGTGCCGTAGGTGTTGACGCTGCGCTCCAGCCACTCGTTCGCCTTGCTGTCTATCTGCGCCGACGCACCGATGCACAGCATCAGCAGTCCAATCGCCCCTATCACTCGCATAGCGGTTAAGAGTGTACCCGTATGGGTACACTTTAATGGAGGGAACAGCGATGAACGCGAACTTTCAGCAGTGGCTCCAGCAGAGCATCGAGGAGCTGAAGGCACAGAATCTCTATAAGCAGCCGCCCGTGCTGGAGAGTCCGCAGGGCGGGCGCGTGAAAATCGGCGGGCGCTGGCTGATCAACCTCGCCTCCAACAATTATCTGGGGCTGGCGAACGACCCGCGCGTGGTGCAGGCAGCCGTCGACGCTGCGCTCAAATGGGGCGCGGGCGCAGGCGCCGTGCGCTGGCTCGGTGGCACCAACGAACTGCACGACCTGCTCGAACAGAAACTCGCCGAGTTCAAAAAGACCGAAGCCGTGCTGGTGTTCCAATCAGGGCACAACGCTAACTCCGGCACCATCCCCGCCTGCTTCGGCGAGGGCGATGTGATTATCTCCGATGAACTGAACCACGCCAGCATCATCGACGGCGTGCGACTCAGCAACGCTAAATACAAAAAGAGTGAAGGCTATGTCTATCAGCACAAAGATATGAACCATCTGGAGGACATCCTCAAGCGGTGTAAGGAGTTCCGGAAGCGACTGATTGTGACCGATGGCGTGTTCAGCATGGATGGCGATATAGCGCCGCTGCCGGAGATTGTGGCGTTGGCGGAGAAGTACGACGCGGTGGTAATGGTGGACGATGCGCACGCTTCGGGCGTGCTGGGCGAGCATGGCAGCGGCACCACAAGCCATTTTGGGCTGTACGGGCGCGTGGACATCCAGCTGGGCACGCTCTCCAAAGCGCTGGGCGTGGTCGGGGGCTATATCGCGGGCAGTCGCCTGCTGAAAGAGTGGCTGATCAACCGTGCGCGTCCCTATCTGTTCAGCACGGCGCTGCCGCCCGCCGCCGTGGGCGCCCTGCTCAAGGCGATCGAGATTCTGATGACTGACCCGGAGCCGATGCGCCGCCTGTGGGATAATGCCCGCTACTGGAAGGAGAACCTCCAGCGGCTGGGCTTCGACACGATGGGTTCCGAGACGCCCATCACGCCCGTGTTCTGCGGCGAGGAGGCGATTGCCCAGCAGATGGAGGTTCGCCTGCGCGAGGAGGGCGTGTTCACACTGGGGATTGTGTACCCCACCGTGCCGCGGGGCAAGGCGCGCGTGCGCACCATGCCCAACGCCACCCATACCCGCGAGGACCTGGACGACGCGCTGAACGCCTTCGAGAAAGTCGGCAAAGCGCTGGGACTGATCAATCGCTGGGTGTGAGTGCCAGCCATCCGCACGAAGTCGAGACACTCCTGAATAACCTGCGCACGTACCGCATTGTCCACATGGTGGAACAGATGATCCATGGCGGTCAGCACACCGCCATCGGGAGCAATCAGATGTTCCTCGCTGGTGCGTCCCTCCACACCACCGAACGGTTTCAGCCCCCAGCAAATCTGCTCGATGTCGTCTTCTCGAAACGACTTCGGCAGCCGAATCGAGTCGCCCGTACGATAGCGTACCAGAGGCATCGCCAGGTTCCACAGGGAGGTGCCCACGATTTCGTAGAGAATCTCATCGCCTGACTCTTCCACCGGGACGAGCTCCACGAGGGCATAGCCCGGCAGGCAGTAGTATTCGCCAGGCTGAAGGGCATAGGCGAAGGCAACGCGCTCTGCCTGACCATAGTAATCGACTCAGTATGCACCTAAGGTGTCGTTCAGTAGGCGCGCCAGCATAGGGCTGGGTTTCTCGGAAAAAGTAATGCAGTAGGGTATCGAGAGATGTGCCCCCTCCAGAAGTACAAGACGGCACAGCGATTCGACACAGGAAGGATAAGCCAGGAGGCACTGTGGTTGAAACTGCTGCAGCGCCTGCTGAAAATAGGGGAGCGTTTTGCGATTAAGGTGATTGGAAGAGAGCACCCGTCGCCGACCACCCATATCGTCTTGCCAGAAAGGCGGCTTCATGAGCGGTATAATCTTCAGCGATGCGCGTTTTGATTATCGGACCTGGCACGGATGTGCGCGGCGGAGTGGCGAGTGTGATTCGCCTGATGCTTAAGTACCCTCCAAAGGGGGTTCAACTGCTCATGCAGCCGACTTTGCGCTCTGCCGGCGCCGCCTCCCACCTCCCCCGATGGCATCCCCTCTACTATCTTAAAGTGACTAACAACCTGACATTTTTCCTGCGCGCGCTGAGTGCGATTCAAAGCGTTGCAGCAACGGTCGACTTAGCGCATGTGCATGTATCGAGTTATGGGAGTACTTTTCGTAAATATTTTATATCTAAAAAGTTAGTTGAAAATAATATACCTTTTATTTTGCATAATCATGGTGGCAGGTATGCTCGTTTTTACAGTCGCTTGCCGGAAATGCTGAAGAGGCGGATTATCCAGATGTTCCGCTGGGCGAAGGGAGCGATAGTGCTGTCTCAACAATCGCATCAGTTCCACCGCCAGATAGTAGGTGATCCAGGCTATCCTATCTGGATTGTGCCGAATCCTATTGAAAGGCCGTCCGTACTTTCCCTGCCCCCACCGCCACCCCCGTTGCGTTTGCTCTTTCTGGGGCGCCTTGATTCGAACAAGGGCGCCGACAGAGCTCTTCAAGCGCTGGCTCTGCTACCAGCGGACGTGCGCTCGCAGGTGCGCCTCTACATGGCAGGCGATGGTGCCGTGGAAGCGATGCAGGATTTGGCGCGCCAGCTGGGAATCTCGGAACAGGTCGAGATACGCTCCTGGATCGAGGGCGATGAGAAGGAGCGCTGGTTGCGCGAGAGTCATGTTTTTACTTTACCGTCACGGGCGGAAGGATTACCGATGGCAATGTTAGAGGCAATGGCATATGGGAAGGCGGTGATTGCCAGTTCTGTGGGCGGGATCCCTGAATGGCTCACGGAAGGGCAGGAAGGATTTCTGGTGTCGCCAGATGATATACCGGCGCTCAGTGAGGCGATACAACGGTTGGTTGAAGCGCCCGAGCTCTGTCGCCAGATGGGGTTACGCGCGCACCAGCGTGTGGAACCGCTCTCGGTGGAGAACTATTGCCAGCAGCTTCGGGACATCTACGAACAGGTGTTGGTGGGCACGAGCAGGTAAAATAAGTGGCATCGCGCCGGGCAATTGATGGAACGAACGAAACGGAGGTCAAACGGTATGCTACGGCACTGGTTCGTTGGAGCTTTGGGAGTCGTTTTGTGGAGCGGACTGTGGGCGCAACAGAGCGCTCCAATCAACTTTATTGCCAGGGCGACTGCGTGCGAGCTGGATGCCAATAAAGATGGGCGCTGCGACTACTGGTACGCAAGTTTCTATGAGGGGGTCTCCAGTGACCATGTCCAGCTGAGTTTAGACAATGTTGTTCGATTCAGTGGGACTGCCAGTCAGAAAATCCGTCTGCAGCGAAATAGCGGGAATGCAGGATTTTTTGTAATCTTTACTTCGGTGAACTTTAATTCACCCTTCAAGCCTCAGGTCGGCGAGGCGCTTTTGACGAAAGTCGCAATTCGTGCCGAAGGGTTTCAGAACGCTACCTACCAGGTATACATCACCACAGGATCGCGCCGCATTCATCTGCTTCCAGAGACCAGCCAGGATACGGGCGGCTGGCAGCAGCTATCCGCAGCAGCGCCTGTTGAACTGGATCAAGATGGGGCTCCCTATTTCTCTCTGGTAGTGGAATTTCGTGTGCAGGATGGCGCGGCAAGCGGCACATTCTGGATTGACGAGGCGTACATGCTTTCCGCTCGGACAGTTCAACGAGCTAATCAGCTGCCGAACGGGCTAAAACTCTGCTTCTCCTTCCTGTATCGAGAACAAGATCCCTACGCATATTTGAACAATCTCCTGTTCAAGGTTGTTATGGGTGCCAACCAGATGGGCCAGGTGCTTCAGCGCCTCTACCCCGACACAGTGTGGATGCCGTACTGCTACTTTTCAGGCACCCTGGTGCCGCCAATTTATCGATACAACTCAGACCTTTACAATTATGATGATGTTCTCCAGAACCATCCTGACTGGTTTTTGCTGGACCAGGACGGACAGCGTATCCCTTACGGTGAGGCCTACTACATCGATGTTGGGCGCCAGGATGTACGCGAGCGTGCATGGCAGAGCCTGCGCGACTTTTTGAATCGATGCGGACGCCCGCGCTATGTCTATCTGGATAATGTAGATATGCGAGTGGGTCCAGATCGCTTCAATCCGCCGAATTACCCTACGAATGAGGCATGGGTGAACGCAGTTGTCGGGTGGTTCGAATATGTAGGCAGTCGCGTAAGACAGGAGTTCGGCACGACTTTCGTTCCGAATGCCGCCTGGTCGCCTGCATTCTGGTTGCGCGGCATTCCGGGCGTCTCACAGGACGCGCCTGGCGTCGCCACCCTGCCCTACATAGGCGGTTTTCTCATCGAACACGCCTTCACGCACGCGCGGTCGAATGGTCAAACCACGATCAGCAACTACGGTACCGCTACGGGTACCAATGGACCGCAGCGCTGGGATAACTGGGCGCTACGGAACGCAATTCGCCTCGCCACAGAGTATCCAGAGAAGATTGTCATTTTGATGCCTACATTCTGGACGAACGCGCCCGACAGCCGTCAGAAAATTCGATTTGCAATCGCGATGTGCCTGATTGTTCAACATGAGAACACCTATATCCAGTTAGACCCGCGCTATCAGCAAGAAGAGTATCGTACAGGTTATTTTCCGCCCGAGCTGTTTATTCCGCTCGGCAATCCCACTGGCAACTTCCGCATTCAGGACGGCGATATTATCGTTGGGGGGTTGTTCATTCGTGAATATCAGAACGGGATTGTGCTGGCAAATCCGCGCTCGGACCGCGACTTCACTTTCGTAGTACCACGCGACCTTTATGACTGGGATCGCAACCTCATTCGGGCAGGAAACCAGATAACCATTCCTCGCCAGACGGGGCTGGTACTGTGGTCAGCGCCAGAGATTACGGTCTCGCTTTCTCCGGAAGCGACCGAAGTGCTACCCGGAGCAACTGTTCAGTTCACGGTGACCTATCGCAACACAGGCACAGCGCCGGGCACGAATGTGCGCATCGCTGTGCCGCTGCCTGATGGGATGACGCTGGTCAGCAGCGACCCGCCAGCCCAGCTGGAGAACCGCACGATAGTGTGGACTGTACCCAGCATTCCCGTTAATGGCACGGGTAGCCTGCGGTTCACTGTGCGCGTGCAGTGATGGCTCAAATTGCACTCTTTGTGCCCAGTTTTGAGGCAGGTGGCGCCGAACGGGTGATGATTACGCTGGCGAACGCCTTTCACCAGCGTGGCATCGGAACCCGTGTTATCACAACGAAGGTGATAGAGGGCGAATACGCGAACCTGCTTCATCGGGATATGACTGTCGTTCGTCTCCGTTCAGGCACGATGTGGCGCACTGTGATACCGCTGGCACGCTATCTCCGGCACGATCCACCCCAGGCTCTTCTCTCGACGCTGGGTGAAGCTAATATTGTCGCGGCATTAGCCCGATGGTTATCGCGTCGCCCAATACGGCTGGTGGTGCGCGAAGCCAACACACCGACAACAGCCTTCTTGCGGAACCCCTCATGGAAAAAACGGCTGACGGGGCGGCTCATCCCCTTGTTCTATCCACTGGCGGACGCGATTGTTGCCGTCTCCACTGGAGTTCAACACGACCTTGCACGCCTGCTGCCGCGCGCTCCAACCAAAATCCATGTAATCTACAATCCTGTGATTACCCCTGACTTACACCAGCTGTGCCAGATGCCCGTGGAACACCCCTGGTTTCTGGATAGAAGCATCCCTGTGATATTGAGTGTTGGGCGGCTCTCACCACAGAAAGATTTCCCCATTCTACTTCAGGCGTTCGCTCGCGTCCGCCGTCAGGTGCCCACCCGACTGGTTATTCTCGGCGAAGGGGAACTGCGCCCCCAACTGGAACAGATGGCTGCCGAACTGGGCATCCAGAGCGATTTTGACCTGCCAGGTTTTGATCCCAATCCGTTCCGCTATATGAGTCGCGCCAGCGTCTTCGTGCTGTCGTCGCGCTATGAGGGATTGCCTAATGCGTTGATTCAGGCGATGGCATGTGGTTGCCCGGTGGTCAGCACCGATTGCGCCAGTGGACCTGCGGACATACTGGATGGTGGCAAATATGGGGAGCTGGTGCCCGTTGGTGATGCGGACGCGCTGGCGAACGCCATCCTGCGCGTGTTGCAGGGCAAGCGTAAAACCGTGCCCCCCGAATGGCTCCAGCAGTTCGATGTCGACCGCGTGGTCGACCAGTATCTTCAAATACTAATGCCTGCCCATGCCGGTTCACAGAGTGAACCGTGGGCACGCAGAAGGGTATAATGAAGGATGATGGATCACCTGTCGGAGCCACAGAATTCAGGTCGAGCGGATGCGGCGACGGTCGCGATTTATCGAACACCTCATTCGCTGCGCTATCCCTCAATCGCGCTATCTCAAACTATCCTGCCTGGAACCGACGCCATCACACCCAGCAACAGCGCTCTAACTCGTAGAGTGCTGGACAGCGGTGCGAGGCTTGCATGCAATGATCGATTTTGGCAACCCATACCAGCGTTCAATCAAAATTTGAGCATCCGGGAAGAGGCAGCGCATCTGGCGCGGCGTTAGCAGATGCCAGTCGGGGTCCGTATGCTTGATCCAGAACCGATTGAAAAACTGAATGAGTTTGATTTGCAAGGGGCGTGGCAAAAAGATGGCAGGCATCGGGAGCCAGGTGTGCGACTCCAGCAAAAAATACTTGTGCGGCGTCTGAACAAAATAGTGTTTCGCCAGTCGCCGAATTTCCTGGGCAAATCGCTGCTGGCTTTCAAAAGCGCGCCGGGCAAACTCGTGCCCACTGCGACAGAGATAAATCTCCGCCTTTGGAATAGTTACATGCTCAATCACGGAGGAACAGAAAACGATGTCGAAGTACTGGTCAGGGAACAGGAGCTGACCGCTTTCCGAGATCAGCACGGTCTGGAAGCCGAACCGCTCCTCGGCTTGCTTCAGGGCTTTCGTATCGATGTCGGCAATGGTCACATTTTTGCGGAAGGGGAGAATGGAGGCGATATGGGAACCATCGCCACCGCCCAGGTCCAGAATCTTGTCGTTCTCGGTCGGCTGCAGCAGCTTGCGGAACAGCTCGCCGCGGCGCGCCCGCGCCCTTTGCGATTGACGCAGAACCGCCTGTTTGAGCCATTGCATGGCTTTGATTGTACCTCTTAGCCCCGTCGGTAAGCCACGATTCGAAAGCCGCGCGCCCAGCGAAGGGTGAGCGGCGTGAGTTTCATTCCTATCCAGTTCGCCATCCGCACCAGCGGGTTGCCACCCGCCCCACCAAAGTAGGCATAGGCGCGTGCCCGAAACCCGAACGACTCAATATCGCGTGCCAGCTGCAGGGGGTGAAAGAGGCGCTCCATCACCGCCCCGCTTTGCGGATTGACCGGGCAGGTGCCCGGCTGATAGAAGGAGCTGGGCAATTCGCCAGTGGCAAGGTAGCGTTCCACCGCCTGCAGAATCTCTTCGCGGGTGAGATAACTGGTGCGTCGCGCCAGCTCCTGAACCTGCTCCGGCTCTAAATCGGGATACGCCTGCTGGATGATCTCTGTCCGCATCGCCACATAGGGCACTTTCATCTGATGACCCTCTACTTCACCTGGGGGACCGTTCTCAAAGCGCGCCCAGAGCTGATGGGTGTGGCGGGTGATACGGGGGTTCGCGCCGTTGTTCCCGTCGGCAATCAGCAGCACACCGCCTGGCTTGAGAACACGCGCCGCCTCGCGCAGGAACGCTTCCACATCAGCATAGTGCGAGATAGCCTCATTGGACAGCACCAGATCAAAGTAGCCATCAGGAAAGCCCGTGCAATTAACGGAGGCGAGCTTTGCCTGCACCGCGTTCAGCTGGAAATCCTCAATCATCTTCTGAAAGGTGGTCAGGCGGCTTTCCATGATGTCGATGCCGTGAATCTCACGCGCGCCCATCAGATGCAGGATGATGGCGAGCGCCCCGAAGCCGCAACCGGCGTCCAGAACCACTTTATCGGCGGGATCGAACCGCGCCAGGCGACACAGATCATACACAAAGCGGGTACGGGTCGCGCTACCCGTGGGCGTCCGCAGATGACCATAATACCGCCACAGCTCCGCATCGTACCGCTCGCGATTGCGTTCGTTGAGAGCCTCCGCATAAATCGCCTGTAAGCGTGATTGCACTTCTTTGAAATCTACGCGCATCGTCTTATCCTCCAGGGTTTGGGACTGCCTTTTTGTTTCGCTCTATTGGGTGAATCTCCTGCATCCCTTTCACCGAGTTGTCTCGGGTACAATCCCTTTCCGATGAGCAACTGGCGGTGGAAGGTGAGGCGGCTGCGGGCGATGAGCCTCGATGAAATTGCAACGCGCGCCTACCGCACCCTGCAGGAGCGCTTCACGCCCCTGCCCAAAGAGCCACCCGAAGCGACCTGGCAGCGCTACGGCTTCGACACGCATCCGTGGCTGGAGATGCTGGCGAGTCGGCTGCCCCTGCACCCCAACGCCGTCTCTCATCACGAGTGTGAGCGACTGATTGCCGAAGCGGATGCCCTTCTGCAGGGCAGATGGACGCTCTTCGGCTACCCCGTGCAGTTAGACGACCCACCGCGCTGGAACCGCAACTATCTGCTGGGCAAGGACTGGATAGAAGCCCCCGCGAAGCATATCGATTACCGCCGAATCGATATCGCCGGCGGTGTGAAGTATGTGTGGGAGCTGTCGCGCCATCAACCTCTGCTGCGGCTGGCGCAGGCGTATGCCCTCACAGGCGACCCGCGCTACGCCGAGAAGTGCCTCGCGTGGTGGCTGGACTGGATTGAGCGCAACCCGCGCGGCTGGGGTATCCACTGGACGAGCGCGCTGGAGCATGCAATTCGCGCGCTGGCCTGGCTCCACTGCCTGCGCCTGTTGAGGGATTACCCCCCGCTGAAATCAGCTCTCCCCCAACTGGGTGGTGCGCTGATTCAGCACGGCGAGTTTATAGAGCGCCATCTGTCGCCTGGTTCGTCGGCGAATAACCATCTGATTGGCGAGGTCGCAGCGCTGGCGGTGCTGGGGAGCCTGCTGCCAGAGAGTCGGCTTTCACAGTGCTGGCAATCGGTCGGCTATCGCACGCTGGAGCGCGAGGCGTTGCGCCAGTTCTATCCCGATGGGGTCAATGCCGAGCAGGCGTTCGGCTATCTGCCGTTTGTGTGGGAGTTCTATCTGCACGCCTATCGGCTGTGTCCGATGCCTGAGTCGGTGCGGCAGCGACTGCGGCACAGTATCGAGTTCGTGCGGAACGTGATGGACGCTTCAGGCTATGTGCCGCAGGTCGGCGACGAGGACGACGGCGCGGTTGTGCCTCTCTGGAGCGGTGGGGCGAATCGATACTGTGTAGTGGGGCGGACGCTGGCGGTTTTGCTTGGTTGCGAGCCGCCCCCTGCTTATAGCGAAGCCGACGACTCGCTGGCGTGCTGGCTGTTTGGCTCGCCTGCGCCCGCAGGTTCGCGCCTGACCGAATCGCGTGTCTATCCTGATGGCGGCTATGTGGTGTTGCACAGCCCACGCTGGCAGGTGCTGTTCGACGCGGGTCCGCTGGGGCTGGGCAGTCTGGCGGCGCACGGGCACGCCGACGCGCTGTCGGTATGGGCATCACTGGATGGCAAGCCGCTGCTCATCGACACGGGCACCTGCGCCTATCACGAGGAACCAGCATGGCGCGACCATTTTCGGGGCACGGCGGCGCACAACACCGTGCAGATGGATACTCGCAACCAGTCAGAGATTCTGGGTCCGTTTCTGTGGGGGCGCAAGGCAGACGCTTACTTCGAACGCCTTGATCTGGAAGCGGGTGCTGTCGAGGGAACTCATGAAGGCTATGCCCCCAACTTTCACACACGCGCGGTAAGCGTGCAGGGGAAGGTAATGGAAGTGCATGATACTTTCATGCTGGACATGGGTGCCTGGATCACCTGGCACTGGCACTTCCATCCGTGCTGGACGGTTCAGCCTGCAGAAAGTGGCTGGCTGATTTCGGATGGCGAGATGGAGTGCCGGCTCACAGTGGAGGGGCTACCTGCTAACGCTGAGGTTGCCGTTGTTCGCGGGGAGGGCGATTCGCCTGGTTTGGGCTGGTATTCACCGCGCTTCGGGCATCGCGTGCCCTGCACCACTGTGCGCGTCTGTTGCCTCATGGAAGCCGCCGCGCCTCATAAGCCACGAATTAGCTGGAGATTTGAAACACGCCAGCATTAGTCGCTCCGGGATCGCTTCTCGATCACGAGGATATAGTCAGTGCGCTCGCAATAGCGGAAGTGCTGGCGCGGCAGCGAGCATGGGAGCAGGTTGGTGCTTCCCCATGCTCGCTGGAAGGTGGATGGAGTTTACTTGATTTCGACCTTCGCGCCGACCTCTTCCAGTTTGCGCTTGATCTCTTCGGCTTCCTCTTTGCTGACACCCTGCTTGACAGGCTGGGGAGCGCCATCCACGAGGTCTTTGGCTTCCTTGAGACCGAGCTGGGTGACCTCGCGCACGACGCGCACCACCTGCAGCTTCTGGTCGCCCGCACTGGTGAGGATGACATCGAAGGCGGTTTTCTCTTCAGCGGGGGCGGCTTCGGCGGGTGCGCCGGGCGCCATCATGCCGGGCATCGCAGCGACCGCGATGGGCGCGGCAGCCGACACGCCGTACTTCTCCTGCAACGCTTTGACCAGCTCGTTCAGCTCCAGCACGGTCATCTCATCGATCGCCTGAATAATCTCTTCAGCGGTCAGTTTTGCCATGGGTCTCGCCTCCTTCGTTTGGGTTCAGGCTTGCGCCTTCTTATCGGCAACGGCTTGCAGTGTGCGCACGAACTGCCCGATCAGCTCGGAGAGGGTGCCAACCAGCCCGCTGATAGGCGATTGCATTGCGCCGAGCAGCTGCGCCAGCATCACTTCGCGCGGGGGCAGTTTCGCCAGCTCCTCCACCGCGCTGGCAGGGTAGACCCGCTGACCCAGCACGAGCGCCTTCACCTCCGATTTGCGCACCTGCTTGATGAACTCGACCAGCACCTTCGCGGCGGCTGCTTCGTCGCCCTGAATGAAGGCGACCGCCGTCGGTCCGAACAGGTACGGTTCCAGTTCGGGCGGCAGGTTGCCATCGGCAGCGCGCCGATAGAGCGTGTTTTTGACCACATGCAGGTCAGCGCCCACCGCTCGCAGCTGACGGCGCAGGTCGGTAATCTCGCGCACGGTTAGCCCGCGATAGTCGGTCAGAATCTGCCCGCGCGCCCGATTGAGCCATTGCCGAATCTGTTCCACCTGTGCCACCTTTTTGGGAGATGGCATCCGCTTCACCTCCTGTTATTAAATGCGAAAAGCGAGCCGTGCAGACCAGCAGGCTCGCACAACGATCCGATGGTGCCAGTCGCGGCGGCGCGAACGCCTCTTGCGACCGACATCCAGACCCCTTGCGCATCCCTCGGCAGGCGAGCCGAATGCTCGGATTATGCCCGCGAAGCGGGACACCTGCTGTCTGCGGTTATCGCAGAGACTATTATACCCGCTCTGACACCGAAATCAAGCCCTTTCATTCAGAGGGGACTTGCAAAACGCGCAATATGGGGTATAATAGCTTGTGGAGGTACACGCAATGAGAAACTGGGTTCTGCCAGGGCTGTTGTTCGGAGTGGCACTGCTGCTGCTGTTCGTGGCGCCCGCTGGAGCAGAGCTGCGCGTGCGCCAGAAGCTGCCCGAAATGACCCTCACCGACCTCAAGGGCAACACGGTGAAACTCGGCGGCAAGCAGGATAAAGTGTACCTGATCGACTTCTGGGCGACCTGGTGCGGTCCCTGCCGCGCCGCCATCCCCTTCCTGCAGGAGCTGCACGATAAATACTCCAAGCGCGGGCTGGTGGTCGTCGGCATCGCGCTCGACTCTGGCTCCGAAGCGGAGGTGCGCGCCTTCGTGGAACATAACGAGATAACCTACACCATCTGCGTGCCCAAAAACGAGGCAGAGGTTCAGCGCAAATATCGCATCAATGGCTACCCCACGATGTATATTGTGGACAAGAAGGGCGTTATCCGCTATGTGGGTGTGGGCTACTCCGAAGAGGAAGAGGAAGTCATCCTCAAGGTGATTGCTGACACGCTGGCAGAGTGAACGAATCATGGAGGACGGTGAACGGCGGCTGCCGCAACCTGTCGTTGCGGTCGTTCGACAGCGGCTGGGTGCATCGGCGGTCGTTGAGTTTGGATTTGCATCTGATCTGACGCCTGAAGGGCGCTTCGGGGAGACATGGCTGGTGCTGGCGTACCCGTCTGAGCAGCAGCTCGGCTCCCTGCAAGACGCCTTACTGCTGGTTATCGGCGTCCAGCATGCTCTGATTGCGAACAGCACCAGCGCACGCCTGCCCTGGTTGCGCCGCGACAAGCCCTCCGATGAAGAAGAGACCCGCACCCTTCTTTATCTTGACCTGCCGCTGGCTCAGGTCGAATCGGTGCGCATCACGCAGCTGGTGGGCGCGTCCGCGCTGGAGGTGGTGCTGCCTGATCAGCGGGTCATCGAACTGATCCGATTCAGCCATGCGCTCACCAATCTGTTCGGGCAGGTCAAGACGCGGCTGGAGGCGATGCTCAATCATGAGGAGCCGCCCCCGTTCGAGAAAAAGCAGTCGGTGTGCGAGCGGTGCGGGCGCCCCATCCCCGACGACTCGCTGTCGTGCCCTGCGTGCCGCTCGCAGAAACAGGTGCTGGTGCGCCTGATGCTGCTTGTGCGACCCTACTGGCGCTATATGGCGCTCGCCAGCCTCCTGGCGATGCTCAGCGCCGCCGTTGAGCTGACCCCGCCTTATCTGACCAAAGTGCTGATCGACGAGGTGCTGGTACCCCGCGCGAACGCGCAGCTGTTCGTGTGGCTGCTGCTGGGACTGGTGGGATTGCGCCTGCTGGGGACAGGCATCAACATTGCGCGCGGGCGGCTCAACGCCTGGCTGGGCAGTCGCATCGCGTTCGAACTGCGCTCGAAACTGTTTGAGCACCTGCAGTGGCTCTCGCTCAGCTATTTCGATCGGCGTCAGACGGGCGCGATCATGAGCCGCGTGACGCGCGACACCGATGCCCTCTACGACTTCCTGGTCAACAGCGCGCCCACCATCACGCTCAACCTGCTGATGGTGCTGGGCATCGGCACGGTGATGGTGCTGATGGACTGGCAGCTGAGCCTGCTGGTGCTGGTGCCCGCGCCGCTGATTGTGATGCTCTCGCGCCATGCATGGCAGCGCGTGATCCGCATCTGGCGACGGCACTGGTATCGCTGGTCGCGCCTGACCGCGCACTTAGGTGGCACGCTCTCAGGCATTCGCGAGGTCAAAGCCTTCACGCAGGAAGAGCGCGAAATCAGCGCTTTCAATCGGCGCAACTTCGAAATCGCCGAATCGGGTGAGATGGCGGGCAAAATCAACGCCAGCGTCTTCCCGCTCATCTCCTTCCTGGTGATGTCCAGCTCCTTCGTCATCTGGTATGTGGGCGGGCGCGGCGTGCTGAACGGCACCTTCGAACTGGGCACGCTGGTCGCCTTCCTCGCCTACATCGGCATGCTGTTCGGACCGCTGAGCATCATCACCAACATCATGGACTGGGCGTCGCGCACCGTGACGGCAGCCGAGCGCGTGTTCGAACTGCTCGACACCGAGCCCGAAGTGCGCGACCGACCCGACGCAAAGCCGCTGCCCGAAGTCAAAGGCGAGATTATCTTTGAGGATGTTACCTTCGGCTACGAGAAGTATCATCCCGTGTTGCACGACATCAATCTACACATTCGCCCTGGCGAGATGATCGGGCTGGTGGGTCCGTCGGGCGCAGGCAAAAGCACGCTGATCAATCTGGTGTGCCGCTTCTACGACCCCACGCGCGGGCGGATACTGATCGACGGGCACGACCTGCGCGAGGTGCGCATGCGCGATCTGCGGCGACATATCGGCGTGGTGCTGCAGGACACCTTCCTCTTTCCGGGCACGATTCGGGACAACATCGCCTACGCGCGTCCCGAAGCCACCCAGGAAGAGATTATCGCCGCCGCCAAAGCCGCTAATGCGCACGATTTCATCATGCGCTTCCCCGATGGCTACGATACATGGGTGGGCGAGCGGGGGCACCGGCTGTCGGGCGGCGAGCGCCAGCGCATCGCGATTGCCCGCGCCATCCTGCGCAACCCCAAAATCCTCATTCTGGACGAGGCGACCGCCTCTGTGGACACCGAGACCGAACGCCTCATCCAGGAAGCGCTGGAGCGGCTCGTGCAGAACCGCACTACCATCGCGATTGCGCACCGACTCAGCACCCTGCGCAACGCCGACCGACTGGTAGTGCTGGAGCGGGGACGCATCGTGGAGACGGGCACGCATGACGACCTGATAGAAAAGGGTGGCGTGTACCATCGCCTTGTCACGATGCAGATGGAGCTGAGCAAATCGCGCCTGTTTGTGGGCTAAGAGGAGGTATCCTCAAGGCGTGATTGAAGGCACGCTCTGGCTGAAGGCGGGGCGCGAGAAGAAAATCCGCCATCTCTACCCGTGGGTTCAGCGTGGGGAGGTTGCGCGTGTGGACGGCTCGCCCACCGACGGTGGTCTGGTTCACCTGCGGGCGCACGATGGCAGCTGGCTCGGCATCGCCACCTACAACAGCCGCAGCCGATTCCCCGCCCGCATCCTGACCCTTCAGGATGAAGCCATCGACACCACCTTCTTCGCCCGCCGATTACAACATGCCCTGCAACTGCGCCAGCGACTGATCAGCGACACCAACGCCTATCGCCTGCTGTTCGGCGAGGCGGACGGCGTACCCGGACTGATTGTGGATCGATATGCAGACTATCTGATCGTGCAGGTACGCACGCTGGGCATGGAGCGTCTCAAACCACTCTGGCTCCCTGCGCTGATAGAGGTTCTCCAGCCTGCAGGCATACTGGAGCGCAGTGAGATGGAATCGCGCCAGGAGGAGGGACTAACGCCCTTCACGGGCATCCTGCACGGCGAAGTGCCAGAGCTGATCCCCATCACAGAAAGCGAGCTGCAGTTCCTTGTGCCCACGCGAAGCGGGCTGAAAACGGGCTTCTATCTGGATCAGCGCGAGAATCGGCGGCAACTTGCGCGCATGGTTCAGCCAGATGAGCGTGTGCTGGACCTGTTCTGCTACACGGGCGCGTTCGCGCTCTACGCCGCACGAGCAGGCGCACAAGCCATCGGCGTCGATATTCTGCCCGAAGCGATTGCGCTCGCCCGCCAGCACGCCGAAATGAACCATCTGCAGGCAGAGTGGGTGGTCGCAAACGCCTTCGAGTGGCTGCCGGCTGCTGCCGAGCGCAGCGAGCTGTTTGACTGGGTGATTCTGGACCCGCCTGCAATTGCCAAGCGGCGCGAGCAGCGCGAATCGCTGCGCTGGGCGCTCTGGAAACTGGTCTATCACGCGCTCCCCCTCCTGAAACCGAACGGGCGATTGCTGGTGTGCAGTTGTGCCTACGCGCTGGATTTGAGCCTGATGGTGGACACCGTCCGCCTCGCCGCGCACGACAGGCAGCGCCCGCTCTATCTGGAAGATGTCTCCTTCCAGTCGCCCGACCACCCCTTCCTGATGCAGTTCCCCGAAAGCCTTTACCTGAAATGCCTCTGGCTGCGAGTTTAATTAATCGCGTTTGACCAGTTGCCCATCGCGCAGCGAGTAGACCGTATCGCAATAGCTGAGCATGAGGGGGTCATGGGTGACCAGCACAACGGCGCCCTCACCGCGATGTTGCGTCAGCAGTTCCAGCACCTGCAGACCCGTTTGCTGATCGAGCGCGGCGGTCGGCTCGTCGGCGAAGACGACCTCGGGTTCCATCAGCAGGGCGCGCGCCACACAAACGCGCTGTCGCTCGCCGCCAGAGAGCGCGGCGGGATAGCGGTGCGCCAGCTCGCTCAAGCCGAGCGCCTCCAGCAGTTGATGCGCCCGCGCCGCCCACGCCCGCGAATCGGGCGCACTCACCAGCAGATTCTCCAGCACCGTCAGATAGCCCAGCAGATAGGGCTGCTGGAACACGAACCCGAAGCGCGTGCGCCGAATCGCGCTGCGCTCCGCATCGCTCATCGCCGCATAACTGCGACCCTGATAGGCGACCGTGCCCGCCGTCGGCATCTTCAGACCGCTCAGCAAATATAGCAGCGAACTCTTGCCCGAACCCGACGGACCCTCAATCCCCACGAACTCGCCCCGATGCACGCGCAGCGACACCTCACGCACCGCATGCACCACACGCTTACCATCCCGATAGAGCAGGCTCGCCCCACGCGCTTCAATCAGAACCGGCTTATCCACCGAAAGGGTATAATACCCGCGCGTTGCAACGAACGCGGCAAGGAGGACGAACGATGAGAAACGGTATTCGTGTGATGACGCTGACGATGCTCAGCGCGATGCTGGTGGCGCTAACTGCCGCCCAGGAGGAGTACACCCTCAAACTCCAAGTGAAAGAGGGCGATGTCTTCAAGTACCGCTTCACGATGGAAATCACCTTCGGGGACCAGTCCGCCGTATTCACGATGAACCTGACCAACAAGGTCATCAAGGTGGAGTCGAACGGCGATATCGTGTTCGAGGGCAGTTCCAGCGATGGAATGGTCAAGTTCGGCGAACAGGAGATGCCTGTTCCTGCCTCGCCCCCCACCAGAACCACTTTCAAGCCGAACGGCACACCCACCAAGGTTGAAGGCGGACGAAACCCGGAGAGCGAGATGCGGATGGCGCGTCTGAACAGCCTGCTGTTCCCCGATAAGGCGGTCAAGATTGGCGACAAGTGGAACGGCGAGCTGAAGGGCGAAGGCAACCTCCCCACGCTCAAAGCCGAGTACGAGCTGGTCGCCAAAGAGAAGGTGGGTGATATAGAGGCGCTCAAAATCAAGTTCAACATCCAGGAGGTGGCGGCGCAGTCGGGCGAGTCGTCCACCATGAACACACCCACCACGATGAGTGGCTTTATCTGGATCGATCCGAAAACGGGCATGCTGGTTCGCATGAACGGTTCGGTCAAGGGCATGCCGGCGGAGGGTGCGCCCATGCCGCTGGACGGCACACTGACGATGGAGCGCATCCCCTGATTCGCCCTCACCCCCTCTCCCACAGCGTGGGAGAGGGGGGCAAAAAATGAGCTATCGAGTAGCGATTGTTGGTGCGACGGGCGCGGTGGGCATGGAACTGCTGCGGATTCTGGAGGAGCGGCGGTTCCCTGTTGATTCGTTGCGCCTGTTCGCGTCGGAGCGCTCAGCAGGACGGCAACTGCCCTTTCAGGGTGAGCCAATCCCTGTGGAGCCGCTATCCGCCGATGCGTTCAGAGGGGTCGATATCGCCTTCTTTTCGGCGGGCGCAGCGTGCAGTCGGTCCTTCGTACCGCTCGCGGTGCAGGCGGGCGCGCTGGTGATCGATAACTCCTCTGCCTTCCGCATGGAGCCGAACATCCCGCTCGTCATCCCCGAAATCAATGGCGAGGCGGCGCATCGGCATCAGGGCATTATCGCGAACCCGAACTGCTCCACCATTATCCTGCTGATGGCGCTGGCGCCCCTGCGACAGCTGAGCCGCATCCAACGGATTATTGTGTCCACCTATCAGGCGGCGAGCGGGGCAGGCGCCCGCGCCATGCAGGAACTGCTTGACGCAACCCGCGCCTACTTGCAGGGCGAGCCGTTCGAGCCGCAGGCGCTGCCCCACCCCTGCGCGTTCAATCTCTTCTCCCATAACTCACCCATTGGCGCCGATGGCTATAACGAGGAGGAGCGCAAGATTATTTTTGAGTCGCGCAAGATTCTGAACGAGCCAGAGCTGGCAATCTCGGCGACCTGCGTCCGCGTGCCCGTGCTGCGAGCGCACAGCGAGAGCATCCATGTGGAGCTGGAGCATCGTCCGCCTCTCGAAGCCGTCTATGAAGCCTATCGTGCCTTCAGGGGTGTGCGTCTGGTGGACGACCGCGAGCGCAACCACTTCCCGATGCCCATCGAGGCAACAGGGCAGGACGAGGTGCTGGTCGGGCGACTGCGAGAGGATACCGCGCTTCCCAACGGGCTGGCGCTGTTCGCCTGCGGCGACCAGCTGCGCAAAGGGGCGGCATTAAATGCCATTCAGATTGCAGAAATCGTCATGGGGCTATGCCCGCAAGGGGCAGTCCCAGCGTCGGTTCCCAGCCCATCAGCAGATTGAGATTCTGAATCGCCTGACCTGCCGCACCCTTCACCAGATTGTCAATCACGCTGATAACCACCGCCATCTGCATACGGGCGTCGATGGTCAAGCCAATATCGCATCGATTGGAGCCATACACATGGCGGGTGGCGGGGAAATCGCCCAGCGGGCGCACCACCACAAACGGCTGATCGCCATAGAAGGTGGTGTAGAGCGTGTGCAGGTCATTCAGAGCAACGGGATGCTTCAGTCGGGCGTACGCCGTGCAGAGAATGCCGCGCGTCATTGGCACCAGATGCGGCGTGAAGCGCACCCGCACCGGCTGATGAGCGACGCCGCTTAGCGTCTGCTCGATCTCGGGCGTGTGGCGATGGCGCTCCACACCGTACGCCTTGAAGTTCTCGTCCAGCTCCGTATAGAGATAGTCCACGCTAACGCGCGAGCGTCCCGCGCCCGATACGCCCGACTTCGCATCGATAACGATGCAGTCGGCGTCCGCCAGCCGCGCATGCAAAAGCGGCGCAAGTGCCAGTGCGCTCGCCGTCGGGTAGCAACCGGGGTTCGCAATCAGTGGGGTATAGCGATAGGCGTCCGGTGGGGTGAGTTCAGGCAGTCCGTAGAGCGCCTCCCGCAACAGCTCAGGTGCGCGATGCGGTATGCCGTACCACTCCTGAAACAGTGCGGGATCGCGCAGGCGGAAATCGGCGGAGAGGTCGATCACGCGCACGCCTTTTTTGAGCAGTGCGGGCGCATGCTCCATCGCGAAGCCCGTCTCGCCCGCCAGGAACACCACCTCACAACTGCTCGCCAGCTGATCGGGGTCGAACGCGCTCAGCGGGGGCAGTTTGAGTCCGTTCAGGTGAGGCAGGACCTGTGCCAGCGGCTTGCCCGCCTCCGAGCGCGAGACGAGCGCGCTGATGCGCGCGCGCGAATGACCGCTCAACAGGCGCACCAACTCCGCGCCTGTGTAGCCCGTCGCGCCCACAATCCCAACGGCAACGCACGATTCGCTCATTCAATCAGCTCCTCCGGGCGGAACCAGAGGTTAATTTCGTACTCGGCGGCTTCGGGGTCCGAGGAGCCGTGGATGATGTTACGCTCGATGTCCAGCCCGAAGTCGCCCCGAATGGTGCCCGGCGCCGCGTTCAGCGGGTTAGTCGCGCCCATCATCTGGCGCACCGTCTCGATGGCGTTCGGGCACTCCAGCACCATCGCGACCACCGGTCCCGAGGTGATGAAGTTCACCACGCTCTCAAAGAAGGGTTTCTCACGATGGACGGCATAGTGGCGTTCCGCCAGTTCGCGCGTGGGACGGAGCATTTTGAGTCCCACGATGCGGATGCCGCGCCGCTCGAAGCGGGCGATAATCTCGCCCACCAGCCCGCGCTGAACACCATCCGGCTTCACAAAGACCAGCGTTCGTGTCGGGGTTCCCATCTTGCCTCAGGGAGAGTATACCCCCAATTGGATGCGCAGGGGCGCACCCTTGCCTGATGCTCCATCAACGGTATAATTAAAGGGCAAAATGGCAACACGGGGCTGGCTGAAGGCAGGGTTGCTGACGGGATTGAGCCTGATTGGACTGGCACTGGGAGTGTCGCTGTGGCGGCTAAGCCCTCATGCGCCGTTCTCTCCCCATTTCTATCTGATGAACCTCTCGCTCAGGGGCGTGCGACCCGCTCAGCTCACGGACTGGCTGAACCAGCTCCAGAATCGGCTGAGCGAGATGCCTGTGCGGGCGGAGCCGATGCCCCAGGCGGTCAGCCCTCTGCGCGAGTGGGGCGTTCAGCTCGACATCCCGCGCACGCGCGAGGCGATCCTGCAGGCGTGGGCGAAGGTTCCCCTCTGGCAACGGCTGCTGGGCAGCGCCCGCGCTCGCATCACCCCCCACTGGCAGGTGGATGAGCCGCTCTTCCAGCAGCGCTTGCAGGCATTTAAGGGGCTGGAGCGTCCGCCCCGCGACGCCCGCATCCGCTATCGACAGGGCACAATCGAAATCGTGCCCGAACAGATGGGGCTGAAACTCTCGATAGAGGGCAGTCGGCAGAATCTCTTGCAGGCGTGCCAGCAGGCGAACCTCGCCGACGAGTCGGCGGAGGGCATCGTGTTCCCGCTCGCGCTGGAGCCTGTCCCGCCACGCCTCACCCGCGAGCAGCTGCAACCCATTCAGGGCGTGATCGGGGCGTACACCACGCGCTTTCCGGGCTATCAGGTGAATCGCAACCACAACATTCGACTGGCGGCGACGGCATTAGATGGGCGCGTGCTGCTGCCGGGCGAGCGGCTCTCCTTCAACGCGGCGGTCGGACGGCGCACGCTTCAGCAGGGCTTCCGCCTCGCGCCGATTCTGGTGCGCGGACAGAAGCGGCTGGGCGTCGGCGGCGGCATCTGTCAGGTCTCCTCCACCCTGTTCAACGCC
Source organism: Armatimonadota bacterium (assembly GCA_037444405.1). Taxonomy (GTDB): domain Bacteria; phylum Armatimonadota; class Fimbriimonadia; order Fimbriimonadales; family GBS-DC; genus HRBIN15. The sequence goes on from JBBIML010000008.1 coordinate 165,093, forward strand.
GCGCTGTTAGCCGACCTGAAGATTGTCAAACGCACGAATCACGGCATCCCCGTGCCCTATGTGCCGCTGGGGCGCGATGCGACCGTCACCGACACGGGGCTAGATCTGGTGATAGAGAACCCTCTGCCGACGCCCGTGGCGATTACCACCGAGCTGGGGCGTTCATCCATCACGGTGCGGGTGCTGGGTGTGCCGATGGAGGGTCGGCAGGTACGCCTGCAGACCCAGTGGTTGCGTTCGAAAGGGCGTCGCGTCGCCCTCTGGCGACTGGTGTACGAGAACGGGGCACTCATCCGCCGCGAGCGCGTGGCAATCAGCAGTTATCGTTCACCACAACCGCCCGACCAGACGCCTCAAAAGCCCTCTCGCGTCGAGCAGCCAGCGCCCGCAAGGGCTGACGAGTCCGCCACCGAATCGGTTAGCCAGCCGTGAGCTGAGCTTTGCTCAGCTGCTCCATCCGTTCGCGGGCTTTGCGTTCGATGTTGCGCCAGATGCCGCGCAGTCCCATCGCCTGCTTCATCGCGTCCAGCGTCTCCTCACCGAGCTGGCGCACCTTGAGCGTGCCGGTGTAGATAATCTCTTCGACCAGCCCGCGCTCTTTCGCGAACTGGGCACGCCGCTCCCGAATCGGGTCCAAAAAGGCGTTGAGGGCGCGTGCCAGCTTCTCCTTGACCTCCACATCGCCCACGCGACCCGTGCGATACCGCTCCTTCAGGTCCTCCACTTCCTCTTTGTTCGGATTGAAGATGTCGTGATAGATGAACACGGGGTTGCCCTCCACCGTGCCCGGAATATGCGCATGGATGCGTTTGGGGTCAGTATACATCTGGCGCACCTTCTTCTCCACTGTTCTGGGGTCGTCCGAGAGGAAAATCGCGTTATTGAGGCTCTTGCTCATTTTGGCTTTGCCGTCGATGCCCACCAGCGTCGGCACCTCGCTGAGCATCACTTCCGGGATGGGGAACACCTCGCCGTAGAGCGCGTTGAATCGGCGGGCGATTTCGCGTGTGACTTCCACATGCGCCTCGTTGTCCTTGCCGACGGGCACCAGATGCGCGCGGGGCATCAGAATATCGGCAGCCTGCAACACGGGATAGCCGACCAGCCCGAACGGTAGCGCCTCCTCGTCGATGTGCGCCGCGCGTGCCATCTCCTTCAGGCTGGGCAGGCGCGTCAGACGCGGCAGGGTCACCAGCATCTCAAAAATCAGGTTCATCTCATACACCGCATGCACCGCCGACTGCAGGTAGATGGTGGACTTGCTCGGATCGATGCCGACCGCCAGATAGTCCAGCACCATCTCGCGGATGTTCTCGCGCATCTCCTCGATATCCTCGCGTGTGGGGCGCGTGGTCAGCATGTGCAGGTCGGCAATCAGGAAATAGCAATCGTACTCGTCCTGCAGTTTGACCCGATTCTGCAGGGAGCCGACATAGTGCCCCAGATGCAGTTTGCCCGTCGGTCGATCGCCTGTGAGAACCCGTTTGCGCTCGCTCATCAAATGGGATTATACCAGATTCTCGGTTCCGCGCGGGGTATACTCCAGCAGGAGGCGGACGATGAGTGAGGCGTTGATTGTGGCGGCGGTGCGCACGCCGATTGGCAAGGCGCCGCGCGGGAGCCTGCGCCATACCCGACCGGATGAGCTGGCGGCGATAGCGATTCGCGCGGTGCTGGAGCGTGTGCCCGCACTGGAACCGGCGGAAGTGGACGATGTGATTTTCGGCTGTGCCACGCCCGAAGGCGAATCGGGCATGAACATCGCGCGGGTCGCTGCGCTGCGAGCGGGATTGCCCACCACTGTTCCGGGCGCGACGGTGAACCGTTTCTGCGCGTCGGGGCTGGAAGCGGTCGCGCTGGCAGCCGCCCGCATCCGCACGGGCGACGCCGATGTGATGATTGCTGGCGGCGTGGAGAGCATGAGCCGCGTGCCGTTTCTGGACATCCGTACCCATCCGAACCCCGCGCTGATGGTTTCCGCGCCCGACACCTATCTCAATATGGGGCTGAGCGTGGAGCAGCTGGCGAAAAAGTTCGGTATCACGCGCGAGCAAGCCGACGAGTTCGCCCTACAAAGCCACCAGAAAGCCGTCGCCGCGCAGGATTCGGGCAAGTTCAAAGACGAGATCGCCCCCGTGCAAACGGCATTACAGGAGGTCGATAAAAACGGTCGCCCCGTTACCATCCCCATCAGTCTGGAGCAGGACGAGGGACCCCGCCGCGACACGAGTCTGGACGCGCTGGCGAAGTTGAAGCCGGCGTTCCATCCGCAGGGCGTTATCACGGCGGGCAACGCCTCGCAGCGCAGCGATGGCGCGGCAGCCGTGCTGTTGATGAGCGAGCGCAGGGCACAGCAGCTGGGCATCCAGCCGCTGGCACGCTTCGTGGGCTACGCTGTTACAGCCGTCGAGCCTGCCGACTTCGGTATCGCGCCCGCCTACGCCATCCCCAGACTGCTCCAGCGATATAACCTGCGCATCGAGGACATCGACCGAATCGAGTTCAACGAGGCGTTCGCGGCGCAGGTGCTATCGGCAAACGCGGTCTATCCGCTGCCGATGGAGCGCGTGAATGTGCTGGGCGGCGCGATTGCGCTGGGGCACCCGCTCGGCTGCACGGGCGCTCGCCAGGTCGCCACCATCCTGTACGAGCTGCAGCGCACAGGCGGACGCTACGGGCTGATCACCATGTGCGCCGCGCTCGGCATGGGCGCCGCAGGGCTGATTGAACGGGTATAATCTGAACGGAGGTCTGGCAATGAAGCCCGCAACAATCGAAACTGGCACATTACCGAAACTGGAGCTATTGCGCATCATGCTGCTCGCGCGGGAAGGCGACCGGCGCGAGGGCATTTTAATGCGGCAGGGCAAGGGCTGGTTCCAGGTGCCCGCTATGGGGCACGAGGCGCTGGCGGCGATTATGTACCACCTGCGCCCTGATGACATCATCTTCCCGACCTATCGCGACCGTGCGATGATGCTGGCGCGCGGAATAACGCCCTATCAGATGGCGCTCGATTTTCTGGCGCGCACGGGCTCCAGCTCCGAAGGGCGCAATATGCCCGCCCACTACACCTCGAAAGCGCTCAATGTGTTCGGTTTTGCCACCCCCACGGGTTCCCAGTGCCTGCCCGCTGCAGGCGCCGCATGGGGCGTCAAGATGGCAGGCGGTGACCGCGTGGTGCTGTGCAACATCGGCGACGCCGCCTGCCGCCAGGGCGAGTTCTATGAAGCCGTCTGCTTTGCCATTCAGGAGAAGTTGCCGATTGTGTTCGTGGTGGAGGACAACCAGTACGGCATCAGCACACCCACGCGCCGTATGCTGCCGATGCGCCTGCAGGTGTTCGACGAGCGCTGGGTGATGTTTGTCAATGGACGCGATCCGATAGAGGTATACGAGAAGAGCGGTGAAGCCATTCGCCGCGCCCGACGGGGCGAGGGACCGACCATCCTCTGGTGCGAGCTGGATCGGCTTAGCCCGCACACCAGCGCGGACGACCACCGCGTCTATCGACCCGCCGAAGAGATTGAGGCGATGTTCCAGCGCGACCCGATCAAGCTCTTCGCGGAACGGTTGATCGCTGAAGGCATTCTGACCGAAGCCCAGTACCAGCAGCTGCAGGACGAAATCGCTCGCGAGATCGATCGGGTTTACCAGCAGGCGGAGCGAGTGCCCCTGCCCGATCCCGCGCGCGTGATGGAGCATCTGTACGGCGAACCCGTGCAGAGCTATCGCCCGATGCCGCTGGAACCCGAATCGGAGCCGACCACGATGGTCGCCGCCATCAATCGCACCCTGCACGCCGCGCTGGAGACCTTTCCTGAAGTTATTCTGTTCGGCGAAGATATCGAAGACCCGAAAGGCGGCGTGTTCGGCTTCACCAAAGGGCTGAGTTCGCGTTTCCCCGGGCGCGTGGTCAACTCCCCGCTGGCAGAGGCGACGATTGTGGGCACCGCTGTCGGACTGGCAGCGTTCGGCTACCGACCCGTGTTCGAAATCCAGTTCATCGACTTCATCACGCCGGGCTTCCATCAACTCGTGACGCAGGTTGCAACGCTGCGCTGGCGCACGAACGGCGAATGGAGCTGCCCGCTGGTGATTTATGCGCCGTATGGCGCCTATCTGCCCGCAGGCGGTCCGTGGCACAGCCAGAGCAACGACGGCTGGTGGGCGCACATTCCGGGACTGCGCGTCGCCATTCCCAGCACGCCTGAAGATGTCGCCGGGCTGTTCTGGGCTGCCATCCAGGACCCCGACCCCTCGCTGATACTGATCCCCAAGCACATCTTCCGCGTGCGCCATCCCGTGCGCGAATACAAACCGCTGCCCTTCGGCAAAGCTGCCATTCGGCGCACGGGCAAAGATGTAACGGTGGTGGCGTGGGGCAACACACTGGAGCTGGCGGAACAGGCTGCCGAACAGCTCGCGCCCGAAGGCATCGAGCTGGAGATTATCGACCTGCGCACGCTCGTGCCCTGCGACTGGGAGACCATCGAAGCGTCGCTGCGCAAAACGGGGCGACTGGTGGTCATCCATGAGGACAGTCGCACCTGCGGCTTCGGACAGGCAATCATCAGCGAGATGACCAGCGTTCCGGAGCGGTTCAACCTGCTGCTCTCGCCGCCCCAGCTGGTCGCCCGCTACGATGTGCATATCCCCTACTGTCCGGAGCTGGAGTATGCCGTGCTACCCGATCTCAAGCGGGTGCTGCAGGCAATCTACACAGTGATGGAGTGAGGTTGCGTGAGCGCGGTTAAACGGCGTGTGCGTCCGACGCTGGAGGCGGTTGCCCGCGCGGCGGGCGTCTCGATCGGCACGGCATCCAACATTCTGGGCGCGAAGGCGACCCTGCACAGCCCCCAGACGGTGGAGCGCGTGCTGACCGTCGCCCGTCAGCTCGGCTACCGCCCGAACCGCATCGCGCGCAGCCTCGCCGCCCGCCGCAGCCAGACCATCGGCATCATCATGGAGCCGATGCACGCCGTCTTCACCCGCAACGAGTACGCCACCGCCGTGCTGGATGGCGTCGTCGACTGCTTCACGCCCGAAGGCTACCACATCAAAATCATCACGCTGCGCGACCTGCACCCGCGCACGCTGTGGGCGCAGATCGACGACGGCACCATCGACGGCGCGATTTTAATCGCGCCCCTCATCGACAGCCCCCTGCTCAAGTGGCACGAGCATACGCAGCTGCCCTGCGTGGTGGTCGGCAGCGCACTGCCCGAATCGCTCGGCTTCTACTGCATCGATTCGGATAGCGAGGGCATGATCACGCGCGTGGTGGACTGGCTGGTGCAGCTGGGGCATCGGCGCATCGGCTTCCTGCAGGGACCGGCGGAGCAGTGGAGCGCGCGCCAGCGCGAGGCGGCGTACCGTCAGGCGATGGCGGCGCACGGTATTGCTATCCGCGAGGAATGGCTGGCGCGCGGCTTCTACACGCAGGAGGGCGGACAGCTTGCCACCGAGCAGCTGCTAACGGTGCGCCCGCGCCTCACTGCTATCATCGCCAGCAACGACCCGATGGCGCTCGGCGCACTGGAAGCCTGCCGACAGCATGGTATTCGCGTGCCCGAAGAGATGTCTATCGTCGGCTTCGACGATATGCCGCTCGCCGCGCTCACCAACCCGCCTCTGACCACTGTCCGCAACCCCATCCACGAGATTGGCTACCATGCCGCGCAGGCGCTGCTGGAACAGATACAAACAGGCGAAGCCCGACGCGGCAACTGCCTGCTGAAAGGCGAACTCGTCGTCCGCCAGAGCGCCGCCCCACCCATTGGCACGAGCAGGGATTGCATGTAGTCCATCGAAAAACCTGAGCAGGGTGATAGAACATGCCAGTGGCATTGCGATGGCTGATTATCAGCGCATGGGCGAGCGCTCTGCTGATGGGTGGCTCCGCCGCCGATGACCCTCTCCAGCAAACCGTCACCTTCGACCAGCCCGCCCAGAGCGTTCGGCGACTGCTTCAGGCGCTCTCCCGCCAGACGGGCATCAAGCTGTTCGCGTTTCAATTCGTGCGCGCGCTGACGCCGGAACAGCTCACGCAGCTGCAGGCGGGTAAGACGCTCACCGTCGCCGATTTAAAACCGCCCCAGCGTGCCCTGCTGAACCACGAAATCTACGAGGTGGGTATTCTCATCGACCTCGAACATGAGGGCGCAACTCGCGCGGGACCATCGGAGCGACTCTGCCAGCTGCCGCACGCTTTTTACCCCGATGGCTTGCCACCAGACACCACGCTGAAACTTGCATCGGGCGACTCGTCGCTGGGGCTGTTTACCGAGCGCAAGCTGGGCGTGTGGGGGGTGTGCCGCTCCCTCGACAATATCGCCTCCGAGATGCAAATCGTTGAGAGCTTCCAGAGCGAGGAGTCGGATGCGGCGTTGCCTGAATATGCTCAGGAAATCAAAGCGCGCTATGCGCAGGCACTGATGCCCGCCCGATTCCAGCTGTTCACGCTGGAGGTGCGCCCTGCAGCACGGCGCCGAATCGATCTGCCGATGGAGCGATGGCGCGGCTTCGGCGACCATGAGCCGCTGACAAACACCAGCGCCGCCCCGCTGGATAAACTGCCCGCCGACTTCAAACAAAAACTTGAAGAAGCAAAACGCAGGCTGAAGGAAGGCGGCGAAACGGACGATTGAAGGGCATGGAGGGGCGCACGGCGGTGCGCCCTGCAATCTGTTATGGCGGCTCGATTTCGCTGTAGAGGGGACTGTCGGCGCGGCGGTAGAGACGCTGCAGGCATGTCCAGGGCAGGTCGGCTGGCAGCGCTCGCAGAAACTCGCTGAGCTGCTGCTCGCCCAAAGCGCCATCTGCCAGATAGCGCGCCCGATACCAGTTCAGCAGATAGCGCTCCTGCATCGACGGATGGACAGAACCGTCAGGCACATACACGGGCACGCCGCGATTGGAAACGATTGTTAGCCGCAACGCGCCGACACGCTCGGGCAGTCGGGGCAGCCCCACGCTGTGGATAAAAAGGTCAACTCCCACCGTCTGCCAGCCCTCTGCCTCAGCGGAGGCGACAGACGGCGGCACGATAATGGCTGGCTCCGCAGGCTCCGAATCGGGGCGGGATCTGTCCGTGCGGCGGGGCAGATGGCTGATGACCGCCAGTGTGAACTCGCGCGTGGTGGCGTTGCCGCCCAGATCGCGCGTCTTGATGCCCGACACCAGCGTGTAGCGCAACGCGCTCTCCACACGCTCAGCGTCCTCGTGTAATCCCAGATGGTGCAGCATCTGAACCGCCGAGAGCAGAATCGCCGTCGGGTTCGCGATACCCCGCCCCGCTATATCGGGCGCGGAGCCATGCACTGCCTCGAACACCGCATAACCGTTGCCGATGTTGCCCCCCGGCGCCACGCCCAGCCCGCCCACCAGACCCGCGCACAAATCGCTCACAATGTCGCCAAACAGGTTCGGCAAAATCAGCACATCGAACCGCTCCGGGTGCGTTACCAGCTGCAGGCAGGCGTTGTCAATCAGAATATCGTCCGTTTCCAGGTCAGGATAGTCCTGTGCCACCTCGCGAAAGGTCTGCAGGAACAGCCCGTCGGTAATCTTGTGGATGTTGGCTTTGTGAACGCAGGTGATTTTACGCCGTTTGAGCCGTCGCGCCAGCTCAAAAGCGTATCGAATAACCATCTGCGAGCCGGGGCGCGTAATGATGCGCAGCGACTCAGTTACATCGGGCGTCTGCCAGTATTCGACGCCCGCATAGGTGTCCTCGATGTTCTCCCGCACCAGAATGATGTCCACATTCCCGTATCGGCTGGGGATGCCCGGCAGGGAGCGAGTGGGGCGCACATTGGCAAAGAGGTCGAACGCCTGACGGATGGCAACATTGATGCTGCGATGCCCCGTGCCGATGGGCGTGGTGGTGGGTCCCTTGAGGGCGACCCGATTGCGCCGGATCGATTCGAGCGTCGCTTCGGGCAGGGGGTCGCCAAACTTCTGCAGGCAGGCTAAACCCGCTTCCGCCTCTTCCCACTCGATGGGCACGCCCGCCGCCTCCAGCACCTGCACCACCGACTCGGTGATCTCGGGACCTATCCCGTCGCCACGAATCAGCGTAACGCGCCGCTTGCTCATCGTCGAAATTGTACCTGCTCATGGCGAGCTGGCAGGATCGCGCCGCTGTGCGCCCCTACTCGTTCACAAGCTCGTTCACAAACTCGAAAAGATTGCCGTAATAGCCCTGAAAGTAGCCGATGCAGTTGATGCCGACCGTCAAAATGATAATCAGCAGGGCGAAGCGCGTGATGGAGAATCGGTACATGCGGGCGGCGCCCTCACAGCGTGCTTCGTAGAGCTGTGCCAGCCGACCCAGCATGCCGACCACATCGCCTGTTTGCACGCCTGTGCTGATGAGTGTGATCTCGTCGGGCTGAAAGAGGCGCGTGTCGGCAAGCGCGATGTCGATGGGCATGGAACGCTCCCCCTCAAACAGGCGCAGATTAAGCAGCGATTCGGCAATGGCGCGGTTGGGCACCGCGCTCGCTGCCAGATTCCATGCGGTGCCGGGAGCGACGCCCGCGTTCAGCAGGCGCATCAGATGTTCCACGAAAAACTGGAGCGCACGGGCGCGAATCCAGTCGCTGTAGCCCCACAGATAGGGCACGGCGAGCGATGCCATCGAGCGCCACCGCTCTGTCCGCGCCGAACGCGCGAACAGCCACCAGCCAAGCCACAACAACAGCACGACGATCCAGAAGGGCACCCCGTAATACAGCACCAGCTTCAGCCACGCCTGCAAATAGGCGGCGACGGGACTCATCTGCGGCGATTGTGTGTAGAGTTTCAGCCCCTGCAGGAAGGCGGCGGATGCGGGCGCCACCATCGGCACCACGATAATGGCGTTGATGAGCAGCAGGCGCGGCATCCAGAACCAGCGGCGGCGTTTCACCCGTTCCTCAAAGAAGGCCGCCAGCTGGTTACAGACATCGGGCAGGTAGCCGCCCATCTCCGCGGCGCGAATCGCGCCCTGCACGAATGCGGGGAACAGCTGGGGAAACTGCTCCATCCCGCTGGAGAGCGGTTCGCCGCGCTGCGCCATGCGCGCTATCTGCATGCATGCTTCCTGCAGGCGCTCGTCGGGCACGCGGCGACTCAGATACAGGCAGGCGTCGCCCACCGTGTAGCCCGCTTTCAGGAAGCTGGCGAGCTGCGCGAAGAGCAATCCGAGCGAGTGGTCGCTCACCGCCGCGCTCTCCCACTGACTCGGCGCGGTGGGTGCGGCAGGTTGCGCGGGCGCGGGGCCTGCCAGCGTCGCCACGCTGGGCGGCGAGCGCACCTCCACCAGTTGCTGAACCAGCAAACCCTGCGCCTGTAGCAGTCGCTGGGCGTTGAGCGGGTTGTCTGCCTGCACCGTGCCCGTCTGCGGGCGCCCCGCCCGATCAATCGCCTGATAGCGATAGGTGCGCTTCATAGGGGCGGATCTCCTGCGCCTGCACAGCGGGGTTGGCTAACAGCGCGCGCACGGGCGTGCCGTCGGGCAGCACATAGTCAGGCGTCATCTCGAAGAGGGGCACCAGCACGAACGCCCGCTCGCGCATCATGGGATGCGGGATGGTTAACCGCTCGCTTTGCAGGGTAAGATGGTCATAAAGGATGATGTCGATGTCTAACGGTCGGGGCATCCAGCGCTGGGCTGTGTTGGTGCGTCCGAGTTCGTGTTCCAGCGCTTTGAGCGCGTCCAGCAAATCGTACGGGCTTAGCTCGGTCTCCGCCCACATGCCGAGATTGAGGTAGGGGCGTGGGTCAGGCGTCTCGCCGATGGGCGCGGTCTCGTACACACGCGAAATCTGACGCGGGTAAACCCCATACGCGGGCAGCCGCTCGATGCCTGCCTGCAGGTTCTTCAGCCGATTGCCCAGATTGGAGCCGAGACTGAGATAGACCCGCACCATCGTGGTTGTAGATGGTGGGCGGTGCTGGACTTGAACCAGCGACCTCCTCGGTGTGAACGAGGCGCTCTGCCACTGAGCTAACCGCCCTGCTGGTGCGCGGGGTGGGACTCGAACCCACACGGGCTGCGCCCACATGGCCCTCAACCATGCGTGTCTACCAGTTCCACCACCCGCGCTATGCGATTCGATTATACCCCATCGCCATGCACGACTGTCAAGGGGTTGTGAGGCTGTTCGAAAAATTCGGGGCATAATATCGACCTGAGTGAAGCCCCCTCACCCGTACCTTCGCCCCATCCGGGGAGGGGTTTCTCTTCTGAAGAAGAGAGGGCGTCGATAGGCAGACGCGAAACAGCTCCTTTCATCCAGCTGAGCCGCAAAGCGGGCGGACCCGCCTCGCGCTGCAGCACGACGCCCCAATGAAGCCCAAAGGGTATTGACCCTTTGAATAAGCAGCAGCAACTTCTGTGCCAAACACCCCTCTTATGAAGATTCCTCAACTGATAGTGCAGGTTTGCCCGCCACATAGACCGTTTGCACGATGGGTGCGCCCAGCGTGTAGGGCAAGTCGCGCCAGTCGGGGCTGGTCAGCACGAGGAAATCGGCGCGTGCGCCGGGCACCAATGCGCCCCGATCGGTCAGCCCCAGCGCGGACGCCGCGTTGACCGTGCCCGCCACCAGCGACTCGGCAGGCGTCAAGCGGTTCAGGCGCACGGCGAGCGCCAGCGCCAGCTGCATCGAGAAGAGCGGGCTGGAGCCAGGGTTCAAATCGGTGCCGGCGGCGACCGCGGCGCCCGCCTCTATCAGCGCGCGTGCAGGCGCTGGCGGCAAGCCCAGATGCAGGCTCACACCGGGCAGAATCGTGGCGATGGTCGAACTGTTCGCCAGCGCGCGAATCTGCGTCTCGCCCGACGCCTCCAGATGATCCACCGAGCGCGCACCGAGCCGCACCGCCAGCTCCACACCGCCCAGCGCATGGAACTGGTCGGCGTGCGCTTTGATGTCCAGCCCGTGCGCCTGCGCGGCTTGCAATATCCGCTCTGCTTCTGCCACGCTGAACGCCTCCCGCTCGATGAAGATGTCCACCGCTCGCGCCAGTCCGCGACGCGCCACTTCGAGAATGAGCTGGTCGCACACCGTGTGCAGATAGGCGTCGCGCCCCTCGCGCGGCGGCACATGGATCAGCAAAGTGGGCACAATTGTGGGCGGTGTGATGCCCCGTTGCGCTATCGCTTCGGGCAGGCGGGCAATCGCCTCCAGCATCCGAATCTCGGCGTCAGGGGTCAGCCCGTAGCCCGACTTGATTTCGAGCGTGGTTGCGCCCGAACGCATCAGTTGAACAACGCGCGGCACGGTCAGCTCAATCAGCGTTTTGACACTGGCTTGCGCCGTGTGGCGAACGGTGTGATAGATGCCGCCCCCGCGCGCCAAGATGGTTTCATAGGGCACGCCCTGCGCCCGCGCCTCAAAATCGTCCAGCCGGTCGCCTGCCCACATCGCGTGCGTGTGGGGGTCGATCAATCCGGGCACGACGGCGCGCCCATCCAGATCGATAATCTGGCGGGCGCGTCCATGCCACTCCCTGCGTGCATCCGCCCACACGATGCGCCCTGCCCGTGATGCGAGGGCGGCGTCGGGGATGACCTGCACCTGCGCCATCTCCGCGCCCCGATGCACGCCCAATCGCAGCGGCGTCGCCAACTGCGCAATGTTCACAAACAGCTGATCGGCTTCCATCTGCGCCTATAACCGTTTGTGGCACTTCCGGTGGTGTTGCGCCCCTGCCCACCAGTATTACCACGCCCTGCCGCACAACAGAGAGAATACCCTCAAGGGGTATACTTCTGCTGCTATGGGCACTGTTCGCACGGACACGGATGTTCAGATGGAGGTCTACTATCGCCCCCATCGCTCCAGTCGGGCGATTCTGGAGCCTGAGCCGCCGCTGAGCGAGCTGGGGGGCACTTTCTGGGTGATTTTGCACAATCGGCGACGCCAGCCTTGCAATGTGAGCGCGATTTTGATTAATGGTGTGCCCGCCGAATCGCTGACCAACGGCAACGGGCTGAACTGGTTCCGCCTCACGCCGGAGCCGCTGCCGCCTGATGGCGCCGCGTTGCTGATTCTGAACATGCAGGCGTCGCTGCTGCGTCGGTCGCCGCTGCGTCTGAGCCTGTGGCTGGCGGACGGCGCACGCCACGAATGGGTACTGCCCACCGATTCGTCGCCGCTGACGCTCGCCAGCGCGTGGCTGGACGGGCGCGCGTTGACGGTGGTGGTGCGCAACGACGACCCGCAACGCGCATGGCGCATCGAGCGACTGCGCGTGGACGGCAGATCCGTGCGCTTCCGAACGCCCGATGCCACCCTCGCGCCCCGCACGCTCACTTTCGTCCATGCCCGACTGCCCCACACACCTGAACCCCCTACAAGCCTCATCCTGCAGGTCGATGCGCGCGCGGGCGCGGCGACCACCATGACGGCAGGCACGGTGCGACCCTTGCCCCGCTTCTTCCCGATAGGCACATGGCGGGATTCCGCATGGGGCGACGAAACGCTGATGCGCGAGCTGGTTGAGCGCGGCTTCGACACCTTCGTGTTCAGCGCGTCGGATAAACCGAACGACACAGAGCGGCGTGCTTTCGAGCAGATATGTCCGCAATCGGGTGTCAGGGCGCTGGTGTTTGCGGGCTTCCCGCGCCCCACCGCGCGCTTTATCGAACGCCACGCCCGCAACCCCCACATCGCGGCTTATATGATCAAGGATGAACCCGACTGGACTTCGCCGCGCGAGGTGGACGGCTGGCATCTGCCCACGCTGTGCGAACGGATTGCTCAGTTCATTCGGGATCGGCAGGTGGCGCCGCCGCTCTATCTCAATCTGGCGCGTTCGCGTCGGTTCGGCGAGTTCGCCACCATCCCCGACATCGCCTGCTACGACGCCTATCGCGTCGGCGCGCCGATGCCCGATTTGTCGCCCGAGCCGTGGGGCAATCGGCTGGAGCTGACGGCGACCTACACAGAGGATTTGCGAGCGAACTGCGAGCCGCTGCCCTTCTGGGTGTGGGCGCAGGGAGCGCACGCATGGGACGAGCGCATCTGGATCGATGGACAGATCGGGCGGGCATGCCCCACCCCTGAAGAGATTCGGGTTCAGCTCTGGCTCCAGCTGAGCCGCGGCGCGAAGGGCGTCCTGTGGTTCACCACCTTCCGCGAAGAGGAGTTCCGCCGCCACTACAGCGCGAACCCCACCCTGCAGCGCCTGCCCGAAGCGGAGCGCCAGCGCGCGATGGAGCAACTGGTCGCGCATGGACGCGAGGCATACGCGGAGCAGACGCGCCTGAACCGCTTTTTGCAGACTGTACGCGACCGCCTGCTGCGCATGGAGTGGGCAGGCAACGCGACGATTGAGCAGGCGAGCAACCCGACACGACTGGACGCCTCACTTCTGCTGGGCGAGCGTGAAGCCGTGCTGTGGCTGACCAATCTGGACTACGAGATGCACCCGCAGGGGTATCGGTTCCGCGAACAGCGCGCTATACGGGTGCTGGTGCCGTTGCCACGCTGGTTCAAGCCGCGCCGTGCGCAGTTTCGTGACCCTGCCAGCGAGCGCGAAATCGAGTTTCAGCCCGTGCCTGAAGGCGTGCGCATCGCGCTGGACGCCCTGCCCGAACAGGTGGGCAGTCTCTGGCTGGAGTGAACCCGACGCTTAGCCTGGCGGCCAGGTCATCTGGCGACCGCCCAGCAGATGAAAATGCAGGTGGAACACCGACTGCCCCGCGGCGCGGTTCGTGTTCAACACCACGCGATAGCCCTCCGTCTCGATGCCCTCCTGGCGGGCAAGCTGAGCGCACACTTCCAGCAGATGCCCCAGCAGCGGCGCATGATCGGGCTGGGACTGCGCCAGGCTCGGAATGTGCGCGCGGGGCACCACCAGCACATGCACGGGCGCCTGCGGGTTAATGTCCCGAAAGGCGACCGCATGCTCGTCTTCATAGATGATATTGGCAGGTATCTCCCGCGCCACGATTTTGCAAAACAGGCATTCACTCATGGTGGCTCTCCTCCTTCAGGTGGGTCAGGCGCACGCCCGTCAGCAGCTCCCGCAGCTTCTGCAGCACCTCCTGCTCCATCTGGCGCACCTCGTCGACCTTGAGCGAGAACATCTCGGCGACCTCTTCGTGCGTATGCACGCGCTCGCCATGCAGCCCATACAGGAGCTTGATGAGCGCGCGTTCAGCAGGCAGCAGGGTCGCCAGCGCGCTCTCTAACTGCTTGCCGTCAACGCTCAGCGGGTCCAGCGCCTCGGCTTGCGCGGCGAGCGTGGCTTTCTGACGCTTCTCCCGCTCGTGCCACATGCGCACCACGCCCTCCACCTGCCGATAGTTAACTGTCTCCACATAGTAGCCCTCCGCCCAGAAACTGCGCTTGCCGATACGCCGTTCCAGACGCGGCAACGCTTCAAACAGGCGGTGCGCTGTACCGCGCTTGATATTGCCCACCAAATCGGTCAGCGCCACCGTCGGCTTATAACTAACCAGCAGATGCACCTGGTTCGGCTTTAGATAGTAGGCGACGAGCTGATACTCATATTGCTGGCAGACCTCCCGCAGCGCATGGATGAAGGCGGGGATAACCTCCTCATCTAACAGCGGCTGACGGGCGCGAGTGTAGAAAGTCGCGAGGCAATACAAACGGTAGGCGCTCGATCCACTGGTGTGGACCTGCTCATAAGGCGACCCCGTAGTCTGTCGTGCTGGTGAACCAGCCGTCTGTTCGCGTTGTGCCGGCATTCCTTCCACGCCTCCACACAAAAAGCCCTGTACAGCCTATCTTCCATAGTATACCCCACTTCTTGCGCTCCTTCCTGCCTGCACAGGTAAAATTCCTGTGAAATGGGCGCACCGAAACGACCAGTGCTGGCGATTGTGGGACGACCGAATGTGGGCAAATCGACGCTTTTTAATCGCCTGCTGGGTCGGCGGGTGGCAATTGTGGAGGCGATACCGGGCGTGACGCGCGACCGCCTGTATGGTGAAGCCGAGTGGCAGGCTCGCCCCTTTACCGTAATCGACACGGGCGGAATCCTGTTCGGTGCGGACGACCCGCTGCTGGAGCAGGTGCGCGTGCAGGCGCAAATCGCCATCCACGAAGCCGACTGCGTGCTGTTTCTGGTGGACGCCCGCGAGGGGCTGAACCCCGTCGATGAAGAGATTGCCAATCTCCTGCGCCGCAGCGGCAAGCCTGTGCTGCTGCTGGTAAACAAAGCTGATAACCCTGCACGCTGGGAAGCCCAGCGCGCCGAGTTCTTCCGACTGGGGCTGGGCGAGCCTATCCCCATCTCCGCCATTCACGGACATAACTTGGCCGAAGTGCTGGAAGAAGCCTTCCAGCGCATCGAGGCGGACGCCGCACCCGAAGCGGAGGAAGAGGCTCTTGAGCCGCTCCGACTGGCGATTGTGGGTCGACCGAATGTGGGCAAATCGTCGCTGCTGAACGCGATCCTGAACGAGCCGCGCGCGATTGTGAGTGAGAAGGCGGGCACCACACGCGACGCGCTGGACACACCCTTCACCTGGAACGGTCAGCCGATGGTGCTGATCGACACGGCGGGCATCCGTCGCCCCGGTCAGGTGCAGGGTTCGCTGGACTATTATGCGCAGTTGCGAGCGGAGCGCGCCCTGCAGCGCGCCGATGTCGCGCTGGTGGTCATCGACGCGAAAGAGGGGCTGACCCATCGCGACCGCCGAATCGCCCAGCTCGCCATCGACGCTGGACGCGCCTGCGTCTGGGTCGCCAACAAGTGGGACCTGGTGGAGCCGCCCGACGGTCAACTCGCCCAAAATACGCCCGCCAAACGCGACTTCATCCGACTGGTTCGGCAGAGCGCGCCCGCGCTCGATTTTGTGCCCCTCCAGTTCGTGTCGGCGCTCCATCAGGTGGGCATCGAACCACTGCTGAAAACCGCCCTGCAGGTCGCCGAGTTCCACAGCATGCGTGTCTCAACGGGCGAACTCAATCGGCTCATTCACGACGCGCTCTATGAGCGACCCTACTCGCGCAAGGGCAAGCCGCTTAAGATTTACTACGCCACGATGGCAGAGGTGCGCCCGCCCACGATTGTGCTGTTCGTGAACGACCCCGAAATTGTCCACTTCTCGTACCTGCGCTATCTGGAGAATCGGCTCCGCGAGCGATATGCCTACACGGGCACGCCCATCCGCTGGGTGGTGCGCCCCGCCCACAAGGAGCCAGAATCAACCACCTGAAACCAATAAGAGCCACGCGCCGAATCGTAGGGGTGCGGTCACCGCGCCCCCTACAGGGACCCCCCTGAAACCCTTTGAGTATAATAAGGGCTATGCGACTGCTTGGGTGGTTGCTTGCAGGGGCGCTGATTCTCGGCGGGTGCCAGCGGGCAGATGAGCGGCAGGCGGCGGAACGCTGGCTCAAAGAAGGCGAGAAGAAGCTGCAGGCGCGCGATTACGCCGGCGCCGCCGAAGCCTTTACCCGCTATGTGAATGAACGCAATAATCTAACCGCCGCGCTCCCGGAGGTCTATCGCGCCTATGTGCGCCAGCGTGCCTTCGAACCTGCCTATGAGTTTCTGGTGCAGTACGAGCCGCGCGCCAACGAGATTAAGGTCACGGTCGACCGCTCCGACTACTATCGTGTGCTGGGCAATCTGGCGTATCAGACAGGTAAAGTGGACGAGGCGTTCCGCTGGTACGAAAAAGCCATCCAGCTCAACAATCAGAACCACGAGGCATTCAACAACTACGCTTATGCGCTGGCGGAGCAGGGTAAAGAGCTGGAGCGCGCCCTTGAGTTAGTGAACCATGCGCTGGCGCTGCGCCCCAGCGCGGGCACCTATTACGACACGCGCGGCTGGATTTATTACAAGCTGGGGCGGTACGAGGAGGCGTTGAAAGATTTGCGTCTGGCGGTGGACACCGCACCTCAAACCGCTGAACTGCGCTATCACCTGGCAGCCATCTATGCGAAGCTGGGTCGGAAGCAGGACGCGCTGGTCGAACTCGAAAAGGCGCTCGCGCTGGACCCCAGCTACCAGCCAGCACGCGAGCTCCAGCAGTCGCTTCAGGGCGCAAAGTCCGAACCGTCCAGCAGCCACTCCGCTGCCCGATAAAACCGTTCGCAATTATCCGTCCACGAAGGATAATATACCCTTTTTTGTCCTTCGCGGAAGGATAAATCCAGCGAAGCAGGTGGGGAACCCCCCACATGACGGCTGATCGAAACAGGACTGGGCCGCTGCCCTCAGCCCGGCGAGGGTTCCCCCTCAGGCGCACCTCCCCTATTTGCCGCCGTACTTCTTATAGGTCGCCTCGTCCACGAACTTGGTCAGCTTGCGCCCGTTGTACTCGGCTTTCAGGGCGTAGCGCACCTGCTTCTTGCCGGACTTGGTGGTCCGCTCATACTTGACCGCCTTCACCTGATTGTCCGGCACATCAATCATCTTGCGGTCCTTCACGCTGAAGAACTGCATAGAGCCTCCCTCCTTACTGGTTGGATTACAGACAGGTTCACCTGCCTGCGTCGACTCTATTCTACACCATCCTGCACGATTCCTGCTTTTTTCAGGGGGGAATTCGGGTCAAAATCGCCTGAAAAAGGGGCATTTCACCATCGAATCAGTACGGGTTCGAGCGGCTGGAGGGTGAGTTGCCCATCGATGCGCTCGCCCGTGAGGAGGTTGGTGGCGCGGATAGGCTGCTCCTTATCGTTGACAAGGCGGACGGTGATGGGTTTGCGGGTGTAGTTGCAGAGGCTGGCGATGAAGCCGCCCTGATAGGGCGCGCTGCGATAGGCAACGCCCCACGCCGGCTGACCCTCACGATCCAGCAGGCGCAACGGACGATTGATGCCCCACTCGTTCAGCAGGCGATTCAGGCGCATGTGCAGCAGGCGGGCGTCCAGCAGCGGGTCGCGATCGATGGTCTGGATGGGCAGGCGCGAAGTGCGCGGGCGACCGTAGCGGTCAAAGCGCAGAATCGGCTCGCCCAGCCCGGCGAACGCGCCACCCCGCTGACGATAGCTGTCCAGCGCCGCCAGCGCCGAATCGGAAATATACTGTACTGCTGGCAGCACGATGCGCTTGCCCTCGGATGGCAGTTCGCGTGCCGCCGCCTGACGCTCGGTGATAAACCCGACGCGCACGCCCAGCATCGTCAGCGCGATATAGAGATTGTTGCGAGCCACCACCGCATCGGCGCCCTGCAACACCAGATCCAGCGGCGAGTGATACAGATAGAGATCAGGCGGCTGGTTCTGCAGCGCGGCAATATAGGGCGCGAAGCGGTTCAGATCGAGCGCGGTGTGCGCCAGCGATTCGATCAGTGCAGGGCGATGGAGCAGGCTGCCCGCGAAATCGCTGGTGGGGTCATCGGTGCGCTCCCACACCCAGAAGGTGGTCGCTGATAGCCCGTGCAGCGCCGCCTCCCACAGCGCGGCGCGCCCATGCGTGGGTGGCACCACCCGCTGCTCCCGATCCGGGATAATGTGGTTCTCCGAGTTGAAAATGGGCGCGTCGCGCAGGGAGCGCTGCAGGTCGTGCGCCATCAGCGTGCCCACCCAGTCGAACGCCCACTGCGCATCGGGCGCATGCAGATAGTAGAGGCTGGCGTCGTTGCCGTTCAGCTCGCAGAACGGCGCAAATAGCTCGGGATCGATACCTGCCCGCTGCTCCCGATCGCTCAGAAACAGCCAGCTCATCAGCTTGGCATGCACGGGCATATTCGGCAGGTCGCGTTTGACCGCCTGCGCCAGCGCACGATGCCAGCTTGCCATCCACTCCTGATTGAACTCGCAGAACTCGGCATAGGGCGCACCTTCGGTCGGGATGGGAATCTCCTCCCAGCTCTGATAGTTCGTCTGCCAGCGGGTGTTGAGCGTGATGAGCGTCTTATGGCGGTTGCGCAGCCATTCGCGCCACTCCTTCAGCTGGAAGGGCGACTGCGGGTCTTCAATATTCACCGGTTCGTTGGAGAGGCAGATGCTGTTGAGCGCAGGCTGATTGCGCAGGTAGGGGGCGAAGCGGGCAATATAGTCGCGCAGCAGGCGCAGGCTCTGCGGGGCGAAGGTGCTGTATTGAATGAAGCCCTCACGCGGCTGGCGCAGCTCCGGATACTCCTGCAACACCCAGTCGGGCATATAGTGGGGGCTGATGAGCAAATCAACGCGCACATTCGCCTGCGCCGCGCGACGCAGCACGGGCAGGATATCGTTCTCCAGCTTCTGCAGGCTGACCTCGCCCTTGTGCGGAAAGATGTCCCGCACGCCCATCTCGATCTGGATGAGATTGAAGCCCATGCGGGGGAGCTTTTCCAGGTCTTCACGCACTTTGCCGAAGTGTCCGAATCCGACGAAGAACACGGGGCGTCGCTCGCGCCGTCCTGTAAGCGGGTCGATCGTGTCGGCAATCAGCGAGGCGCCGTTGATGTCCACGCGCGAGGTTATATAGCGGGGCACGGTGGGCAGGCGCCGCCTGCCGTTCAGCACCTCCTGAAGCGTGGTATCCAGCCGTTGCGCCATCGGCTCCATCTCGTCCAGCTGCTGGAAGGCGCGCGGTAGCAGCCCTTTCTGCAAATCGTCAGCCACATAGCGCACGAACTCCTGCAGGATGGTGAAGCTGGCGAGCGGGTAGGCGATATCCTGCCCGCGCTGGCGAACGGCGTTGAGCTGAGTCTGCCAGCGGGGTAGCGACTGGCGAATGGCGTCCAGTCGCTGTTGCGCTTCGCGGCGAGTGAAGAAGCGCAGCGGTCGGCTCGCTTCGACGGTGGGCTTGTCGGGCGCACTGATGCGAACCTGCAGGCGCTGGTCGCGGGTGGGCGGCTCACCGAACTGAAACACGGCGCGCACCATGCCGGCTGGCAAATCGGCTTGCTGTTCCACGCGCTGCTCGCCCAGTTGCACCTCCACGCGCACGCCCTGTGCCGCCGACGGCAGGTAGAACTCCACCGCCCCACGCCATACAGGGTCTGCCAGATAAACGGAATCGGGCAAATCGGCGAGCGTCAGCAGGGGGCGGTCGGGTGTTTCCGCGGGCACGAACGCGCTCATCTCGCGCCCCGCTTCAAGTTTCAGATCGTCAATATACAGTCCTTCGGTGGGCGCCTCGATGGTGATGACCAGCTCGAAGTTGGTCTCGTCGCTGGCGGTGGCGAAGGTGATCGATGCCCGCTTCCATTGCCCGCCTGTGTCTTCGAAGGGCAATCGCACGCGCCAGTTCCTACCGCCGCCCACGAAGCCGAGATAGCTTCCCTGCGCCCTGTAGCGCACGCTCAGCGTGTAGATGCTATCGGGCTGCACGGGCACGCCACCCTCATAGCGCAATAAGCCGTACACATTGGAGCCGAACGGGGTCGTGCTGGTCAGCTTCAGGCAGCGCGCGCCCGTCGCCGCGTCGCCCTCCACGACGGTCAGGGTCGCATCGGTGTTGCGTTTGTCCCATTGCCAGCCGACGGGCAAGCCGTTCTGAACCTGTTCAAAGCTGCCGTTGCGTATCAGGTTGGGGCGAACGGGTGTGGAAATGGGGATCAGTTGCAGGCTATTCTGGGCATGAGCGGCGCCCATCAGCAGAAACAGAATCAGCCCTCCTGTCAGCCTCCGCATGCGCGTCTCCCTCCATGTGATGGATGGCGCCCCCGGCAGGAATCGAACCTGCGCACCAGGCTCCGGAGGCCTGCGCTCTATCCACTGAGCTACGGGGGCGCGCCCTTAATTAATACCCGAATCGGTCGGGTATAATCCACCGTGTCTGTGAAACATTTCACGGAGGCGGGCATGCGCGTCCCGGAGCTGATTCTGGGCAAGGAGCTGATGCCCCTGTATGGGAAGGTGCGGAACGGCGAGCGCCTCTCCTTCGAAGATGGGCTGCTGCTCTATCGCACGCCGAACCTTTCAGGCGTCGGCTACCTGGCGAATATGGTGCGCGAGCGTCTGCACGGCAACCGCGCCTATTATATCCGCAATCTGCACATCAACTACACCAACATCTGCAACAAGGGTTGCAAGTTCTGCTCGTTTTATGCGAAGAAGGGCGGACCGAAGCCCTACACACTCACGATGGACGAGGTGCGCGAGCGATTGCGTGCCTATCGCGACATTCCCATCACGGAGGTGCATGTGGTCGGCGGGGTGAACCCGCGCCTGCCCTATCAATATTATCTCGACCTCATTCACACCATCCGGCAGGAGCGCCCTGAAGTGCATATCAAAGCGTTCACGGCGGTGGAGTGGGAAGAGATAGCCCGTGTCGCCCGCAAGCCGCTTGGAGAGGTGCTGCTGGAGATGAAAGCAGCGGGGCTGGGCAGTGTGCCCGGCGGTGGTATTGAGGTGTTGAGCGACCGCGTCCACGCCGAGCTGTTCCCCAAAAAGATCGACGGCAGGCGCTGGATGGAGATTGCCCGCGAGATTGCCCGCGCGGGTTTGCCCCAGTATGCCACCCTGCTTTACGGCATGGGCGAGACGATTGAAGAGCGCATTCAACACTTTATCGCCCTGCGCGAGCTACAGGACGAAACAGGGCACTTCCTGGCGCTGACCCCGCTCGCGTTCCATCCCGAAGGCACCGAACTCGCACACCTGCCCCACACCACAGGCTACGACGACCTGCGCAATATCGCCGTCGCCCGCCTGATGCTCGATAACTTCCCGCATATTAAGTCATTCTGGATTATGAACACGCCTGCCGTCACGCAGGTTGCGCTCTGGTACGGCGCGGACGATGTGGATGGCACGGTGCATGAGTACGAGATTGTGTATCAGGACGACGCGCCGGGCGTGCGCCAGCAGGTGCTGACCCGTGCGCAGCTGATTCGGCTGATTCGCGAGGCGGGGCGCGAACCTGTGGAGCGTGATAGCCTCTATAATATCGTGCCCAGCGACAGGGAAGGCGCGCTGACCGTCTAAACCTCCGCATGGAGGGACTGAACGATGCGATGGATACGGCTGACGGTGCTGATAGCGACGGTGGGGCTGTTCGGTTTTTTGAGCGGGGTCGTGTGGATGAAGCCTGTTCGCGAGGCGCAGCGCAAACCGCGCGTGCAGGATTCGGTCGTCGCCCGCGAGTTCAAACTGGTTGATAGCGAGGGCAGGGTGCGTGCCGAGTTGGGCATCCCGTTCGGCGAGCCAGTGCTGTTCCTGTACGACCGTGCGGGCAAGCCGCGCGCCTGGCTGACGCTGGATAGTCAGGGCAACCCGCGCCTGATGTTTGTGGACAAAAATGATGCTCCGCTCTGGCAGGCGCCCCCGGCGGAGGCGAAAGCGTCGCCATGATTGGTGGTATCGGCATCGATTCTATCGAGCTGTGTCGCATCGAGCGGGTGTGGCATCGCCAGCCGCGCTTCGTGGAGCGGATTCTGACCCCTGCGGAACGCGACTACTGCCTGCGCGCGCCGCGCCTCGCGCTCCAGCGCATCGCGGGACGCTGGGCTGCCAAAGAAGCCATCGCCAAAGCCGTCGGGCGCCCCCTGCGCTGGCAGGAGGTCGAAATCCTGCCCGATGAGCAGGGCGCACCCCGCGTGCAGCTGTACGGACACTCCGCCCAGCTCGCAGGCGCGGGCAAATTGCTGGTGAGCATCACGCACACCCGCACCGACGCGCTGGCAATCGCTCTCTGGATCCACGAGCCATGAAACGAATCGTGATTTTAGTGTCAGGCAAGGCGCGTGGCACGAACATGGCAGCAATCATCGACGCCTGCCAGCGCGGGGAGATACCCGACAGCCAGGTGGTGCTGGTGATTGGCACACGCGCCGACGCGCCCGCGCTCGAAAAAGCCCGCGAGCGCGGCGTGCCCACCTGCATCATCGATCCCGGAGCCTTTCCCGACGACGAGGCGTACGGCGACGCGCTCCTGCGCACACTGAGCGAGGTGCAACCCGACCTTATCTGCCTGGCAGGCTATGTGCGCCTGCTGCCCGCGAAGGTGGTGCGCGCCTATCCCTATCGCATTCTGAACATCCATCCCGCCCTTTTGCCACTGTTCGGCGGCAGGGGCATGTACGGTCTGCGCGTGCATGAAGCCGTGCTTCAAAGCGGCATGAAAGTCGCGGGCTGTACCGTGCATTTTGTGGACGAGCAGTACGACACGGGTCCCATCGTGCTGCAGAGCGTGATTGAGGTTCACGACGACGACACGCCCGAAACGCTGGCGGCGCGGCTGCTGCCCGTGGAGCATGCGACCTACATTCGCGCGATTCGGCTCTTTGTGGAGGGGCGGTTGCGCGTGGAGGGGCGGCGCGTGCGCATCGACGCCTAACGCCAGAACGCGAAACGCAGGATTCCGTGAACCAGCCACGCCAGGATCAGAATAATCAGCCCCCAGTTAAGCAGCAGGGGATGGATACGGACGCCACGCCGGAAAATCAGCACCATCAGGCTGTTGATGCCGAGCGCGAGCGCGCCCACCAGCACCACAATCCCGAACGGGTTCGCCCGCCAGCCCAGTTGCCAGTCGCCGTGCAGCCATGCGCTGACGCTGGTGGTCAGCCCGCATGAGGGGCACGGGCGACCCGTGAGAAAGTAGACACTGCATGGGGGCAGGTGCAGCTGCTGGTGCGTGCCGTGTCCCGACGGGTTCGGCTCCAGATACAGCCCCAGCCCGATCAGGGTCAGCACGCTCAGCACAATTAGCGCGTGCCCGAGCCGCGCCGCCCGATCAACCGGCGTGCAGGTAACAATCTCCACCGCCTTCATAGCAACAGATACTCGCCCAGAGCTGGCTCGCGCCGCGCCCCGTGCGGCTGCGGGATCGGCACGCCCAGCCGTCGCGTGAAATCGAACAGCACATGCGCGTCGTTGAGCGGGTAGTCGTCATCCTCGTGGGCGTACAGCTCGGCGTCCGACTCCCACTCCTCCTCGGTGAGCGGGATCAGGTACGGTTCGATCTCCTCTGGCTCCACTTTGAACAGTTCGCCGAGCAGGCGCGCCTCACCACAGAACTCGCTGATGTCGCCTGCCATCAGCTCCGCCAGCTCCGACGGCAGCGCCGCCAGCACCGTCTCAGGGTCGTTCACATAGGCGTCCTGCAGCGCGCCGTCCTGAAACACCATGTAGCTCCACAGCTCGCTCTCCTGCAGCGCGAAGCTCACCACCGCCGTCTCCAGGTCCTGTGACAGATGCTGGAGCACCCCATAGAAATCTTCGGCGTCCAGAGCGAAGGTGTCGGGCATAATGAAGCGTTGCCAGCCGTTGAGGGGCGCAAAACGATAGAACCGATCTTCGGGGTCCAGCTCCCACTCCTGAAGCGCCGTCTCGTTGGGTTCCAGCTCGATTTCGTAATCTTGCAGGAACCGCTGGAGCGAGCGGATAACCTCCGTGTGATCCTGTGTGCGCACGATCAGATAGTGTATGTTGAGTGCCATATCAGTCCTCCCCCAGCTGGAAGAGCAGGCTCCAGCTGGTTCGTTGCTGGATGATGCTGGCGCGCAGTTGCAGTTGCGGGATGGGTTGCCAGACGAAGGCGGCGTTCATGTTCCGCCCTGTATGCTCGGCAAGGATGAACAGCTGGTTGGTGAGCGGGATTTCGAAGCCGACGAACAGCGGGGGCATCCCTTCGAAGCCGACGCCCAGATGGAAGCGCAGGTCGTGATCCAGTGGGGTCTCGCCCAGCGTCGGCACACTGTAAGAGAGCGCCAGATAGTAGCCGCGCCCGCTCGCTGTGCGATCGAACAGGTCGACGACGCCAACCGACAACCCAGGCGTGTAGCCCGCGATTTCGGGGTAGAGGTTCACCTGCACGCCCACAAGGTCGGCTCTGCTGCCCTGTCCCGTCTGTACCGCCGACAGCTCCAGATAGTCGCCCAGCCGCCAGTTGAGCAGCCAGCGCTCGCGCGTCCGATCTGTGCGCAGCACGCCCAGCTCCACCTTGAAAAACTGCGGATAGAGCAGCCGACCCGTCGGCATCTCAATTACCCGGTCGGCGCGTGCCCATCCGCAAAGAAGCAGGGCAAGCATCACCCAGCCCATTCGCATGGTAGAAGTGTACCTGTTTTCGCATCCCGTTGCCCGCAGTCAATCCCTCACCTGCGTGCCTTTTCGTGCGTCGAGCGCGGTGGAACACGGCAGAAAGGTAAACTTTTTATGGACGCGATTCAGCGGCGGAGCCGTCTAAAATAGCGGGAGGTGGACGATGCGCTGGCTGTATATTGTCGCGCTGGTGCTGCTGGTGAGCATCGGCATTCTGGCGCTGCATCCGGGCACGGCGTTCCTCGTGCGCTGGCAAGCTGAGAAGCTCACCCACTACACCGAGCGTAAAAAGCTCTATGAAAGATTTCACGATCCGTATCACTATATTATTGCCGCAGTATCGCAGCATTTGTACTCCTATAAGCATTTCACTCTGCGCTATCAGGCGGAGACCCGTCGTTATCTGCAGGCGTGTGAACCACTGCTCAGGGCGCACCCTGGCGACGCGCAGATTGCGACGCTTCACATCCTGCTCAAACATGCAACGGACAATCAACAGAGGTATTTCATTCCAGATGTGTATTTTGAACCAGAATTCTTACCGAACCTGGTCATGATAATCGATAACCCACATTTTTATGATCCCCCGTCGTCGCCTTTGTCGCCGAAGGTGGTCGCTGACCTTCGGGCGTTATATCGGCGGTTCCCATCGGAGAAAGGTTTGCTGGCGTTCCTGCTGCTGGCTGAGGCGAATCGGCTGGGGCTGAAACGCAAAGAGGTTCAGAACCTCTTCTTTTATCGGTTAGGGCAGACGGGACCAGCCGGGGCTAAGTTCTGGCATTTGGGCGACAGGCGGAATGAGGAGGCGGGCAGGCGCGTGCTGGCGCTGGCGCGTGAGGGCGAGCGACTGGAGCCAGAGAATGGCTTCTTCACCTGGATGCGGGCAATCGCACTGCTGGAGCTGGGGCGGGATACGGAGGCGTTTCAGGCGTTGCAGGAGGCGGCTCGCAAACCGCGCTGGAACGACCATCGCGCATGGTTCATCGAGGCTCAATACAGACTGATGACCCATCCCCAGATAGGGTATCCTTTGCGCTCCGCTGAAAAGGGGTTCTCGGAGCAGTTCGCAGACACTGCTACCAATTTGCCCTTCTGCTATACGCTGGCGACCCGCCTGTTTGTGGGGCTGGCGGCAGCGCATGAAGAGCGCGGCGAGTGGCGCAAAGGGTTGACCATCCGCATGGCGCTGGCGCGCACCATCGCCCAGATGCGCCATCAGCAAAGTTCTGTCGACTGGATCAGCCAGAGCGCGGACCTGCTTCGGCTGGTGGGGCTGTTCCCTGCCAGAAAGATGGCACCGCCCGAACACAAAGCCGACCGAGCCACGCGCCAGTACGCTTATCGACTGATGTCGGAAGCGAGGTGTAATGTGTCCAGCGCGTTGCGCTGGGGCTTCTTCCTGAACACGCTGCGCGAGCGCGGCTTCACGCGCGAGGCGGAATGGCTCGAAAATGAGCTGCGTACCAATCAGCGGACGGAGGCGCTGCTTCAGCAGTTCGGCGAGCGACTGAGTGGCTATCCAGGATGGTGGTGGATGTTTCGCGAACGGTGGCAGGCGATGAGCCATCGCTGGGCGCTGGTGGGCGCGTTCTGCCTGTGGCTGGCGCTGTTGACCCTGCTGGGCGCCGTGCTGACCAGCGTCAGCCGCTGGCTGCGCATGCCCGACGCGGTGCTGCTGACGCTGCTGTTCACGCTGGGAGCGGTGGGCGCGTTCAGCCTCGTGCTGTCCGATGCAGGCGCCCGAATCGTGCATGAGACGCTCGTTCGCCTGCGGGAACTGGTGGGAAGCTCTGGCTGGTCATTTTATTCACCGTATCCGCATGCGCCTGTCGTGCTATCAACCCCTGCTTCGCCGGCTTCACGCAAGCAGCAGTTCATCCACTGGCTGCTGGACAACCCGCATGCGCTGCAAATGGCGCTGGGCGTGCTGACCTTTGTGTTGCTGCTGATGGTGGTGCTGCTGATTGCGCTGGTTCAGCATCGGCGGTCAGGTGAGGGCTTCTCGTCGCTGAAGTCGGCTGTATGGGCGAGCTGTATCCTCTTTCTGCTGGCGTATCTGGGCGCAGTGGGCAACTACTTCGCTCTTCAGCGGCACTATCTCGATGTCCAACGCGGTTGCCAGATGGGGGGTAGCGCGTATGTGTCGCGCGTGACGGGTCAGCCTGTGCCCGCGCCCCAGCCGCTGCCGCAATCGGCGTCGAACTAACGGGCGTACACGCGCACGGCAGGACAGATATAGAGCAGGTCGTGAGGCAGGTCGTCCGCGCGGGCAAGCGGGCGCGGGTCGTTCCGAAACTCGCGAATAAGCCGATAGTGCGCCTTTAGCGTCGCCATAAACGCCCGATAGTCTGCCCGCCCGATACGGCGCACATCGCGCTCCTCAAAATCGCTGATGACCACATAGTCGGGCAGGGCGCGCTGGAGGGCGTCGGCGTCCCACTCTGGCGGCGCAAGCGCCATCAGCCGATACCGCCCCTCAAAGGCGTGCATGCGCGCCAGCCGCTCCTGCCACATCAGCTCGCCCGTGTCGGGATAGAACGGCGGCGTGTAGAACCACGGCACCGTCGGGAAGCCGATACTGCTGTTCGCGGGCGCATGGCTGTCGAACCATCTCACGGTCTGCTCTCGCGCGTCGGGGCGCAGCATGCAGGCGGTGAGCGCGGTTGTCCACGCCAGCTGCCACGCCAGCGCCAGCCCCGCAAGGGCGAAAACGAGCCATTTTTGCCTCGCGCCGACCGTCAGCCAGCCCAGCCCCATCGCCAGCACGGGATAGAGCGGAAAGGTGTAGCGCAGAAAACGCACCTCTGCGCTCCCGATCAGCAAAAAGTAGGCGAGCGCGGCGATCAGCCCACCTGCCATCGCCCGACAGCGCACGCCCGCCATCGCCCAGCCCAGTATGCTCAACAGCAACGGCAACGCCCCGAAGCCGACCGTCAGGTTCGGACGGATGTGGAACAGCCAGCCCAGCCCTGTCTGCGTGAAAATCTCGCCATGCCCGCGCTGAACATGCAGCAGTTCATAGCGGAAGTCGCGCCAGAACGCCTGCGGCTCCGCCCACGCGCCGGGGCAGACCAGCAGGAAGGCGCCGAGCGCGACGCCCGCCGCACCCAATGCGCCACTCAGCACGCGCGCGAGCGCCCACCGCTCCGCGCGCGTCTTCAGCCCCAGATTGACCAGCGGCGCGAGCAGCACCAGCCCCGCGTTGTATTTGCAGCCTGCGGCGCAGCCCGACCAGAATGCGCCCCACAGCAGCGCCCGCATCACCTGCGGGGGTTGATCCGCCTCCATCAGGCGTACCGACGCCTGCAGCGCCAGCGCCATGAAGAAAGTCGTCGGCACATCGACGGTCTGGAAACGCGCATGGACGACAAAGGCAGGCGCGAGCGCGAGCGCCAGCCCCGCAACCCAGCCCGCACGCTCGCCTGCAACCTGCGCAAGTGTGCGGGCGACCACCAGCGCAGTGCCCGCGCCCATCGCTGCGACCAGCAGCCGCGCCCAGAAGTGCGCCTCCGCCCGCCAGCGCATCAGCTCAACCGCCGACGGCTCCGCCGATAGCGACGGCAGCACGCCCAGCGCGGTCAGCCAGTGCAGCCAGATGCTCCACAGATAGAGCGGCAGCGAGCCGTAGTTGTAAAAATGGGGCAGCCAGTCGCCCGTGTAAGGGTTCAGATTGCCGTAGCTGACCGCCAGCACCAGCCACTCATCAGGGTGATATGAAAAGTGATGTTGCTCGTTTGGCAACCCCCAGCGGATGGCGATCAGTCGCACACCGAGCGCCGCCAGAAACAGCAGCCCGCCAGTGAGCCACACCTGCCACCGTCGCTGTTGTCCATCCCGCCGTTGCGCCCGCTCGCTCGCCTTCCGCGCCATCCGATAATTCAGAAGCATACCCCGCATGGCGGTATAATCTCACTGGTGAGGACGATGAGCGTTTCGGTGAAGGCACGCCGAATACCGATGAGCCGCGAGCAGTTCCTGCAACTGCCCGAAGGTCCGCCCTTCTACGACTATGTGAACGGGGAGGCTATCGAGGTGAATCGCCCCAGCATAAGGCATCAGGAGATTTTGCTGGCGCTCGGCGCCCAGCTGCACCAGCATGTGCAGACACACAATCTCGGCAAAGTGGTGATTGAGGTCAATCTGGAGCTTCCTAACGGCAATATTTACACGCCCGATATTCTGTTCTACGCCCCACAGACAGCGAGCCAGATCGACCTGCGTCGGGGCTATGTGCGGGGTGTGCCCGATTTGATTGTGGAGATACTATCGCCTTCCACCGCCGATTATGACCGCACGCAGAAGATGGGCGATTATGCGGCGTGCGGGGTGCCGTGGGTATGGCTGGTGGATCAGGAGACGCTGCTGCTGGAAGAGTATCAGTGGACGCCCGAAGGCTACCTGCGACGGCAGGCGGTGGACGCTCAAACCCCCTTCACGCCCCACCTCTTCCCTGAACTCACCCTGCTGATGGCGCAACTGGCTCCACCATCGGACGCGGGGAGTTCTGAAGCCACAGAGCAGGTATAATGCGCTCGATGCAGCCTTACTTTGCCTTGAGTGAGCCAGAATGTCGGCTCTATAACGCCGATGTGCTGACGGTCGAGATCGAGCCCGAATCGGTCGATCTCATCGTCACATCACCGCCGTACAATGTGGAGGTGGTGTACGGCGCCCATCGGGACGATTTGAGCTATGAAGAGTATCTGGAGTTCTCTGAAGCGTGGCTGAAGCGCTGCTATGAGTGGCTCAAGCCCGATGGTCGCTTCTGCCTCAATATCCCGCTTGATAAAAACAAAGGGGGTCAGCAGAGCGTCGGCGCCGATTTGACAACGCTGGCAAAACGATTGGGCTTTCACTACCATGCGACCATCGTCTGGAACGAGGGCAACATCTCGCGCCGAACAGCGTGGGGCTCATGGCTGAGCGCATCAGCGCCCTATGTGATCGCCCCTGTGGAGCTGATCGTGGTGCTTTACAAGCACGAGTGGAAAAAAAGCTCCGGCTCGCGCATCTCCGACATCACGCAGGACGAATTTATCGAGTGGACGAATGGGCTGTGGACTTTCAACGGCGAGAGCCGGAAACGGGTGGGTCATCCAGCACCGTTCCCGCTGGAGCTGCCCCGACGCTGTATCAAACTGTTCAGCTATGTGGGCGACACGGTGCTGGATCCCTTCGCAGGGAGCGGTACAACCCTGCTGGCGGCGATTCAGAACCATCGCAAAGCAATTGGCGTGGAGATTGAGCCTGCCTATTGCGCCATCGCCCGCCAGCGCATCAAGGAGTATCTCCATTCCCGACAGCACGTTTTACAGATTGGCGAGGAGAGGGCACTCTATGAGCAGGTCACCCATGTCACCCAGGAAAACGATACGCGATCTGGTGATGGAGTACTTTAAGCAGCATCCTAACAAGGACCTTGCGCATGGTCCAGTTGTCGATTGGGTAACGGAGCAGTGGCGTCAGCAAGGCAATAAGACGCCCCCGCGCGATCCCTGGCGTATCATTCGCAGACTCCATCAGGAAGGCTGGCTCATCAAAGTAAGGAAGGGGGTTTATCGCTATGATCCCGAAGCTGCAGGTCAGATTGAGCTGGATGATTTCACTCCTGAACAAAGACAAATAATTTTGGAGAGAGATAACTACCGTTGCGTAATCTGTGGACGAGGTAAAGCAGATGGCGTTGAGCTACATGTTGACCATATTAAACCTCGCCATCTCGGAGGTAAAAGCACAATAGAGAACGGACAGACCCTCTGTGCCGCTTGCAACTTCCGAAAAAAGATTTATAAGCAGACGGAGACAGGAAAGCGCATGTTTATTCGTTTATTAGAAATTGCTAAAAAAGAAGGAGACTTAAAAACTGCAAATTTTTGTCGTGATGTTTTGAAAGTGTATGAAAAATATAAAATCAATGACCACATCCAATGGGAAGAGTGATCGGGCTGCCCCTCACACTATTGGGCGGCTCCATAGAGTAAAATGGAGCTATGCAGGCACAACGAGCAATTCTCATTGTAATGGATGGGTGTGGGGTGGGGGCGGCGCCTGATGCGGCGGAGTATGGCGACACGGGGGAGAATAGCCCCAACACGCTGGGGCATCTAATGGAAGCGGTCGGCGGGCTGAACCTGCCCTGCCTGCAGTCGCTGGGACTGGGCAACATCATCCCCCTGAAAGGGGTGCCGCCCGCCGAAACGCCCTGCGCCTGCTTCGGCAGGGTGCAGCCCTGCTCTAAAGGCAAAGATTCGGTTACAGGGCACTGGGAGATGATGGGCATTCTCACCGAGCAGCCGTTCCCCACCTATCCGAACGGCTTCCCGCCAGAGCTGATTGCCGAGTTTGAGCGGCGCATCGGGCGCAGCGTGCTGGGCAACTATCCCGCGTCAGGCACCGAAATCATTAAGCAGCTGGGCGAGGAGCATCTGCGCACGGGCTATCCCATCGTCTACACCAGCGCCGACAGTGTGTTCCAGATTGCGGCGCACGAGGCGGTTATCCCCGTCGAGGAGCTGTATCGCATGTGCGAGATTGCCCGCGAACTGCTTCAGCCGCCGCATCATGTGCAGCGGGTGATTGCTCGCCCTTTTGAAGGCACCGACGCCAGCAACTTCCGTCGCACGGAGCGACGGCGCGATTTCCCGCTGCCGCCACCGCCCAACCTGATCGATCGCCTTGCCGAGCGGGGTATCGGCATATATGGGATTGGCGTCGTGCCCGAAATCTTCACTTATCGCGGTTTTAGGCACGCCGAGCGCACGCAGAGCAATCCCCAGCATTTTGAGGCGCTGCTGAGGGCGATGGCGAGCGACTGTGCCTTCATCTTCGCCAACTTCGAGGATTTCGACATGCTCTATGGACATCGCAACGACCCTGCGGGCTTCGCGCGGGCGTTAGCCGAGTTCGATATGATGCTCTCGACGATTCTGGAGCGGCTCCGACCCACCGACCTGCTGATATTGACGGCGGATCACGGCAACGATCCCACCACGCCCAGCACGGATCATTCGCGCGAGTATCTGCCCCTGTTGCTCTACTCGCCTTCGATTCAGCGGGGCTATGCGGTGGGCACGCGCCGCTCGCTGGCGGATATTGGCGCGACGATTGGCGCGTTATGGGATGTGGCGGTGGAGGCGGGCGTGCCGATTCAGCTTGCCTGATCGGGCAATGTCGCCCGCTCCTGCTCGCTCAGGTGGAGCTGCACTTCGGCGTCCGCCAGCTGAATCACCGTGTGTTCATTGCTGTTGCGCAGCTCTTCGATAATCGCGTCGATCTTTTCGGGGGTGAGCCGTCGGCAGTAGATGTCGCCCACCTGCATCACGGGCGCGTCGCCACAGTTGTTGAGGCATTCCACTTCGGTCAGCGTGAACAGCCCATCGGGTGTGGTCTCGCCCAGCTGGATGCCGAGCTTCTGCTGCAGATATTCCAGGATTCGGTACGCGCCGCACAGCATGCAGCTCAGGTTGGTGCAGACCTCCAGCATATATTTGCCGACGGGCTGCTTGTTATACATCGTGTAGAAGGTGGCGACGCCTTCCACTTCGGCGCAGGAGCGCCCGAGCCGATAGGCGACTTCGGCAATCGCTTCGGGTGGCAGGTAGCCGCCGTACTCGCGCTGGGCAATCCAGAGGGCGGGCAACATCGCCGACTTGCGGTCGGGATAGTGCTGGAGGATCAGCTCCAGTTCACGAATGGCGCGTTCAGAGAATCGCAGGGTCAGCTCCTGCGGGCGTGGTGGGCGCAGTTGCGCCGAGAGCCGAATCGGTTGCTGTTCCATCGCTGGGATTGTACCTGATAGGGCGGGCGTCGAATAAAAAGAGCCCGAGCGAATCGGTCTGCCCTTTTCGGTTCCGCTTGGCTTGCTGCCGTCCTGCGGACTCGGTGCCCCGACCGACATTGCTGCCGATCCTGAGGCGCCGCCACTCCACGAGTGAGCAGCAGGCTTCGGGCGGTTCCTATCCGCCGTTCACGCGCGCCCAACACTGGGGCGCGGGCTGCGCGTGTTGCTCCCTGCGCGGTCTCTCCATCGCCTGCCCGTCGCCGGCGCAACAGGCATCGATGGCTCCGAGCAAGGCTCCCGACGGCAGGGACACCTGCCTTCGCTCGGGCGACGGTCATCGAGTTTCCCCGATAACCGCTCCTATTATACCACACCGATGACGGCTTTGTCAAGGGGTCGAGGGGGAATCTGGGGTTTTTCGAGGGCGAATCGGGGGAAATTTCGGGCAAAATCGGGGGGTTCTGGCGCTCGAAGCCGTCGCGCGAGCGCGCATGGGGTACACTCTGGGGGATGGCGGAGGCGAGTCAACCAGTACGGCGGGCAATCTACCCTGGTAGCTTCGACCCGCCAACGATGGGGCATCTGGATGTCATCACGCGGGCGGCGCGACTGTTCGACGAACTCATCGTCGCGGTCGCCATCAACAGCGACAAAAAGCCCCTCTTCAGCCTGCAGGAGCGGGTCGCCATGCTGGAGGAGTGCTGCAGGCATCTGCCGAATGTGCGCGTGATGCCGCTGGAGGGTCTGCTGGCACGCTTCGCCCAGCAGGCGGGCGCATGCGCCATCGTGCGCGGGCTGCGAGCCGTGTCCGACTTCGAATACGAGTTCCAGATGGCGACCATGAACCGCCAGCTGGCGCCCGAAGTGGACACCTGCTTTCTCATGACGCATCAACAGTACGCCTTTCTGTCGTCGTCCATCGTGAAGGAGGTGGCGCGGCTCGGCGGCGATGTGAGCCAGCTGGTGCCCCCCAATGTGCTGACCCGCCTGCAACAAAAATTCGCCTCACCATCGGCAGGAGACGGTCTCTGAACCGCGAATCAGCAATCCAACCCTGGTGCAAGCGACGGAGGATCGGGCGATGATTAACACGGATGTCATAACTATCAGGCGATGGCTGCGTGAGCTGGATCAGATGCTGGAGAACAGCCGCAGTTTCGGACCCATCGTGTTCGGCTTGAACAAAGGCGAATGCCTGAACCTGGTTCAGCAGATTCTGGCGAATCTGCCGTCGGATCTGGACAAGGCGGAGCGGGTGCTGCGCGAGTCGGATCGGCTGGTGGGCGGTGCGCAGGTGGAGGCGCGCATGACCCTCGAACAGGCGCGGGAGGAAGCCCAGCGGATTATCGAGCAGGCGCGGCAGCAGGCGGAGGCGATTCTGGAACGCGCCCGCGCCGAGCAGGAGCGCATGCTGGCGCAGACCGAAGTCTACCAGCTGGCAGAGGCGCAGGCACGCGAAATCGTGGAGACCGCCCGCCAGAAGGCACAGCAGATTCGGCAGGGCGCCGACGAATACGCCTATGAGGTGCTGACCGAGCTGGAGGGCGCGCTCGCCAAAGTGATGAGCACCGTGCAGAACGGCAAGGCGCTCCTGGAAGACCATCTCAAGCAACGCGTGGGCGCACGCCGCTGACGGCACAGGGCAGGTATCGCCTGCCCTGCCGCTAAATCAGCCGCAGCCAGTCGCGCAGCAGGAACTCCACGCGCTCCAGAAACACTGCCAGGCGCGTCATCACCGTGTTGCCGAAAAACGCGCCGAAGCTCAACATCAGCAGCCATCGCCCGGCGCGCGCCGCGCCCCGCACCGGCTTCGAACGATGCTCAAACGAAAAGAGGAAATAGACCATCACGCACACCAGCGTCGCCACGAAGATGAGGTTATTCAGCGATATCGCCAGCGAGAAAGGCGCGGGCGAGTCGCTCACCAGCGGGGAGCCGTCCGCACGCGCCAGCAACGGACGCAACGAATCGGCAAACTGCGGCATATTGAGCA
Organism: Armatimonadota bacterium; assembly: GCA_037444405.1. Classification (GTDB taxonomy): domain Bacteria; phylum Armatimonadota; class Fimbriimonadia; order Fimbriimonadales; family GBS-DC; genus HRBIN15. Next base: position 199,774 of record JBBIML010000008.1, read on the forward strand.
ACAGCTGCTGCTTGAACACCACGCCCGCGCTCGCGCCCAGCGTCAGCCCGATCACAATCCGCGCCAGCCAGAAGTAGCGACGGCTCAGCTGAAAGTACCAGAGCAGACCCAGCAGTCCCACCAGCAGCCATAACGCCTGCGCACTGCCCGGCGCGAACCCCTGCCCAATCGCCGCAAAGCCCGCCACCATCGGCTGCCACCACAACGGCGCCAGCACCTGCTTCCAGGTAATCACGAAATTGTAGCCCACGCCCAGCCCGATCATGAGATGCAGCAGCAGGCGATAGAATCGATTCTCGCGCCACAGGTACGAATAGATGCCCAGCGTTACAATCGCCGCCAGCCAGACCCCGACCCGTTCCATCTCCACAGGCAGCACCTCCTCTAACGCGCGCGCCCGCGCGCACCCCAATAGCCCAGATTGCCAATCAGGATCGCCAGAATCACCATCAGATGCCCGAACGATTGGGGCACAATCAGGCGCGTGGCGCGACTGGTGCGCTCGCGCGGGTTCGGATGCAACAGCGCGTCGTATTCCGCTGCGCCCCGCACGCCCACCAGCATCCCCGTTAGCTGACCCGATAGCAGATAGCGGTAATAAGTGGTGGACTGAATGCCCGCGCAGCCGAAGGCAATCGGTGTGCCGTAGACCTCATGCACGAACGAAATCCAGTCCTCCATCGGCGAGTAGGTCACCGAGTAGATGAGGTAGATGTCGTTGATGTTGCGCACGCGCTGCATCAAGGGCAGGTGCCGCGCGTCGTCCAGCGAGTAGCCGCGTGTGTCCTGCCGGTATTGCAGGCGAATATCTTTTGCGATTTGCTGCATCGCGCGCCAGCCGCCCCGCGTGTAGCCCAGATTGACCCAATCGACGCCGTAGCGTCGGTCAGGGAACTTCTCGCGCACGAGGCGCTCAATCACCCGATCGGCGAACTGGGGTCCAAGCGGCGTGATCTCCACCGAGATGACCACGAACTTGATGCGCCGGCGCAACAGATGCTCGAACACGACCTCCGCCTGCCCTTCGTTCTCGCCCATACTGCCCGCATCCCACGCGCTATCCACCAGCACCACCTTATCAGGTGGGCAACGCTCGATAAACTCATACAGGCGACGGGTTTCAGGCGTAACATAGATGGGCAGGCGCATTGGGATGAGCAACGGCAGGCAGGCAGCGAGCCATAGACCCAGATAGAGCCAGCGCCGATCGATGTCCTGTAGACCTGCCAGACTTCTCATGAGGCGCTGCATCGATCTACCTCCCTTCCGAATCGCCGAAGAAGGCGCCGCGCTCCAGCGAGAGCCAGTAGCGCAAGCCCGTCGCGATCGCGCCCAGCATGATGCCGAACCACATCGCGCGCACCGCCGCCGTGTTGACCACATAGAGCAGCCACTGGCTCATGGCGGGCAACCACAACGGTTCAGGCAGCGCATGCGTGAGCCATAAGCCAATCGGAATCTGACCCAGCATCACAATCAGCGCCGCCCCAATCATCACCAGCGCTTCGGCGGAGCGCACCCGAAACGCGCGATAGGCGGCGGTGGTGATATGAAAGGCGAGCAGCGAAAAAACCGTTGACCCCATCGGGCGCAACATCGAGTTGAACACCAGCTCGTTCACCGATTTGAGCCAGCCGCCGGGCAGACCATAGCCCATCCCCGCAATCATGCCCACCGCCACCGCGATAAAGAACGCGACGCTGTTGTACCATTCGGGACGCCGCCGACGGATGGTGTTGCCGTGAACCATGGCGAGGCTGATCAGCCCCATGCCCCACGCCATCGCCATCAGCACCACGAAGAAGTTGTTCACGGCGGGCAGCCAGTCGCTGAGGTAGGTGGTGGGACCCGCTCGCAGGCGGTCGCCGGGCGCCAGCTGGGCTGGCTCCACACGCTCATAACTGCCATTCGGGCGCTGGCGATAGAACGCCATACCGGGCTGAAGGGGCACACGCACGGTCGCCCCATCGGTTCGCAGCAGCACCGAATCGGCGCGTATTTCCACCACCGTGCCCTGCACGGTTCGCCACGGCACGGTGGGCGGCACCACGAACTCCAGGAAATAGTACAGCCCCGCGATGAAGGTCAGCCCCACAATCAGCAGGCGTTTCGTGTCCATCCGCCACCTCTATCGCCCCGTGAGGGCATGCACAATTGGGTTCTCCGCGCCGAAAAGGGTGGTTGCCAGCACGCCCAGCAACAACAGGCACAACAGCCCGATTTTGGCGTAGTCCTGACCCACCAGACTGCCCAGCATGGTTGGCTCGCGCGTGAGGTAGGCGCTCGCGGCGTACAGCTCCTCGCCGATAATCGTGTAGTCGCAGCTGGCGATGAAGAAGGGCACCTGAAAATAGTCGTCAGTGCCCGCAATCTGCATCGCGCCCGTGCGCTGACCCGGCTCGGCGAGCAGCAGCGAGGTGTAGTCGTACATGCCGAAGAAAAAGTGCGAGGCGGTCTGCTCCTGCAGCATCAGGTCAGCGGTGGCGAGGGCGAGCTGGTCGCTCTGGGCAGCGATGAAGCGGATGTCGGACGGCTCAAACCGTTCGGGATGCCCCCCGCTCTCGCATGCCTGGCGAATGACCGCTTCGAGAATGGGCACCATCACGGGGAAAGCAGTGACGGTCAGCAGGCGCAGGTTGAGCCGCGCGGCTTGCCGCGCGACATGGCTTAGCACGCCGAGCGCGGCGAGCGTGCTGATTGCCTGCACATCGCCCACGCCCGGGTGAAACAGCAGCGGTCTGCCCGTTTCAGCGGCGCGCCCAATCGCTTCGTCGATGGCGTTCAGCCCCGCGATGCGCCGGATAAAGATGGGACGCCCGCGCCGCGCCGCCCCGATGCCCCACAGAATCAGCCCGCCAATCGCGCCGATCGCTATCAGCATCTGCAGGTTCGCATGCTCCATGCCACCTCCTGCTTACGACCGGGCGCGCGGTTTTCCTGTCAGGCTCCCGGAGTGGCAGGAGATTGCTATCGGGGGGCGAACAAGCGGAACTTGTATGGCAGTGCCGGACGAGTTGCAACGGGCGCGGCGCACGGCGGAGGAGGTCGCCGCCGAAGAGCGCCGATTCGAAGACGGGTTCACCCTCCGCACCTTTCTGGGTCTGCTGTTCGTGGCGTTCGTGATGTTGCCCGGCAGCATCTATATGGGGCTGGTGGCGGGCGTGGGGCTGGGTTCCGCCGCCGAATGGGTCACCATCGTGCTGTTCGCGGAGGTGATGCGCCGCTCGCTCCAGCCGCTCAAGCGGCAGGAGATTTACATGCTGTTTTATATCGCGTCCGCGCTCACCGCGATGGGGCTGTACGGGCTGTCGGGCGGACCCCTGCAGTGGAAAATCTGGGATCAGTTCTTCATTCAGTCGGCGCCTGCCACACCCTTCGCAAAGGAGATCCCGCACTGGGCGGTGCCCGCGCCCGATTCGGTCGCCCTGCGCGAGCGCACCTTCTTCCATCCTGACTGGTTCCTCCCGCTGGGGCTGCTGATTTTGACCGAGATTCTGGGGCGTGCCAGCTGGATGAGCATGGGCTACATGGTTTTTCGGATGACCTCCGATGTGGAGCGGTTGCCGTTCCCGCTGGCGCCCGTGGCGGCGTCGGGCGCACTCGCGCTGGCGGAGGCGGGACGACGCGAAGAATCGTGGCGCTGGGGCGTCTTCTCCACCGGCGCCGTCGTCGGCATGGCGTTCGGATTCTTCTATCTGGCAATCCCCGTGTTCACAGGCACGCTGTTCGGCGACGCCGTGCAGATTATCCCCATCCCCTTTCTGGATTTGACCCAGAATGTGGAGAATCTCCTGCCGACCGCCATCATTGGCGTCTCACTCAATCTGGGCGAGGTGCTGCTTGGCTTCGTGCTGCCCTATCAGATTGTGCTGGGTTCAGCCATCAGCTCCGTTCTGACCTATGTGCTGGCGAACCCGCTGCTGTATCAGTTGGGGCTGATCCGGAGCTGGCAGCCGAACTCGCCCGTGATGCAGACCAAAATCTCCGTCGATATCGACTTCTGGCTGGCGATTATTGTGGGGTTGCAGCTGGCGGTGGCGGCGATTGGCGTCGGGATGGTGATTCGCACCCTGCGCGAGCATGGTCGCCAGCGGGCGTTGCAGGCGCGCGGGCTGATACCGCCCCCCGCAGGACGCGGCGACCCGCCCCTGTGGATACCCGCCCTCATCTGGCTGGTTTCGGTGGTGTCTTACATTCTGCTGTGCCGCTGGCTGGTGCCGGAGTTCCCCCTCTGGATTGTAGTGCTGTTCGGGCTGTTCTGGAGTCCGCTGAACAGCTATGTGTCGGCGCGAATGATCGGGCTGACGGGTCAGGGCGTGTCGGTGCCGTTTTTGAAGGAGGTGGCGGTCATCAGCAGTGGCTATCCGAAGGTGGACATCTGGTACGCGCCGCTGCCCCTGCAGGACTACGGCTGGGCAGCCCAGCGGTTCCGCGAGGTGGAACTCACCGGCACAAGGTTCACCAGCATCCTGAAAGCCGAGCTGGTGATGCTGCCGACGATTTTCATCGCCAGCTTCCTGTTCTGGTCGTTCTTCTGGAAAGCCAGCCCGATCCCGTCGTCGCTGTTTCCCTATGCGATGCGGATGTGGCCCTACTTCGCGCAGATGGACGCCGTGTGGAAGCAGATCAATCGCCCGGAGAGCGAGATGCGCGAGCTGGTGCTGGGCGCGTTGAACCTGCCGCGCATCGGGATCGGCTTTCTAATGGGTCTGGGTCTGTACGGGCTGTTCAGCGCGTTCAAGATGCCGCTGCTGCTCTTCTACGGGCTTGTGGGCGGTGTGGGTCAGTTCCCGCATTATACGCTACCGCGCCTGTTCGGCGCATGGCTGGGCATGCGCTACTTCCGCCGACGGTTCGGCGAGGAAAACTGGATTCGCTATGCGCCCGTGCTGCTGGCAGGCTTCTTCTGCGGCATGGGGCTGATCGGCATGTTCGCGATTGCGCTCGCGCTGATCGCCAAATCGGTCTCCGTGCTGCCGTTTTAGCCCTTCAGCCCCGTGAGCGTGATGCCGCGAATGAACGCCCGCTGGGTAAGCAGAAACACGACCACCAGCGGCGCCGTGACCACAACCGCCGCCGCCATCAGCAGGTTCCACTGCTCGCCGTGCCGACCCAGAAAATATTGTAAGCCGACCGCCAGTGTGAACTTGCTGGCGTCGTTGAGATAGATTAGCGGCGCCATGAAGTCCGTCCACGCCCACACGAACGCAAAAAGCGCGACGGTCGCAATCGCGGGTCGTGCCAGCGGCGCCACCACCCGCCACAGGATCGTCCAGTCGGTCGCGCCGTCCAGATAAGCCGCGTCGATCAGCTCCTGCGGCAGGGTCAGAAAGAACTGGCGCAACATAAAAATCAGGAAGGCGTTCCCGAAGAAGGCGGGCACAATCAGCGGCAGGAAGGTGTCCACCCAGCCCAGCCAGCGAAAGAGCAGAAACACGGGCAGCAGCGTGACCTGCGGGGGCAGCATCAGCGTGGCGAGCATCACCCAGAACCAGAAGTTGCGCCCGCGCCAGCGCATCCGCGCGAACGCATAGGCGGGCGGCAAACAGCTCAAAACCGTGCCCACCACCACGAAGCCCGCTATCAGCAGGGTGTTGCGCAGATAGAGCCAGAAGGGGAAGGCGCTCAGCGCCTGCCGATAGTTCTCCCACGCGACGCGCGACGGGATCCACACGATGCGCTCCGTGAACAGCTCGTTATCGGGTTTCAGCGAGGTGGACACCATCCACGCTATCGGCAGCAAAAACAGCGCCGCCAGCCCCATTAACATCAGATGCGCCGCCACACGCGCCCAACCACGCCCGAACCGCATGCCAGATTGCAACCCTAACACCCGCTGCCGAAATGGAACAACACGATTAGCACGATGTCGGGGCGGTTCTGCGCCAGTGTAGCAGTCAGTGCCATCAGCCCGATGGTCAGGCTCGTCACCAGCCGCAGCCACATCCTCTGCGCTCCACCATTCCGAACCGACTGTCGCGCTTGCATCATCGTCTGCCTCCTTCTCTGGCTGCCTCTTTCCTACTAATTATACACCACTTTGCAGGTCCTTCCTGCCGCTCTCAAAGCCACAACCGGATTGGATTTTTCGAACACCCCTCTTTACCTCTTGACACAGGCTTCCATTGTGGGGTATAGTTAACTTGCAGTCAAGGGCGCGTGCATCGCCCGGTTGCCCCTGACGCGCCCGCGATGCGGAGGAGGTGTGATGATGAGGGCGTCGCGCCCAATACGGTCAGAATGGCAGACTCTCGTTAGGGGGTTTGCAAGCGTGCTTGCGCTGTGTGCGACCTGTATTTCCGCGCTCTACGCTCAGTTTGAACCACGTTAGTCCACCCCGGTTCCGTTCTCCGCGAATGGAGCTTTCTATCAGGGCGACTTCTACACGCTTGGGGTAGCAGGACGTACCGTCACACTCTATCGCCTTTCGCCCGATGGCACGCTCACCTCGCTCTGGAGCCACACCGAATCGCCCCGGTCGGGATATCAACCATGGGGTTCTCCGTGGACGGCGATTGATCCCGCTGCCAATCGCTTTTTGCTGGGCATCTCTTTCACCAGCGGGTATCTGGGGCGATATGACCTGTGGGCGCTCGATCTGAACGGGCGTTTCGTGTGGCTCTACCAGGAGACTTCCTCTTCGGATGTCTTCTGGCTTAGTGGAGATGGTCAGGGTGGGGCTATTCAAGTGGTGGGACGGTGGTATCCCCCTAACTATCTCCGTGCTATTCGGTGGTACAGCGCGCATGGTGAGCCAGTCAGAGTCCAGCAGGTGGAAGGAACTCCCGTGGGCATAGACACGCGCAACCGACTCGTAACGGTTTCAACCATCTCCGGGGACTACGCTATCATCGGCTATCGCTATTACTGGTACGATATCTTCACGGGGCGGATGGTTCAATCGGCAGAATGGCGGGCGCCGGATCGCCGTTATTATGCAAGCTATTATCGGATAATCCTTGACCGAGCAGGAAACCTGTATCACATCTCAGCGTTTGAGTCAGGCTCACCGCCTTACTATTCGGTTCTGCTCTCCATCTCTGCTGATGGACAGATTCGCTGGGAGCAAATCCTGCAAAGGGACGGGCGCGTATTCCTGACCGCCCACCATGTTTCTGCTGATAACTCGCTGATGATTGTTGAGTATGCCCATGAGGTTATGGAGTTCTGGTTGCGCAGGCTCTCAGCGGAGAGCGGGGAGCCGATTGGAGCGCCCTGGCGAATCTATCAGGCTGTGGGTCTACCGCCCTATGAAGCCCGGTGGATTACAGATCGCTATGACTACTTTGCGGTGGTGGCAAGCGATGCGCACTCATTCTATCTGGTGGTGCCAGAGGGGCATATCGATATCGGCCACGCGGACTCTAGATGGATAATGGATCGCCAGATGCTGGTGCGTGTCAGCCTGGCGGGTGAACTGCGCGCCCAGTTCGAGATACCGCAATCCTCCATTCAATCGCTCGTGATTCGGCTGGAACCTGTTGGGAACGACCTGTGGCTTTTTGAGGAGCCCGAGCCTTACCGGAACACCGGGAAAATCTACAGCTATCGCGTGCGGGCGGTACGCGCCGATGGCGACGGGAATGGCGATGGCTGTGTGGATGACAGCGACCTGCTGGGCGTGCTGTTCGCGCTCGGCAGTCAGAACCGCACCTGGGATTTCAACAGCGATGGGGTCGTCGACGATGGCGATCTCCTGCGCGTGCTAACCCATTTCGGGCTTGGTTGCTCGTTATAGGAGGTGAACCAAAATGCGCAGACGGATAAAGTTGGTAGGGACACTGGGGTTACTGTTGTTAGCTGGGGCGATGCAGGCGCAGTTGACGGTAATCTGGCAGCGCCCCGATTTGCTTCCCGATAGCTTGCTGATTCTGCCAGGTATGTCAGGAGCTCTGGTTGCCGACTACTCCAGGGCATGTCTGCTGCCGCTGCCCGATGGCAGGCTCCAGCGTATAGTGCTCCGCAATGAGGAAGTAGTCTCGGTCACCCCTAATGGGCGCTGGCTGGTAACTGTCTCTGGTTCGCGTGTGCGGGTTCGTAGCCTGCCCGATTTTGCCCTTGTTCGTGAAATCGATCCCCCTGACATTGGCAGAGCCTCTGGCGCCGTTCAACATACCAATAGCGCCTTTCCCACTCCCGATGGAACCCATTTGCTGGTGAGTATCGACGCCTGTGAATGGGTGGATGATTGTAACTGTATGCCTGTCGGCTATGCAGTGATGCTGGTGCGGGTTGCCGATGGTCAGGTCATCTGGGAGCGTGTGCAGGATGAAGAGCTGTTCCTTTTAGCCCTCTCGCCTGATGGGCAACAGGCGCTGGTGGAGAACAGCTACAAGGTAGAGATATTGCGCGTGTCGGATGGCGCGGTGCTGTACAGCTTGCCTCACAGGGTCGTTTCAACTGCCTATTCTCCCGATGGGCAACTGTTTGCGCTGGGACACTGGAATGGAACCGTTACTCTCCATCGTGCGAGCGACGGCACTCTCGTGCGCACCTTTCAGATGCCAGGCAACCGCTATGCGCAACGGCTCCGCTTCTCTCCGAACAGCAGCTATCTGGCAGCCCTGGAGGGTGAGCGAGTTCTGATCTGGGATGTGTCCACCGGCACAACACTGAGCGATATCGAGCCACATGGTCGAGCCACTCGCTCTGTCGATTTCTACAACAACGAGCAGCTTCTCACACTGGGCGAGGAAATGGACTATACCCTCACGACCCGACTGCTGGACTGGCAAACGGGCGCTTCTGTTCGGCAGTGGCTGTGGGTCATATCTCGATGCAGTCAGGTTCGATTCACTCCCGATGGACAGTCGCTGGGCGCGCTGTCGGGGGGCTACCTTATCATTTTCTGGAGCCTCTCTGATGGCTTATGGCAGCACATGCTCAAGGTGCGGGAACGGATAGAGCTCTTTGAGTTTCTGCCTGGTCAATCGGCAATCGTTACCGCGGGTCCCGATCAGGTGCTTCGTCTGCGGGATTTAGCAACAGGGGGTCAGCGCTGGGGGGTGGTTGCGCATGACAGCGCTCTGACCGACATCGCCTCCTCGCCTGACGGCGCACGCATCGCCACTGCCAGCTATGAGCGCGTGCTGAAGTGGTGGAACGCGGCGAACGGAACCCTGCTGAATAGCTTCGGCAGTCATCTGGGCGGGGTTACGGCGATCGATGTTTCACCTGACGGCACCCTGCTGGCTTCCGCCAGCTACGATGGCACAGTTCGCCTCTGGCAGACCGCTACGGGAATGCTCCTACGCATCTTCAGCGGGCATAGCGGCACCGTGTGGGATGTGGCATTCATTCCGAACAGCACCCTGCTGGTCTCGGCAGGGGCGGATGGCACCCTGCGCCTCTGGGACATCGGGACAGGGACAGCGCTGCGCACATGGCAAGCGGCTGCAGGCGGGGTCTATCGGCTGGGTGTATCGCCCACAGGACACATCATCGCCTCCACGGGGGAGGACGGCGCCCTGCGCTTCTGGACGCGCACTGCAGAGCTGCTCTGGACCTTGACACCGCCGCCAGCGTTCCGGGTGATCGACTTTGACTTCTCCTCTCAGTCGCCATATTTTGCTCACATCCTCCTTTCGGAGTCACTGTATGATTCGCTGACGGTGATGGCGACTTTCACCCTGCCGGGCGATGTGGATCGCAACGGCTGCGTGGACGATGGCGACCTGCTGCAGGTGCTGTTCGCGTTCGGACAGACGGGCGATGTGCCCGCTGATGTGGATGGAAACGGCGTCGTGGATGACGGCGACCTACTGATTGTGCTGTTTCGGTTCGGTCTCGGTTGCGAGTGAGTCGCCGGGCAGGTTCGCGGGGAAGGTGGTCGCGCCCGGCTGATGCCAGCGGTTATCGCGCCCCGACATGTCCCAGAGCAGGTCGACAGGGCGCACACCGAAACGGCTCAGGCGCGGGTCAGGGTCTTTGCCGTTCTCGCGCAGGATGTTATTGTAGATGCGGTTGCCATCCGGGAATGGCTCCACATCGAGGCGGGTGTCGCGCGGGAACAGATTGAGCAGGCTCACCACTGCAATCCCGAATGAGCCGTTGCCCACCACCTCGTTCTCGTACACCTCTGTGCGGTCGGCTGCCAGAATCATGATGCCCGTGCCCTTCAGCACATTCGCCACAATCGCGTTCGGGTCGGCGAAGTTCGGCGTGTTGTTCCCAATCACGCGATTGCGCCGCACGACCGTCGTGTCCTGCACTTTGGACGGGTTGAACGGCAACAGGAACACGAGGATGCCGCCCGTGTTGCGGTGGACATAGTTCTCTTCCACAAGTGCGTTCACCGAGTTCTCGATCTCGATGCCCGTTACATTTTCGAAGGCTTCGTTCTGGCGCACGATAATATTGCGCGATTGACCCACATAGATGCCCGCGTCCCTGACGCCCGACACGACACACTTTTCGACCAGCACGCCCTCGCACTCGATCGGGTAGACGCCGTACACGCCGGTGTTGTGCAGGCGCAGGTTGCGGAGGGTCACATTGCGGGCTTTATGCGCCACGACGCCGTTGCCCTGATAGTTGCGGATTTCGAGGTTCTGCACGGTGAAGTCGTTGCCGAGCGCGGCAATCGCGTCGGGCAGGCGAGTTTTGCCGTCCAGCACAGGGCGCCTGCCGTTCTGGATCACACCTTCGATGGTGATGCCGTGATGGATGACCAGCACATTCTCGTGGTAGGTGCCGGGATAGATGCGCACGATGCCGTTGCGTCCCGCTTTGTCGACGGCTTCCTGGATGCTATCGCCCGGGCGCACTTCGACGATGCGGGCGCGAGTCGGCTGTGGGGCGGTTTGGGCGCGCGTCGTCGAGGGGCACGAGAAAGGCTGGCTTCCCGGCGAAGGCTGGCTGAACGCCATCGACAGGCGTGTGCGGCGCGATGTCGGGCTGGCATCAGCGGTGCGACGCGCGTCGGAGCGCAGCTCCTTCTGCATCGCGCGGATGCGACGCAGCTCGGGGCTGGGCAGGTTCAGGCGCGTGGGCAGATGAGGCGCCATGCGTGGCACGACCGGCAACCCCGACGGCACGCGCTCCGGAATCGTTGGCTTCGCGCTCTCGTCGGTCAGCGCCAGCAGAAAGGCAATCAGGTCGGCTTTCTCCTGCGGGGTGAGCGTGAACTTGCGAATCTTATCATCCTGCAGGGGCACATCGAGTCCGCGTCCGCGCCCGCCGCCGTTCGAGTAAAAGTCCAGCACCTCCTCCAGTGTCTGGAAGATGCCGTTGTGCATATAGGGCGCGGTGAGCGCGATATTGCGCAGGGTGGGGATTTTGAACGCGCCGTTGGGTCCGCCGCCGCGTCCGGGTTCGGCTCCCGCTTTCGGCGCATCGGGCGGACCGTCGGGCGGATTGGGCACGCCAATCACCTTGAAGTCGCGATTGGCGAAGGTGGGCAGTCCGTGGCACTCATTACAGCGCGTTTTGGGCGACAGGAACAGCTTCAGCCCACGCTTCTCCTGCGGGGTGAGCGCGCTGCCGTCGCCCGCCGCATAGCGGTCAAAGCGCGAGTTGAAACTGACCAGCGTGCGCTCAAAGGCGGCAATCGCCCGTGCGATATTGCCGAAAGTTATCGATTCGCCGTTCTGCCCGCCGAAGGCGCGGTCGAACAGTCGCCGATATTCGGGAATGGCTTTCAACTCGCGCACCAGTGCGTCGGGGTCGGCGTTCACCTCTTCGGGCGTGGTGATGACCATGCGGGCTTGCTCCTCCAGATCGGCGGCGCGTCCGTCCCAGAACTGGCGATGGTTATAGAGCGCGTTCCAAAGGGTGGGCGCGCCGCGCGTGAGCTCGGTGCCCGCCCGGCGATGGATGCCCGCGCCCTGCGCACCCCTGCCCCGCGAGCGCGGCAACCCGTCCGAGAAGCCCAGATCGGGATGATGGCAATGCGCACAGGAGAGCGTGTTATCGTCCGAGAGGATCGGGTCGAAAAAGAGCAGGCGTCCCAGCTCCACCTTTTCGGGCGTGGTGGGATTGTCGTCGGGCTGAACAATCGGCGGGAACGCCTTTTGCAACCCCGTGGCTGGCTCCGCCAGGTCGCTTCCGGGCGGGGCAGGCACGAGCTGCCCATTGACCACCCGCATGCCGATATAACGCGATTCGCCATCAGTCAGCGACGCCCACAGCAACAGCGTCGGCAACAACAGCACACCCGCTATCGCCTTCCCCATGCCTCTGCGCATAGCGTTAAAGTGTTTCGCGCTCCCGCCCGATTCTCCTGCTGAAAGAGGGGTACACTCTGTACGATGGAGTTGCGGGCTATCGGGTTCGATCTGGACGATACGCTGTGCGTCTATATGCCAGTGGCGGTGCAGGCGCGGCGGCAAGCGTTCACGGAGCTGGTCCAGCCCCTGACGGGACTGGATCTCGACACCATCGATCAGGCGTATCGGCAGGCGTTCTGGCAGATGATGGACGAAATCCAGCGGGAGCCGTGGCGCTCGCGCTATCTGCACAGTGGTGAGTCGACGCGCACCGAGACGATGCGCCGCATGCTGACGCTGTTAGGGGTCCCATCCGACCGGCTCGCCGAACAGCTCAGCGCGCGCTATCTGGAGTTGCGCGAGCAGCAGTTGCAGTTGCATGACGACGCCCTGCCGGTGCTGAACGCCCTGCGCCCACACTATCGGCCGTTTCTCATCACGAACGGACCCGCGCTCGAGCAGCGGCGCGAACTGCGCCTGCTCGGGCTGGAACCCTACTTTGAGGTGGTTGCGATTGAGGGCGAGCGGGGCATCGGCAAGCCCGACCCTGCGCTCTTTCGGTGGGTTCAGCGCCAGCTGGATACGGCGCCCGCGCAGATTCTGTTCGTGGGCAACTCATGGGAGCATGATGTGAAGGGCGCATTACAGGTGGGCTGGCGCGCGGCGTGGCTCAATCGCGAGGGCGCACCCGTTCCCGAACCCGATACACCTGTGCCGATTCTGCGCTCGCTCCATGAGCTGTTGAGCCTTGTGCCTGTGCCTGTGAGCCTGCCATGAGCCGTCCGCGCCTATTGTGCGTGCCGAACTTTTCGGAAGGTCGCGACGAGGCGACCATTCATGCGATTGCCGACGCGGCGCGCGCGGCGGGTGTGGTGATGCATCACCTTTCGTGGGATTATGACCATCATCGGATGGTGCTGGCGTTTTCGGGCACGCCGCGCCAGGTGGCGCAGGCGGTGCTGCACGCGGCGCAGGTTGCCATCGAGCGCATCGATCTGCGCGTGCATCAGGGCGTTCACCCGCGCATCGGGGCGGTCGATGTGGTGCCGCTGACGGTGCTGGAGGGGCTGTCGCGTGAGCAGGCGGTCGCCTTCTCCCGTCGGCTGGCGCGCCGTTTCGCGCAACGCCTGCGTGTGCCCGTCTATCTGTACGAGCATTCGGCTCTCGAAGGGCGCATCCGCGATTTGCCGACCATTCGCCAGCGCGTGAAGGCTGGCATCGAGCAATATCCACCCGATTACGGCAGGGCGCAGCTGCACCCGACAGCGGGCGCGACTGTGCTGGGTGTGCGCGACCCGCTGATTGCGTTCAACATCAACCTGCAAACGCCCGATGCGGAGCTGGCGCGGCAGATTGCCCGCCAGATTCGGCGCGAGCGGGCGACCAACCCTGACCTGCAGGGCGTGCGTGCGCTGGGCTTCTGGCTCCCCTCACGCCAGACAGCGCAGGTCTCGCTCAACCTCACCCGTCCCGACCGCACCAACCTCTATCGCGTGCTGGAGTATGTGCGCCAGCAGGCGCGAGCGCTGGGAACCGATGTGCGCGACACGGAACTGATTGGCGTGCTGCTGACCACCGATGCCGCCCGCGCCCTGCAAGCCGCCCTTAACACGGTGCCAATCGCGCCCGAACAGATTGTGCCCCATGCAGGAAACGGCGCAACGCCCGTCGAATAATCACATGGCAAAATCGTTGAGTATCTGGCAATTCAGGAGGCATCGATGGAAGAGCGTAATCGTATTCAGGTGATTCAGGCAGTGACGCAGCAGCTGTTCACCGCGCTCGATTTCGAGGAGCGCCTACGCCGCATCCTGCAGGTGGCGATGCAGAGTGTGGACGCAGAAGGCGGCTCGATCCTGCTCTACGACCCGTCGCTCAAGGCGCTGGTGTTCCGCTATGTGGTGGGCGATAAGAGCCATGAACTGCAGGGCATGTCGCTCGATGTGGACGAGGGTATCGCGGGCGAAGTGTTCCGCACGGGTCAGCCCAAACTCACGCTCGACCCTGAACATGACCCGCAACACTCGCCGCGCGTCGATATCGCGTTGCGTCATCGCACCACCAGCCTGCTGACCGTGCCGATGCGCAGCGCCGACGGCGAGATGCTGGGCGTGATGCAGCTGGTGAACCGTCGGCAGGGCGTGTTCAGCGAAGATGACCTGACGATGACCGGCATTATCGCTGATATTGCCGCGCTGGCAATCCAGAACGCACAGCTCGCACGCGACGCCGAGTTAGCCCATTTAGCCGAAACGATGGGCACGCTGGCGCACGACATCAAAAACAAGGTGAATGTGGTGCTGGGCTGGATTCAGACCATCGACCCCTATCTGAGCGAGATTGCGCGCGTTCATCCTGAAGCCTACATGATGATGCAGGAGGCGCTGGGTGCGATCTATGGCGCGACGACAGAGGTCTATCGCGACACCCAGCTGGTCGCCGATGCCATCCGGGGCGCCACCTCCGAAGTGAAGCTGGAGCCGCATTCGTTCGCCGAGATTGTCGAATCGCGGGTAGGCGCACTGGTGCCGCTGGCGCGGCAGAAACAGGTGACCATCAAAACCGATATTAAGCCGACCCCGCCCGCCCTGCTGGATCGCTTCCTCATCGAGCGCATGGTGTACAACCTGCTGCATAACGCGATTGAGGCGACGCCGCCCGGTGGCGAGGTGGTGGTGCGGGCGCATCCCGAAGGCAACGGTCGGAGCAATCTCTATCTGGAGCTGGAGGTGAGCGACACGGGCGCAGGCATGCCCGCGTTCCGCGTGCGCGAGATTCTGGATGGACGCGCCACCAGCAGCAAGGCGGGCGGCACGGGGCTGGGAACCCGGATTATTCGGAGCGCGGTGCTGGCGCACAGGGGTCAGTGGGACGCCACCAGCGCACCGGGCAAAGGCACCACCTTCCGCGTGCGCATCCCGCTGCAGCCGGCATAGGCGGATTGCCCTCACCCCTCATCCCCCTCTCCCGACGCTGTGGGAGAGGGGGTTGAGTTATCCCTCCCCCCGTAAGCGGGGGAGAGGATACGGGTGAGGGGGTTTGCATCACTCCACCGTCACGCTCTTGGCGAGGTTGCGCGGCTGGTCGATCTCGCAGCCGCGCAGTCGCGCCACATGGTAGGCGAACAACTGCAGCACGGGGATGGTGACCAGCGGCGAGAGTTCCTCCAGCGGCGGGCGTGGCACCGTGATCGTGTAATCGGCTTCCTGCGGCAACAGCGTTTCGTCCTCATAGGTAACAAGCAGAATTGTGCCGCGTCGCGCCTTGATCTCCTTCATGTTGCCCAGAATCTTCTCGCGGGTGCGCTCCTGCGTGGCGATAAACACGGCGACCACGCCCGGCTCCACCAGCGCGAGCGGTCCATGCTTCATCTCGCCCGCGGGGCACTCCTGCGTGGGCACATAGGCAATCTCTTTGATTTTGAGCGCGCCCTCCATCGCGACCGCCGCGTCGATCCCGCGCCCCAGATAGAACGCCAGCGGCATCGAATAGAGCTGCTCGGCAATCTGGCGAATTTGCGGCTCGGTCTCGATACTGCGCGCAATCAGCGAAGGCATCTGCATCAGCCCCCTCACACCCTCCGTGTAGGTCTGCATCGGCAGCGTGCCGTTGATGGCGGACAGGTACAGCCCCAGCAGGTAGAGCAGGGCGACCTGCGTGCTGTAGGCTTTGGTGGATGCCACGCAGATTTCGGGACCCGCCTGCGTGTACAGCACATGGTCGCACTCGCGGGCGATGCTGCTGCCGACCACATTCACGATGCCGAGCGTGGTGTAGCCCGCCTCGCGGCACAGGCGCAGCGCGGCGAGCGTGTCGGCGGTCTCGCCCGATTGACTGATGAAAATCGCCAGCGTGTTGGGCTGCAGGATGGGATCGCCGTAGCGAAACTCCGATGAGTAGTAGACCTCCACGGGGCGGCGCAGCCATCGCTCCAGCACATATTTGCCGATCAGTCCCGCGTGATATGCTGTGCCGCACGCCACAATCAGCATCCGCCGAAACTTCTGCCAGTCTTCGACTTCGAGTTTGAGTTCAGGGAACTGGATGCCGCCGTTGGGCTTGAGCCGTCCGCGCAGGGTGTCGCGCACCGCTTCAGGCTGCTCCAGAATCTCCTTGATCATAAAATGTTCGTGTCCGCCCTTCTCGGCAGCCTCGGCTGACCATTCGATCTGCATGGGCGGGCGCTCCACTGGCGAGCCGTCCAGTCGGAACAGGCGCACCGAGTCGCGCGTTACCACGCCCAAATCGCCGTTCTCCAGCAGGATTACGCGCCGCGTGTAGGGCAGCAGCGCGGGGATGTCGGAGGCGATGAAGTTCTCGCCCTCGCCCAGCCCGATCACAAGGGGCGAATCGTTGCGGGCGACCACCACGCGGTCGGGATGGTCAGCAAACAGCACAGCAATCGCGTAGGAGCCGCGCACGGGTTGCAACGCGCGTCGGACGGCTTCTTCGGGCGATTCGCACAGGGGCAGCTGCTCCTCGATCAGGTGCGCCAGCACCTCAGTGTCGGTCTCGGAGCTGAATCGGTGTCCGCGTGCGCTCAGCTCCTGGCGCAGTTCCAGGTAGTTTTCGATGATACCGTTATGCACGACGGCGACGCGCCCCTGCTCGTCGGTGTGGGGGTGGGCGTTCGGATCGTTCGGGATGCCGTGCGTTGCCCAGCGCGTGTGGGAGACTGCCAGCCCGTGCGCTTCAACGCCGTTCAGCAGCTCGTTCAGCTGCTGGATTTTGCCCGCGCGTTTCATCACCTGTAGGCTGTCGCCGCTCCAGAAGGCGACGCCCGCCGAATCGTAGCCCCGATATTCGAGGCGTTTCAGCGTGTCCAGCGCGACCTCTAACGGTGGTCGCGAACCGATATAACCTGTGATGCCGCACATGGTCTATTCCTCGCTCGGTTCTCTCTTGATTTTGGGCAGGATGCCCAGGCTACGAATCTACTATTCCTTGCCTGGCTCTTCGCTCTGAACCTCGACGGTGAGCGTTGCCTCCACGCCTGGCTCCCAGCGGATGTCGACGGTGTGTGTGCCTGTGGTGCGGATGGGATCGAGCAGTTCGATACGGCGTTTATCGACCTTGATACCGAACTGTTGCTGGATGGCTTGCGCGATATCGGCGGCGGTGATGGCGCCAAACAGGCGGGTGGAGTTGGGCGCAGTTTTGCCGCGTAGCGTGATGGTTTGCCCGTTCAGTTGCTGGGCTGCCTGAATAGCTTGCTGGCGCAGGCGTTCGGCGCGTGCCTGCTGGAGCTTCTGCTGCTCCTGCCAGGTACGCAGGTTGCCCTCCGTGGCGGGCACTGCCAGCCCGCGCGGGATCAGATAGTTGCGGGCATAGCCACCCGCTACATTCTTCAGCTCGCCCTCTTTACCCAGATTCGGCACATCCCGTGTCAGAATCACACGCATCGGTTGACCCTCCTGTGTTTATCGTTCGATGCGGACGCCGAACGCTGGCTGGTTGCGGCGGAAGGGGCTTTCGATACCGCCCCACAACAGAATGTGTTCGGACACGCGCCAGTTCAGGCGCAGGTTGCCCTGCCAGTCGTTCGGGTCGAACATATCCAGCGTCAGCAGTCCGCGTCCGCTGAACCTATAGTCTACCCCAACGCCGGGCTTGGCGGCATACAGCCCGTAGCGCAGATGGAGCTGAGGCGAGAGGGGCGTGCCGTACTGGGCAATCAGCTTGTTGCCTTCGGTGAGGTCATACAGTCCCAGCGACACCGTACGCCGATCGCGGGTGAAGAAGGTCACCAGCACATCGGTGCGGTAGCGCTCGGTCTGCGCATTGAAGCCGAGGTCGAGGCGATAGGTGGCATCTTCGAAGCCGAGCGTGCGCAGGCTAACGGCGTTCTCCAGCGCGTTATTCACCCGCTCGAAGGTGCTTTTCGCCTGCTGGATGACCGCTCTGGATTCGGTGACGGTCTCGTTGAGGTTGCGGGTGAGTTCGGTGGCGTTCTCCAGCACGGTTTCGGTCTTATCGGCGAGGGTGCTGGCGCGTTCGCTGAGCGTGCGCAGGTTATGGGCGGTCTGGCGCACATCGTCCTGCAGTTGCGGGTCGCTGACGAGCGCGTTCACCTGCTGGAGCGCCGATTCGGCGCGTTCGGCGGCGGCGCGCGCACTGGCGAGCGTCGCCTGCAGGTCATCGCGCAGTTGCGGGTCGCTCAGCAGGCGGTTCGCGTTCTGCAGGGCGAGCCGCAGTTCGCGCGTCGCTGACGCCGCCTGACCGAGCAGCTGGCGGATGGTAGCGCGGTTCTCGGCAATAAGGCGGTCGGCTTGCGCGAGCAGGCGTGTGGTCTGCTCCGTTGCCCGCTCAACAGCGTCCAGCGTCTGAAGTAGGCTCTGGCGCAGCTGCTGGTCCTCAAGCAGGTTGCGCGCGGCGGCGAGCGTGCGGCGCAGCTCGGCTAAGGTGCGTTCCGCCTGGGGCGTGAGCCGATTGAGCGCGGCGTTGAAATCGAGCGGGTTCTCGCCCACGAGGCGCTCATTGGGGCGCAGGTAATCGGACAGGGTGGTGGGCGGGATAATCTCCACGCGCGTTTCGGTGGGCAACAGCGTGCCACCAACAAGCCGAAAGGTGGAGCCACGCGGGATTCTGACCGCTTCGCGGATCGCCAGCGTCAGCTCGGCGACGGGCGGCGTGCCCACCAGCGCGACATCACGCACGAAGCCGACTGGCACGCCCGCCATCAGTACCGACGCCCCCACCGACACATTGCGCGCATCGCTGAACTGAACATAGAGCCGATAGTGCCCCCGCTCCGAGAAACGCGCCTGCAGAAAGCGCAGCCCCGTTATCAGCATCGCGATGCCCAGCACCAGTATCGCGCCCACACGCGCCAGATCCGCCCGCATCACGTTTCAATTTTCAATCCCCCACAGGTAGGCTACAGAGCAGCCCCACTATACCCCATCAATGACAGTAAAGTCAAGCGTTATGGAGGGCGTTCGAAAAATCCAACCAGAGGCAAGGATGCCCTTCACCCC
>JBBIML010000009.1:0-214145 GCA_037444405.1 Armatimonadota bacterium
AAGGTGGAGCTGGTATGGCTGAGCCTGCTGGGTTTCGCCGCGCTCTGCATGGTATCCAGCGGTCTGTATTTGCTGAACGACCTGCGCGATCGGGAACGCGACCGCCATCATCCCGTGAAGTCGCAGCGCCCGATCGCGTCGGGTCGACTGCCCGTGCCGGTGGCGTGGGCGGCGGCGCTAACGCTGCTGACGGCTGGGCTGGCGCTGGCGTTCGCCCTGCGCATCCCGTTCGGCGCCGTGGTGCTGACCTACGCCGTGCTAACCAACCTCTACACGCTCTATCTGAAGCAGTTCCCGATTCTGGATGTGGCGGTGATTGCGCTGGGCTTCCTGCTGCGGGCGGTTTCGGGCGCCGTGCTGATCGATGTGACGATCTCCCCGTGGCTGATTATCTGCACCTTCTTCCTCGCGCTCTTTCTGGGCTTTGCGAAGCGTCGCCATGAGCTGATTGCGCTTGGCACGGACGCCACGCAGCACCGCAACACGCTCGGCGAATATTCCACCACCATCCTCGAACACCTGCTGACGATGTGCATGGTGTTCGCCATCCAGTCGTACGCCATCTATGTGATCTTATCGGACACGGCGAAGCACCATCCTGGACTCTGGTATACTTTGCCTGTGGTGACTTACGGGCTGTTTCGGTACTTTTATCTGGTTCACCGCTACGATGCGGGCGGCAGCCCAGAGCGCTTGATTGTGGGCGACCGCCATATCGCGCTGTCGGTGCTGGTCTGGCTGGGCATCGTGCTGTGGGTAATGATGAGGAGTTAGGCGATGTTGACGAGCGCACGCGCACTGGTGAACAGTTTGCCCACCGGGGTTCGGCAATTTTTGAAGTTTTGCACGGTGGGCGCGTTCAACACTGCGCTGGACTGGGGTCTGGCGTTCGTGCTGACCTACTTTACGCCGATTCCGCGCCTGCTGGGCGGCTGGCTGGCAAACGGGTTGAACACGCTCGGCTTTGCTCTGCGTGCCGAAACCGTCGCGGTGTTCGTCACCAAGGTCATCTCATCGGGCACGGCGACCTGCAACAGCTTCATCTGGAATCGTCGCTGGACTTTCCGCATTCAGGGTCGCCAGGCGCGCACGCGCCAGTTCGCCCGTTTCGTGACGGTGAATGTAATCGGGATGCTGCTGAACTCCACTATCACCACGCTGATTGTGCGCCCTTTCCTGCCCCCACCGCCGCACAAGCCGCACCCGCTGCTGTTTATGGGCGCTCAGGCGGTCGCCACGCTGATTGTGCTGTTCTGGAACTTCTTCGCGAACAAATACTGGACCTTCAAGGACGCCATGCCTTAACGGGAGGCTGAGACGATGCTGGATCAGTTCCTATTAGAGTTGAAACGGTTGCCGCGCCCCCACCCTGTGTGGGCGATGTTTGTGGCGGCGTTTATCGGCGCGTTGCTGTATGCCTATCGCGAGGTGATTGAATGGTACTGGTTGCCGCGCTGGGGCGACCCCAACGGCTACTATTCGTATGCCTATCTGGTTCCGCCGCTGGCGATGGCGATGATCTGGATGCGGCGGGAGCAGCTGCTGCAGCTGCAGGCTCAACCCTCGTGGTGGGGTATCCCTGTGCTGCTGTGGGGCGCAGGACTGCACCTGCTGGGGCACTGGGGCTGGTCGAGCTGGCTCTCCAGCATGGGCTTTCCTCTGTTTCTGATAGGGGGTAGCCTGCTGCTGTTCGGCGCGCCCATCACGCGCGTGCTGCTCTACCCGTTGCTCTTCCTCTACCTGATGATGCCGATGCCCTCCGTCGTGTTCGATGAAATCACCAACCCTATCAAGGTATGGTCGACGGAGGTGGCGCTGGCGATTCTGTCGCCTTTCTACAGCCTGTTGCGCACCAGTCAGGTGACCTTTATTATGCCATCGGGCTACGAACTGCATGTGGGTGTGGAGTGCAGCGGCTTCAAAGTGACGGTCGCTCTGCTCACTTTTTTGCTGTTCTTTTTCACGCTGACCGATTTGCCCCTCTGGAAAAAGCTTATCCTGCCCGTTGCCCTGCTGCCGATAGCGATTCTTTCCAACGGCATCCGCATCGCGCTGATAGCGATTTTCGGGCATCACTTTGGACCCGAAGCGGGTAAGATAGCGCATGAGGGCTACGAGCTGACCCTGCCCCTGCTGGGCACGGTCAACATTCCGACAACGGGCGCCCTGGAGATACTGATCCCCTTTGTGGCGCTCTTTCTGATAGCGAGGTGGCTCGGATGGAAGAGATAGAGGTGCAGGAGGAAGTGCGCCTGCCAGAGCCAGCCGATGGCGTCGAGCCGTCGAAGGACGCTGATGCCGTTCCGCAGGCGGGATCGGCTGCCAGCGTGCCGATAGACTGGCGCCGGTTTCGCGTGCCGATGGTGATGCTGACCCTGCTGATGGTGGGTGTGCTGCTCGCGGTGCAATTTATGCCGCGGGCGCCCGCAAAACCGGGCGAACGCACGCTCAATCGCGTGCCCAAACAGGTCGGCGAGTGGCAGATGATTCAGGAGTACGAGATGTCGGCAGATGCCGCCAACGAGCTGAAGCCTGACGAATATATCGCCCGCGTCTATGTGAACCATAACGGCGAGGAAGCCGATTTTATCATTCTGGCTGGCTCCCACACGGGCGCGTTCCACAACCCGCAGGTCTGTTTCCGCGTGCAGAACTGGGAATTTGTCGATAACCGTGAAGTGGTGTTGCGCGTGCCGGGTCTGAAAGCACCCATCCATGCGCGGCTGGTGCATCTGGTGAACCTGGCGGGCGCCAAGCGCGAGGCGGTCGGGATTTATTTCTATTCAACGCCGATGGGCTACCGTGCCGACACTTCGAGCGCGCGCATTCTGCTGCTGGTCTCGCGAGTGGCGGGCATCGATCAGCGGGCGTACTTCATCCGCTTCATTAAGCCCAGCACGGGCAACCCGGAGCGCGACGCCGGGGCGCTGAAGGCGTTCGCCGAGCAGATGCTTGCGGCGATGCGCCAGACGAACCCTGAAGTGGTGCGCTGATGTCGGCGGAGACGCTGCTGTTGCGGGCACAGGGGCTTGTGTCGGAGCCAGTGGGCGACTTTCGGCTGCAGTCGCTGAGCTTCGAGGTGCATCGGGGAGAGTGCGTCGCGCTGTTTGGTCCCAGTGGTTCGGGCAAGAGCCTGTTGCTGGCGCTGATCGCGGGCGAGTTGCCGCTGGAGGCGGGCGTGCTGGAGTGCGCCGATTTCGCCCGGATGCCTGAGTTGCCCGCCGGGCGCGCCGCGCTGAAGCTCACGCCGAACCGCTGGATGAAGCGCCACGCCTCCAGCTGGGCGCGGGCGGTCTACCTGCTGGAGCTGCTGGGGCTGGGCGAGCAGGTGGACACCCCAATTGCCGAGCTGTCCGACGGCGCCCGCGCCATGCTACAGGTCGGCGCCGCACTGGCACAACGCGCCAACCTCTACCTGCTCGATGACCCCTTCGATAAAGCCGATTTCGAGCGGCGGCAACGGCTCTGGATGGAGCTGGAGGAGCGCAGCCGATTCGGGGCCGCTATCCTGTTCGCCACACGCGACCCTGCCATTGCCCGCCATGCCGACCGCGTGCTGATGCTCCATCAGGGACGCCTGATCGCCTTTGACACACCCGACCAGCTCGTGCGCGATCTGCAGGCGACACGACTGGAGATTGAGACCACCGATCTCCAGCCCGTGCTGGATGTGCTGGGCGAGGTGGAGTTTCGGGTGGTGGAGCAGGGTGACGGTTATCGGCTGAGCTTGTTTGCGGACGACACGCTCGCTTTACGCCTTCTGCGGGAGGGTTACGGCGCAGTGCGCGCCGTCTATCTGCGCGAGCCGACGCTCGCCGACGCATGGCAGTGGTTCGCCCTCCGCCACCGCCACAGGAGCCATCTCTAAAAAGGGATAGCGTTATCGTTCGCGGGCGATGACATAGTGAGCTAACCAGCGGAGGGGGTCGGCTTCGGTGCGGAAGGGCTGGAGGGCATCGAGGGCGGTTTGCAGTTCCTGCTGGGCGCGCT
Source organism: Armatimonadota bacterium (assembly GCA_037444405.1). GTDB lineage: Bacteria > Armatimonadota > Fimbriimonadia > Fimbriimonadales > GBS-DC > HRBIN15. Next base: position 3,991 of record JBBIML010000009.1, read on the forward strand.
GGCGGGCGGCGTCCAGCCCGTACAGGCGCGGGTAGGTCGCCTTCTGGCGCGACCTGTCGGTGCCCGTCGCCTTGCCCAGTCGTGCAGGGTCGCCCGTCTCGTTCAGAATATCGTCCACAATCTGGAACGCCAGCCCCAGCGCACGGCTGTAGGCGTCCAGCGCGCGCTCGGCGTCCGCATCGGCGCCACCGAGGATCGCGCCCGAGAGCACCGCCGCGCGAATGAGCGCGCCCGTCTTGCGCGAATGGATATAGGCGAGCTGCTCCGGTGTTACAGGCTCGCCTTCGGAAAGGATATCCTCCACCTGCCCGCCCACCATGCCGTCCACGCCAACCGCGTCCGCAATCAGTTTAAGCACGCGCACCACCCGTTCGGGCGGACTGATCTCCGCCTGGCGAGCGATCAGACCGAAGGCGTGGGCGAACAGCGCGTCACCTGTCAGGATCGCCATCGCCTCGCCGAACTGCACATGGCAGGTGGGCTTGCCCCGCCGCAGGGCGTCGTTGTCCAGCGCGGGCAGGTCGTCGTGGATGAGGCTGAAGGTGTGGATGAGTTCAAGGGCGCAGGCGGTGGGCAGCACCTGCGCGAGCGTGCCGCCAACCGCCTCCGCCGCCGCGATGCACAGCATCGGGCGCAGGCGCTTGCCCCCGTCCAGCGTCGTGTAGCGCATCGCTTCCGGCAGGATGCGCGGGCGCTCGCCCGGCGTGGGCAGCCACTCGCCCAGCGCCCGCTCAATCGCCTGCAGGCGCGGCTGGAGATAGGCATCCAGATTCGCCAGCCATGTCTCGCTTCTCAAGCAATCGCCTCAACTTGCGAAATAGAGTTCGTTGAACTTGCGTTCGAAGTAGCGCAGGAGCGGCTCGGCACTGGGCGGCTGACCCGTGATGCGCTGGATCAGGTCGGGTGGCGCGTAGCGCTTGCCCTGCCGATGCACCTTCTCGCGCAGCCACTCCAGCAGGGGCACGAACTCGCCCTTGCGGAACATTGCGGGCAAATCGCCCAGATCGCGCGCCGCCGCCTCGAACAGCTGCGCCGCGTACAGATTGCCCAGCGTGTAGGTCGGAAAGTAGCCGATTAACCCACCCGACCAGTGGACATCCTGCAGCACGCCTTCGGCGTCGTTCGCGGGACGGAAACCCAGATACGACTCGAACCGCTCGTTCCACGCATCGGGCAGGTCGTCCACCTGCAGCTTGCCCCGCATCAGCGCCAGCTCCAGCTCGAAGCGCAGCAGAATATGCAGGTTGTAGGTCACCTCATCGGCTTCCACACGGATGGGCGACGGCTTGACCTCGTTAATGGCGAACACGAACTCGTCGAGGCTCACATCCTGCAGCGCGGTGAAATAGTGTTGGGCGATGGGATAGAAATGCTCCCAGAAGGCGCGGCTGCGCCCCACGAAGTTCTCCCACATGCGCGATTGCGATTCGTGGACGCCGAGCGAGACCGATTCGCCCATCGGCGTGCCGAAATGCTCTTCGGGCAGTCCCAGCTCGTAGAGGGCGTGCCCCAGCTCGTGGATTGTGCCGAACAGCGCGGGGCAGAGAAAATCCTCGTAGTAGCGCGTGGTGATGCGCACATCGCCGGGACCGAGCCGTGTGGCGAACGGATGCACGGTGGGGTCTAATCGCCCGCTCTGCCAGTCGAAGGTGAGCCGCTCGGCGATCAGGCGGCAGAACGCCTCCTGCTGGGGTCGGGGGTAGTGGCGGTGCAGGATCGCACTGTTGGGCTGGCGCGGCGCGCTCTGCAGGCGCTGGACCAGCTCCGGCGTGCGTTCGCGCAACGGCGCAAACAGGCGCTCCACCTGACGCGCCGTCATGCCCTGCTCGTATTCGTCCAGCAGGGCGTCATACGGCTCCGATTCGTAGCCCAATCGCTCGGCGATTTCGCGGCTGAGCTGAACAATCTGCTCCAGATAGGGCTTGAAGAGCGCGTAGCTCGACTGAGCGCGCGCCTCCTCCCACGCCTTCTCCGCCAGCGAGGTGATGCGCGCGAACTCCACCACCAGCTTGTGGGGCAGTTTGGTCATGCGGTCATAAGTGCGCCGCCACTGACGGATGTTGACCGCCTCGACGCTTTCGGGGTCAGCAACGAGGTCGCTGTTTTCGAGGGTGGCGAGCCACTCGCCGATGCGCGGGTCGGTCAACCGCTGATGAACCATACCCGCCAGCAACGCCATCTGGTTCGCGCGGTGAGGGGCAGCGCGGGGCGGCATCATCACACGCTGATCCCAACCCAGCACACTAATTGCCGAACTTAATAGCGCGGTCTCCCGCGACCACGCCTCCAGCTGCCGATACACCTCCTGTGGATCTGCCATCATCTGCTCCTCAATCGGAAAGGATTATACCCCCGCACCATCACCTGCGCAGATGGGGTATAATACCTCACCTGAGAGCAGGAGAGAACGGAGGCATCGCGAATGTTAAGGATACGATTGATGCGCATGGGCAAAAAGAAGAAGCCGTTTTACAGGGTTGTGGTGGCGCCGAGCCAGAACCCGCGTTCGGGTCGGTGCGTGGAGGTTGTCGGATACTATAACCCGCTACCGAACCCGGCGCAGATTCAGCTCAATGAGGAGCGCGTGCTGTACTGGCTGCGGGTCGGAGCGCAGCCGACGGAGACCGTGCAACGCCTGCTGAACCTGACAGGCGTCTGGCAAAAGTTTTCAGGGCGGGAAGGGACTCAATCTGAAACGAGCCCGACCTCCTGAACCACACACCTTAACGGAAGGGGTTAAACCATGCTCAGAGAGTTCCTGGAAGCCTCGGTGCGGGCACTGGTCGATGACCAGAACTCGATCCAGATCGACGAGGAGCGCAACGGCTCGCTGCTGCGCTATCGCATTCGGGTCGCCGAATCGGACCGCGGGCGCGTGATTGGCAAGAACGGGCGCATCATCAACGCCCTGCGCACCGTCGGTCAGGCGGTCGGCAGCAAGAACCGCGTGCGCGTCCAGATTCTGGTCATTACCGACGAGGGCACGCCAGCATCGGAAGGTGAATCCGAAGCGTAGCCCATGCCCGAACGCCATGTGCCCAAGATAGTCAGGCGCTGGGTCACGGTCGGAATCGTTGTACGACCGTTCGGCATGCGGGGCGAGTTGAAGGTGCGACCGGAGACCGCTTTCCCGGAAGAGCGGTTTCGCGCGGGTGCGCGCCTCTACTGGTGGCGCCCGCCCGATCCACAGCCCGCGCCCGATGAGTCGCCCGCTCGCCCATTGCACGGCAAACGCCCCCCACGCACAATGCAACCCCAGGAATGCTTCGTCGAATCAGCGCGCTGGCACGGGCAGTGGCTGATTGTCAAACTCGAAGGCATCGACACAAGAGCGGATGCCGAGCGCCTGCAAGGCGCACGGCTGATGATCCCACCCGAAGAGCGCATGCCCCTGCCCGACGATGAGTACTATCTGGACGACCTCATCGGCATGACGGTCTACACCGAATCGGGCGAACGACTGGGCATTCTGAAGCGCGTGATTGAAGGCGCCGCCTACGACTTCTACGAGGTGGGGCGCCATCTGATCCCTGCACATCGCCAGTTCATCCTGCAGGTGGATGTGCCCGGTAAGCGCATGGTGGTGCGCCTGCCTGAAGAGGGTAGCGCGGTATAATCGGGGGCGTGGAGCAGCAGGCATCGGAACGCAGTCGGCGACGAGCCAGACGGCTGGGGCGACTGATCTATGCTCTGGCGCGCGGCATCGGCAAAACCCTGCGCCTCCATGTGGAGGGCTGGGAGCCGATTGAGCGCCACCTGCGCGAGGGCACAGGCGCTGTGATGGTCACCTGGCACGGGCGCACCTTCATACCCGCCAACTATATGAAAGATAAAGGCTTCTGGACCATTATCTCGCTCTCGCGGGATGGCGAGGTTCAGGCGGAGATTTTTCGGCGGTTCGGCTTCCAGATTCTGCGCGGTTCGACCAGTCGGGGCGGCTTGCGAGCGGCGCTGGAGGCGGCGCGCGTGGTGCAGGCGGGCGGGATTCTTGCCTTCACGCCCGACGGACCGCGCGGTCCGAGCCGCAAATGTCAGCCTGGTGCCCTGCTGATTGCCCAGAAGGCGGGCGTGCCCATCTACCCTGCAGGCATCGCTGCATGCCCGCGCATCCTGCTGCCCACATGGGATCGCTATCTGATCCCGCTGCCGTTCGCCCGCGCCGTGTTCCTGATCGGGGAACCCATCCATGTGCCGCCCGACGCCGATAAAGATGCCTTCTCCCAGCTCGCTGAGGTGGTGGAGGCGGCGATTAATGCGCTGGAGGCGCGCGCAGAACAGCTCGCCTGCGGTCGACGCGGAGGTGGCGCCCGATGAGAGCGCTCTATAACCTGTTGTTGCTGCTGACTGCGCCGCTGTGGATGGTCTATGTGCTAACGCGCATCGTGGGCGGCTCATGGCGCGAGCGGTGGTGGGAGCGGTTCGGCTTCGTGCCGATCCCGCCGCCCGCTAACCGGCGGCGGCTGTGGGTTCACTGCGTGTCGGTCGGCGAGACGCTGGCGGCGCTGCCCGTGCTGAAAGCGCTGCGCAAGGCGCTGCCCAACCACGAAATCGTGCTGACCACCACCACGCCCACGGGTCAGCGCACGGCGCACGATAGCGCTCGCAACTGGGTGGACTATATCGCCTACTTCCCGCTGGATGTGCCCTTCGCGGTGAACCGCGCCCTCTCGCGCATCCAGCCCGACGCGCTGATCCTGTTCGAGACGGAGCTGTGGTTCAATCTGGTTGCGGCGCAGCATCGGCGGGGCGGGCTGGTGATGGTGCTGAACGGGCGGCTGAGCGATCGCTCGTTTCGGCGAGCGCGGGCGCTGCGCGCCTTCTATCGCCCGATTCTGCGCTGCGTCGATTGCGCCTGTGTTCAGTCGCCAACAGACGCGCTGCGCTTCGTGGAGCTGGGGCTGTCGCCCGCGCGGGTGGAGGTGATGGGCAACACCAAGTTCGATCAGGCGCTGGAGTCGGCGGACGCCTCGCCCGATGAGTGGCGGGCACGCCTGTCGCTGCCGCCTGACGCGCCCGTGATTGTGGTGGGCAGCACGCGCACGCCCGAAGAGGAGCAGCTCGTGATAGAAGCCTGCTGCCTGGTGCGCGCGGCGATGCCCGCGGTCTGCCTGGTGCTGGCGCCGCGCCATCTGGAGCGCGTGCCCGAAGTGGAGCGCCTCATGCGCGAGAGGGGGCTGAACCCCATACGCCGCACGCAGCTGCCGCTACCCGACGGGCAGACCGCGCAGGTGGTGCTGGTCGATACCTTCGGCGAACTCTCAGCCATCTATTCGGTGGCGGATGTGGCGGTGGTCGGGGGCGCGTTCGCACCGCTGGGCGGGCAGAACCTCTTCCAGCCGCTGGCGCACGGCAAGCCCGTGTTTTTCGGACCCCACACGCACAACTTCCGCGATATTGCGCAACTGGCGAAGGAGGCGGGCGTCGGCTTCGAAGTGCGCACCGCAGCCGAACTGGCAGAAGGCATCCTGCGCCTGCTGCGCGACGAAAAAGCCCGCCAGCAAATCGAAAAAAGCGCACGCGAGCTGATTGCCCGCCATCAGGGCGCCGCCCGCCGCTGCGCCCAGCAGGTCAAACTGTGGCTCGAACGCACCCGCCACACCCGTTTCGCCTCCGCCCCAGCGAAGCGTCTGTAAAAACGGGTATACTCCTCTCCACACCCTTTAAGTCTGCCCGGTGAGGCGACAAGGGAGGATGGAATGCCAATAGACAGTTCGCTACGGAAGGTGATGGTGATTGGCTCGGGTCCGATTGTGATCGGACAGGCAGCCGAGTTTGACTATTCTGGCTCCCAGGCGTGTCGCTCCCTGCGAGAGGAAGGTCTGCAGGTCGTGCTGATCAATTCCAACCCTGCCACGATTATGACCGACCCCGATATGGCGGATCGCGTCTATATCGAGCCGCTCACGGTGGAGTTCGCGGAGCGGGTGATTGCGCAGGAGCGTCCCGACGGCTTGCTGCCCACGCTGGGCGGTCAGACGGGGCTGAATCTGGCGACCGAGCTGGCGTTGCGTGGCATTCTGGATAAGTATGGCGTGCGGTTGCTGGGCACGTCGCTCTCCGCTATTCAGGCAGCCGAGGATCGTGAAAGGTTCCGCGAGCTGATGCGCCAGATTGGGGAACCCGTGCCCGAATCGTGGATTGTGGAGAGCATGGGCGAGCTGCGCCGCGTTGCCGAAATCGTGCCCTATCCCTGTATTGTGCGCCCCGCCTACACGCTGGGCGGCACGGGCGGCGGCATCGCCCACAACCCCGATGAACTGCTCGAAATCGGCGCGCGTGGACTGCAACTCTCCATGCGCCATCAGATACTGGTGGAGCGCTCCCTGCTTGGCTGGAAGGAGATTGAGTATGAGGTGATGCGCGACGGCGCCGATAATGCCATCATCGTCTGCAATATGGAGAACATCGACCCGATGGGCGTGCATACGGGCGACTCGATGGTGGTCGCGCCGTCGCAGACGCTCAGCGATTTCGAGTATCAGCTGCTGCGCACCGCATCGCTCAAGATTATCCGTGCGCTGGGCATTCAGGGCGGTTGCAATGTGCAGTTCGCACTGAACCCGAACGGCAGCGACTACTATGTGATTGAGGTGAACCCGCGCGTGAGCCGCTCCAGCGCGCTCGCCTCCAAAGCCACGGGCTACCCCATCGCCCGCATCGCCGCCAAAATCGCGATTGGGCTGCGACTGGACGAAATCAAAAATCCCATCACGGGCACATCGGCGGCATTCGAACCCGCGCTCGATTACTGCGTGGTGAAAATCCCGCGCTTCCCGTTTGATAAGTTCCCAACGGGCGACCGCGCGCTGGGCACGCAGATGAAAGCCACCGGCGAGGTGATGGCGATCGACCGCACCTTCGAGGGCGCGCTCATGAAGGCGGTGCGCGGGCTGGAGGTGGGCGTCAGCGACCTGCGCTATCCGCCAGCGGCGCATCTCAGCCCGATGGAGCTGGAAACGCTGATTGCCACCCCGAATGACATGCGCCTGTTTTATATCGCCGAAGCGTTCCGCCGCGGCTGGCTGGTGGAAGAGGTGCATGACCTGAGCCGGATCGACCCCTGGTTCCTGCACAAGATTCAGAACCTGGTGGAGCTGGAGCAGGAGCTGATTGCCCGTAGCAGTGAGTTGCGGGTGCTGCTGATGGGCGAAAAGCGCGGGGACGCACTGGCACTCCTGCGTCAGGCGAAGCAGTGGCAGTTCCCCGACAGGTTCATCGCCCAGATCACGGGCTTGAGCGAGGTGCAGGTGCGCAGGGCGCGCCACGCGCTGGGCATCCGCCCCGCCTACAAAATGGTGGACACCTGCGCGGGCGAGTTCGAGGCGCAAACGCCCTATTTCTACAGCACCTATCACGGCGAGCATGACCGCCCGCCCATCAGCCACCCGCGCAAGGTGCTGGTGCTTGGCTCCGGACCCATCCGCATCGGGCAGGGAATAGAGTTCGACTACTCGGCGGTGCATGCGGTCAAGACCCTGCGCGAGCTGGGCTACTACGCGCTGATTCTGAACAATAATCCCGAAACGGTGTCCACCGATTTCGACATTTCCGACGCGCTCTACTTTGATCCCATCACGCTGGAGGATGTGCTGAACCTGCTGGAGTATGAGAGTAGCCCTCACCCCCTGCCCCTCTCCCCCAGAGGGGGAGAGGGTACGGGTGAAGAGGCTTCCTGCCAGCGCGAGGGAAAATCGATCCCCGTGCTGGTGCAGTTCGGCGGACAGACGGCGATTAATCTGGTCAAGCAGCTGCAGGCGTTCGGAGTGCCGATTCTGGGCACGCCGCCCGAATCGATAGACATCGCGGAGGACCGTCGGCGGTTCGACGCCTTGCTGGAGCAGCTGGGCATCCCGCGCCCGCCAGGTCAGGCGGTGCAGAGCCTCGAGGAGGCGAAGGCGATTGCCAGCGCGGTGGGCTATCCCGTGCTGGTGCGCCCCTCCTATGTGCTGGGCGGGCGGGCGATGGAGATCGTGCGCAACGATACGGAGCTGGAAACCTTCTGGCGGTCGGCAATCCTGGCGTTCCCCGACGCGCCCGTGCTGGTCGATAAATATATCGAGGGCAAAGAGGCGGAAGTGGATTTGATCGGCGATGGCGAACGGTTCATCATCCCCGCGATTATGGAGCATATCGAACGGGCAGGCGTGCATTCGGGCGATAGCATGACCGTCGTGCCGCCCCAGACGCTCAGCCCAAAGGTGCAGGCGCAGATTATCGACTATTCGCTGCGACTGGCGAGCGCGCTCAAAGTATGCGGGCTGATGAATGTGCAGTTCGTTATCGACGGCGAGCAGGTGTTTGTAATTGAGGTTAACCCGCGGGCGAGCCGCACCGTGCCCTACCTCTCCAAGATCACAGGCGTGCCGATGGTGAAGCTGGCGGTGTCCGCGCAGGTGGGTCAGTGGCTTCCCTCCGAATCTGCCGCTTGCAGGGGTATGGGTGAGGGGTTATCGCGCGTGGCGGTCAAGGCGCCCGTCTTCTCCAGCCTGAAGCTGCGGCGTGTGGAGGTGGCGCTCGGACCCGAAATGCGCTCCACAGGCGAGGTCATGGGCATCGACCGCACCTACGCGAACGCGCTTTACAAGGCGATGGTCGCCGCCGGCATTCATATTCCGCGCAAAGGAAGCGTGCTGCTGACCCTTGCTGATAAAGACAAGGCGGAAGGTGTGGAGCTGGCGAAAGCGTTCCATCGGCGCGGGTTCAGGCTCTACGCCACACACGGCACCGCCCGCGCCCTGCAAAAAGCAGGGCTGCCCGTGCAGATTGTGCCCAAAATCGGGCAGGGTAAGCCCGATCTGCTGGATTACATCACGCATAAGCATGTGCAGCTGCTCATCAACACACCCAGTCCTGACCGCAAAGCAGAACAGCAGGGGTTAATCATCCGTCGCGCTGCCGTCGAACATGGAATCCCCTGCCTGACCGCACTGGATACGGCGTGGGCGCTGCTGCACGCGATGGAGGCGCAGGAGTTCATCGTGGAGCCGATTAGCTGAATCGGAAGGGGGGGTGCGCCCCGCGCACACCTCCCCGCAATAAAAGGTGCCCCTGTTTGCTGACAGCTTAGCGGCGGCGTCGGCGCAGAGCCAGCAGACCCACCAGACCCGTGCCCAGCGCAATCATGCTGGCAGGCTCCGGCACCACACTGAGGGTCAGGATGTAGGAGCCAGTCTCGCTATGGCTGGCGCCTTCATAGTAGCTGAGACTGTTCTGACCTACACCGTGATAGCCTGTGATGGCCAGATAGTAGTAGCCTGAAGCGGTTGCCTGCCAGCGGATGGCGGAGCCAAGCCCACCGATAGACCCAGCGTCGTCGTTGAAGACGAGCGCTGTGCTGCCGGTGGCGTCAAACAGCGCCATCACGGTGTCGGGATCGGTATTGTTGTTGCTGATTGGGAAGGTGATGGCGGTCAGCCAGTCCCCAGCGTTGAGCCAGATTTTGAAGAAGTCAGAGTCGTTGGCGGTCAGGCTCAACACGCCGACATCGGACCAGGGCACATTGTAAGCAGGCGGCGCAAACACATTCGGGTCGAATGTGGCGCGCGTGTTGTTCGGCTCCGTCTCGCTAAAGAGCGCGAACGCATTTACAGCCAACAGGGCACCAAGTGCCACTCCAGCCAGTCGTTTCAATACCATCGTCATATCCTCCTTTCCGGGTGTGCCGGATTCGTCGGCTGGCGGGCATACCAGCCTGACACCTCTATTATAGCACATCGAGGGCGCAAATGTCAAGGGGGAACACCCGATTCGGGGGCGATTCGGGCGAAAAACAGGTATTTTTGCGGGGTGAATTGCCTATCGGGGCACGATGTGCAGGGGCTTCTCGCCGCGTTTGAGCCAGCCTTTTTCGCGGGCAAGCGCCTCTTTGCCCGCGGGCGTGGAGAACCGTTGCAGCTGCTGACGCAGTTCCGCCTGCTCCCCCCGCAGCGCCTGCGCCTGCGCTTCCAGCGATTGAACCTCCTGACGGGTCTGCCACCAGCGGGCATAGATGCGGGTAGAGCGCGGCGCCAGCCCGATGCCCATCAGCACCGTCAGCACCCACAGTCCCAGCCATAACCAGCCCGATCGCCTCTCTCCTGCCATTAATAACCCCCTACGACACCTGCCACCCGATTCCTGCTAATAATGCGACCGATTGATCAAAAGGGATGTGCAGGAAAAGTGGAGCCAGCGTCGAAGCCATTCAGATGGTGGAATCATGCGCACCTGTTTGATTGCAGGTAACTGGAAGATGAATCTGACCCCTGCGGAGGGGGCGGCTCTTGCGAACACGCTGCGCCAGCGTATCGGCACGCGCCTGAATGTGGAGGTGGTGCTGTGCCCTGCGTTTGTCGCGCTGCCAGCTGTCGCCGAGGCGATTCGCGGCAGCGGATTGAAACTGGGCGCCCAGACGGTGTTCTGGAGCGATTCGGGCGCCTACACGGGGCAGGTATCGCCCCCGATGCTGGTCGCCGTCGGCTGCGAATATGTAATTATCGGGCACTCGGAGACGCGCGGACGGTTCGGAAAGCCCGACCCCAGCCTCACCGAAGCGCACCTGCGCTACTTCGGCGAGAACGACGCCACGGTGAACCTCAAGCTCAAAGCGGCGCTGCCGCACGGGCTGAAACCGATTCTGTGCGTCGGTGAGACCCTGCAGGAGCGTGAGGCAAGCCAGACCGAGACGGTCATCCGTCAGCAATTGATAGGCGCGCTGCAGGGGCTGGAGGCGGATGAGCTGTACGAGCTGGTGATTGCCTACGAGCCGGTGTGGGCAATCGGCACGGGGCAGGTGTGCGATGCGCCCGAAGCGAACCGCATCTGCGCCTTCATCCGCCAGCAACTGCGCGAGCTGTACGAGCCAGAGCTGGGCGACCATGTGCGCGTGCTGTATGGCGGCAGCGTGACGGCGTCGAACGCACACGGGCTGCTGCATCAGCCCGAGATCGATGGCGTGCTGGTCGGTGGCGCCAGCCTGGACGCCGAAGAGTTCGTGCAAATCACTTACTGCGCTCCCCAGTAAGCCATTCTAAATAGAGTTCCGTTTGCTGGATATTCGCGCGGAACCATCGCTCCGACAGCAGCAGGAACCACCACGCGGCGGGGCGGGCACAGGTGTGGATCAGCCCGTCGGCGGTCAGAATGGCGGTTCGAACCAGCTCCACGCGCGTTAGTTCGGCTTCGTACTCCAGCGTTTGCACACGCTCGCGGACAGCATTCAGCTCCGGCGTGTGCCCGATCTGGAGCCGTTGAGCCAGCAACGCCCTGAGCTGCTGACGGATGGCTCGCAATCGCTCGGAGATGGCTTGCAGGCGAACCTCGCACGCTTCGCGCTGTGCGAGATAAGTGTCTTGCTCCGATGGGTTCTGCCGGGCTTGTCGGAACAGCTCGCCTTTCTCGCGTTCCAGTCGGGTGCGTTCGCTCTGCAGGGCGCGGCGTTCGGCGTGCAGGGCGTGCGCCTGCTGGCGCAGATAAGCTGCCTGCTCGCCCACCTGCTGTAATCGTGCGTGCAACTGTTCATACTCGCGGGCTTTGTCACGCCACTCCTCGCTCAGATGCTCTGCCAGGTAACGCATCAGCTCGCGCGGGTTGTGACACCGACTCAGGTCGTGCAACCGCTCGCGCTGTGCCTGCACCACCGCACGCCAGCGCCGCGCGAACTGTTCCGAACACAGCTCGCGCTCGCCAAACGCCGTCGCGAGATGCTCTGGTAAGCGCAACTGGATGCATTCCGCGCCAATCGTGTCCCATGTCGCGTAGCGCAGGCGCAACAGCGGGTGAAGGTTCATCGCCACGCCGTCGCGCTGAATCTGATCCAGCATGCGAGCACTCTGGCTCAGGTAGGGCGAGCCACGCTCGTTGAACACGCAGATGAACTCGTGCGCCAGCATTGGCACCAGAGTGAGCGCTTTGCCAATCAGCGTGACGCCCTCGCCGAACGACTCCGCGATCACACGCGCCAGCGCGTCGACGCTCTGGACGGGTTCCGTCAGCCGGATCACGGCGGGTTCAGGCGTCAGCACGGTGAGGTATCGCTCGGTGAGCATCAGCGTGCCGCGCCCGCGTCGGGGAATGAGTAAATCGAACGGCAGTGCGCCCTCACCGAACTCGTGCAGGGCATAGATGTCGGTGCCGGCAACCGCATCGTTGTAGGCGCGTTCACAGATGGGGCGCGTGCGCGGGTCCAGAAATCGCTGCAGCAGCTGGAATCGGGGCAGGTGCGCCGTGTCGGGCGCGAAGCGCAACAGCTCCGTCGTGCGCGTGAAGCCCACTATCTCCGGCACCTCGCCGATCAGCCACACGAGGAAATCGCGATAGAGGTAGCGATAGAGGTCTGCCAGCGAGAGCGATTCGGCGAGGCTTGCCAGCTCGTGAACGCGCTGACGGATAGCGTCGGCACGCTGACGGGCGCGCTCGCGCTGGTCGGGGTCTGCCAGGCATTCGAGCGTGTTTTCGAAGCCCCACTGGAGCAGCGTGTCGAGGGCGGGCAGCACCTCGCGGACAGACATCTCATACACGGGGCGCGGCACGCTGCCGGTTGTCACCAGCCCGCGCCAGCCCCACGCCTCGGTGATGGCGTCAAGAAACGCCTCACGCCCCAGCGGATGGTGACGGGCGACCTTCTCCAGCTGGGCACCCGCCTCCGCATAGCGAGCGCGTGTCGGAACCGTCTCGCTGCCGAACAGGCACGAGATTTCGCCTGCCGCCGACCACAGCCCGCGCGTGGAGCCATCATTATGCGGCAACATCAGCAACCAATCGGCACCCTCCCGCTTCGGGGAAGAGGGTGCGGGTGAGGGAACGCTCTCTTTGGGCAGGCGCTTCGTGTGCAGGCGACCGAAATAATCGGTGTCATGCACACCGAAGAAGAAGGGGCGCGTACGCCCGCACGCCGCCATCAACAGCAGCAGTCCGCTCTTGGTCGGCTCGTCCCAGAACACTGTCTGACCCAGCGCCAGCAGCGGCACGCCCGGCGCAATCCGCTCCAGCTGCTCCAGCACGCTTTCTACCGAGGAATGACACCCCACTGGCTCTGGCATGACGGTGTAAAGGATACCCACTGGCGGGTATGGTGGGAACTTTCTGACGCGCGATGCCGCTGGAGCAGGCGATGGATTACCTTGTTAGCCTGCCGTTCGGCGCGACCGACTGCGCCCTGCCGATGCTCTGGGCGCTCGAGCGCGGGGTGGAGGCGGACGCCTTCGTCATCTACACCGACTCGGAGACCTGGTACGGCGCGGTACATCCCGTCGAGGCGCTGCGCATGTATCGCGAGGCAACAGGTATCCCTGCCCGACTGGTGATGGTCGCCATGCTGGCGAACCCGTTCACGATTGCGGACCCCAGCGACGCTGCATGCTCGATGTGGTGGAGTTCGACCCCAGCACACCAGATGCGATTGCCGAGTTCGTACAGGGCAACCTGTGAACCCACTTCATGGGGACGCGACCATCGTGTCCCCACTACCACATGGTATAATTCTGACAAGGCATGCCACTTTCTGTTGCGGATCTGGAGAGCCTCATTCGCCTGCTGGATGAGCATCCAGAGTGGGCGGAGGCGTTGCAGGAGCGGCTGGTCAATGAGCGAACGCTGATTCGCCTGCTGGAGCAGCGGGCGGAGCTGCGTGACGCGGCGCGTCGTCTCATCTTGCAGGACGAACTGCTCCAACTGCCCGTGCTGATTCGCGAGCTGGCAGCCGAGCAGCGGCGATTTGCTGAACTGCTCCAGCGCCACGATGAAATGCTCCAGCGCCACGATGAACTGCTCCAGCAGAACACGCTCATTCTTCAGCAGCATGGTGAGCGCATCGCGCGTTTAGAAGCGTTGATGGAGCAGATGATAGCGGAGCAGCAGCGTTTTGCCGAACTGCTCCAGCGCCACGATGAACTGCTCCAGCGCCACGATGAACTGCTGAACCGAGTCATGGCGTCGCAGGAGCGGCTGGAGCGCGACTTTGAAGAGATGCGGAAGTGGCGCGAGGGTGAAGAGGGACGCCGTGCAGGCGAACGATTCGAAAGACAGATTGCCAAGCGCGTCGTGCGCCTGCTGAACGGGGGCGACGGAGGACAGACGGACGAACCGCATGTAAAGCAACGCTTGCGAGAGTGGCTCCAGCGCCTGCCGCCCGAAGAAGATGGCTACCCCGATGAGGAAAGCGACCCCACGCTGGCAGACCTCATCTGGTGGAAGCAGGATCAGGTCGCTGTGGTGGAGGTCGCCCTCAAGGTCAATCGCCGCGATGTGTTGCGCGCACGCCAGCGTGCCGACACCCTGCGCCGCGCGGGTGTAGACGCCATCCCGATTGTGATTGGCGAAGCGTGGGCAACAGCGACCACCAAACGGCTCGCCGAACAAAACAGCGTCGAATGGATGCTCAAAGGCGAGGTCTCCCGAGGGGTTATCGAGTTCCGCCAGCTCCCGTAATGGTCTGCAAGCCGCGTGGGGTGCGCAGCTGCTCCTGCAGGTTCGCCATTTGCTCCCAGGCGTAGCCGATGCGCAGCACGGTCATTTCATCGAACGGCTTGCCGATAATCTGCAGTCCGACGGGCAGACCGTCCACGAAGCCGCAGGGCACCGAGAGCGCGGGCACGCCCGTGAGATTGATGGGGATGGTCAGCACATCCATCAGTTTCATGGCGAGCGGATCGCTCACCAGCTCGCCGATTTTGAAGGCGGGCGTCGGCGCGGTGGGGCACAGCAGCGCATCAAACTGTGCCATCGCGCGGTCAAACTCCTGACGCAGCAGGGTGCGCGCCTTCTGCGCTTTGAGATAGTAGGCGTCGTAGTAGCCGGCGGAGAGCGCGTAGGTACCGATGATGATGCGCTGGATAACCTCGTCGCCGAAGCCTGCGGCGCGGGTGCGCTCCATCATGCCGACATGCCCTCGCTCCTCGCCCTCGCGCAGCCCGTAGCGCACGCCATCGTATCGTGCCAGATTCGAGGAGCATTCAGCAGGCGCGAGAATGTAGTAGATGGGCAGCCCATATTCCACCATCGGGATGGAGGTCTCCTCCACGATTGCGCCCTCATCGGCGAGCCGATCGATAGCCGCGCGCACCACCTGCGCGACCTCTAACTGAACGCCCTGCGCGAAGAACTCGCGCGGCACGCCCAATCGCATGCCCTTCACTTCAGGGCGCAACGCCTCCCGATAGTCGGGCACAGGCACATCCACGCTGGTGGCGTCCAGCGGGTCCTTGCCCGCAATCGCATTCATCATCAAGGCGCAGTCGGCGACGGTCCGGGTGATGGGTCCAATCTGATCCAGTGAGGAGGCATAGGCGATAAGCCCGTAGCGACTGACGCGCCCATAGGTCGGTTTCAGCCCGACCGCGCCGCAGTAGGCGGCAGGCTGACGAATGGAGCCGCCCGTGTCGGAGCCGAGCGCGGCGACCGCCATATGCGCAACGACCGCTGCCGCCGAACCGCCCGACGAGCCGCCGGGCACGCGCGATAAATCCCACGGGTTGCGCGTCGGATGGAACGCCGAATACTCGGTGGAGCTGCCCATCGCGAACTCGTCCATATTCGCTTTGCCCAGAATCACGGCGCCTGCCGCCTTCAGCCGCGCCGTGACGGTGGCATCATAGGGCGGCACATAGTTGTGCAGGATGCGCGAGGCACAGGTGGTGCGGATGCCGCGCGTGCTGATGTTGTCTTTAATCGCAACAGGGATGCCCAACAGCGGGTTCCATTCACCTGCATCCAGTCGCGCCTGTGCCTGACGCGCCATCTCGCGTGCCTGTTCGGGCACAAGCGTGATGTAAGCCTGGATGGTCGGCTCCAGCCGCTCAATCTGTTGGATCACAGCGTCGGTCAGCTCCATCGCGGAGATTTCGCGCCGACGCAACAGCTCACTCAGCTCCGACAGGCTGCGCGTAATCAGTTCCATCTACTCCTCCACGATGCGGGGCACGATAAACAGCCCATCGCGGGCTTGCGGGGCGTTGGCTAAGGCGTCCTCGCGCGGCAGCGGTGTGCCCGGCACATCCTCTCGAAAGGCGTTATAGACAGGGATCGAGTGCGAGGTCGGTTCCACTGTCTCGGTGGGCAGCGACTGCAGTCGCTCAAAGTGCGCCATCAGGGCGTTGATGTGCCCCATCAACTGTTGCAGTTTCTCATCGGGCAGTTCCAGTCGCGCCAGCTTCGCCACATGCCGCATCTGCTCAATCGTCAGCGCCATACCCGCTCGCCTCCTGCGCAATTATACCTGTTCCAGAAAGCCTGTGTAGTTGAGCAGGGCGACCCAGATGCGTCCGTCCACGCGCTCGATGATGGAGAGGGCGGCGTTGTCCAGTCGGATGCGTCGGTAGGTCTGGATGTCGCCCGCGAGCGCGTCGCAGAGCAGGATGCGCAGGCTGCCCCCGTGTCCCACCACAATCAGCTCGCCTTCCGTGTAGCGCTCATAAAGCATCTGGGCGAACTGCTGCACGCGATCCCAGAAGGCGGTCATCGGCTCCGCTTCGGGCGGCGTGCCGCCCAGCGGGTCATACAGATAGGTGAAATGGTGTTCGGGGTAGCGTTCGATCACCTCGTCGCGGGTGAGCCCCTCCCATGCGCCCCAGTCGCGCTCGCGCAGGGCGGGCGTGAGGTGGAGGGGCGCGTTCAACCGTTCGGCAATCACCTGCGCGGTCTGGGCGGCGCGTTGCAGGTCGCTGCTGTAGACGGCGTGCAGCGACTGGCGATTGGCAATCCGCTGTGCCAGCCAGTGCGCCACGCGCTCCGCCTGCTGACAGCCGACCTCATCCAGCGGCACATCGGAATGACCCTGAATGCGCCCGATGTGGTTCCATGCCGTCTGCCCATGCCGCACCAGGTAGAGCCGCAGCATATTAGAAAGCATACCCCCTGTGAAGAAAGCGGGAGCCAGCGGGGAACTGGCTCCCGATGAGTGAGGGTCTGGAGAGGGGGAGCAAAGCCCTTACCCACAGCCGTAGGAGGAGCCGCAGTTCAGGCACTGATGGCACGCGCCCGCGCGCACCATAATCATTCCGCAAACAGGGCAGGGTGGCGCATCCTGCTGCAGTTTCACCAGTTGCGACCAGTCCATGGTCTCACCCTGCCCTGCGGGTGCAGGAACCGTCTCCTTCGCGCCGGCTACGCCGATTGCCTCGGGCGGCTCGCTCGCCTGCGCGACCGGCTGCTCCTCCAGCGACGATTCGAGCGGCTGCTTCTGCTGCGGCTGCTGGTTCAGGAACTTCAGCGCCAGCCAGCGGAAGATGTAGTCCACGATGGAGGTGGCGACGGGTATCTGCGGGTTATTCGTGAAGCCGCTGGGCTGGAAGCGCGTGTAGGAGAACTTCTCCACCAGCTTCTCCAGCGGCACGCCGTACTGCAATGCAAGCGAGATGGCGGTCGCGAAGGCGTCCATCAAGCCGGAGATGACTGAGCCTTCCTTCGCCATCGTGATGAAGATTTCGCCGGGCGTGCCGTCTTCGTACATGCCGACAGTGATGTAGCCTTCGTGCCCCGCGATGCTGAACTTGTGGGTGATGCTTTTGCGTTCGTCGGGCAGGTGGCGTCGGATGGGGCGCCCGGTGGTGGCGGGGAGCGGCGCCTCCTCGTCGGTCGGCTTCTTCGTGGAGAGCGGCTGGGTGCGCTTGCTGCCGTCCCGATAGATGGCGATTGCCTTCAAGCCGAGCTTCCACGCCTGCATGTAGATGTTCTCGATGTCTTCGGGCGTGGCGTCGCTGGGCATGTTCACCGTCTTGCTGATAGCCCCGCTTAAGAATGGCTGCACCGCCGCCATCATCTTCACATGCGCCATCGGGGCGAGACTGCGCGTGCCCCTGGCGGGGCGGAAGGCGCAGTCGAACACGGGCAGATGCTCCTCTTTCAGGTAGGGTGCGCCCTCGATGGTGTCATGCTCATCGATGTAGCGCGTGATGGCTTCGATCTGCTCGGGCGAATAGCCCAGCTGCTGGAGCGCAAGCGGCACCGTCGTGTTCACCATCTTCAGCAGCCCGCCGCCGACCAGCGTCTTGTATTTCACCAGCGCAATATCGGGTTCGATGCCTGTCGTGTCGCAGTCCATCATAAAGGAAATAGTCCCGGTAGGAGCTAATACTGTCACCTGTGCATTCCGATAGCCGTACTGCTCGCCCAGTTGCAGCATTTCGTCGTAGATGGCGCGCGCCGCCTTCATGAGATAGTCGGGCACATACTGGGCTTGAATCTGGTTGAGCGCGTCGGCATGCATGCGCATCACTTCCAGCATCGGCTCGCGATTGAGCGCGAAGCCAGGGAACGGTGCACCGCAGTCGCGCGCGATGATTGCCGACTGACGGTATGCCTCGCCGTGCATGATGGCGGTGATAATGGCTGCGTAGGCGCGCCCCGCATCGCTGTCGTAGGGCAAGCCAAGCGACATCAGCAGCGCACCCAAATTCGCATAGCCCAGCCCCAGCGGGCGGAAGTTGTGGCTGTTGTCGGCGATGCGCTCGGTCGGATATGCCGAGTTGTCCACAATAATCTCCTGTGCGGTAATCATAATCCGCACCGCCGCGCGGAACGCCTCCACATCAAAGCTGCCATCCGGCAGGCGAAACTTCATCAAGTTCAGGCTCGCCAGATTGCAGGATGTGTCGTTAAGAAAGACAAATTCTGAACACGGGTTGCTGGCTTCGATGGGACCGCTGTTTTTGACGGTGTGCCAGCGGTTGGTGGTGTCGTGGAACTGCAGACCGGGGTCGCCGCACACCCATGCGGCTTCGGCGATTTTGCGGAACAGTTCGCGTGCTTTGTAGCGTCCCATCACCTCGCCGGTCGTGCGCGCGTAGGTACACCATTCGCGATCCTCTTCTACCGCTCGCATGAACTCATCCGTCACGCGCACGCTGTGATTGGCGTTCTGGAAGAAGACCGAATCGTACGCGCCGCCTGGCGTATCGAAGCCCGGATCGTAGCCCTGCTCGATGAGCGCCCATGCCTTCTTTTCCTCGTTGGCTTTGCACTCGATGAAGTCCACGATGTCGGGGTGGTCGATGTTCAGCACCACCATTTTGGCGGCGCGGCGGGTTTTGCCGCCCGATTTGATGACGCCGGCGAAGGCGTCGAATCCGCGCATGAAGGAGACGGGACCCGACGCGCGTCCACCGCCCGACAGATACTCTCTGGAGCCACGAATGCGCGACAGGTTCGAACCCGAGCCAGAACCGAACTTGAAGATCATGCCCTCCGTTTTCGCCAGGTCGAGAATCGATTCCATCGTATCCTCGACGGAGACGATAAAACACGCTGAGCACTGGGCGCGTGGCTCGATTCCGACATTGAACCAGACGGGGCTGTTGAAGGCGGCGTACTGGTGCAGGAGGAGATATTTCAGTTCGTCGCGGAAGGCGTCGGCATCGGCGTCGGAGGCGAAGTAGCCCATTTCGCGTCCCCAGCGCGTGAGGGTGTCCACCACGCGCCCAATCACCTGCCGAACGCTCTGCTCGCGCTCGGGTGTGCCGACCTGCCCGCGAAAATATTTGGACGCCACCACATTGGTCGCCAGTTGCGACCAGAAGGCGGGCACCTCCACATCTTTCTGCTCGAACACGACCTCGCCGCGCTCGCCCGTGATCACGGCGGTGCGCCGCTCCCACTCAACCGTATCGAAGGGGTCAACACCAGCCTGCGTGAAGTAGCGTTCGATGCGCAGTCCTTTGCCCGTGTTGATGTTATCGAACTTCTCGCGCGGGATGAAGCCGTAGCGTCGCTCCACGCGCACGCCATCGGTGCGAACAGCCGCCTGGGCGGCGGGGGTCTCTACCGCGCCGTTTGTCTCTGATAGTTCCAGCAAGCCCTCATTCGGTTCCAACATAGCCAACCTCCTGACAAAAAGGGTTCAACGGCTTCGGGACTGACGCGCTTTTTGCATGCGCATCAGCATCTGCACGACCCGATTGAACTGCTGTGGGTCCTGAAACTCCTCATAGACGGAGGCGAAGCGCACATAGGCGACAGGGTCTATCTCCAGCAGTTTTTGCATAACCATGCGCCCGATCTCCACCGAGCTGATCTCGGTCTCAGCGCGGTTATGAATCTCCTGCTCGATTTCGTCGACGGCTTTTTCCAGCACCTCCATACTGATGGGTCGTTTGCGGCAGGCGATGACCATGCCCTGCAGGACCTTATTGCGGTCGAACGGTTCACGCCGCCCATCTTTTTTGATGACCATCAGCGGGCGTTCCTCATAGCGTTCGAAGGTGGTGAACCGCCGTCCACACTGGAGGCACTCGCGCCGTCGTCGGATGGCTTTGCCTTCCTGTGTGGGGCGCGAGTCCACCACATGGTCTTCCTCACTGCCGCAGTACGGGCACCGCATTGTTCACCTCGCCTCAATAGCCACATATGCGGGGTTATTACTCGTTATCCCCAAGATGTTGTGGCTGCCCTCTATTATAGCACATCGGATGCGCGTTTGTCAAGGGGGGTGGGGTTTTTTGGGGGGTTCTGGCAGGGGTATGTGGCGCCGGATAGGGCAGATAGTGTGTCCGGAGAGGGCGATGCCTTTTGGGAATGGTATCGATGTGCTGGCGCGAACCCCTTGACAAGCCCGCTCCGGTATAGGGTATATTAAAGGCGGTTGTGCGGGCGTGGTGGAATTGGTAGACACGCTAGATTCAGGTTCTAGTGGGCGTTCGCCCGTGGGGGTTCGAGTCCCTCCGCCCGCACCATTCTGGCGGCGTAGCTCAGTTGGTGAGAGCGACCGGCTCATACCCGGTAGGTCGGCGGTTCGAATCCGCCCGCCGCTACCAGCCCCTCTCTGAACGCGCTCGCTACCGATTTGCTCCTTTCTTAGCGCCCCGGTGGGTCAAAAATTGCTCCTTACACCCTGTCCATCAGCAGGAGATGGGCAGGCAGGCGCGAATCGGAAGGGCACAGGAGGATAGCAAGCGATGACATGGCGCAAATGGCTCTTATGGCTGATGACGATAATCGTGACGCTGAGCGCCTGCACCAGCCGCCCTGGTGGCTCTACTGGAGGCGTAGCAGGCGGTGCAGGGACGGTGAACCCCGCCGCACGGCTGGCGAAACGCAACGCGGCGAAGGTGGAGCAGTCCGCGCCCGAACCCGACCAGAATCGAATCGTGATCGGCGTCTATGCCGACCTCACGGGCGATAACTCCACCTTCGGGGAGGAGACGCGCAACGGCGTCACGCTGGCAGTGGAGGAGGTCAATCGTGCGGGCGGCGTGCTGGGCAAGCAAGTGATTGTTCGGTTCGAAGACACCCGCTCCGACCCCCAGCAGGCACGCAATGTGGTTACCAAGCTCATTCAGCAGGAGCGCGTGTTAGCTGTTATTGGCGAGGTTGCCAGCACCATGAGCCTGGCAGGCGGACCCATCTGCCAGAAGTACGGCGTGCCGATGATCTCGCCCTCATCCACCAACCCCGCCGTGACCGATCAGGGCAACTACATCTTCCGCGTGTGCTTCATCGACCCGTTTCAGGGCTATGTGATGGCGAAGTTCCTTGCCGAACATCTGAAGGTCAAGCGGGTCGCCATTCTGTACGACAACTCCAGCGACTACAGCAAGGGGCTGGCAGAGTTCTTTCAGCAGAGCTTCCGCAAGATGGGCGGCGAGATCACCGATGTGCTGAGCTACAAGCCGCAGGACACCGACTTCCGCTCGCAATTGACCACCATTCGAGCGAAGAACCCTGAAGCCATCTATATTCCGGGCTATTATAAGTCGGTGGGGCTGATTGCGCGTCAGGCGCGGGAGCTGGGCATTAAGGTGCCGCTGGCGGGGGGCGACGGCTGGAGTTCGCCGAAGCTGGTGGAAGGCGCGGGCGGTCCCGGCAAAGCCATCGAAGGCTGCTACTTCAGTGACCATTATGCACCCGACGACCCCGCGCCGCAGATTCAGGAGTTTGTGAAGAAGTATCGCCAGCGGTTCGGGCAGACACCGGGCGGGCTGGCAGCGCTGGCGTATGACGCCGCGCGTGTGCTGTTTGCCGCCATCGAAAAAACGGGCAAACTCGATCGCGCTGCTATCCGCGACGCGATTGCCAATACCAGAAACTTCCCCGGCGTCACAGGCGTGATCACCATCAACGAGTTCGGCGACGCGGACAAGTCGGCGGTCGTACTGCAGGTGAGAGGCAACCGATTCGTGTTCGTCACCCGCATCACGCCCGAAACCGCCACCACTGCTGCGAGCGCGCGACAGGTAAAATAGAAGCCTGGCTATACGATGGAACTGTCGACGCTCGCACAGCAGCTGGTGAATGGCGTTCAGAGCGGTGCGATCTATGCGCTGATTGCCGTCGGCTACACGATGGTCTACGGCATTCTGCGCATGATCAATTTTGCGCACGGCGAGGTTTATATGGTGGGCGCGCTGGTCGCCTGGCTGGGCACCTCACGCGACTGGTACGGCGTGGTGTCGCACTCCAGCACGGGCGGGCTGGTGCTGCTGATTGCGACGGCGATGCTGGTTTGCATGACGCTGGGCGTGCTGATCGAACGCCTGGCTTATCGCCCTCTGCGCCACGCGCCGCGCCTGATCGTGCTGATCACCGCGATCGGGGTGTCGTTCCTGCTGCAGAACCTCGCGCTGATTTTATTCGGTGCTGATCCCAAGACGGTGCCGCTCACCTGGCGCACGGTGCAGCTGGGTGGCATCAGCATCAGTCTGGGGCAGCTGGTGCTGTTGATTGCCTCACTCTCGTTTATGGCGGGTCTGCAGCTGCTGGTGAAGCGCACGCAGTTTGGGCGGGCGATGCGCGCGGTGTCGGAAGATTTTCAGACGGCAGCGCTGATGGGCGTGCCGTACGATCGGGTGATTGTCGGCACCTTTGCGATTGGGGCGGCGCTGGCGGGCGCGGGCGGCGCGATGACCGCCATCTTCGTGGGTGCGCCTGTCACACCCACCTTCGGCTTTATGCCTGGTGTTAAAGCGTTCGTGTCGGCGGTGCTGGGCGGCATCGGGAACATTCCGGGCGCGGTGCTGGGTGGGCTTCTGCTGGGCGTGATTGAGGCACTGGTGGGCGGTAATCCGACGCTCAGCCCGTTCCGCGATGCCGTCGCCTTCTGCTTGCTGATTGCGGTGCTGCTGTTCCGACCGGCAGGGCTGTTGGGGCGTGCGGTTCAGGAGAAGGTGTGAGATGGTGCGGCAGGCTCTCTGGTGTGGGGTTGCGATTGTCATCTGCTGGGCGCTGGATCGCCTGCTGCAGGCGGCGGTCTACGGGCAATGGTTCGGCTGGCTCACCGACTACACCTATCGCGCGTTTATTCTGGTGCCGTTGCTGTTCATCACGCTGGCGGTGAGCCTCAATTTGATTAATGGCATCACGGGTCAGTTCTCGCTGGGGCACGCGGGCTTCTTTGCGGTGGGCGCGTATCTTTCGGCGGGCTTCTCGGTTTATTTTGCGTCGGGCTGGCTGGCGCAGGTGCCGCCCGCGTGGCAGGGTGCGGCGCAGTTCGGCTTGCTGCTGATGGCGGCGCTGATTGGTGCGGGCGCGGCAGCGCTGTTCGGCTTGATTGTGGGCATTCCAACATTGCGCCTGCGGGGGGACTATCTGGCGATTGCCACGCTTGGATTCGGCGAGATTGTGCGCGTGCTGTTTGAGAACCTGGATGTGTTTGGCGCCCAGCGCGGCTTCACGGGCATCCCGACATGGGTGGGCTTCGGGTTTTTCTGGTACGCGCTGCTGGCGATGGGCTGTATCGCCGTCTCGCGCAACCTGCTCAAAAGCACGCACGGGCTGGCATTCCTCTCGGTGCGCGAGGACGAAACTGCCGCCGAAGCGATGGGAGTGTCCACCACTTATTACAAGGTGGCTGCCTTCGTGATTGGCGCGATGTTTGCGGGCATGGCGGGCGCACTGCTGGCTCATCGTGAAGGCTCGATCTATCCTGTCGATTTCAAGCTGGACATCTCGATTATTGTGGTGACGATGGTGGTGCTGGGCGGTCAGGGCAGCATCACGGGTTCGGTGCTGGCGGGCGCGGGGCTGAAGATGCTGGAGGAGCTGTTGCGCCTGCTGCCTGTGGTCACGCTGTTCGGGCGCGAGTTCCAGCCGAGCGATTTCCGCATGCTGGCGTTCGCGCTGGTGCTGATCCTCACGATGATTTTCCGTCCGCAGGGTCTGCTGGGTCATCGGGAGCTGAGCTGGGCGACCCTGCGCCGCTGGCTGTCGCGTTCACCGAAGCGGGCGAGCGTGCCGCCTGCTGAAACCGTATGGACTGCGGAAGCGGAGCTTCCGCCCCCCACCTCTATCAGCAGCGAAGGGGAGCAGATGAAACAGCCATGAAGACGCCGCTACTCCAGCTGCAACAGGTAACGATGCGTTTCGGAGGGCTGATCGCCGTGCGCAGCCTCTCGCTCGAAGTGTATTCGGGCGAGCTGGTGGGGCTGATCGGTCCCAACGGCGCGGGCAAGACCACCGTGTTCAATGTGATTACGGGCATCTATCGCCCGACGGAGGGCGACATCCGCTTTCAGGGTCGCTCGCTGGTGGGGCTAAAACCGCATCAGATCACGCGGCTGGGCATCGCCCGCACCTTCCAGAACATTCGGCTCTTTCGCGGGCTGACTGTGCTGGAGAATGTGCGCATCGGCGCGTTCGTGCGCCATCGCACGCGCCTGTGGCAGGCGGCGCTGCGCTTCAAAGCGGTGGAAAAAGAGGACTCCGAGCTGGAGGCGCGCGCCCGCCACTGGCTGAAGGTGCTGGAGCTGAGCGAGGTCGCCGATGTGCGCGCCTCCGCGCTGCCCTACGGACTGCAGCGCCGCGTGGAAATCGCCCGCGCACTCGCCACCCAACCCCAGCTGATCCTGCTGGACGAACCCGCCGCGGGCATGAACCCGAACGAGAGCGAGGAATTGATGCACCTGATTCGTCGCCTGCGCGACGAGTTCGGCGTCACCATCCTGCTGATTGAACACGACATGCGCGTGGTGATGGGCATCTGCGAGCGCGTGCTGGTGCTGGACTACGGCGAGCTAATCGCCGAGGGTCCGCCCGAAGCGATTCGCAACGACCCGCGCGTGATCGAAGCCTATCTGGGGGAACCTGTATGAGCGAGACGATTCTGGAAGTGCGCGACCTGCATGTGGCGTATGGGGCGATTCAGGCGTTGAAGGGCGTGTCGCTCACCGTTCAGCGCGGCGAGATCACCACGATTATCGGGGCAAACGGCGCAGGCAAAAGCACGCTGCTGCGGGCAATCTCCGCGCTGGTGCGCCCGACGCGGGGTACCATCCGCTTCGAAAATAGCGACATCACGCGCCTGCCACCGCACCGCATCGTACAGATGGGCATCATCCATGTGCCAGAGGGGCGGCGCATCTTCGCCGAGATGAGCGTGTACGAGAATCTGCTACTGGGCGCGTATAGCCAGTGGGGACGCGACCTGGACGAGCGGCTGGAGCGCGTGTTCGCCATCTTCCCGCGCCTCAAGGAGCGGCTCAATCAGCGGGCAGGCACGCTTTCAGGCGGCGAGCAGCAGATGCTGGCGATTGGACGCGCCTTAATGGCACGACCCCGCCTGCTGATGCTGGATGAACCCTCGCTGGGGCTGGCGCCTTTCCTGGTGCGTGAAATCTTTCAGGTTATCCGTCAGATCAACCAGCAGGGCGTGCCGATCCTGCTGGTGGAGCAGAACGCGCACATGGCGCTGGAGATTGCCCATCGGGGCTATGTGCTGGAGACGGGGCGCGTGGTGCTGACCGACACGGCGGCGAACCTGCTGCGCAACCCTGCCGTGCGCGAAGCCTACCTCGGCGGCTGATGCGCTCACCCAACCCTGCCAAACACCGCCCCATAGCTCCGAATCTGCTCCAGCAGGTCGCGGCGCGCGTCGATGACGACCACCTCGTAGCCCTGCTCCCTGAGCTGGTTGCGTATCTCCGAGTCGCGCTGCCGCACTTCCGGGTAATCATGCGCCTCCCCATCGCAAAAGACGCAGGTGCGCGGCGCGTAGAAGAAGTCGGGCACGCAGTCGGGCGACTGGATACGGTACTGCGCCGCATCAGGCAGCCGCAGGCGCAGTTCGGCTAAGGTCTCCAGCAGGCGGCGTTCCAGCGCAGAGCGCGTATCCACATTCTGAAGGAGCCACTCCAGCTGCTCACGCCAGTCGCGTTCGCCGTAGCGCATCAGCGTCTGGGAACGCGCCAGCTCCAGCAGCATCGATGCGACGCTGTGGCGGTTGATCAGGCGCGCCTCCGACTGCGACTGGAACGAGAGCAGACAGCGATAGCACGCCCGAACACATTCGGGGTTCAGGTCGTTGCCCTGCGCGTCGAAGTGGCAGATTTCGAGAGCGCGTCGCGCCGCCTGCGCCAGCATGTCGCGCTCTTCCACCAGATAGCGCAGCACGCCGCTGCTGGCTTCCGCGCTCTCCACCAGCAGCAGCCTCTGATGCGCGCCCTCACCCAGCCAGTGTACCTCTACCTCGCCCGGCTCCAGCTGGAAGGTCTGCTCCACGCCCCGCAACAGCGCGTACGCCAGCGTCGTGCGCAACGAGGCGTTCTGCAGCAGGTCAGGCTCGTACAGCTGCGTTAGCAGCACGGGGCGCACAGTCTGCGTCATCAGGCGCAGCTGTCGCAACGCCCCATCCCGACGCTCCGATTCGCTCTCACTCAGAAACTCGCCCGATTCGCAGTCGATGAAAAATCCCTCTGCCCCCCGACTGCGCCAGCCGTGATTGATGCTGAGCAGGTGTGCGTGGCAGAATTCCAGACGCAACACCTTGCGGTCGTCCACCCAGACATCTGCCTGCTGGGGCGGTTCATCGGAAGGCGCGGGGCGATAGTGCAGCGTGATGTGATACCCCTTGCGCAGGCGCTCCTCCTCTCCGGAATGAATTCGTTCGCGACGACGCACTTTCACATTGCTCATCTCCAGCAGTTCGACCCACTCAGAGTTGCCTACAAGCGGGGTCTGGCACACGGGGCAGACATCGTGGTCGCCTTCGGCGTAGCCGCCGCAAAGCCTGCACAACTTGCGCACCACGATACGCTCCTGCACGCTGCCAATCGGCAAATAGCAGCTTTTCACTTCCCATTTGCTGCCCTCGTGGTAGATGATATTCTGCGGGGCGAACTCGCGCAGCGCCAGCACGCGCGGACGCTGGATAAACTCGCCCTCTTTGCGCGGCACCCATGCCCTCAGCGGGAGCGCCGGGAAGTTATAGCCGGGCAGGAACCCCTCGCTCGCCAGATAGCGATAGGGGTAAAAATCGCTCTCTTCGTACTGCACGCCAATCTGGAGGAGCAGGTTGCGCATGCGCTCGGCTTCGTTGTAGGCGCGCTCCGCCTGCTCCTGCTCGTCGCGTTTGCGGGCGGCGTGGCGCTGACGCTCCGCATAGGTCATCTGATCCTCTGCCACACGGAACAGCTCGCGCCAGCGGTCAAAGGCTCTGTCAAACCGCTCTGGAATCTCCTGAATGGCGTTTTCTACCCACTTGCGTGTGAGCCAGCGCGGGCGTTCGGGCAGGGTCGCAACCACCTGTTCGAACCGTTCGCGCAGGCGTTGCGCCAGCGGCGCGGTCATCTGAATCTGGGCGCTCACTCCGTCGCGCAGGGGCAGTTCAGGGAACTGCGCGGTGTCGATTACGCCCTCGATGCTCTCGCCCAGCGGCAAGCCCAGCTCGTTGAGCCAGAGCGCGTGCAGGTGTGCCCGCAACAGCGTCTCGCTGCCCAGCTCCAGACGCGGCAGGCGCACCGCGCCCGACACCATCTCGGCGGGACGCTGGAAAAAGTACTGGTCATGGTAGTTCCACGCGCCGCAGTAGGTTACGATTAGCCCCGGTTGCCCCTGTCGCCCCGCGCGTCCGCTCCGCTGGGCGTAGTTCGCGGGCGTCGGCGGCACATTGCGCAGATGCACCAGGTCTAAATCAGCAATATCGATGCCCAGTTCCATCGTGGGGGAGCAGACCAGGAAGGGCAGCGGGCGTTCGTCGCCTGTGCCACTGAAGCGTTGCTCGCGCCGCTCGCGCTCGCCCGGCTCCACCACCTGCGCCGTATGCTCCCGCGCCTCCAGCGTCGCCAGCCGTTCCGGCGCCGAACGGTAAAACGCCTCAAAAAAGCGGTTAATCAGCGCCTCATCCGATGCGCTCCCCCGCCGATACAGCGGACTGACGCGCGGCGTGCCATCCCCCTGACGCCACCGAATGACCGCTGCGTTCAGCTGGTACATCGGGGTTGCGCCCAGCAGCCGTACCACCAGCCCGTAGGCGAGCAGCTGCTCCAGAATTTTCTCAATCACCTGTCGGTAGGCGCCAGCGCGGAGACCCAGCTGCTGGCACAGATAGCGTCCAATCGCGCTCCGCTCGGTCAGCACCGCCCCCACAGACTTGGGCAGGCGTCCCCCGTTGCGCTCCAGCAGCACGCCCCGCGATTCCTGCAGGTCGTCTATGGCGGGATCCAGCCCCCAGTATTCGTTCAGCTCCTGTTCGCAGCGCTTGCGCAGCTCCTTCTGCTTCTCAGGTTCCAGCACCTCTGCGTTAATTGCGAACTTATAGCGAAACTGGTCGAGCAGGACTCGCAGAATTGCCTCGCGCTCTTCGGGTGTGCGCTGCGCCAGCGCGGCGCAGTCTTCCCATCTCGAATTGTCCGCGCACAGCTCGCTCAGCCCGTGATACTCAATCTGCAACAAGCCCAGCGTCTCCAGATTCGGCTGTGTGTTGCGCCACTCGCGCCGCAGGTCTTCATAGAGGCGATACTCAATCAACTTGCAGAAGGTCTCACGCACCTGCTTGCCGTAGGGCGACGCGGGGTCCAAATTGGGCTGGCGGGCGTAGTCGTTGAGCTGGAGACCGCTGCTATCGACCACTGCTGAAGCGACCTCAGCGTAGCCCAGTTCAGGTTTTTGCTGTAAGGCGGCGACCAGCGCGGTGCGGAGCAGGGCAATCCGCACGAAGTCGTTGAAGTGCCCCGCCTGCAGCGAGGCGTCCTGACGGTTATCGGTGAACGAGAGCAGTTTGGGGCGCGCGCCGCCTGTCGCCTCCGCATGGCGCAGCAGTGCCAGCGCCAGCACTGTCGTGGCGCTGCTACGCCCCTCGGACGAAAGCCCCACCAGCTTCGCCCCCTCGCTCACGCGCCTGTCGTAGTAAGCCCCGCAGTTGAGGCAGAGCGTGAACGGCGCAGGCTGCCACCATACCTTCATGCCGTCTTCGAACTCTGCGGCGCTCCAGCTCCCGTCGGGGCGCACCCAGAGCGGCTGGGGAACCCGCTCGCGCCACGAACTGCGCAGTCGCCCCCGCTTGTCGTACCATTCGTCGGGCAGCTGGTCGTTGCTCCACTCAGTGATGCAGAGGTAGCCGACCTGCACCTCGTCGCTTTCGGGGCTTTCGTCGAGGCGCACGCCCCACAGGATGTGTCCAGTCTCGTCCCGCGCCACACGGTAATAGTCCCGCCCGCACTGGCGACAGAAGTAGAGCGGGAACAGCGGCTTGCCCGGCGCTTTCTCGATCTGCGCCCGTATCTCGAACGCGCGCTGGTCGATTGGCTCCAGCGTCGCATAGATCGGGCTGGACTGGCTGATGAACTGATGTAGTTTGACGGCGAACAGGGGCGGCTCGCCTGACCGACGCAACCGCTCCTGATGCTCCAGCAGCGCCTGCACCTGCGCCACACACTCCTCGACGGGTACGCCGAGCTGCTCCGCCAGCGACTGGCACGCTTCCGCCAGTGGGCGCGGCGCGCGTCGACGCAGGTTGCCCTCCGAATCGCGCTCCAGCCCGAACGCCGACTCCACCCAGCGCGCCAGCGGATGACGCCGCAACTTGTCCAGCGACTCCGGAAACGGCTGCCCCCACGCCGCCTGCAACTCCGCCACGCTCGGCTCGCCCCCCTCTGTCGCGGGCGCGAGCTGCTCGTCGACGATATCGTCCGCTTTGAACGGATGCCCGAAGAAGGTGGTCGCAAACCGGGCGATTGCCTGGCGCTGTTCGAACGCCGACGCGCCTTCGGAGACCATCGTAGCGGAGGCGGCGATGTGGCGCATATCGGGCGCGCCATAGCGCTCTTTCAAGCGGCGCGCCAGCATCGCCACATCCGCTCCCTGACGCCCCCGATAGGTGTGCAACTCATCAAACACCAGAAACTTCAGCATGTGGTCGCCGAACAGCGCCTGGTCTTCACGGCGCGTCATCAGCAACTCGCCCATCATGTAGTTGGTGAGCAGAATCTGCGGGGGGCGCTGGCGCAACTCTGGACGCGCGTCCTGCGGCGTCTCGCCCGTGTATTTCGCAAAGCGCACAGGGAACGGTCGCTGATAGCGCTGCTCGTACTGCTCGCGCAGGCTCTCCAGCGCACGCAACTGCGAGTTGACCAGCGCGTTCATCGGGTACATAATCATCGCGACCACCCGCTCGTGCGCTTCGGGATGGCGCAGCAGGTAGTCGATGATGGGAATCAGGTAGGTGAAGCTTTTGCCAGAGCCTGTGCCGCTGACGACCACATAGCTGCGTCCCGCGTACGCGAGGCGCAGGGCGCGCTCCTGATGGGCGAACAGGCGATAGGGCGTCCCGTCGGGGCGGCAGAAAATGTGCGGGATTTCGGGGTGTAGCACGTCTTCACACACCAGCTGCTCTATCGGCGCGCCGGGCTGATAGGCGGGGCTGAGTTGCAACATCGGCGCCGGCCAGAGGTAGCTCTCCTCTCTGATGACCTGCTCGGCGAACGCGCGCGCCCGCGCTCCGGCAATCTGCACAAATGAATGCACGAACTGCTCGTATTCGTCGATCATGCGCCGATGCAGTGCAAACATGCTCATCGCGTCCCTCCCGTAAACTGTGGTGGGATTATACCTCATGCACCTGCGTCCTCGACGGGTAAACCCGTTTCTACGACATGAAGCCAGCCTGCGCTGGCTGTTCGCCTGTGTCCCCGACAGGTAAACCCGTTCCCAATACACGAAGCCAGCCTGCGCTGGCTATCTTAGCCGACGCAGGTCGGCTTGGTGGGATAGGAACGGCTTCAGCCGTCTGTGCGAACGCTACACGGCTTTGAGCCGACGCAGGTCGGCTTGGTGGGATAGGAACGGCTTCAGCCGTCGGGCACGGATGACTCCCTCTACCCCAACGCGAGCCGTTCCCACGCCTCCAATATCAGGCGGCGGGTGCGATACTCGCCGTGTTCGCGCAGCTCCTTGTCCTTCAGCACGCGGAAGGTCTCGCTGGGGAAGTCGGACGCCTGCACGCGCGCGGCGTAGCCCTGCGGCTCCAGCGGGTCGGCGACCGCCTCGTGCGGGTCTAAAATGTCCTTCAGTTCAGCGGGGGTCAGGTCGGCGGGGTCTAAGATGTAGCGCAGCTGCTTGCGCGTCAGTCCGTACAGGCGGGCGTAGTAAGCGTCCAGCTCGGCGCGGATGCGGGCACGGCGCGCCGCATCCCACCGAAACGGCGGCAGCGGGATGCCCTTTTGCGGGTCGGTCTCAATCTCAGGGTAGGCGCGAACCCAGTCGGGCGGTTGCCACGAGTGCCCGCCCGTCTCAGCGGCGTTCGCCTCCCACTGGGCTCGAATCGCATGGCGCAAATCGGCGTCCGCATCCCGCCACACATCGTCCGCAAACGGCTTCATGTCCCACGCCGTGTAGACCAGCTCCAGCACGCGCGGCACAATAAAGCGCAGGTTCGCATGAGTGTAGGCAGTGGGCGGGAGGACGGGGAGCTGGTTCACAAAGAAAAAGCTCATGTTCACCCCTGCTACTTTCTGACGCACAACCCAGTCAAACACGAGGGCTGTCAGGTTAGCACACAGGCATCCGCACATCATAGCCCCAGAATTAGCCAGTACCATGAGAGAAAGGCTGTTACCAATCCCACATCGTGGCAGCAGACTGAAGACGCCCGTGCGTTCACTGGTAGGATTCGTGATATTCCGAAATCCCAGCACCCAGGGATGTTTCCAGTCGCTCAGACGCTCGTGTACCTGCTCGGCGGGAACCCAGTACCATGGCTGAACCAGGAAGGCGGGGTCGGCGTGCTGGGCGTCGGTGGGCGTGGGCAGCTGGGTGCTGGAGCGGCTCTCCACGCCCTCGTAAGTGCCGTAGCGGTGGTCGCACAGCCAGATCATCTTCGCCTCGTAGAGGGGCAGCCACACCTCTGCGCCCTTCACAAAACGGTTGCCCACCCGCTCAAAGCCCTGCGCCTCCAGCTCCGCCGCCGTGCGAAAGAGATGGGAGTCGTTGGACATGTGGAACATGCTGTTGAACCGCACCTGCCACGGGTTTTGCCCTGTGCGTTCGTTCACCAGCACGGGCACGCGCGCGTAGATGGCTTTGGTCAGTTCGGCGTCCTGCTGGGTGCGGAAGATGGGCAGGGTGCGCGTGTTGGGGTTCAGCAGGGCAATCTCGTTGGGGGTGAGGGTGAGGATTTCGCGCGGGTCGCGCAGCTCGTGAGGGCGATGGCAGAAGAAGGCGAATCGGGCGCGGCGGTTG
Source organism: Armatimonadota bacterium (assembly GCA_037444405.1). Lineage (GTDB taxonomy): Bacteria > Armatimonadota > Fimbriimonadia > Fimbriimonadales > GBS-DC > HRBIN15. Next base: position 36,346 of record JBBIML010000009.1, read on the forward strand.
TGGGGCGCGCCACCGCCCGCACGCTCCAGCGTCAGCAGGCAAAACTTCATCAGGTTGATGACGGCAGGAAACAGCCTCGCGCGGTTGTCAAAATCGTACAGGCTGACCAGTTCATCGTGTTCCACAATCTCGGCGAAAAAGTGCTTGTTGGTATCGTCGGCGGCGATCCCGGTGGGAATCACCATGCCCATGCGCCCGCCCGGTTTCAGCAGGCTGCGCGCCCGCTCGGCGAACACCGAGTAGGTGTTGATGTCGCCGCGCCCCGTGAGAGGGTACTGACGGGAGGCTCTCAAGAATCGGCTGACGCTTTCGGCGGCGTGCAGGGCGCGCTGATACTCGTCCCACAAATCGGGGTTCGTTTCGCGCAGTTTCTGGATGAGCCGTTTGCGGGCGGCGGCGTTGGGCGCGTTCGCAATCGTGGCGTCCCGACTGGCGAAAAACTCCTGCTCCTGCAGCTTGATGCGCTCCCACGGCGGGTTGCCCAGCACGACATCGAAACCGCCCGCGAGAAAGACTTCGGGGAACTCCAGAAACCAGTGGAAGAAGCGGTGCTGGTGGGCAAGCGCTTCGGCGCGGGCGCGCATGCGGGGGTGCAGCGCGCAGGGGTTCTGAATCGCCTGATAGACATCCCCTGTGGTGGGCGTGGCGTCGTCGATGCGCTCCCAGAAGAAGGCGCTCACCCACAGGTCGCACGCGAGACGCAGGTTCTCCAGTTGCTCTTGAATTTGCTGATACCGCTGCTGTTTCTGGCAAACCTGTTCGGGGGTGTCGTCAGGCTCGCGGCTGAGGGTTTCCATCAGAATCGCGCTGTTGAGCAGCTCCTCATCGGTGAGGTTGCTGAGGATGCGCTGTCCGGCGCGTTCGCTGTCGTTGCGTTTTTTGAGTTCGCGCAGGCTGGGGTGGCGTTCGGGGCGGTCGTAGGCGTCGCTGGGGATGCCCTGGAGCAGGGTTTCCAGATTGCGCACGCCCACCAGCGAGTCGCCGCAGCGGATGTGGTGGTCTAAAAACGAGAGGGGCTTGCCGCGGTTGTGCCCTTCGATCCAGAGGGCGAGTTTGCACAGTTCGACGGCGAGCGGGTTTTTGTCCACGCCGTAGAGGCAGTGGGCAATTACTTCGCGCAGGGCGTGGCGCAGGTGTTCGGGCGAGGGGTTCTCGTGGCGGATTCGGGCGAGTTCACGGGCGAGCTGGCGCGCGGCTGCCAGCAGGAAGTGCCCGCTGCCGCACGCGGGGTCCAGCACGCGAATGTCGAGGATGGCGCGCTCTTTCTCTTCGGGCGTGGTTTTGTCGGCGAGCCGCTGCTGAATGACAGGCAACAGCGCCTGTTCCACCAGTTCAGCGACCAGTTCGGGCGGGGTATAGTAGGAGCCTGTGGTTTTGCGCTCGCTGCCCTGCAGGAACTCGAAGCGGGGTTTGTGGGGGTCGCTGGCGTCAATCACGGGATGCAGTTCCAGCAGGCTTTCGTACACGGAGCCGAGCTCTTCCACATCGAGCGCGGCGTAGTTCACGGCGCGGGTGGCGCGGGTGTCGGGGTCCTCGTAGTAAAAGAGCGCCTTGAGCGCGTCCAGCAGGTCGCGGTTGGACAGCCGCCAGTCTTCCAGTTGCAGATGGGTGAACAGCTCGCCGTTGAGCGGGTCTAAATCCAGGTATTGCCCCAGGTCGGGGTTGCGCAGGCACTCCCACAGCACGCGCAGGCTGTACCAGAGGTCTTCGTGGGTGTCGTCATGGTAGTAGCGCTGGGTGAGGGGGCGCAGGCGGCTGATGCTGTAGTGGTTGCGATAGCGTTCGGAGGGGCTGATGAGTCCGCGCTCTTCGCCCACCAGCAGGAACAGGATTCGGTAAACCAGCCGCAGCAGATGCTGGTAGAGCGTGTGGGCGTCGGGGATTTCGCCTCGAGCGCAGGGTGGGTTTGCGGGGTGCTGTAGCAGGGCGTTCGCGAGGCGGACAATCGCGTTTTCGACGCTTTCGCGCAGGCGTTCGCGGATGCGTCCGCCCTGCTCCTCGCTCTGGCGGTAATATTGCTCCAGCAGGCAGGTGTGGGCGTCGGCGTAGCCGCTGGGCAGGCGACTGCGATGGAGCAGGCGATAGAGCAGCACGAACGCCTCGAACTGTTGCCCGCCGAGGATGGCGTCCAGGTCGAACTCGATATAGGAGAGTTTGCGCAGGTAGGTGCTGTCGCGTAGCAGTCGGAGCGTGGCGCCGTTGGTGACGATGCCCCACAGGTGTTCGGTGCGGTTCAGGAACTCCTGTAGCAGGGCGTGTGGGGCGCGTCGGGGCGTGGCGTGGGGGTCTACCCGATCCAGCGACTGCCGCTTGCCCACGATATGCACGGGCGGCGCTTCGGGTGATTTATCGGCGCGGTGCGAGATGCGATAGCGGGTCTGCTCCACCAGATACGATTCGGGATTGAACTCAACCGCATACTCCAGCAGGTTCAGCAGGGGGATGACCCATCGCTGGCGGGTGAGGGTGGTGTCGCTTTCGGTTTCGGGCAAGCGTTCGTGTTCGTACAGGAACCGCTGGTAGAGGGCGCGCGCCTCTTCGTAGAGGGCGGCAATCAGGTTGAGCAGTTCGTTTTCGTTCTTGCAGTCGAAGTCGCTTGGCTTTTGACCGGGCAGGTCGCCCTGCTGGAGCCGTTCGAGGATGTCTGCGCTGAACAGTCCGCCTTCGATTCGGATGGCATGGGTCGTTTTCATGGGCGCGCCTCCGTGTGCGGGATGAGCGTCAGAATCCCGATCAGGTCGGGTGGGTTCTGGGATTCCAGCTGGAGTTGCTGGTGGCTTTGCAGGAGCGTCTGGCGCAGGCGGCGATGGCTTTCCGTGAGGGTGTGCAGGCGTTGCTGGATGTGGGTCTGGTAGTGGGCGCGCGCCGTCCCGTTGCGCCAGAGTTCGAGGGCGTGCTGGAGCCAGCGGATTTTGGCGTCGCGCTCGAGGTTCGTGCTGGGCGTCGCCTTCTCGAACAGCGCAAGCGCCTGCTCGTGTCCCATCGCATGAGAGGGGTCATCGAGGTCGACGGCGAGCAGGCGGCACTCTTCGGCGAGCTGGGGCGCACGGTTCGGCTGGTGGAGCAGATAGCGCTGGCGGAGCAGATAGAGCGCCGTCGGGCGCGCGACCGCATCGGTGGCAATCGCGCCGCAACGACTGACGAGAGCGTTTGAAGCCGCGCCGAAGCTCAGTTCGAACAGGTAGTGCGCGAGCGTCTGCACAAACGGGTGGTTGCGCCCCAGATAGATGGCGCCTTCGGGCGTGGGCGAGACGAAGCTGAAGTACCAGCGTTTCTGTCCGCGCGGCAGCGTGGGCAGTGCATTCCGGATGACGGCGGGCAGATTCGGCGTGGCGTCTATTAGGCTCGCCTCCAGAATCCAGCGGTCGGGCACGCGCGGGTCGGGCTTGAGCGGGATAACCAGCCGCTTGAGCGTTTCGGTCACGAAGTGTTGCACGAGGTTCGGGTCGCCCAGCACCTGATCCACGGCGTCCAGCTCGTCCTTAATCTGGTCGGGCTTGAGGGCGCGCTGGGCGAAGCGGGTACGGTTCGTGCGTTCGCGCTCGGCGTCGCGTTGCATCTGCAGGGTGAGGCGCTGCACAGCAGGCGCGTCGAGTTCGAGGGTCAGCTGTGGGCTGGGGCGCCGTGAGAGGAACATGGCGTTCACCAGCGCCTCAATCAGCGTCTCGCTCTCTTCGGGCACGGGCACAGAGGTGCCCAGCGTTTTGCGGATTTCGTGCGCCTTTTCCAGCAGCACGCGAATCACCACGCCGTCGACGGGGTTATCGGGGCTATAGTAGCGGTAGGTGCGCACGGTGGGCGACTGCTGACCGAACCGATCGACGCGCCCTTCGCGCTGTTCCAGTTTGTTTGGGTTCCAGGGCAGGTCGTAGTGGATAACGGCGTTGAATTTGGACTGGAGGTTGATTCCTTCTGCGAGGCAGTCGGTGGCGACCAGCACGCGGGGGGCGTCGGCGCTGAGGGCATCCACCTGCATGCGGCGTTCTTCATCGCTCTGGCGTCCGGTAAGGCACACGATTTGGAGTTCGGGGAATTCGGGGGTCAGCGCCTCACGCAGGCAGCAGGCGACATATTCGGCAGTCGTGATGAACCGACACCAGACGATGGGCATAAAGTTCTTTCGCAGCAGGTCTTGCACAAGCTGGATACAGCCTTCCACTTTGGTGTCGGCGCGCTGTTCCAGTATCTGGCGTGCGATTCGGGCGATGTCGCGCAGGCGGTTCTGTTCGCTCTGGGAGAGTTCCGCCATCTCCAGGGCGATGGAGGGCGCCTCGTCTTCGGACAGGCGCAGGCTGGGGTCTTCCACATAATCGCGTGTGAGTTCGTCGGTTTCTTCTGTGCCCAGCAGGTTCTGGAGTTCCTGGAGGGCGTTGCGTCGGTTCTGGATGGCTTGCAGGGCGGCTTCGGGGCTGGACATCACACTGCGTAGCAGGGCGAGCGCCGCCCAGTAGCGCGCCCGCTGAGAACGCTCAGAGGGCAGCTGCCCACTCGCGGGCAACATCTGCAAGCAGTAGTCATAGGTCTCGACGAACAGTTTGCGGGCGAGCGGCGAGAGGCGGTAGGTCGCGTCGATCACTTCGCGTTTGGGAAAGCATGCCTGAGCGCCCCAATCTTTTTCGATGTCGCCGCGCGTGCGCAACACGAAGTGGCGGGCGAGCTGGTCGCGTTGCGCTTCCGTAAGCGCGCTGAAGGTCCAGTTCGCGAACTGTGGGTTGAGCAGCGTTAGGAGTTTCTGAAACGCATCGGGGATACCGCTATGCGGGGTGGCGGTCAGCAGAATCAGGTGGCGCTGGGGGTTCTGTGCCAGTTTGCTCACCAGTTCATAGCGCTGCTGCGCGGGCGTGCTGGCAGGAACCGCGTTATGCACCTCGTCCACAATCACCAGCTCGGGACACATCTGCAGGAACAGGTGGCGGTGGCGTTCGGATTTGACCCAGTCGATGCTGATGACCAGCATACGGTAGTATTCGTAGAGGTGGATGCTATCGGGCTTGGCGCGTTCGAGCTGGGCGAGCGTGCTGGAGTTGACGACCACGGCGGGCAGGTTGAACTTTTCGGACAGTTCGCGCTGCCACTGGTCGCACAGGTAGGGCGGGCACAGCACGGCGAGGCGTTCAATCTCGCCGCGATCCCACAACTCGCGGGCGATCAGCCCTGCCTCGATGGTCTTGCCGACGCCCACATCGTCGGCGATGAGCAGGCGGATGGGGTTCTGGCGGAGCGCCATCAGCAGCGGCACGAGCTAGTACAGATGGGGGCGGATGGAGATGCGTCCCATCGAGCGCAGGGGCGCTGCGCCCTCGCGCAACAGCAGACGCGCCGCATGCCACAGCAGTTGCACGCTCGTAGCGTCGCTCACGCGTTGGACATCGGGGTCTGGAAACATCGACGGCTCCACCCGCTCAAACGGCAGCGTGTAGCCAATCCGCTGGCTTAGACGCTTATCGACCTCGACGGGTTCTTCGCCCATGCCCGTGAGCGGGCGCAGCCGATAGGTTTCTGAATCGTTGCTGGGCAGCAGCACCCATTCCCTGTTGCGAAAGCGCACAATCCCGCCAACCTGCAGATCTGCCTGCATCGCGCTTGCCCTCCTGCAATCGCTCATCACCGATAGGGTGTATTGCCCTCCGCGCCTTTTGCTAATCGGGTAAAGGCATCGACCCTGTTCACAGCGCCGAGCAAGATACCCCTTTCATTATCGGCTTCGGACGCTAAAGTCAAGTCCCTATTGCGCACCCTATTATACCCCTTAGATTCGCCGTGCGATCGTTTGCTCCTGTGTGCTACACTTTATGTTCGCGATGGCGGTGGAGGTTTATCGGGAAGGGGCAGTGGAGTTTCGGTTGCCGCGCGAGAAGCGGCTGTTTTACAACCCGCGGGCGCGGCTGGGTCGCGATCTGGGCGTGCTGGCGATGCGGGCGGAGGCGGAACGGCTGGAGCGCCCGCTGGAGGTGCTGGAGCTGATGGCGGGCGCGGGACTGCGCACGCGCCGCTACCTTGCCGAGGCGCCCGTCGCCCACATCGTCGCCAACGACGCCAACTACGACGCCTTCGCCGTCCTCCAGCAAGCCCTGCAGGGCGAGCCGCGCGCTGAACTGCATAACGAGTTAGCCCAGCGACTGCTCGCCCGATTCTATCTGGAAGACCGCCGATTCGACTGGATCGACCTTGACCCGTTCGGCTCGCCCGCGCCGTTTGTGGCGTGGACAACGGGCGTCATTCGCTGGGAGGGGCTGCTCTATGTGACGGCGACCGACGCACCCGTGCTGTGCGGCGCCCAGCGCGGCGAGGCGATGAAGTCATACGACGCCGTGTCCGCTCTGGGGCGCGAGTGCCACGAGTTCGGGCTGCGAATCCTGGTGGGCTTCCTGCAGCGGCGGCTGGTGCAGGCGAATATGCATGGCGTTCCCCTGTTCAGCCTGTTCGATGGCTACTGCTGGCGCGTGCTGATGCGCGTCTTCAAGGGCACCCGCGCGTTCAACGCCGAACATCTGGGCTTTATCGCGCAGATGCCCGACGGCGAGTATCGGGTGGCGCACGCAGGCGTGCCCGCACCCGTGATTCACGAGTATGACCCATCGCAGACGGTGCGCTGGATCGGTCCCCTCTGGCTGAGCTCCCTGCACGACCACGCTTTTCTGGGCGCGATGTTCCGCCAGGCGCATAAGGAGCATTTCGCGGACGCCCGCCGCATGCTGACCAAACTCAATCGGGAGCTGGACGAGTTGCCGATTGTGTATAGCCTGCCCGCGCTGGCGGATAAGTTAGACCGTTCGGTGCCGCCGACGCGCGAGGCGGTTCGATTTTTGCGCGAGCAGGGCTACCGCGCCTCGCCCGTGCATCACTCCGGCAACTCCATCCGCACCGACGCGCCTCTATCGGTGGTGCTGCGCCTGTGGGAGTAAGGTGAGCAATCTTCTGGGGCGGGGACGCCCCAGCCACGCGAAGCCCATCACTCACTCAGATGAGCGGGTTCCTGAACGGTTTCCAGCGGTGGCAGGGTGAGGCGGTCGCGCAGGTTGTCCACCGCATGCTGCCACGGGCGCACTTCGTCGTCCGTCGCGCCGTACAGAATGATGCGGTCGATGAAGGCGTTCTCCTGCAACAGGAAGTCGCTGATGGCATCGATGACGGTCTGGGCGAAGGCATCGCGTGCCAGACCATCTTCCCATGAGGGCGCGGGTATCAGCAGGGTGCGCATCGCCTGCTCGTGCGCGAGTTGCATCGCGGCGGTGGTCGCCTGATGCAGGGTCTCGCGCTGCACGGGCGTCTCTTCATCGTGGATGGCAAGATGCACCACCCAGCGGATAGGCAGGTTGCCGCCGGGCGTGTAGGTGGCGCTTCCCGGCGGGATGGGCGCGACCTCCTTTATCTTTTCACACAGCGGCTTGCCCCCGAACCGGATGAGGGGCGCACCGAGCGACGAGATGGGCACGAACGCCGCGCCGCGCATCAGCAGCCCTATCGCGTTCAGTTGCGGGTCGGTGAAGTGCCACAGCCCATCGGCGGGGATGGACAGCCAGCCGGGTTTCTTACGCCACCAGCCAGTGGGGGGCGATTCCTCCACATGCAGCAGCGTATGACGCACGCGCAGCATATAGGGATACGGTTCGAAGCCTGCGTTGGCAATCCAGCCCAGTATCTGCCGATACGCCCAGGCGTTCGCTGGCTCGAAGCAGAGCAGGCGAAAACGGCGGATGCTCTCCGGGCGGTGGTGCGCTATCACTTCGGCGAGCGTCCATGCGGTCTCTTCGGCGAAGGCGCGGCGCAGGTCGGGCGTGTAGTCGGCGATGGCGACGGTACGGGCATTGAGTTCGGCGGCTTTTTCGAGCGCGGCGGTCAGCGCATTCCGCTGCAGCTCGGCGGAGGTGGTCTGCTGCTCGTCAAAGATGTTCACATGCAGGATGTTTTTGAAGCGGGTGCGTCCGCCGCTGGTGCTGGCGACCCCTTTTGGGGGCAGGGGCGCCAGGCGCACCGCTTCGTCCTCCACCAGATTGAACGCCGCCAGGTCGCACACCCACTTGCGGACGCCCTTCACCATACGGAGCGTCTGGTCAGCGGCTAAGATCAGCGCGTCGGCGGGCAGACGGTGCAGGCTGGTGTGCGCAAAGGCGTATAGTTCGACCGTCGCGCCGCCAATCTCATAGCGGGCAATCGGCGCCATCCGTGTCAGCCATGGATGTTGCTGCTGCATCGTCCACACCTCCTCTTTTTGGAAGCGAGGCTTCCGCACTCCAGATGCTCCGCTTCCGTCGGTCATTCATCGGGTTGAATCTGGGCGGCGAGCAGCACGGCTTCGGCGACCTCCACGAGGCTTTTACCCGTGCTTTCGGCGGTCGCCTGCAGGCGTCGGAACGCCTCTGGCTCCGAGAGACCGAGCTGCTGCATCAGCACGCGCTTCGCTCGCCCGATTTTACGCCGCGCCTGCATCTCCTGCTGCAGGTTCACCAGCTGCTGCTCAATTGCGCGCAGCTCGCGGAATCGGCTGATGGCAATCTGGATGGCGGGCGCAAGGTCCGCCTCGCGGAAGGGCTTGACCAGATAGGCAATCGCGCCTGCCTGATCCGCGCCCTCAATCATCGCCGGCTCGCTGTAGGCGGTCAGAATCAGCACGGGCGCTAACCGCTCTCTGGAAAGCTGTTTCGCCAGCTCGATGCCGTCCATGCCGGGCATCATGATGTCGACGATGGCGAGATCGGGCTTGAGCGTGCGCGTCAGGTGGAGCGCGGTCTCGCCGTTATCGGCTTCGCCGACGACCGTGTGCCCCATCGATTCGAGCATCGCCCGCAAATCCATGCGGATCACAGGTTCATCGTCCGCAATCAGAATCCGATAGCTGTTCATTCGCTGAAAATCACCTCCAGCTGCTGGGACGGCAGCAGTTCGCGCAGGCGTTCGGCAAGGACACGGGTGCCGGGCAGCTCGGTCTCGCGATGCCCCGCTTCGATCAGCACGATGTCGTGCGCCCATGCCTCCCATGTGTGGTGGTGGCGCACCTCGCCCGTGAGCAGGGCATCGGCGTGCGCAGCGCGTGCCGCTGGCAGGTAGTCGCCACCGGAGCCGCCGACCACCATCAGCGTGCGCACAATCGCGCCCGGCTTGCCATAGAGCCGCACATGCGGGTTGCCGAGCCGTTCGGCAGCGTAGGTGCGTAACTCTTCCGCTCGCATCGGGCGCGGCAACCGCCCCACGCGCCCCAGCGGGTAGGGCTGCGGGGTGTGCAGAGGATAGACATCGTAGGCGACCTCCTCATACGGATGCGCCTGTAGCATCGCCTGAATGACCGCCTGCAGCCGATGGGACGGCACCAGCACCTCCAGGCGCATCTCCTGAATATGCTCGCGTCGCCCGACCGCGCCCTGATAGGGGTTCGCGCCCGGTTGCGGCTCGTAGGTGCCCGTGCCAGGCTGATAGAAGGCGCAGCGCCGGTAGAGTCCGATTTCGCCTGCGCCCGCTGCCGCCATCCGATCCAGCACCGCATCTAAATGTTCGGGCGGTACGAAGGTGACGAGCTTGAACTGTTGCACTTCGGCGCCATCGCCGGCAGGGCGCACCTCTTCCAGACCCAGCTGCACAGCGAGCGCGTCGTTGATGCCGCCTGACGCACAGTCCCAGTTCGTATGCACGGCGATATGCGCCATCCGTGCGGCGCAGAGCTGCTGCAGCGCGCTACCGACCGGCTGATCGTAGCGCACCGCGCTCAGCGGGCGATAGATCAGTGGATGATGCGTGATGAGCAACTGGCAGTTATGATAGACGGCTTTGGTGACGGTGCGCGGGTCGGCATCCAGCGCGACCATCAGCCGCTCGACCTCCAGCTCGGGCGAACCGACCTGCAAGCCTGTCGGGTCGCCGGGCAACGCGAGCGCCGACGGCGCTATCTGCTCAATCGCGTTCAGCACATCCCGCACCCGTATCGCCATCCCGCAGAGATTTTACCTGTCCGCCGCGCCAGCAGGTATACTCTGTGCGGTGATGCCCGATGAGTAAAGCCGCTGCCACAAAGCCGAAACGGGGGCGCAAACTTACCGAGGAGCAGTTCCTGCGCCTGCCCGACGATGGACGCAAGTACGAACTGGTCGACAAGGAGGCAAAGGAAGTGCCCGCAGGGCACGAACACGATGTGATTGGAGCAGGATTGATTGCACGATTGGTGCCTGTTGCGAAGGAACGCGGCTATGTGGCAGGTTCACAGGCGGGTTTCCGCATGACCAACGGCAACATTCGCAGCCCCGATGTCGCCTTCACCCTCAAGGAGCGACTGCCCGACGGCAAACCCTCTAAAGGCTTTGAAACGGGCGCGCCCGACCTCGCGATTGAGATTGTCTCACCGAATGAGGACATTGCCGATCTGTTGCGCAAGATAGGGGAGTATTTTGCGTCGGGGGCGCAGCAGGTGTGGTTGCTGTTTCCGGAGACGCGCACGGTGAAGGTGTATAGTTCGCCGTTTGATGTGCGCACGCTGGTGGGGGACGACGAGTTGACGGGTGGTGACCTGTTGCCCGATTTTCGGTGCAAAGTGCAGGAGCTGTTTGAGGTCTGAATCATATCCAAGTTGAAGCAATCAGTTGTTAAATAGTCTTTTTATAAGGATAGGGACAGCGAAAAAGCATAATAAAAAGAAATATGAACAAATAAAGATATAGTGAAGGATAAACCACTCTCTGCTTTCAAAACCAAAATTCAAAAATTTGTAGTAAAACCATCCAGATATAAAGATGAACAAAATCAAAACAACTGTTCTTAATTTTAAATCTATTGATTTTATTATATAAGCAATAAAAATTCCCCAGATAAGCCAGAAGAGCCAATCGAAGAGGTTGCGGCTGGAATAAATCGAAGCCCATAGAAGAACCTCAAACTCATCTTCAGGGTGTGCATAGCCTGGTCTTCTTGGCGTCAGAAGATATGCTATAGAGCCAACTATAAACGAAGGAATGAAGACTGTTAATTTTGCTAAAGCAATACCAATCACAGTTCGCAAATAGTAGTTGTTAAAACTTATTTTCATCTGCATCCCTCACTCATCTTGAAATCGTCCACAACCACAATAGCCAAATCCAAGCTGTTCGGGGCATGGCGCATCCGTAACATATTGCCAATATGAGCGGTAGCCTCTTTCTCCGCATTGAGTTATGGGAACACCCTGTGGAACACGCTGCACAGAGCCATCCTTACGCAAACGCAGGATTAAACCGCCATCGTACCATGTTTCAGCGTCTACGGTCTCACTGAAGGTCCCCAGCTTGTCACCGTGCAGCAAGCAATAAGCAACTCCATGATTTGGATCTCGCTCTTCGAGCAGCCTCCTAAAAGCAAGGCACTGACGATACAAAGGCTGACGAGGATAGCATACAGGATGGAGAATATAGTGAAAACTAATTGCAAATCCTGCCATTCTCGACTCATCTAGATTTCCACCTCGTGTTTTTGAGGATGACGCCCATGGATCTAAGGGGCACACAAAAACATCTTTCGACTTTGCATAGGAAGAATACCTGTGTAATCTTGGAGCCAGTTCTTGATAATCTGAAAGATAGAGATTAATAGATGAACCAATTTGATGGAGATTGCTTATGCAAGAAGCTTCAAGCGAGCGCTTGCGTGCTGCATTCAATACAGGTAGCAGTAATCCTAATATTAAAACGATAATTACCACTACAATCAACAACTCCAGCAGAGTAATTCCCTTACCGCGCATTTTTTTCTCCTCCATAGTAATTTAGCTGTAAATCTCGTATTATATTTTAATAGCAGTTTTCGGAGCATATCTCGGTTGGACACGGCACATCTGTAAACAGATTCCAGCGATCGCGTATGGCACTGGAAGTGTTATCGGCTGGATCAATACAGGGGCGCAGGTAGGTGTGCGCGCGCTGAATGGAACCATCCATACGTGTGCGTAAAGTAAGCCCCTCACAACAGGTTTCTACTGAAGGCGGGATCGAATACCGACATCCAGAACGACAAGTACCATGTAACAAGCAAGCCAGCAATCCATGATTTGAGTCTCTCTGAGGCATGAGTTCAATTAATTTTTCATATCTGCCTACAGGATCAGCGAAATAGAAGTAGCTGAGACTGATTGAATGCTCTCGGGCATACAGATTGCCGCCTCCAAACCAGTTGACTCCACCAAATTCCCTTGCATGATCGTAAGGGCAAAGGAAGACTTCACGATTTCTGATGTATGGATAGGTATACTGGGCAAAAGGTGGAAAATCACCATGATCTTGGCGATACATTAGAAGCGCACTGACTATCTGCCTCATATTGCTAATGCATTGTGTTTCATGTGCTTTATGACGTGAAGCAACAATCACTGGCATCAATAATGCTGCCAATAAGGCGATGATGAGTATAACAACCAGAATCTCTATCAGGCTGATTCCATCAATTCTTCTCATAATTGTCTCCCAAATAATTTCCAATATATTTTTTATAATTTTCAAATAATTTGTATATTATGAACATTGAAAAACAAAAAGCAAAAGCATAAAAAATATTAAATAATACATTTAAGATAAGCAGATCGTGTGCTACATCGGGTTCAGAAGCAAATCGACGTGGGATTGTAGCTGTAGCAACTATTTTTCTGGAAAGAAAAATCAAGCCCGATGCTGCCATATAGAAATAGAAAACGACTTGAGAGGAACTGGATGACTCTTGTCGGTTGTAGCCCCAGATAGCAGCTATCCCACCAAAAATCAGACACAAAATCACCTCGTAAGGGGAGACACTTATGGACAAACTCAGGTAATTCACAAAATTTATATAAAAATCGGAGATGCTATACTTGCGTAAGAAACTATAAAAGCCTGCAAGAAATGATACTATAATAAAGGTAAAAATAGATGCTAAGATACCACCTGCTAAACCACACAGGGCATTGCTCAACCATTTACCGCGCAGTATCGTGGTTCGCATAAAGCCACCTCTTTGTGGTTCCCCTACCGACAAGGTAGGGGAACCACAAGTTCTAAGGGAACGAAGGCACACCTTGCCAATTACAAAGAATCTGACCCGGTGCACCTCCATTACAGGGTGGTATATCTGTGCGTCGACAGCAATCTCCCGGGCGCGGCACCCATCCATCACACCAGACATACTGAGTACCATCTGAACACGTCCATATGTACTTGTTGCGCGTGTGCTTGGTGTTTGCGTACTCAGTGCCATCTGAAGCCCTACAAAACATAGGCAAGCAACCCCACTTTGTAATGGGACCTTCTCGCACGCAGGTCGCATCGGGACAGGGAGGCTGTGGGAAGATTGGAATGGGTAAGGGAGATTGACCCGGGTTACCCAGTTGCCTGTTCCTACGTAGAATTGCCCTGATCTTCACAGGGTCAGGGCGGCTTAGAGTGTCACGACATTCGCATTCAGATTGAGACATGTTTGTCGAACCAGTCAACAATTTACCCCCCCCGCTCAGTTCGGCGAGGGCGGCGAGGGTGTTGGGCAGCGCCACGAGATTGGCAATCAACAACGCACCTGCGTTCATCCACAGCATCTTTCGTCGGCTCATCGCTCTGTCCCTCCTGACTCGTCTGTGTGAGAGATGACACCTGGGCATCATCTCCACTATTATTAACACCGCAAACCCTCCAATCGTCGCATCCAGAACAACAGTTCCGACGAACTGTCTCCACACCACGCTGAAAGCGCATCTTCGCCGCGCTCGCCGAAATGCCTAATTGCAAGGCAATCTCGTCCCAGCTATAACCCGCCTCCAGCAGGTCGTAAATCGCCTGCGCGGCGGCAGGCAGCTGCTGGTAGAGCCACTGCTCCTCCAGATGCGCTATCGCCTCGCCTTCAGGGTCTGAAAGGAACGCCGCCGGCTGTGCCCAGCGCGCCAGCGCCTCCTGCTCGCGTCGACGCGACCGCCATAAGTTCAGCACCTGCCGGCGCACGGTTAGATGGAGGATGTTGTCAGGCAGCCCATCGAGGAACGCCTCCAGCTCAGCTTCCGAAGCGTCAGGATGATGGCGCCGATAGGCTTTCAGCAGGCGAACCAGGCTCTCCTGCAGAATGTCTTCCGCATCGGACTGGCTCAGCTCGTAACGGCGAGTGATCCATCGTATCCACGGTTCCCACACTTTCATCGTGACTCCCCCTTCGCTCTATTGATTCGTGCGATTGGCAGGCGATTCCTGCTTTATGTGCGCTTTTCGGGGAGGAAATGAGGTATTATAAGGCAGGTGAGTATCACCGCTGGAGGGATCACGATGGCAACGGTTGGAGCGTTAGGATTGCTGGATCGGTTGCGCCCGTATCGGCGGCGCGTGCGCTGGGTGCTGATGTGGCGCTGGGGGGCAATCGGTGGCTTTGTCGGCACACTCATCGCAATTGCGCTCGACGCGCTCGACTGGCTCGCTGTATTGAGCGTTCAACCCGTTGGGCTGGTGGCGAGTATCCTCGCAGGGATTCTGCTGGGCTGCCTCTATGCGCTGCTGATCCCGCTGCCGGCGCCCGCGCTGGCACAACTGATTGACCGCCGCGGTGGGCTGAAAGACCGCCTGCAGACCGCCCTGGAGCACACCGACGGCGAGCATCTGTTTGACCAGCCGCTGATGGAGGATGCCCTTAATGCCCTGCTGTATCGTCGCCCTGCGGAGCTGTTCCGTTTCCGATTGGGCATCTGGCACGGGCTGTTCGCGCTGGCGCTGGTCGCCCTGCTCGGTTTCCACTTCCTGCCCCAGATACTGATGGCAATCAGCTCCGAGCGGCGTGAGCAGCAGAAGCAGGTACAGCAGGCGGCGAAACAGATTGAGCAGGTCGCCAAACCCATCATGGAGCGCGCCAGAAAGCCCGATGCGACCGAGCTGGAGAAGCGCATCGCCCGCAATATTGAACTCTACTCCCGTCGCGCCCGACAGGGACGCATGAGCAAGCAGGAGGCGCTCGTGCGCTACAACAAGCTGATGGAAGAAGCTCGCAAATTGGAGGCGCAGAGCCAGAAGCAGCTCCAGCAGGCTGCACAGGAAGCCGCCACCGCAGGCGAGAAGCTCCGCCAGATCATAGAGAAACAGAACCAGCAACTGCAGCCCCTGCTGCAGCAGTTGCAGACGGAACTGCAGGCGCTCCAGCAACAGCTGCAGACGGGCAAAGATTCGCAGGGCAACCCGCTCAGCGCGGCGCAGCGCGCCAGCCTACAGGAGCAGATTCGCCAGCTGCAGGCGACCCTGCAAGCCCTGCGCAACCCCTCCACTGCCAGCCTGCAGAACCAGATGAGCGAGCTGCAACGCCAGATTAACGAGCTCCAGCGCCAGCTGCAGTCTGGACGCGACTCAAAAGGCATCCCGCTCAGCAAAGAGGCGATGGAAGCCCTCAAAAAGCAACTGGAACGGCTCCAGCGGCAGCTGCGGGCGCTCCAGCTTTCCGAGCAGGCGCGCGAGTTCCTGCGCAAACTGATGAACGACCCCAACTTCATCGAGGCGATGCACCGCCTGCAGGAGCTGGCGAAAAAGTGCCAGCAGCTGAACCAGAACCAGAGCCAGCAACAGCGCCAGCTCACGCAGGCAGAGATCGAGCGCATGGCACGCGAGCTCGAGAAACGGCTCGAAGAGCTGGCGAAACGCTACAGCAGCGACGAACAGATTCGCGAGCTGGCGAAGCAGATACTGGAGCAGGTCAAACGCATGAAGGAGCTGAGCCAGTGTCAGGGCGCCTGCTCGGGGCTGGGGCTGGCAGGCATGTGCTTCGGGCTGGGGGCAATCCCGCGCCCAGGCGGCGCGTGGGACAAGCACGACTACTTCGGTCAGCCCGAAATGTTCAATCAGGGCGCGAAGAACCCCGAGCTCAAAATCCCGATGAAGAACACGCCCGTGTCGGGTCAGCCGCCGATGTTGCCCGGTCCAGCGGACTATGAGGAGTACGAGGCGCCGCCGACGCCTGGCGACAGCAGCGTGCCGCTCACGCAGGTTCTGCCCAGCTACCAGAAGAAGGCGGAGCAGGCGCTGGATAAGCAGAACATCCCCCCTGCCGAGCGCAAACGGGTCAAACGCTACTTCGAATCGCTCAGCAGCGGGCAATGATGCGGCTGGACGGAACCAAATAAGGGGCGCGGTCACCACACCGTACACGCCCTTAGCCGGACACTCTCCGCTTCGTTCACGGAGGGGGCTACAGCGACAGTTTTCAGGGTGGGTTAACAGCGCAGCCAGAATCACGCCTGCCGACTGTTTTTAAGCAGGAATCGCTGTCAGCACGGCGTATAGACAAGGCAGCGACTCTCTGAGCAGGAGGACACAGCGATGGCACAGGTGACTTTGCAGATGCTGAAGGACTATCTGGAGCGGTTCGGCTGGAGCCGCTACAAGGCGGTGGATGAACCCTTTGAAAAGGAGGTGTGAGCCTTACCTGATGATTGCAGGTTATGACGCCGAAGCGCAGATGGTGTGGCGTTGCGCGAAGGCGCGCGCTATCGAAGCGGGGCGCGCCCTTAGCCTGGAGGATCTCTGGTGGGGCTTATGGGCGGTTCTCGCCCCGCTTCAGCCCGACATCACCCTGCCTGAAAGCGTTCAGCAGGAGCTGGAGCGCCTGCGGGCGCTAAACCCAGAGGCGCGCGTCGCCGTGGACGAAACGGTCGAGCAGTTCCACAAGCGCGTCCGGCAGCGCTGCCGTCAACAGTGGCGCGACGAGGCAACGCCGCACGATATGCTCCAGGCGATTCTGGAGATGAATCACCCCAGCGTGCAGGCGCTGGTGCAGGCGTGGGGGATTGAGCTGCCCATGACGCAGGCGCCCCAGCCCCCGATCACGCTCCCACCCGAAGCACTGCGCGCCCTCCAGCCCTATACCATCAACCTGACCCAACTGGCAGCGGAGGGCAAGCTGACCCCCGCCTATGAGCGCGACGCGGAACGCGAGGCGCTCGTGCTGGGACTGCTCAGCCGTACCAAGCCGAATGTCGCGCTGGTCGGACCCGCCGGCGTCGGCAAGACGAAGCTGGTGGAAGACCTCGCGTTGCGGATTCATCGGGGCGAAATCCCGCCGCTACGGGGCTACACGGTTCTGCAGCTCAATCTGACCGCCCTGCGCGCGGGCGTGCAGTATCACGGCACGATGGAGGAGCGATTCGAAGCCCTGCGCCAGGTGCTGGAACGCTACAGCGACCGCATCATTCTGTTCATCGACGAGCTGCATACGATTGTGGGCACGCAGGTCAGCGGACACACGATGGATCTGGCGAACGCGCTCAAGCCGCTGCTTGCATCGGGCAAGGTGCGCTGTATCGGCGCCACCACGCGCCAGGAATATGTCCAGCACATCGAAGCCGACCGCGCGCTGGCGCGCCGCTTTCAGGTCGTCACCCTGCAGGAACCCTCCACAGAAACCATGCGCCGTATCCTGCGCGAGGCGCGCGCCGCCTATGAACAGCACCACGGCGTGCGCTACCCCGATGAGACGCTGGAGACCATCCTGGAGCTGTGCGAGCGCTTCATGCCGGGGCGCCACTATCCCGACAAAGCGATTGATCTGCTGGACGCTGCGGGCGCGCTGGTCGCGCTACAGGGCGCGGGTGAACCATCCCGCACGGTGCAACCGCAGGATGTTTATCACGCGCTCGCCAAACGCCTGCAAATCCCGCTCGATACGCTGCAGCTGGAGATCTATCCGAATCTGGCGCAACATCTGGCGCAGGTGGTGCTGGGGCAGGAAGTCGCCCTCCAGCAGATTGAGGAGGTGATCCAGCAAAGCCTGTCGGCGCGCGAGCCTGCCGCTGGCGTGCGACTGGCGATGCTCTTTGTGGGACCGCCGAATGTGGGCAAGACACTCACGGGCGCACCCTCGCCCAGCTGCTGTGTCGCAACGAGAAAGCGTTCCTTGAGCTGGACCTGCGCACGCTAGTGCGGCGCTACGCGCTCAGCGCCGACGAGCTGGACACCCTTATCGGCGTCAAACCGCCCTACATTGGCTGGGAACGCGGCGGCATGTTGACCAACCATGTGATCGAGTTCCCGCGCTGTGTCATCTACCTGCGCGGCATCGAGCAGACCACGCCTGCCGTGCAGGATCTGTTTCGCGCCATCCTCGAGAAAGGCTTCTGTGAAGACGGGCGCGGTCAGCAGGTCACCTTCCGCGAAGCCATTCTCATCTTCGCGCACGATATGGGCGTTGAGACGGAGCGTCGCATCGGGTTCGGACGCCAGCCCACCCAGCCCGCCGCCCTCTTCGATCCATCCCGCCTGATGCGTCAGCTGGAAGAGAGCGGCTTCCCTGAAGCCATTCTGGATTGCATCAGCGCGGTTGTGCCGTTCCAGCCGCTGGATTCGGCAACCCTGTACGCGATTGCGGCGCGCGCCCTCGAACAGCTCCAACGCCGATTCTACGAACAGGAGGGTAAAGCCCTGCAATATGAGCCTGCCCTGCTCGACTGGCTGCTCCAGTCCGATACCGACATTCAGCCGGAGGACATCCAGCGCCGCATCGAGCAGGTGCTGCGACCGCTGCTCCGTCGCGCTAAAATCCAGCTAGCTGAACAGTGGAACCAGATTGAGACGGTGCAGCTGCGTCTCAACCTCCATGAGCCAGAGGCGACGCCCCCGCGCCCCCGAATCCTCGTCTACGATGATCTGCCGGACTTCCATCAGGCGCTGCAAGAGCAGTTCCCCGACTTCGAGTGGTTCCATGCGAGCGATCTGGAGACCGCCGCCACGCTTTTACGGCAGCATCGCCCCCACCTCGTGCTGATCGACACCTGTCTGCAAGCGAGTGATCCTGCGGACACGGGCGGCATCCATGTGCTGCAGACCCTCAGGCAGCGCCATCCCGAGCCGCTCTACATCCTTGTGACGGCGCAGGCGGTCGGCTTTGAGACCACCCGCGAAGCCTTTCGCGCAGGCGCGTACGACTATCTTTACAAGCCCCCCAATGAATCGGTCCTGCGTCAGCTGGCGCAGACCCTGGTCGAACGCGAGCAACAGCAACGGAAGCTGGCGCTCCAGCAGTCGCTGCTCCAGCACTACCAGAACCTCACCGCCCAGGTGCAGTTCCAGCAGGGCGTTGCGCTTATCAGCCTCCAGCAATCCCAACCTGTGTGAGATGGTTTGAGCAGGGGCGCGTTTTCCCTCCTGTACGCGTTCCGCAGGGGCTTTCGGGAACTCTGTTTATTGAGGCGTGGTGGGTGGAGGGGATGTGGGGGTGGAACCGCTCGCTTCAGGTGAGCGCACGGTGATGGTTACCTTCGCCTGTGCGGGACGACCGTCGGCGTCATAAGCCGTAAGCGTGTAGGTGGTGGTGGCGCTGGGTGTGACGATGAACTCGCCTGTGGTGGGCGACACCTCGCCGATGCCGTTATCGATGACCACGCGCCGCGCGTTCTGGACCTCCCAGCGCAATGTTGCGCTCTCACCCGCGTTAATCGTGGCGGGCGTCGCCTCAAAACGCTCAATCTGCGCCTGCGAGGGGTCAACCACCTCCACGCGCACCGTCTTGCTCACCATCTTACCCGCGCTGTTGCGAGCAATCAGCTGGTAGTCCGTCGTACGCGAGGGGCGATGCTCAAAGCCGGGTGTGAGCGGGTCGAGCTTTTGACCGGGCGGGAACAGAATGAGCTCGGTTGCGTTTTTGACCTCCCAGCGCAGGATCACCGATTCGCCGCGCTTGACCGTGGGCGGGTCGGCGAAGAACTTCGCGATGGCGGGTGGGGGCGGCTCGGGCGCGTTCTGCACAATCACCACCACCTCCGCCATGCGCTCCCCGTACCGATTGCGAGCAATGAGCCGATAAGTGGTCGTGGTGGTCGGTTTGACCTCCACCGATTGCGTCTTGCTGGGATCGAACTCGCCCACTGCCGGCATGATGATGACCTGATCGGCGTTCCGCACACGCCAGCGCAGGCTGGTGGTCTCGCCGGCGGTGATGTGCGCGGGATCGGCGATGAACAGCTCGATTTCGACGGGGCGCGGGCGTGTGTACGCCCATACCATCAGCAACAGCGCGAGCATCAGCAGGAACACAACGGTGGTGGGGCTGATCAGGGCGCGGCGCTCCAGCTGACCCTGCACATGGGCGGAGCGCATCGGGTCTTCCGCGCTGCGCGCCGCAATCGTGAAACTGTAGAGAGTGGGGTTTGCCAGCAGGGGGAGCTGGCGCGGCTGAACGGTGAGCAGCACCCTGCGCGTCTCACCTGGCACCAGACGGAGCTGTTCCCGCTCCCACTCAAACGCCAGCGCGTCTTCAGGGTCGGACGCGAACAGGTTCACCGTCTGCTCCGTGTTGCCGAGGTTGCCGACGGTGACCTCATAGTCTGCCTGCTTGCGCAGGGGTGAAGCGGCGGCGCGTTTGGGTGCGACTTCGAGGGTCAGCATGCTGTAGGGGCGGATCACGAGGCTGGCTTGCGCCACACCGCTCTCGCCGTTCTCCAGCGACCGCGCCCGAATCACGATCGGATAGACACCCGCGCGGCTCTCCACACTGCGCGGCGGGTGAAACAGGATGCGCTCCTGCACCTCTTCGCGGGGCGCCAGCGTGAACGACGGGATGGGGATGGCGCACCACTCCGCGTCGATGCCCTCCACTTCCAGCGCCACCTGGTCGGACTGGTCGCTCTCGTTGCGCACCGTCGCTATCAGCTGTGCCGACCCGCCCGGCTCCACCTGCACCTCGTCCTGCCCCAGCTGCACGCGAATCGCCATAAAACCGTGTGCATTATACCCGCCCGTCGGGTATCCTTTTCGAAAACGCCATGCGGTGGGCTATCTCGCGAAGGTGCGGCACGGTCAGCGCGTCCTTACTTCAGGAGGGCGAGCGCGATGGAAGGCGAGCTTCTCGTGCAGGCGAAGCGGCAGGCGCTGCGCTGGATCCGCGCGCGGGACCACTCGCGCCAGGAGATGGAGCAGCGGCTGCGGGCGAAAGGCTTCCCGGAGCCGATCGTGCAGCAGACACTCGAATGGCTGCTGCAGGAGCGATGGCTCTGTGATGAGCGGGTTGCCCAGCGGTTAGCGGAGCGGCTGGAAGAGACAGAGCCATCGGGACGGCAACGGATTGAACGCGAATTTGCGCGGCGCGGGCTGGAACCGCCCGCAACGCTTGCCAGCGACGAAGAGAGCCGCGCGGTGCGGGCGCTCCAGCAACGGTTCGGCGAGCCGACCCCACCGCCCGACATGCGCACAGTCGCCCGCTGGTTCCGATTCCTCATCCAGCGCGGATTCGAACCAGAGGTCGCCGAGCACGCCCTCCACCAGTGGAACCCTTTTCTGGACGATGTGCGTATCGATGAGTAAAGCCTATCCGATCCGTTGCACGGGTCGGACGACGCTAACAGGAGGCGAATCCGATGGAAACGATTATCTGGATAACCGCTGTCATTATTGCGGCTGGTTTATCGGCAGGTATCAGCTATCGAGTCGCGGTGCGACGGTTCCAGCAGAACCTCACCGTGCAGGCAGAGGACTGGATTCAGCAAGCACGGAATCAGCTCGAAGAGGCACAACGGATCAGGGCAACGGTGGAGCAGGAGCGGGCGCAGTTCGAGCGCGAGCGCGAGACGCTCATGCGCGAGACGCTGCTCAAAGCCCGCGAGGAAGCCCAGACCATCCGCGAGCAGACCGAGCAGGAGCTGCGCGAGAAACGCAACGAGGTGCTGCGACTCGAACAGCGACTGCTCCAGCGCGAAGAGCTGCTCGAACACCGATTCGAACTGCTGGAGCAGAAGGAGCAGGCGCTGCTGGAGCGCGAAGCGCTGCTTACCAAGAAGCAGGGCGAACTGCGCGAGCTGATGGCGCAACGGCGTTTCGAACTGGAGCGCATCAGCGGCATGAGCGCGGACCAGGCGCGCGAACTGCTGCTGAACGAGTTTCGGGACGAGCTGGAACATGAGGCAGCTATCCTTGCCCGCCAGATCGAGGAGGAGACCCGCCGCGACGCCGAACGCCGTGCCAAACAGATTATCCTCGACGCTATCCAGCGCTGCGTGGTCGAACATGTCGGCGCGAACACCATCACGATTATCCACCTGCCCAGCGATGAGATGAAGGGGCGCATCATCGGACGCGAGGGACGCAATGTGCGCCATTTTGAGCATGTAACGGGCGTCGATGTGATTGTCGACGACACGCCCGAAGCGGTGGTGCTGTCATCGTTTGACCCTGTGCGCCGCGAGATCGCCCGCATGACGCTGGTGAACCTTATTCAGGATGGGCGCATCCATCCTGCGCGAATCGAGGAGGAGTACGAGCGCGCTCGCGTCGAGATCGAGCGGCGCATCTGGCAGGCGGGCGAGGAAGCCGTGCTGCAGGTCGGGCTGACAGGCATGCACCCTGAGGTGGTACGCACGCTGGGCAAGCTGCGCTACCGCACCAGCTACGCCCAGAATGTGCTGGACCACTCCATCGAGGTCGCCCAGATCGCGGGGCTGCTCGCCGCTGAACTCAAGCTCGATACGCGCATCGCCAAACGCGCCGCCCTGCTGCACGACATCGGCAAAGCGCTCGACAACGCCACCGAGGGTCCCCACGCGATTGGGGGCATGGAGTTCCTGCAGCGCTACGGCGAATCTGAAATTGTGTGCAACGCCGTCGGCGCCCACCACTTCGATATCGAGCCTGCCAGCCTCGAAGCGCATGTGGTGATTATCGCCGACTCCATCTCGGCGGCGCGCCCCGGCGCACGGCGCGAATCGCTCCAGCAGTACCTGCGCCGCATGCAGGAGCTGGAGCGAATCGCCATGAGCTTCGACGGCGTGGAGAAGGTGTACGCGGTTCAGGCGGGACGCGAGGTGCGCGTGCTGGTCAAACCGAACGAGGTGGATGACCTGCGCGCCCATCAGCTCGCCCGCGAAATCGCCCACAAAATCCAGTCCGAGCTGGAGTACCCCGGACAGGTGAAGGTAACGGTCATTCGCGAGGTGCGCGCCCATCATATCGCGCATTGAGCCGTGCGGGGGTAGGACACCCTGCCCCCGCGCCAGAACGGGTATACTTCTGGAGCAACCTTCGGGAGCAAGCAAACAACGCTTTTATGGGAGGTCATTCAATCGTGAGCGATGTGGTTATCAAAACGGTTAACCTGACCAAGCGCTACTCCAGCTGGTGGGGTAGCCAGACGGTGGACGCCGTGAAAAACCTCAATCTGGAGGTGTATCGCGGCGAGATTTTCGGCTTTCTGGGTCCCAACGGCGCGGGCAAGACGACCACCATCAAGGTGCTGCTGGGCATTCTATATCCCACTTCCGGCGAAGCCTATGTGCTGGGCAAGCCGGCGGGCGATTCGGAGACCCACTATCGCCTGAGCTATCTGCCCGAAAACCCCTACTTCTACGAATATATGACGGGCAAGGAGATTCTCACCTTCTACGCGCGCCTGTTTGGCATCCCGGAGCCGGAGCGCAGCAAGCGCGTGGATCAGCTGCTCGATCGGGTCGGGCTGTCCCGCGCGGCGAACCAGCCCCTGCGCAACTACTCCAAGGGCATGCTCCAGCGAATCGGGCTGGCGCAGTGCCTGCTGAACGACCCCGAACTGTTGATCCTGGACGAGCCGACCGCAGGGCTGGACCCCATCGCCCACATCGACATCCGCGACCTGATACTGGAGCTGCGCGAGCAGGGCAAAACGCTCTTTATCAGCTCGCACCAGCTCTCCGATGTGGAGATTGTGTGCGACCGCGTGGCAATCCTCAATAAGGGCGAACTGGTTCAGCTGGGCAAGCTCGAAGACCTGCTCTCCGGCGGCTATGTGGAGATGATTGCCGAGAAGGTGGGCGAGAATGTGCTGGAGCCAATCCGTCAGCTGGGCGGGCGACCCAGCCTGCACGACGGACGCCTGATCGTCGAACAGCCCGACGACGGCTCCATCGACCGTGTGATTGATCTGGTGCGGGCGAACGGCGGACACATCATCAGCGTCAAGCCCTACCGTCGCACGCTCGAAGACCTGTTCGTGGAAACCATTCAGGGAGGGCGCAAACGATGAACGCCACTTTTGCGATTGCGGGTGCAACCTTTGGCGAAGCGGTGCGCAAGCGCGTGCTGATGGTCATCTTGCTAACCGCGCTGGTGATTATTCTGATCAGCCCCGCGTTCGAGCCGTTCGCCGGACGCGGGCAACGCACGCTGGTGCTGAGCTTCGGCTTCGGCATTATTCAGCTGGCTGGAACCTTCATCGCGATTATCCTCTGCACAGGGCTGATCCCCAACGAGATTGAGCGGCGCACCATCTACACCATTCTATCCAAGCCGGTTCAGCGGTGGCAGTTCGTGCTGGGCAAGCTGCTCGGCGCGATTGGCACGCTCGCCTTCATCTACGCCATGATGGGGCTGGTGTTCCTGCTGGTGACACGCCTGTCGCTGGGCGAGTTCAACATCGATGTGCTGAAAGGCATCGTGATGTTCTTCTTCCAGAGTTCGCTGCTGGCTGCCGTCACGCTCTTCTTCTCCACCTTCGTCTCGCCGCTGGTGAACTACTTCCTGTCGGCGGGCGTGTTCCTGATGGGCAACCTGATGAGTACTTTTCTGGAAACGATTCAGCGCAATCCTGAAGTGACGCCGCTCACGCGCGTGCCCGTGCAGATTCTTACCCTCATACTGCCCAACTTCGCCAACTTCAACATCCAGAACCCCATCATCAATCCCGAACAGGTGCTGACCGACGAGACGGCGTACTTCATCCAGACGATTGCCTACGCGATTGTGTATATCGCGCTGCTGCTGGTGGGCAGCATCCTGATTTTCAATCAGCGGGAGATGTGAGACGATGAGACGGTCATCGCGTGGTCTCTGGCTAACGGCTTTGATTCTGTTGCTGGTTCAGGCGGGTCTGCAGTGGCGCATTTTACCGCTCTGGAGCAAGAACTACGCACCGAAGCAGGCGGCTCCCGTGGGGCTGTCGCCTGACCAGCTGCTGGTTGCTTTTGCGGGCTTCCGCGAGTTCCTGGCAGGCATGCTCTGGGTGCGGGCGGACGGCTTCTTCCATTCGGGCAACTACGACGCCATCCTGCCCATGCTGCGACTGGTAACATGGCTCGATCCGCACAACATCGATGTCTACACCACCGGCGCATGGCATATGGGCTATAACTTCACCGACGAAGCGCAGCGCTCCGACCGACGCTACATCCCGCTCGCCCTCAAGTTCCTGGACGAAGGCATCGAAAACAACCCGAATGTGTGGGACCTCTACTTCGAGATGGGCTGGATGTATTTCCACAAGATTCAGGACCCTGTGAGCGCGGTGCCGTGGCTGCAGAAAGCGAACTCGTTCCCCGATATGATCCCTGCGCGACGCCACACGCTGGCACACGCGCTGTTCAAAGCGGGTCGCTTCGATGAAGCCATCGACACCTGGGGGCAGCTGCTTTTGGACGCCGAAAAAACGCGCCACAAAGATTGGGAAGGACATGTCCTGTTCGACAATCGCCTGAAGAACTTCCTGGAGACGGTGCTGGATGTAACTCGCCGATACGGTCCGGAACCAGAGACTCAGCCGCCGCTGGATATGGAGTTCGATGCGACGGTCAAAGTGGTACGCCCGCGCGTGATTCTGGTCGAGGGACGGCTCGCCATCCCCACGATAGGTGCGCGCGTCACGGTTATCCTGCGCGACAAGGGCAGAACCATCAACTACTCTCCCAAAGCGCTCAAGGTCTTCTCCTTCGAAATCGATAAGAACCTCACCTATATGCAGGATTCGCTGGCAGTGCGGGAGATGAAGTTCCGCCGCGAGATCGACATGAGCAAAGACCCGAAGATGTACCCCTTCAAGGCGCCCGAATATGAGGTGGAGTTCATCTTCGACCCGCGCTACGCCTCGCCCCAGATTCAGGATCGCATCGGCACCGATGGCGTCGGCATGACTGACAGGCGCTATCTGGACACCAGCGACCCGTCCGCCCGCATGTTGCGCAAGGTCGTCACGCTCACCCGCGAGGAGATTCTGATGATTGGCAGGCGAGCGTCAGCACAGTAGCCCGGGCGTCTCGCCCGTATAGCTGACGGTGAACAGGCGATGCGGTTCCCACTTGAAGGCAGTGAGCGATTGCACAACCCTGGCGGGCGATTACGCCTGCTCTGGCAGGAGCGCAATATCGTGGTAATGCCCGGCGTCTATAACGCGATCCTGGCGCGACTGGTGCAGTATCACGGCTTCGAGGCGGTCTATATTTCGGGCGCGGGCGTAACCAACAGCCTGCTCGGATTGCCTGATCACGCTTTTATTACACTCCCAGAGATGGCGCAGGTGTGCGGTTATATCACCAGCGTCATCTCCATCCCTGCGGTTGCCGATGCCGACACGGGCTATGGCGAGGCGTTGCAGGTTGCCCGCGCGGTGCAGATGCTGGAGCGGGCAGGGCTGGCAGGCATCCATATCGAGGATCAGCTGAACCCGAAGCGGTGCGGGCATTTAGAGGGCAAAGAACTGATCCCCACCGAAGCGATGGTCGCCAGGATTCGCGCGGCATTACGGGCGCGTGAGAACCCCGACTTCGTGATTATCGCTCGCACCGACGCGCGCGCGGTGGAGGGTCTGCAGGGCGCTATTGACCGTGCCCGCGCATACGCCGACGCAGGCGCCGACGCCATCTTCCCCGAAGCGTTGCAATCGCCTGACGAGTTCGAACGGTTCGCGCGCGCCGTGCCGCTGCCCCTGATGGCGAACATGACCGAGTTCGGCAAAACGCCCTATATCAGCGTCCGCGAGTTCGCCCAGCTGGGCTACAAGATGGTCATCTTCCCGATGACGCTCTTTCGCGTGATGATGAAAGCCGCCGAGCATGCGCTCGCCACGCTCAAAGCGGAGGGCAGCCAGCGCTCGCTTCTGGAGGCGATGCAGACCCGCGCCGAGCTGTATGAGCTGCTGGAGTACGAGCGATTTCTGGAGTTTGACCGTGCAATGGGTGAGGAATCGCCATGAGCGGTTATGTAGCGGACAAGTTGCAACGGGTGACGCCTGCCTATCCCGATGATAGCCTGCTGCGGGCAGCGGAGTTGCTCACCCAGGGCGGCGCGGGCGTGCTGCCGATTGTGGTGGCAGGCGAGCCAGTCGGGGTGCTGACCGAGGAGCGGCTGCGCGACGCGCTCGCCAGCGGCGCCCACTGGAGCGAACCCGTCGCCCGCTGGATGGAAAACGCCTTCATCCCTGTGCCCATCGATGCGCCCGCCGAGACCGCCATCGAACAGCTGGTCGACTCCTCACGACCTGCGCTGGGGGTTGATCCCTGGGGGCGCTATGTGGGCGTGGTGAATGTCGCCAGCCTCATCGGTCGCCCCCATGCGAGTGTATCGGTCGGCACGATTGGCGGGATGGCGACCCCGCTCGGCGTCTATCTGACCAACGGCATGGTGCGCGCGGGCGCAAGCGACCTCGGGCTGGCGCTCACAGGCGCACTGCTGTTCCTGCTCTTTCTCGCTGCCAGCTGGATCGTGGTCGGCGGCGCCCGCTGGGTGCAGACACAGTTCAACATCCCGCTGTTGAGCTACTACGATTCGCCCTACGCCTACACCTGGCTGGCGAGCGACCTGATGGGGCTGGTGCTGCGCGCGTCGGAGTTCGTGCTGTTCCTGCTGTTGATGCGCCTGCTACCGATAGCGGGCACGCACGCGGCGGAGCATATGGTGGTGCATGCGATTGAGCGGGGCGAGCCACTGGTGCTGGAGGTGGTGCGCCGCATGCCACGCGTGCACCCGCGCTGCGGCACGAACCTGGTGGCAGGGGTGGTGCTGTTTCTGGGGCTGGCGAACTTCCTGCAGGGCATGACACCGGAGGTGGGCGGCGCCCGCGACCTCGCCCTGCTGTTTGCCCTGCTGTTCACCGTGATGTTCTGGCGACCGTTCGGCGAGCTGCTGCAGTGGCTGGCGACCACGAAGCCGCCCACCGAGCAGCAGCTCCGGAACGCAATTCGCGCGGGCGAAGAGCTGTTGCAACGAGCACGCCCCTACAGCGGAAGCGTGCCCCCCTTCGGCACGCGCCTGCTGCGAACGGGACTGCTGCAGATTCTGGCGGGCGCATGGGGCACGCTCGCGATTCTCAGCCTGCTGGAACGCTGGCTGGGTATCACCCTGCTGATTGGCTAAACCCGACCACTTTCGAAGAGGAAATTTCCCCCGGCTCTTCTCGATTTGCGAAAAATGGGGTATAATAGAGTATTGGCGCCACCAAAAGACCGGGATAACTGGCACGCCTCCACCGCACATAACCTGTCATCACACCGACCCAAACGACGAGCACATCTGGGGCGATTCCGGGTGCGTGGCGGTGGGGTTCTGAGTTCTATGAACAGAGTACTTCACCGGGTGCAGGCATTTCGGGGCGTACCGACAATCGGAAAGGGGCGTGGGGGTTAGACCCACGCCCCTTCATCGTTAGCATCCGCTGCCGAAGGCTAATAGCACGATTAGCACATCGGCATCGTCTACAATCCCGTCGCCGTTCACATCCTCGGGCAGCTCCTGACCCGCGCTGCCGAAGGCGAGCAGCACTGACAGCAGGTCGTCGTCACCCACGAAGCCGTCAGCGTTCACATCCGCCCGCAACGCTACGCCGAAGTCGAGGCGATAGGCGCGACCTTCCTGCACCTCTACCTCGTAGCGTCCCGTCGCAGGCGTAACCGCGCGCCAGGCAGGCGGAATCACCACCGCCACCTCGTACCGTCCCGAGGGCAGCGTCTCCACTTCATAGTGTCCCTGCGCGTCGGTGGTCACGCTGGCAGTGTTGCCGTGCGTGTCGCGTAGCACGACCGTCCAGCCTGCCAGCCCGTTCTCGCTGGCGTCCTGCGAGCCGTTGCGATTGCGATCGCAGTAGAGCGTGCCCTGCAGGGCACCGCGCGGGCACTCACACAGCGACGCAATCGTCAGGTCATACAGGATGGGGCTATCACCGAACGCGCCGCGGCACACCTCACGACTGCACTGCTGACCCTGTCGGCGACGCGAGAAGACCACCTGCACCTGCAGGTAGCGCCCGCGCTGGCAGAACGCCTGCGGACTCAGTTTTGCCAGTGCCGTCAGCAGCTCGCCACGCCACACAGCCCACTCGATTGTTTCCTGGGCGTTTACATCCACCACTTCCAGCTCCTCACCCGTTTCGGGATTAGTGGGCCAGGGGGCTTCATGCTGGTACAAGTGGGTAATGTGCCCATACTCCTTTTTGAGCGCTCGCAGGGCGCATATGTAGGCATAAGTCGTTAAGGAAACGCCGTAATCGGGCTTGTAATGACGGCTGGCGTACCAGACAGCCACGCCAGCAATCTGGAGGCATTCGTCGCGCCAGTAGTCGGGCGTGTACGCAGATGGGCAAAAGTGCTGGCACGCATAGCGCACCGCGGCGCGGGCTGCCTTCTGCAATTCTGGCGTCAGATCGCCTAACGGGTCGTAGAACGGCACCGCTATCCCCCTTTGCACACACAGTATACCCATAAAAAACGCGCGTGTCAAAGGGAGGGAGAGGGTGTTCGAAAATTCGCCGCCGAGCTTGACTCATCAGCGCATGATGGGGTATAATATGACCAGATTGAGAGGCGCCGTACCCAAGTGGCCAAGGGGGAGGCCTGCAAAGCCTCTATTCGTGGGTTCGATTCCCACCGGCGCCTCCATTTTTATTGGGTTCTGCAGGCGGCGATGGTGCTTCCACTGTAATCGGCACCTGTAGCCACTGATGGTCGATATAGACGCTGATTGTGCCCTGTCCGGGGCGAAGCGCGGTGAATCGTCCCCACTGGTCGATGAAGCCCAGCCCGCTGCTGCAGCCCCAGAGAGCGTCCCAGGTGGAGACAGGCTCGCGCCCGCGCCAGATTCGGAAGCGCACCTGCTCGCCCACTTTCAGCGTGGCGGCGGGCGGCTCGACGCGATAGGTTTCACGCGGCAGTGCAGGGCGCAGGCTGTCATCGAACAGCAGCAGCATATTCGCCACAGGGCGCTCGTTGCCGTCCGATGGGCTGTTCAGTATCAGATTGTACGCCACCAGTGTCGTGGAGCCGCCTCCATCGAGATTGATGGCTTCGATGGCGCCGTAGCGCAGCATCAGTTGCGCCAGTTCTGCCAGGCTGGCGCCCTGACTGTGCGCCTGGCGTCCGTCCACCACCAGCCAGATGAGTTCGCCCTTCGCCGTGCGTCCGACCGCCGTGCGCGGATGGCGCCGCTCGATGAATCCGCTGTTGAAGCCCGCGCGTACCAATTCTTCGGCGATCACAGGCTTGCCGTTGCGCACCAGCCACGGTCCGCCCGCAACGGCTTCCGACACCTCACGCCATTCAGGTGCGCCCTCTCCCCGCAGGTCGATGCGAATCTGCACCTTCTGACCCGCCTGCAGCGATTGCAGGAACTGGCTCGCTTCGCCCGTGCCCATCAGCACGCCGCCGGTGAAGGGGATCGGCACGCTGTTCACATCGGTCAGCACGGAGCGCACGACCGCCTGCACGGTGCTGCCCACCCGCAGCGGGCGCTGCAGCAAATCCAGCACTAATGCCGTGCCCGCCGCCTCTGATTGGGCACTCACACCGAAGAAGCTGGTGAACAGCACCAGATCGCCGTTTGCCCTCACAGGGCGGTTGATGCCTGTGAGCGCGAAGCGCTGCCCGTCGGCGCGGGTTACTTCGGCGTCCAGTTCGGGCGCGCCCATTACCACCCTGCCGCGCATGGTCCAGCCGACGGCGGGACGGTTCGGGAACGGTTCGCTCACGATTTCGCCTCCAATAATGCACAGTCCCAGCGGGTCGCCTGTGAAGGGGAAGAAGTCGGCGTTGATGGCGGCGAGCGCGCGATGGCGCCACGCCGCGCGACTGACCGCCTCCCGCCCGCGCGTCGGGTCGCCACTCAGCACCACATCGTTGCCCAGCGCTGCCATCAGGCGCACGGAGCGTGATGGTGTGATGCGCAAGCCTGATACCACCAGCGGCGGCTCCGTGCTGACCTCCTGAAACAGCACCACATGGGGTGCAATGCGCTTTTCTATCTTTTCAGGCGGCTTCGACTGCGCCAGCACGCCCACCATCAGCCACAGCCCCGCCAGCCCTGCGAGCCAGTATCGCCCTCTCATCAGAGCGCAAGTATACCCATGCTTCGTAGCAGGGGCAGGATGCCCCTGCTACGGCTGTGGGTATACTCCATGCTATGCGATACCTTCGCTCATGGCGACTGCGCACGGCACTCAAGCGGCGGCGCCGCGCCCGCCTCGACCTCTCGAACCCGGCGCACCTGCTGGACGAGCTGGAACGCAAGGAGCGTGAGCTGCAGGCGGCGCAGGACTACATCCGCCGGCTGGAGGCTCGCCTCGCCGATCGCGAAGCGGAAATCGAAGCGCTGAATCGGATCAGCGAAGCCACCGGCACCGCCCTCGCCTCCGAAGAGATGCTCCAGTCGATCGCCGAAATCGCCATGCGCATCACCGAGACCGAAATCTGCCACATTTTTCTGTTTGACGAGAGCCGTAAGGAGCTGGTGTTGCGCGCCGCCACCGGCGACGATCGCCAGTTCATCGGTGAGATTCGGCTCCAGCTGGGCGAGGGTATCGTCGGCTGGGTCGCCCGCGAGCGACGCCCTGTCGCCGTGCCCCGCCAGGCGTACAAAGACCACCGCTTCAAACTGTATCCCCAGCTGAACGAGGAGCAGTACGAGAGCATGCTCGCGGTGCCGCTGATCGGCAATAACGAGGTGATTGGCGTCATCAGCGTGCGCACGCGCAAACCCAAAGAGTACAAGCAGGAACAGATTCGGCTGCTATCGGGCATTGCCAGCCACCTCGCCGGCGCGCTCAAGCAGCTGAGCCGTATCGAACAGCTGGAGCGTCAGGCGCATCAGGTCGCCACCCTCTCCGAAATCAGTCGCACGCTCACGGGCAACCTCTATCTGGAAGAGGTGCTGCAGCTGCTGGTTCACATGACCGCCCAGACGCTCGGCTATAAGGTCGTCACGGTGATGCTGTTAGATGAGGAGCGAGGTGAGCTGGTGCTGAAGGCGACGCAAGCCGACAGCGAGGAGTATCGCCAGAAACCGCCCCTGCGCGTGGGCGAAAGCATCGCTGGACGCGCCGTCGCCGAGAACCGTATTCTGGTCATCCCCGATGTGCAAGCGCACCCCGAATACCGATTCCCCGATATTGCCAAGCGCGCGGGACTGCACTCGATGGTGTGCGTGCCCCTGCGCGTGCGCGAGCGCGTCATCGGCACGCTCAACTGCTATACCGACCGCCCCCACCTGTTCACCGATGAGGAGCTGCGCACGCTCGAAGCGGTCGCCAACCACGCCGCGCTCGCAATTGACCACGCCAAGCTGATGGTGCGCAGCGCCATCCTTCAGGAGATGCACCATCGCGTGAAGAACAATCTCCAGCAAATCGCCAGCCTGCTGCGCCTCCAGATGCACTACTCGCGTTATAAAACCGTCGAGGAGGTGATTCAGGACAGCTTGAGCCGCATTCTGGCGATTGCGCAGGTGCATGAACTGCTATCGCGCGAGGACCTGGACATGGTGAGCCTGCGCAAAATCGCTTCCAGCATCCTGCACAACACGAAGCAGGCGCTCGTGCCGCCGGGCAAGCAGGTGCGCAGCAGTGTGGAAGGCGATGATGTGCTGTTGCCGTTGCAACAGGCGACCGCCGTCGCGCTGATTCTGAACGAACTCATCCAGAACGCTATCGAACACGGCTTCAAAGAGCGCGATGCGGGTCAGATCGATGTGCGCGTGCAGAACACCAGCGGCGAAGTGCTGCTGGAGGTGAGCAACGACGGCGAGCCGCTGCCGCCCGATTTTGACCCCGCCCGGAGCCACACGCTGGGACTGCGCATCATCGATAATCTCGTGCGGGGCACCCTGCGCGGACGGTTCCAGCTCCATAACAGCAACGGGCGCATCGTCGCCACCGTGCTGTTCCCCCGACCGGCAGCAGAAACCGCTTAAAGCAGGAATCGCCCTCGCCAGCGGATAAAATAAGCAACGGGTGAAACCAATGCGAAGGGCTGGCTATCTGTTCCTTATCGGTGTGACGGTTTTCGGCACTGTCGCCGCGTTGCATGGTCAGGCGGGGGTGCGCAGCTATCTGGTGCGCCGCCTCTACGAGGTGGGCATGCGCCAGAAGTTCAATGCCGTCTACAACCTCAAGGGCGATGTGCGCTCCTCCCTCTTTGACGGTAGCTTCCCGATTAATGTCGACGCCCAGCTAGAGATTACCACCCAGATTCTCTCGGTTAACGAGAATGGTCAGGCGCGCATGCGCTATTCGTTCCGCTATGTCAAGCAGGTAGTCGACTTCTTCGCCGAATCGGAGCTGCCCGAGCCGTTCAGCGCCACGATTCGCATCACGCCGTCGGGCTTCCCCGCCGAAGATGAGACCACCAGCAAGTTCCGCAAGAGCCGTCAGCAGGAAGAAGAGGAGAGCGAATCGCCCGGACTGGATATACTGCCCGATCCGATGCTGTTTTTGCAGCTGGTGGGTCTCGATGTGGTGCCCGGTCCGTTTTATCCGATGCCGCCCGGCGCGGTGCGTGAGGGTGACCAGTGGAAGATCGGCTATCCGACCCCCTTCCTCGACACGAAAGGTGGACGGCTCAACCTCAGCCAGGCGACCATCCACACCTATCCCGCCACCGTGAAGGTGATTGGCTTGAAAGAGCTCAAGGGTCGTCCTGTGCTGCATGTGCAGCAGATTACCGACACCACCATCGACATCCCGCTGGACGACACCCTGCTGGAGATTGTGCGCCTGCGCGACCGCGGTGTGCCGCGCGGACGCATCAAGGGCACCATCAAGGGCACGACCGATTTTTACTACGCGCTTGCCGACGGCGCACTGCTGCAGGCGTCGGGTCATGTGCGCCAGAAGCTGCGTGCCGAGTACGATTCGCAAACCATTCGCGAATGGCAGCCCGACGAACACTGGGCGGAATGGGAGGTGCAGGCAACCTTCCGACAGGTGCTGGCGGAGGAGAAGATAACGCCCACGCGCTCAGGCGGTAGCAAGAGTCAGCCGCCACGCCGCCGCTAAGCCGCGCGGGTCAGCCACTCCGAGAGGGGCTGGCAGCGCGCGCCATATTGAGCCTGCAGCAGCGGGTCGCAACCGCCGCCTGTCAGCAGGGGGCGCACATCTGCTGTCGGCAGACGGTCGGTGATCTCGATATCGGGGCAGGTGTCGGCATCGAGTCCCATCTGCTGAAGCGCGTCCAGCACCCGCTCGTAAGCCTGCGAAACAGTCGCGCTGTTGAGCGCGCCCGCATAGAGAATCAGCGTGTTCATTCGATGGCGCTCCCCATGCCACTGAAGCGCGGGCAACCATGTCTGCGGGCGATCCCAGTCGGGCACGATCAGGAGGCGCGCGGGCATCGCCAGCGCCTGCTCGTACGCCGCGACGGTGGCTTCAGCCGCCTTCCGCCATGTGTAGTGGCTCAACACATGCTGGCGGCACGCCTCACGCCGACTGGCGTCCGTGTCCCGCCATGCGCGCCACACCGCCTCGCGGATGCTTGCCACATCGCCCGGATCGCACACATACGCCCACTGTCCCAGATACTCCTGCTCCGCGCCCCGATTGCCGACCACCAGCGTGCAGCCCGCTAATGCCGCCTCCAGGTTCGCCAGACCGGGCGTCTCTGACCATGAGGGCAGTGCGTGAACCCGTGCCGCCGCATACGCGCTTGCCAGCAGCTCAGGACCCAGCTCGCCCACAAAATGCACCTGTCGCCCAGCCCAGCGGCGGCAGAGCACGGCGTACCCCGCATCACTCTCCTTACCCGCCAGCACCAGCGGCAAATCGGTCTCGCGCAACGCCCAGAGGAGCATCAGCTGATTCTTGTTTGGCTCGATGCGCGCCGCGCACAGCACAAAATCACGCAAGCCATATTGCTGAACGAAGGGGCTGGGGTCTGCATTCAGAAAGCGTTCGGGGCGCACCGCGTTGGGAACCACCACCACAGGCTGCTCGCCCCTGCCGAAAGTGCGCACAAGCTGCTCATATTCCCGCATGGCGTTCGGCAGCCACACGCGCG
The DNA here is from genome assembly GCA_037444405.1 of Armatimonadota bacterium. Lineage (GTDB taxonomy): Bacteria > Armatimonadota > Fimbriimonadia > Fimbriimonadales > GBS-DC > HRBIN15. The sequence goes on from JBBIML010000009.1 coordinate 71,258, forward strand.
TCAGCTGCAGAACCCGCCGCATGGCTGGATCAGGCTTGAGCGCAACCCGACCGGACAGGAACTGCCCACGCCATGCCGTTAGCTGATTCTGTACCTCGCGCTCATCTGCAAGAGAGAAGATGGCTTCCAGCGCGAGGCTCGCCTGCAATAGCTCCGAGTAGTCCCAGAAGATGGTGGATACCACGAACGGTTTCTCACACCGCTCCAGCAGCTCCAGCCTGTCAGCATGGTAGAGCGAGAAAAGATGATTGAGGTCGTAGGGCGCTTCGGGCAGGCGCAGAGCGATGGAGACATCGGCAACGATGCCGAACTCGCGCAGGGCATAAAGCGTCTCCAGCAGCTGGGTTTCGCCACCGCCCATCATCTGCAGAGCGCGACGGTGGGGGATCATCCGCACCCGCCGCCGCACCTCCGGCGCCCGCACGCCCTTCCAGCCGAAAGCGAATAGCCCATCCACCTCCGGCTCAGGGTCCAGCAGATGCACCGTCGCGTCGAAAAGCGATTCGACCTGCTCCCGCCATCGCTGTGGGTGGTCAGGCACTCCCGCATGGGCTATCAGGAACGGCGTGCCGATGTCCAGCTCATCAGCAATCGATTCCTGCCCTGTGAGTATCAGCATGCCCGTGCGCGATTGGGGAGTGGGCAGGCGAGCCAGAAAACGATGCACCCATTCAGGAAGCCATTCTCGACTCATCCGCATCGCCCCTCAGCATCTGCTCGAAGAACGCCCGATAGCCCGTCAGGTGCGGGCACGCCTGTACTATCAGCAGCGCCTCGTGGCACACCGACTGCAGGCGTGCTGTGTGCCCAGCCGACTGCAGAATCGGCGCGAGCTGAACCCAGTGGTCGATGTTGAGCGGCTCCTTCTCGATAGCCCGCTGAAGCCACTGGATAGCTTCCTCGTGGCGGTTGAGCCGCATCAGCATCTGCGCCAGCGGCTGTGCCAGCTGGGGGTGCAGTTCAAACGCCCGCTGATACATATGGATCGCGGAATGAAGCGCGTCGCGGCTCGCGTACAGCTCGCCCAGAATCACGCAGAGCTTCTGCGCGTAGAAGCCCCGCAGCTGTTCGGCAAAGGCTTCGGGCGTGTGTCCCATTTCAGCGAAGGCGCGCTCACTCTCGATGCGGAACCAGTCGTACCCAGGCGACCAAGGCAGCGCGTCGCGCAGAATCTCTGGGGGGCACTCTGGCAGCGCTTTGAGCGCGCGATGCGCCCAGCCCTCCAGCTCTGTCAGGCGACCCGTCGCGTAGAGCATCAGCGCGTAGTTCATTAATGCGACAGCATGCGTCGGCTCCTGTTCGATCGCCTGCAGCAGCTTCTGCTCGGCACGGCTCAAACAGTCGCGCTGAAGACCTGCATCGGGCATCTCGGCAGTTAGCAACAGCAGCAGCACACCCTCATCGTTAAGCGAAATGGCATCAGGCTCGTCCTCACAGCGGCTCAGCATCGTGAGCGCGGAGCGCACACGCCCCGCGAATGCGCTCTGCAGGTGCTGGTGCGCACAGGCGCGCGCCTGCTGACGCTTATTGAGCTGACAGAAGGTGCGCATTCTGCCAATCTGCGTCGGGGGAACCGCCTCGATCGCCTGCTCGATAAGGCGCGCGTACTGGCGGGCATAACTGTAGTCCTGCACGCACTGCCACGCCGCCTCCACAATCCGCTCCGCCTGCTCCGGGTGAGCCAGATACTGCTCAATCACCTGCTCCAGATTGTCATCGGTGTACGGCACAAAGTGAACTCCTTCCTGATAGACATCCCGCACTTCGAGGTTGTCCGCCTCATACAGCAGCAGGCAGCCGCAGGCGGGCGCCTCGTACGCGCGCATGTTCATCTCGCCGCGAATGCTGCGGTTAAAAACGATCCGGCACCGATTCAGGAAGCGCGTATACTCCTCGCCGTACAACCCCGTCGCAATGCAGATGTGATATTTCTCGCTCAGGCGGGCAAGCCGTTGCAGGAAGCGGGCGCGTTCGCCCTGTACCGTATGGCTCAGGTTGCCCACAAAGCCCACATCGTACACCTTCGGCTCGGCAGGCAGGCGACGATGAAGCGCGGGGTCATAGCCGTACAGTTTCGCATGGCTCACATTCGTGGAGCCAAGCCGTTGCAATACCTGCACGCCCTGTTTATCGGTGAGGATGTGGTCAAACATGCGCAGGGTGTCCCGAATTCGCCACAGCGCGAGGTTCCAGTCGCCCAGCGCCGCCACCAGCCGATAGGGGCACTGCTCCAGCCCTGCTGGAATCGGGTGATATTCGGGACTCCAGAAAATCACCACCTCTGGCTCCCAGCCAGCGGGCAGCTGTTCAAGGATTTGTTGAAAAGTTGTATTTTGCGGGTCGTACTGGATGTCGGCGCCAGCGTCCCAGGAGAACAGGAGGGCATCGTGTTCGGCGAGCGCACGGCGGAATCTGTCCACCTCCGTGCCATGCACCGGACCCATCAACACCCTGCGTCTTTGCATCTCAATCCCTGCGAGGCATAGGTGAGGTTGTTCGAAAAATCATCTCTTGCGAGCCGCTTGAACAGGGCGCGGCGACCGTGCCCCTACTTGACGCGGGTATGGGCGTGGTTCCCGCCCTATTTTCGAACACCCTCGGCATCGGTTGCCATGCTCATTATCGGTTTACTGACAGCGATTATGCAGGGTACAATCGGGGCGTATGGAAGCGGTTAGCCGCACTCGTTCCAAAGAGGGTTTGAATCTTTTATCGGAGCGTTCGGTGGGGCGCGCGGTGTGGGCGCTGGCGTTTCCGTCGATGGTTGCCTCCGTGGTTCAGACGCTTAACAGTTTTCTGGATCGGATGTTTGTGGGTTCGCTGGGCGCGGTGGCGCTGGCGGCGGCAGGCGTGGGAGGTCAGCTGGTCTTTCTGGTGATGACGCTGGCGATGGCAATCTCGATGGGCGGCACGGCGATTGTGGCGCGGATGGTGGGCGCGAACGATCACCACAACCTTCAGCAGGCGGCGCGTCAGTCGCTGGGCATCGCGCTGGTGCTGGGACTGTTGATGACCCTGCTGGGCTACCTGTTGCTGCCGGCGGTGCTGAGCTGGTATCGTCTGGAGCGCGAGGCGTTCGTGCAGGCGCGTCAGTTCCTGCTGCTGGCTCTGCTTGGTACGCCTGGCATGTTTCTTATGATGGGTTTGATGGGCACTTTTCGGGGTCAGGGCGACACCCGCACGCCGATGGTTGCCAGCATCGTGGCGACGCTGGTGCATATCGTGGGCGACTGGCTGCTGATTTTTGGGCGGTACGGCTTTCCGAAGCTGGGCATTCAGGGCGCGGGGATCGCGCTGGCGGCTTCGATGTGGGCGGGTGCAGGCGTGCTGTGGGCGCTCCAGCTGATGCGGGCGCGCCCGCTCGCCATCCCCCAGCTGCCCCAGATGCGGTGGGTTCGGCGCATCCTGCGAATCGGCATTCCTGCCTCGATGCGCACGCTCATCTACTCCACCAGCTCGATGGCGTTCACGATGATTCTGGCGGCGACCGTGGCGGGCACCGCTGCCGTCGCCGCGCTGCCGATAGGGATGACCGCCGAGTCGATAGCCTTTATGCCCGGTTTCGCGTTCGCGATAGCGGCGTCTGCGCTGGTGGGTCAGGCGCTGGGCGCCCACAACGAGCGACTGGCGGAACGGTTCGGCTGGGCAGCGGCGTGGCAGGCGTGCGCCGTGATGAGCGCGATGGCAACGGTGTTCTTCGTTTTTGCCGAGCCGTTCGCCCGCTGGTTCACGCGCGACCCGCAGGTGATTGCGCTCGCCGTCGCCTATCTGCGAATCAACGCGCTTTCGGAGCCGCTGCTGGCTTTCGGCATCGTGCTGGCGGGCGCATTACAGGGCGCAGGCGATTCGCTCAAGGCGATGCTCGGCACCCTCCTCACGCAGTGGGTGGTGCGCTTGCCGCTCGCCTATCTGCTGGCGTTCGGGCTGAGGCTGGACGCAAACGGCGCGTGGTGGGCGATGGCAATCAGCTCCTGCTTCAGCGGGCTGCTGTTCATTCTGCTGTTCAGGCATGGCGGCTGGAAACGAGTCAAGGTGTAATCACTCCCGCGTGCGAGCGAGGGGGGTCATTTTTCCACCTGCAGAGTGACCCGATGCGCGTAGTCGTTGCCCGCCTCATCCTTCCGCCGATGAACCACCACCTGCACGGGCAGTTTAATTTTGTCAATAGCCACCGCCTTGCCTTTGAGCGTGAAGACGGTTTTCTCGTCATATCGAAGCAGGCGCACATCGCCTGCCTGCGTGCGCACCTTCAGCGTCCGGGCGCTTTTGTCGATGGCTTGCAGTGTGCCCCGAACGGTTGGCAGAGTGCGCTCGCGCCCGATCGCCGCCTGCTGCTCGCTATCGCTCACCACCAGCGCCATCGTGTCCAGGTTTGAGAGCAGGCGCGGCGCCAGATAGATTTTCTCGCCCGCTTCGAATGCCTCCAGCGTCGCGGGTTGACCCTTTTTCGCAAAGCGCGTGCTGGGATTGATTTTGTACGCGAAGCGCGTGCGGTCGGCGAACTCCACGATTAGATACTCCTCTTCGACGCCTATCAGCGTGCCCTGCACGACGCCGCGTCGCACCCGCTCCAGCCACTTCCATGTGTCGGGGTCTGCCATCTCGCGGAGAATGGGGCGCGTGGCAGTGCCCACACTCAGGCGCACCATCACGGGCTTGCCCACCATCTCCCGAAACGACTCCAGCGAAGCGGGCTGCCTGTTGAGCCACAGGCGCGCTTTTTTGTGCAGGCTGACGCTCAGCTCGGCTCTGTTAGCGCGCTTGAGAACAATCGCATCCCCTTCAGGTTCAAACTTTACAAGGTGCGCCTGAAAGATTTCGGTATCGGCGTACAGGGTCAGCGTCAGCGCGCTTACCACCAATACAACCAGCCCCTTCGTCCACATCGTAAGAACCTCCTGCACGCACCCCGATTCGGGCAGCCCAGCCCCAGTCCTGCTGGATAGCCGCGAACTGACCGCTTGCGGGGGTATAATCGCTGGTGAGGGAGGTAGCAATGGCGCAGAGAATCGAAAAGGACGCACTGGGCGAGCGGGCGATACCCGCTGAGGTCTACTGGGGTCTGCAGACCCTGCGAGCGCAGGAGAACTTTCCCATCAGCGGCATCACCGAGCCGCCCCTGATGATCGACGCCTATGTGCTGCTCAAAAAAGCGTGCGCACAGGCGAATATGGAACTAAGGCTAATCCCCGAATCCATCGGCAAAGCCATCATGCAGGCTGCCGACGAGGTGCTATCGGGCAAGCTGCGCGACCAGTTCCCCACTGACATCTTCCATCAGGGCGCTGGCACCTCGTTCCATATGAATGTGAATGAGGTGCTGGCAAATCGCGCTATTGAGATTCTGGGTGGGCAGAGGGGCGATTATACCATCGTTCACCCGAACGACCATGTGAACTTCGGGCAGTCGACGAACGACACCTTCCCGACGGCGATGCGCATCGCAGTGCGGACGGCGCTGGAGCGACTGTTCCCTGTGCTGGATCAGCTGGCAGAGGGGTTCGCGCTCAAGGGGCGCGAGTTCGACCATGTATTGAAGTCGGGTCGCACCCACCTGCAGGACGCCGTGCCCATCCGACTGGGGCAGGAGTTCGCTGCCTACGCCGCCACGGTGCGCAAGTGCCGGCGCCTGCTGGAGACTGCCGCGCACGAGGTGGAGGAGCTGGGCATCGGTGGCAGTGCGGTCGGCACCGGGCTGAACACACACCCGCGATACCGCTTCCGCGTGGTGGAGCTGTTGCGCGAGTGGACAGGGCTGCCCTTCCGACCCGCTGACGACCTGCGCGAGGCGATGCAGAGCCAGATGCCTATTGCCTGCGTCGGCGCCGCCCTGCGCATCCTCGCGCTGGAGATGACCCGAATCGCCAGCGACCTGCGCCTGCTGGCTTCCGGACCGCTGACGGGCTTCGCCGAGATCGTGCTGCCCGCCGTGCAACCGGGCAGCAGCATCATGCCCGGCAAGGTCAACCCCAGCATCCCCGAAATGGTCAATATGGTCTGCTTCCAGGTGATTGGCTGCGCCACCACCATCGATTATGCAGTGCAGGCAGGTCAGCTGGAGCTGAATGTGATGATGCCTGTGATGGCGTATAACGCGCTTTTCGCGCTGCAGATTATCACAAGCGCCCTGCGCGTGTTCGACGAACGGTGTGTGCGGGGCATCGTGGCGAACGAGGAAAAGTGCCGCTGGTACGCCGAGACCAGCCCCAGCCTTGCCACCGCGCTGAACCCCTATGTGGGCTATGCAACGGCAGCAGAAATCGTCAAGCAGGCACTGCGCGAGAACCGCAGCATCATCGATGTGGTGCGCGAGCGCGGACTGCTCACCGAAGAGCAGATTCGAGAGCTGCTCGACCCCTACAAAATGACCGAACCCAACCTGGGGGATTAGAGCGTTCAGGTGGTATCATGAGACCATAACGATGCGAACAATAGCGATACAGATACCGGATGAGATCGCGGATGTGCTGGCGGCGGACGAATCGCAGCTTCAGCAGGAGCTGCAGATGGTTGTCGCGGTCAAGTTATACGAGCTGGGGCGTCTTAGCGCAGGGGCAGCTGCCGCTCTGGTGGGGTTAAGTCGACTGGAGTTTCTTAACCGCCTCTCTGCCTACCGTGTCTCACCCATCAATCTCGATGAAGAATCTATTGAACGCGAGATTGCCACCGCCCATGAGATAGCTGATTGCAAATGAAACGGATTGTTGATGCATCGCCAGCGATTCTGTTAGCGAAAATAGACTCGCTGGAGCTGCTGCGTATCGGTGCGGAACAGGTGCTTATACCCACCACTGTCTGGTACGAGATTGAGCAAGGAGGTGACGAGACTTCTGCACTTATCTTGGTGGCAAAAAGCGAATGGCTAATCGAATGCACTTATGATGCCGTTCAGCTGCAGATTCCTTCATCGCTGGGTCCTGGTGAGCGAGCCGTTATTGAACAGGCACTCGCCTTAGGTGTCGAGCAGGTCGTGATGGATGACCTTGCTGCACGACGATTCGCAGAACAGGTTGGGCTGAAGCCAGTAGGCACTCTGGGCATTTTGTTGGCTGCCAAACTGGCAGGATTCATCCCATCGGTGTCTGAAAAAATAAAAGCGCTGGAATCGTCGGGCATGTACCTTTCTGAAGCAGTAATACAGCGGGTGCTGATGGAAGCAGGTGAGATAGCCGAGCCATAAATGCAGGAGCAAGTTGGGACGGAGACTTAAGGGATGTACTTGTTAGGTCTTGACATTGGCACGACGGGTGTGAAGGCGGTGTTGATCGATGCGCGGGGGCGCGTGCTGACCAGCGGCGCCGATACCTACCCGCTGCACACGCCGCAACCGCTGTGGGCGGAGCAGAATCCGCTCGACTGGTGGCGAGCCACCGTCAGCGCGATTCAGCAGGTGCTATCCGAAAGTGGGATCGCGCCCAGCCAGATTCAGGGCATCGGGCTGAGCGGACAGATGCACGGCTCGGTCTTTCTGGATGAGCAGAACCGCGTCATTCGCCCGGCGCTGCTCTGGTGCGACCAGCGCACCGCCGAGGAGTGCGCCTGGATCACCGAGCGTGTCGGGCAGGAGAAGGTGCTGGAAACAACGCTGAACCCCGTGTTGACAGGCTTTCAGGCGGGCAAGATTATCTGGCTGCGCCGCCACGAACCTGCCCACTACGCCCGCGTGCGCCATGTGCTGCTGCCCAAAGATTACATCCGCTTCATGCTCACGGGAGAATACGCGACCGATGTGTCGGATGCTTCAGGCACCGCGCTGTTTGAGGTGCCCAAACGCGACTGGGCATACGAGATGCTGGACATTCTGGAGCTGCCGCGCGAGTGGTTCCCGCGCGTCTACGAGTCGCCTGAGATTACAGGGCGGTTGCATGCGCAGGCGGCGGCAGCCACAGGTCTGGCGGAGGGCACGCCGGTGGTGGCGGGTGCGGGCGATCAGGCGGCGGGCGCGGTCGGCACCGGCATCGTGCAGCAGGGGCGAATCGCCGTGTCGGTCGGCACCAGCGGCGTGGTGTTTGCACACTTAGACCAGCCGCGCGTCGACCCGCTCTATCGCACGCACACCTTCTGCCATGCTGTGCCCGGCTGCTGGCATGTGATGGGCGTGATGCTGATGGCGGGTGGGGCGCTGCGCTGGTATCGCGACACCTTCGCGCAGGTGGATTTGTATGCCGCGCGCGCCGCTGGCGAAGACCCCTACGAGCGTCTGCTCAGTGAGGCGGAGCCGATCCCGCCCGGCTGTGAAGGGCTGCTCTTTGTGCCCTATCTGTCGGGCGAGCGCACGCCGTACCCTGACCCGAAGGCGCGGGGCGCGTTCATCGGCGCGACGCTCAAGCATCAACGGGCGCATTTCACCCGCGCCGTGCTGGAAGGCGTCGCCTGCGGCTTGCGCGACTCGTTCGAAATCCTGCAGGCGATGGGCGTGCCCATCGAGGAGGTGCGCATGACGGGCGGCGGCGCACGCAGCCCGCTCTGGCGTCAGATTCTCGCCGATATAACGGGCTACCCCATTCACACCCTGCAAGCCGAGGAGGGACCCGCGTTCGGCGTCGCGCTGTTAGCGGGCGTGGGCACAGGACTCTGGAACAGCGTGCCTGAAGCGTGCGAGGCGACCATCCAGCTGGCGACGCGCACCACGCCGAACGCTCAGCACCGCGCCGCCTACGAGCGCACCTACGCGCTCTATCGGCAACTCTATCCCACCCTGAAACCCATCTTTGAGCAACTGTAGGCTACACAATCTCCCGAATCTGTTCGGGCGGCTCGGCGTTCAGCGATTCGCAGCCCGTCTCGGTAATCACATACACATTCTCGACGCGCACGCCGAACCTGCCAGGCAGGTAGATGCCCGGCTCGATGGTGAAGCAGTGTCCGACCTCCAGCGGCGCGTCGTTGCCCTCCACGATATAGGGCGGCTCATGGACCGACAGCCCGATGCCGTGCCCTGTGCGATGCACGAAGTAGTCGCCGTAGCCCGCCTGCTGGATCACGCGCCGCGCGGCTCTATCGACTTCCTGTGCGGGCACGCCCGCCCTGGCGGTCGCCCGCGCCGCCATGTGCGCCTCATACACGACGGCGTAAATCTTTTTCGCCTCTTCGGGCACGGCGCCCACGCTGATGACGCGCGTGATGTCGTTGCAGTAGCCCTCGTAGGTGCCGCCGTAGTCGATCACGATCACATCGCCTTCCTGCAGGGGGCGATGCCCTGTGGTGTAGTGCGGTCGGGAGCTGTTCTCACCCGCTGCCACGATGGGGATGCCGAACGCCAGATGGGAGCCGAAGTCGTACAGCGCCCGCTGGATTGCCAGCGCGACCGCCCACTCGCTGACACCGGGCATGCAGCGTTCCAGCCCTGCGGCGAGCGCCTCATCGGTCAGTCGCGCCGCCTCGCGCATGCGCTCAACTTCGGCTGCGTCTTTGCGGGCGCGTACGGTGGCGATGATTTCGCCGCCTCGCCGAAACAGCGCGGCGGGCAGCACCTCCTGCAAAATCAGCAAAAACATGGCGGGCATCTCGTCGTCGACGGCAATCACGGCGGTCTCCAGATTCTGCTCGCGGGCGCACCGCTCCAGCTGCTGGAAGGGACCTTCCGAGTCGTGCCACACATAGCGCACCTGCCAGCGTGCAGGGTTCGCCTCCGCGCTTTCGGCGCTGAGCGCGGGCATGAACCAGCACGGCTCGCCCGATTGCGGCACCAGCAGGAACATCAGTCGCTCCAGCGGCGGCTCGCTGAACCCGCTCAGATAGAGCATATTCACAGGGGTCGCCGCCAGATAGGCGTCCACACCGTGTTGAATCAACGCCGCCTGCAACTTCGCCACCCGCTGCGCATAGAGCGCCTGCTCCGCCATCGTCAGCCACCTCCAATACTGATGCGCAACCAATCATGCAATAAGTAATAGATGCGTCCAATCAGCAGCGCGGTACGCGCCATCACCGTGTTGCCAAACATCGCGCCCAATCCAATCATCAGGAACCAGCGCCCGAAGGTCGCCACGCGCCTGACCACACCCCGATGCTCAAAGGAGAAGGTGAAATAGGTCAACACCGACAGTAAGAAGACAATAAATATCCAGTTGTTCAGCACATCGGAGATAACCACATCATTATTAGAAGTTTGCCAGAGCGGTTTTGCCAGAGCGCTATTGAGCTGGGGTAGCTGACGCGAGGCAAACTCCTGGAAGAAGAGACCTGCTGATGCACCAATGAGCACGCCAATCACGATGCGGCTCAGCCAGCCGTAGCGCTCGCTGTAGATGAAATAGAGATAAAGACCGAACGGCACAACGAAGCTCCATGCCCAGAACCCCTGCGTCAGCGGTTCCACCCAGTAGCGATAGAGGATGTCCACCAGCAGGGGTCCCAGCGAATAGCCTGCCGCCAGCCCGATGTACATGTGTTCAAAGAAGCGGTAGAAGGGGTTCTCCCGATAGAGAATGGAGTAGATGGCAAAGGTGCAGATGACCCCTATCCAGATATTGAGCCGTTCCCAACTCAGCGGCAGAAACTCCTGGAGCCAGTCCATGCTTTATCCCTCCCGTGCGTGTCGACTCAGAAACATCGCGATATTCCCGAGCAGAATGGTCAGAATGATCAGCACATGGGAAAACTGAATGCAGTTAGCGAATATCGCTCCCTGTCCCTTGATTTTCAGCAGCTGCTCGTACTCCTGTGCGCCTTTGGCGCCTGTCAACATGCCCTCGACCTGCCCCGAATCGAGAAAGGTGTAAGCTTCGGCTGCCATCACGGAGGTGGGGCAGAAGAGGACAATCAACCCCTTGGGGCGATAGGAGACCCAGAGAGGCATCGTGCCCGAGGGCGTTACATCGATCACCATTTTGTAGTCCGCCAATGTGCGCACGCCCTTAAGAACCTCCAGTTGACTGACCGGTGTACCCTCCACATCCTGTTTGACCGTTGCGGGCAGGTCGGTTGTCATGCCTTTGATTGCCACGATCAGGTTGACATAAAAGCCGAGGTGAGCCCAGTCCTTGCCATACTCGTACCCATACTCTTTGGCGATACGCTGGGCGATACGGTACGACAGATCGCGTGCCTGTGCTTCCACCGACATAATCGTGAATCGCACCTTCTTGCGCATCAGATGGTGTAAAACCGCCTCCAGCTGGGGCTTATTCTCGGCAATCGTGCTGGCGCTCCAGTTGGATGAAACCATCACTAAGTCGCCTGTCTGAAGTTTTTCGATAGCGTTATAGAACTTGCGTGCTGGCGGGCTGATGACCGCCTTCAACTGAACGGGCAGCAGCAGAAATACCACAATGTTGACAAACAGCAGCAGATAGAGAATCCGCCGATCGATTGCCAGCATCCGGTCCCACACAGCAGGTTGTCTGGTCTGCATCGTTGCTTCCTCCTCAGGTGATGCCGCGTTCAAGGCTCAGCCATAGTCGGATCGCCATCGCCAGTCCGCCGATGCCCACGCCAAACTCGATCGCTCGCTGGACAGGGGCGTTGAGCTTGATCAGAATCCAGTTCGCAATTTCTGGCAGGCTCAGGGCATAGAGGATAGACTCCAGCGAGAACGGATGCGCGTCTTTGGGCACCTCCGAGGGCAAGCCCATCCAGCTGCTGATTGCGGCGCCCAGCGGCATAATACCAATCATAATAATCATCGCGGTGAACATCAGAATGCCGGCTTCGATGGAACGAACCCGGAAGGCGCGATAGGCTGCCGAATAGATATAGAAGGCAATGATGGAGAACATCGCCGCGTCCAGCTGAACCAGGGTGTAGTCGAACAGGATCTCGAAGCCGCGCACCAGCACGGAATTTTTGGGCAGGAGGTTCTTTGCTGCCAGCGTGTTCCAGATGCTGAAGAACGCCATCGTGAGGAAGGAGATCAGCAAGACGACGCTGTAGCCCCACTGGGCACGCCGTTGCACCACATTGCGCAGATGCAGGCGTATCAGCCCGTAAGTGCCCAGTCCTAACGCCAGACTGCCAATAATCTGCAGCACATTTTGGGCGGGCTGAACACCGGGCGTAAGCCAGTTCTCATTGTCTTTGGTCAGCGGCAGGAAGAACTCAGCCGCAAAAAAGGCGCCTGCGAAGAAGGTAATCAAGGCAATCAGCACACGCCGCCCACGCGGAGGCAACGCCTGCAACAGCGGGATCAGCCCCAGCATCAGCAAGAACGCCCCTAATACAATCAGCACCATCGCGATGATGCCCGCCGTCGTCGAAGTGTCCACCTGCCAGACCGATCTCCACATCGGTTATTTCCCTCCGAAAAGAGTTTTGGAAACAAATTCGACGAAAGGCTCCCAGCCGCCTGGTTGACCCAGCAGCTTGATAAACGGGTGATCCGTGCCCAGCACGGTGGCGGCAATCGCTCCCACGCCCACGGTACAGGCAAAGAGGAACTTGGCGATGTCCTGCCCCACCATGCTGCCCAGCAGCACCGGTTCACGGCTGAGATATGCGCTCGTCGCGTAGAACTCGTCGCCGATAATCGTGTAGTCGCATGCCGCCACAAAGAAGGGCACCTGCGTGAAGCTGACGGTGCCCGCGATCTGAATCGCGCCCACGATGTTGCCTGTCTCGGCGAAGATCAGCGACTCGGCATAGAACTCGCCGAACATGAAGTTGGCAGCTACCCGTTCACGCTGGATCAGCCCTGCCACACCCGATGCGAAGGCAAACTGGCGGTCGGACAGGAAGCGCACGCTGTCGGGGTCATACAGGTCGGGGCGACCTGCCTCGTTATAAGCGTCCTGAATCGCTTCCTGTGCCACCGCATACACGGTTGCATCGGCGGTCAGCAGGCGCATCGGCGTCGCGAACTTGGCAATTTGTTTCGTGATATATTTGAAGATAGTCAACGCCTGCACGGCCGCCACGCCGAAAGCGGTTAAGCCCGGGATCATCGTGACGGGGCGCCCCATCTCGGTGGAGCGACCGATAGCCTCGTCGATGGCGTCCAGCCCCGCAATGCGCCGAATGTAGAGCTGGGCGCCTGCCTTCGCCCGCGCGATGTTAATCAGCACTGCCAGCGCGATAATCGCAATGATAATCGCCGCGAACCAGTTATCCTGCGCATGTTGATAGGGCATTCAGCTGGACCCTCCCGTCTCCGATGAGTGGCTGGCGGCAGGCATCTGGCGTCCTGCGCGTCGCTCCTCCTCCAGCTCCTCGATGCGTTCGATGAGCCGATCCCAGTTCTCGCGCTCGCTCATCAGCTGAGTGTATTCGTCCACACGCTGGAAGCCGAACAGGGCGACCAGAAACGGCGAGAAGGCGATGCCCGCCTGCGAGCCGATGAACGCCAGCGGGCGATGCAGCTCCAGAAATATTATTGCTGGCGCCGCCAGCCCGCGATTGACCACGAACCGCGCCATCGCCTCGATCAGCTCCTGCTTACGCTCCTCGCTCAGTGGCTCTTTCCAGAACTCGTGCATGCGCCACCACCTTCAGATTTTAACCGTCTGTTTCGCCTGCTTACGCCGCTTACGAACCGCTTTTTTGCTCTGGTGGGTGGCGGTGCAGAAGCGTTCCACCAGCGCCCGCACTTCATCGGCATGATCGCCGTACCAGAGAAAGATACCCCGAAAGGCGTCCAGTCGGCTCGGCTTCTCGAAGGGGCTAAGCAGCACGCCCTGCTCGCCCCACACCACACGCCGAACGCGCTCCCAGCGCATCAGGCGCGGCGACCACCCTTTCTGACGGATGCCCGCCTCGTCCGCTTCATAGCGGATCGGCAGCAGGTAGTCGGCAGTCGCTGAGAAGACCATCCACAGGGCAGCGATCGCGAACAGCCAGTGCCCCATCAGCCATAGCCCCAGCAGTGGTGCGCCAATCAGCACCAGCAGCACCACGGGCAGCCGCTCCGGCTGACGCCGCGCCAGATGCACCCGCCACCGCAATAATGGTTCCGCCATAGCGCCATTTATCAATTCGTTGTTGCTGCCGCCTCTCCTGCCGGCTTCTCCCGAAACAGCAATCCGAACACCACGCCAATCACCACTGTCGCCACCGTCGGCACCAGGAACACCAGCGTGTAGTTCGTCACGCCGTTAACGGTGAAGATGTCCTTGAGCCAGCCTGCCAGAAAGCCGCCTGCCAGCGCGCCCACGCCCAGCACTGCCACATTGATCAGCGCCTGCGCCGACGAGCGAATATCGGCAGGCGCCACCATGTCGGTATAGATGAACGCTACCACGAAGAAGAACACATAGCAGAAGCCGTGCAGCGCCAGCGAAGCCACCGCCAGCCACACCGTCCACGGCGCCGTTTCGTGCAGCGCCCACGCCAGCGCGAACACGGCGTAACGGGCTGGCCACGCAAAGATGCCCAGCAACAGCGTGCGCCGAATACCCCATATCGGCAACACCGCAGGCAACATCAGCGCAATCGTGAAAATCTCGGCAATCTGCGCTATCGTCATCCAGGCTGGCAGGTTATCGGCGGTGATACCCACTCGCCCGCCCGCCGATTGCAGGAAGGGAAAGGTCAGAATGTAATACAGTGGCAGCTCCGTCGCCACCAGAAACGCCACGATGAAAAACAGGCGATAGTTCGGGTCGCGCAGCAACTGCAGCGCTTCGATAAACGCGAACGGGTTCGGCGCCTCCGTAGCGGGCGGTGTGTTCGGCAGGGCGAAGCTGATCAGTCCCGCAATCAGCGAGATTACGCCCGCCATCAGAAACACATCGATAATCCCCCATTGCAGCGAACCTGCGGTGCGCATTACCGAAACCAGCCAGTTCGCCACAATCCAGCCAATCGTGCCCCAGACGCGAATCGGTCCGAACTCTATCGCAGGATCTTTCAGGTTGCGGAAAGCGACCGAGTTAGAGAGAGCAAGTGTCGGCGCATAGCAGAAGGCGTATGCCAGCATCAGCACCGTCATCGGCAACAGCGTCTTCTGATAGGCAAGCAGTATCAGCAGTGCGCCACCCAGCAGGTGAAACAGCGCCAGCGCACGCTGGGCAGGCATCAGGCGATCCGCCAGCTGCCCCGCTGTGAACGGCACAATCAGGTTCATAATCGGCAGCGCGTTATAGATCAGCGCCAGCCCCAGCCCCGTGAAGCCCAGCTCCTTCTCCAGATAGCCCGCCAGCGCAACCGACCATGCGCCCCAGATGGCGTACTGCAGGAACATCATCACCGCCAGCATCGGTTGCTCCTGCAGCACACGGATCGCTATCGCCAGAGTGCTTTCCTGCCTTCCCTGCATCGTTTGTTTGCCTCCTTGCGCTCAATTGAGGGGCTGATTCGCCGTCAGCGTCGTCTTCTCCTGCCGATTTTCTTCTGGCGAGCGCACAAAAAGAATATAGCTGAGCAGAACGGCGAGCGCAATCGTGCCCCAGAGGAACTTTGTCCAGCTCGGAAAGGCGTAGAAGGAGAAGAAGGCTTCGGTGAAGGCGGCGATGAAGATCAGCGGGATGGAGCCGCCCAGCAGCCAGATGGCTTCGCGTCCCGCCTCGCGCAGGGCGTCGATGCGGGTCAAATCGCCCGGCATCAGCAGGGCGCGCCCCAGCAGCAGCCCGCCTGCGCCGCACAGAAAGATGGCGCCTATCTCTGGTACACCATGCGGATAGATGGAGACCAGAAAGAAGCCCAGCTTGCCCGCCCGCGCCATCTCCGCCGCGAAGATGCCCAGCAGAAAGCCGTTCGTCCACAGCAGATAGACCGTCGGAATGCCTAAAAAGAAGCCCAATCCGAACGAGAGCATCGCCACGCGCGTGTTGTTCACAAAATAGAAGCTGGACATCACCGCCGCCAGCCCTGTCTGACCCAGCTGATATTGTCGTCCGCTCTTCCAGTGTTCCAGCACTTCGGCGAACTGCGGGTCTAACAGGCGGGCGGTCCAAGCGGGATCGCGGCTCACCAGCGCGAAGGCGATCAGCGCGCCGGCGAGCGTGAGGGCGATGCTCAACGCCACCGCCCGCCACTGCCGCCGCACCACTGCCGGGAAGGTGTAGAACAGGCGTTTGATACCCTCGCGCAGGCTGGCTCTTGGGGGGCGATAGAACACGCCGTGCGCCTGACCCAGCAGGCTGTTGAGATAGTCGATCACGGGCGGATCGGCTCCCTGCAGGCGGGCGTAGGCTAAATCGGTTGCCACCTGCCGATAGAGGCGTCCCAGCTCGTTCAGTTCCTGACGGGTGAGCGCGTGGGCGCCGCCCCAGCGCACCGCCCGCACCATCTGCTCAAACCGCTCCCAGCGTGCCTTCCGCCGCTCCACAAACGCCCGAACATTCACGCCCCGTTCGATTCACCGCGCCTCGCACCCATCCTGCATGCTTTCGGTCGTCTGCTGCTCGCTATCCCACTGGCGGGCGAACTCGCGGATGGTTTTGAGCAGCTCGATCAGTCGCTCCCCGCGCGGGGTGAAGGCGTACTCCACATGGGGAGGCACTTCGGGATACACTTGCCGCCGAATCAGCCCGAACCGCTCCAGCTTGCGCACGCGCTCCTGCAGCACCTTTGGGGTCAAGCCGGGCAGCGCACGCTCCAGCTTGCCCGGACGGTTAATCCCCTGTGCAATCGCGTCCAGAATCGCCAGCGTCCACTTGCACTTGAGGATGTCCGTCAGGCACTCGTAGACTTCCGCATAGGGATGCTGCCACACTTCGCCCATAACCGCATGAAGTTTACTCGACCGACGATGCTGACATGCCGAGCAGTTCGCGGGCGTGCTGGAGAGCGGTTTCGGTCGGTTCGCCTGTGAGCATGCGGGCGATTTCGCGCACGCGCTCTTCATCGCGAAGTGCGCTGACAATCACGCGCGTGGTATCGCCCTCCACCTGCTTCTCAATCAGCAGGTGGTGCTGGGCGCGGCTGGCGATCTGGGGCAGGTGCGTGACGCAGATAATCTGGAAGTGCTGGCTCAGGCGAGCCAGCTTCTCGCCCACGAAGTGCGCTGTTCGCCCGCCCAGTCCGGCGTCGATCTCGTCGAACACCAGCGTTGGCACCGGCGAGGCGGTTGTTAGTACCGTTTTGAGCGCGAGCATCACGCGCGACAGCTCGCCGCCCGAGGCGATTTTGTGCAGGGGTCGCGGCGGCTCGCCCGGATTCGCGCTGAACAGGAACTCCACCGCGTCGGTGCCCGTGCTGTCCATCGGCTTCGGCGTGAGGTTCACCACAAACTGCGCGCGCTCCATCGCCAGCTCGGTCAGAATCGAGCGCACCTGCTCGGCGAAGCGGGTTGCGCCGTTGCGCCGCGCATCACTGAGCTGCTCACAGAGAGCATTTGCGCGGGCGCGCGTCGCCTCCAGCTCCTGCTCCAGCTCCTCGCGCCGCTCGGTCTGATGCTCCAGCGCGTGCAGTTTCTGCTCCGCCTCGTTCGCATAGGCTAAGATCGCGTCGATCGTGTCGCCATACTTGCGCTTCAGGCGTCGAATCTGTTCCAGTCGGGCAATCACCGTCTCCAGCCGTTCGGGGTCGTACTCGATGCTTTCGCTATACTGGCGCAGCAGTGCCGCGCACTCCTGAAGTTGAACCGCCGCGCTCTCCAGCGTTTCCTGCCAGTCCGCGACGGAGGGGTCAATACGGGCAATTTCGTGCAGGTGGCGAGCGGCTTCGGCAGCCCGATCATACGCGCCGCCCTCGCTCATCAGGCACTCATACGCGGAGCTTGCCAGCGCGAGCAGCTTTTCCGCGTGAGTCAGCCGTCGCTCCTCCGTGAGCAGGCTTTCCTCCTCACCCGCTTGCAGGTGCGCGCTGCGTATCTCCTGAATCTGGAAGCGGTAGAGGTCGATCATCTGCTCGCGTTCGCGCTCGCGTTCAATTAGCGCCTGCAGTTCGTTCTCGATCTGGTGCAGGCGGCACACGGTCTCGCGTACTTCGGCGCGCAGGTTCAGCACCCGTTCGCCCAGCCAGCGATCCAGAAAGTCGAGATGACTGCTCGGTTTCAGCAGGGACTGATGTTCGTGCTGTCCGTGCAGATCGACCAGCAGGTCGCCGATGGCTTTGAGCGTGTTGAGCGGCACGGGCTGAGCGTTCACACGCGCGATGGAGCGCCCGCCTGCCTGCACCTCGCGCGAGAGATAGAGCAGTTGCTGACCGTTCTCGTGCGTTTCAGGTTCGATGCCCAGCTCCTGCAGGGTTGCCTGCAGGTCGGGGTCGTTGGGTAGTTGTATGATGGCGTTCACGCGCAGGCGGTCGGCGCCCGTGCGAATGAGCGACGGGTCCGCTCGCTCACCCAGCACAAGGTTCAGCGCGCCCAGCAGGATCGACTTGCCCGCGCCCGTCTCCCCCGTCAGCACATTGAAACCCGGCGCGAAGCCGATGTCCACTCGCTCAATAATCGCCAGATTCTCGATGTGCAACTCCAGCAGCATCGATAGAGAGTGTACCTGTCAGGCTTGCGACTGCTCTGGGGCGAGGCGTTGAAACGGGTACACTCTGAATGCTATGGGTCGTCCGGTCGATGTGCCGCTGATTTTCGAGCGCAGTGTGCCAGGTCGGCAGGGTGTGCGTCCACCGGTGTGTGATGTGCCGGTGCGTCCACTGACGGAGTTGCTGGGCGAAGCGAATCTGCGTGCCGAGCCGCCAGCCCTGCCCGAAGTGAGCGAGCTGGACGCCCTGCGCCACTACACGCGCCTCTCTCAGCGCAACTACGGCATCGATATCGGCTTCTACCCGCTCGGCTCCTGCACCATGAAGTATAACCCGCGCATCAACGAGAAGGTCGCCGCGCTGGTGGGCTTCACGCACGCGCATCCGCTGCTGCCCGAATCGCTGGCGCAGGGCGCGTTGCAACTGCTGTACGAACTGCAGGAGGACCTTAAAGCCATCACGGGTTTTCATGCGGTTAGCCTTCAGAATGTGGCGGGCGCGCACGGTGAGCTGCTCTGCCTGATGCTGATCAAAGCCTATCACGAGTCGCGCGGTGAGGGTGAGCAGCGCACGGTGGTGCTGGTACCCGACTCGGCGCACGGCACGAACCCCGCCTCCGCCGCGCTGTGCGGCTACACGGTGCAATCAATCCCCACCGATTCGGAGGGCAACACCGACCTGGACGCGCTCAAAGCCGCGCTGAACGAGCGGGTCGCCGCGATGATGCTGACCAATCCCAGCACGCTGGGGCTGTTTGATCGCAACGCGCAGAAGGCGTGCGAGCTGCTGCACGAGGCGGGCGCGCTGGTGTTTTGCGATGGGGCGAACATGAACGCGCTGGTCGGCGTTGTTCAGCCCGCCGCGATGGGCTTCGACTGCATGCATCTCAATTTGCACAAAACTTTCTCCACGCCGCATGGTGGGGGCGGTCCGGGCGCGGGTGCGGTTGGCGTGTCGGAGCGGCTGGAGCCGTTCCTGCCCGTGCCGCGCATTGTGCGCACGCCCGACGGGCGCTACGCGCTCGCCAGCAACTACCCGCACTCCATCGGGCGCGTGCATACCTTCTACGGCAACTTTCTGAACCTCGTGCGGGCGTATGCCTACATTCGGGCGTATGGGGGCGAGGGGCTGCGCACGATTGCCGAGTTCGCCGTGCTGAACGCGAACTATCTGCTAACGCGGATTCGCGACGCCTTCCCGCCCGCGATTGACCGCCTCTGCATGCACGAGTGCGTGGTCACGGCGCAGCGCTATAAGCAGCTGTATGGCGTTCGCGCGCTCGACATCGCGAAGCGCCTGCTGGACTACGGCTTCCATCCGCCCACGATGTACTTCCCGCTGATTGTGCCCGAATGCCTGATGATTGAGCCGACCGAGACCGAGAGCAAGCAGACGCTGGATATGTTCGCGAACGCGCTGTTAGAGATCGCGCGTGAGGCGGCGGAGCAGCCCGAGTTGTTGAAGAGCGCGCCGCACAACACGCCCGTGCGCCGCCTGGATGAGGCGAGCGCGGCGAAGAACCTGATCCTGCGATGGCATGGCGAGGTGGTCTATCCGCAGGAGGTGCCTGCCTGCGCCTGCTGAACGAGGGCGTCGTCCCGCCGGAACAGAATATGGCGCGGGACAGCGCGCTCTTTGAGGCGTTCGAGCGGGGCGCAATCCCGCCGACCTTGCGTGTGTATCAGTGGGCGTCGCCTGCCATCACTTATGGCTGTGCCCAGCGTCTGCCCGAACGGCTGGTGCAGGCGGCGCAGGCGTTCAACATCCCGCTGTTCCGCCGCCCCACGGGAGGCAAAGCGGTGCTGCACGGGCACGATTTGACCGTGGCGCTGGTCGGAACCCCCTCACCCGTAAGCCATCGGGTCTACCCGCGGCAGGTCTATCTGTGGCTGGCTCCTGCACTGGTGGCGGCGTTTCGGCAGATTGGCATCCCTGCCACGATGGGCACGGCGCCAGCGCCCGACCCGCTAAGCGTCGATGACGGGGGTGATTGCTTCGCGACGCCCGCCTTCACCGATATCGTGCATGCGGAAACGGGTCTCAAGCTGATGGGTTGCGCGTTGCGTGTGTCCGAGCGCGGGTTCCTGATGCAGGCGTCGATTCCCGTGCGCCCGCCCGAAGTGCCTGTGGAAGCGATTTTCGGGCATCCCCACCCGACGCCGCCCCCCATCGAAATCAACGCGCTGATCGACGCACTCCACCGCTGTCTATCGGCTCACTTTTAGGAAGGTAGGGGTGATGCATGCGTCGCCCCTACCCCCGTGTTCGCAGGAAGCTCCCTTTTCTCGAAAGGGAATCCCCTCCGCTCGAAAGGGAAGTACCTTTTGCCACAAGGGATGTCCGTCTCGACACGGCTGGATGCAGTTTGAGCGCGACTGATGTTCGAGGTGGGGGATTCAGGTGCAATCGTGTCTGTGTGGGATGGTGAGCGGTTGCTGCGCGGGATGCTGGCTTTGCCGCGCGTTCGCATCTGACCCTGCTCGCTGATGACCTGCTCCACATAGAGTCCGTCGGGGATGCCCAGGTCGCGCTCGGCGTCGATGAGCGGGTTCAGCCACTGGCGCAGGCTCTGCACGGCGGCGGGCGCCAGCTCCGCGCCTTCGATTTCGATGCGGGCTTCCGCAAGGTCCAGAAAGCGTCCCTCGCGCGGGGCAAGCTGACCCACCGCCCGGAAGCTCACCTCGCTGCCCAGAAAGAGCGCGACGCCGCTCACGCGCGTTTCAGCAGGCGTGATCTCGACGCGCACCTCCCGAATGTAGGGCGCGTATTTGCGCCGAATGTAGGCAGCCAGGTCGTCCTGTAGCACCACGATCTCGGCGTGTCCGACGCCTGTGCCCGATAGTCGGAAGAGGCGCTTGCGGAGTACCAGCCGTCGGTCATAGCGCACATCGGGGATTTCGGCGTAGACGGTGTGCGCTCGCAGCCCGCGCAGCGACACATCGTGCAGGCGCATGATGAACCGCTCGATGCGACCCGTTTTGGGGCGATGCTCCTCCAGCGTGAAGGGCAGCCCATCCAGGGTGAAGTGGCTGGCATTCACTGTGAGCCGTTTCAGGCGTCCCTGCAGCAGACCGTCCACGCCGTCGGGTTCGATTTTGACCTGGATGGTGCCGCCACCGACGCGCTGGCGGATTTCACGAGCAGCCGTTTTCTCCACTTCGCGAATTGCGCTCTTGCCCAGCGTGAGCAGGATCGCAATCACAGCCAGCCATTCGCGCTTCACGGCTCTTTCGGCTTTTCGGGATTGCCATCGGCAGGCGGTTTCTGGCTGGTGAGCGCGTTCAGGCGGCGTTTCACATCCTCGTTGTTCGGGAAGTTCTCGCTCAGCTGGCGCAGCAGCTGCACGGCGCGTTCACGGTTGCCCAGCTGCTCATAGAGCGTGACGATTTTGAGACCGGTGGAGACTTCATCGGGGAAGGCGCGGAAGAGGGCTTCGTAGGCACGCAGGGCGTCCAGCGTGGTGCCGTACTCGTCGGCGCGGATCGCCCAGCTGCGCAGGATAACCGAATCGTTTGGCGTCAGCTGTGCCAGTCGCGCATAAATTGGCAGGGTCTCTTTGTAGCGTTTGAGTTCCTCCAGCAGGCTCAATTGCAATTGGAGCAGAGGCACATCGTCGGGTCGCTGGCGCAGGCGGTCTTGCAGCCAGCGGAGCGCGTCTTCGGCGCGGTTGGAGCGTCGCAGCCACTCCACATAGGCTTTCGCCGCCTCCTGACCTTTTGTGTCGCGCCCTGCCAGCCGCTCAATGAAAGCGATATAGTCCGTTTCGCGCTTCAGCTCGGCGGCGAGTCGCTCGGTGAGCGGGTAGAGGCTGATGTCGTCCGGGTTCGTTTCCAGCGCTTTGAGCAGGGTGTTCCATGCCGACTCTTTATCCCCTATCTGCTGCTGGAGGTCGGCAATCTGGTAGAGCGTCCAGGTGCGGCTGGGGTTGAGCTGGTGCGCCTTCTGGAACGCCTGCAGCGCCTCCTGCAAGCGGTTCAACTGGCGGTAGATCAGCCCCAGCTCCTGATAGAGGGCTTCGAGCATGGCTTTCGGCTCTTTGCCATTCCCTGCGGGCGGGGGTGTGCCGCTTTGAGGTTTGTGGATCGCCTCAGCAGAGGGGCGCGGTTCCCGCGCCCCTCCTTCGCGTGCACGGCTTTCCAGCGTGCGAATCGCCTGCTGATATTCCTGAATCGCCTGCTCGGCGCGATTGTTCTGGATCAGCACGATGGCGAGCATGTTCAGGTAGCGGTAGCCGTGCTTCTGGATGCAGTCGCGCAGGAAGGCGATAGCGTCGTCGACGCGATTGGCTTGCGTATACATCTCGACGGCGCTGGAGATGGCTAACTCGCTCGGTTCGGGCTGGAGCGCCTGCTGGCGGTAGAGTTTGCCCGCTTCGTCGATCTGTCCCAGCTGGCGGTACATGGCGGCGGCGCCCAGCGCGGCGGGCGTGTTCAGCGGCTGCTGCTCCAGCACCTTGAGGTAGAGCTGGAGCGCGTCGGCATATTGCTGGCGCCGCTCCAGCAGGCGCGCCTTGCCCAGCAGTGCGCCCAGCTCGTCGGGTGTCTGCTGGAGGATCAAATCGTACTGTTTCGCGGCGTCGTCCAGCCGTCCCAGCCGGCTGAGAAACCGGGCATACTCACGGCGCAGCTCGGTGTTGTTAGGGAACTTTTCGAGCAGGCTTTTGTACTCCTGCTCGGCGAGGATGTTATTGTTGTGGCGTTCGTAGATTCGTGCAATGTGCAGGCGTGGTGTAGGGTCGTCGGGGAGGTTTTCCGCCCAGCGGCGCAGAAAGGGCAGAATCTCCTGCTCGGCTTCCTGCAGTTGCAGAATCTGGAACTGTCCCTCGTAGGCGCGTCGGTTGCGCGGGCTGTATTTCAGTACCTCGGCGAAGTGTTCACGCGCCTTGCCGTATTCTTTGAGGTTCAGCTCGCAAAGGGCGATATCGGTGAGCGTCTCCCAGTAGCGTGGGTCGTCGGGTTTGAGCAGCTGGAAAGCGCGTCCCAGATAGGGCAGCGCCTCGCGATAGCGTTTCAGTTCCATCAGCATCAGCCCCGCGCCCAGATGGGCTTCGATATTGTTCGGGTAAATCTGCGCGAGGTGCTGATAATCGGCGAGCGCGTTGGCTGGCTCCTGCGCCCGGATAAACAGTTCGGCGCGTTTGAGGCGGGTGGGCAGGTCGTCGGGGTCGCGCTTGAGGGCTTCAGTATAGGCGCGTATCGCCTCGCGCGGCTCATTCAGCGCCTCGCAGGTCATTCCCAGCGCTTTCCATGCGGTGGTGTAGTCGGGCTTGAGCTGCACCGTCTTCTGAAGGTGCTGGCGTGCATCCGAATAGCGTTTGAGCTGATACGCCGCGATGCCGAGATTGTAATGGATTCGGAAGTCGTTCGGGCGCGCTTTGACAGCTCTGGAAAACTCGGCGTAGGCGGTTTGCCAGTTCTCGCGCAGGGCGGCGAGCGAGCCAGCGAGCAGGGGCAACTCGGGATGGGTGCCGAATCGGTCGCGCAGCATGCGCAGGTAGCCTTCCGCCTCCTCCAGACGGTTGCGGTCGAGCGCCAGTCGGGTCAGCTCTATTAGCGGCGTGGGATTGCGCGGGTCTAACTGCACGGCGCGACGCAGATGGTGAGCGGCTTTGTCGAGCTGACCCTGCATGCGATAGACCAGCCCCAGATTGAGATGGGCGGGCGCCAGGTTCGGTTGCTCCTTCAGTATCTGGCGCAACAACTGGGCAGCGGGTTCATACTTGCCCTGTCGTGCCAGCGCAATCGCGCGGTCAAACCGTTGCTGGAGGCTCTGCACGCTCGAACTTCGGTTTTGCTGCGCCAGACTCAGCGCCATCACCAGACACGCCCAGCCAGCAAGCCACGCCATTCGCCTCATCGACCGAAGTATACCCCTTTCGAACCCCTCGAAAACCCCGAATCAGGACTAAAGTCCCTACCAAAGCCGCTATACCAGTAGTTATACTGGGGTTAACAAGATGCGCGGGGACAAAAGATTGCCGTGGCGCCAGCGCGAGTTGACAGGGCACCGTCCCGATGCGCCCCATGTCGATGGGATAAAGTCTCTCGCAGGCTCGCGACGGTCTGTGAGAGCAGTCCCATAAAATCGGGAACTGCTAAGAGCAGAAATTCGTAAACAGGGACTGAAGTCTCTGCACAACGGCACTGCTGACAGGATAGAAACGGAGGCAGTGCCGGGTGGGAGGGGAAGCGATTTAAACGGGTACAGGCTGCCCATGCAATGTCGTGAGGCTTTGCTCCCAAAGACAGGGGATCGTCCCTGCCGTGCCTGCCAAGCCGGGCGGTTGTCCAGCCGCCCGGCTCTTTTTCATTTGCAGGAATATGCGCTCGCATAGCGAATCGGTTGTTAAGTTATGAAAGTGGTGGTGGCTGGTGGCACGGGTTTCATCGGGCGGGCGGTGGTTCAGGCGTGTGTAGGGCAATACGCCGTCGTGGTGCTGACCCGCGAGGGCGCAGGCGCCCGCGCCCGATTGCCCGCCGAAGTTGAGCTGGTGCGCTGGGATGGTCGCACGCTGGGGGAGTGGGTGTCGGCGCTGGAGGGCGCAGGCGCGATCATCAATCTCACAGGCGAGAATATTGCCCGGCGATGGACGCCCGCGGTCAAGCAGCGCCTGCGCGAGAGCCGAATCGGACCCGCACAGTTGCTAACGGAAGCCCTCGCGCAGGTGCAACACCGTCCCAGCGCATTGTTGCAAGCCTCAGCAATCGGCATCTATGACCAGAATCCGAACCTTGAGCTGGACGAGAACGGCGCGTTCGGGCACGACTTCCTGGCGAATCTGGCAAAGGAGTGGGAGGCGGCGGCGCGACTTGCCGAATCGCTCGGCGTGCGCGTGTGCTGGATGCGATTCGGCGTGGTGCTTGGGCAGGGTGGCGGCATTATGCAGCGCCTGCTGACGCCGTTCCGATGGGGTCTGGGCGGTCCAATTGGCTCTGGCAAGCAGTGGCTCTCATGGATTCATCTTGCTGATGTGGTGGGCGCGGTGCTGTTCCTGCTGGAGCGTGCGGACCTGTCAGGCGCGTTCAACTTCACTGCGCCGAACCCCGTGACGATGGACGAGTTCGCCCGTACGCTGGGCAGGGTGCTGGATCGTCCTGCGTCGTTGCGCGTGCCCGCCTTCGCGTTGCGGCTGATTTTCGGACGCGAGCTGGCGGAAACGCTGCTGATGGGTTCGCGCGTGCTGCCCCGCCGACTGCTCGCTGCAGGCTATGAGTTTCACTATCCCCATCTGGAGAGCGCGCTTAAGGCGGTGATCAACCCGTGATTCGCGCCTTCCGCTGGCAGGCGATGGGCACCGATTACGAACTCTATCTGGTGGAGCCTGATGAGCGCCATGCGGAGGCAATCGCGGGCGAGCTGCGTGAGGAGGTAAAGCGTCTGGAGCGCCAGCTCAGCCTCTATCAGCCCGATAGCGACCTGAACTATCTGAATGCGCACGCTGCCCGCGAGCCTGTGCGCGTCGAGCCGGGGCTGTTCCAGCTCCTGCAGACCTGCAAGACGCTCTGGGAACAGACGGAGGGCGCGTTTGACCCGACCGTCACCCCGCTGTTGCGCCTATGGGGTTTCGTGGATCGGTGCTATCGCGTGCCGTCGCCTGACGAGATTGCCGATGCGCTGGAGCGGGTCGGCATGGAGTGGGTGCTGCTGGACCCCGAGGGGCGATGGGTGTATTATGCCCGTGAGGGAGTGGAACTCAGTTTCGGCGCGATTGGCAAGGGCTGGGCTATCGACTCGTGCGTTCAGCGGCTGAAGCAGCTCGGCGTTCAGGCAGCGATGCTGTCGGCAGGCGGCAGCACCTTTTACGCGTTGGGCGCGCCGCCCGACGCCGACGGCTGGCGCGTCGAAATCCCGCCTAACCAACCCCTCTCCCCCACAGGCGGGGGAGAGAGTACGGGTGAGGGGGCATCTCGAACAGCCCTCTCTTTGCGCGACCGCGCGCTCTCCACATCGGGCGGCAGCGAGCAGTTTTTTGAGGTGGACGGCGTCCGCTACGCGCACATCCTTGACCCGCGCACAGGCTATCCTGCGAACGCCTGCCGCAGTGTGTCGGTGAGTGCGCCGAGCGCAACGCTGAGCGACGCGCTCAGCACAGCATTCTTCGTCGGTGGACAGGATTTAATCGCCCGCTGGCGACAGCGAGATGATTCGATAGAGGCTTTTTAAAAGAGTTGGAGCGCGCCCCCTTTGCAGGAGCGCGCCCCAGCGGAGGAGGTTCAGGAAGTTATTTCTCGACCTGCACCTGCACGACGCGCGGCTTCGCGCCCTCCGCCTTGGGCAGGTGAATCTCCAGAATGCCGTTGCGGTACACCGCCTTCACCTTCTTCTCGTCGATGGCGGTCGGCACGGTGTACGAGACGCTGAATTTGCCGTACCCGCCCAGGCGGCTGATGTAGTGCGCGGTGACATTCTCGCCCTCCAGCAGCGGCTTGCGCTCGCCCGACACCGTCACGGTGCCATCGGCAATCTCCACATGCAGGTCTTTCTCGCTCACGCCTGGCGCCGTGACGAACATCACGAACTCGTCGGGCGTCTCATACACATCCAGCGCAGGCGAGAACTCGAACGCCTCCGCGCGTGCAGGTCGCAGATCAAAGAAGCGATTGAACAGCTCGTCCATCTCGCGGCGGAACTGCTCCAGCTCACGGAATGGATTCCAGGTCATCAGCGCACTCTCCGGCTCGCGTCGTACCAGCATACGCATTGTCTGCTCACCTCCTGTGTCCGATTTGAGTATCTTATTGGAAGGTCTCCTGAGTGCCTTCCACTCACCTTATACGGAGAGGGGCGTCAAAAAGTTCCCGGGCGTGCGTCTGGTATACTTCCGTGCTGGCGGAAGGAGCGAAAACGCATGGAGGCATTTGGGATACCGCAGGTCGAATGGAGCGTGCTGGCGCCCCTGATGATCGTGGTGGGCACGGCGCTCGTGGTGCTGATCGGGGAGCTGTTCCTGCCGCGGGGTCAGCACGCGCCACTGATGCTGATGGGCTTGCTGGGACTGGCGCTGGCAGCCTATTTTCAGGCGGCGCTGTGGGGTTCCAGCCTCTCCACATGGGCGGACACCGCACTCACCGACAATATCGCCACCCTGCTCAATCTGGTGATACTGGTCTCCAGTGGGCTGGTGCTGCTGTTCGCGGATGACTATTTGCGGGCGCGCAACATCCGTTATGGCGAGTTTTACCCGCTCCTGTTGTTCGCGACGGCGGGCGCGATGACCATGACCATCAGCACGAACCTGATGGTGGTTTTTCTGGGGCTGGAGGTGATGTCGCTTGCGCTCTATGTGCTGGCAGGGCTGGCGCGAGCGGAGGTGCGTTCGGAGGAGGCGGCGATCAAATATTTCCTGCTGGGCGCGTTCGCGTCGGCGTTCCTGCTGTATGGCATCGCGCTGCTGTACGGCGCGACGGGCACAGTTGACCTGCGCGAGCTGGGCGCACGCTGGCTGACGACCGTGCCCGGCGAGAGCGCGCACGCGCTGCTGATTGCCAGCCTGGTGCTGATTCTGATCGGGCTGGGCTTCAAGGCGGCGCTTGTGCCGTTCCATATGTGGACGCCCGATGTGTATCAGGGTGCGCCGACGGTCGCCACCGCGCTGATGGCGGCTATCTCCAAAGTGGCGGCGTTCGCCGTGCTGATGCGGCTGCTGAGCGCGGCGATGCCGATGATGACGCTCTGGGCGCCGATTCTATGGTGGCTGGCGGCGCTATCGATGGTGGTGGGCAATCTGGCAGCGTTGCTCCAGCGCGACGCCAAGCGGATGTTAGCCTATTCCAGCATCGGGCACGCAGGCTACCTCGCGGTCGGGCTGGTGAGCATGAACGCGACGGGGCTGACAGGTGTGCTGTTCTATCTGGCGTCGTATGCGCTGATGACGATAGGCGCGTTTGGGGTGCTGTCGCTGATGGCGCGGGCGGGCGACGCCACCACCATCGACGCGCTGCGCGGGCTATCGCGCCGCCAGCCGCTGACCGCGTTCGCGATGGCAATCTTTCTGCTCGCGCTGGCGGGCATCCCGCCCACAGCGGGCTTCTGGGGCAAGTGGTATCTGTTTCTGGGCGCGCTGGAGGCGGGTCAAACGCTGCTGACGGTGCTGCTCGCGCTCACCAGCGTGGTGGGTGCGGCGTACTACCTGCGCCTGCTGCTTAGCCTCTATGCGGAGCCTGTCGATGCGCCCGCGCCCCGCTGGAGCCTGCCCCTGCCGATGGCTATCTGCCTGCTTGCCTGTATGATCGGACTGGTGGGGCTGGGCATCGTGCCGCGCCCGCTCGCCGAATCGAGCCGCCAGGCAGTCAGCCAGCTGCAGACCGTGCTGCCCGAAGGATCGCTCAAGGCGTGGGGACGCAGGTAAACTTTACCTATGTTCGAAAGCCTGACTGATAAGCTGCAGGGCATTTTTGAGCGCATTCGCGGGCGCGGGCGGCTCGATGAGAAGACCGTCGACGAGGTGCTGCGCGAAATCCGCCTCGCCCTGCTCGAAGCCGATGTGAACTTCCGCGTGGTCAAGGAGTTCATCGCCCGCGTGCGCGAGAAAGCGGTCGGCGAGGAGGTGCTGAAAAGCCTCACGCCCGACCAGCAGGTGATACGAATCGTGCGCGACGAGCTGATTGCGCTGCTGGGCGGTGAGGCGGAGCCGCTCCACTGGGCGGCGCAGCCCCCGACCGTGCTGATGCTCTGCGGTCTGCAAGGCTCCGGCAAGACCACCACCGCTGCCAAGCTCGCGCGCTGGCTGCGCTCGCAGGGGCGCAACCCGCTGCTGGTGGCTGCCGACCTGCAACGCCCCGCCGCCATCAAGCAACTGGAGGTGCTGGGTCAGCAAATCGGCACGCCCGTGTTCACCCCCGCGCAGGGCAACGCCACCGACGCCATCCAGACCGCCCAGCAAGCCGTCGCCTATGCCCGCGCGAACGGTCTCGACTGCGCCGTGCTGGACACCGCCGGACGCCTGCAAATCAACGAAGCGCTCATGCAGGAACTCCAGCGCGTCAAAGCCGCCGTTCAACCCCACGAGATTCTGCTGGTGGTCGACGCCACCACGGGTCAGGAGGCGGTGAATGTGGCGCAGGCGTTCCACGAGCAACTGGGGTTGACAGGCGTGATTCTGACCAAGATGGACGGCGACGCGCGTGGGGGCGCCGCACTCTCCATCAAAGCGGTGGTGGGCAAGCCTGTGCGATTCATCGGCACAGGCGAACGCGTCGACGCGCTCGAACCGTTCTACCCTGACCGAATCGCCAGCCGCATTCTCGGCATGGGCGATGTGCTGTCGCTGATTGAGCGCGTGGAGCAGACCATCCAGGAAGAAGAGGCACGCCAGCTGGAGAAAAAGATGCGTGAGGCGCGCCTCGATTTCAACGACCTGCTCCAGCAGATTCGCCAGATTCAGCGCATGGGACCGTTCGAACAGCTGCTCCAGCTGCTGCCGGGCTTCTCGCAGATTAAAAGCCAGCTGGGTGAGGTGGCGGTCGATGACCGTGCGCTCAAGCGGGCGGAGGCGATTATCCTTTCGATGACGCCGCAGGAGCGTCGCCACCCGGAGATTTTAGATTACAGTCGCAAGTTGCGGATTGCGCGGGGCAGTGGCACGCGCCTGGAGGAGGTGAGCGCGCTGGTGCGCCAGCTGATGGAGATGCGCCGCCTGATGAAGCAGTTCACGCGGCAGGAAGGGCAGCTCCGCCGCCGCAAATGGCACCCCTTCAAACGGCGCTGAGGCGCGCTACTCCAGCGGGATCAGGCGGATGTTGCGGAAGTGGATTTCGCCCCCTTCCGATTGGAGCGCGATTTTGCCCGGTCGCACCTCCGCGCCCCAGCCCTCGTTCACCACCTCGCCGTTCACCTTGAGTGTGATGCGGTCGCCGTTCACGATAATCTCGTACTCGTTCCATTCAGGCGCAGGCTTCTCGGCGGTCTTCTTGCGCCAGCGGTGGCGCGGCGCGTTCTTGTCGACATATTCGGGATCGGTCTCCAGCGGCGCGCCGTCAATCAGCCAGAAGTCGCCCGAATTCATATACATCAGCTGTGCCTCAATAGAGCGCGGCCAGATTTTATGCTCGCCATGCACGCGCAACAGCACGCCGCTGTTGCCCGGCTGCTTGCCCGGCGCCCATCGCCACTCCAGCTTCAAAATGAAGTTCGTGTAATCCTTTCGGGTGTAGATGTAGCCGGGCGGAGAGCCTTTGCAGATGAGGATGCCCTGCTCTTTGTCCACGCTCCACACATCCTCCATCTTCGCGTTCGGGTCCGCCAGATAGTAATCCCAGCCCGACAGGTCTTTACCGTTGAAGAGTTTGATCTCTTTGCCTGCAGGTTTGGGCTGCTGCTGAAGCCCGAAGCCTGTCAGCAGACCAATCAGCAACAGCGTGCCGATAAAGCCGTAGAGTCGCATCGTTTTCCCTCCTCATCAGGGGATTTCGGGACGGGAGGGCAATCTCCTGCTTTCTGGTGTATAATGACCTCTAACAGGGGGCACAGCAGGGAACCACTGGAGGGGATGATTCGTTCCAGAAACCTCTGGAGGAGGGACACATGCAAAGCGAGAGCCGTTTTATCAGGCTTGGTGGGTGGCTGCTAATGAGCTTCGTCGGCAGCCTGATCGTGGCAAGGGCAGACCTGACCCCTGAATGGATTACGCGCATCGCCTCCAGCTACTCCGATAGCTTGACCAGCATGTTGGTGGATAGCGCGGGGCAGGTCTATATCGTCGGCTCCACGGGTGCTTCGAGCAATCGGAGCATCCGCGCCGCCGCGATTAATCCCGACGGCACGGTTCGCTGGTCGAGCGTGTTGAGCAGCGGGCAGGCGGGTGGCGCAGCGCTCGGTGCTGATGGCGCCCTCTACATCGCGGGCAGTGCGCCCGGTCAGGGAGGCGCCTCCGACCTGATTCTGCTCAAATGCGACGCCAGCACGGGCAACCTGCTGCAGACCTATCGCTACAGCCGGGGCGCTGGCATCGCCGCAAGTGGCGGGGCTGTGGCAGTGGACGCCCAGGGCAATCTCTACATCATGGGCGCCACGACGGGTGATGGCGCCGATGTACTGCTGCTCAAGCTTGACGCCAGCCTGCAGCTGCAGTGGACGCGACTCTGGGACGGTCCTGCCAGCGTGCCCTACTCGCAGGATAGCGGCGTGCAGATGCTGCTGGATCCAACGGGCAACCCTGTGCTGCTCATACGGGCAGTGATGGCGGACAACCAGCCGGATTATATGGTCGTCAAATACAGCCCCAGCGGCGCCATCCTCTGGCAGCAGAACTGGGGCACGCGCGCGGGCGATACGCCGCTGAAGATGGTGATGGACGCCAGCGGCGACATCTATGTAACGGGATCCACCGCCCGTACGACACTGGTTTACGGCACCATCAAACTGCGGGGCAGCGATGGACAACTGCTGTGGGAGCAAATCGATTCGCAGGCGCTTCGCGACATCGGGCGTAGCCTCGCGCTCGACGCGCAGGGCAATATCTACATCACGGGCAGCGTCGATCCCGAAGGCAACGAGAGCAACTTCAACGACAACTTCTACACCGTGAAGCGCGGGGGCGCGACGGGCACGCCGCGCCTTTGGAGCCACCTCTACGGACAAAACTGCGTGAACTGTTTCGATGTGCCAGCCGACATCGCCGTCGACTCCGCCGGGCATGTGTTGGTGGTCGGGAGAACCAGCTCGCCGCCCTATGTGAACGACATGATTCTGCTCGTGCTGAACGCGCAGACGGGTCAGGAGCAGGATCGCGGCGTGGTGGATAGCGGCAGTGCCATCTGGGGCGTGGAACCCGGCATCCTGCGGCTGGACAGCCGCGAAAACATCTATGTGGGCGCCGTGTTCAGGAACCTGAACACCGAAGTGCGGGAGCTGACCGTCATCAAATATCGCTCCCTGACGCGCCCACAGGGCGATGTGAACGGTGATGGCTGTGTGGACGATGCGGACCTGTTAGCCGTGCTGTTCGCGTTCGGGCAGTCGGGCAGCGGCTTGCCCGAAGATGTGAATGGCGACGGTGTGGTGGACGACGCCGACCTGCTGATTGTGCTGTTCAACTTTGGAAACGGATGTTAAGAAGGAGGTGCAATTCCATGCGTACTCGCTGGTTTTGGGCATACTGGAAACGCGCGGGCTTCGAACGGTGGTGGAGCCTGATCGCGTATCTGTTGCTGTGCTGGTCGTCGGGGCTGGCTCAGCCGCTGATTCAGTCGCTTTCCGCCACGAGCCTGCCCCGCAGTGGGCGGCTGCGCATCTTCGGTACGGGGTTCGGAGCGCCCTCGTCCAGCAGCTTCGTGACGATTGGCGGCGTGCGCTGCTGGACGACGCGCTGGACAAATACCGCCATCACCGCCTATGTGCCCGAATCGCTCGCGCTGGGCAGCCATCCCGTGCAGGTGGTGACGCCCGCAGGCGCGAGCAATACGGTGCCTCTGCAGGTTACGGCGCGCACACCGCAGGGGCGCGTGCTGTGGCGCTTTCAGGCGGATGCGGACTATATTTATCACCGTCCCGCTGTGGGACCCGATGGCACGATTGTGGTTCACGACTCGCGCGGCTATGTCTACGCGCTCAGCCCCGATGGGGGCTTGAAATGGGTTTTCGCCGCAGGCATCCCCTACGGACCGCCCTCCATCGGCAGCGACGGCACGGTCTATGTGGGCACGGGGCGCACCGTTAAGGCGATCAACGGCGCAACGGGCACACTCCGCTGGCAGTTCACGGACGACACATCGGGCGCGCTCTGGATTATTGCCGGTCCGACGGTGGGTCCTGACGGGAATATCTACGCGGTGACCAATACCTCCACATCGGGCGGCGGGCGGGGTGTCTTCTCGCTCACGCCCGCAGGGCAACTCCGCTGGAGCGCACGCGGCAACCCGAATGTGTTTGACTATGGCTCTCTGGGCGTTGAAATCGTGTTTGGTGCCTCTCAATCGGGACGCCAGTCGGACCAGCTCTATGTGGCGTTCGATGAGCAGGCGGTGGCGATGCCGTCCCTGTTCGCCTTTCGGATGACAGGCGGGCAACGATGGTCGGTTACCACAGGCGGGCAGAGCCAGAGCGTGTTCTCGCAACCACAGTGCCAGCCCGCAGTGGGACCCGATGGCACCATCTATCTCACAACCTTTTCGTCGTCAGCCGGTCATCAGTTGCAGGCGGTGAACCCTTCGAACGGCTCGTTCCGCTGGGTCGCCACCCTCGATCCGGGCAACGATGTATCCGCGCCCGATGTGGGTGTGGACGGCACCATCTATGTGGCGCACGCGCTGAGCTATTTGAGCGCGTATGCGCCCAACGGCACGCGCCGATGGCGGATTTTCGATGGGGGCGTTTTGAGGTACCCCATCGTCAGCCCGAGCAATCGCGTGCTGGTGGCGGGACAGCAACCTCAGCTGGGCATGCCAGGCGTGGCGCGCGGGTATAACCCCAGCAACGGGCAGCTGCTCTGGGAGGTGCTGCTGGGCAGCGAAAACGGCGGCAATCAGGTGCTGTTCTCGCGCCCGCGCTTCTCCCAGGACGGGCGCATCGTCTACTTCGGGACCACTATCCTGGGGCAGAACAGCCAGGAGCCGTATTGCTATCTGTATGCCGTTTATGCGGACCCTTCCTGGCAGGAAGGCGATGTGAACGGTGATGGCTGTGTGGACGATGCGGACTTGTTAGCCGTGCTGTTCGCGTTCGGGCAGTCGGGCAGCGGCTTGCCCGAAGATGTGAACGGCGACGGTATGGTGGACGACGCCGACCTGCTGATTGTGCTGTTCAACTTCGGAGGTGGGTGTTAGGTGAGCGCCTCCAGCACGCGCAGGGCGATCTGGGCGTTGCCTGCGGGCGGCATCAGATAGATGCCCTGCGCGTAGGGCGCCGCGGCGCGGACGAACGCCTGCGCAATCTCCAGCCCCACCTCCAGCGCGCGCTCTTCGGGCGCCTCCGCCATCCGACGCAGTACCGCTTCAGGAATGCGGATGCCCGGCACCTCGTTATGCATGAACTCGGCGTGGCGGGCGCTGCGCAGGGGCAGCACGCCCACAAACCACGGCACGCCCAGCCGCTGGCACAGCTCCGCCGTCGCCTCCACAATCGGCAGCTCGAAAATCGGCTGCGTGTAGACCAGATGCGCCCCCTCGTCCACCTTGCGCTGGAGCCGTTCGCGCTCCAGCGCCAGATCGGGCGCCAGCGGGTTATAGGCGACGGCAATCGTGAAGTTCGCCCGCATGCCAATCGTGTTGCCCGCCAGATCGATGCCCTCGTTGAACCGCTTCAGAATGCGCACCAGCCCGATGGCGTCCACATCGAACACGCTGGTGGCGGTCGGATAGTCGCCGATCTGGGCGGGGTCGCCCGTGATTGCCAGCACATTGCGGATGCCCAGCGCGTGCGCGCCCAGCAGGTCCGACTGAATCGCCAGCAGGTTGCGGTCGCGGCAGGCGAAGTGCATCATCACTTCAATCCCTGCCTGCTCCTGAATGAGGTGCGAGATTGCCATCACATTCATACGCAGGCGGGCACGCGCCCCGTCTGAGATATCGATCAGATGCACGCCATTCTCTTTGAGCAGGCGGGCGCTCTCAATCACCTTCTGCACGGTCAGTCCGCGCGGCAGGTCCAATTCCACCGTGATGACGCGCTCTTTGCCCAGCCGTTGCGCGAGCCGGGAGGGGCTGGCGAGCGGCAGTTCGGCGGGCGGGCGCTCGCGCGGGGCGACGCTGACCGTGACGGCGGCGCGGCGCGGCTTCGCGCTCGCCACTGCACGGGCGACAGCGCAAATGTGGTCGGGCGTCGTGCCGCAGCAGCCTCCGACAATCTGTGCGCCCGCCTCCACCAGCCGCGCCGCATAGCGCCCGAAATAGTCGGGCTGAATATCGTACACCACCTGACCGCGCACCAGCTGGGGCAAGCCGGGCGTCGGCATCGCCGAGAGGGGCAACTCGCTCGCATGCACCATCATGCGGATGATATCCAGCATGCGCTGGGGACCCACCACGCAGTTGGCGCCTATCGCGTCCACGCTGAGTGTGCTGAGGTGGCGGGCGAACCGTTCGGGCAAGCCCTCCATCAGCGTCTCGCCGTCCTCAATAAAGCCTTTG
This sequence comes from Armatimonadota bacterium, assembly GCA_037444405.1. GTDB lineage: Bacteria > Armatimonadota > Fimbriimonadia > Fimbriimonadales > GBS-DC > HRBIN15. Next base: position 106,618 of record JBBIML010000009.1, read on the forward strand.
GAGGCGATCAGCGGCAGGTCGGGCGCGAGGCGACGCACCGCGCGGATGGCGACCTCCAGCTCGCGCGGGTCGGTGAAGGTCTCCAGAATGATGCCGTCGACGCCCGCCTCAATGAGCGCCTGCGCCTGCTCGGTGAACGCCTGCTCCGCCTCCTGCAGCCGAATCTCGCCTAACGGCTCCAGCGGCTTGCCGACGGGTCCGATGGAGCCGAAGATGAGCGCGTCGCTGCCCACCGTGTCGCGTGCCAGCTCCACCGCCCGCTGATTGATGCGGCGCACCAGCTCGTCAGGCGAGCCGTACTGCTCCAGCAGGCTCTGCGCGGGTGGCAACTCGCTGCCCCGTTCGGGAATGTTCAGCAGGCGGATGCGGTTCGAGGTGTAGGTGTTGGTCTCGATCAGCCGTGCGCCCGCCTCGTAATAGTCGCGGTGGATCTGCTGAACCAGTTCGGGCTGGGTCAGGTTCGCCAGATCGTAGGGCATCGGGACGCCCCGCAGCGCGAGCATCGTGCCCATCGCCCCGTCGGCAACCAGCACCCCCTGTGCCAATCGCTCCGCAAACTCCTGACGCGTCATCTTCAGGGGGATTGTACCATAAGCGGGCGTTCCACACCCATGCGCGAGCGGGTCTAATGGCGGCATCCTCAGCGGGACTCGCCCCCGCCGATTGCGTTCAACACCACCTCTCCAATCGCCTCTGCCTGTCAGATTACGGAGTCGCTGCAGGTCTTTCTGGGGTACAGGACCTTTGGCAATTATGAGCAACGCAAACATTTCCAGTCGGTCCACGCTTTCAACCTGTTTCGCAATATACTTTCTTAGTCCCTGCGGCGCGTTCTGGAGCGCCAGCTTCGGGTTCGTCGCCCCTCGCAGCTCTTCCAGTAGGTAGCGGGCGTAGAGCGTCAGCCCTTCGATACGCTGGTGGAGCTGGCGGATAAAGGATATGTCCCAGTTGCAGCAGCAGGTGGGCATAGGCGTACTCCACGCGCGTGCCCAGCCCGCCCAGCTCCTCGCGCGTGGAGAAGAACAGGATGGCGCCGCCGCTCTGCAAGCAGGTGTGCTGGGAGAGATTCGCAATACATGGGCGCCGTTACATAGCCAGGCAGGAGGCTCGCTTCGCAGGGCGAATCGACCCCGTTAGAGGCGTGGCGATGATAACGGCGAGCAAGCAGTACGGGCTGCAACCAGAGGAGGTTGCCTTCTATCATGAGAACGGCTACCTGCACCTGCCGGGCGTGCTGGCGCCTGAAGAGGCGGCGTATTTGCGCGAGGAGGCGCACGCGTTGATTCGGCGGCTGATGACCGCCTGGGACGACGAGCAGGCGGTTCAGGCACGATGGGGCAGCGCACAGCTCATCACCGAGATGCCCATCAGCTTGCTGCACTGCCATAATGTGCAGTTCCACAGCGCGGCGTTCACCCGCCTGATTTGCGACCCGCGCCTGACCGACCGAATCGCGGATCTGATCGGACCCAATATCCAGCTGCATCACACCAAGCTCTTTATCAAGCCGCCAGAGCGCGGTGCGCCCTTCCCGCTCCATCAGGACTACCCCTACTTTCCCCACGAGAAACACACAATGCTGGCGGCGGTGTTCTTCTTCGATGACGCACCGCCTGAAAAGGGCTGCCTGTGCGTGGTGCCCGGCAGCCACCGGCTGGGACCGCTGCCACTGACCCCGAAGGCGGCTGGCACCTGCCGATTGAGCAGTACCCGCTGGAGATGGCAATCCCCATCCCCGCGCACGCAGGTGATGTGGTGGTGTTCAACTACCTTACCATTCACGGCTCCGGGGTCAACCGCACGCAGGAGTCACGCACCACCTTGCTGGTTCAGATGCGCGACCCGACTGACCACCCAACGAAGGCGGTTCACCTGTCGCGCGGGCAGGGCATGATGCTGCGCGGCATCGACCCGCAAGCCGACGCGGGTCCACACACCGATTCAACATCACGCTACCTGAAGCAACTAACGGAGTCCAGACAGGGAGGCTGATATGAGACAGAGCAAGCGCAATCCGTATGGCAAATTTCGGATGGGCGTTCAGAGCTATTCGCTGCGTCATTTTGGCTTCGAGCGCGCGCTGGAGCTGATTCGCGAACTGGGGCTGAACCTGTGCGAGGCGTTCCCGAACCATCTGCCCTACTTTATGCCGCGCGAGCAGTGGGCGACGATGCAGGCGACGGTCAAACGCTCAGGCGTGCAGGTGGTCGCCTATGGCGTGGTAGGCTTCGGCGCGGATGAGAAGTCCGCCCGCACCATCTTTGAGTTCGCGAAGGTGATGGGCATCGAGGTGCTGACCGCCGACCCCGAACCCGTTAGTTTCGGCTATCTTGCCCGACTGTGCGACGAGTTCAAAATCCCCATCGCCATCCACAACCATGGACCCGGCTCCCGCTACGATAAGATCAAAGATGTGGAGCAGGCGATGGCGGGTCAACCCGACTGGATCGGCGCGTGCATCGACACGGGGCACTTCCTGCGTTCGGGCGAGGACCCGGTGGAGGCGGTGCGACGCTTCGGCAAGCGCGTGCATGCCGTCCACCTGAAGGATGTCAAGGGGCGCACGACCTTCACGGTGCTGGGCAGGGGCGATCTGGATACGGTCGGCTTTCTGCGGGCGCTGCAGGCGGCAGGCTTCAGAGGCTGTCTGGCGCTGGAGTACGAAGAGAACCCCGAAGACCCGATTGCCGACATGCGCGAATGCCTGCAGGTGGTGCAGCAGGCGGTACGCCGCATGTAGGGGCGAGGCATGCCTCGCCCCTACTCTCCGCTGAGCGCGTACTCGAGGCAGGCGCAGCGGGCTGCCAGCCCATAGCGCACCTGCTGTAAAATCAGCGAGCGTGCGCCGTCGGCAACCGCGTCGCTGATCTCCACCCCGCGCCGAACGGGTCCCGGATGCATCACGACGCAATCGGCTCGGGCGCAGGCGAGGCTACGCTCGTTGATTTGATAGTCGCGGCGGTAGGCGTTCAGGCTGGGCACAAGCCCCTGCTGCATGCGCTCCAGCTGCAGGCGGAGCGCCATCACCACATCGGTGTTCTGGAGCGCCTCCTGCAGGCGGGTGGTCATGCGGGCATCGGGCAGGGGCGCATCGGGCAGCAGGGTTGGCGGCGCACAGAGCCACACCTCCGCGCCCGCCTGCGTCAGCAGAATCAGGTTCGAACGCGCCACGCGGCTGTGTGCAATATCGCCCACGATGGCTATCTTGCGCCCTGCGAGCCAGCGTGTGGCGGGGTCAGGCATGCCGAAGTGAACCCACAGCGTGTAGAGGTCGAGCAGCGCCTGCGTGGGGTGCTGGTGTGCGCCGTCGCCCGCGTTGAGGACGGGCGCGGTCGCCACTCGCGCAGCAGCGTGCGCCGCACCCGCTTCAGGATGGCGCAACACAATCCCCTTCACGCCCTGCGCACAGAGCGTGCGAACGGTATCCGTCAGCGTTTCGCCCTTCTGGATGCTGGCGCCTGCTGCCGTGATGACCAGCGGATGCAGACCCAGCTGGAGCGCCGCCTGCTCAAAAGCCGCGCGAGTGCGCGTGCTTGGCTCATAGAACAGCAGTGCAAGCACGCCCCGCACCACTTGCGGGTGAACCGACTGCCCGTCGTTCAGGCGCCGCTGCCACGCATGCGTGCGCAGCAGCATGTCGGGCATCGGCAGGTCATTCGCCGTGAGAATATGGCGCACGGTCGCCTCCTCGCCTCCAGCCTCTCCAAGGCAGGCTACCCAGCCCTTTGTGAAAGGGTCATCCAATTTTACCCTCCCTGGTTTCAATCCTTCAGAGACGGTCTTGGACAAGGAACCGGGTAGTACACACGACTGGTCGCCGAGGCGTGTGGAATACCAGCAGCACCATATCTGCTTTCGGCTGCTACAAGGTCTTCTTGAACCCCTTACTGCTTCAGGAGCGCGTCATTCATCTGGCGCCAGAGGGGGGCGGGTATACTCTCGTTGATGGAGAAAATGGCAACGGTACGCGCGTTTCGAGCGGTGCGCTATGCTCGATTGATTCCCGAAGTGGTGGCGCCACCCTATGATGTGATCGACGCCGCTCAGCGGGCGGAACTGACCCGCCTCAGCCCGTACAACATCGTGCATCTGACCCTGCCCGAAGATGGCGAGGCGCGCTATCAGCGGGCACAGAAACTGCTCCAGCACTGGCTGGCGGAAGGCGTGCTGCAAACCGACCCCGAGCCCGCCCTCTATCGCTACAGCCAGCAATTTATTGACCCGCTGACAGGCGCCTCTCGCACCCGCACGGGCTACTTCGTGCTGCTGCACACGGAACCATATGAGCGCGGCGTCGTATTGCCCCACGAACACACCTTTCCGGGCGTCAAAGAGGACCGTTTCCGCCTGCTGGAGGCGACACGCACCCATTTAGAAGCGATTTTCGGGCTGTATGAGCCGACGCCCGCATTGCAGACGGCGCTGGAAGGCGTCCTCTGGGAGCCGATTGCCTATCTGGAAGGGCACGACCTGCCCGAAGGATGCATGCACCGACTGGAGCGACTGACCAATCCCGTGCTGATTGAGCGCATCGAGCGCGCCTTTCAGGAGGTGCGCGTCTGGATTGCCGATGGGCATCACCGTTATGAGACCGCCCTGCGCTTCGGGGAGCAATATGGCAGCGATGGCTCGCCCGAACGCTTTCTGCCCATCCTGCTGGTGCCCATCGATGACCCCGGTCTGGTCATCCTGCCGACCCATCGCCTGCTTGCAGGGTTGCCAGCGGGCACGCCTGCCGAGTGGCAGGCTCGCCTTGAACCCGCGTTTGAGGTTCAACCTGTTCCGCTGGAGGCGCTCCGGGAGCGCGTGCAGGCGTCGGGCGGCACGGCGGTTGGCTTTCTGTGGCGTGAGGGTGCATGGCTTGTTCGCCCGCGAGCGCTGAACGCCCCGCCCGATGTGCCCGATGCCCTCGCGCGGCTCGACGCATGGTGGCTGCACGAGCGACTGATGCCTGCGCTGGGTTATGGCTCGGTCGATATCCGCTACACGCGCTCGGCGGAGGAGGCAATTAACGCGGTGCGCACAGGCACAAGCGCGGCAGCGTTTTTGCTGAACCCGCCCACCATCACCACACTCCAGCAGGTGGCGCAGGCGGGCGCCCGCATGCCGCATAAATCTACCTACTTCTACCCGAAGGTGCTGTCGGGGCTGGTAATGTGGAGGATCGGACCGTGAAAGTAATCGGTGTGATTCCTGCGCGGATGGCTGCCACGCGCCTGCCGGGCAAGCCGCTGCTGCCCATCGCGGGCAAGCCGATGATCCAGTGGGTGTGGGAGCGTGCGCGTCAGGCGCGGAGCCTGCACGAACTCTACATCGCCACGCCCGATGCTGAGATTCTGCAGGCTGCCGAATCGTTCGGCGCACGCGCCATGCTCACCAGCCACGCGCATCGCAGCGGCACCGACCGACTGGCAGAGGTCGCCCGCCGTACCGACGGCGATATCTATGTGAACATCCAGGGCGATGAGCCGCTTCTGGACCCGCGCGGCATCGATGTCGCGGTCGAACCCCTTCTGCGCGACCCGCAGGTGATGATGAGCAGCCTCTATTGCGTCGCGGAACCTGGTGAGTATGACCTGCCCAGCGTGGTGAAGGTGGTGCTGGACCAGCAGGGGAACGCGCTCTACTTCTCCCGCTCGCGCATCCCCTACCCGCGCGAGGCGACCGATCTGCCCGTTTACAAGCATATCGGACTCTATGTCTATCGGCGCGAGCTGCTGCTGCAGTTTGCGGAATGGGAGCCGACCCCGCTGGAGCGCACCGAAGCGCTGGAGCAGCTGCGCGTGCTGGAACACGGCTACCGTATCCGCATGGTGCCGTTCGAGCATGCTTCGATTGCGGTCGACACCGAAGCCGACCTCGCCCGTGTGCGCCAGATTTTAGAATCGTGAATTTCCGCCACCTCACGCTTTCTGGCGTGTCGAAAAAGCAGGGATGTCCTCGTAAGGGTAGAATCACAAAGGTGGTGGTAATGATGCGCAGGCGCGGCTTTACCTTAATCGAGTTGCTGGTCGTTATCGCGATTATCGCCATACTGGCGGCGATCCTGTTCCCTGTGTTCGCGCAGGTGCGCGAGAAGGGGCGCCAGAGCGCATGCATCTCGAATCTGAACCAGATATCGAAGGCGTTCCTGATGTATGCGAACGACTATAGCCAGATGATGCCCGTTGTGGCATGGGCGTTTCGCCCCGTATCGCCTGATGCGCTCCTGTGGACGGGAATGATTGCGCCCTATGTGAAGGACACGGGCGTGTATCGCTGTCCCTCCGCGCCGAATGTGGGCTATGGCGCGGTCTGGCGCGACCGCCTGAACCTGGGCTATGGGCTGAACTGGTTCTGGGGCTTGCCCTATACCTCCTCGATGGATTACATCGTTTCCCTGAGCAAAGTAACGCGCCCAGCAGCGGCGATTCTGGTGATGGACAGTGTGGTGGACCCGGCGGCGCCTGAGCCGCTGGGCGGCTTCATGGTCATGCCGTTCGGCTTTGAGAATCGCACGCGCGTATTACCCATGAACAAGACGGGCGGCTACTCCACGCGCCATGCAGAGGGAACAATTGTTTCCTTTGCGGATGGGCATGCCAAATGGTTCCGTGGAGATACCCTCTACGCACGCCAATCGAACGGCACGCCTATTCTGCAGGCGACCGACGAAACCCTTTTTGACTGCAACCCACCCAAACTCAAGTGGGCGGTGCATCTGGGGGAGCGTACTTCGTGCCCATAAGGAGGTATTGTTATGCGACACAAAGGTTTCACGCTGATTGAACTACTGGTCGTGATCGCGATTATCGCCATTCTGGCGGCGATTCTGTTCCCCGTGTTCGCGCAGGCGCGCAAGAAGGCGGAGCAGACCGCCTGCCTGACCCATCAGCGCCAGCTGGGGCAAGCAGTCATGATGTATCTCACCGACTATGACCATGTTTATCCGCCAGCGGCAGAGGGCACAGGGCTGGTTCCCAACTGGGCGGAGCGAATCTTTCCCTATGTGAAGAGCCTGGACATGTATCGCTGCCCCACTCAGGGTATCGCCTACGATGTGTTGCGACGCTGGTATAACATCGGTCGCGCGCAGGCGGACCAAATCTATCGGGTTTATGGGGTGCGCAACTTCTCGGCGAACGCCTATGTAATCGCGTGGATTAACCCGCCGTATCAGCGGGCAGGTCCGGGCAGAGTGCGCTCGGACGCCGAGATAGAGGAGCCGGCTCGCACGATCATGTTCAACGAGTGTGTCGGGGTGGGCACGGTGCTGCATCGGGCGCCTGACGGAACCCCCGTACCGGGCAATATGCAGTGGTGGTGGGCAATCTCGGATGAGTGCTGGGTCTGTGCGGAAGCCGATCGGGATCAGGACCTCGACGCCAACTTCTGGACGAGCCTCATCGCCCACAACAATGGCAGCAACTACACCCTGGCGGATGGGCACGCGAAATGGTTCCGTCCTGACCAGACCTACATGCCCCGCCGCTGCCAGGGCAACACCCCCATCGGCAATATGTGGCAGTGGGGCGAAACCACCCTGGGACGCTGCGGCACCGATTGCCCGATCCATATGCGGCAGGCGGTGAGCAACTTCTGCCGCTAATACACGCTTTCGATTGAAAGGAAGCATTCTCACCCGATAGCGGGTGGAAAAAAACCAAACGAGGAGGTGCAGCGATGAGATACAGCGCAGTAGCAGTGGGGCTTGTGCTGATGAGCGGTAGCATGTGGGCGCAGAGCCTGCATACAACACCGCATGGCGAGGGATTGCGTGGACTCGCTCCTGCAACACGCCCTGCCACCTCACAAATTCGGTGGCAGAAGCAACTCCCGCGCGGTATTGCGCATGGAAGCATCACCTTCAGCCACGGCGGGCAGTACCTGTACTTCAAGACCTGGGGCGCCAACCATCAGGGTCAGGTCTGGAAGCTGGACGCGGCAACCGGCGCGACCATTTGGGTCACGAACCAGAGCGTGATTGGCTTCGGCAACTTCTCGTATAGCGGTGTTACCATCGACGAGGCAGCAGGGCGCGTCTACACTACGGGGCGTGCCTCCTCTCAGCCAGCGGGTGAATCGATCATCGCGGCGCTGGACATCAACACGGGCGCGCCCATCTGGGTGAAGCGTGCCAGCGAGCTGGGATTGGCAGGCAGTGATTTCGGGCGCGGCAATGTATTGCTCAGCCCCGACCGAACCCGTCTCTATGTGCGCGACAACTCCGACCCTGCTAAAATCGTGGCGTTAAACGCGGCTAACGGCAACCTGATCTGGGTCTATAACTCGCCTTTCGCCTCGGGCGTGCCGTTCCAGACGCTGGGACCCGTGTGGACGGACCCTGTAAGCAATCGCACGCGGATCGCCTTCGTGAACAACGCGACAGTCGGCTCAGCGGCGGTGATCGAAGACACAGGCACCTCCGCGCAGCTGGTCTGGTCCCGCGATATTGCGCTCGGACTCAACTATCATTGGTGGGGTAACGCCGTTGCCAGCCTCGACTGGCAGACTCTTTACATCACCTCGTTCTCCGATGCGGGCAACCCTGTGCTGACCGCGCTTCGTGCGTCGGACGGCACTATTCTGTGGCAGATATTCTCCGACGCCTTCAACGGGATGAACCAGTACCAGAACCCCGCGATTGGCGGCGATGGCACCATCTATAGCGGCGGGCGCGTGGTGGTTCCGCCGCCCATTATGGTCGGTCCCGCAGCCACAGGGGCGCCCGGCGACTTCTGGAACTCGGTGGTGGGCAGCGATAGCCTGCCGCGTCCCTGGAGTCTGCAGAACCTGCGCGCCCATGACGATTCGGCAACCACCATCGATATTGCCGTGATCGACTTCGCCGAGGCGTCCACTTACCCACCCTCCGATGGCGACGACCTGATGCGCGACTATCACTATATCGGCGCGCTGGGCTACAACGGACCCGCCTATATCAACCTGACGGAGGTACCCGCGGGCACTTACGACCTCTACCTCTACTCCTTCACCCCGATTGCAACCGATCAGAACGCCGTGTTCACGGTTGGCGGTGTGACCCAGACGGTGAGCCAATCCATCCCGTTCACCGGCTATCAGGAGGGTGTCAACTATGTGGTGTATCGGGGTATCTCGCCCGATACCAGTGGCACCATCTCCATTCGGGTGGAGATCGACTTCCTGAACACTTATGCGGTGGTGAACGGGTTGCAACTGGTCGGCATAACGGGTCCGCTGGCGGGTAAGCGTGTGAATGTGGACCTGAACCAGCATGGGGTGATCGGGGGCGGCATCACGGCAATCCGTCCTGATGGCACCATCCGCTGGCAGTTCAAACCGCCTGGCAGCGGCGAGTTCAGCGGCTGGCCGGTGGTCACCTGCGGGCGCGTGCTGTACGCCGCCGATCAGGTGGACTTTGCCACCACCTATCTCTACGCGGTGCGCGATAACGGTCCGAACGCGACCATGCTCTGGCGCTTCCAGCTGCCCTACAACTACTTTGGCAATGTTTCGCCATCGGTAGGGGCGGATGGCACGGTCTATGTGGCGGCGGTGCGCGACAACGAGGACCCGCAAACCCTCTATGCCTTCGCGCCTGCGCCTGCGGGCGACATTAACGCCGACGGCTGTGTGGACGACGCCGACCTGCTATCGGTGCTGTTCGCCTTCGGGCAGACAGGCTGTCTCCCGGAGGATGTTAACGCCGACGGCACGGTGGACGATGCCGACCTGTTAACTGTGCTGTTCGCGTTCGGCACAGGTTGCTGAAGCGATGGGTTGTGCCGCTCACACGCGGCACAACCCCTTTCAGGCAGGAAACCGCTCGGTGTTAGGTGAATCTCTATTGGGGTGAATCGTTATGGCAATCAACAGGCGTTCTGAATGGCTGTCTGTGCTGGTGCTGATTCTGTATGGAATTGGGCACGGTCAGGAGCCGCCCGTGAATATGCATATGCGGGCGCACTGGACCTCCTCGGTGCCCTGTGCCGATGTGTGGGGCGACGGACACTTCCTGTTCGGCGCCCATTACCAGCGTTGGGGCGGACCTGCGCAGGTCACCATCCTGGACATTCTCAATCCCGACGCGCCTGTGCTGGCGAGCATCTATTTCATCCCGCCACCGGGCGATCAATCGGGTCCGGAGGATGTGCAGGCGAGCAACGGGCTGCTGTTCACAGGCAACGAAACGGTCGCCAGCGGTTCCGACGGCGCCTTCGTTGCCGATGTGCGGGACCCGTACAACCCGCGCTATCTGGGCAACATTAATGTGCCCAACTTTCGGCGGGTGCATACCCTTTCGTACGATCCCGACTCGCGCTTTCTCTATCTGGCGAACAGCCGCCGCCCGGAGTTTGCGGTGATTGACCTGCGCTGGCTCACGCCTGACGCCGCGCCGTTCGGCACCATCACCACACCCACATGGCATGTGCAGAATGTGGGTTCCAGCTTTGTGCATGAGGTGTACGCCCGCAACGGTCGCCTCTATGCGTCGGCATGGGACAGCGGCGTGTGGGTCTACGATGTGAGCAATGTGGCGCTCAGCCGCCGCGCCTGCTCGGCTCGGCGCCAGGCAACTCCACCCACTCCGCTGTGCCGTCCGAAGATGGGCGATTCATCGTGACGGCAGAAGAGTTCACTGGCGGCGGCATCAAGCTCTATGAAGCGATCCCGAACAGCAGTGGTGGGCTGGACATCGTGTTGCGGGATAGCTTCGCCCTGCCCACCTCGCGCGCCACCTGTGCCCACCAGCCCTTCGTCAAGGGCAATCGCGTCTATGTCTCGTGGTACGAGGCGGGCGTGCAGGTGTTCGAAATCAACCCTGACACGAAACACCTCGAGTGGGTCGCCAGCTTCGACACCTCGCCCTATACGGGCGCAACGGGCTACAACGGCTGCTGGTCGGTCTATCCCTATCTGGGCGATGACCGTATTCTGGCGGGCGATATTCAGACGGGCTTCTGGATACTGGCGCTGGAGGTGCCCGTGCTGGAGGGCACAGTGCAGGTCGCTGGCTTGCCCCAGATCCCGCAGGGGTTCAGCTTCCGCGTGGAGTTCCGCCGCCCGTCGGATGGGCAGACGGTTGCGACCTATACCGCCACACCCAATTCAGGTGGGCAGTACCGCATCGAGGATGTGCGGCGCGGCACCTACAATCTGGTGGTGTCGGCGCCTGGCATGCTGTGCGCGCGTGCCCAGAACCTCAGCTTCGCCTACGGGCAGACCACCACGCTGAATCTCACGCTGCGGGCGGGCGATGTGAACGGCGATGGGCGCATCGACGATGCCGACCTGCTGGAGGTGCTGTTCGCCTTCGGGCAGAACGGCTCGAATCTGCCTGCTGATCTGAATGGAGACGGCGTGGTGGACGATACGGACCTGCTCGCGGTGCTGTTCAACTTCGGCGCTCAGTGCTGAAGGAGGGCTTTGAGCAGGTCGTGCTGGGCGAGGGTGCGCTGTTCGTGGGTTTGTAAATCGCGCAGGGTGACGGTCTCCGTCGCGAGTTCGGCGTCGCCCAGGATCAGCGCGTAGCGGGCGCCGGAGCGGTCGGCAAGGCGCATCTGGGCTTTGAGGCTGCGCCCTTCAAGGTCTAAATCGGTGGCGATGCCGGCAAGGCGCAGCTGCTGCGCAAGTTGCAGGGCGGCGGGGCGCGCCGAATCGCCCACCGCGATCACGAACGCCAGCGGTCGGGGCGCTTCTGGTAAGGGCGTGCCCAGCGCCTGCAGCACCATCAGCGTGCGCTCGATGCCGATGCCAACGCCCAGCGCAGGCGTCGGCGGTCCGCCACACTCCTCCACCAGCCCGTCGTAGCGCCCGCCGCCGCACAGCGCGTTCTGCGCTCCCAGCCCCTGCGCCTGCACCTCAAAAGTGGTACGCGTGTAATAGTCGAATCCGCGCACCAGCCGGTGGTCGCGCACAAAGGGCACATCGAGCCGCTTGAGCAGCGTCTGCAGCTCCTCGAAATGCGCGCGGCACTCCTCACACAGGTAGGGGTCGATCGTGGGCGCGTTCGCCAGCACCTTCTGGCACGCTGGCTCCTTGCAGTCCAGCACGCGCAGGGGATTGCGCTCCACGCGCTCCTGGCAGGCGCGGCAAAGCTGCGCCAGATGCGCCTGCCCAAACGCCTGAACCGCATCGCGATAGGCAGGTCGGCACTTCGGACAGCCAATCGTGTTGAGGTGCAGCTCGATGCGCTCGTCGGGGATGCCCAGCGCGTGGAAGAAGTGCATCACCATCGCGAGCAGTTCGGCGTCCGCCATCGGCGCGGCGGCGCCCAGTATCTCCGCGCCAAACTGATGCGCCTGCCGATAGCGACCTTTTTGCGGGCGCTCGTAGCGGAAGATCGGCGTGATGTAGAACAGTCGCACCACGCCCCCTGTGGCGTGCAGGTTATGCTCCAGATAGGCGCGCACGACGGGCGCGGTGCCCTCCGGCTTGAGCGTCAGGCTGCGCCCTGCCCGATCCCTGAAAGTGTACATCTCTTTGGAGACAATATCGGTGACCTCGCCGATGCTGCGAATGAACAGCTCGGTCTCTTCGAAGAGGGGCGTGCGAATCTCGCGATAGCCGTAGCGCGTGCAGATCTCGCGCCACTGGCTCTCCAGATAGAGCCACAGGTGGCTCGTGTCGGGCAGGATGTCCTGCGTGCCACGCGGTGCCGAGTATCGTATTGCCATTTTTTGCCCTGACCCCCTGCCCCTCTCCCACGCTGTGGAGAGGGGTGATCGGGGGGTATTTTTACCCCTCACCCATACCCTCTCCCCAGAGGGGTGAGGGATAATCTGTTTTTTGTTTTTTTACCCCTCACCCGTATCCTCTCCCCAGAGGGGAGAGGGTTTTTCTTATTCGGTGGAGAGTTTCGGCTCGAAGCGTTCGCCGAGATACGCCTGGATTTCGGGACTGTTGAGCGTGCTGATCAGTGCGCCTGTCCCGCGTGCCGTGTGAATCTTGCCCTGATACACCACGATGAAGCTGGGCGTGGAGTCCACTCCCAGTTCCGAGCCTTCCGAAAGGTCACGAAAGATTTTTCTGAAATAGATATTTTCGTTTTGCATCGCCTGCGCCACTTTCTGGCTGTCCAGCCCCAGCCGCTTGGCAATCTGCTCGATGTTTCCGGGTGTCATCTCCTGCTGGTTCTGGAACAGGGCATGGTACATCTCCCAGAACTTGCCCTGTGCGCCCGCCTCTTCCGCTGCGGACGCCGCTATCCATGCCATCGGGTGGATATTGGTGAGCGGGTAGTGGCGGAAGATGAACAGCACCCTGTCGCCATACTTCGGCAGGAACTGCTTCTCCAGAATGTCGTAGGCTTGCTTGCAGGCAGGGCACTGGAAGTCGGAGAACTCCACAATAATCAGGGGCGCGTTCGGGTTGCCCATTCGCCAGCCCTGCCCATCCAGATAGAGCTTTTTGAGCCGTATCTGATCGGCGTCGACAACGGTGGGCTTGTTGGCGCGCGTCCACTGCCATGCGCCAAATGCAACGCCTGCCACCATTAGTAGCAGGGTCATCATGATAGCTTTGAGCAGTTCGCGCCCCCAGCCTGCGTCCTCGGTGGGCACAGTGCGCAGCCCCAGCAACGATAGCAGCCACACGAGCAGATTCGAACCCGCCGCGCCTAAACACCACCAGCAGGGGCTGCCCTTCGCATACAGCTCCAGCACCACCAGCTGCAAATAGGTCAGATAAGCAAAAGCGAGCGTCCCCAGCGTGCTGAACGCCGCGAGCAAACGCGCGTAGAGCGACCACTGCTCCGGATATTGCAGGCGCGACAGCGTTAGCAGCACCAGCAGCCCAAAGTAGAAGAAGCCGTACGCTGCCGTCGGAATCCCCAAAAAGCGGGCATAGGGCGAGCGCGCCACCACATCACAGCCCGTGCCCGTGCAGGGCAGCGCATAGCCCGTCGAATGCGATACCCATAACAGCCCCGCAATCACCATGCCCAGCCCGGCAAACAGCAGAATCAGCCGATTAATCAGAACCGCTCTCATCCACGCATTCCGCCTCCACAGGAAAGTATACCCGTAGCAACGGCTCCAGCCATGAAATCGAGCAGGAACAGGACGCGGCGAGGCGAACTTTGCAGGGTGCTATGGAAGCGCATCGGACGACGCGGCGAGAGTTTCTGAAGCAAACGCTGACAGCAGGCATGGGGCTACTCTTTCTCAAGAGCGGCTTCGGCAGGGGTCAATCGCCCAACGACAAGCTCAATATCGCAATTATCGGCACAGGCGGACGCGGCTGGGACAATCTGCAGGCGGTCAGCAGCGAGAACATCGTTGCCCTCTGCGATGTGGACCTGGAGCGACTTGCGCCTGCCGCCCAGCTATTCCCGAAGGCTCGCCTCTATGTCGATTACCGTCGCCTGTTCGACACGGCGCGCGATATCGACGCGGTGGTCATCAGCACGCCCGATCATTCGCACGCGCTCCCTACCCTGATCGCGCTCCAGCTGGGCAAGCATGTCTATTGCGAAAAGCCGCTGGTGCATTCGGTGTGGGAGGCGCGAATGGTGCGCGAGGCGGCGCGGCGCGCGAGGGTCGCCACCCAGATGGGCAATCAGGCGCACGCTTCGGACAACCTGCGGCAGGCGGTAGAGATTGTGCGCTCCGGCGTGATCGGCGCGATTCGCGAGGTTCACTGCTGGACCGACCGCCCTATCTGGCCGCAGGGCATCGACCGCCCGACCGACACGCCACCTGTGCCCAGCACGCTCTTCTGGGATTTGTGGCTGGGTCCTGCGCCTGCACGACCCTACCATCCCGCGTATCATCCGTTCGCGTGGCGCGGCTGGTGGGACTTCGGCACGGGCGCGCTCGGCGATATGGGCTGCCATATCATCGACACGGCGTACTGGGCGCTGGAGCTGGGGCTGCCCGTGAGTGTGGAGGCGGAGGGCGAGCCGCGCCATCCCGAATCGGGACCCCGATGGAGCATCGTGCGCTACGAGTTCCCTGCCCGCAAAGGGATGCCACCCGTGCGCCTCATCTGGTACGATGGCGGGCGCAAGCCCAGCAACGCGCTGGTGGAGGGCAAGCCGCTCGCGCCCAACGGCACCCTCTTCGTGGGCGAGCAGGGCGTGATCTACTTCCCGCACGCCGACCGCTGTTTTCTATTCCCACAGGCGAAATTCGCCAGCTTCCAGCCGCCCGCACCCAGCATCCCGCGCGCGCCCGCAGGACACCATGCCGAATGGATTCAGGCGTGCAAGACGGGCAGTCCCACCTTCAGCAACTTCGAGTACGCCACCATGCTCACCGAAGCGGTGCTGCTGGGGAATGTGGCGTTCCGTGTGGGGCAGAAAATCAGCTATGATGGTCGGCAGGGTCGCGTGACCAACACGCCGGAAGCCGAGCGGTACATTCGCCCGCCCTACCGCAAAGGCTGGGGCTGGTGGTGAGATAACAAAGCAGGGGACAGGTCGCGCAACCTGCCCCCTTGACGAGCTACACTGCGCTGCGCTCTACGGGAAGCACCGCTGCCAGATCAGCACCTGGTCCAGCCAGAGACCGTTCGGGCACAGATAGCTCAGCCATATCTGCACACAGAAGCCCTGCGGATTGTTGGGGTTGGGTCCGATCTTGATGGCGATGTCGTTGCGCGTACCCGGGATGGGGATTCGGATCACCCGGTGCGCAGCCGCGGGCAGATTCGCAGCAACAAGTCGCCCCGTGCGTGCATCCAGCAGGTCCGTCAGCCACTCATTTCCACCATCGGGCGAGCGCATGCGTACCAGGTAGAAGCCCTCAGAGATGGGTTCCCCGGTAGGAGCAAAGCCCTGTGGGAGATACACCGCGCCCACGATCAGCCCCTCCGCGATTTGCGGCACCTCAAACTGCCAGAAGTCTTCCCGTGTGTTCCATGCCACAAACACATCGAAGAAGGAGTCGGCAGTTGTCGGGCGTGTGCTGGCGAAGGCAGCCGTGCTACCGTCAAACGGCACGGTGGGTGCGGCCGGGAAGCGTGTCGGGAACGCCTGTGGCAGGCGCGCTCGCAGCAGATGGTTGAGATCGGGCACGGTCGGTCGTGTCTCGGTGCCGAAGCAGAACAACACAGCCAGCAAGTCGGCATCGTCCACCACGCCATCGCCGTTCACATCTGCCGGGACGCATTCCTGCTGCGCATGTAGCACAGCGGTCACCACCGTGAAACACAGAGTGATGCTGATCGCCAGCCCCAGCAGGCGACGAATCCAGGGTCGGGACGAACCGCGCGGGTTCATCGATGCTTCAACAGATTGATGGCTCTGCGCGGAGCCGTTGCTGCCGTCATGCAGTGCGCCTGAGCGCACATCGGTCCACTCCGTCGTTGTGTAGCGCATTGTTTTGGTGCCTCATGATGCTTAATGCGGCACGACACCCAATTGTACCCGGGATTTTGCGCAAAAAGCAAGTTTTTGGGAATTTTGTGCGAAAATCAGGTTTCTGACTCGCGGATAGCTTGAGAGGCGGTGCGCAGCAGCCCGTTCACGAAGCGTCCCGATTCGGCGGTGCTGTATTTTTTGGCTAACTCCACCGCCTCGTTCACAATCACGCGGCTGGGCACATTCGGCTTATAGCGCAGCTCGTAAATCGCCATGCGCAGGATGTTGCGGTCAATCACGGGCATGCGGTCGATGGTCCAGCCGCGCGCGAACTGCTCGATGAGCGGGTCCAGCTCGGTGGCTTGATAGGTCAGCACGCCCTCCACCAGCTCGCGCATGTAGCGGGCGATGCCCGGCTCCAGCTGGGCGACCTCCAGCACCTCTTCGATGACGGTCTGCGGCTCGCCGCGCCCCACCTCGATCTGATAGAGGGCGCGCAAAGCCCATTCGCGCGCCAGCCGACGCGGGGAGACCTCACGGGGCGAATCGGCGCTCATCGCACGCCACCTCCAGTGGGCACATAGCCGCGCAGCAATCGGGGCACGAACAGCGTCGACACGCGCCCCTCCTGATATTCGGGCGTCTGAATGAGGCGCAGCAGGAAATCGCGCGTGGTCTGCACGCCCGCGATGCGCACCTCGTGCAGCGCGCGCGTCAGCCGCGCCACCGCCTCCGCGCGCGTGGGCGCATGCACAATAATCTTCGCCAGCAAGGGGTCATAGTAGGGCGGGACGCTGTAGCCCGTGTACAGGTGGCTGTCGACGCGCACACCGGGACCGCCCGGCGGCGTCCATTCACTCAGTCGCCCGGTGGAGGGCGTGAAGTCGTGTTCGGGGATTTCGGCGGTCAGGCGCGCCTCGATCGCGTGCCCGTTCAGCGGTATCTCGCTCTGCTTGAAGGGCAGCTGCTCGCCCGCCGCGATGCGAATCTGCCACTGCACAATATCGATGCCCGTTATCTGCTCCGTCACGGGGTGCTCCACCTGCAGGCGCGTGTTCATCTCAATAAAGTAGAAGTTGCCCTCCTGATCCATCAGGAACTCGACGGTGCCGGCGTTCTGATAGCCGACGGCGCGGGCGACCCTGATCGCGGCTTCGCCCAGCGCGCGGCGGGTGCGGGCGTCCACATGGGGCGCGGGCGCCTCCTCCACCATCTTCTGGTGGCGTGGCGTCTGCAGGGAGCATTCGCGTTCGTACAGATAGAGCGTGTTGCCGTGCGAATCGGCTAACACCTGCACCTCGATATGGCGCGGTTCGGGAATATATTTTTCCAGATAGACATCGGGCGAGCCGAAGGCGGCTTGCGCTTCGGACTGAGCGATCCGCAGCGCGGGCAGGAGTTCCTCTTCGGTGTTGACCCGTCGGATGCCGCGTCCGCCGCCACCCGCCGCCGCTTTGATGAGCAGCGGGAAGCCGATCTGGGCAGCGGCGCGGAGCGCCTCCTCTTCCGAGCGGATGGCATCGGGCGTGCCCGGCAGCACGGGCACATTCGCCTGCTGCGCGATCTTGCGGGCTAACGCCTTGTCGCCCATCTGCGCAATCGCCGTATGGGGCGGACCGATGAAGCGGATGCCTTGCGCCTCGCACGCCTCCGCAAAACTGCTGCGCTCCGACAGGTAGCCGTAGCCCGGATGGATTGCCTCCGCGCCCGTGATAATCGCCGCCATCAGGATGTTCGGGATATTCAGGTAGCTTTCGCTGCTGGGCGGCGCGCCGATGCAGACGGCTTCATCCGCCAGCTGCACATGCAGGGCGTCGCGGTCGGCTTCCGAATAGACCGCGACGGTGCGGATGCCCAGCTCGCGGCAGGCGCGAATGACGCGCACCGCGATCTCGCCCCGATTCGCTATCAATATCTTGCTGAACATCGCCTGGCTCTACAGGCGAATGATACCCGCTTTTAAAACCCTCTCCCCCCGCCAGCGGGGGAGAGGGTACGGGTGAGGGGCTTCACACAGGTGAAAGCCGTACCGACTTTGAACCTGGCGCTGACAACTAATCGATGGGGTACCGCTTCTTCACATCGGCAATCACCGCCTCGATGAACTCTTCGGTGGTGAACTTCGCCGTCGACCAGGAGAGCTTCTGCGTCGGCCAGACCACATTTTCGAACTGGTCCCCCGACCACTTCGGGGCGACCAGCTGCGCCACGATGTAGTTGGAGTTCAGCGCGTACTTGCAAATGCGCCTGCAGAACGGGTCGACGCCCTCTTGAAGCCGCTTTTTCACAGGTTTGCAAGAAGGAGCCACACATCAATAACTCATATGCCCTGGTGTGGTGCATTTGACGGCGCCGGTGCTGGGGTCGTATTGATAGGGCTGACCCGATACGGGGCATTTGAGCATGCTGTCGGGCAGTCCGAGTTCGTTGAGGGAGGCGGGCAGGCTCTCATCGGAACCCTGACGCATCTGGATGGCGGCTCGAATCTGGCTGAGGTTGTTGCGGCACTCCACGCTGTGCGCCGCCTGCTTCGTTTCGCTAACACGGCTCACGGGCGGTGCGCCGGGCGCATTCCCCGCACGCCCCCCCGTGCCGTAATAGAGCCACACCATCAGCAAAATCCCCAGAATGGCAACCGCTGCCAGCACACCGACCAGTCGCATCATCAGCCTCCTGCCGCCTCGCTGAGCGGTTGACCCTCCACGGGCGGAAGCAGAGGTGACGGCAGGGCAACATACGCGCTCAAGCCGTGGATACCGCCCTCGCGCCCGAAGCCGCTTTCCTTGTAGCCACCGAACGGGCTGGCAGGGTCAAACTTGTTGTAGGTGTTGCACCAGACGACGCCCGCTTTGACGCGCGAGGCGAACGCCAGATATTTGCTGCCCTTGTTCGTCCACACGCCAGCCGACAGCCCGTAGCGCGTGTTGTTGGCAATTTCGGCTGCCTCTTCGGGCGTGCGGAAGGTCAATATTGCCAGCACGGGACCGAAAATCTCCTCGCGGGCGATTGTGTGCGCCATGCTCACACGGGTGAAGAAGGTGGGGCGGAACCAGTAGCCGCGTTCGGGCAGGGGGCAGCTGCTCTGGTGAATCTCCGCGCCCTCCTGAATGCCCACCTGCACCAGATGCTCGATTTTGCGCAGTTGCGCCAGCGAGTTGATGGCACCCACATCGGTGTTCTTATCCAGCGGGTCGCCCACGCGCAGCAGCTCGATGCGCCGCCTGAGCTTGCGCACCACCACCTCGAAGATGCTCTCCTCCACCAGCAGGCGACTGCCCGCACAGCACACATGACCCTGATTGAAGTAGATGCCGTTCACGATGCCTTCAATCGCCTGGTCGATGGCGGCGTCTTCGAAGATGACATTGGCGGCTTTGCCGCCCAGCTCCAGCGTGAGCCGTTTGCGCGTGCCGGCGACCGCTTTCTGAATCTTTTTGCCGACTTCGGTGCTGCCCGTGAAGGCGATTTTATCCAGATCGGGGTGTTGCACGAGCCATGCGCCCGTTTGACCGTCGCCCGTGACGATGTTGACCACGCCAGGCGGCAGCTCGGCTTGCTGGAACACCTCGCAGAGCAGGAGCGCAGTGAGCGGGGTGGTTTCGGCGGGCTTCAGCACGACGGTGTTGCCGCAGGCGAGCGCAGGTGCAATCTTCCACGCCGCCATCAGCAGCGGGAAGTTCCACGGGATAATCTGCCCCGCGACGCCCAACGGGCGCGGCTTGCGACCCTGAAAGGCATATTCGAGCTTGTCTGCCCAGCCGGCGTGATAGAAGAAGTGCGCCGACGCCAGCGGGATGTCCACATCGCGCGATTCGCGTATCGGCTTGCCCCCGTCCAGGCTCTCCAGCACGGCGAACTCGCGCGAGCGCTCCTGCAGAATGCGCGCGATGCGAAACAGATACTTCGCCCGCTCCTTGCCAGGCAGCTTGCTCCAGATTTTTTCATAAGCTTCGCGGGCGGCGCGCACCGCGCGGTCTATATCCTCGGGTCCCGCGTAGGCGACCTCCGCCAGCACCTCTTCGGTAGCGGGGTTGATGGTCTGGAAATATTGCCCGCTTTTCGGCTCCACGAACTCGCCGTTGATGAACAGCCCGTAGCGCGGCTTGATTTTGACGATGTTGCGGGCTTCAGGTGCCGGTGAGTAGTCCCAGCGCTGCCCGTCGCGTCGCGCCGCCCCGTTCGTTCGCTCCCGATTCGCCATAGGGTTCACTCCTTCTTCGTGATTTTACCCCCTTCGCGGCTGCTGGCGTCGATCTCGTTGCGGAAGGTGGCGCGTCCGACACGCCGCTCCTTGTAATAGCGCCCGACCACGACCACCGCGTCGCCATCCCTGAGCTTGAGGTGCCCATAGGAGAAGACGGTCAGCTTCTGCCCATCCTGCTCCAGTTTGAAGGTGGTGTAGGTGTTGCCCGCGCGGGAGGTTTTCTCCTTATAGTCGCTGATTTTGCCCTCCACCTGCACCAGCTTCTTGTGGAACTTGTCGGGGTCTTTCTGGATGGCGGCGATGGTGGTGCGGATGGGCTGCTCCTCTGGTTTCTTCTGTGCCAAGATGGGCATCCCGATCAGGATGCCGAGTGCGCATGCTATCCAGTAAGCTCGCATCGTTGTTAACCCTCCTCACGGGGGCGATTCGTCGCCAAGACGGCGATTCCTGCTGTTCAGGGTCTTATTTTCCCGAACGCCAAAATCTGCTTCGCGATTTCTATCCGGGAACGACCGTGAACGACTCGCGCCCATGCACTTTATAGATATAAAATTTGTCCATTATTACCTGCTCAACCACGGTCTCAACATCCGTTGCCTGAAGAGCGTCAGGGATGTGGACCGAGCCGACCCAGTTGCCCAGAAACTCCAGCAGGTTCTGTGCTGGCTCCATGCTGTCCAGCACATAGAGCCTGACCCGTTTGCCCGACAGATCAGGGTGCTGCTCAATGATTTCCTGCAGAGTGCCTTCGATAATTTCAGGCATTTCGTATTCTCCTGTGAGATTATGCCATGAGTGCGGGACTGGAACCCTCCCAGCGAAAGCAGTCCGCCTGTCAAGTTAGCGGAAGAGCAGGCTGCCTTCGATGAAGAGGAAGTTGCGCTGGGCGTTATCGAAGCCCCAGCCGAGTTTGAGTCGTTGCAGGAAGCGGTTGCGGAAGGGCAGCCGATAGAAGAGGCGCACCTCATATTGCGGGTTGGCGAGCGTCAGGCTGCGCCGATAGCTGATGCCGAAGCCGTTGAACAGCTCTTTGACCAGATAGAGGGTGGCGGGCGCGACGCCCGTGTAGTCCAGCGCGAACTGTTCCAGCCCCAGCGCTTCGGCGACCTCTGTCTCGAACGGGTAGAACAGACCGGGCAGCACCTGCCCGGTGAGCATCTCACTGAGTTGCTGGCGGAAGATTTGAGCGGGATCGCCCCCGCGCGCGAGCGATTCGAGCGCGGCGCCGCGCCCCAGCAGGCTCAAAATGCGCTGTTCCGAAAGACCCGGCGGGTCGGAACGCGCCACCATCTGGAACCGTTCCGGATCGTCCAGCGGTCCGCGGATGTCCAGCTCCACGCGGTAGCGTTGCGGGTCGCCCGTATAGTCCAGTGCGACGACGGTGGTGGTCGCTCGCACATCCAGATCGAGGCGGGCAATCGCTTCGCCAAGAGGCGCGGTGTGCGGATAGGTCAGCATGATGACGCCTTCAGGTTCGAGGCGCAGGCGGGCGGTGGGCAGCTTGAGCGAGCCGCCCAGCAGGCTGAAGGCGCCGCTCGCGCGCGGCTCGCGCACCGTGCCCGCTATCTGCAGGGAACCCTCCATGCGCGCGTCCAGGTTCGGGTTGCGCAGGGTGAAGCTGCGCGCGATCGCGACTTGCACATCCAGGTCAGGGTTCAGCGGTGGTGCGAAGCCGCCAGGCGCGACCTGCAGCTCGGCAGGCAGGCTCAAGAAGCCGTCCCGCACCTGCAGGCGTGCAGCGAGCTGCGGCTGTTTGAGTGTGCCCCGTAGCGTCGCGCTGCCGTCGATTCGCCCGAACGCGCTGCCGCCGATGGGTAGGCGCGGCTCGTTGATGGTGAAGCCGTTCAGCGTGCCCGTCAATGCCAATCTTGGCTCCTCCCGCGCCACATCGACCTCGCCTTCGAGCTGAACCGTCCCGCCAGCGGAGGAGCGCGCCTGCGCCTGCACAATCCGCGCCCGCTGACCATCAAACTCCACCTGCAGACCCAGCTCCTGAAGGTAGGTGCTGTACGATTCGAGGGCGAGGCTGCCGCCCGTGACGCTCAGCTCCCCGCGCGGTTGAAGCGTGTCCAGCGTGCCGCCAATCTCCAGACGCGCGTTCAGCACGCCCTGCGTGCGCTCGGCGTCCACAGGCAGCGTTAGTTCCAGAATGCGCAACGGCTGCTCGTTCAGCGCGAGCTGAACCGAGAGCGGCTCGTCGCGCGGGATGCGCACCGGCGACCAGTGGAACGGCAGCCGCCCCGATAGCCGCGCCCGATAGCTCCGTATCTGGATCAGCGCGTCATCGGTTTCAATCGCGCCCTCGCGCACATCGATTCGGCTGAACAGCAGCTGATCGATGGTCAGCTCGGGTGGAGCGGGCTGATCTGGCTCGCCCGACGGCTCTGCTGCAGGCGCGGGCAGGGGGATGGTCAGGTTCTGCACCGTTGCGCTGAGGGTCAGATTCGGCTGGTCGGGGTCGCCAGTCGCCTGTGCGGTGAGGTCGAGGTTGCCCCTGATGGCGGGCAGGCTCGGCTCCCACAGGCGCGCCCATTCCAGCGGGAACTGAGTGAGCTCCATCTCGGCGTTCAGCGCGTCTTCACGCAGGGTGCCCTGCGCTTTGAGTCGTGCCGATTCCGCTTGCCAGCTCACCTGCAGGCTCAGCTGCTCCGGGTTCCATTCGCCCTGCGCCTGTAGTTCACCCAGCGCCTGCCCGTTCCAGGCTAACTGCACGGCACGCCCATCAAAGGCGAGCTGGGGCTGTTCCGTCGAGCCAGCGAGCTGCCAGCGCACGCTGAGCCGCCCATCGAGCGTGTCGGCGCGTTCCACAAGTTCGGGTGGCAGTTCCACTGGCAGCGCGAGCGCGAGCCGATAGAGATATGGGAGCGGGATCGCATCGAGCGTGCCCTGCGCGGCGAGCGCCTTATCGCCTGTTTGGTAGCGCAGGCTCTCTATCTGAACGCTGCCGTCGGGCGCATCGAGCGTCGCCTGCAGGCTCAGCGTGCCGTCGGTGCGCCCGCCTTCAGGGCTGGGCGTCCAGCGGGCGGTGCCAGTGGCGTTGCCGAGCGCGACCCTGTTCAGCATGAGGTCGCTCAGCTGATAGCGCATGTCGGCTTGCGGCGCGTCGAGCGTGCCCTGCACTTGACCGGAGGCGTTCAGCACGCCCTGCAGCCGATAATCGGGCGGCAGATAGGGCGCAAACACGGACAGCGGCACCGCCTGCGCACTCCAGTCGGCATCCACACGCGTGCTCTTTGAATCGGCTATCAGCTGCACCTGTCCCGACACGATACCACCCTGCAGTTGAACCTGCGCTGTGTCCAGTCGCACGATGGTCTGATCGGCGTCGCGCTCGATGCGGAACTGCGCTGCGGCGCGATCGGTGGCAATCTGGTCGATCTGGGTTCGCTCCGCGTTCAGGTCGCCCGTGAGCGTGAACTTTTCGGGCGTGCCGTCGAGCGCGAAGGAGAGGTTCGCCAGCCCGCCGATACGGATGGGCGTCTCACCCCACTCGGTGAGCGCGGTTAGGTCAAAATCGGTGAGGCGCCCCTGCGCGTGGAACCGAACGGCACCCCGCTCCCCTGCGGGGGGCAGCTCGATATCGCCGCTTGCCTGCGCGACGGCGGTGCGCCGATAAATCACAATCTCTGGCAGCCTGATGCGGCGCTCGCGGAAGGTGAATCGGGACGCGATCAGCTCCATGCCGATGTCGCCCAGTCGCCCGTCGAACACGGTCGCCTGCGCCTCCAGCACAGGCTGGCTCAGCGTGCCGTTGAGCGTGCCGCGCAGATAGGCGATGCCGTCCAGCCGAAGCACCCTGCGCGGTTGCGAGCTGTCCGAAGGCTCCCAGTAGCCCAGCACGCCCTCCTGGTAGCCGAACAGGCTGGCGAGTCGGTTCAAATCCAGCTCGTCCACCGCAAGGCGCAGGTTCAGGCGTGTCTGATCAGGGCGCGGAAGGCGGCTCCCATGCCATTCCAGCCTCCCCGCCGCCTGCACCGAGCCTATCGCGCCCTGCAACAGCGCAACAGGAATCTCGATGCGGTTGCTCTCATAGTGCAGGCGGGCACGCAATCCACCCAGCCGAACGCCGTTCTGCTGGAGCGTATCGCTGAAAATGTTGGCGACCAGACGCGGCTTCGGCAGCGTGCCCTCGCCCAGCAGTTGCAGCGTGGCAACGCCACCGAGCTTCTGCCGATTCAGCGCGGGTATCTGCTGGAGCTGGACATCGCGGGCGGTCGCGGTCAGCATAAAGCGGACCGGGCGCATGGTGAGGTCGACCAGCGCGTTCGCGTGCAGCCGTCCACCTGCGAAGCTCGCCGTGCCATCCGCAAGGCGCAGTTGCCCGCCTGACAGCAGCAGCGGCACGCGCACCGCCTGCAGAGTTCCTTCGGGCGTCTGCAGGCTCGCCAGCTCAGCGAGGGCGACGGCGTTCGTGTTAATCAGCAGGTCAAGCCATGCAGGGACGCGAGAGCCGCGCCCCTGCCGAATGACTTTGCGCGGTTGCCAGCGCCCCGATGCCTGTATCTGCAGCGCATACCGCCCCGCCATGCGAAGGCTCTGTGTGAGTTGCTCGCGCCCTTCAGCGGGCAGGTATTGCCCCAGCAGCCGGGCGTCGTCACCCTGCGCCGTCAGCATCAGCCTGTAGCGCCACGCCTGCGCGAGCCGTTCCAGCACGCCCGACGCCATCAGCCGACGGTCAGGGCTGTGCAGGTGCGCGTCCAGCGCCGATTCGGTGAACTGCGCTGAAAACTGCAGCTGATGCCACGGCAGCGCGTGCCCTTCATAGCGCACGCCCTGCAGGTGTCCCTGCGCCATGCCCATCACGCGCAACGGCTGGCGCGGCGCATAGAGCAGGCTCGCCTGCACGCGCGCCTCGCCCGATTGCATCTGGATGGATGTCCCCGACAGATAGGGCCGCAGGAACGACCAGAGCAGGCGGTCCGTGCTTATGTCCAGCCGCCATCGCTCGCCGTCGGAGAGCGCGTGCAGTTGCCATCGTCCGACGCCGAACGCCTCGCCCGCCGCGTGAACCGCCACCGAACCGCCCGGCTGACGCAGATGCACCTGTTGAAGGCGGAAATCGGTCGCCACGCGCGGGCGCACGAACGCATCGCGCAACTCCACCACGCCGCCTGTGCTAACGAGCTCAATCGGAATCTGGGCCGTGGGTCGACGGGGCGCACCGCGCAGCAACGCCCCCACATTCCAGCGCCCCTGCGCGTCGCGCAAGAGTTGCACGCGCGGACGCTCCAGATGCACGCGCAGACCGCTCTGAACGGGGGATAGGGGGGATGTCGGACGCAACTCCAGATAGCGAGCCTGACCGATGGGAGTGCCGTCAGGAAGGCTGACAGCGAGATTCCACGCCTGCACGCGCCTCCAGCCGAGTCGCACACGCTCAATCTGAACATCCAGCTCGGCTTGCTCGCGCAGATAGTCACGCAGAGCGGCAGGCAACAGCCCTTCAGCGGTCAGACGCACCCGCACCCAGTAGAACCCGCCCACCAGCAACAGCAGGCACGCGGGTAGCAGCACCAGCGTGCCCTGAATCAGTCGCCACACCGAAAACCTAACTCTCCACCGCACCGACCTTCGCCAACCGTTCCGCCATCACACGCTTCGAGAACTCAATCGCGTTGTACGAACTGCGGATAAAGGGTCCCGACGCCACAAACAAAAAGCCCATCTGCTCGCCAATCTGTTGATACTCTTTGAACACATCGGGATGGATGTATTCCTGCACGGGCAGGTGGCGGGCGGTGGGGCGCAGGTACTGCCCGATGGTCAGCGCGTCCACGCCCACGCTCCGCAAATCGCGCATCACCTGAATGACTTCCTCCTGCGTTTCGCCCAGCCCCAGCATCAGCCCCGACTTGGTATAGATGGTCGGCTCCATCTCTTTGACCATCTCCAGCACGCGCAGGGAGCGCTCATAACGCGCCTGTGGACGCACAATCGCGTGCAGGCGCGGCACCGTCTCCACATTATGATTGAAAATCTCGGGTTGGGCGTCCACCACGCGCCGTACGCACCACGCTTTGCCCTTGAAGTCGGGCGTCAGCACCTCCACGATGGCGTGCGGGATGGTCTCGTGCAGGGCGCGGATGGTGGCAGCGAACTGACCCGCGCCGCCATCAGGCAGATCGTCCCGCGCGACCGATGTCACCACGATATGTTTCAGCCCCATGCGGCGGGCTGCCTGCGCCAGGCGCATCGGCTCCTGCGGGTCCAGCTCCAGCGGGCGACCGGTCTTGATGGCGCAGAACCCGCACGAGCGCGTGCACACATCGCCCAGAATCATGAAAGTCGCCGAGCCTTTCGACCAGCATTCGGGCAGGTTCGGGCAGCGCGCACTCTCGCACACCGTGTGCAGGCGCGCGGCGCGCATCATCGCCTCCACCTGCTGAATCTTGTCGGGCTTCGGCAATCGGATGGTGAGCCACTCTGGCAGCCGCCGATTGGTCATCGTAATATCCGCCATCGTTTGTCTCCCAATCGGGATTATACCCCCGCCGCGCGAATGAAGGCTTCGAACAGCGCGTGCGTGGCAGGCGAATCGGGGTCGCGTTCGGGATGCCACTGCACGCCGATGAAGAAGGGCAACGACGCATCCTCGACGGCTTCGATCACACCATCAGGCGAGCAGGCGACCACGCGCAGCCCGCGCCCGACCGTTTTGACCGCCTGATGGTGCGCGCTCACAATCTCGAACTGCTCCTGTCCAATCAGCTCATGGAGGCGCGAGTTGCGCTCCAGCTGCACAAAGTGGCGGGGTAGGGCTGGCTCGTCTGGCTCGCGACGGTGCTTGAGCGTTACAAATGGCAGGTCGGGCAGGTGCTGGTAGAGTGAGCCGCCGCGCCACACATTCAGCAGTTGCGCCCCGTAGCAGATGCCCAGAATTGGCTTACGCCGCTGTTCGAACGCCCGCACCAGCGCCCACTCCGTCTCGAAGCGGGGGCGCGCCACGATTCGCACCGTCGGATGCGGCTCCTCACCAAAAAGCTGCGGGTCGATATCCGCGCCGCCGGGGATCAGCAGCCCATCCAGCTGGTCTGCCAGCGCATCGGCGTCTGCCCCGGTCGGTATCAGCACGGGCACGCCACCAGCAACGCTGACCGCCCGCGCGTAGGCGTCATCCATCTGCAGCTCCCCAAAGCCGTCCTCTTCAGCACGCCAGTTGCAGCTGATGCCAATCAGCGGTTTGCGCACACGCATCGCTCTTCAGCAAAAGCATACCTGACGGCGCAGACAAAGCTACGGCGATTTTTGCGTGTAGGGAGCGCAGAGCGGGTCGCCCACCACCACATCTTTCCACTGCAAAAAGGGCGACGCCGACCAGAAACTCTCCGCCAGATTGCGCCCGCGCGTGTAGTGGTCAAATAGCAGGTGCGCCCGACAGAGTGCGACGGCATACGGCTCCGACACATAGCCCTTCACGCCCGTCACGCCCTGCGCAATTAAATCCGCGATCAGCGATTGACCGCCCTGCGTGTAGTTGAAAGTGCGCGCGCTCGTCGAAACGGCGGTCTCCGCAATTGCGCCCGGACGAAAACGCAAGCTGCGATAGCTGAGCGCATTAAAACTGCCGTCGTTGCTGCCCCACGAGTAGTAGCCCATGATGTCGCTGATTGCACCCACAAACTCGTTGCGCTCGTCCAGAATCACCTCAAACCCACGCTTTTTGAGCCGCTCGGCTGCCTGACGCATGCTATCGTTAATCATTTTGTAGCCGCCCTTGTCGCGGCGCGGGTCGATATCCAGCACGAAGACGCCCTTCGCAGGCTTCGCCTTCAAACTGTTATCCACCAGCGCTTTGATGTGCGCGACCAGATAGCCGTCCAGGCGAGTTGCCAGATAGTAGCCGAATCGGCGGCGGCTGAACGGCTGCGCCACGCCAAAATAGGGGTTCTGATGGATGCGCCCCTGCTCGCGCAGGAAGGGCAACTTGAGTGGCGCACACATCAGCGCCGAATCGACCGAGAAGCCCCCCTCGCGAATGCGTATCGGCACGCCTTTGGTCAGCACCAGAAAGTCGACCTTCAGCTCCAGATTGTGCTTCTGCAGGTGGTCATACACGGGCTTCTCGATGGTGTCGCGATAGTCGGTGAGCGAGACCTCCTCGCGCGGGATACAGTCGATGAGACACAGATGGGTGGCGGGCAGCCCGCGCTTCTGCGCGTAATACTGGGCGATGCTGACCGAGTCGGGGCTGCGCCGCGTCGCTATCACCACCACATTCGTCGCCTTGCTCGCTGGGGATAGGGGTGCGGGAACCGCGCCCTTACCCGCTCTCACCATCGCATTCGTCACCCTGTTTGCATTCTGTGCCATCTTCATTCCTCTCCCGAAGTGAGCAGACCCTCAATAAAGGCGTCGGGGTCAAATGGCTGGATATGCTCCGCTTTTTCGCCTGTGCCGACGAGTTTGATGGGGATGCCAAGTTGCTGGCGGATGGTCAGCACCGCGCCGCCGCGACTGGTGCTGTCCAGTTTGGCAAGGATGATGCCGGTGATGGGCAGGGCACGGGCGAACTCCTCCGCCTGACGAATGGCGTTCTGACCCGCGACGGCGTCGATCACCAGCAGCACTTCGTCCGCCGGTCGCCCCAGCGCCTTTTCCGACACGCGATAAATCTTTTTCAGCTCCTCCATCAGGCGCGCGTGGGTATGCTGGCGTCCCGCGGTGTCTGCCAGCACGAAGTCGATGCCGCGCGCGCGGGCTGCCTGAATCGCGTCGAACACGACGGCGGACGGGTCTGCGCCTTCACGATGCTTGACGATATCGGCGCCGAGCCGCTCCGCCCAGATTTGTAACTGGTCAATAGCGGCGGCGCGGAAGGTGTCGCCTGCCGCCAGCAGCACGCGCTTGCCCTGGCGCTGAAGCATCGCGCCGACTTTGGCGATGGAGGTGGTCTTGCCGACACCGTTCACGCCCACAAACAGATAGAGCGTGGGCGGTGTGAGATGTTCGCGCAACGGTTCCGGTGCGCCGAGCCACTCGCGCAGGGTGTCGCGCAGCAGCGCGCGCAGCTCGTCCAGATCGCGCAGGCGTTGCGCCCGCGCCTCCGTTCGCAACCGCTCGATCAGCTGCTCCACCGCGTACACATTCACATCGGCGGCAATCAGCGTCTCTTCCAGCTCGGCGAGCAGTTCCTCATCTACGCCGCGCCGTGTCAACGCCGCGCCCACGCGCTTCAGCCAGTCCCCGAAAATGCCCAGTCGCATGTTTTTCAGAGTGTACCTGAGCGCGTTGCCCACAGGCGAGCGGTATGCCCGCGCGTGTGCCAGCCTTCAGCGTAGTGGTGCACCTGCATGGCGGGCGGCAGCAGTGCAGGCAGCTCGTCAGGCTGAACCACGCGTTCATCGGACGCAGGTCGCCCGAAATGGTCCCGATGAACCGTCGTGAAACACTCCATCACCAGATGACCGCCTGGCTTGAGCCATTCCGCCACGCGCCGAACCAGTGGGCGGTGCAGAAAGAAACAACAAACAACCAGATCAAACGCCTGCGCGGGCTGCCAGTCAGCCTCAAGGTCCGCCTGAATCCACTGGATGGGTGGCGCGTCGGGTGCATAGCGGGCTTGCAGGTCGCGCCCGCGTTGGAGCGCGTCGGGCAGACGATCCACCGCGACCACCTGCCAGCCACGCTCAGCGAGATAGACCGCCTCACGCCCCGACCCACAGCCGAGATCGAGCGCGGCACCAACCTTTAGCAGCGGCACAACCTGCTGAAGGAACTCGTTCGGCTCCCAGAGGCGATAGCGAGGGGGAGAGGGTACAGGTGAGGGGGCAGAATCAACCAGCCGCGCCCGCCTGCCGCGAGCGTGCAGCCAGCCCAGCGCGTGATAGGCGTCCAATCCCGTGCCAACCAGCTGCATCTCCACCCACCGCGGTGCCAACTCGTGCTGGCGGAACTCCAGCTCGTTCAGCGGGATGTGAACCACGGCGGCGTTTCCCCGACACGGGCAAGATGCCCGTGCCACACAGAGATAGCGCGTCGGTACAAGCATCGCTTTATCCGATCAGGCGGGCGATGGGCGTCTCACCGCCATATACCTGCGCGCCCACGCGCGTCAGGATCTCCACCCGCCGCGTGAAAATCAACAAATCGACCTGACTGCCGCGCCCGATGAACGCCACTTTCTGACCCGCCTGCACACGCTGACCCTCCTGCACATAGGTCGTGATTTTATTGACGAACTTGTCGGCGATTTCGACCATCGCGAGGCGTAGCGTGCCATTAGTAATCAGCAGCGTCTGGCGCTCGTTCTCCAGCTGGAAGCGTTTGCCTAACAGGTCAACAGCGCGGCGCAGCCACGCCATGCGGATATACTCCCACAAGTCGAGCATCGGCAGGTTCGCACGGGCGGGCGTGTGAATGATGCGCTCCACCGTGCCCTCAATCGGTGCATAGTTGTAATGCACATCGAGCGGACTCATATAGATACCGATGAGCCAGCCCTCATCGGCGTCGTGCCAGTCGGCGCGGGTGATCTCGCGGATGGGGATGGCGCGCCCCAGCTTTTCGGCGAACACCGCGCCCTGCACCACCGGGCGGATGTAGACCACCTTGCCGTCGCACGGTGCGAGAATGAGCGTCGGGTCAGCAGGCGGGACACGCTGCGGGTCGCGATAGAACCAGACGCGCCGCAAAAACCAGTTCGCCCCTGCCACCACCGCTCCAGCACCAACAGCCACCTTCAACCAGTGGGGTATACTCACAATGTCGATTGTACCCCTGAAACCGATACAAAGATTGGTGGGAAGGGGTCAAAATATGCAGTGCTGGCGCGTGTACGCGCGCGGGCGAATGCCGACCGAGGGAGGCATGGAACAATGGTAATTGGCGTGCCGAAGGAGACCTATCCGAACGAGCAGCGCGTGGCGCTGATTCCTGCACTGCTACCCGCGCTGCACAAAGCGGGCTTCGAAATGCTGATCGAATCGGGCGCAGGTGAAGCGGCGGGCTTCCCCGATGCCGAATATCAGGACAGCGGCGCTCAAATTATCAGCCAGCGTGAGGAGCTGTTCGCTCGCGCTGAGATTATCGTACAGGTGCGCACGGCAGGTGCCAACCCGCAGTTCGCAGACGACCTGCCCCTTCTGCGCAGCGGGCAGATTCTGGTTGGCTTGATGGAACCGCTCTGGCAGCCGGCAGTGATGGGGCAGCTCGCGGAGCGCGGCGTCACGGCGTTCGCGCTGGAGCTGATGCCCCGCATCAGCCGCGCCCAGAGCATGGATGTGCTGTCCTCGATGGCGACGATTGCCGGCTACAAGGCAGTGCTGCTCGCGGCGAACATGCTGCCCAAGATGTTTCCGCTGATGATGACGGCGGCAGGCACGATTCAGCCTGCGCGCGTGTTCGTGATTGGCGCGGGTGTGGCAGGGTTGCAGGCGATTGCCACCGCGCGCCGACTGGGCGCCGTCGTCGAAGCCTACGATATCCGCCCTGCCGCCCGACAGGAAGCCGAAAGCTTGGGCGCCAAGTTCGTCGCGCTGGGGCTGGAAAGCGAGGAGGCGCAGGAAGCCACTGGCTACGCCAGAGCCTTCGACGAAGCCTTCTATCGGCGCCAGCAGCAACTGCTGACCTCCGTCATAGCTCGCAACGATGTGGTCATCACCACCGCGGCGGTGCCCGGCGCACGCGCACCGCTGCTGATCACCCGCGAGATGGTGCGCACCATGCGACCCGGCTCGGTGATTATTGACCTTGCCGCCGAATGGGGTGGCAACTGCGAACTCACCCGCGCTGGCGAACGCATCACCGAAAACGGCGTGACGATTGTGGGCGCCGTTAACCTCGCCTCCACCATCCCCCAGCACGCCAGCCAGCTCTACAGCCGCAACATCACCAACTTCCTCAACCTGCTGTTCAGGGATGGACAGCTCAACTTGGACGATGAGATCACGCGCAGCACGCTCGTGACCCATCAGGGCGAGGTGGTACATCCGCGCGTGAAGGAGAAACTTAGTGCAAACCCACTGTCAGGAGGTGAACCAGATGCCCGCTGAACATGCCACGCTGACTGTGCAGGATATTCTCGTAAACCTGCTCATTTTTCTGCTGGCGAGCTTTCTGGGACTGGAATTGATTCGCCATGTATCGCGCCTGTTGCACACGCCACTGATGTCGCTGACGAACGCCATCTCGTCGGTATCGGTGGTGGCGGCGCTGATTGTGCTGGCGAACCCCAGGAACAACTTTATCCTGTGGCTGGCGGTGATCGCTGTCGCGCTGGCGATGTCGAATGTGATCAGCGGCTTCATGATCACCGAGCGCATCCTGCTGATGTTCAGGCGACATCAAGGAGGTGAGCGCGAATGAGCATGGATGTGCTGGTTCAGCTGCTCTATGTGTTGGCAGCGGTGCTATTTGTGCTGTCGCTGAAGGCGATGAGCGAGGTGCGCACGGCTCGCTGGGGCAACTGGGCGGGCAGTGCGGGCATGCTAATCGCGATTGTTGCCACCCTGCTGGCATACCGTGTGGAGCGTTATGACCTGCTGATTGGCGCGGTGCTTGTGGGCGCGATTATCGGTGTCCCGATTGCGCTCAAGCTGCCGATGACCGCCGTGCCCCAGCGAACCGCCATGTCGCACGCCTTCGGCTCGTTGGCGGTCGCGCTCGTCGGAACCGCCAAATATTATCAACTCTATCCCGATATCGACCGCTTCACGATGGCAGTGCTGGCATCGGAGATGATTCTGGGCTATCTCACCTTCACAGGGAGCTGTATCGCGTTCGCCAAGCTGCAGGAGTTAATCTCGGGCAAGCCGCTCATCTATCCAGGGCGCAACTTTGTGAGCCTGCTGGTGCTGGGCGTGGCGGTGGTGTTAGGTATCGCGCTGGTGATTGACCCTGCGCAGAGCGCGCTGCTGCCGATGATGATTGTGGCGGCGCTGCTGTTCGGCTTCCTGCTGGTGATGGGCATCGGTGGCGCGGACATGCCGACGGTGATCGCGATCCTGAACTCTTACGCGGGTCTATCGGCAGCTGCGCTGGGCTTCGTGCTGAACAATAAACTGCTGATTGTGGCGGGCACGCTGGACGGCTCGTCGGGCTTCATTCTGGCGATATTGATGTGCAAGGCGATGAACCGTTCCTTCACGAATGTGCTGTTCGGAGGCGTGGGCGCGCCTGTGCCGAAGGCGGGCGGTGCAGGGGGCGAAGCCCGCACCGTGGTCGCCTATACGCCCGAAGATGTGGCTGCCATTCTCGACGGCGCACGGCTGGTGATGGTGGTACCCGGCTACGGGATGGCAGCGGCACAGGCACAGCACGCCGTGAAGGAGCTGCAGGATGTGCTGGAGGCGCGAGGCGTGACGGTCAAGTATGCGATTCACCCCGTCGCAGGGCGCATGCCGGGGCACATGAATGTGCTGCTGGCGGAGGCGCAGGTCTCCTACGATAAGCTGCTGGAGATGGACGAGGCGAACCTGCTGTTCCCTGAATGCGATGTGGCGATTGTGGTGGGCGCGAACGACATCACGAACCCCGCCGCCCGCACCAAGCCCGACTCACCCCTGTACGGCATGCCGATTCTGGATGTGGACAAAGCCCGTACAGTGGTGTTCATTAAGCGCAGTCTGGCGGCAGGCTTCGCCGGCGTGGATAACGAGCTGTTCTACCTGCCACACACGATGATGGTCTTCGGCGACGCCAAAAAGGTGGTCACCGATATCGTCACCGCGCTGAAGAAGGCATAGAGCGAATCGGGCATTTGATAGTCGCTATCGCTCGCGCCGTTTGCTCTCTGCCGCCTGGAGCATCTCGCGAACGGTGAACCCGAGCGGCTGCCCTAACTCAACCTTGCGCCGCGCCGATTGGAGCGCCTCAGCTGCACCTGACGGAACGAAATTATACCACTGGCTTCGCGCCTGCGTGCCCCACCAGTCCATCCGCTCGCTGTAGCACCACACATACTCATCGGTGAGATAGAGTGCCCAGTAGGCGTTATGCTCCAGCCAGCGGGCACGCTCCTCTGGCAAGAGAAAGAAGCTCACAAAGCGTTCGGGGTTCGGCTGACGCAATGCGAACAGCTGATCAATATAAAGCGCGAAGCCCGCCTGCACATGCAATCGATACTTGCGCCGATTTTCAGGTGCAACCAGCGTCAGCGCACGCTGCTTCATCAGATGATAGGCGCGAAAATACTGCTCGGCATCCTGATAATAGTACGCCGATTCGTTGCCGTCCACAATCAGTGTCTGCCCTCTGATGGCGTCCAGCATCCCGTTCAGGAAGGCGGGCAGGAGACCATAGTTATGATTACTAAGCCGTCGGGCGCGCGCCTCCTTATCAGCAATGTCCACAATATCAGGAAACAGGCTCAGCTGGAAGAAGGTCAGCAGGCGTAGATCGGGGAACTCGCTCTGCAGCGCTCGCAGAAAGCGTGCCCCGCATTCACGCACGCGACGCTGATAGTCCTCAAAACTTTTGTGCTGTGCCTGCGGTTGAGAGGGGTAGTGCCACGGATTGCCGTTGTACGGCTCAGGATCAAAACAGATGCCGACCATCTTGCCCACCCTCGCAACTCGTGCAATCAGACGGGCATTCTGTTCGGCAGACCGCCAGTGCCGGGCGTCGAACCAGTCCCAGCCTTTTTGCGCGGTGCCCCACATCAAAATAAAGTTTTCGATAAATCGCTCAAACCTGGTTGCCAGCAGGTTGGCGCGATCATCAGCATAGTCTGAGGCACTGGCTGAACGAAGGCGAAAGATATGCGCAGGATAGTCCTGCCAGCCGCCTTTGAGGCGAATCACAATCCCATCAAAGAAGGGGCACCTCTGCTCCATCGCGCGGATATTTGCCCGCACAAATGCGGGATCGGGCACACCCCAACCGTACTGAATCAGTTTCTTGCGCGGTCGATCCCCCTCTACCTGTCGTGCGGCAGGCAATGCCTTCCTGGAAGCCTCTTTAGCATCCCAAGTAAATTCATCTTGCATGGCTGTTCAGACACCGCTCCTGGTAAAAAAGATATAGGCGGACGCCGACGAGCGCCACATCGTTCCGGCGTACCATCTCATCATAAGCCCAGGCACTCTCTGTTCGGGCAGGCATCTTCGTATCATACATGCGCCGGCTCAAGGAAAGATTGCATAAACCACCTCGGCGAAGGTGCGGGGGGTTTCGTGGACGCGCACGCGCAATAGCTCGAGATGGCTATACGCCTGCAGGGCTGTTAGCAGCCGCTCGGCAATATAGCGGGCGATGTTCTCCGCCGTCGTGGGAAACGGCACATAGACCACCTTGAACTCTGGATGCCCCTCAAAGAAGGCTTTCATCACCATGTCGCTGGTGTCGCAGAGGAAGGCATGATCCAGCTCCTGAATGATGGGGCGCACCAGTCGGGTGAGTTCATGGTAATCCAGCACCATGCCCCTTTCGTCAGGCTGACCTTCCAGCTCCACGCGCACTGCATAGGAGTGCCCGTGCAGGTGCTGGCACCCGCCCGTGTGCCCCGGCAGGCGGTGCCCCATCTCCCAGTGGAAGGTTTTGGCGATTCGGACGCTCATGGCGGTATCAGTGCCGAAAATGGCGGATGGCGGTGAAGACCATCGCGATGCCGTGCTGGTTGGCGGCGGCAATCACTTCAGGGTCTTTTTTAGAGCCGCCGGGCTGAATAATGGCGCGGATGCCCGCCTGTGCCGCCAGTTCGATACTGTCGGGGAAGGGGAAGAAGGCGTCGGACGCCAGCACGGCGCCGCTGGCTCGCTCGCCCGCCTGCTCCAGCGCGAGGCGCACCGCCCCCACACGGTTCATCTGCCCCGCGCCGACGCCCAGCACCTGCCCCGCTCGCGCCACCACAATCGCGTTCGACTTCACATGCTTGACCACACGCCAGGCGAAGCGCAGGTCGCGCCACTGCTCGTCGGTCGGCGCATGCTCCGTCACCACCTGCAGCAGGTTGGGGTTCCAGTCGATAGAATCGCGCTCGGTATAGAGAACGCCGCCCGTCAGCCCTCGCACGGTGAAGCGCGCCTCCAGCGCGTCGGGCGGTGGTAGCGTGCCTGTGCGCAGCAGGCGCACGCTCTGACCCCAGCCTTTGCGCTCCTGAAAGAGCGCGATAGCGTCGGGCGTGAAATCGGGCGCGATCACCACCTCGAAGAAGTTGCCCTGCACGGTGATGGCGCGCGCGGTCGGCTCGTCCACTGTGCGGTTGAACGCCACGATGCCGCCAAATGCAGAAACGGGGTCTGCCCGCAGCGCGCGCTCGAAGGCGTCGGCAGGCGTATCGGCAACGGCTACGCCGCAGGGGTTGGTGTGCTTGATAATCGCGCATGCGGGCTGATCGAACTCGCGCACCAGCTCCAGCGCGGCGTCGGCGTCCAGCAGGTTATTGTATGACAGCTCCTTGCCCCAGAGCTGCTCGGCGGTCGCGACACAGCCGTCGGGCGCGAACGGCTCCCGATAAAACGCCGCCTGCTGATGCGGGTTCTCGCCGTAGCGCAGGCGCTGGACACGCCGATAGGTGAGCGTCAGCCGTTCGGGTAGCGCACCGTCGGGGTCATAGCGGCGGAACCACTGGGCAATCAGCGCGTCGTACTCGGCGATGCAGGCGAAGGCGCGCGCCGCCAGCAACGCGCGTTCCGCACGGCTCAAACCACCCGCTCGCAATCGCTCCAGCACCCACTCATAATCGGCAGGGTTCACCACCACCGCCACATGCTCGAAGTTTTTGGCGGCGGCGCGAATGAGCGTCGGACCGCCAATATCGATCTGTTCAATCTGCTCGGCTTCGGACGCGCCTGCCCGCCAGGCTGCCTCAAAGGGATAAAGGTTGACCACCACCAGCTGGATGGGTGTGAGCTGCAGCTCCTGCAGGGTGCGCTGGTGGTCGGGGCGGTTCAGGTCGGCGAGCAAAGCGGCATGCACGCGCGGATGGAGCGTCTTCACGCGCCCATCGAGGATTTCAGGGAAGCCTGTCCAGTCGCTGATCTCGATCACGGGCAGTCCCCACTCGCGCAGGGCGCGCGCCGTGCCCCCCGTGGAAAGCAGGCGATAACCCAGCTGATGGAGCGCGCGGGCGAACGGCTCCAGCCCCGTTTTGTCCGACACGCTGATGAGAGCCAGCGATTCCTGCCTCACACGCCTATTGTACCCGCCTGCCACCCATTTTCAGTGCGTTTTCAGTGCCCTGTCGTAAACTGCCCGCGACACCTTTCGGGAGGTGGCGACGATGATGACGATAACGGAACAGAACGGGGCGACGCTGGATTCGATCTGGCAGGAGCGACTGACCGAGCAGTTTCTGCAGTTCGCTCGCGCGCATGTGTGGGGCTGGCTGGTGCGCTGGAACCGCGTCAACAGCTGCCCGCTGCCCGAAGCCGACCTGGAGGACATCCTGAGCGAGATTCTGCTGACCGTGCTGCATTTCAAGCTGCCGGAGGGGGCGTCGGCGTGGGAGCCGTGCCTGATGGCGTATCTGAAGCGGGTGGCACGCCGAATCTATAATCGCTTCCGCTCCCAGCGGCGGATAGTTCTCTCGCTGGACGCGCTTCCGCCAGAGCTTTTACCGACCGTGAGCATTGAGGACACCTGCTCGCAGGACGAGGGGGCATTTGTGCAGGCGGTTGCCCAGCAGCTGCTGAAGATGCCCCGCCATCACGCGCTGGCGTTCCTGTTGCAGCTGGATTCGGAGCTGGCGGAGTGCCTGTTGCAGGCGGGCGGCGCGGCGCTGGAGCGTCATCTGGCGTGCGACGCCCTGTATGAGCTGGTGCAAGGTGCGCCCCTGCCCGACCGCGAGATTGCCCGACACCTGCAACTGACACCCCGTGCGGTGATCCGTGCCCGCCAGCACGCCCGCGAACGGCTCCGCAACTGTCTGCAAGCCATCGGTGCATAGCTCCCTCACCCAATCCCTCTTCCCCGCGCGGGAGAGAGGGACAAATGAAACCCCCTCTCCCACAGCGTGGGAGAGGGAGGGGGTGAGGGCTACCTCTGGAAAGAAGCATTTAGGGGCGATTTTCGGTCGAAATCCGCATCTTTATGGGTACATTTCGGGGTTCGCCTGCATTATATTAGATGGAGCCGAAAAAGCTCCCAGACCAAACGATAGAGGTACAACGATGATGAGACGAACGATCTGGAGTATCGGGCTAATCGCAAGCGCGTTGCTGGTGTCGCTCTTCACGCCAGCGTCAGCGCAAAATGAACGGTGCTGTGATTTCCATGTACGGCACAATTTCCGCGTCTGCCTGCCGAGGGGCTGTCAGATCCCGCAGGTTCGCTGGGATTGGTTCACGCAAGCAACGGTGTGGCCGCCCCTGCAGACCAGCACCAATTCCGGCACGAACTTCTATCCTATTCCAAGTGCCGACACCCAGTGTGCAAATGCTGTTGCGCCACAGGAGTGCGCGTTTGCAAACGCTTGCGCCCAGTTTAATGTGGACTGGATTCCGGGCACCCGCTGCATCCAGGGCTTTCACGAAGCCTTCGGACGCGCCTGTGTCCGCTGCCGCGGGTTTGGGGCGCGGGCGAGGGCAGCGTCCCGGATCACCATTCTGTGCGGCTTGCAGAACGCTGCCGGGCAGATCGTGTGGCAACCTGCTTTTCGCGATACAGTGCGAGCGGGGTGCGGCGTGCGCAATACAGACCCTGTGGTGCTGAAGCTGCGCAACCCTGCAACGGGTGAAACGCGCGACGATGTGCTGTTCGACCTGCGCGCCTCACGCTTCAGTTGGGAAGGTCAGGATGTAGACGGCGACGGCTGGTATGACACCGCAAGAGTTCGCTACTGCTGCTTGGATGTGGATGGAGACGGATATCTTGCCATACAGGTCGGTGGAGAGTCTCTGCGTGCGCCGGCGGGCGAGCTGCGCCTTCGAACCCACAATAGTATCGTCACCGAGGCTTTCAAAAGCGGTCTTTTCGATAGTGTACGCCTGCCAAATGTTGGTGAGCAGGTGCCGCCAGAGATACCACTTCCCTTCGCCGAGTTCGACCTGACCTTCCAGGTGCCCGACGGCTGGGTGCTGGAAGAGGTAGAGATGGGTGGCGGCGGCGAATCGGGCGATACACCCCCGCCACCCGGCGATGTGAACGGCGACGGCTGTGTGGATGACGCCGACCTGTTAGCTGTGCTGTTCGCGTTCGGGCAATCGGGTTCAGACTTGCCCGAAGATGTGAACGGCGATGGCGTGGTGGACGACGCCGACCTGCTGATTGTGCTGTTCAACTTTGGTCAAGGCTGCTAACCGTCCCTGCCGTGCCTGCCAATCCCCCCTTCTTCCACCCGGAGGAGGGGGGATTCGAGGTATAATAAAGTATTCGAAGGTGGCTAACCGACATGAACAGTCTGAAAGGGTGGCTTTCTGGTGCGCTATTGATGAGCCTGTGGGTGGCAGCTTGCGCCCAGCAGAATGTGTCGATTACTATCAGCCTGATCGACTCCGTGAATGTGGAGTACGAGATGCAGGTGGTCAACAACAACACCAGCAGCTCGGGCTGGGCAGTGGATCAAGTGGATGTGCTGTACACGACAGCAGGTGTGTTGCAGGCGACCTTTGTGCCCAACGGCTGGGGCTGGCGCGGCGATGTGCCCTGGGATGCCATTCCCAACGCGCTCGAATTCACCGCCAATACAAGCGCTGACCGCATCGCGCCTGGCGGGGGCAGTCGCACCTTCCGCTATAAAATGAACACCAAAACGCCAGCGGAAGACTTCTATATCATGTTCCATGTGGTGCAGGGAACCCAGAGCCAGGAATATGTGCGCCGAATCAAGGTTCTCCAGACCATCAATGTGCCCAAAGATTCGGGGCAGATTCAGCAGGTGAATGTGCCCGCGCCTGGTGGTGGCATGCTCCAGCTGCTGGAGCTGCGGTTTCGGATGCTGTTCCCCATCCCCACCCTGCGCTACGAGATTGCCACCCTCGATCAGGATGGTCAGGAGCGCGATCGGGTGCAGTATCCACCCGCGCCCATCCCACAGCCGCCCCATCTGGAGCATTTCTTCACCGGCGGTGTGGAGCGCCAGATTCCGACAGAGGGTGTGCCCCCGCTGAGCTACTGGACGCTCTGTGCGGAAAGCGCCCAGTGGAACAGCGGCGCCACTGGCATCGCCGAGCTGAGCTGGGAACGGGACCGCCTGTCGATTCGGCGTCCATCCGCCTGCTGGCACTTTTTCCCCTCCTTGCCCCTGCCCGACGGCGGGCGAATCGTGCGCTTTCGAATCGCCAACTGCGGCAGGGTTCCGTTTCAGGGCGCGCTATTGCTTTACCTGCGGGGGGACCAGCT
The DNA here is from genome assembly GCA_037444405.1 of Armatimonadota bacterium. GTDB lineage: Bacteria > Armatimonadota > Fimbriimonadia > Fimbriimonadales > GBS-DC > HRBIN15. The sequence goes on from JBBIML010000009.1 coordinate 147,303, forward strand.
GCTTGCTTGCGGCGCTGACCTATCCACCTGGCCCACTCGTTTTCCACCAGATCGCCAGCTCCCGCTAACGCTCTCGCCGGGTCAGTTCCAGCAGATCGATCTGGTCATTCCTGCAGGGGTGCCGCCGAACCGATTCTTCTATGGCGCTCTCGATATGGAATCGGGCGATGAGCTGCCGACCCAGCTCTTCTTCGCGCATCAGGAGTCGGACGCGCCGCTACTGACAGGGCTGCTGCAGAACGACGGCGGCAGGCGACCCGTGCAAATCGCAGTGCACAATCCGCTCTCTGGTTTTACGCGCCTATTCACCACGCTTACCGATCCCGACGGAATCTGGCGCATTCGGCTTGATGCCAGCAACGGCTTTGCCTTTTTCGACGACGCGGGCTTCTATCTCCCCGTCTGGGAGGTGCGGGTCAAGCCGCAGGGCGCGCTTTCGCGCACTTTCCAGCAGGTGCTGGTGCCCGGTGGCGACACGCTCGATCCCTACCTGCGCATGTGGCTGGTGCTGGGCGATGTGAACGGCGACGACTGCATCGACGATGCCGACCTGTTAGCCGTGCTGTTCGCCTTCGGGCAGGCGGGCAACCTGCCTGAAGACCTGAACCTCGATGGCATCGTCGACGATGCCGACCTGCTGATTGTGCTGTTTCACTTCGGCGCAGGGTGCTGAATCAGCGCACGCCTAACAGCAGCTCCATCGTCAGCTGGTCTAGCTTCTCATACTTGTAGCCGCGCCGACCCAGCGCCTCGCGGTCAAACGGGTATGATTTGAGCCACTGGGCGTTCTCGCGCGAGTAGGTCATGCGCTCCTGCAGTTCCATGTCCCACTCGCGAATCTCCGCGAGCAGCCCCTGAATCTCGGGGTCCTGATTGAACCGCTCCGCTTTCTCCTTGAGGATGAGGTAGGTGCGCATACAGCCCTTCGCGAACTCCCACACGCCCTCCTCGTCTTCAGTGCGGTAGGCGTGCGCGTCGAAGTGGCGCGGACCGCTGTAGCCGTTGTCCTCCAGCAGCTTCACTAAGAAAAACGCGCCCTTGATGTCTTCTGCACCGAATCGGTAGTCCTGATCGTAGCGGCAGAACTTCTGGGCGTTCAGGTCGATGTGGAACAGCTTGTTGCATTCGATGGCTTGCGCGACGGCGTGGACGAAGTTCAGCCCGACCATGTTCTCGTGCGCCACTTCTGGGTTCACACCGCACATGCTGGGGTCATCGAGCGTTTCGATGAACGCGAGCATGGCGCCGACGGTGGGCAGGAAGATGTCGCCACGCGGCTCGTTGGGTTTCGGCTCCAGCGCGAATCTGAGCCGATAGCCCTGGTCTTTGACATAGTGGATGAGGAAGTTCATGCATTCACGGTACCACTGCAGGGCTTGCACGGGGTCTTTGGCGGCGTCGGTCTCGGTGCCCTCGCGTCCGCCCCAGAACACATAGATTTCGGCGCCCAGCTCCACCGCCAGATCGATGGCGTGCATGCTCTTTTGCAGGGCGTAGGCGCGCACCTTCGGGTCGTTGCTGGTAAACGCGCCATCTTTGAACACGGGGTCATAGAAGAGATTGGTCGTGCCCATCACCAGGCGCATGTTGTAATCGTCGAGGGCTTTTTTGAACTCGCGCACGATGCGCTCGCGCTCGGCGGGTGTGGCGTCGATGGGCACCAGATCGTTATCGTGCAGGTTGACGCCCCATGCGCCCAGCTCGGAAAGTTTCTGCACGATGCGCACGGGCGGGATGGGCGGGCGCACAAAGTCGCCGAACGGATCGCGCCCGCGATTGCCAACCGTCCACAGCCCGAAAGTGAACCGATGCTCCGGTTTCGGTGTATAATCTGCCATGATGGGAACACCTCCCGACATGCTTTGTTCGATGGGGGGATGCACTTTCCTGCAGGGAACCTGCCTCGGAGGCTGTTCGTTCCCAACCTGTCGAGGTGATAAGAATGCACTGGCGAACGGAATGGCGGAGAGCAGTCGCCTGCTGGTATGCCGGGATCGGGCTTCTGAGTCTGTTCAGCCTGGCTCCGGCGCAGTTTGTATGGCTTCAGCACGCGCCGACCTTCACCGATGACCTGTATGGGGTGGCATTTCCGACACCGACGCACGGCTTTGTGGTCGGCACGCGCGCCCTGCTGAAAGAGACGCGGGATGGTGGTCAGAGCTGGCGCTATCGCAGTGGCGTCGGTGCCACCACGCCCAGCGTGGACCCCTTCTACGCCGTTCTCTTTTATGGCTCGCAAAACGGGTGGATCACAGGCAATAACAACTACGCTTTTCGGACCACCGACGAGGGCGCCACATGGACTCGCATGACCAGTGTGCCCGCTGGCTCGTGGGGGCACATCGATTTCGTTTCGCCCAGCACGGGCTTTATCGGTGCGAACGGCGCCTGCGCCTTCACCAGCGATGGCGGTCAAAACTGGCAGTTGCGCTCCGGCTATCCCGACTGCCCGATTATGTACGGCATGGATTTTCGGGATGTGAATCTGGGGCTGGTAGCGGGCGACCACCTTTCACAGGGCACGGGCATCTACCGCACGACCGATGGCGGGCGTACATGGAGCCGACGGCTGACGGGCATTTTCAACGATGTGGTCTTTATGGACACCAGCACTGCGCTGGCAACCACCAACACAGGGGCGATTTACCGCTCCACCGACGCGGGCAACAACTGGACGCAGATCGCTCCCGACCGCCCTAACGGGCTGCTGGATCTCGAACGGGTGGATAGCACCACCGTTGTGGGCGTGTCGGCGTTTGGCGATATCTGGCGCAGCGCGGACGGCGGATTCACATGGAGCAGGGTTGGGGATGACCTGGGCGATTTGCCTGGCAGGTGGCGCGTCCGTTTCCGCGACGCGCAGAACGGCTGGGTGGTGGGCCCCAAAGGGATGATGCTCGCGTCTACTGATGGCGGTCTCACCTGGCGCGTGGCAGGCAACGGCATCGCGGACAATATTACCGACATTAAGATGGTCTCCCGCGCTTTCGGTTATGCCGTCACGCGCAACGCCTATGTGCTGCGCACGCGCGATGGCGGAGCGCACTGGGATTTGCGCCACCTGAAGGTCACAGGCAATGTGTTTGGACATGCTGAAGGCTTGCAGGCGATCGATGTGGTCGATGACCAGTTCGCGGTTGCAGCGGGCCTGGGCGGGATCGTGTTCAAAACAACCGATGGCGGCGAGACATGGCAGCCAATCGGCTATCCCACGCTCCCTGGACTTTTTGACATCTACGATGTGCGCTTCACCAGCCGCCAGACAGGATGGGTCGTGGGGCTGGATAACGATCTGGGGCACTATCGTACCATCTATCGCACGACGGATGGCGGTCTAACCTGGCAACTGGTTGTGCCTGTGCAGGCAGCGGTTCAATACAACGCGGTCGATTTCGTGGGCAACAGCGGCTGGATTGTTGGACCGCGCTCTTACATGCTGCGCACGACGGATGGGGGCAACACATGGCAGCAGGTGAACCTGCCTTACGGCAATGAAACCAATCTGCAATTCACCGATGTGGGCTTTGCAAATGAGCAGGTGGGCTGGATGATTGGCACGGTGGGCTATGTGTTGCGCTCCACCGATGGCGGTCAGAGCTGGGTGCGCCAGAACCTCGGCACCAGTGAAGATTTAGCTGCGCTCTATGTAGTGAGCGCGAGCGAGGCGTGGATTGCGGGCGCACTCGGCAGTATATTCCACACCACCGACGGCGGTCAGAGCTGGCTCCGTGAGCCGACGGGCTACCCCTCCTCGCTGGGGCTGAGCGCATTGCACGGCACACCCGACGGGCATCTGGTTGGCGGCGGCTATGCAGGCTTTCTGATAACGCGCCATCACGGTGAGCGGGTGACGGCGACCAGCTTCTCGGTGCCGTTCGGGCGAATGACGGCGGGCAATCTGGCTGCTCTGCAAAACAGCGACGAGACCTACCTGATGCTGGAGAGCCGCACGCCTGGTCAGTCAGGGGATCCCCATGCGCAGCTCGTCGTCGAAGGCACAGCCAGCCTGCGCCCCTGGTCGCTGCTCGCCTTTCGCTTCGAAGGGCGCACGAACGCCAGCCCCGCAACGGGCGTCAAGCAGGTGCTGGAACTGTTCAACTTCGCGACCAACCAGTGGGAGTTTCAGGAAGAGCGATTGGCGGACAACTCGCTCGATGCCGTCTGGGAGACCATGCTCACGGAGCCGTCCCCCTACATTCAGGCGGGCACAGGGCGCGTGCGCGCTCGAATCAGCTGGTACAAGGTGGGCAATCTGAGCGCGGAGCCGTGGGTGATATGGGTCGACTATGTGCAGTGGAGCCTGTTGCCGACCGCGATTACGGGCGATGTGAATGGCGACGGCTGCGTGGACGACGCTGACCTGCTCGCGGTGCTGTTCGCGTTCGGGCAATCAGGTTCAGGCTTGCCCGAAGATGTGAACGGCGACGGTGTGGTGGACGACGCCGATTTGCTCACGGTGCTGTTCAACTTCGGGCAGGGCTGCTAAATCGCGCCTTATGGTTTCGGCAGTCCGAGCGCGGTGAGCCACTCGGTGAGCTTGTGGCGGCGCAGGGCGTTATCTGCGGGCAGCTGGAGCGGTCGCCCGCGCGCGTCGACGATGATGCCCACCACGCCACCTTCCAGCACCACCTGTCGGGCGCGCCCTCTGCCCGCGCCGACATCGAAGCCCCGCGCCGGCTTCAGCACCGCCTCCAGCGTCTCGCCCACGCCCATCGGCAGCACGCGAATCTCGCCCACCTTGAAGGTCTCGCTCTTGCCGTTGTATTCGATGGTGAGGCACGGCTCGCCCTCCCTGCCCTGACCGACGGGCGCGACGCACGAACCCAGCCGAATGAGGCAGTCGCGGTCGAACACCTGCGCCGCCGCCTCCGGATGCACCGTCGACAGCACGCCCAGCTGCGGCATCATGAAGATGGAGTCGACCGCCAGCATCGTGACGCCTTCGGGCTGATAGGCGTCCATCATCATCAGCGCTGATTGTGCGCGGCGCGGGGCATGGCTCAGCACGCCGCCGCTGCCCACAATCATATCGAGGTGCATCATGTCCACCAGCGTCTGACCCGTTTCGGTCTGCTCCAGCGCCTCGCCAATCGTGCGCTGTTGCTGAACGCCTTTCAGCCCGCGAGCGAGCTGCTTGTGATGCAGGAACGCCAGGCGCAGCGCCTCCCGCGCCACCGCCTGCTCCAGCAGCAGGTCATGATAGGTCTGCGGGATGGTGGTGGGGCGAATCATCTTGTTGCGCAGGCGGTTGCGAATCTCGTAGTCGTCCAGTTCGAAGGGCAGCCAGCGGCGGATGTTCGCCAGCCCCGCCTCCAGCATCACATTGCAGATGGAGTAGCTCATGCCGAGATTCGCGCTCACCGTGCGCGTGTAGTTGCCGTTGAACACCGAGAACACATCGGTCGTCGCGCCGCCGATGTCCACGCCCAGAATGTTGATACCGCGCTGCTCGGCAATCGTCACCATAATCTTGCCGACGGCGTTCGGCGTGGACATAATATCGGCGGAGGTCCAGCTCATCAGCTTGGAGTAGCCGGGCGCCTGCTGCATCACATGCTCCAGAAACAGCTCATGGATGGCTTCGCGGGCGGGACCGAGGTTCTCGCGGTCGAGCGTCGGGCGCAGGTTGTCCACGATGCGCAGGTCGAACCGCTCGCCGAGGATGCGCTGAATCTCGTCGCGGGCGTCCCTGTTGCCTGCGAAGATGACGGGCAGTTTCATGGTGCCGAAGCGCGGGCGCGGGTCGGCAGCAATCAGCAGTTCCGCCAGCTCCACCAGGTGCGTCACGGTGCCGCCGTCTGTGCCGCCCGACAGCAGCACAATATCGGGGCGCAACTCGCGCAGGCGCTGAATCTTCTGATAATCTTTGCGTCCGTCATCGATAGCAATGACATCCATGATGATGGCGCCGGCGCCGAGTGCGGCACGCTGCGCGCTCTCGGCGGACATCTGGCGCACCACGCCCATCACCATCATCTGCAGCCCGCCACCCGCGCTGGAGGTCGACAGATAGAGATCAACGCCCTCCTTCTCGTTGCGCTGCGGGGTCAGGATCGTGCCGTTTTCGATGAGCTTGCGCCCCGTGAGATCTTCCACCTCGCGGGTGGCGTTCAGCACGCCAATCGTCACATCATCGAACGGCGCTTCGACGGTGGTGGGCGCCTCGCCGCGCGTCACCAGCCGGTACTCACCGTCCCGCCGCTCAATCAGTATCGCTTTGGTTGTCGTGCTGCCGCAGTCCGTCGCTAGAATCGAACGCACCTGTGTCATCGCTGCTCTCCCGATTCTTCTATTGTACCTCGCGCGGCTCGATAATCAGCACGGGCTTGAAGACGGCGCGGGTCTCGGCGGCGTGAAAGGCGTCGTCCGCCTCCTCGAAGGCGTACAGGTGGGTCAGCGGGCGCAGCTGCAGGGCGTTTGAGGCGACCAGGCGCAGGCTCTGCTCCCACGCATGGTTGCTGGAGCGCGAGCCGATAACGGTCAGCTCTTTGAGCGTGATGGCGTACCAGTCCAGCGGCACGGGTTCGGGTCGATAGCCGAAGACCACGATACGCCCCGCTTTGCGCGCGATTCGGACGCAGGTATCGGGCGCGTCGGGTGAGCCAGCCGCGTCGAGGACCACCGTCGCTTCGGGCAGCGGCTCGCTGGTGGGGTCTATTGTTTCCGCCCCGCTCAGCTGATGGGCGACCTCCCGCCGCTGGGGTAGCGGGTCAAGCCCGAAAAGTTGCTGCACGCCCCACAGGCGGGCGAGCTGGAGGAACACCTGCCCGAAGAAGCCCAGCCCGACGACGGCAAGGCTCTCATCGGGGCGCGGGTTCGCCAGATTCATCGCCGCGACACAGGTCGCCACCGGCTCAACCAGCGCGAACCGCCAGCGCTCGTCGGGCGAGATCCCCTCAGGCAGGCGGTAGAGGTTGCGCAGGGGCACGCGCAGGTACTCCGCGAAGCCGCCATCGACGCTGATGCCGATATGCTCCAGCCGCTCGCACAGGTTCAGCCGACCCCGACGGCAGAAGAAGCAGCCGCCGCACACAATCTGGGGATCGACCACCGCCCATTCGCCCGCGCGATGGGCAGGCTGGACAATCTCGCCGACAATCTCGTGCCCCAATGTGAGCGCGTCGCCGCGCCAGTCGTGATGCCCGCGCTGTTTGAGATGGAGGTCAGTGCCGCACATGCCACAGGCATGCACGCGCAACAGAGCTTCGCCCTCATCTGGCACGGGCAATTTGATCACCTGCATGCGCATCGTGCCGGGCGCAACGAGCCGATAGGCGCGCATGGTCGCTTCGCGCTTCATGGCAGGGCGAACCGAAGCACCTCCTCCCGTGTCAGCGGCTGATCCAATCCCGATGGATAGACCTCGAAAACGAACCTGCAGCCGCCAGCTGTGGGAATCTTGACCCCGTTCACCACAGGCTCCTTGAAAAAGTAGATGGCGGACGCGAAGCCGCTCCGCTCCTGCTTAAGCGTCCGAACCGCGAGGGGTAGAGCGGTCGGCTCCAGCTGGAAGGCGACCGATTGCGGTTCACCAGTGAACCCTGTCCTGGAGGCGATGAAACCCATCTGGGCAGGAGTAAGCAGGGACTGCTCCAGACGCCGATACCGCTGGAGCGTGGCTCTTTGGGCAGGGGTCAGCGAGGCATAGAAGCGCAGCAGCTGGCGGATTGACCGACTTTTCAGCTCTGTTAGCGAATCGCCGAGCGCGTCGGTGAACAAGTGCTCGAAGTAGCCATACAGGTCTGTTATATCTACGCGATTAAGACGGGCGGCGAAAGTGGTGCGCCAGCACTCGCGCAACTGATCCAGACCGCGTATCTGCAGCGAGTTGAGCTCCATCGCCAGCTTCGACGCCGCCGAAAGGGAGAGAAGATAAGGGGTGTTCAACAGATTAAGAGTTGCCTCGTTCACATCCATCGCGCGTACGAAGGCAGGGCGTGCAAAGCGCAGCAATCGCCACGAGCCATCTATTTCCACCTTATAAATCTGCTCAGCAACATTAAGCAGCGCTTCCCACGAAGAGAGACTATTACTAGAGGCAAACAGTCCAAACCATGGCGCGTTCCATTCCGCGACCAGGTTCAAATCGCTCACTTCGGCGTATCGAACCAGCAGTTCGGCGGGTAAATGCACCCAGTGAGCCAGTCGCTCAAAATCGGGCGGTTGGAGAGGCGCCTTCGGGCGCTTCAACAGGGCAGGATTGAATGTACGAACCGCATGAGCGCGCATGAACTGCTCCACAAGGCTTTGCGGATTAAGCGGATCGATCGGTGGACCACCCATAGCAAGCTCGATGCGACCTGTCTCCTGCCCGTCTCGCTGTTGAATCGCCTTGACGTGCAGAGTTAGCTGGTCTCCCACCTGGAGCATGAGATGCTGTTCACTAATCTCGAGCCCTGCACTCTGATACAGCTCCTTTTCTCTGGCGATGAGGTGCTGATAGCCGTCTGGCAGATAGGACAGCGGGAGTTCGAGGGAGCGTTTCTGGCGCAGGGTCTGCCACTGCTCGCTATCAAGCGCACGCAGAACATGCAGAAGCTCATAGTTGCGCACAATCTGCTGGGCTACATCGATCAGGGTGGACTGATAAAGCGCCCGCAGGTTGCCCGTTTGTGGGGGTGTGGTCGGCTTCAGCAACGCCTTTAAGCGCGGGTCTGCGGCGCTATCGGGATTCTGAATTATTCGCTGATGCGCCTCGCGTGAGAGTGTAAACGCCGCGGGCGGAACCAAGGCAAGCGCTTCCTGAATCAGGTCAACTGGTTCCTTCTCTTCCAGCAGACGAACAAAGCGGGTCAACTGCTCCCGTTCGGTGCGCGCTCTGGCAGGCTCCGCTAAGAGATAGTACATTCTGCCATCCTGCCGCTTGCCCCGCGTCCATTCAAAGCCGAGCGTGGTTGCCAGATGGCTGAGCAGCTCATGAAGCGGCTGTTCGCGCACGAAAAGGCATACGCGGAACTGCCCGGCGGTCGTGCCTGCGCGAAGATCAAGCCCTGTTTCCCGCGAAAGCTGGCGCATAAGCGATTGCAGCGTGATTGCGGGTTCACGCAGGCTCACTTTTTGAAGCAGTCGCGGCTCGCGGTCGGGATCCAGCGCATTCTGCCCCGATGTCTGTCCAATAAGCGCCGCACAGATGAGCGATAGCCCCATTATCCAGACGGTGCGCCCCGCTTTCCCTGCCATGACGCTCCACCTGCCCGATTATACCCCGTTCCGCTGTCATCATCCCCGACAGCAGCGCCCTTACCCAACCAGCCCGATTAGCGGGCTGGCGTCAGCAGCGACGGTCAGCGGTCTTTATTTATCATTTATCGCCGGATTACCCGACAACATATCGCTCAAGGGAGTGGTTCGTGCGCGGGATCGCTCGCCGTTGCTGGCGGGGCGGGCGCGGAGCTGTGCCCATGTGCGCAGCTCGTCGATCTCCTCGCGCATCATCACCGACAGTGGGATGGTGGCGCGAATCTCGCTCAGTAAATCGTCCATCGTGAGGTCGCGCCCCGCATCGAAGGCGGTGAACAGCGCGCCGATAATCACCTGCTCGATTTCCGCGCCTGAAAAGCCTTCGGTCGCCTTCGCCAGCTTCTTGAGATTGAACCGGGCAGGGTCGCGATTCCGCTTGCGCAGGTGGATCGCGAAAATCTGCTCGCGCTCCGACGGCGTGGGCAAATCTAAAAAGAAAATCTCATCAAAGCGCCCTTTACGCAGCAGTTCAGGTGGCAACAGGGCGACATCGTTGGCGGTGGCGACCACGAACACGGGCGCCTTCTTCTCCTGCAGCCAGGTGAGGAAGGTGGCGAACACGCGCGCGGTGGTGCCCGCGTCCGACATGCCGGAACTCTGCACGCCCGAAAAGCCCTTTTCCAGCTCGTCGATCCAGAGGATGCAGGGCGCGACGGCTTCGGCAGTGCGGATGGCGAGCCGGATGTTGGCTTCCGATGCGCCCACGAGGCTGCCGAACACGCGCCCGACATCGAGGCGGAGCATGGGCAGCCCCCAGAGGTTGGCGATGGCTTTGGCGGTGAGGCTCTTGCCACAGCCCTGCACGCCGAGCAGCAGCACGCCTTTGGGCGTGGGCAGTCCGAACGCGCGTGCCTGCTCCGAGAATGCCGCCCGCCGCTTGCGCAGCCACTCCTTGAGAACATTCAGCCCGCCGACATCCTCCATGCGCTCCTGCGCCGCATAATACTCCAGCACGCCCGACTTCCGCACTATCTGCTGCTTCTCGGTCAGAATCACCTCTGCTTTAAGCTGGCGGTGTTCAATAACGGAGCGGGCGCACACATTTTCGATCTCCTCCATCGTCAGCCCCTGCGCCGCCTGCACCAGCTCTTCGAACTCGTCGGGTGGCACATCGGTGGCGACGCCCGGCTTATCGCGCAGCATGAGCAAAATCTCGCGCAACTTGTGGGCAATCTCCTCGCGCGTGGGCAACGGCATCTCCAGCACGGTGAGCTCTTTTTCCAGTTCAGGGGGCAGTTTCAGAAGGGGACTCAGCAGGATCAGCGTGCGCCCCGATGAGTGCAATCGCGGCACCAGATCACGCAGCAGCCGAATCACGCGCGAATCGTTCAGATAGGGATGGAAATCTTTGAGCAGCAGGATGGCATTTTCGGTGGGGCGGAACAGCTGAAGCAACGCTTCGATATCGGGCGAGACGCGCTCGTGTCGTTCGCCTTCTGCGGGCAGGGGCGGCTCGTAGCCGCGCGTGAGCGTCCACACATGCAGGCGCTTCTGCACGCGGTGCGCCACCAATCGCACCAGCTCTTCGGCGCGGCGCTCCTCCGCTGTGAGCAGGTAAATCAGCGGGTAGCGGGCCCGAATCAGCACCTCCAGCTCGCGCTCGAAAGCGGTTTCCATCCGTCTGCAGGAGATTGTACCTGAAGGGCGAACTGAACTTTTGGGATAGGGAGAGCTGACTCCTGTTGAGAAACCGATGCAGGATGACCGCTGGCTAAGTGTAGAGGTGCTGGCGCCGCCCGATTTGTGGGAGGCGGTGGCGGCGGTGCTGATGGAACACGGCTGTACAGGGCTGATTCGCGCAGAGGCGCCCCCGCGCGTGGTGGGCTACCTGCCCGAATCGCAGGTGGAGCAGCTGATGCCAATCCAGGAACGGCTCCATCAGTTCCCGCAGTTCGGGTTGCCGCCCGTGATTGCGGTGCAGATTGCGCCCGTACAGGCGCGCGACTGGCAGACTGCCTGGCGACGCTATTTCCGCAGCCGACGCTACGGGCAACGCCTGCGCGTGCAACCCTCATGGAGCCAGCGCCAGCCGCAACCCGACGAAATCACTATCATTTTAGACCCCGGCATGGCGTTCGGCACGGGCAATCATCCGACCACCGCGCTCTGCCTGGAACTGCTGGACAGATATGTTCAGGCGGGTTCGCGCGTGGCGGACATCGGCACGGGCACGGGGATACTAGCTATCGCGGCGGCGAAGCTCGGCGCACAGGAAGTGGTCGCCGTCGATAACGACCCGCTAACCGTGCTGGTGGCGCGCGGCAATATCGAGCGCAACGGCGTCGCGAATCGCGTGCAGGTGCTGGAGGGTGATGGCTGGAGCGTTCTGCAGGGACAGTTCGACCTGATTGTCTGCAATATCCTGAGCGAGTTCCTGATTCAGACCGCGCCGCTCGTGCCGCGCTATTTGCGGGAGGGCGGGCTTTATATTGTGTCGGGTTTCATCGGGCGCAACGGACGCAGGGTGCGACGGGCGCTCGAGAAGGCGGGCTTGAGGCTGGAGGAGGTGCGTAAACGGCGCTCATGGGTCGCCGCCGTGTTTCGTCGCCCGAAGGGCTGAGCGCGCGGGGGCTACCCCGCTTCTTTGTGCCGCCTGAAACGCTGGAGGACGGCATATTGCCGCCCGATGTTGCCCATCAGGTGCGCCATGTGCTGCGCCTGCGCGAGGGCGACGCCATCTGCCTGCTGGACAACACGGGCTGGGCGTACCATGTGCGACTGCAAGCGTCAGCCCATCAGTTGCGATTCACCGTCGTGGGGCGTGAGCCACTGGCAACCGAGCTGCCGATAGCGGTGCATATTTTGCAGGCGATGGTGCGCGCGGAGAAGGCGGAGCAGGTGGTGCGCCTCTGCACGGCGGGCGGAGTGACCCGGATTCTGTTCGCGCCTGCCGAGCGCTCGCTGGTCACGCTCGATGCGGACAAGCGGGCGACACGGGAGCGACGCTGGCAGTCAATCGCCCGCGAGGAGGCAGAGGTCGCCTGTCGCGCCCGCTACCCTGCCGTCCAGATTCTGGGCGACTGGTTCTCGGCGATGGAGCGCCTGCCGCATCCGCGCCTGCTGCTGGACGAACATGAGGGGGTTCCGCTGTTGAGTTCGGTTTTGAGAAATTTGGTGGTGCCCTCATCCCAACAGAGGGTGAGGGCGCTCACGCTCATCATCGGTCCAGAGGGCGGTTTCACCCCCCGCGAGCGGGAGCAGATGGTCTCCGAATATGCCTGTATCCCCGTTTCACTGGGGAATCGTGTCCTGCGCACCGAGATTGCGGCTTTCTACGCGCTCGCCCAGACCGCTCTCCTACTGGAGAACCGCTGAATCAAGGTACAATTCGAAGCGATGGCGACCTTTCGGTATGTGGCGCGCGACCCGAACGGTCAGGAGGTGCGCGGCACGGTGCAGGCGTCTTCGCGACTGGAGGCGAGCGACCAGATTCGCGCGAAGGGCTACTGGCTGCTGGAGCTGTACGCGGTGTCTGAACCGACGGGCGTGCCGCGCGAGGTGTCGCGCTCCGATGCGCCGCCCATCTTTGGGGGCGTGCCGCTGAAGGAGCTGGCAATCTTTTTCCGTCAGCTGGCGACGATGTTGAGCGCGGGCGTGCCCATCTATCAGGCGCTGAACACGCTGGGCAACCAGCGTCGCCATCCGCGTCTGCGCCGTGCCATCCTCGATATCCGCGACGCCGTGCTGGCGGGCGAATCGATCAGCGATGCGTTTGACCGCCATCCCACCATCTTTTCGCCGATTATCCGCGCGATGATTCGGGTGGGCACGGAGGGCGGCGTGCTGGAACAGTGTCTGCGCCAGATTGCCGACTATCTGGAGAACGAGCTGGAGCTGCGCCGACTGCTCAGCCGCGTCACTTTCTATCCGAAGCTGGTGCTGGCGCTGATGGTGCCGATCCTGATGGCGCCAAGCTTCGTGCTGCGCCTGATGGGTCGCACAAGCGGGAGCGCGCTCACCGACACGCTGGCGGGCTTCGCAGCGACGGTCATCGGCACAGCTATTATCGCGGTAGCCGCCTTATGGCTGGCGTTTCGGATTGCCCTGCGCGCGCAGAGCTTCCGCTGGCTGTGGGGGCTGATAACGGTCTCCATCCCCTGGCTGGGTTTCACATTGCGTCAGCTCGCGCTGGCGCGGTTCGGGCGAGCGATGAGCGCGCTCTATAATGCGGGACTGCCCCTCTCTCAGGCGATTCGCATCGCGGCGGACGCCTGCGGAAATGAGTACCTCGCCAGCCAGCTGAAACCTGCCGCCTCCCGAATCGAAGCGGGCATCGGCATCACACAGAGCCTGCAGGAATCGCGCGTGCTGCCCCAGATGGTGATGGATATGGTCGCGACGGGCGAGAACACGGGCGAGCTGGGCTTCATGATGGAGAAGTTCGCCGAATATTACGAGGAGGAGGGCAAGGTACGCTCCCATCAGGCGGGCTACATCTTCGGCGTGCTGATCTACCTGATGGTCGCCATCTTCGTGCTGATTGTTCTTATCACTTTTTATACATCCTATTTCGCGGGTCTCTTCTCGCAGGCTGGCGGTGGACCGTAGGGGTGCGTCATGCGGCAGAACCACTATGAGGTGCTGGGCTTGCCGATGAGCGCGACGCCAGAGCAGATCCGCAAGCGGTATCGCGAGCTGGTGCGCCGCTACCATCCCGATGTGAACCCTGCACCCGACGCGAAGGAGCAGTTTTTGCGCATTCAGGAGGCGTATCAGGTGCTGTCGGATCCGGAGCGGCGGCGGCACTACGATGCCTTACTGCGCCTGCAGAGCCAGAGCGCGTTGTCGGGCACGGCTCGCCCCGCGCGTCCGTCCAGCGGTTCGACCCGTCCCCCGACGCAAACAGGCGCATCCCGTTCAGCGGCTTCGAGCGAGGAGGCACGTCGCGCGATTTATGAGGCGGAGCGCGCCTTCCTGCAGGGGCGCCTGCGCGACGCCCTGCACTGGGCGCGGCAGGCAACCCGTCTGCAACCGCGAATGGCACAGGGCTACATCATTATGGGTGATGTGTACCGCATGCAGGGGCACATCGACGCTGCGCTGAACGCCTACACCTACGCGCTGCAATTAGACCCACACAATGCTGACCTTCAACGCAAGTTCGAGCGGCTGGCGAGCATGGCACGCTCGGCACCGCCGCCTGCCGCGCCGATGCGACGGGTGAACCTGCCCGTGCTGATGTTGCCCGCCGAGTGGCGCCTCTACGCGGCGCAGTCGCTCGGCTGGGGCACGGTGCTGTTTCTTATTGCGCTCAGCGCGACAGTGCCGGGCGAACCCGCCGCGCTGTTCCGATGGCTGCCGATGATTGCCACATGGAGCTGGAACCTGTTGCTCTATCTGGGACTGGCGGGGCTGTTGACAGGTTTTCTGCTGAGCGTCAGTCGCTGGGTGTCGCCTCTGGAAGACGCGCTGCCCTGGCGGAGCTATGGGGCGCGGCTGTCGGCGGGGGGCGTGCTGGTGGTTCTGGCGATGCTCTGCTTTCCGCTCGCCGCGCTGCTCTATACGCTGTACGGGCTATTGCAGAGCGGGCTGAACAGCTCCATCTCGCGCACCTTCGGGGCAGTGGGCGCACTCACCTTGCTGTTCGCCCTCGCCTACCCGCACGACACCCTGCAAACCCTGCTGTTTGGCGGCAACTTGCTGTTTCTGACCCACCTGGCAGGCTGGTCGTTGGGCGACAGCTTCCAGCAGGCTTGATTCACTGATTGCGTTGCTGGAGTTGCTGCTTGAGCTGCTGCAGTTCGCGTTCCAGCTGTTCGCGCGCCTGGCGTTCAGCTTCTGCCTGGCGCTGCGCCTCTTCGGCTTGCTGGCGAGCTTCTTCGGCTTGCTGGCGAGCTTCTTCGGCGAGCCGAAGCGCGGCTTCGGTGGGGTGGGGCACCAGCTCGCCATCAGGCGTATAGAATCGGAGCCACACACCGCGAATGCGCTGGAACTCGCCCTCCCAGATGCCCAGCCACAACCCCAGCACCTCGCTCCAGAGCCAGCCGCGCTCGTTGGGCGCAATCGCGATATACTCTCCATCCACCAGCCGCCAGCCAACCAGCCAGCGACGCTTGCGGTCAAAGCAGTCTCGATTGTACCCTGATCCCTCTTCTAAATGCGCCAGCACATCGATGCCGCCCCTGCAACTGTAACGGCTCCTATCTGCCGAAGTCGAATAGAACCAGCAGCAGGTCGGTCTCGTCGACCGCGCCGTCGAGGTTCACATCGGCAGCAGGGTCCGCGTCAGGTGCGCCAAGCGCGAGCAATACACGCATCAGATCGCTCTCGCCCACAGCGCCATCGCCGTCCACATCCGATAAATAGATCACAACAGTCAGTTCGCCCTCAATACAGCGTTCGGGCGGGGTATCGGGTGACCAGAGGAAGTTGCCGCAGTTGTAGGGCGAGCAGATAGGCGTCCGGTTGGGCGGGATCGTGCCCACACTCGCCGTGCCCAGGATCGTCGGACCCACATAGCCCAAACCGCCGACCCCGCAGTTCAAATCCACCTGCAGGGGCTGACCACTGAGCCGAACCGCGTCGTTGTTCAGCACCTGTCGCCGCGCCCCCAGCGTCAGCGTGCTGCCCGACACCGTCACCTCCCGAATCTCATAGTGCAGGTGAGGACCAGTGGAGCTGCCCGTGCTGCCCAGCCGCGCAATCGGCTGACCCCCTGCTACCTGCGTGCCGTTGTCCGTCAGGAAATGGTTCAGATGAGCGTAGATAGTCGCCAGATAGGTGTTGCTGGTGCCGCTGACAGGCACATCGCTCAACACAATCACATAATTGCCGTAGCCCGTGCAGCCGCTCTGCGCACGGTTGTAGGCGCGTCCCGCGTGGGAGGCGAGCAGCACCTCGTTGCAGTCCTGCAGCCAGCCGCTCGTGTAGGGGCAACTGGTTCGGGGCGACGCAGCGCGGTTGAAATCGACCGCGTTCAGCATGTTACCGCCGCCGTGCCCGTCGTAGGTGGAGGGCGTCCAGTATTGACCCTGCCGCCACGGCGCCACCAGATTCAGCAAAAACTGCTCCTCACTGCTGCGATAGACGGCACGCAGGCGCTCGTTCTGGGTCAGGTAAAGCGTGATGGTGCGGCTGGTGGTGTAGGGTGCGCCGTTGCGTTCCCATTGCACGAACAGGCTGCCGTCGGGCGCGGTCTCTGGCGCGGTGAGCGTTATCGAAGTGCCGCTCACATACATCAGCGTCGCGGGCGGGCTGATGGCGCCCGATGCGGGACTGCCCTGCAAATCGCGCGGGCTGACTGTGATGGCGACGCCGCTCACGCTCGATTCGAGGCTCAGGCTGTGAATCGGGCGCACATCGCCGATTTTCGTGAGGTAGACCCCGCTGAACAGGCGCGAGTCGGCAGACCAGCCCACCTGACCCCCGTTCGAATCGTCCCAGCGAATCTTCCACCAGACCAGCCGATTGGCGGTGTCGATCACCACCTGATATGCCCAGCCCGTTGCGCCTGCGGGCTTCTGCGTGAGAATGCCGTAGTTCAGCCCGGGACCGGTGCGCACATTCAGGGGGCTGCCATCGGGCGTGACCTGCACCGGATACGCGCCCGAAGTGGTGATGTTCGGATAAACACCCGCGCCCGGCAAAGGCAGCAGCTGCTGACGGTTCAGCCGCCGCTCGGCAGACCAGCCACGCTGCCCATTTGACCATTCAATCCGCCACCATGCGGTTCGGTCGCAGAAGTTGGGCGCAGTCAGCACAAGCCCGTCGGTACCGGCGGGCGGACCCACCTCGCGCAGAGCGCCGCACGCACGCACATGCACCCACAGCCGATGTCCGAGCAGCGTGATGCCCACACGGTCACCCGGCTGAATGTCCTGCGCCCATGCGAGGGTCAGCATCCCGCCCAGCAGCAGAAGCCCAGCGCAATATCTGCCCATCACCTTTCGCCCCATCGCTCTGGGTGAATTATACACAAATTCCCCCATTGCGAGCGAGATGGGATGTGAATATTCCACCTGCTTGGTGGAATGACTCTATTGATGGCAGATCGGCGCTCAGAGCAGAATCAGCGGTGCAGACGAGCGAAGCGGGCATGCAGGCGGGATCGCGAATCTGCGAATCAATTCTGCCCGCTGAACCCCGACTATCTGCTGCTGGCTATTGAAAATTCACCCTCCTCCATCTTCATCACCGATAAGCAGTTTCGCATCCAATATGTGAACCCGGGCTTCACCCGAATAACGGGCTACACGCCAGAGGAGGCGATCGGTCAGAACCCGCGCATTCTCAAGAGTGGCTTTATGCCGCGAGACTATTATCGCGAGCTATTTCAGACGATTCAGCGGGGTGAGGTTTTTCGCGGGCGCGTGCTGAATCGGCGCAAAGGCACGCCTGTTCGGACGCCTGAAAACCCTGCCGTCGAGTTCAGCCCGACCACCCACTTCTGGGCAGAGGTGGTCATCTCGCCTGTCAAAAATCGGCAGGGCGAGATCATCGGCTACCTCGCGATTCAGCATGAGATCACTCAGCGCGTGATGGCGGAGCAGGAGCTGGAGCTGCGCCTGAAGATAGAGAACAACCTTTCGGAGGTCGCCTTCATTATGCAGTCGTTCGACCCGCTGGAGCGCCGTTTCCAGCGCATCATTCAGCGGGTGGCAGAAATCGAGCCGTTGCGCTTTTCGGGCGTGTGGCTGGCGTGGCAACTGGATGGGCAACAATTGCGTCTGGTGGCGCATACCGAGGGACTGCCTGAAGAGTTTCTGAATCGGTGGCGCGCGCTGAGCCGGGAAGAGTGGCTTCCAGATCTGCCAGAACCGCGCCCGCTGCTGATTCACGAACAGGGCTGTGCGCGACTGGCATGGGCAATACCGCTGCAATGGATGGGGCAGGAGATGGGGCTGATGATACTGTTCACCGAGCATTGTCAGCCCGTGTCTACGCCGCCTGTGCTGATTTTCTACCTGCGGCGGCTGGGCGAGCTGATAGGAAGCGCGATGACCATCGAGTCGTCGATGGCGACCCTGCGGCAGGCGAAGGAGCAGGCAGAGCAGCTGGCGCGAGCGCGCTCTGGGTTCCTCGCCAATATGAGCCACGAGATTCGCACGCCGATGAACGGCGTGCTGGGCATGCTTCAGCTGCTGGCACAGACGACCCTTTCCGATGAACAGCGCGACCTGCTTGCCACTGCCCAGCGTAGCGCCGAGCATCTGATGGACCTGCTGAACGATATTCTCAACCTCGCCAAGTTTGAAGCGGGACAGATACGGCTGGAGAGCGTGCCCATCAATCTGCGCACCTTGCTGGAGGAGGTCGTCGGCATGGTTTTGCCGCAGGCTCAGCTCAAGCGCCTGCAGCTGCGCTCGGAGGTGCTGACCAATCAACCGCTTGTGGTGCTGGCGGATCCGCTCCGCCTGCGACAGGTTCTGCTCAATCTGCTGGGCAACGCCATCAAATTCACCGAACAGGGCGCGGTGGTCGCGCGCGTGCGCCTGCTAAACGCCTGCGATTCGCACCTGCACCTGCGCTTCGAGGTGCAGGATACCGGCATTGGCATCCCGCCCGAAAAACGATTCGCTATTTTTGAGCCGTTCCGTCAGGCGGACAGCTCTACCACCCGCCGCTACGGCGGCACAGGGCTGGGACTGGCAATCTGCAAAAAGATTATCGATCTCTACGGTGGAACCATCGATGTGGAATCGGAGGTGGGTCAGGGCAGCACCTTCTGGTTTGAACTCCAGCTGCCAGTTGCGCAGTTGCCTGCCCAGCCCCAGCCCGCATCTGTCGCTGAGACGCTCATAGCCGACCTCACAGGGCTTCGCGTGCTGGTGGTGGAGGATAACGCGGTCAATCAGAAGGTGGTGGCGCGCATGCTGGAGCGGTGGGGCGTTCAGTATGTGATTGCCAGTAATGGACGTGAGGCGCTGGAGAAGCTCCAGCAGGAGACCTTCCAGATCGTGCTGATGGACTGCCAGATGCCTGAGATGGACGGCTATGAGGCGACGCGCCGCTTGCGCGAGCGCGAACGGGCAGATGCCAGCCAGCCTCACATCCCCGTTATCGCGCTCACCGCGAACGCCCTCCCCGAAGACGAACAACGCTGCCTTGATGCGGGCATGGACGACTACCTCGCCAAGCCCATCAAGCCCGACCTGCTCCATCAGAAGCTGGTCTACTGGAGCCAGCGCTGCACGCAAGGCTCTCCATCCAGCAAGGACGCCCTGCCGCCACCAAAGGCTGCATGAGCAGGATTCGCTCCACACCAACCACCCCCTCCCCTGCATACGGGGCTGGAGAGGGTACAGCCATTAAGCAGGTTAGCAGCCTGTGCCAAAGTTGAACAGCACGATGAGCAGGTCTGCATCATCCACGATGCCATCGCCGTTCAGGTCTTCGGGCAACTCCGTGCCTGACTGACCGAAGGCGAACAGCACGCGCAGCAGATCGCTATCGTCTACACAGCCGTCGCCGTCTACATCGCCTGCACAGCGGGCTGGCGGCTCAAAGCGCAAGCCGTCCACCCACAGGGTAAAGCCGTTGCCCCATGTGTCGGCATGGATTTCGATGGCGTTGATGTTGTCCAGCGACACTATGCCCGATTGCGTGCGTTGCCAGATGGCATCCCCGCTCAACGGGATGACAAACTCCCGCCACCGCCCAATGGCGTCGTTCAGCACATCGGTGATAGGGCGCAGCTCAATGTAGCCCTCACCGCTGTAAAGCCGAACCCATGGGGAACGCTCCTGAAAGCCGCCGTTGGGGTTAATCGCATAGCAATAAAGGCGAATGAACTGCACGCTGCTCAAATCCCAGCGAGCCAGCTGGTTGCCCGGGTAGCGGAGCCAGGTGTCGAGCCCGCTGGTCGTCTCCAGGCGAATAGAGCTGCGGCCCACCCGTCGGTGCGTGGTGTCGTTGACCACCTGTGCGTTGCCCTCGATAGTGCCCGCTTCCCAGTCGGCGGCGTTGTTATCGGTCAGCTCGGCAGGTGGGCAGCGCTGAACCGAGCCGCCCAGGCGCAGCCGCCGCTCAAAGGTCGCCACCTCGGTCTGACCCTGCCAGTATGCCACATTCACTTCGGGCAGATCGAGCCATGCGTAGTCACTGAAGCCGTCGTACTCCACCTTCATCAACAGCACGCCGTTCGTGCCCACCACATCGATGTAGCCGAAGGGATTGGGGCGCAGGCAGTCGCCATTATAGGCGCAGGGCGCAAGGGCGGGATCTATTGGCACATTCGGCAGGGTGTAGATGCCGTTCGCATCGGTGAAGCCCTGTGCCTTCACCTGCGGCGTGAGCACCTCGCCCAGCCCCGGACGCAGGCAGCGCTGATAGACCGTGACCCGTGCATTCGCCAGCGGCTGACCATCCTGCCCGATAAAGCGCATCCGCACCGTCTGCGGCACTGAGTAGAGATACTGCCCGTAGTAGCCGTGCGCCTTGCCGTACCAGTGCCGCATCGCCAGCGCACTGTGCGCCGACAGGAACGGCGAGACCCCATTCATCAGGCACGCCACCGTGCGATACATCTGCCCGTTCACCTGATTATATGCGGGGTCTATATTCAGGCGATAGAGATCGATCAGCCCCAGCTGATGCCCCATCTCGTGCAGCAGCCCATAATCGATGTCGTCAGCGGGGCTGTAGTAGCCCGCCTGACGCAGATTGCCGTCTCCCGCCCGAAAGCGGAACGGGAATATCGCAAAGTAAATCGTCTCGATACTCGGGTCGGGATCGCTGTCCAGCAGGGTGTCCAGCACCTCATAATGCACACGCTTGGGCGAGCCTGCCGCCGCAAACATCGCGTTGAAGCGAGCCATATGATGCTGGAGCCAGTCCAGAAAATCGTTCGTGACGGCGCTGGGGTAATTGCGGCTCTGCTCCCGAAAATCCTCTATATAAGAAGCGTCCACATAGGTGAGAAAGCCCACCGACTTCGCATACACAGCGAGCGAGTTGTTCGCGGGGCGCGAATCGTTCACATCCAGCACGAAGCGAATCTCGTGGTCCCCATCGTCCCAGACGCGGTTGAGGCTGAAAGTGCGCTTCTGCCAGGGCGACAGCACGAGCGTGAGCGTCTCCTGATGGACCGGTGTGCCATCCACCAGCCAGCGGATGGTGACGGTGCCGTTGAAGATGTTCGTGCCGCGATTGCGCACGGTGGCGGTATAGGTGACGGTGGAGCCGATAGCCGGCCAGCGCGGCGTGTTCTCATCCTGACCGCTACCCAGCCCTGTCGCGACGCTGAAAATGTAGGGACCGAACCCCGACGGCTCCGTGACTTCACGCACCTCATAGAGCGGGTCATAACGCGGGAAGCGCGGCGTGCGCGCGATGCTCACCACCTGCAGGTCGGTCTCATCGTACGGCGTGCGCGGACCGATCGAGTTGACCTGTGTGGAGAGCGCACCGCTGGTCAACCGCACCGCGATCGCATAGTAATAGCTGGTTCCGTTGAGCGCGCTCGTGTCCACATAGTGGGTCTGCATGCGATCCGGGATCACCGCGATGGGCGTCATCCCCTCCACGCTGCTGAACGGCTGGGTTGAGCGATAGACCTCATACTGCTGGAAGGCGGGATAGCTCACCGCCTGCCAGTAGAGCGCAACCCTGTGATTGCCCGCGATCGCCATCTGATAGTTGGGCGGAAAGATGGGCAGATCAAAGCGCAAGCCATCGAGCCAGAAGCGGAACCCGCTGTCCCATGTGTCGGCATGAATCTCGATCCAGCGCACGCGGCTCAGGTCGGGGTTGCCCACGCGCGTGGTGCGCCAGATGCCGTAATCGGTGAATGGCACGCGCACCTCCAGCCACTGCCCGATCGCATCGTTCAGCAAATCATAGCGTGGCTGAATGCGTAGGTAGTCGCTGGCCGTCGTGTAGAGAATGATCGTGGGCGAAAAGTTTTGAAAACCGGGATTGGGGTTTTCCGCATAGACCCAGAACGCCATCCCGCCGATGTTGCTGAAGTCCCAGCTGGCGTTGCGGTCGATGGGCGCGAAAAGCCATGTGTCGAAGCCGCCGTTGGTGGTGAACAGCAGCGACGCCCTGCCGACCCGCACCCGCGCGGTGCTATCCTGCACGCTGGCGGATGCGTACTCCGCCCCGGCGCCCCACCGATACGCGCTAAACTCGGTCAACTCATCCGGCGCGGGCACTGACTGCGCCAGACAGACGCCCGCCATGCATGCCATCAGCCATAGCAAACCCGAAATCTTGTGCATGTCAATCTCCCCGCAGCTATAGAATACCCCCACCGACCACAGAAAGCCGTCGGGTACAATACCTGCTGGAGGCAATCATGGAGGTTCCGAGCGAACTGCGCTATTCCCGCACCGATGAGTGGGTGCGCGTGGAAGGGGATGAAGCCGTTATCGGCATCACCGATTACGCCCAGTCGGAGCTGGGCGATATCGTCTATCTGGAGCTGCCCGAAGTGGGACGCTACCTGCAACGGGAGGAGCCGTTCGGCGCCATCGAATCGGTGAAGGCAGCCTCCGACCTCTACGCGCCCGTTGAAGGCGAGGTCGTGGCAGTCAATAATGCCCTGCAAGCCGCCCTGGAGACCATCAACGAAGACCCGTACGGCAGGGGCTGGCTCATCCGCATCCGCATGAAAGACCCTTCACAACTGGACACCCTGCTGTCCGCCGAAGAGTACCGACGCTTCCGCAACATTGAAGATTAGCCATGCGATACATCCCTCACACCGAGAACGATGTGCGGCAGATGCTGGAGGTGATCGGCGTCGGCTCGATTCGCGAGCTGTTCGCCGACATCCCCGATTCGCTCTATATTGAGCAACCGCTTGCAGTGCCGCCCGCGCTAGACGAACACGCGCTGTTTCGCCGGCTGAGCGCATTAGCTGCCCGGAACGCCAGCACCGACCGCTATTTGTGCTTTCTGGGCGCAGGCGCGTATGACCATTTCATCCCCGCCGTTGTGGGCGCGGTTATCAGTCGGGGCGAGTTCCTCACCGCCTACACGCCCTATCAGCCCGAAGCGAGCCAGGGACTGTTGCAGAGCATCTTCGAGTTTCAGACGATGGTCTGCGAGCTGACCGGCATGGAGGTGGCGAACGCCTCGATGTACGACGCGGCGACCGCCTTAGCCGAATCGGCGCTGATGGCATGCCATCTCACGGGTCGCTCGCGTGTGGCGGTCTCACAGGCGGTTCACCCCCACTATCGGCAGGTGCTGCGCACCTACCTGTGGACGAACCGCCGCGAGCTGATTGAGCTGCCGCTCGCGGAGGGCGTCACCAGCGCGGAGGCGCTGCAGGCAACGGTCGACGAATCGACCGCCTGCGTGATGGTGCAGTATCCCAACTTTTTCGGGCTGATTGAGCCGCTGGCGCCAGTGGTGGCGCAGGCGCATCAGGTGGGCGCACTCGCGATTGCCTGCGTCGACCCGATTGCGCTGGGCGTACTGAAACCGCCCGGCGATTACGACATGGACATCGTGGTGGGCGAAGGGCAGTCGCTGGGCAACCCGATGGGCTACGGCGGTCCGATGCTGGGGCTATTTGCGTGCAAGCAGTCCTATGTGCGGCGCATCCCGGGGCGAATCGTGGGGCAGACCACCGATGTGGAGGGGCGACGCGGCTTCGTGATGACCCTGCGCACGCGCGAGCAGGACATCCGCCGTGAGAAAGCGACCTCCAACATCTGCACGAATGAGGCGCTGTGCGCGCTCGCCAGCACCGTTTTTATGGCAGCGCTGGGCAAGTCGGGCTTCCGCGCGCTGGCTGAAACCTGCACGCAGAAAGCGCACTACGCCGCCGGGCAACTGACGCGAATCGCGGGCGTGCGCCTGCGCTTCCCGAACACACCCTTCTTCAAGGAGTTCGTGCTGGAGCTGCCGCGCCCCGCCCGCGAAGTGTGCGAACAACTGCTATCGCAACATATCATTGCAGGGCTACCACTGGGCGACTACTACCCCGATATGCCGAACGCGCTGCTGGTGTGCGTCACGGAGACCCGCACGCGCGACGAGATCGACCAGTTCGCAGAAGCGCTGGCAAGCATGCTGAAGTAAGGGTATGCCTCGCAGGAAAGCCACTGCGGGCGACGAATCGCTTCTTTCTGATGACGCGGGAGCAGGCACAGGCACGCATCGAAGAGCTGCGACGGCTGATCGAATATCACAACTATCGCTACTATGTTCTCGATCAGCCCGAAATTTCCGATGAGGAGTACGACCGTCTGTTCCGGGAGCTGGTGGAGCTGGAGACGCAGTTCCCGGAGCTGGTCACGCCCGATTCGCCCACCCAGCGCGTGGGCGCGCCGCCGCTGGAGGCGTTCCCCGAACACACCCACCGCGAGCCGATGCTCAGCCTCGATAATGCCTTCAGCGAGGAGGAGCTGCGCGAGTTCGATCGGCGCATTAAGCGGTTTCTTGATCTGCCCGCCGATGCCCTGCTGGAGTACACCTGCGAACTCAAAATCGACGGGCTGGCGGTCTCCCTCACCTACGAGAACGGGATGCTGACCGTCGGCGCGACGCGGGGCGACGGCTATCGCGGCGAGGACATCACGCCCAACATCCGCACGGTTCGGCAGGTGCCCCTCCGCCTGCGTATGGGGGACGACCTGTTCAGCGCGCCGCCCGCCGTCGTGGAGGTGCGCGGCGAGGTCTATCTGAGCTATCACGAGTTTGAGCGTATCAATCGCGAGCGTGAGCAAGCGGGCGAGCCGCTGTTCGCCAACCCGCGCAACGCCGCCGCTGGCAGCCTCCGCCAGCTCGATTCGCGCATCACCGCCCGCCGCCACCTGAAAATCTGGACCTACGGCATCGGCTACTGCGAGGGCGCCGAGTTTCGCACCCACTGGGAGGTGCTGCAACAGCTTAAAGCGTGGGGCTTCCCCGTCAATCCCCACTCGCGGCTGGTCAGGGGCATCGACGCCGTGCTGGAGTTCTGCCACGAGTGGAGCCACCGCCGCGCCGAACTGGACTACGCAACCGACGGCGTGGTCATCAAACTCAACGAGATCGCTCTCCAGCGGCAGCTGGGCAGCACCGCGCGCGCACCCCGCTGGGCTATCGCTTACAAATATCCCGCCGAGCAGGCAACCACGCGCATCCTCGAAGTGCGCTGGCAGGTCGGACGCACGGGCGTGCTGACGCCCGTCGCCATCATGGAACCCGTGCCGGTGGGCGGCGTGACGGTCTCTCGCGCCACCCTGCACAACATCGACTATATCCGCCAGAAGGACATCCGTTTGGGCGACAGGGTGATTATCCAGCGTGCGGGCGAGGTTATCCCTGAAGTGGTTGCCGTCGTCGAAGAGGCACGCACGGGTCAGGAACAGCCCATCGAGCCGCCGGTGAGCTGCCCCGTGTGCGGCGCGAAGGTGGAGCGCGTGGAAGACGAGGCTGCCCTGCGCTGTATCAACCTTGCCTGCCCCGCCCAGATTGTGGAGCGCATTCGCCACTTCACCAGCCGACACGCCATGAACATCGAAGGCGTCGGCGACAAGTGGGTGCAACGCCTGTTCGAACTGGGCTTCATTCGCGACCCCGCCGACCTCTACTATCTCCACCAGCACAGAGGCGACCTCATCATGCTGGAGCGCAGCGGCGAGAAGCTCGTCGCCAACATCCTGAACGCCATCGAGAAGAGCAAACAGGCGGGGCTGGCACGGCTCATCTTCGCGCTGGGCATCCGTCAGGTGGGCGAACACGCTGCGCGACTGTTAGCCGACCATTTCGGCAGCCTCGACGCCCTCATGAACGCCACCGAAGAGGAACTGATGGCGATCCCGGGCATCGGTCCTGAAACGGCGCGCGAGGTGGTGGAGTTCTTCGCCCGACCGGAAAACCGTCAGGTGATCGAAAAGCTGCGCGCGGCAGGTGTGGTGATGGAGGTAAAGCCTGCTCAACCCCCTCTCCCCACCGGGGAGAGGGTTGGGGTGAGGGGTCAGCCCTTCGCGGGTCTTACCTTCGTGTTCACGGGCGAGCTGGAGCGCTTCACGCGCGAGCAGGCCGAGGAGCTGGTGCGCGCGCTGGGCGCACGGGCGACCTCCAGCGTCAGTCGCGCCACCACCTATGTGGTCGCCGGTCCAGGCGCGGGCAGTAAACTCCAGCGCGCCCTTGAGCTGGGCATCCCCGTCCTGAACGAGGAGCAGTTCCTGCAACTGCTGCACGAGGCAGGCGTGGAGGTCTGACCTGCGCCCCGTTCAGCTGTAATTGCGGATGAGACCAATCACTTTGCCGATAATGCGCACTTCGTCGGCGCGGGCGCGGATGGGCGCATAGGCAGGATTCGCCGACTCCAGACGAACCCCTTCACGCTCCACATAGAACCGCTTGATGGTCGCCTCCTCGCCAATCAGCACCGCCACCAGCTCGCCATTATAGGCGGTCTGCTGCGGCTTGATAATCACCAGATCGTTGGGCAGGATATGCTCGCCCACCATACTGTCGCCCCTGACCCGCAGCACGAAAGCGTTCTCCAGATTGCGCACCAGGCTGGCGGGCACAGGGATGAGGTCTTCGATGTTTTGCTGGGCTAAGATGGGCGTGCCAGCGGCGATGGTGCCAAGCAGGGGTAAATAGCGCACAGGCTCCCGATGCGGCTGATAGTCGGGATGCACGATACGGATGGAGCGCGCCTGACTGCTGCGGATGATGTAGCCTTTACGCTGAAGCGCGTCCAGCAACAGCGCCACACCCCGCAGGCTCCTGACCGCACCGACCTGCTGCTGAATCTCCCGCAGCGTCGGCGGATAGCCATGCTCCTGTGTATAGCGCACGATAAACTCCAGAACTGCTCTTTGCGACTGTGTTAAACCCTTCGCCATCGGCTACTACCTCCTGTTTTTATCGCTTCTGGGTTGGGTTCCCCCAGAGTGGGGGAACCACATTAACGACACTCTACTCCGCTCGAAACAGCAGATGGAGCGGTGGCTCCGAATCTCATGGATATTTTACTCCACATTTGTCTACCCATCGGGGCAAAAGCGAGGCAATCGGCAATTGTCGCGAGCGGATCAGCGCGGACTCGTGAAAAATGGGGTATAATGGCTCTGGTGATGAAAAGGGTTGCTCTCGAGACAGGGATGAAGCTCGCCCTTTCGACAGCACTCCATCGCCAAAGGAGGCTACACAATGAAACATTCGCATCTGGGTTTGGTTGCCCTATTGGGCACCCTGATAGGCGCCTTGCTGGCGCCGTCGTTTGCAGATCAGAAAGGCGTGGTGCTGTCAGCTGATGGCGAGCGCCGCCTGATCGATCTGCCGCACTCCGCGTTTGAGGGCATCCCTCATGACCCGTCCAGTCAGGGCGGCTCCGATGGATTTGTCCTCCCGATGGTGGTCTCCACCGAGCAGTTTCCTGCAAGACCTCTTCCGAGTCCGCCGTTCCGCCAGAAGGAAGCGCCCAAGCATGAGGTAGAGCGCGACCTGACGCCAGGCGATTCGACCGCCGCGCAGGTGTTCGAACTCTCCGCCAGCGACTTCTACCCTCAGGCGCTGGATGCCTTCCGCTGGTTCGACGCGATTGGTCCTAACGACCTCACACCACCCGACACCAACATTGCGGTGGGCGTTAATCATGTGATTGTTGCCACCAACGACGACTGGGCTATCTACGACCGCTACGGCAACGAACAGTACCGCGTCGATATTCAGACCTTTCTGGGCACGACCGACTTCATGTTCGACCCGCGCTGCGTGTATGACCCATGGAACGGGCGATACCTGATTCTGTATCTGCGCATGCGGGGTAATCAGGGCGCGAACGGCTCATGGTGGACGCTCATGATCTCTGACGATGCGAACCCGCACGGCAACTGGATTATCTATAACTTCGACGCCCGCTTTGATGGGGGTACCCAACAAAATCAGTGGGTGGACTTTCCGCATCTGGGCTACGATAACGAGGCGGTCTACCTCGCAGGCAATATGTACACTGTGAATGGCGGCTTCCGCTATGCGAAGGTGCGCATCCTCTGGAAGAACGAGATTTACAACGCACAGGCGGCTGCCTGGTACGACTTCTGGAACCTGCCCGCCACGATTGCCCCTGCGCAGGGCTATCGGGTGGTTGTAAGTCCCCGTCAGCACTACTGGGCGCATATTCCAGGCGGTGGCGGCAACTATGTGCGTGTGTATCGCATCGAGAACCCCACTGCATGGCATCAGGGTACCGGCACACCCAACCTGGTGAGCCAGGCAGATATCGGTGTAGGCGCCTACTCGCCGCCTCCGAACGCGCGCGAGCCGGGCAGAGGGCGCGTGCTGTGGACCGTGGACTGTCGCATCACTGACAAATCGCGCCTGAACTACCCCTACCTCTACACCAGCCACCATGTGGGCGTCAATTCGGGGCAGTCGGTGGGCTGCAAGTACTACCGCCTGGATGTGTCCAACAACACGGCGCCACGCGACGGGCTACTACTCTTCAACGCCGCGTATGACGCCTTTTTCCCGACCCTCGAAGCCACCCGCGATGAGGATATGGCGCTGGGGCTGAACGCTTCCAACGGTGACGCGGGCAGCCCTTACTATGTGAGCTTCATCGTTTACGAGTGGCTCGAAGGCAACCCCAGTATCGGGGCTGGTGTGGGGTTGCGGTTCGGTTCGGGCGTTGCTGGCGCTGGCTCCACTGCCAATCGCTGGGGCGACTACTCCGCCTCTCAGTTAGACCCGTGCGACTTCCGCACGGTGTGGCTGGCAGGTGAGCATGCGCGCCCGAACACATGGCACACCTCCGCCCACGAGATCACCCTCAACAAGGTGCGGAGCAATCTGGTCTGCGCCGATGCCGCCGAACGCCGTGGTTTTACCACAACCCTTTCCGCTACGCTGACCCGCGCCGACAATAATAACCCGATTGCTAACGCGGTGATTAACTTCTATGTTGATGGAACCTTTGTTGGGAGCACCACCACCAACGCTTCGGGCGTCGCGCAGCTCAACTACACCATCCCGAACAGCTTCACGGTGGGCAACCACATCATCAACGCGGAGTTCAACTATTGCCCCACCAACGACCAGTATAGCTGGAGCCGTTCGCAATGCACCCTGCGCGTGTTGCTGGAACAGGGCGACGCGGGCGACCTGCCCGAAACCTCCCAGTCCACGCCGGGCGGCGCGCTGACGCAGGTGGATGGCGTGCTGGACGCAGACGATGTGGATATGTACGCCATCTATCTGGCGAACCCCGCCAGCTTCGTGGCGACCACGGTTGGCGGCGCGAGCTTTGATACCCAGCTCTGGCTGTTCGATTCGAACGGCAAGGGCGTGGTCTTCAACGACGATTCAAGCGGCGTGCAATCCAGCATCGACAACACCACGGGCTGTCTCACAGGGCGCTCGGCTGGGGTCTACTATCTGGCAATCAGCCGCTACAATCGGGACGCGCTGGGCTGCGGCGGCGGTCTTATCTGGAACAACTCGCCCTTCAGCACGGTGCGCTGCCCCGACGGACCCGAAGCCACCTCGCGCGTGAACAGCTGGAGCGGTCGCACCTCCGCAGGCGGTATCTACACCGTCTTCCTCACGGGCGCACAGGGCGCCACCCGCGGCAATCCCGCCGATTGCTGCGTCGCCCATAACGGCGATGTGGACAACAACGGCTGTGTGGACGATGCCGACCTGCTGGCTGTGCTGTTCGCCTTCGGGCAGACAGGCAGCAACCTCGGTCGCGTCGACACCAACTGCGACGGCGTGGTGGATGATGCCGACCTGCTCGTGGTGCTGTTCAACTTCGGCAGCGGGTGTTAGTTAAAGTTGGGGAGCAGGCATGAACGCCTGCTCCCCGGCTGGCATGGAGGGTCCTTGTCGTGCCTGCCAGAAAGCTATCGGCAGCAGCCGCCCCGGCTGGTAGCCCGTGATGAGCGCTGCTCTGGCGCTTTCACGGGTGCAAGCGCGCCGCCTGCTTTGCGAACCGCTTCCTCCAGCTCGGCGTAGCGCACTCGCGCATCACGCTTGAAGGTGATCAGGAGCGTGTTCTTCTCCCTGTCGACCTTCTCCACTCCATCGATCCTGGCGAGCGTCTCTGCGACTTTGCGGGCGTCGCCCTTTTGAAGGCTCAGCGCCAGCCGACAGGAGTAGTGCATGCCAGAACCCATCGCATGCGGAATGTTCGCGACGGCAAGCGCCAGCTGGGAGACGGGAGCGACCGCCTCGTCGCAGGTGACCGTTACGGTGGCGGTCTTAAAGTCGGCTTTGACATCCTGCACGCCATTTAGCTGGCGCAGCCCCTCCGCAACGGCATCGGCACAACCTTCACAGTGGAATCCGCTGATTTTGAACACCACTGTGCGAATCTCCGGCTTCTGCTGAGCGGACTGCTGACTCAGCGACACCATAGCGAGCAGTGCGCTCGCAAGTCCAACGCCAATCAACTTCTTCATCGCCATAGACCTCCTGTTGTAAAGGGCTTCGCCTTGTGCAACAAGGCGTAAGCAATCACGCTTGGGTCGGCTCCGCGCATGGTGCGCGGGCACGGTTCGATGGCAGAATGCCCGCGGCGGAAGGCGCTATTGCGATGCCGCGACAATCTCTGCCGGAAAGCCCAGCTGCTCCAGCGCAGCCCGAAGCTGGGACGGTCGTATCAGCTCGGGGTTATAATAGACCTGCACCTGACGGCTGCGCGCATCGATATCCACCCGGTGAACACCGGGCGTGGATAGCAGGCGCTTCTCGATGGTCGTGGCACAGGCTTGGCAGGTGATCCGGTCCACACGGAGCAGCACGGTCTGCACCGAGGCTGCTACGGGCACAGGTACAGGTAACTGCTCCGAGCGATGCGCCAGCAGCGCGGGCGTCAGCAGGGTTCCCAGAGCAAAGAGGGTCACCAGCCACAGCGCCACCTTCTGGAAGCGTTTCATGCTGGAAGCGGGCACAGCACAACAGCCCGCATCGGAAGCGGGCACGGCGCAACAATCGGCATGCGCTCGCTGCGGGCGATAGGTGAAATAGAACGCCATGCCCAGAAACGCGAAGGTCAAGCCGATCAGATAGGGGCGAAACGGCTCCAGAGTGGCGCCCAGCTCCACTGCACCTGCGCTCGCGCCACTCAGTAAGAGCGGGATCCAGCAGCAGGCAGACGAGAGACCCGCTGTGAGCAGCGCCCCTGCATACGCGATTATGGTTCGCATCATCATCCCTCCAGTCACGGTTTATTGGGCGCAACAGGATAGCTTGCTGACATCCTTGCGGAATGCCAGCGCCGCTATCTTGATCGACTCCGACAGGGTGGGATAGACGAAGAGCGTGTCGATCAAATCGTCCAGGGTCATGCGGGCGCGGAGCGCCAGCGCCGCGATATGGATGATCTCCGCCGCGTTAGGCGCCAGCATCGAAACGCCCAGCAAGCGGTTGGTGCCCTGTTCCACCACCATCTTAATCAGCCCGCGCGTATCGCGAACGGCGGCGGCGCGTGGTACCTGCTCCATCGAAACGACGCGACACTGACAGCGGTAGCCGCGCTGAACCGCCTCGGCATCGGTCAAACCCACCATCGCGACCTGCGGGTCGGTGAACACGGCACGCGGGATCACCGTGTAGTCCATCGGCTGCGACGCGCCGCCAAAGGCGTTGCGGGCAACCAGGGCGCCCGCATGGGCGCCAACCGGCGTCGCCATCTGACCATCGATCACATCGCCTGCTGCCCAGATGTGAGGCACATTCGTGCGCAGATAGTCATCCACTCTGATGAACCCCTGCGCACTGGTCTCAACACCTGCCGCCTTCAGATTGAGCTGGTCGGTGTTCGGGCGTCGACCGACCGCGACGAGCAGGCGGCACGCCTCAAAGCGCCCCTTCGTGGTGTGCAGGATCACCCCGCGCGGCGACCGCTCCACACGCTCCACCTTCGTGCCCGTATGAATCGCGATGCCCTCTTCACTCAGCAGATGCTGAAGGCTCAGGCTGATCTCCGGCTCATAGTTCGGTATGACCCGATCCAGCATCTCGATAATGGTGACCTGACTGCCCAGCCGCGCGAACATCTGCCCCAATTCGAGCGCAATGAAGCCGCCGCCAATAATTGCCAGGCTCGGCGGCAGCTCTGTGAGTTTGGCGGGTTCGTCAGCGTCCAGCAAATCGCTGGTAAGCGCGTCCACCTCGTTCAAGCCCGGTATGGGGGGCAGCGCGGGACGCGAGCCAGTGGCAATCAGAATCTGCTCCGCTTCCACCGGCTCGCCGTCCACCTCAACCGTATGCGGGTCCACAAACTGCGCATGCCCTTTCCAGACGCGCATATGTGCGCTCTCATCGGCGATGCTGAGATACTTTTTCTGCCGCAGTTCACGCACGATTTCGTCCTTCTGGGCGATCAGCTCATGGAAGTCGACGCGCTCCTGACGGGTGTAGATGCCCGCAAAACGGGGATGCCCCGCCAGATGCCACAGATGCGCCGCCTCGATCAGGTTCTTGCTGGGCACACAGCCCCGATTGACGCAGGTACCTCCAATCGTGCGCTCCTCCACCATCAGCACCCGCTTGCCATACTCCGATGCCTTGATGGCTGCCGCAAACGCCGTCGAGCCGGAACCGAGTATCAGAAAGTCCACTTTTGCCATCATGCCTTTTCACCTCCTGCTGAATGGGACAACTGCTCTACCAGCAGGCGAATCGTGTTCTCCAGATGCCTGTTGCGCAGATAGTAGCAGGCGAACTTGCCCTCCTTGCGCACCTTCACCAGCCCCGATAGCGATAGAATCCGCAGGTGGTAGGAGATGGCAGGTGGGGAGCTGTCCAGCAGGGTCGCCAGCTCGCACACACAGAGCGGCTGCTGAGTCAGCGCGTACAGAATGCGCAGGCGCACAGGGTCCGCCATCGCCTTCAACAGCATTGCGGCGCCCTCAAAGGTTTCATCCGACGGCATCTGGCGAGCAACGCGCTGCACCCGCGTCGGATCCTCGTTATAAGCCTCGCACACAATCTCTTCAATCGGTCGCCTTCGGCTCATCGATTCTTCTCCTCCAAACGATTGTACGAATGCTTAATCGTTTTGGTTCCATCGAAAAGGGCGATTCTCCCTGCGAAATTTGCTGGATTCAGGCTTGATCGCTGTGCTTTTTCAGACCCAGTCCCACTCTTTCAGCACATCCCACACTGGCGGCTGGCTCCAGAGCCACTCCACCCGCAGCCAGAAACCCTCCAGCACGCGGCTGGAGTAGACTCCTGCCGAACCTGCAAATGCAATCTGATAGGTGCCGCCCTCGCCCATCTGCGCAAACTCTGCCTGCTTGCGCTCCGGGTCAATAATCCAGTATTCGGGCACGCCTGCCGCTTCGTAAGAGTAGAACTTCTCGCCCCGATCGATATTCCGACTCTCTTTGCTAACGATCTCCACCACCAGATCGGGCGCTCCATCAAAATAGGTGCGCTGGAGGCGGTCTAAATGTTCGGGCAGGATGACAATCAGGTCGGGTTCGCGCACCTCCTGCTCGCCGCCGGGCAGGGTCAGCCTCACAGCGAAGGGCGGATGATACACCACGCCGCCAGGCTTGTGCCGCTCCACCCAATGCTTCACAATTGTCACCAGGAAGCTATTGCAATCCTGATGCGTTTTTGAGACTGGCATCTTTATCCTCACTTTGTTGCCGACCAGCTCGGCGTGGATGTCTTCCTGCTCCCAGTTGAGAAACTCCTCCACGCTCATCTCTGTCGGCAAGGTCTCCGGTATGGTCTTCATAACATCACCGCTTTACAGGATACCCGACAGACGCTGATTATCGGCTATAATCGATGGTGTGAGGGAGGCGGTATGCAGATTCTGCGCACGATTGAGGAAGTTCGGGACTGGGTTCGGGCGAGGCGGGCAGAAGGGCGCGCTATCCACTTCGTGCCCACGATGGGCTACTTCCATGAGGGGCATCTGAGCCTGATGCGTCGCGCGAAAGCCGATAACGGCGCGGTTATCATCAGCATCTTCGTGAACCCTCTGCAGTTCGGACCCCATGAGGACTACGAGCGCTACCCGCGCGATTTCGAGCGCGACCGCCAGATGGCGGAATCGGTGGGCGTGGATGCCCTCTTTTACCCCGAAGTGCGCGAGATGTACCCGCCCGGCTTCCAGACGGAGGTGCGGGTGAAACAGCTCTCGCAACCCCTGTGTGGACGCTCGCGTCCGGGGCACTTCGAAGGCGTCGCGACCGTTGTGCTGAAGCTCTTCAATATCGTCACGCCCGACCGCGCCTACTTCGGCGAGAAGGATTACCAGCAGTTGCGGGTCATTCAGCAGATGGTGCGCGACCTGAACCTGCCCATCGAGATTGTGCCGTGCCCGATTGTGCGCGAGGCGGATGGGCTGGCGATGTCCTCACGCAATGTGTACCTCTCGCCCGAAGAGCGTCAGGCAGCGACGGTGCTGTACCGCAGCCTGCTATGGGCGCGGGAGCAGGTGCAGGCGGGCGAGCAGGATGCCCTGCGCATCCAGCGTGGCGTGTACGCGATGCTCGCGGCGGAGCCGCTGGCACGAATCGACTATGTGGAGCTGGTGGACGCCGAAACGCTGGAGCCAGTAAGCCGCATCGAGCGTCCGACCCTGCTTGCGCTGGCGGTCTACTTCGGCAGCGCCCGCCTGATCGACAACACCGTCCTGACCCCGCCCGGCTAATACCAGCCGCACAGGTCCACGCCGCGCTCGCGGGCAATCTGCCGGGCTTTTTCGTAGCCGGCGTGCGCATGGCGCATAATGGCGGTGCCCGGGTCGTTCGTCAGCACGCGCTCGATGCGCCATGCGGCTTCGTCGGAGCCGTCGGCAACGCACACCTGACCCGCGTGCAGGGAATAACCCATGCCGACGCCTCCACCATGATGGAAGCTGACCCACGCCGCACCTGATACCGCGTTCAGCGCGAAATTGAGCAGGGGCCAGTCGGCAATCGCGTCGGAGCCGTCCAGCATCGCCTCCGTCTCGCGATAGGGGCTGGCGACGCTGCCACCGTCCAGATGGTCGCGCCCGATCACTATCGGCGCCTGCAGCTCGCCCCGACGCACCATGTCGTTGAAGAGCAGTCCCGCCTTATCGCGCTCGCCATAGCCCAGCCAGCAGATGCGCGCGGGCAGACCCTGAAACTTGAACTTTTTGGTGCCGCGCGTGAGCCATCGGCGCAGACCCTCATCCTCGGGAAACAGCTTCAGGATTGCCTCGTCGGTTCGATAAATATCCTGCGGCTCGCCCGAGAGCGCGACCCAGCGGAACGGACCGCGCCCCTCGCAGAACTGGTCGCGAATGAAGGCGGGCACGAAACCGGGATAGCTGAAGGCGTCGGCGAAACCGCCCTCCTTC
Organism: Armatimonadota bacterium; assembly: GCA_037444405.1. Lineage (GTDB taxonomy): Bacteria > Armatimonadota > Fimbriimonadia > Fimbriimonadales > GBS-DC > HRBIN15. The sequence continues at coordinate 182,728 of JBBIML010000009.1, forward strand.
GCGAACGCCCGCAGGTTGTTGCCGTAATCAAACGCAACGGCGCCCGCGCGCTGCATCTGCACAATCGCCTCGCAGTGGAGCGCCATCGATTCCAGCGCCCGCCGCCGCACCCCTTCAGGATCGGTACGACGCAGGTACTCCAGGTCCTCACCCGGCTTCAGCAGGGGCACATAGCCGTAGAGCGGATCGTGCGCGCTGGTCTGGTCGGTCACCAGCTCGGGAATGAAGCCGAGCCTGACCATGCGGGGCAAAATATCGGCGGCATTACCGAGCAGCCCGATGGAGAGCGGCTCGCCCCTCCGCTTCGCTTCCTCTGCCATGCGCAGGGCATCGTCCAGATTGTCTGTCCATGTATCCAGATAGCCGGTCTCCAGTCGCCGCTGGATGCGCTGCGGGTCGACCTCCACGATGATGGCGACGCCCTCGTTGAGCGTGACGGCTAACGGCTGTGCGCCGCCCATCCCGCCCAGCCCTGCCGTGACGGTGATGGTGCCTTTGAGCGTGCCGCCGAAATGCTTGCGGGCAGCGGCGAGGAAGGTCTCATAAGTGCCCTGCAGGATGCCCTGCGTGCCGATGTAAATCCAGCTGCCCGCCGTCATCTGCCCGTACATTATCAAGCCTGCCCGCTCCAGCTCGTCGAACACCTCCCATGTCGCCCATCGAGGTACGAGGTTCGAGTTCGCGAGGATGACGCGGGGCGCCAGTGGGTGCGTTTTGAACACGCCGACTGCCCGCCCTGACTGAACCAGCAGGGTCTCGTCGTTTTCGAGGCGTTCCAGCACAGCGAGGATTCGCTCCACATCTTCCCAGCTGCGCGCGGCTTTGCCCCGCCCGCCATACACAATCAGCTCTTCGGGCTTCTCCGCCACTTCGGGGTCAAGATTATTGAGCAGCATGCGCTTGGCGGCTTCCTGAATCCAGCCTCTGGCGGTTCGGTGCGACCCGCGCGGCGCGCGCACCACCCTGTGTTCAAGGGTTCTCATCGTTGCTGACCTCCTTCGCGCTCGCAGCGATTATACCTGACAGATCTCGTAGGCGCGGCGCAGCGCCACAATCGGATCACCCTTCGGAATGAACTCCTGCCCGATGAAGCCCGTGTAGCCCGTCTCCTTGATGGCTTTCATCACCGCGCGATAGTTGATCTCCTGCGTTTCGTCGATCTCGTTCCTGCCGGGATTGCCTGCCGTGTGATAGTGGGCAATCTTGTCGGCATGGGCGCGAATGGTGCGGATGAGATCGCCCTCCATAATCTGCGCGTGATAAATATCATACAGAATCTTCACGCGAGGCGAGTTGACCAGCTCCAGCACACGCAGTCCCCAGCTCATTCTGTCGAACTGGTAATCGCGATGATCCACCTTGCTGTTGAGGATTTCGATTGCCAGGGTCACGCCCTTCTGTTCAGCGTACGGCGCGACGCGCTTGAGACCCGCGGCGGTGTTCTCGATGCCCTCTTCGTCGGGTCGCCCGCGCCGATTGCCCGAAAAGCAGATGAGGATGGGAATCTCGTACTTCACGGCTTTATCGATGTTAGCGCGGAGTTCGTCCTCGATGCGACTGTGGTTGCGCGGGTCGTTCAGCCCATTTTCGATGGTGCCGTGTCCCCCATGAGTGATAATGCGCAACCCTGCCGCGCGAATCTCGTCCCAGAGCGGTTCCGGCACCAGTTCGAAGCCCACATAGCCGATGCGCGCGGCTTCGGCAATCAGCCGTTTCGGCTCGATGCGCCCCTGATAGCACCACCAGCAGATGTCCTGCTTCATAGCATGAGGGCGATTCGCGGCTCAGCGTGAGGTTCCTGCCGCAGGTATGCCGAGCTGATCCCAGAGGGCATCGATTCGCGCCTTCACTTCAGGCGACATGCGAATCACCTCGGGCCACTCGCGCTGGAAGCCCTCCTCTTTCCATTTGCGCGTGGCATCAAATCCGATTTTGCTGCCGAAACCGACGGCAGGGCTGGCGTGATCCAGCACATCCACGGGACCTTTGACGATGCACATATCGCGTTCGGGGTCCACATTTGCGCCCCAGCGCCACAGCACCTCGCCCAGATCATGCACATTCACATCCTCATCGAACACCACGATGAACTTGCTGAACATCAGCTGCCCCAGCCCCCACAGCGCGTGCATCACCTTGAAGGCGTGCCCCGGATAGCGTTTGCGGATGCTCACAAAGCAGAAGTTATGAAAGGCGCCTTCAACGGGCAGGTTTATGTCCACAATCTCCGGCAGCGTGAGGCGAATAAGCGGCAGGAAGATGCGCTCGATGGCTTTGCCAATCCAGCCGTCCTCCATCGGCGGCACGCCTACGATCGTGGCAGGGTACACAGGGTTCTGACGATGGGTGATCGCGCTCACATGGAACACGGGATAGTAATCGGGCAGGCTGTAATAACCGGTGTGGTCGCCGAAGGGTCCCTCCAGACAGCGTTCACCGGGCTGAATCGTGCCCTCGATTACAATCTCGGCGTTTGCGGGCACAAGCAGGTCGACGGTGCGGGCGGGCACCAGCTCAACAGGCTTTTTACGCAGGAAGCCCGCGAACATCAGTTCATCGATGCCGGGCGGCAGGGGTGCAACTGCACTGAAGATGAGCGCGGGATCGCCGCCCAGAACCACCGCCACCTGAATGGGGCGACCGTGCGCCTCAGCGTTTTGATGGTGCGCGGCGCCACCCTTGTGAATCTGCCAGTGCATCGCGGTCGTACGCCGATCCAGCACCTGAATGCGGTACATGCCCACATTCCGCCTGCCTGTGTTCGGGTCATGGGTGAACACCAGCGGCAGCGTGATGTACCGACCGCCGTCGCCCGGCCAGCAGTGCAGGATGGGCAGCTCGAACAGATCGACCGCATCGCCCGTTTTGACCACCTCCTGGCAGATGCCCTCCCTGACAATGGTGGGCGGCACGCTGCGGGCGACCTGTAGCAGTTTGCCGACTTGCGGCAACAGTTGCGGCAGCGCCTGCAGCTTGCCCATCAGCCCGCCGCTGAGCGTGGGCAGCTCCGGCTGGAGCAGTTGCTCAATCTCGCGAGCAATCTGCTCATAGTCATCGACGCCGAGCGCAAGGCTCATCCGTCGCCGTGAACCGAGCGTGTTGATGGCGATCGGGATATCGGAGCCTTTCGGACGCTCTATCAGCAAGGCGGGACCACCCTGCTTCATCACGCGGTCCGCGACCTCCGTGACCTCCAGATAGGGGTCTAACGGATAATGGATACGGCACAGCTCATTCTCCTGCTCCAGGCGTAGCAGAAACTCCTGAAAGTCGCGATATGCCATCGCTCCACTATCTCCCACGCAACAGCCCCGAACCCCATAGCACGGCTAAAGTGGAGAGGGCGGAGGTAACCTGCCCGTAGTCGAGGCGTTTGGTCTCGGCGATATAGACGACATCGCCTTCGCGGATGGGTGGGTTCGCGCTCGCGTCGCCCCGCTTCAGAAAACGCTGATAGGGGATTTCGAGCCGCTTGACCTCACCGTTTTCGAGGCGCAGCACATAGACGCGCGAGGTCAGCGCACGGGCGGTGGTGCCACCTGCCAGCCCAATCGCGTCCGACAGCAGCAGCGGTTTACCTTCGGGAATGAGATAGTAGCCCGGGTGGGCAACCTGACCCACAATCGCGAACCGACTGAGATTGGTCGGGATGACCAGCAGGTCGCCATCCTGCAGGCGCACATTCTGCTCGATACGCCCCTCCACGATCGCGGCATACAGGTCGACGGGAATGAAGCTGCCTTTGCGGTCGATGAAGGCGCGGCGCAGGCTGGCATTTTCGGGATGATAGCCCTGCGCGGCGGCGACCGCCTGCACCACGCCGCTGCCCATCTCCAGATCGTAAAAGCCCGGCGCATTCACCTGCCCGCTCACATAGACGCGGATAGTCTGCTGCTGCTGGACGCTGATTTTGTCGCCGGGTTGCAAGGGAATGTTGGCGGCGGGATCGCCCCGATGATAGAGCGCCACGAGGTCTAACGGGATGGTCTGCTCGCCGCGCATGAGGAACGCAACCGCGCGTTCCGGCAGAATCTTGAGACCTTCGGCGGCGGCAATCGCCTCGAACACGCGCCAGCCGGGTTGAATAGGATAGGCGCCGGGCTTGCCAACCTGTCCCTCCACAAACACAAGCTGGGGGCGCGCCCGCTTGAGCGACACCGACACCACCGGCTCGCGCAGGCGCTGGCGCAACGCAACGCACAGCTGCTCCTCCAGCTGCTGCAGGGTCAGCCCGCGCACGCTGAGAGCGCCCGCGCCGTGAAACAGCACACGCCCATCGGGCGGCACCTCATACTCGCCACTGAACTCCGGATGACGCACAACCACCACCGAAATCACATCGCCTGTGTCGAGGGTGTAGGTGTTGTTCTGGCGCAGGGACGCCAGGCTGGTGTGCCAGAGGGTCAGTATCAGCCCGATGCAGAGTACCGCTCGCTTCATGCGCGCGTCTCCTCCTGTACCAGAATGGCTCCAACAACCTGCGGTTGCAGATTCTGCAACATCAGCAGTTGCTGGTCGTCCAGTTCGAGGTCGCGGGGCACGAGCAGCAGCAGGCGCTGGGACTCGCTGAGGTCTGCCCGCCCCGCCTCACACACCTGCAGCAGCCCGTTAGTGGCAGCGGGCAGCTCCGCGCTGCTTGCGGGAAGGGATGATTGCCCTGCCCCATCTGCTTTTTCTGGCGCACTGTGGGAGACGGAGGGCGCTGGCTGGGTGATTTCTGTCAGGGCGCGGGTGATGTGCGCGGTGGCAGGCGTATCAGCCAGTGGCAGGGCGATCGCCGTATGCCACTGCTCGCCGCCACCTGCCGCGCGCAGGCTCCAGAGCAACATCTGCAGATGCTGACTATTGAGCTGAGACGGTTTAACCTCTGCCAGCACAGGCACACCCAGCAATCGCTCCACATCCCAGCGCGTGCGCAGGCGCCGCTCGTTCCACGCCCGAATGAATGCCAGCATCAGCCCCACCATCAAGCCGAGCGCGGCGGCGAGCGTGGTGGTCAGCACGGGGCGCGGAAAAGCGGGCAGATCAGGCAGGTAGGCAGGCTCCAGCAAGATAGGCGACACACGCCCGATCAGCTGCAGCGCCCGCGCCTGCTCATAGGCTTTAATCTTCTCGGTCCAGATCGTCTGGGCGACCTCCTGCTGGCGCCGAATCGCGCCATATTCCGCCATTAAGGCAGGCACGCGGCGGAACTGGCGCTCTAACTGCGCCTGCTCGCCCTGCAGATAGCGAATCAGCCCATCGGTCGCCTCACGCTCCGCTTCCGTTAGCAGGAGCGCCTGCAACATCTGCTGATACACGGGGTTCACCGATTCCTGGCGCGTGAGCAATTTAAATTCGCCCTGAACCGCGTTCTGCAGCAGACGCGCCCGCTCGCGCCGTGCCTGCTCAATCTGAATCTCCAGTGCGCGTGCCTCTGGCGAATCGGGCTGGTACTCACTGCGCTCAATCTGCAACTCTGCGATTTTCTTGTTGAGTTCCTGCACTTCGGGCGGGATAGCGATTGTGCGGCTCATCTCCATCGAGAGGGGCTGGCGGGCTAACTGCGCCCGCAGCTCGGCGACCTGACGGGTGAGCGCGCGCTGCTTGCCCTGTTGCTCGCGCAGCTGAGCCAGCAGGTCGATATATTTCTCCATGCCTTTCGCCAGCTCCTGATCGGGCGCAACAAGCCGCTTCTGCTCCAGAAAGCGCACCAGCTGTTCATCCAGCTCGCGCAGGCGTTGCTCCTGCGCCTCGATTTCGCGCGAGAGCTTCGCCAGCAGGTTGCTGGGGTTCTGGTCGTACAGTTCGCGCACGAAGCGGAGATATTCCTCTGCCCAGGTGCTGGCGAGGCGGGCGGCTCTGGAGGGCGTCTCGTCGGAGGCGGTAATCTCGATCACCGATGAGTTACGCACGGCTTGCGTGCGGAATCGGCGGCTGAACTGCCGATAGGGTTCCTCATAGCCCAGTCGCTTCTGCACGCGCTCCAGCACAGAGCGCGATTCCAGCACCTGCCGCTGCGTTTCGATGTCGGGACTGCCGCCGCCCAGCACCATCGTCAGCCCGCCAAGGCTGGGCATCGGGGTGGGCGTATCGATGAGCAGCTGTGCGGAGGCGTCATAGCGTTTGGGCGCGAACAGCACAATCCCCAGCCCCAGCAGAATGCCCAGCGCCAAGCCGCCTGCTATCCAGCGCCACTGGCAACGCAGCGCATGAGCCAGCCATGGCAGGGCAATCGTGGTCTCGCGCTCTACCCAGCTTCCCTCCTGCATGGTCGTCGCGTTTGCATTATACCTGCAGGGTTGCTAAAAGCCTGCTGCCATCCCTTCGGTGCGAGGGTCGGAACCGGCGTACCAGGCGTCGCGCACGCGCTGGATGACCTGCGCCGCGCTGGGGTGCGTGCCATACTCATTCACCTGCACGCTGTGCCCGCGCCGGCGCAACTCCTCCACGATGGCGTTCGACGGCTCGCGCTCGGTGGTGGGCACTTCGATGCTGAGCGTGCCGGGCGATGGCTCCGTGCTTTGAGCGGGTTGCCACGCCCAGCGCGGCTGTTCAATCGCACTCTGCGGGTCGCGCTCAAAATCGATCAGCTGCGAAATCACCTGCAGGTTCGTCTGCACCTGGATGTCGCCGCCAGGCGTGCCGCCCACAAAGGCGAGCGCGCCCCGGCGCGTGATGAGATAGGCGTTCAGCGTGTGAATGGGGCGCTTGCCCGGTTGCAGGTAGTTCGGGCTTTGCGGGTTCAGGCTGAAGCCCCGCATGCGGTTGTTCAGCAAGATGCCTGTGCCCTCAATCACCACGCCGCAGCCGAACGGGTGGTAAACGCTCTGAATGAAGGAGATGGCGTTGCCCTCTTTGTCGGCGATGCAGAAGTAAGTGGTGTTGGTCTCGCGCAGGGCACCCGGCTGAGGGATCGCCTGGGCGCGAGCCGGTTGAATCGCCTCCCGCCGACTGGCAATGAACTCTGGCGAGAGCAGCTCCGCGGTTCGGTCGGGCACAAGGCGCGGATCGCCCAGATAGCGCCAGCGGTCGGCAAACGCGCACTTGATGGCTTCCACCATCCAGTGAACGCGGTCAGCAGGCGCCATCTCGCGCAGGTTGACTCCATCCAGAATCGCCAGCGCCTCCGCCAGGATAATCCCCTGCGACACGGGCGGCTGGGCATGCACCGTGTAGCCGCGATAGTTGACCTTCAGCGGCTCACGCAGCTCCGACGCATGCGACGCCAGATCCTCCGGTTCGAACCAGCCTCCCTGCTGACGGCAGAACTCGACGATTCGGCGGGCGATATCGCCTTTGTAGAAGGCGTCGCGCCCGCCCTCGGCGATCTGTTGTAGGGTACGGGCGAGGTCGGGACAGCGCACGCGCTCGCCCGCGCGCGGCGGCTGGTTCTGATGGAGCAGCGCATTAATAATGGGGCGCAGTTCACGACTGCGTGCCGCGTTGCGCCAGATGGCTTCCTTGCGCGGGCTGATGGGATAGCCCTCGCGCGCATACTCGATCGCAGGTTCAAGCAGGCGGGCAAAAGGCAGCTTGCCGTAAAGCGCGTGCAGGCGTGCCCATGCGTCCACCAGTCCGGGCACGGTGGCGGCGCTGATACCGCGCAGGGGAATGCCACTGGGAAATCGCTCCGGCTTGCCCGCGGCGGGCGCAGCGCCCGAACCGTTCAGCGCGAGCGTCTGCCGGTGCTCCGCATCGTACAGCACCACGAACGCATCGCCACCCAGATGGCTCGCCCACGGCTCCACCACGCACAGCACCGCCGAGGTGGCAATAGCTGCATCCACACAGCTGCCACCCGAGCGCAGGATGTGCAGACCTGCGCTGACCGCCAGCGGCTGCGACGACGCCACAATGCCCTTTTCAGCCACCACTACACCGCGTGAGAGCATGGCTTTGCCCGATGGTGGTCGCGCACCGGCTGTTGTCGTGCCCCTCCGCGGCGTCTGACCGACCCACCGCTCCGACCGGGATGACTCCGGCACACGGGAGACCGACTTACCGTTGCTCCCTTCCGGGCCTGGCGGGGTTCATCGATCCCTCGTTGCGAAGGTCCCGATCATCCACGCGGCGGTCCGCCAGCGTTTCGCACAGGGGACGCGCCGCGAGCCGGAATTCAGCCCTGCTATGGCGGATTGCAGGTACAGGGAACCGCCAGCTCCCCGCTTAGCGCGACCACCAGCAAAAGTGTACCCGCTCAGCAGGCTATCCCTGCACCGCAACGGGCGCGCCACCCGCCTTTGCCGATTGCCACGCCGCCTCCGTGAAGGCAATCACCTTCAGCGCGTCTTCAGGCTTCGACTGCACCTCCTCGCGCCCCAGGATTGCGTTCACGAAGTTAATCACCGGCTGCGAGCCTTCGGGCAGGTTCTCTGGGCGATAGCGATTGCCGTTCGCATCGCAAATCTCCAGCTGGTCCTGACGAATGAGATAGGTCGCCTCACTGCCCACGATAGTGATCTCCTCGTGCCAGCCGACGGTAGTGCTGCCGACAATCGACAGGTTGCCAATCGCGCCGCTGGCGTACTCAAACGCCAGCGCGGAGTTGATATCGACGGGCACATCGAAATACTGCATATACGCGCTCACCTTTGTCGCTGGCGCGTCCACAATCCAGAGCAAGAAATCGACCAGATGGCTGCCCGTGTCGTTGAGCTGACCGCCGCCCGAAAGGGCGGGGTCCTGACGCCATGTGCCGCGCGTCATGCGATACCAGCGCTGCAGGTTAATCGCCTGCACGAAGTGGAGGTCGCCAATCTCGCCGCGCCGGATGCCCTCGTACACATAGCGATAGATGGGGATATAGTGGCGCTGATAGGCGACCAGCCCCACTTTGCCCGTCTCCTTGAAGCGCTTCACCAGAATGCGTGCATGCTCGCTGGTGCAGACCATCGGCTTCTCAATCATCACATGCAAGCCCCTATCCAGCGCGTCCATCGCCTGCTGAAAGTGCAGGGTGTGCGGGGTGATAATCAGCACGCCGTCCAGCTCCACCTGATCGAGCATGGTGCGATAGTCGTCGAAGAAGGGCACCTCCTGCAGGTGCGGGAACCGCTCCAGCGTGCGAGCGCGCTGCTCCTCGCTCGGCTCCGCAATCGCAACGACCGAAGCCTCCGAAACGCCCTGAAGCACATTCAGGTGGTGGCGTGCCATGCCACCACAGCCAATCAGACCCAATCGTACCTGACTCATAACGCTCTCCTCCTTCGTTGCATTCAAGCCTCTTTCGACAGCGGAACGGTGTTCCCTGTTCTGTTCGGCAGGAAGTTCGCCTGCAGGGGCGAACTGAAGGCGTCAGGATGCAGGAAGAATTGATCGAGAGCCGCGTGCTGTATCGGGGGCGCGTGGTGACCCTTCGCCTCGATACGGTGCGCCTGCCCAACGGCACGATTGCCCAGCGGGAGATCGTGGAGCATCGGGGCGCGGTGGCGATTGTGCCGCTGATGGATGCCGACACCGTGCTGCTCATTCGCCAGTATCGGCGGGCGGTCGGTGAAACCCTGCTCGAAATCCCCGCCGGCACGCTGGAGCCAGACGAACCGCCTGACCGCTGCGCCCAGCGTGAACTGGAAGAAGAAACGGGCTACCGCGCGGGCAATCTGCGCCACCTGTTCAGCCAGTACTTGGCGCCCGGCTACTCGCAGGAGGTTCTGCATGTCTACCTGGCGGAGGAACTCACCCGCACCCGCCAGCAAACCGACGCCGACGAAATCGTGGAACTGGCGCCTGTGCCGCTCCAGCAGATTGAGCCGATGATCCTGAAAGGCGAAATTAAGGACGCCAAAACCATCGCGGGACTGCTGATGACGCTGAGGCTGATGAAGCGATGAAAAAGTTGAGCGAAATTCGCGCCCGAATTGATGAGATCGATGCGCAGCTGCTAACGCTGCTGAACGAGCGTGCCCGCTGTGCGCTGGAGATTGGCGCACTCAAACGCAACGCGAACAAGCCTTACTTCACGCCCGAACGCGAGCAGAGCATCTATCGCCGCCTGCAGAAGCTCAACACGGGTCCGCTCAGCCCCGAACAGCTGATGGCAATCTTTCGGGAGATTATCTCGGTGGCGCGCGCGCTCGAAAAGTCGCTCACAGTGGCGTTCTGGGGACCCGAGGGCACCTTCAGCCATCTGGCGGCGGTGCAATGCTTCGGGCGCTCGGCACAGTTCCTGCCAGTGGAGAGCATTCCCGATGTGTTCGCTGAGGTGGAGAAGTCGCACGCCGACTATGGCGTGGTGCCTGTGGAGAACTCGCTGGCGGGTGTCGTGCCCGAAACGCTGGACACCTTCCCCCACACCAATGTGCGAATCTGCATGGAACTCTATGTGCCGATTGTGCATCATCTGCTGTCGCGCTGCCCGAGGCTGGAGTCGGTTCAGCGGGTATACGCGGGACCCCAGCCGCTCCAGCAGTGCCGCCGCTGGCTCCGCATGCACCTGCCCACTGCGGAGCTGATTGAGGTCTCCCCGACGGTCAAAGCCGCCCAGCGCGCGCTGGACGACCCGCACGGCGCCGCGATTGGCAACACGCTCACTGCCGAGCTGCTGGACATCCCCATCCTGTGCGAGCATATTGAAGACAACCCGCATAACCGCACGCGCTTTCTGGTGATTGGCTATAACGAGCCTGCGCCCACTGGCAGGGACAAGACCTCCCTGCTGTTCACGCTGCGCAATCGCCCGGGCGAACTCTATCACGCGCTGGGCGCTTTTGAGCGCAACGGCGTCAATATGACCATGATCGAATCGCGCCCGAACCCGCGCGGCACCTTCGAGTACCTCTTTTTCGTGGACATTCAGGGTCACTATCGGGACGAGGCGGTTCAGCGCGCCCTGCGCGAGCTGGAAACCTGCGCCCTGGAGGTGGTGCTGCTCGGTTCCTACCCGGCTGCCGAATAGAGCCTATTTGCCTTCCACATACGCTTTCAGACCGCGTACGATGGCGTCGGCGATGGCGTCCTGAAACTTCGGATCCAGCAGCTTTTTGCGGTCGTACCAGTGGTTCAGGAAGCCGACCTCGATCAGCACAGCGGGCATCTGGCTGGTGCGCAGCACGGCTAACCCGCTCTGATAGAGGGTGGTGTCGGAGCGCACGCCCTTGGAAGGTAGCCCGCTGACCCTGACAATCTCGTTCAGAATCGCCTGCCCCAGCGCGCGGCTGTCCGCATCATCGCGATGGTAGTAGATGGTGGTGCCCGACGCGGAGTTCGGACGGGCATTCGAATCGCAGTGGATGCTGATGAAGAAATGCGCACCCGCCTGATTCGCCATCGCGGTGCGCTCATAAAGCCCAATATGGGCATCTTCGGCGCGGGTCATAATCACGCTTGCGCCCTGACGCGCCAGCCGCTCGGCAACCTTCAGACCTATCGCCAGTGTGATCTCCTTCTCGTAGATGGTGCGCTTGCCTTCGGTGAAGCGGGCGCCAGGGCGATGACCGCCGTGTCCTGGGTCAATCACGATAATCTTCTGGCGGAGGGTTCCCCCAGCGCCGCGTGGCATGCGCAGGTTCACGGTGAGCTGATTCTTGCCCGTGAGCAGGTTCACACCGACCACCCGCGCCAGCTCCAGCACGAGGCGCACCATGCCGTTGTCCAGCGGCGCCGCGCGCATCGCCCGCACCAGCGACTGCTCGTCATCAATTGCCTGCTCGACGGCTTCGGACAGCACGCCGGGCACATCCAGCACGATTCGGATGGGGTTCTCCAGAAACATCAGGCGCGGGCGTGTGCCTTCCGGGATGGGGAGACGAATCTGCACGCCGTCGCGGGTTCGCTCCAGCGCGGGCAAGGTGAACGCACTAACAGGTGGCTGGGCGATTTGCAGGGGCTGATCGCGCAACGCGAGCGTCCATTCGGCGGCGGTTCCCTCCAGACGCAGGCTGATGGGCGCATCGGTTTCCAGCACCACGCGCGTGGTCTGCGGGTCGAACTGCCCGATGCGCACGGCTTTCACGCGCGGGTGTGAGCCTTCAGGTGTGGGTGGGTCATCGGGGATGCGGCAGCCGATGAGATCGATCACCACGCGCGGCGGATCGGTCAGCGTGAAGGCTTTCCAGAGAACGGGCAGGCTCGTGCGCAGGCGAACGCCGTCATCGTCAGGGCTGAGCTGAACCGCCCGCAGGTCTGCCAGCACCGTCAGCGTGCGTTGCTCGGCGTCCCAGCGGGTGTAGCCGCCAAGCGCCTGCACCAGTTGGCGCAGGGGCACGCACGGCAGCGCAACCGTGTCATATTCCGCAGGCTCGTATGATTTGAGTTCAATCACCACAGGCGGTTGCGTTTCGACGGGCTGACCGGAGTTGTCAAGAGCCTCTAACGATTCTGGCTCCAGCACTTCAGGCGAGATACCCACCGCCTGCAGGTGCATCACGGGCAGCCACAGCTCCCGCCCATCCCAGAGAGGTGGCGGTTGCAACGAGGGGGTCTCGCCGCGCACGCGCAAGTTTGCCGGCTGAAGGTCGGCGCTCCAGCCGGCAACCATCAGTAGCCACAGCGCAATCCACAACCTGCGCATGTCTCAAGCCCCGTTACTGATAGATAAATGGCGGCTTAAGTGTACTCCTCAAGCCACACCCTATACTTTACCTCTCCTGCCCTTCACCGGCTCACACTTCAGCCCCCTCTTCCCTCTCCGAAGAAAGCATGGTTGAGGGACAGGCAGGATACAGAACAATACCTTCCTGAACCGCCTCATTCACAATTGCAGAGACCTGCTGAACCTGCTCAAATTCGGCAGGCGTGTAGCATAGAAAATGACTCGCTCAGGTTTGAGCTGCTCGCAAATACGCGGCAAAGCGTGCTGGATAAATCGCTGAATAATCAGGTCTTTCTTCATATTTTCAACCGACTGATGTGCCAGAAAGGCTGCCACATCGTAACCCTCGATAGTTAGATTGCGGCGTGCCATCTCCAGATCGTGAATCGCCTGCTGGTACCAGCGTTTTGCCACCTCACGCGCATTCACACCAGCAGTATACCCTCTTTCAAAGGGCGTGACGAATGGTGTAAGAGGGGGTTCACCAGCGATTTTATATGGGAGGCGGCATCGGGTATACTGATGAGGCTGGAGGGGAGTAGCGCCTGCTTCAGCAGCAGGGATGGGCATCGTCAGGACGCTGCATCGGCAGCCGGTGCCCATCATGAAACAGCGAGACCTCCATCGCTCTGGTGCAGGGCGGTGGAGGTCTCGCGCTTTTTATAGAGGCACGCATGGAGGAGATTACGGCAGTCTTCTGGGCAATCTTTGGCGTGGTGGTTGGAACCTGTATCGCGATCGATCTGTTCGTGTTTCACCGTCGGGCGCACGAGGTGCGCTTCCGTGAAGCACTCGCGTGGGCGATTACCTGGGTCACGCTCGCGGGACTGTTCAATCTGGGCATCTACTTCTGGCACGGCAAGCAGTGGGCGGTGGAGTTCCTTGCAGCCTATCTGGTGGAGCTGTCGCTGAGCGTGGATAACCTGTTCGTGTTTCTGGTGATTTTCACCTACTTTCGGGTGCCAGCCGCCTATCAGCATCGAGTGCTGTTCTGGGGCGTGATTGGCGCACTGGCGATGCGAGCGATTTTTATCATGACGGGACTGACCCTGCAGAACCTCTTTCACTGGATGGTGTATGTGTTCGGGGCGATTCTGATCCTCACAGGGCTGCGGCTGGTGCTGAAGCCGTCGGAGGAGGTGGAGATCGAACGCAATCTGGTCCTGCGCATCGCCCGCCGCCTGATACCCGTTACGCCCGACTATCGCGGGCAGCACTTTTTTGTGCGCTGGCACGGGCGCATCGCAGCCACCCCGCTGTTCATCACGCTGCTGATGGTGGAAAGCACCGATCTCATGTTCGCCATCGACTCGGTGCCCGCCGCGCTGGCGATTTCGCAGGATCCGTTCGTGGTGTACACCTCCAACGCGCTGGCGGTGCTGGGATTGCGCTCGTTTTTCTTCGTGCTATCGGGCTTCATGAGCGCGCTCTCCTACCTGCATTACGGCTTGTCGCTGATTCTGGCGTTTATTGGTGTAAAGATGATACTGTCGCCGTTTTACAAGATTCCGACGGGCTGGTCACTAACGGTGATTGCGAGTGTGTTGCTGGTCACGGTTCTGCTATCGCTGCTGTTCCCGCCCAGAACGCCTGTGGAAGAGACCAGCGAACCATAAGATGGCTTCTACCAGCGCACGCGCTCCAGCAGGGGGTTATCGCAAGGGGCGCGACCCTCTTTGGCGAGCGGAACCCATTCGCCATCGATTTCCACACGCACCACATCGGCGGTGAAGTCGGTGTTGGTACCCTCCAGACTGCTGTTGTTGAAGAAGGCGGAGCCAACGCCGTAAATATCGACGGGCGCGCCCTGCGCTTCGAATTCGCGAATGCGTCGCTCGTTGAACCCGCCTGTCGCCACGATTTTGATCTGGCGGCACCACTCGGCAGCCCGTGCGCGCCACTCGGTGGGCAAGCCCCACGATTGCCACGCGCTATCGAGCGCCTCGCGCAGCGCGAAAATCAGGCGCGGGTTGACCCCGTACAGGTCGGGCGAATCGGGCAGATGCTGAAGGCTGCGGTCGCGCAGCTCGGCGGCGGTATCGGGGCGCACACCATAGAGTGTGTAGCGACGGGCACCCTCTGCATCGCCCCGCTCCATCGCCTGCCGATAACGCTCAAAAAAGGCGCGGGTAACCGCCAGGGCGGTGTTCACGCAATCGTTATCGAAGTCGACCAGCGCGATTCGGGGCACTTCGGGCGGCAGGATTCGGGCAAACTGCAACATCAGCTCCACCGTGTCGCCCAGGAAGGTGGCAATCATCGCATGGGCAACCGTGCCGCCAGCGCGACCGCCCCATAACGACGCCTGCGCCGGCGTGGACACTATCGCGGGCACCTGCTTGCCCGTATCATGGTTGTAGCGTTGCACGCCGATATAGTAGGCATAGCCATCGATGGCTTGCGTGGCGGGCAGGTCGAAGCGGGCAGGGAAGAAGAGGATCGGCTTGCCTCCTGCCGCTTCCATCAGGCGGTAAGTGTTGGTCGCGATTCGGCTGGCGCGGGTCAGCACGCCAAGCGTGGGCGTCTCCAGAATCGCGAAGTCGCGATAGCGCCCGCGCACGCGCAGAACGGGCGAAACGCGCAGCGGGTCGCCCGCATAGGGCGCCAGATCGCCGTCCTGAACGGCTTCCACCTCCAGCTGATGCGCCGTGTTGATGAAGTTGCCGTTCTCGTCCCAGTAGCCCGTGCATTGCTGGAGGATGGCGAGCGCGATGTCCACCCCTGCCACGACGGTGAAGGGTTTGCGCCGCGGAAACCACTGCATCTCCACGCGCTGGTCGCCTGTGGGCACGGATGGAGTGGGCGAGCGCCCCAGCGATTCCAGACGGTGTGAGCGCCCGCTGAAGCGATAGCCCTCGCGCGCGAGCGTGGTCAAAATGTGCGCCCCGTTCCAAAAATAGCGGTCGGAATAGTCGCCGCGGCGCAGTCCGTCCCAGTCCAGATCGAGTTCCCCTGCCTGCAGCCGCCTGCCATCAAAGCGTGCCATCTAAGTAAGATTGTACCTGTTCCAGGCGATACTGTCCCTGCGCGTTGATGCGCAAAGACGGATGCCAGCCCTCTGCTACAACCCACTCAAACCGCCACGGGAGGGCGCGTTCGCGATACAGCACGAGGACACTAAGTGCCCTTGCGATATGATTTCAGCATGGGGGTTTATGGACTGCGGAAGCGCAGCTTCCGCACCACCTTGATCCCACGCTGAAGCGGCGCTTCAGCACTCCACATTAGCGGTGCTGAAAATAAAATGCAACGGCACTTAACACCCTGAACCGAAGTTGAACAACACCACCAGCAGGTCGGCATCATCCACCACCGCATCGCAGTTCACATCCGCCGGATTGGAACCTGTCGCCCCAAACGCAAACAACACCTGCAACAAGTCCGCATCATCCACGCAGCCGTTGCCATCTACATCCCCATTCGTCGGCACGCAGCCCACCACAAACCAGAAGCCGCCAGTGAGGCTGTAAGTGCCTCCTGTAAGCGCGTTGCTCGCGTCGGGCTGACCGATGGTGCCGCCCATGGTGAAGCTGCCGCCGGTGGCGAAGGTGACTCCGCCGCTGTCTATCGTCCACCAGCTGAGGTCGTAGCCGCCGCCCGACTGGGCGCAGGCGACGCCGATCAGCGTTGTGAGTAGCGCGCTTGTCATCAGTGTCCTCATGGATTTGCCTCCTTCTGTCGAGCTTTACGCTCCTCGATGGACTTCAGCCGCGCTTGCCACGCCTGCGCAGGGTCTTCGCCTGCGGTCAGAACTTCATCCCACGGGTGGTACACCCGAAAGTCGCGATGGTCTTTGCGCACGGCTTTCACCTCCCAGTCAAACTCGTAGTTGCCGCGCCCGTTCAGCAGCTCCGCGACCTCAATCCCATCTAAGCTCACACGCACAGCGGCTAACCCGCGCGATTCGGCAGAGCGCGGCGTCAGTTGCACGGTCATGCCCTGTTCGTCGGCGAGTTTGCGGAAGTGGTCGGGCAGTTCGATGCGGGCACGCCCGTTGACCAGTCGCGCCGTGCCGCGCACATACATCGCGAGTTCGGGACCTTCGATACAGCCGTACCAGATGTCGCGCGTGGGGTCTTCGGGGTCTGGCTCGCGGAAGAATTTATCCTCCGCAAGGAGAGTGCCTCTCCCGTTGGGGGCGACATAGATGAGTGCCTTCAAGGTACCGTTGCTATCATAAACCGCTGCGGAACCGTGATCTGGATAGCCAGCCATCCATGTCAGGCGTGCGTTGGGGTTGCCATTTGGTCCAAAGGTTGCAACGACTCCAACATACGAGCCGCCTCCTGCATCCTCGACCCGTGCTTCCACGCGCCTCCAGTTCGGGTCTGTGCTGCCTCCGAGCGTAAAGGTGTTGCCCCCGACATGCAGGTTGCCGTAGGTGCGCAACGTACCCGAAACGGTCATGTTATCCCATACACCGAGCGTGCCGTCGCCTGGGATCTCCAGCGTGGCGGCGTTCGCCTGCCCCTGCCCCAGCAGGCTGCCAGGCAGCACCTGGAGCGTGGTGTTGTTGTTCGTGAAGAAGGCGCTGTTGTTCACATGCAGGACGCCTGATATGCTCACATCACCATTCGGAGCAATATACACATCAGGACCGCCCGTCGCGTCACCATACAGACGCAGGTCGTTGAAGCCCACCAGTTGATCCAGCCCGAAAATGCTGCGGTCATCTGCGAGACGGATATTGCCATTGACATGCAGGCGTTCGCTGGGGCTGCTTGTGCCAATCCCCACATTGCCGTTCGCAGCGATGTAGACATCGGGACCGCCCGTCGCGTCGCCGTAGAGGCGCAGGTCGTTGAAGCCCACCAGCTGATCCAGTCCGAAGATGCTACGGTCGTTGGCGAGACGCATATCGCCGTTGCCCTGAATGGTGAGGATTTCGTTGCCATTCGGCGCGTCCAGAAACGAGAAGCGGTCGCTGGGGTTGTTGAGGTGAATGCGAAACTGCCCGGGTCCCACGCCAAAGCCCATCACGCCTGATGCCCCACCGTCCCAGATGGCGAGCTTGGTGTTGGCGTTGTCGCCTCCCAGCGACAGGCGCACCGATGGGCTGCTTGTGCCAATCCCGATGTTGCCCTGACGCACCACCAGGCTTTCAACAGGTACAACCATATAGGTGCGCAGCAACAAATCGGCGTTCGCTGACACGCTACTTCTGCCGTTCGGATAGGGATTGTCAATGTCTATGGCAACGAGCAGACCGATGGGGTCCACAGCCACGGTGTAGCGTTGTCCTGCGGTCAGGTTGACCCCGCCAATTGCCACTTCATGCCAGCCTGTAAAGTTGCCAGCCGTGACCGTGCGCTCGGCAAGCAGCGCGCCTCTAGTGCCCTCGCCCGCATACACACGGATGGTCAACGAACCGCCTCCTCCAGTAAGCAGGTAGACCTCGACTCTGGTCAGCACGCCCGTGATGGTTGGCGTGAACGATTGCCACTGAGAACCACTCGGAAAGTCGTCCGCTGCTGTAGCGGTCTGTTGATCCAGTTGTTCGGCAGAGAGGCTGCGCACATGCAGGTCGCCCTGCGGGCTGGTGGTGCCAATCCCCACATTGCCTGCGGTGTAGAAGATGTCGCTCCCAACTGCTTGCCAGAAGGCGTCGCGCAGGTCGGCGCTGGGCGTCCACGCGCTGCCATCCCACTTCAGCACCTGCCCTGTGGCAGGCGTGGCGCCTGAGACGGTTCGCCCCTGCAGGCGCACCACCGTCGGGTTCGGATAGTTCCCGCTCAGGTCGCTGCCCGCCGCGCCAATAGGGTTCGCGACGCTGGCGCGAATGGCATACGGAGCAGGGTTGATTTTCACACGGGGCGAAAGCACTGTGGAGCCGACGCTAATCTCCAGATAGCGATCCGAGCCGTCCCATACATTTCCAAAGTCCAGCGGCACGGTAAACAGCCCGTTCTGCACATTCACCGTCTGGGTAATGGTGCTGCCCACCTGCGCTCCCCCTGTAAGCGCGGTGAAGAGTTTGAAACTCATACTGAGCGTGCCGTTCACGGGCTGTCCGTTCTGTTTGAGGACGCCTTGATAGGTGAACGGTTGCGCAATAACAGGGCTGGTGAGTGTTAGAGCCAGCCATCCGAGAATTCCCAAAAGCATCGTGTATCGCATGGTGTTTACCTCCATACCCTCACTATACACCGGGCTGGCGCGAATGCACGAAATTTGCGGAAAAATGCAACACCCCCCTTGCATCGGGCACATCAGGGGGTGCTGGGAGGGGCGGCTTTATGGTGGAACGGCGTTTCCAGGAGAACGGTTTCAGAAGGGTGGCGAGGGGGGTGAGCCTGCCGTGCGGACACTGATCTCGCGGGTGGCTTCGTTTCCCGCGCGGTCGACCGCTCGCAGCACCACGCGCGCGTCGCCACCTGTGCCCGATGGTGTCCACTGCGCCGTGAAAGCGCCTGTGTAGGTGCTGCCACCAGATGCCTGCAGCGCCACGCTCGCCTGCGTGTTGTCAGGGTAGGTGATGACGGCAGCAACCGCCTGCACGCCGCTGCCCACATCCGACACATTCGCGCTGATCTGAGCCGGCACGCCCACCGTGAGCAGGCTGGGCGAGACGGCGAGCGAGCCAATCGCTGGCGGCGTGGTGTCCTGCACGGTGCCACCTCCGCCACCGCCCCCTCCACCGCCACAAGCCACAATGAACACGACCGCTATCGCGCTCAGCGTCAGTAGTGCATATTTTTCAAGGGTGCGCATCGGAACCTCCTTATCGGGTCAGCAGGATGGGCACGACCGCACGGGCGACCTGACCATCTTCACCCAGAGCCACCAGCTCCGCCAGATAGCTGCCCGGCGGCAAAGACCGTCCCGCATCGTCGCGCCCGTCCCAGACCAGCTCCTGCACGCCCGCGCCGCGCGTGCGCGCGTCGCCCAGCGTGCGCACGGTTCGCCCGCCTGCCCGAATCTGCACCTGCAAACGCGCCTCCGCCGTCAGTGTGCAACGCAGCGTGAAGGTGTTGCCCGCGCCGCGCCCGCCCTGCACCGACGGGTTCAGCACCCGCAACAACACCCGACTGGAAACCGGCTCAATCGTGAAGCGGAACCTGCCCCCTTCGGGCGGCGCCGTGAAGGTGTAATGCCCTGCAGTGCGCAGCGGGCGTCGGGCGCCCGTGCGTTCGTCCACCAGCATCAGGCTCACCCCGCGTGGCAGGCGCAACAGATTGCCGAAGCGCAAAGTAATAACCTGCGACTGGTTGCCCGGTGCAACCACCACCTCCAGCGTCCAGCGCGCACCGCGAGACAACTCGGAACGGAAGTCGGTCGCAAAGTAGCCTTCTGCGCGAATCAAGCGCAGCTGAACGGGCGACGATTCATCGGGCGGCGGCGCCGGCGCAGGGCTTGCCCGCAAGATGCGCCCTGCTGTGATGCCGAACCACACAGGCTGGCTGATGTCCGTCCCGCTGAGCGCGTCCACACGCAACGCCCACCCTGCAGGCGGACGCCCGGCGCCGCGCTGACGACCGCGCGAGGCGTTCAGCACCAGCGTGCACTCCTCGCGTGCCAGTATCCAGTATGCCTGCCACGGCGCCAGCGTGCCCGCCACATTCGGCAGCACCTGCGGGTCGTACACCAGCGCATATTGCCCGCGCATCGGGTCGTCCGCGCTCTGCTGCCACACCCACAGGTAGTCCTCAAGCCAGCCACTCTGCTGGGCTTCCTGCAGGCTCTTGCGCGTGCTGCCCTGCTGCACCTGCACCGCCTCCAGATCCCATTCAATCGGTTCCAGTGTGGGGTTCGCAATCAGGTTCCAGCCGGGCTGGAGCGGGATCACAATCTCGCCTGTGATGGGGTTGCCGTACAGGTTCGGCTGGATGGGTGTGGTCGCCTTGATGAAGTAGCCCTCGCCGGGCTGCAGCTGGCTGACGCTGGTGTATTGCTGGGCGATGGCGTTCCAGCGCACGATAATGACGCCGTTCAGTCCGAGCGTGCCGGGATCGCTGGGGCTGGTGCGCAGGCTGAGCGCGAAGGTGCGGACGCCCTGCAGGCGCTGGGGCACAGCAGCGCTGATGTTGAGAGTGCGGGTCGCGCTCCAGTTGCTCCAGTTGCCTGCCACATCGCGGGCGCGCGCCTGCCAGCGGAGTGTGCCCTCTGGCAACGGGCGCGATTCGGGCACGGGGAACGCCAGCGTGGAGCCGCTGGGCACCTGATCGGTGCTGAAAGTGAGCGTTTGCGAGCCTGTGGTGATTTGGATTTCGAATGAGACGGGCTGTCCTTCGGGGTCGGTGGCTCGCAGGCGGAAGATGGGCGTGCGCGAGGTATAGGCGCCGTCGGCAGGGGCGAGCAGTTCCGGTGTGCCGGGCGGGTTGTCGGGCTGCGGAACGGTGAATCGGATGGGCGGTGTCCAGTCGCTCATGGCGTCCTGATTATCGCGGGCGCGCGCCCGCCAGGTGTAGCTGCCCGGCGATAACGCCTGCGATTGCGGCACTGTGAAGCTCGCCACTGTGCCGCTGGACACTGCACTCGTGGTGAACTCGAATGGCACGCCCGACGGCGGCGTGATCTGGATAATCGCGCTCACTGTGTCGCCGTCAGGGTCGCTCACGCGCACGCGGAAGGTGGGCGTGGGCGTCACCTGCGCGTTATCGGCAGGCTCCACCAGCACGGGCACATCGGGCGGACGATTGGTCGCGGAAACGGTGAAGGCGAAGTTGCCGCTCCAGTCGCTCAGGTTGCCGTGGCTATCCTGCGCGCGCGCCCGCCAGGTGTAACTGCCCGCGCTCAGCGGCTGGCTGGTGGGAATGCTGACGCTCGCTTCCGAACCGCTGGCAACGAATCCCGTCTCCAGCGTGCGCGTACCGCCCGATAGGGCGGTGATTTCGATCACCGCCTTGACCGTATCGCCGTTCGGGTCGCTCACGCGCACGCGGAAGGTGGGCGTCGGCGCGACGGTGCTGCCATCGGAGGGACTGACCAGCACAGGCACATCGGGCGGTTGGTCTGGCTGGGGCACAGTAAAGCGGCGCGGGTCAGTCCAGCCGCTCTCGCCGTTATAGTTGTCCTGCGCCTTCGCCCGCCAGGTGTAGCTGCCCGGCGATAATGCCTGCGATTGCGGCACTGTGAAGCTCACTTCGCTCCCGCTCGCCACGAAACCGGTCTGGAAAGTAAGGGTCTGGTTGTTGCCCGTGATTTCGATCACGGCGCGCACACTATCGCCATCAGGGTCGCTCAGGCGCAGACGGAAGGTGGGCGTGGCGGTCAGCGTGGCGTTATCGGCAGGCTCCAGAATCGTGGGCTTGCCAGGCGCCTGATTGGCAATCGTGAGCGTGCGGGGCTGGCTCCACGCGCTGCTGGCGCCCTGCGCGTCGGTCGCCCGCGCTCGCCAGCGATAGACATCGGGCAGCAGCGGCTGGTCGGTGGGTATCCCGAAGGAGATGGTCGTGCCGCTGTTGACCAGCCCGGAGGTGTAGGTGCGCGTGCGGTTCTGGCTATCGGTAATCTCCACTGTTGCCTGCACCTGATCGCCGTCGGGGTCGCTCACCTGCACCTGGAAGGTGGGCGTGCGACTGGTGAGGCTGGCGTTCTCGGCGGGGCTGACCAGCACGGGTACATCGGGCGGCTGATTGGGCGGACCGGTAATCCATGCCATCGCCAGCCCATCTTCACCGCCGGTGAGCATCGCCTGACCGTCGGGGGAAAGGGCAAGCGCGTAGACGGGCGTATCGTGCAGGCTCAGCTGCCGATAGAGCGCGCCGCTGCTCGCTGTCCAGATACGCGCCACGCCGTCCCAGCTCGTGGTGATGAGCAGCGAGCCGTCGGGCGTGAACGCCGCGCGCGAAACGGGGCTTGTGTGGCTGAGCGTAATAAACTCGGTGCCCGTCGCCACATCCCAGATTCGGGCGTTCGCGTCGGTGCTGGTCGAAGCCAGTCGCGTGCCGTCGGGCGAAAATGCGAGATGCGTGACGGATTCCGTGTGGGCGTTGAGGGTGCGTACCAGCGCGCCCGTGCCCGCGTTCCAGAGCCGAACGACACCGCTCGAATCGCCCGTGGCGATGAGAGCGCTATCGGGTGCGAACGCGACCGCCGTTGCACCGCCTGTATGACCCGATAGCGAGCGTAATGCGCCCCCTGTCGCCACCGCCCAGAGCTGAACCGTGCCATCCATGCTCGCCGTGGCAAGCAGCGTGCCGTCGGGCGAGAAGGCAACCGCTTTGATTTCCCAGCTGCTCACCGACCACTGGCGCACGATGGCGCCGCCGGGCATCGATCGCAGCACAACAGTGCCATTCCAGTCGCCGGTGGCAATCAGGGCGCCGTCGGGCGAGACGGCGAGCGCCAGAATCGGCGAATCCTGCTCGGCGTAGGTTTGCTGGTGGCTGCCGTCGCTCGCGTTCCAGCGTCGGAGGGTCGCGTCGAAGCCTGCCGAGATGACCGAGCCGCCGGTGATGAAGCCGACGCCATACACCGTGTCGGCGAGCGCGGGCAGCGCGCCCTGCGCCGCGCCGTCCGATACGCGCCAGAACCGAACGCCGTCGCCGCCCCCGGAGGTCAGGCGCGAGCCGTCGGGCGAGAGCGCCATGCTCATCACCTCGCGCGTCAGTCCCGTGATGGTGTAGAGCGGGCTGCCGTCGGCGGGGTTCCACGCGCGGATGCTCGCGTCCCAGCTGCCCGACAGCAGGCGCGCCCCGCCGGGCGTGAATATCAGGCTGCTAATACGATCTGCATGCCCGCTGAGCGTGCGCAGCCAGCCACCATCGCTCGTTGACCAGAGCCGAATCTCGCCGTCGTTGCTGCCAGTGGCAAGCAGGGTGCCGTCGGGCGAGAGGGCAACCGCCCACACAGGTGTCGCGTGCGCATTAATGGTGATCAGCACCTCGCCTGTGCTGACTCGCCAGAGGCGTGCCGTGCCGTCCCAGCTGCCTGTCGCCAGCGTCTGGCTATTGGCGGTGAAGGCGAGGCTGGCGACGCCTGCCGTGTGCCCGCTGAGCGTGCGAACTGCCGCGCCCGTGCCGGCGTTCCAGAGCCGGGCGGTGTTGTCGGTGCCGCCCGTCGCCAGCAGCGTACCATCCGGGGAGAAAGCGACCGCCAGCGCGGCGCCTGCGTGCGCGTTAATCGTCGCGACGCTCGCGCCCGTGCTGACCTGCCAGAGAATCACGCGCCCGTCGTCGCCAGCAGAGGCTAATCGCTGACTGTTCGGCGCGAACGCCAGCGCGTTCACAGGCGCCGAGTGCCCGCGCAACACGCGCACCAGGCGATAGTCGCTGGTTCGATACAGGGCAATCTGTCCGCCCGCTGCCGACACCGCCAGATATTGACCATCGGGCGAGAGGGCAACCGCCTGACCGTTCAGAATCGGCTGACGCCAGAGCAGGTCCTGGGCGCCAGCCACCACGATTACAAGGGTCAGCAGACCACCAATCAGCCACCGTGCGCTTTGCATCCCGTGCCGATTATCGGCATCGGGGCAGGGAAATTTAACAGGGGCGCGGCGTCGCGATCAGCCCATCTCGCTTTGCAGCCGCTGGAGCAGTTCTTCGAGGCTCATGGCGCCGAGGTCGCCCGCCTCACGACTGCGCACCGCCACCCGATTGCTCTCCACCTCCTTATCGCCCACAATCAGCATATAGGGCACTTTCTGGGTCTGGTGGTAGCGGATTTTGTAGCCGAGCGTCTCGCGGCGGGTGTCCAGCTCGACGCGATAGCCCGCCGCGCGCAGGTGTTCATACACCTGACGCGCGTACTCCAGATGGCGGTCGGCAATCGGCAGGATGGCGAGCTGCACCGGCGCCAGCCACAGCGGAAACGCGCCCGCGTAATGCTCGATCAGGAAGCCCATCATGCGCTCAAAGGAGCCAATCGGCGCACGATGGATAATCACCGGGCGGTGCGGCTTACCGTCCTCGCCCGTGTACTCCAGATCGAAGCGGTGCGCCATCAGAAAATCGAGCTGCACGGTGGAGATGGTCCACTCGCGTCCCAGGCAGTCGCGCACCTCCACATCGAGCTTGGGTCCGTAGAACGCCGCCTCGCCCTTCACCGTGATGTAGTCCAGTTTCAGCTCGTCGAGCGCCTCGCGCAGGGCGGCTTCAGCGGTCTCCCACATCTGGTCATCGTCGATATACTTCTCCTTGTTGTCGGGGTCGCGCAGGGAGAGCCGATACCAGAAGTCGGTCAGGTTCAGACGCCGATATACGGTCTGGATCAGCTCGATGTTGTGTTGCACTTCGGCTTTGATCTGTTCAGGTCGGAGGAACACATGGGCGTCGTTGATGGTGAAGCAGCGCACGCGGATCAGCCCCGACAGCTCGCCGCTCTTCTCATAGCGGTAGACGGTGCCCAGCTCGGCGATGCGCAGCGGCAGGTCGCGATAGGAGCGCGGCTCCGATTTGTAGATGAGGAAGTGATGGGGGCAGTTCATCGGGCGCAGGATTAGCTCCTCGCCGTCCTCAAACACCATCGGCGGGTACATGGAGTCTTTGTAATAGGGGTAGTGCCCGCTGATGCGATAGAGGTTAAGGTTGGCGATTTCGGGCGTGCGCACATGCTGATAGCCCGCTTTGAGTTCCTCCTGCAGGATGAACTCTTCCAGCACGCGGCGGATGGTGGCGCCTTTGGGCAGCAGCATGGGCAGTCCGGGCCCGACTTCAGGCGAGATGAGGAACAGCCCCAGCTCGCGCCCTAACCGGCGATGGTCGCGCTTCTTCGCCTCCTCCAGACGGCGCAGGTAGTCCTCTAACTCCTGCTGGCTGAAGAAGGCGGTGCCGTAGATGCGGGTGAGCATCTTGTTGCGCTCGTCGCCGCGCCAGTACGCGCCCGCGATGGAGAGCAGCTTGAAGTGCTTGATCTCGCCCGTGTTCGGCACATGGGGACCGCGGCAGAGGTCAATAAAATCGTCCTGTTTATAGAAGCTGATGGTCTCGCCTTCGGGGATGGCGTCGAGCAGTTCGAGCTTATAGGGCACCTGCCCGATCTGCTCGATGATGCGGCGGGCTTCCTCGCGCGAGGTCTCGATGCGCACGATGTCGAGATTGCGCGCGGCGATCTCGCGCATTTTCGCCTCGATTTTGGGCAGGTCTTCCTCGCCGATAGGCTCGGGCAGGTCAAAATCGTAGTAGAAGCCGTTTTCGATGGGCGGTCCGATGCCCAGCTTGGCGCCCGGATAGAGTTCCAGCACCGCCTGTGCCAGCAGGTGTGCCGCCGAGTGCCTCAGCCGATAGAGCGGACTGTCGGGATAGTCGTACTTCGCGCTCATCGCCACCTCCGTGCAGGCAATTATACCCGCGCAGGGGTTTCAAACGGCATCAGCGGTCACCACCCATTGGCACACCATAGCAGAATGGGGTATAATTTCTCGAGGAATGGTAACCTTTATGCGCTATCAGGTGCTGCTCAAGAAAACCGATGAGGGCTATGCCGTCTGGTGTCCGGGCTTGCCGGGTTGCTGGTCACAAGGGGTCACAGAGGAGGAAGCCCTGCAGAACATTCGCGACGCCATCCAGGAATATTTAGAGGTCGCCCGGCAGATGCGAGGCGAGAGCGACGAGGTGCGCGAGGTAGAGGTTCGTCTCGAACATGCCTAAACTGGCTGGCGTCAACCATGAGCAGGCAGTGTGTGCCTTGCAAAAGGCGGGATTTTGGATCGCAAGGCATGGAAAGCACATCGTGATGACAGATGGAACGCGAATCGTGACGATTCCGCGTGCAAATCCAATCAATGCATACACAATGGGTGGAATCGTTCGCGACGCGGGTTTGACCGTTGAGGAGTTTAAGGAGCTGCTAAAGTAGCTTTGTCGTTGCCTTCAATCGGGCATATACTCCAGTTCGACATCGCCGATCCGCACGGTGTCGCCGGGCTGGGCGCCGAGCGCCCTGAGCTGTTTGAAGATGCCCAGCCCGCGCAGCCGTTTCTGCATGCGGTGCAGCGCCTCCTCGTTGTTCAGGTCGGTCTGCTGCACGATTTCGCGGGGCAGGTCGCCCTCCACCACGAAGTGGTCATCCTCGCGGTAGACGCGAATGGGCACAGGCACGCGCGGCGCCTCCGTCTGAGTCGGCTCGGTGAGCGGTTGCGGCGCGGGCAGGCTCGCAACCTGTTGCGCCAGCGCACCTATCAGCGCGTCCACACCCTCGCCCGTCGCCGCCGAGATGCAGAAAACCGTCAGTCCTCTGGCTTGCAACGCCTCCTGCACCGGCGTCAGTACGCTCCGATCGGGCAGGGTATCGATTTTGTTCAGCGCCGCGAGGGCGGGCTTCTCCAGCAGCGCGGGGCTATACAGGCGCAGCTCGGTCTGCAGAATCTCGAACGCGGTCAGCGGGTCCGGCTCGGCGAGCGGCGAGGCGTCCAGCAGGTAGAGCAGCAGGCGGGCGCGCTCGATATGGCGCAGGAACTGGTGTCCCAGCCCAACGCCCGCGTGCGCACCCTCAATCAGCCCCGGAATGTCCGCCATCACAAAGGTCTGGTCGTTCCAGCGCACCACACCGAGGTGAGGCGTGAGCGTGGTGAAGGGATAGTCGGCGATTTTGGGGCGTGCGGCGGAGACGCGACTGAGCAGCGTGCTTTTGCCCGCGTTCGGCATGCCGACCAGCCCCACATCGGCGAGCAGCTTCAGTTCCAGTCGGATGCGCCGTTTCTCGCCGGGCAGACCCTTCTCGGCGAAGCGGGGCGCCTGGCGCGTGGGCGTGGCGAAGGCGGCGTTCCCGCGCCCGCCCTTACCGCCTCGCGCCACCACGAACCGCTGACCATGCCGCGAGAGATCAGCGAGCAACACGCCCGTGTCAGTATCGTAGACCAGCGTGCCAACGGGCACACGCAGGATCAGAGGCTGACCGTTCCGCCCGCGGCGCGTCTTGCCAGAGCCGTGCCCGCCGTTCTCGGCTTTGTAGCGCGTGCGGTAGTGGTAGTCCAGCAGCGTGTTGAGCGATTCGTCGGCAACGAGGATCACATCGCCGCCGCGACCGCCGTCGCCGCCGTCGGGACCGCCGCGCGGCACATACTTCTCGCGCCGAAACGAGACGCAACCGTTGCCGCCCGACCCCGCCTCTACCTCGATCACCGCCTCGTCGATAAACATCGTCCGATTTATACCCTCCCACAGCAGGTATACTGGCGGTGATGGGAGCGAGACCGACGCGGCTGATGATGTTGTTGAGCGCGCTGACGCTCACGCTCGCCTTCGTGCAGGCTCCACCCGACGCACCCACCTCCTTTCTGCAACAGGTGCGACGCATTATCAAAGCGGGCGATGTCAGCGCTTTACGCGCGCTGGGCGAGAAGCCGAACACCATCCACTGGCATGTCTGGCTGCGCGAGCATGACCGCCTGCCAAACTGGTCCGCGGATATGTTCCCTGCGCCGAAAGGCTACGGCAGCCCCGACGACTGGTGGCTTATCTTTCATAAGTTCCAGCTGGTGGAGGAGCTGTGCGACCGCGTTCACCCGATTCGCCCCGTTGCCGACGGCTGGAAACTCGGCGCGGAGGTGCCCGAAGATGGGTTCACGCCGTTCCGCATCGAGACCCACGACCTGGAAATCTGGTTCGAGCCGAAGGAGCGTTTCGCACGCCTGCGGGACGCTTTCACGGTGCGCCGCGTCGCGCCCGACGATCGCGCCCTGCTGATGCGTCTGAACGCGCCCTACAGGGTCAAAAGCGCGAAGCTTGACGGCAACCCCATCCCGCTGCTCACCTTTGAAGGCGACCAGCGCCCGCAACCGCCCGCACAGGGCGCATGGATGGGGCGCGCGGGCGGACTGCTCTGGCTGCAGGCGGATAAGCCCCTGCCCGACACGATGCAGATCGAAATCGTGTACGAGGGGCGCATCTGGTTCCTGCCGAACGACCGCATCAGCGAGCAGTACGCCCTGCTCTGCTCCTACTGGTATCCCCACATCGGACGCCAGCCCGCTCGCCATCGCGTCACGATGCATGTGCCGCCCGACTGGATTGCTATCGGGCAGGGCGAGTTGCAGAGCGAGCAGCGCACCGAAACCGAATACCGCGCCACATGGCAGAACGATCTGCCCGTCTGCTTCTTCTCGGTGGTGGCGGGTCCGTTCCAGATTGGCGCGGAGACCCGCTCCCAGCGCAGCAATCGGCTGATTCGCGTCTATCAGCTGCGCGTGGAGCGCAACCGCGCCGAGCAGGTCGCCCGCAAGGTGGCAGAGGGCATGGATAAATTCGAAGAGTGGTTCACGCCGTTCCCCTACTCGCACTACTATGTGGTGGAGACGCCCGACTTCGGCTTTTCGGGGCTGGAGGCGTACTCGTTCACCTTTTTAGACCCCGCCATCACGCTGTGGGCATGCACGCACGAGCTGGCGCACACCTGGTGGGGCGGCATCGTGCCCAACACCTACCTGAACTCCATCTGGAACGAGTCGATGGCGCAATACAGCGACTCGGTGCTGCTGCAGAATAATGCCGACCGCACGCTGGATATGGGCGCGATGTCGATTCAGATGGGGCGCACGGTGCCGATTGGCAGGGCGAATGTGCCGCGCGATACGGTGATGGCGATGGCGGGCTACCTGCGCGGCGCGTATGTGCTGCGCATGCTGGAATACGAGCTGGGACGCGACCGCATGCTCGCCGCCATGCGCCTGTTCGCCCGCAAACGCGCAGGGCAAGCCTCCGAATGGCACCACTTCCTGCAGGCGGTGAACGAAGCCGCGGGCGAGGACTACAGCTGGTTCTTTCGCCAGTGGATCGACAGCGATGTGGTGCCGCAGCTGGAGGTTCAGCTGTTGCAGCAGCGGGCGGAGAGCGACCTGTGGCATCTGACGCTCCAGCTGAAGCAGTCGGGCACGCTCGCGCCCTATCGCCTGCACATCCCGCTCCAGCTCATCGGTGAGGGTGGTCAGACCCGGCTTGAGATTGTGCTGATGCGCCAGTCAGCCGAGCGCATCAACCTGCGCACGCCCTTCAAAGTGAGCCAGATCAAAGTGCTGACCGACACAGGCTACACCCTGGTGCGTGTTGCAAAAAATCCCGTGCCGGTGCTATGATACCAGCCGGGCAATTCTGTCGTCAATTAAGCGATGGGTGCAAAAAAACGGGGCTGTCAGGCGATTAATAAAGTGGATGTTGCCCGGTAGGAAGGTAGCATCCGAAATCTGAACACTGGAGATGTATAAGATGTGGAGCATGCGAAAAAACCAGATGCAATGGCTGATAGGCAACCCTGCACGGAGGGCTGCTGGAGTTCATCGCTATCAGATGATCGTACCTATCCTCATTAGTTCAGTGGTGTTGTCTGTTTTAAGCTGTCCCGCCCAGAATGGAGGAACGGACGAAGAAAATCCGATAGTGACTTTTACAACTGACATCTAGTAGAGCGATCTCGTAGACCTTTTCGCTACCTGTGCGTGAATCATTCTTGTCCTCGCCCTTAACCAGCGCGAACACTTGAGATCAGTTGAGGAGGTGTAATAACAATGCATACGCTTGAACGAGTTGGTGCGGCGGCACTGGGAATTGGATGGCTGAGCCTGCTGTTTATCCAAGGCTCTGGCTACAGTCCTGAGCAGGTGCTTCAGGCGTTGCAGGAAAACGACCAAATCTTCTGGCAAAACTATAGCCTGACTCTATCAGTGGAATCCCCCGATTTTTGGCAACAGACCGTCAGCTACCGTTTGCGGGCGACCTCCAACCAAAGAGCAACGGTTGTCATTCGCGATCAGGTCTACTATCACGGCAATCCCACCTACTCTACATTGGTGGAGTGGGGTAAGCAGTTCTCCATGCCCAATCCGTTTGATACCCTTCTTGGCGAGCCGTATATTCGGTGGACGCAGACATGGTATCTTCAGGAGGGTAAACTCTACGCGGAGGCGGAAAGACCAGAAACTGTATTTATTTCGCCCGAAAATACTGTGAAATCAGTTAGTCCTTGGCCATATCTATCTTTGTTCATCCGTCGATCGAGCAACTGCCCTTCGTATAACTGGCTAAAATATGGAGAAAACGCTTTGGGGCGTGGTTTCAGTCCATACTTGGGCAGTGCACTATCCGTGAGAGAACTTCCTGATGGTCGACTGGAGTTCTGGGCGACTGACAAAACGGTTGCTGGCAATCGGTGGAGGCTGATAATTGACCCCTCACGCAGGTTTTTAGTCGTGCAGGCTGAACTGCTCAAATCAGACGGAACTATCCGAGAACGATGGCAATCCGAGGGAGTAGTTGAGGCGACTATCCCGATTGCGAGACGCGGTACAATGTACTGGTATAACAACAATACGCCGCCTGAGATAAGTCGTTTTGAGTGCGTGAGTTATGAACCTTGCTTCCGAGCGGATTGGTATGAAGAGGTCAGGCAGTTGATACGCCGCCCACCTGCTGGCACCGAGGTTATAGACTATCGTGTGGAACCCTTCACAACCTTTACTATAAAGTGAAGGGCTGCAGGGAATGGTTTTCGTCAGGTAGAATCCTCAGCGTGGAGGGGAAAGGATGTCCGAAGAGGAGCGTGGCAGGTGGCTGAAAAGGCTGAAAGCGATAGGTATCAGCGATGATGATGCTGAAGACATGTTGCAGGACGCCCTCGTGAAGGCGTTTGACTATCTGTGTCGCCAGCATCCTGATGCTGACTCAGAAGCCATTGAAAGACTGTTGACAGATGCCTTTCTGAAACAGGTTATCAAATGCCATGTGATTGATTTTTTCCGAACGAAAAACAGGGAGCTAAAGTTCCTTCACGAATATATCGCTAACTGCCAGCTGCTGTCGCCCGACGAGGACGACTGGTGGACGCTTCAGGCGGCGTATGAGGTACTGAACCGTCTGCCTGAATGCTGGCAAAAGGTTGCCCAGTGGCAGGTGCAGGGCTACAGCTGGCAAGAGATAGCCACCCTAACGGGCAAACCGGTAGGAACTTTAGCACCTGGTCTGGAGCGCGCTATCGATGTGGCTTGTGAAAATTTAAGCTACTCTCGAAAAAAAAAAGCAATCATTGATTTTCA
>JBBIML010000010.1:0-176929 GCA_037444405.1 Armatimonadota bacterium
GGGCGCGGGCGGTAGTGAGGCTTGCAGGCAGCGACGCAGTGGTGAACGGCGCGCTGGAGCGGTTCGGGCAGTTTGCGCAGGAGGTCGTGGAAGGGTTGGGTTTTGCGGCTCATGGCGCCCCCCCCCGCGCAGGCGTGGGTGCTGGACGAGAGCGCCGCCGCGTGGGCGCTCTGCCCGCTTATCAACAATCCGAGCTTCACACCGGGCAGGCATTGTTGCCTCCTGCTATAGGCGTCGATTCGCCCTGTTCAGCGCGATTCCTGTCGGTTGGGATTAAACCTGGCGGGCGGCTTCTCCTGCACCTGCATGAAGGTCAGACGCCCGATTGAGCCATCAGTTGCGCCACATGCTGCACATCTTTATCGCCGCGACCGGACAGATTGATTAAAATCACTGAGTTTTCGGGCAGCTGGGGTGCGAGGGTTTGCAGGTAGGCGAAGGCGTGAGCGCATTCCAGCGCGGGGATGATGCCCTCGTGCCGTGCCAGCCACGCGAACGCGCCCAGCGCCTGCTCGTCCGAAACCGCCACATACTCCGCCCGCCCAATCTCCTTCAGATAGGCGTGCTCGGGACCCACGCCCGGATAGTCCAGCCCTGCGGAGACCGAGTGCGTGGTGCGAATCTGCCCGTTCTCGTCCTGCAGGATGAGGCTTGCGCTGCCGTGCAGGATGCCGTACTCGCCCGCGACGAGGCTGGCAGCATGCTCGCCCGTTTCGAGCCCCCTGCCCGCCGCCTCCACCCCGATCAGGCGCACCGTTTCATCCTCAATAAAGGGATAGAAGATTCCAATCGCATTACTGCCGCCGCCCACGCACGCCAGCACCACATCGGGCAGGCGACCCGCGTAGGCGATAATCTGCTCCCGCGCCTCGCGCCCGATCACCGCCTGAAAATCGCGCACCATCGTTGGATACGGATGCGGTCCCACGCAGGAGCCGATGATATAATGGGTCGTGCGCACATTGGTGACCCAGTCGCGGATGGCTTCGCTGGTGGCGTCTTTGAGCGTGGCGGTGCCGCTCCGGACGGGATGCACCTTCGCGCCCAGCAGCTGCATGCGGAACACATTCAGCGCCTGTCGCGCCATGTCTTCCGCACCCATATAGATTTCGCACTCCAGTCCCAGCAGGGCGCAGGCGGTGGCGGTCGCGACGCCGTGCTGACCTGCGCCCGTTTCGGCGATAATGCGCCGCTTGCCCATCTTACGCGCCAGCAATGCCTGACCCAGCGCGTTATTGATTTTGTGCGCCCCCGTGTGGCACAGGTCCTCACGCTTCAGATAGACCTGATGACCCGTTGCGCGGCTGAGATTGAACGCGAAATAGAGCGGCGTCGGGCGCCCTGCAAAGGTGATGAGATAGTAGTTCAGCTCGCGCTGGAAGTCGGGGTCATCGCGAAAGCGCAGGTAGGCGTCGGTCAGCTCCTCCAGGGCAGGGATGAGCGTTTCGGGCACATATCGCCCCCCATACCGACCAAAATAACCCTTCTCATCGGGCAGTGTGTAGGTCATTATGCAGGGGAGTATACCTTAGCACCGCTTCTATCCCTCGCACTCAGCCTCCGACAACCAATCTTCAACCTCTATACCCTCTATCCGACTAAGTTGTGCGAGGTGGAGGTGTGCTGGAACATGAGCTCGTGCGCTTGGTGGCTCGCACATCGGATTGCAAGGCGGAATTCCCAGATCGCTTTATTATACTCTCTTCGCCTCTATGCCCAGTAGGTGGGCGGTGAAGAGATACTGGTGCGCCCAGCCTGTCAGCTCGCCGAAGGTGGCGTGGAACCAGTCGGTGATTTCGCGGTAGGCGCGTTCGGTCAGGGTGCGAGTGCGCAAATGCGGCATCAGCCACTGCCGAATCGCCTGCCACAGGTGGGTGTCGACGGGCACGGCGAGCGGGCTGTCCAGCCCGAACAGCAGCACACAATCGGCGATTTTGGCGCCGACACCGGGCAGCTGGCACAGTTCGCGCTTCGCCTGCTCGTAGGGCAACGCGCGCAGGCTTTCGAGCCAGCCCTCGCCACGCGCCAGCAGGGCACGCGCCGATTCAATCAGCATGCGAGCGCGGTAGCCAAAGCCCAGCGCGCGCAACTCCGCCTCCGAAGCGTTCGCCAGCACCGACGCCTTCGGAAAAGCATGCACGGTCTGGTGGTCTATCTGCGCGATTGGCTCGCCATAGCGCTGGCAGAGCCGCTCAATCATGCCAGTGATGCGGGGGATGTTGTTCGCGGGCGTGCAGAGAAACGAGAAGAGGCACTCTTCGGCGTCCAGCCAGCGCATCAGGCGCAAGCCCGGCAGCGCGTCCACCCATTCGCCCCAGAGCGGATGACAACGAACAAGCCGCGCCTGAATCTGCTTGAGGTCGATCTCCAGCCGAAAGAGGTGGATGAAGGTGGCGATGGGGTTCTGAGTTTCCGGTGCATGCAGGCACCAGCGTGTGCCAGCAGGGCGCACAAGCAGAATCTGGTTGCCTGCGACACCCAGCCAGGCGTCGTTATCGAGCGGTCGCCAGCGGAACACCTGCCCGCTCTGAACACACAGCGGCAGGTTCAGCTCGCCCGCAGGCACGGAGAGCCTCTGCTCAATCATCTGATGATTCGTGAAAAAGCCCCCTCGCCCACAGCGTGGGAAAGGGGCAAGGGGTGAGAGCTATCCCTCTCCCACAGTCAGAAACTCCCCCTCTCCCACAGCGTGGGAGAGGGGCAGTGGGTGAGGGCATCACCATGTGTCGGTCTTGCCCGGTTCGTTCGGTTGCACGGGCGCGCCGAGCCACGAGAAGGGATAGTTCGGGTCCTCAAACTCCAGCGCGGCTTTTGTCACCTGCAGCGGGCGGAAAGTATCCATCATCACGGCGAGCTCTTCGGTGCGTGTGGCGCCCAGGCTTGCCTCCACCACGCCCGGCTGCGGTCCGTGCGGGATGCCCGACGGGTGCAGGGTGATAGAGCCTTCCTCAATCCCGCGCCGACTGCTGAACTTGCGATTCACATAGTACAGCACCTCATCGCTGTCGAGGTTGCTGTGGTTGTAGGGCACAGGGATCGCCTGCGGATGGTAGTCCAGCAGGCGCGGGCAGAAGGAGCAGACCACGAAGTTGGGGCCCTGGAAAGTTTGATGCACGGGCGGCGGCTGATGGATGCGCCCCGTGATCGGCTCGAAGTCGTTGATGTTGAACGCCCACGGATAGACATAGCCATCCCAGCCGACCACATCGAAGGGGTGATGCTCATAGTGGTAGGCGTAGACGCGCCCGCGCCGATGGATGCGCACCTCGAAGTCGCCCAGCTCGGTTCGCGTCTCCAGCTCTTCGGGCACGCGGATGTCCCGCTCGCAGTAGGGCGAATGCTCCAGCAGCTGTCCGTACTCGTTGCGGTAGCGTTTGGGCGTTTCGATCTGCCCGCCGCGCGCCTCAATCCAGATGAGCTTGGCCGGCAGCGCGTCCAGCACCATGCGCCAGATGGTGCCATGCGGGATGACCAGATAGTCGCCCTCGCGGAAGCGCAGATGCCCGAACTGCGTCTCCAGCCTGCCCGTACCCTCATGCACGAAGATGAGGTCGTCACCATCGGCGTTTTTGTAGAAGTAGCTCATCTGCTCGATGGGGCGACACACCGAAAAGATAACATCCTCGTTGAACATCAGCTCGATGCGCCCCGTGATGGGGTCGCCCTGTGGGGGCATCTCTTTCGTGCGGAAGTGGCGATGCTGAAGCATCGGCTCCTCGATCGGCTCGATGGTGCGCGTGTAGCAGTGGAAGAACTCCTTCACGCGCGTGGGCGGATAGTAGTGATAGAGGATCGACTGGATGCCGGAGAAGCCCTCCGTGCCCAGCACCTCTTCCGCGTAGAGTCCGCCGTCAGGTCGGCGGAACTGCGTATGCCGCTTCGGCGGCACCTGTCCCATGCGCATATACCACGGCATTGTGGACACCTCCCATGTTCGTGATGATGGCATCGATTATAGCATGCCGACCGCCATCAGCCCTTCTGGTATAATCCCCCTTGCTATGCACAAGGGGTACTATCGCTTTCCGACCATCTGTGGCGACAGGGTCGCCTTTGTGTGTGAAGATGATTTGTGGACAGTTTCGGTGGAAGGCGGGATTGCACGGCGGTTGACCACCAGCCTCAGCGAGGTCATCAGCCCCTGTTATTCGCCAGATGGGCAGTGGCTGGCGTTTGTGGCGCGTGATGAAGGTCAGCCCGAAGTCTATGTGATGCCAGCGGAAGGGGGCGAGCCGCGCCGATTGACCTATCAGGGCGCCAGTCGCGTGATGGTGGTCGGCTGGACGCCCGACGGCAAAGAAGTCATCTACGCCAGCAGCGCGGCGCGCCCACCACGGGAGATATGGCTCTGGCGCGTCGCGCTGGAAGGCGGTCTGCCCCAGCAATACCCGTACGGGCTGGCAAACCATATCGCCTTCGGACCCAACGGCGCAGTTGTGCTGGGACGACACACGGGCGACCCCGCTCGCTGGAAACGCTATCGCGGCGGCACCGCCGGCGTGTTCTGGATTGACCGCAACGGCACCGGCGAGTTCGAACGCTTCAAACCCGCTGATGGCAACCTCACTGCCCCGATGTGGATCGGCGAACGAATCTATTTTGTCTCAGACCACGAGGGCATCGCCAACCTCTACTCCTGCCTGCCGGATGGAGGCGACCTGCAACGCCACACGCACCACACCGACTACTATGTGCGTTATCCCAGCACCGACGGTAAGCGCATCGTGTACCACGCGGGCGCAGATCTCTATCTGTATGATACGCGTACGGGCGAGAATCGGCGCATCGAGGTGGAGCTGCGCAGCCCGCGCGTGCAGGCACAGCGCAAGTTCGTGGAAGCCGCCGACTACCTGCAGGAGTACGCGCTCCATCCGAAGGGGCACTCGCTGGTGCTGACCGTGCGCGGCAAGCCCTTCACGATGGGCAACTGGGAAGGCGCGGTCATCCAGCATGGCGAGCCGCAGGGCGTCCGCTACCGACTCACCCGCTACTTGCACGACGGCGAGCGGCTCGTCACTATCTCCGACGCCAGCGGTGAAGAACGACTCGAACTCCACCTGCCCGACGGAACCGTGCAACGCTTCGAAGAGATCGATATCGGGCACGCCTACCTGCTGGAGGTCTCGCCCGTTGACGACCGCATCGCCCTCACCAATCACCGCTTCGAACTGATGCTGATCGACCTCAAGACAGGCGAGCATCGCGTGATTGCCCGCACCGAGCATACCGCCCAGTGGTCTGCCTTCTTCGCCATTGCAGGCGTCGCATGGTCGCCTGACGGACGCTGGCTCGCCTACTCCATCTCACCCAACGACCGCACCACCGTCATCAAAATCTACGACACCCAGACCGACACGCACCATGTCATCACCCATCCAGAGTTTCGCGACATCCTGCCCGACTGGGACCCCGACGGCGAGCTGCTCTATTTCGTGTCCTATCGGGATTACAACCCCGTGTTTGACAACATGCAGTTTGAGCTGAGTTTCCCGCGCGGGATGCGAGTGCTGGGCGTGACGCTGCGGGCGGATGTGCCGAACCCGCTGCTGCCCGCGCCACGACCCCTGCAGGAAGCACCCGAACCAAAAGAGCCATCGCAGGAGACCCCCTCACCCAGACCCGTGCAGATCGATTTTGAGGGCATCGAAAAGCGTGTGTTCACCATCCCGCTGCCAGAGGGCATCTACGGCACGGTGAAGGGGCTGGGCAAGGGGCGCCTACTGGTCATCGCCTACCCGATACAGGGCGCACTGGATGAAGAAGAGTGGTTCCGTACCGAGCCGCCCGCAAAAGCCGCGCTCATCATGTACGACCTGCGCAACGGCAAACAGGAAGAACTGCTCCAGCGCGTGTCGGACTACACCCTCTCGCTGGACCGCACCACGCTGGCGTATCGGTCGGGCAAGCGGCTGCGCGTGCTGATAGCGGGTCAGAAGCCCGACGAAAAGCATGAGCAGGCGGAGCCCTCGCGCGAGAGCGGCTGGATCGATCTCAGGCGCATACGCTGCGCCGTTATCCCCACTGCCGAATGGAAGCAGATGTACCGCGAGGCGTGGCGCCTCCAGCGCGACTACTTCTGGAGCGCCGATATGTCGGGCGTCGACTGGCAAAAAGTGTATGACCGCTACTATCCCCTGCTGGAGCGTGTCGCCACCCGCAGCGAGTTCTCCGACCTGATGTGGGAGATGCAGGGCGAGCTGGGCACCTCCCACTGCTACGAGTTCGGCGGCGACTATCGCAAACCACCCGAATATAATGTGGGGCTGCTCGGCGCCGATTTCGAGTGGGACGAGGAAGCGCAGGCGTACCGTATCGCCCACATCGTGGCGGGCGACCCATGGGTGGAAGGTGGCGACTCGCCCCTGCGCGAGCCAGGCGTGCAGGTGCAAGAAGGCGACTGGCTGATCGCCATCAACGGGCGACCCCTCACCCGCGACCTCACACCAGGACACCTCCTGCTCCACCTCGCCAACCAGCCCGTGCAGCTGACCATCCGCACCCGCACCGGCGAAACGCGCCAAGTGGTGACCAGAACACTGGGCGACGAAACCTGGCTGCGCTATCGCGAATGGGTCAACCGCAATCGCGCCTCTGTGCATGAGCGCACAAATGGTCAGGTCGGCTACCTCCACATCCCCGATATGAGCGCGCGCGGCTTCGCCGAGTTCCATCGGGGCTATCTGGCGGAGCTGGCGTATCCCGCGCTGATTGTGGATGTGCGGGCGAACGGCGGCGGCTTCGTGTCGCCCCTGCTGCTGGAAAAACTCGCCCGCAAACGGCTCGGCTACGATGTGCCGCGCTGGGGAAGACCCGTCCCCTACCCCTACGAGTCGCCGATGGGACCCATCGTCGCCCTCACTGACGAACGGGCAGGCTCCGACGGCGACATGTTCAGCCACGCCTTCAAACTCATGAAGATTGGCATCCTCATCGGCAAGCGCACCTGGGGCGGCGTCATCGGCATCTCGCCCAAATCCATCTTCGTGGATCAGGGGCTAACCACCCAGCCCGAATATGCCTTCTGGTTCATCGATGTGGGCTGGGGCGTCGAAAACTACGGCACCGACCCCGATATCGAAGTGGAGTACGCCCCGCAGGACTACATGACAGGACGCGACCCCCAGCTGGAGCGGGCGATTGAGGAGATTCTGAAGCAGATAGAGGCGAATCCGCCGAAACTGCCCAACTTCGAACCACGCCCGAAGCGACCTCTACCCACCGGGCTGGGCTGAACAAAGTACGGGCGCGGTCCCCGCGCCCTGCCTCCAAAATCCCCGCGCCCTGCCTCCAAAATCCCCGCGCCCTGTGAACGGGTAAAATCAATCATGAATGGCTGAGCTGAATGTGCATGCGCGTCTGGTAGACCCCGCTCGCCATCGGGACGAGCTGGAGAGCGAGGCGACTCTGCGTCCGCGCCGCCTGAGCGAGTTCATCGGTCAACAACAACTCAAAGACAACCTCGCCATCTTCATTCAGGCAGCACGAACACGCGGCGAACCGCTTGACCATGTACTCCTCTTCGGACCGCCAGGACTGGGCAAGACCACCATCGCCACCATCATCGCCAACGAAATGGGCGTGCCCATCCACATCACCTCCGGTCCCGCGATTGAGCGACCGGGCGATCTGGCGGCAATTCTCACCAGCCTGGAACCTGGACAGGTGCTCTTTATTGATGAAATTCACCGTCTCAGCCGCCCTGTTGAAGAGGTTCTCTATCCCGCGATGGAAGATTTCCAGATCGATATCGTGCTGGGCAAAGGAGCGGGAGCACGCTCACTCCGCCTCGATCTCCCACCCTTCACCGTCGTGGGCGCCACCACCCGCGCAGGACTGCTCACCTCACCCCTGCGCGACCGATTCGGCATCATCCACTACTTCCAGTTCTACACGCTGGAGGAACTGGCGCAGATTGTGCGTCGTTCCGCCCGAATTCTGCGCGTGGAGATTGAAGACGAAGCCGTGCTGGAAATCGCGTCCCGATCGCGCGGCACACCCCGAATCGCCAACCGCCTGCTGCGCCGCATCCGCGACTTCGCCCAGGTGCTTGGCGACGGCAAAATCACACTGACCATCACCCGCGAATCCCTCCAGCGGCTGGGCGTGGACGAACGCGGACTGGACGAACTCGACCACAAAATCCTGCGCACCCTCATCGAAAAGTTCGGCGGCGGTCCCGTCGGGCTCGACACCCTCGCCGCCGCCATTCAGGAAGACCCGGGCACCATAGAAGATATGTACGAGCCGTATCTGATGCAGCTGGGCTTCCTCCAGCGCACCCCACGCGGGCGTGTGGCAACCCCGGCAGCCTGGGCGCACCTCCAGCTGGAGCCGCCTCGCACAGGCTGGCAACCCTCGCTGGAACTGGGCAACAGCACGGAATAGGTGGTAAACCTGCATGTCGGCAACGATCGCGATTGCATCCATCGGGTACACTCATTGCGGAACCTGCAAGCGTATAAGTGCGGTCGATAGAGCGGAACCGCTCCCCATAGCGGACGAAAACCGTGCTGGTGGGAGCGCAAACCGTTTGTGCCACACGCTGCCCCGTGTGGAACAATCGAGAGGAGGATCTGCATGCGGACGGGATATGTACTGGTTGCCCTGTTGGCAGCGATGTACAGCTGGGGGAACCCCAGCCTGTTTATGCCGCGCAACAGCTATCTGGTGCGCCCAGTGAGCAGCGCACGCGAGCTGGCGCAGCAGATTCGCACGGAGCCAGTGGTCGCCCAGCGCTACGCGCGCCACTTCAAACAGCCTGCCTACGCAATTGCTGACTTCTTTGAGAAAAATCTACGCCTGACCCGCCTGGAGCGCAGCGATGAGTTCTTTGTTTACTACGCACCTCCCGATGGACAGCTGCTGGTCAAGCGCCGGTTACTGCCGCGCGGGAAAGAGGTGTTCGTGCTGAAAAGCACGGGTAAACCCGTGTTACTGGCGGAGTGCGGCAATCCAATGACGCCCATGGTGAGCCTGCCACAACCGACGGTTGAAGCGCCCGCTGCGCCTGTGGTTTCTGCAAAATCCACGCCTCTGATCATCGAACCAGCGCCTGATTCGGTGATGCCCACTGTGGAGCTGGTAGAGATCCCCCTGGAGGAGGCGGTCGCTGCTGACCTGTTCCCACCGGCGGCGCTGAGTGAACTGGAGACGCTGCCCGAAACGGTGCCTGAATCGCCGTCGCCTCTTGCGCCACCCGCTGAAATGCCAGAGATTCCCATGTCACCCATTCGCCGCAACAACTGGTGGGGCTTAATATCGCTGATTCCGCTCCTTTTCATCAATCAGGGTGGCTCGCCAGAGGTCATTCCGGAGCCGTCCACCTGGCTCGCGCTCACGGTGGGATGGAGCATGCTCTACACGCTATCGGGCAGGGCGCGCAGGCGATGGAGAAACTCCAGCCAGCGGGCAGAATCGTCCAGATAGTGTTCAGCATAGCGAGTTGCCAGGCTCAACAGCGGGGCGGCGTCGGGAACAGGCGAATCGGGCGGGCTGTCGCGCTGAACCCAGTCGCGCAGGGTCGTGACCTGCTCGGATGACAGGCGCGTGGCGGTTCGACCGCCTCCGCAACGCGCACAGAGCAGCTGACCCTCATCGGCATTCAGCACCCAGCCCTCGTTGGGATCGGCGCGACCGCAGCGAGCGCAGGCGTCGAGCTGCGGGCAGTAGCCCAGCAGAGAGAGCAGTCGCCAGAGCGCCCAGCCCATCACCGTGAGGCTCTCCTGCACCCGCTCCAGCGCGGTCAGCGCAGCCACCGCGGTCTCATACACAGCGGGTTCCGCATGCTCCTCGGGCAGCCAGCGGTCAATCAGCTCCAGCAGCGCGAGCGCGGCGCTGAGCCGCTCCAGCTCGCTTCGCACCCTCAAAAAAGTGGAGACCATCTGGGGTTGAACCATCAGCCGCTGATGGCGACCCTGAACCACGCGCGTGCGCACAATATTGAGCGGCTCCGCCAGCATCCCCATACGGCTGGTCGGTTTATAGGCGCCCTTCACGCGCAGGCGCAGCTTGCCCTGCTCCCGCGTCAACAGGCTGACCCATTTGTCCGCCTCATGCGCGCCCCAGCGACGCAAAATCAGCCCCTCCACCACCTGCTCCCGCACCATCAATCCACCTTCAGCATACCCTTTCCGGACGCAAAATGTGGTATAATACCCTCTGGAAAGGAGCATCGATGATGATAGACAAACGGGTGGTTTTGGCAGGCATTTACCTGGCGCCGTCGCTTTTCCTGATGGCGCTGGGAGGTGGCGGATTCTATCTCCCTGGCTCGCAGCCCCGTGAAGAGGGGTACGCTTTCCAGTCCACCGAACTGTGCCGATATTGCCACGGCAACAGCCATTACGCCTATGACCCTGAAACAGGGGGTGTGAACCGTTACTTCACCAGCGAGCAGGAGCCGCACTTCCAGTGGATGGGCAGCATGATGGCGCAATCGGCGCGCGACCCCATCTTCCGCGCCGCGCTGACCGTTGCGGAGCAGGATGCCCCCAACATCGGGCAGTTCTGCTGGCGATGCCACTCGCCCACCGCATGGCTGGAGATGCGCTCCCAGCCCTATGACGGCTCCCGCTTCGATATGGACGACCTGAACGGCGTCCAGTGCGATGTGTGCCATCGCATGGTGGACCCGCTCAGCGAGGAGGGGCGTAGCCTCAGCGACCATCCCGTGCCAGGCTACGGCAACGGCATGATGGTCATCTCCGACAGCATCGCCAAGCGCGGTCCCCGCAACGATTCAGTAGCGAACCACGACTGGCTCTACTCGCCCTTCCACACCAGCGGACACTTCTGTGGTCAGTGCCACGATGTGAGCAACCCGCGCTTCGCCCAAGACCCCATCAACCAGCCACCGCACGAATACATGCCTATCACCCGCATCTACAGCGAATGGCTGTTGAGCGACTACGCACGGCGCGGCGTCAAATGCCAGACCTGCCACATGCCCAAAACAATAGGCAAAGCGGCAGAAGAAGAGGCTGCGCCTGTGCGTCCTGACCTGCACCGCCACACCTTCACAGGCGGCAACTACTGGGTGCTCCAGATCCTGCCCATGTTCTGGGACTATGACGACTGGGCGCTGGACGCCCTCACCGCAGGACGCTACCGCGCCATCCAGATGCTGCGGCGGGCGGCAAAGCTCAACATCCAGCAACTGCCCAAATACGGCAACCCCCTCGTCTTTCGGGTCTACAACCGCACAGGACACAAGTTCCCCCCAGGCGACCCCGAAGCCAGACGCGCCTGGATCCATGTGGAGTTCTTGGATGCGCGCGGGAATGTGATTGGCGAATCGGGGCGCTATGACTTTGAGACCGCCACCTTGATTGAAGACCCGCAAGCCAAAATTTATCGGGCGAAGCTGGGTGAGAACGGCACGCCTACCTTCCACATGGTGCGTGCCAACACGGTGCTGTTCGATAATCGCATCCCACCGCGCGGGTTCCGCAACAGCGCGTTCGCCCAGCGGCGCGCCCAGCCCGTCGGCGTCTCCTATCGTGATGGACAGTTCTGGGACGACACCGCCTACAACCTGCCCCCAGGCACTGTCAAAGTGCGCGCAACGCTCTACTACCAGGCCATCACGCGCGAATATATCGAATTCCTGCGCGAGGCGAACACAACCGACGATTGGGGCGAGCGCCTCTATCAGGCGTGGTTAGCCACCGACAAGGCGCCGCCGATTGCCATCGCGACGGCGGTCTATCCGCCCGATCAGCAGCCACCCACAACGCCCACTAATCTGACAGGCTACGCGCTCTCGTCGACCCGCATTCGGCTGGCATGGAGCGCGTCCACCGATAATGAAAAGGTGGTCTACTACGAAATCTGGCGCCGCGCCCCTTATGAGACTCGCCCGCGCCTTCTCGCCACCACCTTCGGCGCCGAGACCACCTTCGATGATGCAGGACTCCATCCCGACACGGAATATGAATACTCTGTGCGTGCCATCGATATGGGCGGCAACGCTTCGCCACCCAGCACGGTGATTCGGGTACGCACGCAACCCTAAGGAGGTGCAGGACAATGGTCAAACTATTGAACGCGGTGCAGGCTTTGCAGGCGGACAACCCGCTGGGGTTGCCGCTGGCACGCTCCATCCGCGACGCTGTGCCCGTGCGGGGCACCAGTGTGCGGGTGGGTATCTTCCATGTGATTACCGAACGCGATACAGTGGAGTTCGCTCGCAACCTGATGGCGCACCCGTCGATGCGATTCCTGGAGAAGGTGCGCTACAATGTGCTGCAAGCCAGCCTCCACTACCCGTGGGGACGCGAGCCAGGCACGCTGCCCCCGCCCGATAACGCCATCCTGATCATCTACGACTACACGAACAACATCGGCTATCGTGTAGTTGCGGATTTCCCGCGCGCACGGCGCGTGATCCTGCAGCCGCTCAGGGAACAGCCCTACCTCTTCTCGGAGGAGGAGTTCCGTGAGGCGGTGGAGATTCTGATGGCGGACCCCAAATATGGCGAGCCGCTGCGTCGTGGCATCGCCTTCTGCTCGCCCGGCATGCCGCCCGTGCTGACCGAGGTCGCGCCCCCCACCACGCTGGAGCGCTACGACGGCGTGCCCATCGGCGG
This sequence comes from Armatimonadota bacterium, assembly GCA_037444405.1. GTDB lineage: Bacteria > Armatimonadota > Fimbriimonadia > Fimbriimonadales > GBS-DC > HRBIN15. Next base: position 12,588 of record JBBIML010000010.1, read on the forward strand.
CAAGCCGCCCGAGCATCGCACCGTCGCTGTGCTGATGCACTTCCGACCCGGTAGCGGACGCGAGCGCGAGATCGGCACCTTCTTCATCGACATGGTCGACCAGCGCGTGGCGGGCTACGGCACAGGCAGCAGCGACTTCTTCCCCGCTGCGTGCAACGGACCCGCTTCAGGCGGCACCTGTTCCGGCCCTGGTGGTAGCGCGTGGCAGGCGCTTGCCTGGCCCACCAGCAACCCCATCTGGCAGATGCTGGTGCGCCGACCCTCCGCCACCACCTCCGATCAAACCTACGGCGCGGGCGTGGAGCTGCGCGATGTGTACTATCGCGGGCATCTGGTCATCCGCCGCGCGGGTATCCCCGTGCTGAATGTGTTCTATAACGGCAACGCCTGCGGTCCCTACCGCGACTGGCTCTACACCGAGACCTGCTTCAAATGCACGGGCACCGACTTGGGTAACGGTCTGCGCTTCGCCAATCCGGGCACCCGCGCCATCACCATCTGCGACGACGCTAACGATTCGGGCAACTTCCGCGGCGTGGGCGTCTTTGAAGACCCCGACACCGGCGAGCTGGTGCTGATCAGCGAGTGCAGTGCGGGCTGGTACCGCTACATTACGGGCTGGCGATTCCATCCCGACGGCATCATTCGTCCGCGCTTCCTGTACGGCTATGTTGACAGCTCCTGCGTCTGCTATGGGCGCCTGCACAACGCCTACTGGCGCATCGACTTCGACATCGATGGAGCAGGCAACCACATCGTGGAGGAAGCCGATGCGCCGTTGCGCGAGCCGCATCCGCGCTGGAACCTCATTCGGCTGGAGGCGAAGCGCTTCCGCCAGCCTGGTCGCAACCGCCGCTGGCGCGTGACCAACACCCTCACCCGCCGCAGCGTGGAGATTATCCCCGGCCCCAAAGACGGCTACTATGAACTGCCTACTACCGGCGAGGGCGATGTGTGGGTCGTGCGCTATAAGGGCAACAAGTCCGGCGGCGCTGACCAGGAACTGATCGGGAACAGCGGCTCATTCGCCAACATCAGCCAGTATGCAAACGGCGAGTCGGTGGTCAATCAGGACATCGTGTTCTGGTATGGGGTTCACCTGCGCAAGCGTGGCGCCGATGTGTTCGAGTGCCCGCCGCTGGGTCCCGACATCGTGCTGCGCAACTGGTGACGAGATAATACCCTCTCCCCTCTTTGTAAGGAGGGGAGAGGGTATGGGTGAGGGGGCATCAGCGTGCCCGCCACACATAGGGAATAAACACGGTCTGGGGCTTGCCGCGCCCTGCACTGTGGTCGCGCAACAGGTTGGCTAACCGCTCACCTATCTGCTGGGGCTGCTCCCGAACGAGCAAATCGCATCGCCCGTTGAAGTACCACTCGTCAGCTTCAGCACGCCAGCTCAGGACGCCGAGATGGTCCGGGCGAGGCTGATCGGTGAGTGCCTGCATGATCTGCGCAGCGACTTCCGCGCCCATCAGGAAGATGCCCTGCACGGATGGGTCGCGGCGCGCCCGCTGAAAGGCGTCCCACGCCCGACGGCTGTCGCTCAGCGAGAGCAGCCGCGCCCGCAACCGCCGATTGAACAGCAGCCCGTGCCGAAAGCCCTCCCAGAACTCGCTGGCGGCACGCGGCACCGGATGCCCCGCGATGAGCACCACAACCCCTTGCCGCAGGCGCCGGGCATACCACGCGCCCGCTTTGCGCCCCGCATCGTAGTAATAAGTGCCTACAAATCCCGCACGCACCGAATCGGGCACATCCGTCGCGACGCACAACAGCGGGACTCCATTTCCCATCACCTGCCGGATGGTTTCCACTGCCCACTGATCGGGCGGACTGCAGAGCGCGACCGCCCGCCAATCACCTTCGCGCATCTGGCGAGCCACCGCGTCGCGCGCCCCTGCATCGAAGTGGCGCACCGTCAGCTCCATACCAGGCTGATTGAGCCGCGCACGCAGCCCCGCCTCCATCGCCTGCCAGAAGTCGTTCGGAGCCGATTGAATATAGACGGCGAGCGGATAGCGGAACTGTTCGGGGCTGGGCTGCCGCCCTGTACTGCAAGCGCTGATTAGCAGACCGACAACCAGAAGCCGCCACGCGCCGCGTGCCATCGCTAATCCTGCAGCAGCACCCGCAGTTCGGGATAGAACTGGTTGTATTCCTCGATGTTGCGGGTCGGCTGGTTCAGCAGCCAGTCGCGCAGGTAGCCTGCCAGCAGGGAGCCAGAGGTGAGCGTGAAGATACCATATTGCCGATAGGCGTCGGCACGCACGGGGTCGTTCACCTTCGCCGCCACGCGCTGCACGCCGAACAGCTCGCGCACCATCTGCGCCACCATCAGGTTGGTGTTATCGCCCTGCGTGCAGGCGATGAAAGCGTCGGCTTTGTCCACCTCGGCGCGGCGCAGGGTGTCTTCGTCCAGCCCGTCGCCAATCACAATCTGGCAGGTGTGATGCCGTCCCAGCCGCAGCAGCGCGTCCTGCGAGCGCTCAATGATGGTCACCTGATGCCCCGCCTGGCTCATCAGCAGCGCGAGGATCGAACCTGTGCGTCCACAGCCCATAATCACGATTCGCATGGCTATTTCTCCCCCTCGGGCGTTCCGTAGAGCCACACCTGGCAGGGTGCGCGGCGCAGCACGGTCTCCACCGTGTCGTCCAGCGTTTGCAGTCCCATTCGGCGTCGGTAGCGGGCTGCCATCAGCACCATGTCGGCGTTCAGTTCCTTCACCGTATCGACGATGGTGTGCCCGCAGTGATAAGCGGGTCTGATCTTCGCTTCGAAGTGGCGCAGCCCCACCTGCTGGGCGATTTCGCGGGCTGCCTGCGCCATCCACTCGCCTTCGGCAAGCCGCGCCTGCGGGCACTCCTGCAGGCTGAAGGAGCGGGGCACCTCCACCAGGCAGAGCGCGGTCAGCCTCGCGCCCAGCGCGTCCGCCAGCTCGCAGGCAAACTGCAGAACCTGCTGGTCCTCGGCGGTGTTGCTGAAGGGCACGAGCAGGTGGCTTGGTGTCGCTTCGCTCTGCTCGCTCGACTCAGGCTTACTGCGCCGAAAAAGTCGGAACACCGTTGTCGCCTCCTGTGGACTGCGGAAGCGGAGCTTCCGCACTCCATAAAATTATACACGCTCCAGTTCCTCGCGCAACAGCTCCTGCACGCGCTGGGGGTTCGCCCGCCCCTGCGTCGCCTTCATCACCTGCCCGACCAGAAAGCCCATCACGCCCGTCTTGCCGCCTCTGTATTTTTGCACGGCATCGGGGTTCTCGTCGATTACCCGCTGCACCGCGGCGCGCAGCACCTGTTCGTCCGAGATTTGCGTTAAGCCGCGCTCCCTCACGATGTCGGAGGGCATCCGCCCCGTCTGGTACACCTCATCGAACAGCTCTTTGGCGATGCGCCCGCTGATAGTGCCGTTTTTGATGAGGCTCAACAGGTCAGCGAGGTGGGCAGGGGTCAGCGGCGTATCGCTGATGCGCTTGTTGTCTTCGTTCAGCCGACCCGCCAGCTCGACGGTGATCCAGTTGCAGGCGGCTTTAGGTTCACAGCCGTGTGCCACACAGCCCTCAAAAAAGCTCGCCGTCTCATAATCGGCGGTCAACACGCTCGCATCGTAAGCCGAGAGCTGATACTCGCGCTGATACCGCTCCCATTTGGCTAATGGGAGTTCGGGAATGGTCGCCCGCAACTCGTTCAGCCACTCATCGGTGATTTGAATCGGCACGATGTCAGGTTCGGGAAAGTAGCGGTAGTCCTGCTCGTACTCTTTGGTGCGCATGGGGAAGCTGTAGCCGCTCTCTTCGTTCCAGCCGCGCGTCTCCTGCACCACTGGCTCGCCCCGCTCCAGCAGGGCAATCTGGCGATTGATTTCGAATTCGATTCCGCGCACCACCGAGCGGAACGAGTTGAGGTTTTTCAGCTCCGTTTTGACGCCGAGCCGCTCAGCGCCTTCGGGCGCGACGCTGATGTTCGGCTCACAGCGCAGGGAGCCTTCCTCCATCTTGCCGTCGCACACGCCCAGATAGGTCAGGATCGCCCGCAACTGCAGCAGGTACTCCTTCGCCTCTTCAGGCGAATGGAGGTCGGGTGGGAAGTCCGTTACAATCTCCATCAGGGGCACGCCCGCGCGATTGTAGTCCACCTCGCTCTCGCCTGGCAGGTAGTGGAGCAGCTTGCCTGTATCCTCCTCTAAATGCACGCGCTTGATGCGCACACGCTTGCGCTCGCCATTAACAACGATTTCCAGATAGCCCTGCGTGCCTATCGGATGCACCTCGCCGTATTGCGAAATCTGGTAGCCTTTGGGCAGGTCGGGATAGAAATAGTTTTTGCGGTAGAACAGCGTGACGGGCGCGATTCGGCAGTTGAGCGCGAGCGCGGTGCGAATCACATGCTCGACCGCCTTTTTGTTCGGCACAGGCAGCGTGCCAGGCAACCCCAGGCAGATGGGGCACACATTGGTGTTCGGCGCGTCGCCAAAGCGCGTGGGGCATGCGCAGAACATTTTGCTCTCGGTGAGCAGCTGCGCATGCACCTCCATGCCGATGCTCGGAATATATCGCACGGCGAACCCTCCTGTTAGCAAGTATACCCGCTGGAGCGGGTATGATAAGGATCGATGCGCTGGGGCTGGCTTGTGTGGGACGCGATAGCGATTCTGGCGTTCGTGCTGATTGGAATGCTTCAGCATCGCACGCCGTTCACTCTACCTGACATCGGGCGCACGCTGGTGCCGTTTTATATCGGCTGGTTCGGCGCCGGGTTGCTGGTGGGGCTGTATCGGGCGGTCCCGCCGCGCTGGGCGTTCGTGGCGGTGTGGGTGCTGGGCGTGTTGATTGGCGTGGTGCTGCGCGCGTGGGTCTTCACGGGGCGCGGCGCCACCCTGCTGGCAATCAGCCCGACCTTTGTGCTCTTCTCGCTGATTTTTCTGGGGCTGTTCACGGGCATTCCGCGCCTGATTATGGGGCTAACCCGTCGCCGCGCGACGAGCCGGGGCTGACTTCGGGCAGGGATAAGCATGCGACGATGGCTGAAATGGCTGCTGATAGCGGCAGGTCTGTTGCTACTGGGCGCGGGTGGCGTCGCATGGTGGGTGTATCGTCAGACGCGCCCGCTCAGCCCGCGCTTCCAGCCGCAGCTGGTGCGCCTGCGCGAGCCGCTCACGCCTGAAGCCATCGCCCAGCGCCTCGCCGAGCGCAAGCTCATCCGCAACCCGACCCTGCTCAAACTCTATCTGCACTGGAACGGCAAACAGCGCATCGCGCCCGGCGACTATGAGTTCAGCCCTGACCAGACGCTCTTTGAAATCGCCCGGATTCTGATTGAGGAACGGTTCACCCGCAACTGGGTCACCATCCCCGAAGGCTGGAACCGCTTCCGAATCGCGCAACGCCTGCACGAGCGCGGCATCGCCGACGCGAAGGAGTTCCTCAAGCTCTGCAGTCAGCCCTGGCGCTTTCGGGATGTGGGGCTGCCGCTGCCCGAGCAGGGCACGCTGGAAGGCTATCTGTTCCCCAGCACCTATCGGCTGCCACCTGGCAGCGGCGCCGAGCAGGCGATCCGCGCGATGTTGCGGGCGACCCTGCAACAGGTCTACCTGCCCTATCGCCAGCAGATGGAGCAGCGCCAGCAGAGCCTGCACGAGGTGTTGACCGTCGCCTCGATGATTGAAAAGGAAGCGATGCACGACACTGACCGCCCCCTGATCGCTGCCGTCATCTACAATCGGCTCAAAAAGGGGCTGCCGTTGCAGATCGACGCGACGGTGCTGTACGGCATGGGGCAGTGGAAGTCGCGCGTGCTGTATCGCGATTTGCAACACCCATCGCCGTATAACACCTATCGGCGCAGAGGTCTGCCCCCGGGACCGATTGCCAGCCCTGGTCTGGCGAGCGTTCGCGCCGCGCTGAACCCCGCGCCGGTGGATTATCTCTACTATGTGGCGCAGGCGGATGGCTACCACCGCTTCACCCGCACCTACAGCGAGCATCTGCAGGCAATCCGCGAGATTCGGGGACGCGCGAATGTACCGTAAGCGCATGGAGGGGCGCACAGCCATGCGCCCCTACTGCATATCGACGCGCCCGCTGCCGATAATGGAGCCGTGATGCGAGCAGCGCTGTGCCTGATAATAACCATCGGATGGGTCAGCGCACTGCTCACGGATGAGGCGACACTCCAGATTCGGATCGAGCCCGAGGTGGTCGTTCGCGCTGAGCGGTTTCGGCTGGGCGAGATTGCCACGCTCACGGGTGGCGCGCCCGCACTGCGCGAGCGACTGCAGACGATCGAGCTGGGCGCGTCGCCCCTGCCCGCTCAGAAACGGCTCTTCACCCGCCAGCAGCTGATCACCCGCCTGCGCCAGCACGGGATTGACCCCAAAAGCGTGCAGATTCAGATGCCCGACACCGTGCGAATCGTGCGGCAGGCGCAATCGGTTTCAGGCGATGCGCTGGCGCGATTCGCGCAGGAACAACTGCAGCGTGTGCTGGGCGATTCGGCAAAAGAGTGGCGGCTCGAATCGGAACAGATACCGAACACGCTCGCTCTGCCTGAGGGCGAGCTGGCGTTTCAGCTGATGGGCGAGCCGCGCATCGCAGGCGACACGGCATCACTGACAGTCGCGGTGTGCGTCAATAATCAGCCGCGGGCACAGCACACGCTCCGATTCCGTGCGCCCCAGCGATCGCGCCAGCTGCTGGTGCGCTCCGGCGAGGCGGTGCAGGTGCAGGTGCGCGTCGAGGGCGTGCTGCTGGAGGTGGCGGGCACTGCGCGCGCCTCCGGCGCCGAAGAGGAGATTATCCCCGTGTATATCCCGACCACTCAGAAGACCGTTCGCGCCCGTGTGATCGAGCGCGGGCGCGTGGAGGTGATCTTATGATAGCGCTTCTGTTAACCGCTGGGCTTTGCTGTGCGGCAGGTATGGCGGACGGACTCCCTGCCCCCACTGGCTCCCTCTGGAGCGAGCAGAGCGGCTCGCTCTTTGAAGACTTCAAGGCGCGGCAGGTGGGCGACCTGCTGACCATCGTGGTGACCGAAAGCACCACCGCCACCACCAGCGCGGACACCGCCGTCAAGAAAAGCGAATCGGCGTCCACGCAGGCGGGTGTGGGACCACTGCTCAAACTGCTCTGGCCTGAGCTGAGCGCGGGCGGCAAAACCGATTTGAGCAGCGCGGGCAGCACCGCGCGCAGCGGACGCATCACCGCCCGAATCACCGTCGTGGTGGTGGAGACCCTGCCGAACGGCGTGCTGCGCGTGGAAGGGCGACGCACGCTCAAAATCAACGACGAAACGCAGACGCTCGTCTTCACAGGGCTGGTGCGCGTGCGTGACATCCGCGCCGACAACACCATCCCGTCGGCGCTGGTCGCTAACGCCCAGATTCAGTTCGAGGGCAAAGGCACGGTCGGCTCCCGCCAGCGCGAAGGGCTGCTCACGAAACTGTTTAAGCTGATATTCTAACCCTTTGGAGTGCTGAAGCCGTGCTTCAGCAGTCCAGATGGCTCGGTGGTGAGTGCGATGCGAAGCGTGCTAACGATAGCGGCTCTGGGGCTAAGCAGCCTCTGTGTGGGTCAGAACGGCGCGGCAATTGCGCCCACTGTGCGCTTGAAAGATGTGGCGCAGGTGCGCGGCGTGCGCAGCAACCAGCTGGTCGGCTACGGGCTGGTCGTGGGGCTGGAGGGCACAGGCGACAGCAAGGGCGCACTGTTCACCGTGCAATCGATTGCGAACATGCTGGAGCGGTTCGGCATCACGGTTCCTGCCGACGCGCTTAAGGTGAAGAATGTGGCGGCGGTGATGGTCACAGCGGAGCTGCCCCCATTCGCCCGCGCGGGCAACCGCATCGATGTGCTGGTCTCCAGCATCGGCGACGCTCGCTCGCTGCAGGGCGGCACGCTGTTGCAGACGCCGCTGCGCGGCGCGGACGGGACCGTCTACGCTGTCGCGCAGGGCGCGCTCTCCATCGGCGGGTTCAACTTCAGCGCAGGCGGCGCGCGTGTGCAGCGCAACCACACCACTGTCGGGCGAATCCCCGGCGGCGCGCTCATCGAACGCGAAGTGCCCAGCCAGTTCCTGCAAGCCGATAACTCGCTGATTATCCAGCTGAACCAGCCCGACTTCACCACCGCAGCGCGAATCGTCAGTTCGATTCGCGCGGCGTTCCCCAGCCTGACGGCGCAGGCAATAGACCCCGCCACCATTCGCGTTGCGCTGGATGCGCAGGGCGCCCTGGACCCCATCATGCTGATTGCCCAGCTGGAGTCGCTGCCCGTTGTGCCCGACACCACCGCTCGAATCGTGGTCAACGAGCGCACGGGCACTGTGGTGGTGAACGGCGAGGTGCGTATCGCGCCCGTCGCAATTGCGCATGGCGGCATCACCGTGCGCGTCCAGACCACCTACGAGGTTTCGCAGCCGCCGCCGCTCAGTCAGGGTCAGACGCGCGTCGTGCCCCAGACCCAGATCGACGCCCAGCAGGAGCCTGCGCAGATGGTCTACTTCAAGGAGGGCGCGTCGGTCGAATCGCTGGTGAAGGCGCTGAACGCGCTGGGGGTCAGCCCGCGCGATTTGATCGCGATTTTGCAGGCGCTCAAAGCGGCAGGCGCCCTGCACGCCGAAGTGGAGGTGCAATAATGAACCCTCAAATCGGCTTTCGCCATCCTCTCACTCGCGCTTCAATAGCGCCCTCTCCGGGCGAGACGCCCAGGCTACACAGGGGCACGGATGAGAAGGATGAGAAGATTGACCACCGCCTCTACGAAGCCTGTCAGCAGTTTGAGGCGGTGTTCCTGCTCCAGCTGTGGCGGGCAATGCAGCGCACCGTGCCCAAACAGCCCCAAACCCTCAACTATGCGGAGATGTTCGACCTCACCTTCGCCGAATATCTCTCCCAACACGGGCAGTTCGGCATCGCCGAGCAACTGTACGAGCAGCTCTCGATGAAGCGGGGTGAACAACCGTGAGCGAGGAACGCAACCAGCCTGTCCGACACGCACCGAACGACGCATTGCTGATGCAGTGGGTTCGGGAGACGAGGCGCGCCTTGCCGTTGCTGAAAGCGTGGCGCGACGCGCTCGTGCGGCGCGACCTCGCCGCCATCGACGCCCTCAACACGCGCCTGCAACTCGTGCTGCAACGCCTGGAGCAGCTGCGCGCCGCGCTGCCCCCCCCTTCCGAACCACCCGACAGCAGCCAGCAGCCGCGATATGGCGATTCGCAACTGCTCCAGCGCGCGCTGGAGACGGCGCGCGCCCTCGATGAAATCGTGCAGAGCGCGTACGACATCATCCGCAACGAGCTGGACTACACGCACGCGCTGATGGCGATGCTAATGCGCGCCGCCGAACCCGAACACTACGCGCCCACCAGCAACCGCGCCAACACCACCCTGATGCTCAACACCGAGGTCTGAACCATGTCCAGTTTCTACGGCATCGAGTTAGGCATCCGTGCGCTCCGCGCGTTCCAGATCGGGCTGGATATAACGGGGCACAATGTGGCGAATGTGAACACGCCGGGCTACACGCGCCGTCGGGTGGTGTTCGCGCCCACGCCCGACTATGCGTTCAGCCCGCGCCTGCGCGTCGGCAGCGGCGTGATGGCGCAGAGCATCCAGCGACTGCGCGATATGATGCTCGAACAGCGCATCAATGTTAGCAGCGCCGACCTCGCTCGCCTCGACAGCCTGCGCCAGCAGCTTCAGCAGATTGAAAGCCTGTTCAACGAGCCGGGCGAGCTGGGCTTGAGCGCGCGGCTCGACGCGCTCTTCAACGCCTTCGAGGAGTTAGCGACGCGCCCCGACAGCATGGCTGCCCGCCAGAGCGTGATTCAGGCAGCCAGCGCGCTCGCCGACACCTTCCGCAGCCTGCACCGCGACCTCACCACGCAGGAAAGCCAGCTGTTCCAGCAGGCGCAGGCGCGAATCGCGGAGGCGAACCAGCTCGCCGCGCAACTGGCGCAGCTCAACGGGCAGATTCGTGCCGCAGCCGCCAGTGGCGCGGAACCGAGCGGGCTGCTCGATCAGCGCGACCAGCTCATCAGTCGCCTGAGCGAACTCGTCGCCGCCCGCGCCCAGTACGCCCAGGACGGCACCGTCATCATCTCGGTGGACGGCTACACGCTGGTGCAGGACAACGCCGCGTTCCAGCTGCCCACCACGCTCGACATCGCCAACCGCTCGCTGGACAACACGCCCGTCGATATCCGCATCCAGTCGGGCGAGTTGCGCGGGCTGATGGACGCCATCGCGAACCTGCAGAGCTATCGCGCCGACCTGAACACGCTCGCGAACACGCTCATCACGCAGGTGAACGCGATTCACTCCACCGGCTACGCGCTGGACGGCAACACGGGCTACCTCTTTTTTGATGGCACCGACGCTTCGAACATCACCCTGCACGCCGACATCAGCGATCCCAGCCACATCGCGGCGGCGTCAGTGCCCGACGCGCCGGGCAACGGCGGTGTCGCCCGCGCACTGGCAGATTTGCGCACCGCCGCACAGGGCACGCTCGGCGGACTCAGCATCCCCCAGTTCTATCGAAACCTCATCGGGCGTGTCGGCAACGATGCACAGGTCTCCAAAAATCGCGCCGAAACGCAACAATTAACAGTGGAGCATCTGCTGATGCTCCGCGAGTCGGTGTCGGGCGTATCACTGGATGAGGAGGCAGCAAACCTGATGAAGTACCAGCGCAGCTATCAGGCAGCCGCGAAGATGCTCAGCGTCTTCGACTCGCTGCTGGAAGATATGTTGCAGCTGGTGGCGCCCGGATAGCCGTAGCCCGGGCATCCTGCCCGAATAAGAGGGTGAGCGATGCGGATCAGCACCAGCTGGCAGTTCTGGCAGATGGGGCGAGCGATTGAGCGGTCAACCGACCGCCTGAGCCGCTATCAACGACAGGTCGCCACCGGGCGGCGCATCGAGCAGCCGTCGGACGACCCCGTCGGCAGCGTGCATGCGCTCGCCATCCGCCAGAGCCTGCAGGAAATCGAACAATATGGGCGTAATATTCGTGAAGCGCGCCTGTTCCTTCAATCGACGGAGCAGGCGCTGGCGGACATTGGCAGCCTGCTGGGCGAGGTGCGCCAGATTATCACGCAGGGCGCCAACGACACTATTGACTCGGACGCCCGCGACGCGCTCATCCAGCAGCTCCGCCACCTGAAGGAGCGACTGATGCAACTGGGCAATCAGCGCGTGGATGGCGACCGCTACCTGTTCAGCGGGCAGAAGCTCGCAACCGCGCCCTTCACCCTCTCCGGGGGCGTGCTGACCTACACGGGCGACGGCAACCCCCTGCTGGTCAACATCGCTGCCGACCGAGCCATCCCGATGAACTTCACCGGCGCCGCCCGAATCGCCGACCTGTATAACAAACTTACCGAGGTGGAAAACCATCTGCTCGCAGGCGACAACACCACCCTCTCAAATGTGGACCTGCGCGATATCGAAGCGTTCCAGTCGGAGTTCGCTCGCTATCGGGGCGAGATGGGCGTGCGCCTGCGTGAGCTGGAGAACTACGAAACCCTCTACGCCGCCCGCAAGGAGCAACTGCAGGGCAATCTGGCAGCAATTGAAGAGGTGGACCTCGCCGAAGCCATCAGCCAGCTGCGCCAGCAGGAACTGAGTTATCAAGCCGCTTTGCAGGTGTTTACCCGCGTGCAGGCAATCAATCTGTTCGATTTCCTGCGTGGAGGTTGAGAACCGATGGAACTTCACACAACCCGATTCGGTACAATAACAATAGAAGCGGAAGACATCATCACCTTCCCTGACGGGCTGGTGGGGCTGAGCCATCTGAAACGGTTCGTGATTATTCGACATGGCAACGACAGCCCGTTCCGATGGCTGCAGTCGGTGGAAGAGCCGGGCTTCGCGATGCTGCTGATCGACCCGTGGTTCTTCCGACCCGACTACGAGGTGGTGCTGTCCGATGTGGATGTGGAGCGCCTGCAGTTGAGCGCGGATTCGATCCGATGGGTCTATGTGACGGTCTCGATCCCACCGGGCAAACCGCATGCGATGACCGCCAACCTGCTGGCGCCGATCGTGATTAACGGCAGCGCGCGTTGCGGGCGGCAGGTGATCTTAGATGATGAGCGCTATACGACCCGCCACCCGATCTTACAGGAGATGTGGCGCTCGGTGCAGACTCAGCAGGCGGCTGGCTGACGCCGCCCGCCACGGAGGGCGATACCCATGTTAGTGCTGACGCGCAAGGTGAACCAGAGCATCATGATTGGCGACGATATCGAGGTGATAGTGCTGGAGGTGCGCGGCGAGCAGGTGCGACTGGGCATCAAGGCGCCGCGCGAGATCGCCGTGCATCGGCGCGAAATCTACGAAGCCATCCAGCGCGAGAACCTGGCTGCCGCTCAAGCCCAGCCCGAAGATGTGCCCCAGCCCCAATCGGCTCCTGACAACCCGTCCGCCCGCTCCGCATAGATAGAGCGACTACTCCAGCTCCAGCTCTTTTTTCAGCAGGCGCTTGAGAACCTTGCCCGTACCCGAGCGGGGCAGCTCCTGACGGAAGATTACCTCGCGTGGCACTTTGAAATTCGCCAGCCGCTCGCGCAAAAAGCGCAGAATCTCGCGCGGGTCCGGCTCCGTTCCGGCTTTGGGCACGATCACCGCGACAGGAACTTCCCCACGCTCCGGGTCAGGCTTGCCTATCACCGCGCAGTCCAGCACCGCCGGATGCTGCAGCAGCACATTCTCCACCTCGCTCGGATAGACATTGATGCCGCCGACGATAATCATGTCCTTCTTGCGATCCACGATATAGAGGTAACCGTCCTCGTCGAACCTGCCCATGTCGCCCGTGTGGAACCAGCCGTTGCGCATCGCTTCGGCGGTGGCTTCGGGGTTGTTGTAGTAGCCGAGCATCACATTGCGCCCGCGCACCACGATCTCGCCGATTTCGCCCACAGGCAGCTCGCGGTCGTTCTCGTCGAAGATTTTAATCTCCACCCCTGGCAGCGGCAGACCGACGGAGCCGATCTTGCGCACGCCCTTGTGGGGAGGCGGATTGACGCTGGTGACGGGCGAGCATTCGGTAGGACCGTCGCCCTCCAGAATGGCGCAGCCATATCGGGCTTCGAACGCGCGCAGCACGGGTTCCGGCATCGGTGCGCCGCCTGACACGCAGTAGCGCAGCGAGCTGAGGTCATAGTCGCGCTCGCCCGCCGCCTGCAAAATCGCCGCGTACATCGCCGGCACCGCAGGAAACAGCGTGACGCGATGCCGCTCGATAGTTTCCATCGTGCTTTGCGGTAGAAACCGCTCCATCAGCACGGTGGTCGCCCCCAGCCAGAGCGGGAAGTTCATGCAGACCGTCTGCCCGAATGAGTGGAACAGCGGCAGCACCGCCAGAAACCGTTCATCAGGCTCCAGCTCCAGCATCTGCTGGCACGCCTCGATATCGAACAGAATATTGTCGCTGCTGAGCATCACGCCTTTGGGGAATCCCGTCGTGCCAGAGGTGTAGATGAACACCACAGGGTCGTTCTCGCTCACGGGCGGGCGAGTGAGCGGCTCGCCCGTCGGACGGATGACCGAGTCGAAGGGGCGCACGCCAGGGGGCAGCTCGCCCTCCGCGCCGACCACCAGCACCGTCTGCAGCGTCGGAATCTCCGTCTTCGCCTGCAGCACCGTCTCCAGCGTGAGCGGGAAAGTAACGGCAGCCCTGATGCCCGCATCGCGCCAGATGTAGGCAATCTCGGGCGCCTTCAGCAGAGGGTTCACTGGCACGGCAATCGCGCCTAAGTGCCCCAGCGCGTGATAGGTGATCACAAACCGCGGCAGATTGGGCAGCATAATTCCCATGCGATCGCCAGGCTGGATGCCCAGCTCATCGCGCAGACCACGCGCACACGCCTGCACCAGCCCCCACAGCTGCATATACGGGATTGGCTGATCCCGAAAGATAATCGCGGGCTTCTCTGGAAACCGCTGCGCCGAACGCTCCACAATCTCATACAGCAACATCGCTCCCATACCTCCTCGTGAGGAGTGCTTTCGGCGGCACAGGGCAGATTCCTGCCGCTGTGCAGGAAAGCAGCCCGAAACAGGGTATAATAGCCATGCGTATGGGCGAACCGTTCTCTGTGAATCCCGAATCGCCCGACCAGGGAGCGAAAGCGCAATCGCCGGAGGAGGCGCGTCGGAAGGGCGACCAGCTGATGCGGGCGGGACGCTTCGAAGAGGCGTTCCGCTACTATCGGCAAGCCATCCAGATGGATAACAACAATATTGAGCATTACATCCATCTGGGCGACGCCTACGCGTACGCTGATCAGCCTGCCCGTGCGCTGGCGTTCTATCAGCGTGCCCGCAAGCTCAACCCGCGCGATCCCGAACCCTACTTCGCGCTGGCGGAAATCTACCGCCGCTTCGGGCGCTTCGACGCCGCGCTCGCCCACTACCGCAAAGCCATCGAGTACGGCGCACGCAACGCCTTCGTGCTGTTCAAATACGCCGAAACGCTCGCCGTCTGCCAGCAATATCTGGCAGCCATCGAAGCCGCGCGCGAGGCGATCAACCACGAACCCAGCAACGGCTTCTTCCGATTCTGGCTGGCAGACCTGCTGGAGCGTGCGGGCGAGATCGCCGAAGCCATGCTGGAGATGGAAATCGCCACCCTGCTCAACCCCGAAGATGATTACTATCACTTCCGCTACGGACTGCTCTGCCTCGAGAACGAGTACCCCGAAAAAGCTATCGCGTCGATTCAGGCGGCGCTGCGCATCCAGCCCCAGAACGCGGTCTACCGGACCCTGCTGGGCGACATCTATCGGCTGCTGGGGCAGATGGACGAGGCGATAGCAGCGTATCAGCAGGCGGGCGAACTGGACAGCTACGACATCGCGGAGCTGGAGCGCGCCCGCAAACTGGCAGGACTGCAGTTCAACGGCTTGCCCAGCGACTTCATCCGCGACCATTCACAGCGATAAGCCCGCCGTAATCGAACACCATCAGCCCGCGCGGCGAATGGCTCAACACCTCACAGCCCGTCTCGGTCACCAGCACATCCTCCTCGATGCGCACGCCGCCAAAGCCCGGCACATAGACGCCCGGCTCCACCGTCAGCACCATGCCGGGCTGCAGGCGCGTCTTTTCACGCGGGGAGAAGCCCGCGCCATCATGCACTGTCAGCCCCAGCGAGTGTCCCAGACCATGCCCGAAGTAGTCCGATAGCCCGTGCCTGTCGAGGGTTCGGCGGGCGATAGCATCGATATCGCGCCCGCGCCGTCCCGGTCGGATGGCTTCCAGGCTGCGCTCCAGCGCCTCCAGCACGGCGAAGTAGAGGCGCCGATGCTCGCTGCTGACAGTGCCAATCACCACCGTGCGCGTTAAATCGGAGCAGTAGCCCTGATAGCGTGCGCCGAAATCGAGCGTCACGAAGTCGCCCCGCTGGAGCCTGCGCTCCGTCGGCTTGCCGTGCGGCAACGCGCTGCGCTCGCCGCTGACCACCAGCGTCTCGAAGGCGGGATAAGCGCCCTGACGCCGCATGTAAAAATCGAGCTCCATCGCAATATCCCACTCGGCGACGCCCGGCTGAAGCATCCGCTGAACATGTTCAAAGGCGGCGTCGGCAATCGCGACAGCGGCGCGAATGCGCTCCTGCTCAAAGGCATCCTTGATCAGGCGCAATTTTTCCACCGTGCCTGTCAGCAGAACGGGCGTGATGCCCGCCTTACGCAGATGCCTCCGCAAACCCTTCAGAAAGGCGATGGCGTTGCTGCTTTCGACGCCGAGCCGCCGGACGCCCCAGTCGCGCAGCAGCTGGGTCAGCACGGCGCCCGCTTCCTCGCCCGGTCGGGTGATGATGACCGGGATGTCGGGCACCTCCTGGCGGATCTGGGTCGCGTAGATGCCGCTGGTGAGGAGCTGCTCGCGATCGGGCGACAGCACCAGCCAGGCGTAGGAGCCAGTGAAGCCCGTCAGATAGCTCACATTCGCCGTCCCATTAATGAGCGCGGCATCGGGCGCCCGCTCGCCCCCAAACAGCGCCGAACGCAGGCGCGCCCGCCGAGCCACATATACGCCTAATCCAGCGGGCGGATCCGGATGTTGCGGAACCATAGTTTATGACCGTGATTTTGCAGGGCGATATAGCCGGGGCGCGTCATCTGATTATAGGGATATTTGAACTTGTTGGGCGTGCCGTCGGGATTGCGGAACGGCTCCGTCCAGCGGCTCAGGTCCACCTCGTTCACCTTCTTGCCGTTCAGGTAGACGGTGATCTGCGTGTCCTTGCAGATGATGTGCATGCTGTTCCACTCGCCAGCGGGCTTGACGGCGTTCTCGGCGGGCGCCTGAATGTCGTAGATGGCGCCGCAGTCGTGGCGGGTGGGCTTCTCCTTGCCGTAGCTGTCCAGAATCTGCACCTCGATGCCCGTCTGCACGGGGTCGCCCTTATCCCACACACGCAGGAACACGCCGCTGTTGGCGCCTGGCGTGAGCTTGAACTCCAGTTTGAGTTCGAAGTTTTTGTACACGCCGTCGGCGTAGATCATGCCGCCGCCTTTGCCCGTGCAGGTTAGCGCGTCGTCCTCAACCGTCCATGCGTCGGGCGCGTCCGCGACCGTCCAGCCACTGAGGTCCTTGCCATTGAACAGCAGTTTCCAGCCCGATTTCTGCTCCTGCTGGCTCAACTGGTTCAGCGGGGTCTGCTTCTCATAGGGTTGCAGAGCAAGCCCCACCATCGCCAGCAATATCAGCAACATCGTCAGAAACAGTAGCGATCGCATAGCGTGCCTCCTCAAGGGAAGGCTTCGACAGGGCGGATCGCTTTCCTGCCGCTGGTGGAGCATTCGGTTCACCGTCGTTGCGGGTGGTACAATCGGGTCTGGGCAATCAGCCGATAGCAGGGAGATGGCGAAACGGATACAGGTGAAGGTTGTGCCGCGTGCGGCGCGGAATGAGTTGCTGCAGCAATCGGACGGCAGCTATCTCGCGCGCGTGACCGCGCCTCCCGCAGGCGGAGAGGCGAACCGCGCCGTCATCCGCTTATTGGCAGAGCATTTCGGGGTTGCACCCTCGCGCATTCGGCTCGTATCAGGAGCAACCCATCGCCAGAAGGTGTTCGAAATCGATTAGCCCCTCCCCGTCGCGTGCAAAACCGCGCAAAACAGGCAGCGCGCACATCGCATACCCCACCCTCTCAATCGCCAGCTGCATCGCAACCCAATCCACCTGCAGGCGGTTGTTTCAATCCCTCAGAGGTAGGCTACAAACCAACCCCCTGCAGCGGGCAGGCGCGAACGCCCACCCGCTCAGAGGCACGCCTCTGAACTCAAATCAGTCATGATTAGCCTTGATTTTCGGGCTTTTTGCTTCTCATCCGCACAGCGTAGCCGGGCAGGGCGACCCGACTACGCAGGGGAGATGGCATCCGCGCGCGGAGCATGTCATAATAGGCTCAGGGATGCACGCGCTGGGCGATTGGGCGGTGCTGGAGCAGGTGGCGGGCTGGTTCCCGCTGAGCCTGGGGCAGCGTGCCGCCCTTGAACGCTATCTGCAGTTGCTCTATGAAGCCAATCAGCGGTTCAACCTGACACGCGTGCCCCCTGAAGAAGCCGTCGGACGCCATCTGGTCGATTCGCTGGTGCTGCTTTCGGTCGACACGCCGCCGGAAGGCGCGCGCCTGCTGGACATCGGCACGGGCGGCGGCTTGCCCGGAATCCCGCTCAAAATCGCCCGCCCCGATCTGAATCTGGTGCTGCTCGATTCGCATGGCAGAACGGTCGCCTTTCTAAAGGAGGCATGCGAGCAGCTGGGCTTGAGCGGAACGGTGGTGGTGCAGGCACGCGCGGAGGTGTGGGCGCACACACCGCAAGCCCGCGAGCAGTTCGACAGGGTGGTGGCGCGCGCCGTCGCGAAGATGCCCATTCTGGCGGAACTGATGCTGCCCTATGTGCGCGTCGGGGGCGTCGCGCTCGCCCTCAAAAGCGCAACGGAACGCGACGAGATCGAATCGGCGCGTCCCGCTGTTCATCTGCTCGGCGGCGAGCTGGAGATAGTGGAGCGCACGCTGGAGCTGGAGAGCGGCGCGGTCTCTCGCCTGATTGCGCGTATGCCGAAGCGGGCGCCGACCGATTCGCGCTACCCGCGCCGATGGAGCCAGATGAGCCGCCAGCCGCTGGGGGTGGCGCGATGAAGATTGCCATCGATGCCCGCCTGCTGACAGGCGCCTACACGGGCGATCGCACCTACTGGCGCGGGCTGCTCAAGGCGTTCGCGACGCTGATAGACCCCGCCGAGCATCGGCTGATTCTGTTCAGCACGCGCCCTGTGCCCGCCCATCTGCTGCCCGAATCGCCTCTGTATGAGTTCGTGGTGCTGCCCGCCCGCAACGAGCGCGTCTGGAGCCTGATTCGTTTCCCGCGCGCCGCCTGGCAATATGGCTGTGCCGTCGCCCATACCCAGTACAGCCTCTCGCCCCTTTTTCGCATCCCTGCCATCACCACCATCCACGATGTGTCGTTTCTGATTAACCCGCGCTGGTTCCCGCTCAAAGATCGGCTGTTGCTGCGGTTGAGCGTGCCCTATTCGTGTCGGAAGGCGGCGTGCGTGCTGACCGTTTCAGAGACCTCTCGCCGCGACATGATTCGGCTGCTGAATCTGCCGCCCGAAAAGGTGGTGGCGACGCCGAACGGCTTGCCCGAAGGCTTCTATCCGATGGAGCGCGAGCAGGCGCAGGAATGGGTACGCCAGCATTACGGAATTGAGCCGCCCTTTCTGCTCGCGGTGGGCGTGCTGCAGCCGCGAAAGAACTGGCTGCTAACCATAGAGGCGGTCGCCCTCGCCCGCGAATGGTCCGGCTTGCCGTTGAAATTGGTGCTGACAGGCAAGCCGGGCTGGGCACAGCGCGAGCTGGAGCATGCCAGACGCACGCTGATGGACGGCGACTGGCTCATCCAAACAGGCTATGTGCCTGATGAGCATCTGGTGTGGCTCTACAACGCGGCTGAGATATTTCTCTACCCTTCCTTTTATGAGGGGTTCGGGCTGCCTCCGCTGGAGGCGATGGCGTGCGGCGCAGCGGTGATTGCTTCCAACGGCGGCGCACTGCCAGAGGTGGTGGGTTCTGGCGGGCTGCTGCTGCCTCCCGACCAGCCTGCGCAGTGGGCGCACGCGATTCTGACTCTTCTGCAAAACGAATCGTATCGCAGGGGTCTGCAAGCGCGCGCCCTGCAGCAAGCCAGCACCTTCAGCTGGCAAACCACCGCTCAGCTCACCTATCAGGTTTACCTTCAGGCGGCAGAAGCACACGGATAACCCGGCTCAGCAGCCCCATCCCTGTCAGCAATCCACCCAAACCACACAACCATCGACTCCCTCGCATTTGGAATCCACCTCCAGAGAGGGATTGGACCTGTCCGAACAGCCATCAGGTAGAATCGATACCGCATTCATGGAGATGGCGTTATGACACAACGCGACGCGGTGATAAGGGTGATGGAGGAAAACGGCGGCTACGCCACGCTTGTCTTTCTATACGAAAAAGCGTTGCAGGTGCCGGGTGTTAAGTGGAACACGAAAACACCCTACGCAACCATCTGCAGGATTGTTCAGGATTCAAGATTCTTTTTCAAGGTGAAGCCTGGGCTATGGGCGTTAAACTCCTGTAGAGATAAACTACCGCGCGAAATTATCTCTCTGCTCGACGAATCGGCAGAGGAAACAGAGAGAGCCGCGTCAGGCAGGCAGTCTGCCCACTCTTATTATCAGGGATTGCTTGTTCAGATTGGCAATTTTGAAGGATATGAGACATATGTGCCACCCCAGGATAGAAATAAAGTCGTTCCTGGCTTGAACCAGAAACTCGGCGAACTGATAAAGATATCTGATTTTCCATCGTTTACTTATCAGGATATATTGCAGAGAGTGAAATTTATTGATGTATTTTGGTTCAACAAAAGCGGATTTCCAGCGCGTGTTTTTGAAATAGAGAATACGACGGATTTTAGCCATGCTTTAGCCAGGTTTGTGGAGCTGCAGGACTTCAGGGTGCAGATGTATATTGTTGCTCCCAAAGAAAGATATCAGGAGTTTCAAGATAGGTTAGCATATCGAGCGTTCAATCCTGTCAAGAACAGCGTCTGCTTCCTTTCGTATGATGAAGTGGCGGTGTGGCATGAAAACTCTTATAAGTTGTATCGCACCCGACCTACTGGCTGAAAAGCTGAGCGCGCTGCAGGGAAAGCATGTTTGAAAGACAGGTGAGCGTCCATCCAGTGGCACTGTTTTCCAATGGGGTATAATCCCTGTTGGCTCTCGCTGGGGAGAGCCAGACACTGAGCGAGGAGGTGAGTTTGATGGACTTTATGCCGATTCGGCGAATCGACCATGTGCGCTTCTTCGTGAGCAACGCGAAGCAAGCGGCGTACTTCTATCGCACCATGTTCGGCTTCGATGTGGTGGCGTACGCGGGACTGGAGACCGGTGTTCGACATGAAGCCTCCTATGTGCTGCAGCAGAATGAGATCCGCTTCGTTATCACCGCGCCTTACAAGGGCGATCATCCCAAAGCCGACTGGCTGGTGAAGCATGGCGACGGCGTGTGCGATGTCGCCTTCGAGGTGGAGGATGTCGCCCACGCCTACAGCGAGGCGGTGCGACGCGGCGCACGCGGCTGTCAGGAGCCAACCGTCATTAAGGATGACGACGGCGAGGTGCATCTGGCTTCCATCCACACCTACGGCGATGTGATCCACACCTTCATCAACCGCGACCGCTATAAGGGCGTCTTCATGCCAGGCTTCAGGGAGATGTACGAACCCGGCGAGCCTATCGGCGTGAAGGAGATCGACCATATCGTCGGCAATGTGGAACTCGGCAAGATGAACTACTGGGTCGACTTCTATCGCGAGGTGATGGGCTTCGAGCTGCTGGTTCACTTCTCTGACCAGGACATCAGCACCGAGTATTCCGCGCTGATGTCGAAGGTGGTGCAGGACGGTCGTGGCAAGATCAAACTGCCCATCAACGAGCCTGCCGAAGGACGCCGCAAATCGCAGATCGAGGAGTATCTGGAGTACAACGCTGGACCGGGCGTCCAGCATATCGCCCTGCTGACCGACAACATCCTTGAGACGATGCGCCACCTGCGAGCGCGCGGAATGAAGTTCATCTATGTGCCGCAGACCTATTATGAGGACCTGCCGAACCGTGTCGGCATGATCGACGAGGACATTCGGGCGCTGGCGGAGCTGGGCATCCTGGTCGACCGCGACGAGGAGGGCTATCTGCTGCAGACCTTCACCAAGAC
The DNA here is from genome assembly GCA_037444405.1 of Armatimonadota bacterium. Classification (GTDB taxonomy): domain Bacteria; phylum Armatimonadota; class Fimbriimonadia; order Fimbriimonadales; family GBS-DC; genus HRBIN15. The sequence goes on from JBBIML010000010.1 coordinate 33,865, forward strand.
GGTGCAGGATCGCCCGACGCTCTTCTTTGAGATTATCCAGCGCAAGGGTTCGCGCGGCTTCGGCAAGGGCAACTTCAAGGCGCTCTTCGAAGCCATCGAGCGCGAGCAGGCACTGCGCGGGAATCTGTGAAGATGATCACGCTGGCGGAGCGCGGGCGAGCAAAGATGCCAATCCTGGTTCAGGTGGGTGCAACGCCCGCTGAACGCCATGCAGCGGACGAGCTGCGCCTGCACCTTGACCAGATCACGGGCGCATCGTTTGAGCTGCGGGAGGTGGTCCCTGCAAACCTGCCTCCCGCAGCAATTATTGTTGGCGTGGGCGAGGTCGCGCGGCGACTCTTCCCGAATGTGGCGTGGGACAGCCTGGGCGGCGAGGAGGTGGTGATGCGCACGCGCGAACGCTATCTCTTGCTGACGGGCGGGCGACCGCGCGGCACGCTCTATGCCGTCTATCGCTTCCTGCACACCTTCTGCGGCGTGCGCTGGTGGACGCCGTGGGCAAGCACCATCCCGCGCCGACGCACCCTGCGAATCCCCGCGCTGAACATCAACGAACAGCCCGCTTTCGAGTATCGCGAGCCGTTCTGGTATCACACCTTTGACGGCGACTGGGCGGCTCGCAACTACTATAACGGGCATCACGCCCGCCTTGACGAGACGCGCGGCGGCAAAATTCAATATGTGGGCTTCGTGCATACCTTCTACGCGCTCGTGCCCCCACAGGAATACTTTCCCCGACATCCTGAATGGTTCAGCCTTATCGACGGCAAGCGCCAGTGGGAGCGCGCCCAGCTTTGCACCACGAATCCCCAGCTGCGGGCGTTTCTGGTGGAGCGCGTGCGCGAATGGCTGAAGGCGAACCCGCAGGCAAGCATCGTGTCCATCTCCCAGAACGACTGGACAGGCGCGTGCCAGTGCGACGCCTGCCGCGCCATCGACGAGCGGGAGGGCACGCCCGCCGCTTCAGTGCTGACGATGGTCAACTATATCGCCGAGCAGCTGGAGCGGGAGTTCCCATCGGTCGCCTTCGATACGCTGGCGTACTGGTACACGCGCCGCGCACCCAGAACGATCCGCCCGCGCCCGAATGTGATTGTGCGCCTCTGCTCCATCGAGTGCAACTTCGCGCAACCGCTGGAGCATCCGAGCAATGCCGAGTTCGCCCGCGACATCCGCGACTGGAGCCGACTGACCAATCGCCTCTATGTGTGGGACTACACCACCAACTTCGCCCACTACATCATGCCGCATCCGAACTGGTTCTCGCTCGGACCGAATGTGCGCTTCTTTCATCGGCACGGCGTGCGCGGGCTGTTCGAGCAGGGCGCGTATCAGTCGCATGGCGCGGAGATGGCGGAGCTGCGCGCGTGGGTGCTGGCGCAACTGCTGTGGAACCCCTATCAGGACGACCGCCAGCTGATTGACGAGTTTCTGCGCGGCTATTATGGCGGAGCCGCTCGCTCCATTCGCGACTATATGCGCCTGATGCACGAGGCGGCGGAGGAGTTCTATATGGGCTGTTTCACGGCGCCCGACAAAGCGCCCTATCTGCGCTATGCGGTGCTATCGCGCGCCGAGCAGTTATGGGAGCGCGCGGAGCGGGCGGTGCGCAATAATCCCGACCTGCGCTGGCGCGTGCAGATTGCGCGACTGCCTCTCTGGTACGCCTGGCTGGTCAACTGGGATCGCCTCCGTCAGGAGTGCGAGCAATCGGGCGCGAAATGGGTGATGCCCCTCACCAGACAGCAACTGGCGCAAAGATGGCTGGAGATAGCCACCGGCGACGGTCCCCGGGGCTGGTCGCGCATCACCCATGTGAACGAGGGCGGGCTGACCCCTGAAAAGTTCGTGGAGGGGCTAAGAGGTTAGTCTTTTCCGCCCTTTGCGACACCAGCCTATCCTGATTGACAGGAGGCTCTAACTCCCCCTGTGGACAGCCACTGCCGAACTGGAACTTATATCTATTATCTCATGCGCTATCATCTTCTATCTCATGCGCTATCATCTTCATCGGCGGGGATGATGCGTTCCAGATGGGCGTGCATCTGCTCCGCCAGCCAGTGCGCCTTCTGGTCATAAGCGGCTTTGTCCTGCCAGGTGTCGCGCGGGTTCAGCAGCTCGGCGGGCACATCGGGGCAGGCGGTGGGCACCTCCAGATCGAAGATGGGGTCTTTGTGGTAGGGCACGGCGTCGAGGGCACCCTGCATCGCTGCCCGAATCATCGCGCGGGTGTAGCGGATGGGGATTCGCGTGCCGACGCCGTACGCGCCGCCCGTCCAGCCCGTGTTGACCAGCCACGCCTGCGCGGTGTGGCGCTCCAGCCGCTCGCCCAGCATCTGCGCGTAGCGGCTCGGATGCATCGGCAGGAACGGTGCACCGAAGCACGCACTGAAGGTCATCTGCGGCTCGGTGATGCCCCGCTCCGTGCCCGCCACCTTTGCCGTGTAGCCCAGTAAAAACATCTCCATCGCCTGCTCGATGCTCAATCGGCTGATTGGCGGCAACACGCCAAACGCATCGCATGCCAGGAAAAACAGATGCTGGGGATGACCCGCCACGCTCGGGATCACCGCGTTCGCGATATAGTCCAGTGGGTACGCCGCGCGCGTGTTCTCGGTGATGGAGTCGTCGTCATAGTTCGGCTCGCGCGTTTCGGGATCCACCACCACATTCTCCACCACACTGCCAAACCGAATGGCGTTCCAGATTTGCGGTTCGTTCTCGCGCGAGAGCCGAATGCACTTGGCGTAGCAGCCCCCTTCGAAGTTGAAGATGCCGTCGTCGGTCCAGCCGTGTTCGTCATCGCCGACGAGTCGGCGTTGCGGGTCCGCGGAGAGCGAGGTTTTGCCCGTGCCGCTCAGCCCGAAAAAGAGCGCGACATCGCCTGATGCGCCTACATTCGCCGAGCAGTGCATCGGAAAGACGCCCCGCAACGGCAGCAGAAAGTTCATCACCGTGAAGATAGATTTTTTAATCTCACCCGCATACGCCGTGCCTGCAATCAGCACGAGGCGCCGCCGAAAGTCGAGCGCAATCACCACCTCGCTACGCGTGCCATCAATCGCGGGGTCGGTCTTGAAGCCCGGCGCCGACAGCACGGTGAACGCGGGACGAAAATTCGCCAGCTCTTCACGCGCAGGGCGGATAAAAAGCTGTTTGGCGAACAGACTGTGCCAGGCATATTCGGTGATGACGCGCACGGGCAGGCGGTAGCGCGGATCTGCGCCGGCGAAGCAGTCCTGCACATAGAGCGGGCGATTGCACAGGTACGCCGTGACGCGCATCAGCAGCGCCTCAAAGACGGCTGGCTCCATTCGCTGATTGACCGCGCCCCAGTCGATAAGCGACTCATATTCGGGGCGAGCCACCACGAACTTGTCTCTGGGGGAGCGTCCCGTGTATCTGCCCGTGCGCACCACGAGGGAGCCGTTCGAAGCTAACTGCGCCTCCCCACGCATCACTGCATGCTCCACCAGCGCCGCCACCGAAAGATTGTGATAAAGGGGTGCCGCCTGACCCAGTAACTGGTCGATTTGCGGGTTGTCCACCACCTGCGCCATTTCGATCTCGGTTAGCATCGCTCCATTCCTCCAGTGTAGCTCGGCTTTGAGTGGGGGCGAACGCTCCGCCCCACGATGCCTGCTGCCGCCTTGCAGACCACAGCAAGTATACCCCAGTCGAGGGGGGTAGACTCTTTGCATGAGCCTTGAGGAGCGATGGTGGACGGCGCTGGAAGCGCTGTGGCGGGCGGTGCAGAGCGATGGCGACCTACCGCTGGGATGAGTTGAAAGCGCGGCATCGGCAGGTGCATCAGATATTGTTGCGCAACGGCAGTTTGAAGCGGCTGCCCCGCACGCGCCCGCGCGACCCTAACGAGGAAGCCCTGCTCATTCAGATTGCCGTTCAGCGCATTCGGCGCGCCCGCGCCGAAGGGTGGCTGATCCGATGCGGCGACCGGCGCTGGCGCCTGTGCTTCGACAAAAGCCCCCATCAGGGGGTACAATAATCCCCACAGAGGAGAGGAGGACACGGATGAAACTGCAATGCAATCGGAAGCAGCTGGATGATGCACTGAGCGTTGTGGCGCCGGCGGCGGCAACCCGCTCCACTTTGCCAATCTTGAGCCACCTCTATCTGGAGGCTCAGGACGACAGCCTGCGCCTGATCGGGAGCGACCTCGAACAGTGGGTTGAGTGCCGAATCCCCGCGATTGTGGGCGAGACGGGCGCCACTACCGTCAGCGCGAAGCTCATCGCCGACCTGATCGGCTCGCTCAACACCGAGGAGGTCAATCTGGAAACGGGCGATCGCAACCAGCTGATTGTTCAGGCGGGTGAATCGCGCTATCAGCTGGTGGGGCTGCCCGCTGACCAGTACCCGCCTGTGCCAGAGCTGGAAGACAGCACCCAGATTGTTGTGCCCGCGCCGCTCTTTCGCGAGATGGTCGACTCGGTGGAGTTCGCCGTCTCCCGCGAGGAGGTGCGCCTGACCCTGACGGGCATCCGCATGGAGTATAGCGGCGCGAACCTGCGCATGGTGGCGACCGACACGCATCGGCTGGCGGTGCGCGACGCCGAGATTGGCGGCGACGGCGAGCCAGTCAGCGCGATTGTGCCCCTCAAGGCGATTCAGCTCCTGCCCCGTTTGCCCGCCTCCGAGACCTTCACCATCCAGCTGGGCACGCAGCGAGCCGCCTTCTACGGCGAGAACGCCAGCGTCGTCACCCAGCTCATCGAGGGGCAGTACCCGAACTATCAGCGGGTCATCCCGCAGGAGTACACGCGCCGCTGGGTGCTGATGGTCGACGAGTTCCGCGATGCGCTGCGCCGCGCCTACCTCATCGCCAAAAGCAACGCGAACAAGGTCTACCTGCGCACCGAGGGCGAGAAGCTGGTCATCACCGCGCAGGGCGACGCCGGCGAGGCGAAGGAAGCCGTCGATCTGGTGCGTGAGGGTGACGACCTCGAAATCGCCTTCAACGCCCGCTACCTGCTCGATGTGCTGGAGGTGCTGGAGAGCGAGGGCGTCGCCATCGAACTCACGGAGGCGTTGCGACCCGCCGTGTTCAAGCCTGCCGACCGCAGCGACTACCTGTGCGTGATTATGCCGATGGCGCTGTGATGGAGCCTGTTATCGATCTGGGGCGGGTGCAGCGGCTGCTGATCCTGAAGGTCTCCTCGATGGGCGATATCGTGCATGCGTCGCCCGTCGCCGCCGCGCTGAAGCGGGCTTACCCACACCTGATCATCGGCTGGGTGGTGGAAGACCGCTACGCGGGCGTGATCGCCGATTCGCCCTGCATCGATCGGCTCCATATCGTGCCGTGCCGCCTGCTGCGCGAGCGTCCGTTTCGCCGCGAGTGGTGGCGAGCCGTCCGCCAGCTCATCGGCGAGATTCGCGCCGAGCGGTATCAGGTCGCGCTGGACCTGCAGGGTCTGCTCAAAAGTGCCCTCTGGGGCGTGCTGGGCGGTGTGCCCATGCGATTCGGGGCGCACCGCATGCGCGAGGGCACGCCCCTGCTGATGAAACGCCTGCCCATCCCCGACCGACCCGACTGGCATGTGGTGCTGCAATATCTGGAGGCGGTCCGCTGGCTGGGCGTGGAGCCTGCCCTGCCCGTGGAGTTCCCGCTGGTCATTCCTGAAGAAGCGCATCAGAGCGCGCGGGCGATGCTCCAACAGGTGGGCGCGACGGGCGCCTTCATCTCACTGAACCCCTCCGCAGGCAGGGAGTGGAAACGCTGGGCGATTGAAAAGTTCGCCGATCTGTCCGACCGCATCGAAGCCGAGCTGGAGCTGCCCGCCGTGTTCATCGGCGGCGCGAGCGATAAACCGTTAGAAGAGAAGCTGCGCACGCTCAAAAAACGCCCGCTGCGCAGTCTCATCGGGCGCACCACGCTCAAGCAGGCAATGGCGGTCGTGACTCAATCGGCACTCCATCTATCTGGCGACACGGGCACAGCGCATATCGCGGCGGCGTTCGGCACGCCCTGCGTCGCGCTCTACGGACCCACCAGCCCCGACCGCACAGGTCCGTTCGGGCAGCGCGAGCGCGTGCTGTACAAACGCCCTCTGTGCCGCCAGTGCCCACCCGACCGCTGCCTGGCGCACGAATGCCTGCAGTGGATTACGGTGGACGAGGTGCTGGAGCGCGTGCGCCAGACCCTGCACTGTGCCACGCCAATCCACTCGCAAGCCCCCATTGAACCGCCATGAAGACCACCAATCACTCGATGGTGAATGTGCTGTGTATGAAGTGGGGCACACTCTATCCGCCCGACTATGTGAATCGGCTCTACTCGATGGTGGCACGCAACCTTTCGTTGCCGTTCCGGTTCGTCTGCTTCACGGACGATCCCGACGGGATTCGTCCCGAAGTGGAAACGCGCCCGATTCCCGCAATTGATTTGCCCGTGCCGCCCGGGCGCTGGCTTAAGCAGCGCGTGTTCGTGTCGCCCCTCCATGACCTGCAGGGTACTGCGCTTTTCCTCGATCTCGATATCGTGATTGTCGCGCCGATCGATGCATTCTTTAGCGTGCCCGGTGAGTTCCTGATTATAGAGGACTGGAAGCGTAAAGGGCGGCACATCGGCAACTCGTCCGTGTTTCGGTTCGAAATCGGGCAACATAGCGACCTGCTGGACGAGTTCCGGCAGCAAGCAGACGCCATCACGCGCCGATTTGTGAACGAACAGGAATATCTGACCGATTTTATGTATCGAAAAGGCGTGCTGCATTACTGGCCCGAGGGCTGGTGCGTGAGTTATAAGCATCACTGCCTGCCACCCTTTCCTTACAATCTGTTTCGCAACCCCGTGATCCCTCAAGGGAGCAAAATTATTGTGTTTCATGGTCATCCGAAGCCGCATGAAGCGCTGTTGGGCAAGCCAAAGAACCTTTTCAAGCAGATGCGCCCTGCTCGCTGGATTGCTGACCACTGGCGTTAGCAGGATCGGTGCCGTCAGGGGGCGCCTCGGCAGCCGCGGGCGCGAGCGAAGGCACGGCTTCGGTTAGCGCATAGGGTATTGGGAGCGGTTCTTGAGGGAGGTAGCGCCTCCACAACAGCCATCCCGCCACTGGCAGCAAGCCGAAAGGCAGCATCCACACACCCTGCCAGCGCACCGCCGAATCGTTCACCAGCCAGCAATCGGTGATAAAGACCGTTAGCATGCTCAGATGGATAAAAGCAGCCCAGCCGAACAGGTTGCCCTGTAGCAGATACCGCCCCAACCAGTAGCCCAGCGCTGCGATAACCAAGAAGCCCAGCCCGTAGGCGGTCAGATTCTCACCCATTTCTGCCCACGAGCCAGCGCCGATCAAGGTAGCGGGTGTAAATAGCGCAGCGAGCATCAGCACCCGCCAGAAGGAGCGCAGGTAGCTGTGATAGATGCCCGCTGCCCCAATTAGCACCAGACCGCCCAGCACGGTCAGAAAGCCTGCCAGAGCGACGCCCTCCAGCCACAAATGGTTCGCATGCAGGCTCGGCACACCTTCAGAGGAGGCATAGTTGAGCAGCCCCACCACCAGCGCAAGCAGATAGACCACGATCAGGCTTTCAGATAGGGCGCGCGGATGGCGCAACGGCGAATCAGCGGGCAGCTCGCGCCACGCGGATGGCTTCAGCCAGACCGAAAGCGGCACCAGATGTGGCAAATACAATCGCCACCATAACGGCTCCATGTTCGCATAGCAACCGACCAGCAAACCACCAGATAATGCTTGGCGTTCGAGTCGCTTTCGAACACCACCGAGCTGCGCCAGCCTTTAAGGTTGATTTGCAGATCCAACTGCTTGAGGGCAGATTCGCCGATTTGCAATGCCTGCTGGGGAGTGATGCGCAGCTGAATGCTGGCTTCGGGAAACGCCCGCGAATAGAGTCGCCAGAACACCAGCGCACCTGATAAGCCCACAATCAGCCACGCCAGTAACTCCAGCCTGCGCACGGCATAAGAATATACCCACTTCACCTGCAGGCAGGTAAACTTTAGCGCGGGATGCGTCTTATCATTCGGGCAACAAGGGCGAGCTATCGGCAGGTGCCCATCTGGCGAACGGTTTCGGAACGGTTGCCAGCGGAGCCGCTCATGCTGACTGGCGCGGGCGAACCCATCCCGGCGCAGGTGGTGGAGCGGGATGGCAAACGCTGGCTGGTCTGGATCGAACCTGACCTGCCACGCGGCAGCCAGAAGCGGTACGAGCTGCGCGCCGCATCCGAAGTCCCACAGGGCTTCGAAGCGAAACAGAGCGAGAGCGCCGTCACCATCCACTGGCGCGGGCAGCCCTTCACAGCGTATGTCTATCGCGGCGCGCCCAAGCCCTATCTCTACCCGCTCTACGCACCCAACGGCAAGCCCCTCACGCGCCACTTCCCCATGCAGATTGTGCCGGGCGAATCGATGGATCACCCGCACCACCGCTCCGTCTGGTTCACGCACGGCGAGGTGAACGGCGTCGACTTCTGGGCGGAAGGCGCGGGCAAGGGCACGATTGTCCATCGCCAGATCGAGCGCGTGGAGGCGGGCGCCGTGCTGGCGCGAATCGTGGCGCACAACGACTGGCTCGCGCCCGACGGCAAAAAAGTGTGTGCCGAAACAACCGAGATTATCGCCTACCGCACGCCCGACTTCGGCTGGCTCGATTACCGCATCACGCTGATTGCCAGCGAGGGCGAGGTGCGATTCGGCGACACCAAAGAGGGCACTTTCGGCATCCGCGTCGCCTCCAGTATGGAGGTCAAACGCGGGACGGGCGGGCAAATCGTCACCGCCGCTGGTCAGCGCGACCGCGACGCATGGGGCAAACGCGCCGAATGGTGCGACTACACCGGACCCGTCGAAGGCGAAATCGTCGGTATTGCCGTCTTTGACCATCCCGACAACCTGCGCCATCCGACCTACTGGCATGTGCGCGATTATGGGCTGTTCGCGGCGAACCCGTTCGGCGTCCACGACTTTGTGCCCGGCACGCCGAAAGGCACGGGCGACTACCGACTCGCACGCGGCGAGCAGCTCATCCTCCGCTACCGCCTCTGCCTGCACAAAGGGCGCACCGAGCAGGCAGGCATCGCCCAGCACTATGAAGCCTATCAACACCCACCTGAATGACACGGGGTATAATCCCCCACAAGGAGGCTAACCGATGAAAAATCGAGCGATTCTGTGTCTACTGTTGACTGCAGGGCTGATTCTGGGTGCAGTCGCATATCAGCAGACGAAAAAGGTAGATACGACGGCGAAAAAGCCCGCCATCACCTGCCCCGTTTCGGGCGAGGCGATTAAAAACACCGCCCGCGCCCCGCGCTACACCTATCGGGGCAAGACCTACTACTTCTGCTGCAAGGACTGCCTGACCAAGTTCAAGGCGTCGCCCGCCACCTATCTCAACCGCAAGCCTGCCCCCGCAAGCAACACCAGCAGCGCCAGCAAAGCCTGTTGCAGCGCGGAGAAGGCGAGCGGCGGGAGCTGCTGCGCGGGCGAGAAGGGCGCAGCGACCAACAAAGGCTGCTGTAGCACGCCAGCTGCATCCAGCAAGGAGAGCAGGGCGAACCCGCCCGCCAATCAGGGCAATAATCAGCCATCCAGCGAACAGCAAGCCGATCAGTCGGCGAAACTGTTCTGCCCTGTGTCGGAGGAGGAGATCACTCCCGACGAGGCGATCGCCTTCGAGTATAACGGCAAGCGCTACTATGTGTGCTGCAGCAACTGCCGGCGCAAGTTCCTTGCCGACCCCGAAACCTATGCCAGAAAGGCGGAACAGCTCTCCCCGCTCCAGGGCAAGCCCATCAGCGAGCAGAAATAGCCCGCGCAACATCAGCGACAGCCACTTGCGGGCAGGCTCCTGCGCTCAGGGACTTGCCTGTCAGGGGTTGAACCATCCCGCTGATAACTGTCTCAGGCTGGGGAGCAGGCTGGGCAGCTGGTGCGGGGCGAGGGGTGGTTCGGTGCCATCGGGCGTGCCCAGCCCGCGCCGAACCACCTCCCACCAGTCCCATGCCACTATCTGACTCGCATCGAAGATCATCACACCATGCGAGTTGAGCCGCGCGGCTCGAATCGCCCGCTCAAAGCCTGCCGGGTCGCGAACATAATCGTCGGTGTAGATGCCCGCATAGACCAGCACCTCGCCGTTCGTCCAGTCCATCACGCGGCGCGTCATGCCCTCCACCGTGCGCACCTCGTCGGCATCGTACAGCGGCGCCTCCGCCATAAAGGGCACATTGAAATAACAACCGGGCATCAGATAGTCCAGATCGAACAGGTAGGAGCTGAAGCGATAATCGCTGTCGATGAAGGCGTAGGGGCGTTCGAGCGCGTCGCTGCCCCAGTTGACGCCCAGCTCATAGTAGAGCGGATACCAGCTGCCCACATAGGCGCCGATGGGCATCGGGCGTACCGACTCCACCGTGCGCCGGATCTCGCGCAGCAGGTCGCGAATCACCTCCGCGCGGAACTGAACCCACTGCCCGAAGCGGGGTCCGCGCTCATACGCCGCGCGGGGCATCTCTGGCGGGCGCAGGATGTCGTCGGGGAAGTTCGCCACCCGCCCATAGCGCGCTTCGAACGCCGCGCGGGTCAACTCCGAAAAGTCGGTGTACACATTCGCCCAGCGCATCCGATCCAGCACCAGCCCATCGATAGGGTAGTTCTGGCACAGCTCGCCAATGAGCGCCAGCAGGCGCGAGCGCACCTCCGGATGCAGCGGGTTCACAAACACCGCGACGCCTTCCGTGTCCGATTCGGCAATCGGCTGCAGAATCGGCTGGGTTTCCAGTCGGAGCGCGACGCCCAGCGTGGCAAGCCGCTCCAGGCGAGCCGCCGCCTGACCATCGGCGACCAGCACCCAGCCGTCTTCGGGCGGGCGAATCGGCTGGCTAACGAAGACGCCGTCCACAATCGCCTGCACGCGCAGGTCGTCCGTCAGCAGGGCGTAAGCCCAGCTGCGCCCGGCAGGCGGCGGCGCGTTCGCACGCCGATAAGCCGAGATGCCATCGGGCGGCGGCGCAAGGTCGAACCGATCCAGTGGGTAGCGCGTGCCATCGGGCAGAACCAGCGTGCGCCTGCGCGAATAGGCGACCATCTGCCAATCGCGACGCTGATACGCCACGCCCGTGTGGAACATCTTGTGCCCTTCCGAGAGCGCATTGATGCTGGCATGCACCTCCAGCCCCTGCGCGTGCGCCTCCTCCAGAAACATCTGCAGAATGTCTAAATCGGGCGGCACACGCACCCCACGCCACTCCGTCAGCGGCGGCGCAATCTGGCTCCTATACAGCACATGACCGCTCACAGGCTTCACATCCAGCACAATCGTGTTGAGACCGACGCGCCTGCAGTTCGAAACGAAGGCGCGCACGCGCTCGCGTTCGATAAGCCACACCAGATTAGCAGCGGCATCGACCCATATCACACGCCCTTCCAGCCCCAGCCGCCGCACCAGAGATACCGAATCGGGCAACGATTGCGCCAGCAGCGAAGGGAGCCATCCCAGAAAGAGCCAGACCAGCAGTAGAGAGCGAAAACCCATCGGAAAGCGATTATACCCCCAGCCCGATCTTCCCGAAAAGGCGGCAGAAACCGAACATTTGGGCGTCGAATGGGGTATAATAATTTGCCATGTAGGTGTTCGGGCGGGTGCACTCTTGACATGCCCGCCACGCCTGTGGTATAATAGGTGTGGTAGGTGTTCGGGAGGATGCGCTCCCAATCCAGAAACACCTGCCGAAAGGAGGAACGGTGATATGATGAATCGATGGCTAATGGCTTGTACGGCAGGCGCCATTCTGTGCGCCGCTTTTGCGTATGCGGACGGTCAGAAGTTCGCACAGCTGCAACCGCATCCCGGTACTCTTCAACTCGCTCAGCCTTTGCGAGCCTGCAAAGTGCGCCTGATCAACGGTCAGGTCGTGCAGGTCGGTCCCTGGATTGAGCTGTCCCAGTTCAACCCGGCAAGCGGCTTGCCACCTTCGCCATGCTCAGCAGGCGGAGCCCTTGCCTTCGACAATGTCGAGATGGACGCGAGCGGTCAACTTTGCGAGAACGACAAATACGGTCCATCCTGCGACCTCGATCAGAACGGTCAGCCCGACTGCCCCCATTTCTTCTGGTGGTTCGGCCAAACCTACAACAACCCCTTCTGGGTGAACGACATTGCGCAGCTGGTGTCGGGCACAGCAGGCACGCAGGCGACCGGCGTGGTGCCTGTCTGGTGTGTGTTCGGGAATAACGCCCCCTTCATTATGGTAATCTTCACCGCGGAGGACTTTGATGATACCTGCAACGGTCCTGCTGCGGGTAACATCTACGACGGTGTTGCCTACGACTTCGGCGCTCTCGGGAACGGCTGCTGGTACTCCCTTATCTGCCTGGATGGCACGGGGCTGTTCCACCAGATGCCAAACGACGGCAGCGGCGCGTACATCGGGGTCTACCTGACCAGCCTGAATCCTGTCACGCTGTATCCGGGGCCAGCCCAGCCGCTGCTGTGGGGCACGAAGCCGAACAACCCCAGCCAGCAGGGACCCATCCAGTGGGACGACGACAACCCAACCGATGGTCAGCACACCGCACCTGATGAGTGCTACGACTACAGCTTCGGCGTCTGTCCCGACCCGCTGGGCGCTGCGATGGCGTTCTGGGCGCAGGCTGCGGGCTGCCAGCCCAGCGGCGGGGATGTGGACGGCAACGGCTGTGTGGATGACGCCGACCTGCTGGCTGTGCTGTTCGCGTTTGGCGGCTCGGGTGGTCCCGAGGATGTCAACTGCGACGGCGTGGTGGACGACGCCGACCTGCTGGAGGTTCTCTTCAACTTCGGCAACGGCTGCTAAGTCGTCCCTCACCCCTTACCCCCTCTCCCGAAGCTTCGGGAGAGGGGGATTTGACTCTCACTCCTTTGTTCCCTCGCCCGAAACTGCACGCTCGCAACCCTCGCTTCTTTGTTCCCTCCCCCGTGCCCTCTCCCCCTTTTGGCACGAAAGTTGCTCCATGCTGAAGTGCAAAGGCGTTTTCGGTTTGCGCGGCTTGCGTCCTGTGCACCTCCCTCCCTCTCACAGGGGTCCCGGTGTCCCTCCCATCGGGACCCCACCCTTTATTTTTACCCTGCGGGTATAATTTCCCGCGAGGATGGCGGCAATCGACTGGCAGACCTTTAAGCCTCAGACACCGATTTTACAGCAATACTTCCGGGTGAAGGCGCAGCATCCCGAAGTGTTGCTGGCGATGCAGGTGGGCGACTTCTATGAGTTTTACGGACCCGACGCGGAGCTGGTCGCCCGCGAGCTGGAGATTGTGCTGACGGGGCGTGAGGACGGCAGCAACGGGCGCATCCCGATGGCAGGCGTGCCTATCCACTCCTATGAACGCTACTTCGCCCGACTGGTGCAAAAGGGCTATCGCGTCGCCATCTGCGATCAGGTCGAAGACCCCAAACTTGCCAAAGGGCTGGTCAAACGGCGCGTGACGCGCATCCTGACGCCCGGCACCGTCGTGGAAGACTCCATGCTGGAATCGACCGCCAACAACTATCTGGTGGCGGCGGTCATCGGCGAACCTGTGCATGGGCTGGGCGTGGTCGATGTGTCCACCGGCGAGTTCCTCACCACCGAAATCGGCGGCGAACACCGCTTCGAAAAGCTGCTGGACGAAATCTTCCGGCTGGAACCTGCCGAGATTCTGGTGCCGGAAGACCAGACGGAGCTGATCCAGACGCTTCGCGAGCAGACCAGCGCGACGATTACCCCTGTTCGGCTGGAGGAGCTGATTGGTCGGGACGCGCGCCAGATTCTGCTCCATCACTTTGGGGTGGAGAGCCTGCGAGGCTTCGGCTGTGAAGGGTACACGCGCGGGCTGGACGCCGCCGCCCTCGTGCTGCGCTACCTGCAACAGAACCAGTTCCAGACCCTGCAACATATTCGCACGCTCGCCACCTACTCGGTGGAGCAGTTCATGTATCTCGATTCGGTCGCGCGACGCCATCTGGAGATCACGCAGAATCTGATAGACGGCTCGCGCCGCTACACGCTGTTGAGCGTGCTGGACAGCACGCGCACGCCGATGGGGGCACGGCTGCTCAAACGCTGGCTGGATGAGCCGCTGCTGAATGTGGACGCGATTAATGCCCGCCTCGACGCGATTGAGTGTCTGACCCATCACAACCTTCATCGGGAGGCGCTGCGCGAGCGGTTGCGCCGAATGGCAGATCTCGAACGGCTGATTGCTCGCGCCAGCACGGGCACGGCGAACCCGCGCGATCTGGTCGCCCTCCGAGGCTCGCTGCAGGAGCTGCCCGCCCTCTACACGGAGCTGCAGAGCCTGTTGAGCGAGCTGGCACGCGCGCCCACACTGTTGATGAATCTGGCGCCGCGCCTCGCGCCGATGGACGAACTGCGCACCCTGCTGGAGCGCGCCCTCGTGGACGACCCGCCCACCAACCTGCAAGCGGGCGGCATCATTCGCGACGGATTCGACCCCGAACTGGACAGGCTCCGACAGGTGCGCACCGAAGGGCGCAACTGGATCGCCCAGCTGGAAGCGCAGGAACGCCAGCGCACGGGCATCCCCAGCCTGAAAGTGGGCTATAACGCCGTGTTCGGCTACTACATCGAGGTATCCAAGCCCCATCTGAACAAGGTGCCCTCCCACTATATCCGCAAGCAGACCACCACGCAGGCGGAACGCTTCATCACGCCCGAACTGAAGGAGCAGGAAGCCATCCTGCTGGGCGCGGAAGAGCGCATGAACGCGCTGGAGTACGAACTCTTCTGCCGCGTTCGGGATGAGGTCGCCCGCAACGCGCCCGCTATCCAGTCGCTGGCACGCGCGCTGGCGGAACTCGATGTGCTGTGCGCCCTCGCCGAGAACGCCGTGCGCTACCGCTACACCCGCCCCCTGGTCGACACCGAGGACCGCCTGCGCATTATCGGCGGTCGCCACCCCGTCGTCGAGCGCTACAACGAGAACCCCTTCGTGCCCAACGACTGCGAACTGACCCCCAACCAGCGACTGATTATCCTGACGGGACCGAATATGAGCGGAAAGAGCACCTTCATACGACAGAATGCACTGATAACTCTCATGGCGCATATCGGCAGTTTTGTGCCCGCGGACAGGGCGGAGATTGGGCTGGTGGATCGCATCTTCACACGCGTGGGCGCCCGCGACGAGCTGGCAACGGGGCAGTCCACCTTCATGGTGGAGATGATCGAGACGGCGAACATTCTGAACAACGCCTCGCCTCGCAGTCTGGTGATTTTAGATGAGATTGGGCGCGGCACCAGCACTTATGATGGGCTGGCTATCGCGTGGGCAGTCGCCGAATATCTGCACGCGATCGGCTGCAAGGTGCTGTTCGCCACACACTATCACTACCTGAACGAGCTGGCGAATCGGCTGGAGGGCGTGGCGAACTTCCGCGTGGCGGTCAAGGAGCAGGGCGACCGAATCATCTGGCTGCACAAGGTGTTGCCCGGCGGCACTGATCGGAGCTACGGCATTCATGTGGCGCGGATGGCGGGCGTACCGCCAGAGGTGATTGAGCGCTCCGAGCAGATTCTGCGCGAGTTTGAGCGGCGGGGCGTGCAGGCGTCGCTGGCGCCACCTTCAGAAGAGGCGCCAACCATCCGCACCCAAAAGATTCAGCTCACCCTGTTTGAGGGGGAGGAGCATCCCCTGATTGAGGAGTTGCGCCAGTTAGACCCCGCCACGCTGACGCCTGTGGAGGCGTTGATGAAGATCGACGAGTGGAGGCGTCGGTGGGCGCAGCGCGGGCGATAAACTATGGAAACAGTCTTGCGAGCCATGCGGCGTCCACGCGCGCCATCTCGGTGAACTTCACACCTGCCATCCACTGCCCCTCGCCATGCGGGCGCACATGGCGCACTTTAGCGGTAGCGCGAATGGGCTGTTCCACATCGAGCAGGGTGAACTCCAGCTGAAGCATCTGCCCCGCCTCCACAGATGTATGCAGCAACAGGCGCATCCCTGTTCGGCTGATGTCGACGGCGCGGGCGTCCTGCTGACGATAGCGCCCACCATCGGCAACATTGTTGAGCGTAATCTGCACGGGCAGATTCACCCGATAGCGACGCGCTGAACGGCGGTCAGCAACCTGTGGCGGGGCAACCAGGCGAACGATCAATACATCATTATGGCGCTCCTGAACCGCCGCATTGATGCGATAAGCCGCCTCCCGCGCCTGAATATACAGCTCCACGGGCATGTTGGGCGCCAGTCGTGGCAGCTGGCTCTCTTTGTTCAGGCGGACGCTGATTGCCTCGCGCGAGATTGCCTGCAGTGTGCCCGTGCAGGTGTTGCGCTGGCATGGCAGGCGCACCTCGACCGCAATCGCTCCCTGCGAGCCGCTCTCCATTGCGGACACCTCCAGTGCAGAGGTTATTCCACACTGGCGGGCACGATTTCAACGGTTATCTCTTTGCCGTCGCGTAGGATAGTGAGCTGAGCGGGTTTGCCCGGCTCCAGCTCCGCGTAGAGGCTCATCATCTGCTCGATGTTCTGCACGCGCTTGCCGTTGATGGCGACGATTCGGTCGCCCGCTTTCAGCCCCGCTTTTTCGGCAGGGGAGCCGGGTGATACACCCTGCAGCAGCACGCCTTTCTCGTCATTCACGGTGTAGTCGGGGATCAGCCCCAGTCGCACGCGCATCCCGCGCCGCGCGGGCTGGTCGCTCGCCTGCTGGGGTCGGCTGAAGGCGATTCGCTCCGCCCGCTCCGAGAGCGCGAGCGCGACCCGATACACCATGCGCACCACCTTCGCCTGACCCTCGTAGTTAATCTTCTCCCAGGTATCCGATGGGCGGTGATAGTCGGGGTGCATGCCCGTGAAGAAGAACAACACGGGGATGTTGCGCAGGAAGAAGGAGGTGTGGTCGCTGCCGCCGGTCGCGCTCTGGCTCAGGCTCAGGTTCAGCCCCTCCGTGTTGGCGGCTTTGACAATCTCCTCCCACTGGGGTGAGCTACCTAATCCGCTTATCGACAGCCGCTCGTTCGTCATGCGACC
The DNA here is from genome assembly GCA_037444405.1 of Armatimonadota bacterium. Lineage (GTDB taxonomy): Bacteria > Armatimonadota > Fimbriimonadia > Fimbriimonadales > GBS-DC > HRBIN15. Next base: position 50,873 of record JBBIML010000010.1, read on the forward strand.
GATCATGTCCAGATTGAGCATCGCCACAATCTTTTCGAGGGGCACAGTGGGGTTGCGCACGAAGTGGGCGGAGCCGACCAGCCCCTCCTCTTCACCTGAAAAGGCGATCAGCAGCACGCTGCGGGCGAGCTGATGGCGGTTCGCGGCGAGCAGGCGTGCCAGCTCCAGCAGCCCCGCGGTGCCGGAGGCGTTATCGTCTGCGCCGTGATGAACCCCGCCCGATTCGGGCGCCAGCGAGCCGACCCCGCCAAAGCCGATATGATCATAATGCGCCCCAATCACGATAATCTCCTCGCGTTTAGCGGGGTCGTTGCCCGGCAGGAAGCCAATCACATTGCGGGCGGTGCCCTTGCGCGGCTCGATGCCCGCTGCCATCTCCACGCGCAGGTTCGGTATCGGCTGGCTGATGGGCTGACGAGCGGTGTTGAGCCGCTCGATGGCGGTGTCAACCTGCAGGTTGATGGGCTGTAGCAGGCGGTTGGCTGTCGCGAGGTTCAGGTTCAGCACGGGGATATTGACGGGGCTTGTCATGCGTCCGCGCGCGCCGAGCGGCAGCAGGCGGTCGTTATCGGGCGTGTTCAGCACCAGCACGCCCGCCGCACCCTTCTCGGCAGCTAAGCGCACGCGCTGGCTGACCGTTGCCCGCGGCAGACGATCCCGTTCCGATTCGGGAATACCCCGCAAAAAGGCGACAATTTTGCCCTTCACATCGACGCTTGCGTAATCGTCGTAGCCATTTTCAGGCGCGGAGATGCCGTAGCCGACGAACACCACCTCGCCCGACACCTTCGCGTTCGCCGTGAGATTGAGCGGACGGATTGAATCGGCGGGCGCGCGCCACTCCCGCCCGCGCGACGGCTTGAACACCAGCGCGGTGTCGGCGGTCGGCTGAAAGCCAATCGTCATTTCAAAATCCTGAAAGTAGCCCTGCGTGCCCTTCGGCTCCAGCCCGTACTCTTTGAACAGGCGGGCGATATAGTCGGCTGCCTGATGGGCGCCCGGCGCGATTGCCAGCCGTCCCGCCAGCTCCTCCGACGCCAGATAGCGCACATGCGCTTGAAGGTTGCTGATGGAGACATTGATGTCGGCGCCCGCAAGCGCGAGCAATAGAAACCAGCCCCAGAGCATCCCGAATCGGCGCATAGTGAAGGCGATTATACCCGCCTGAAAGCCCAAAACCCGCAAATCTACGCGGAACCTGACCCTGAACGGCAACTGTCCAACAGCCGATAATCTCCAGAGGGAGACGGAACTCCCCTGACTCTGCGAGTGAGGCGATTGAGATGCCAGGACGAGAGCTTAAAGTGGTGCGTCTGCTGGAGCCGGAGCTGTGCATGCGGTGCCGATTCGCCGATATAGCCGATGTGGAGATGGCGGATGGGCGGGTACAGCGAATGCTCTACTGTCGGCGGCTCGACTGCGATAACTGGGACTACTCCTCGGCGGAACCTGCGAAGCGGGTGGAACTGTCTAATGGTGTAGAGGACTGGGATGAGGAGCCGTAGAGCACGCGAGGCAGTGGGGCGGTGGGAGCCGCGCATGGCGGAGCGGGCACGAAACGGTTTCGACCTGCCTCCTCATCCGTGGGCAGACTTGCATGTGCAAGTCGTGCTCCAGCAGGCACTGGTGCGGATCGGCGAAGCGGGGCGCCGGTTCGCCCAGTGCCTCCTTGACGAATAGCTTTTCCCCTCCCACGCACGCGCCCTTCACACGCAGCGCCGGAGCCGCCCACCTCCGGCGCTGCCCTCTTTTTCGGGTACAATCCCTCAAAGGAGTGAGCAGCGATGGCAGGACATTCGAAGTGGCACAATATCCGTATCCGCAAATCGCGGCAGGACGCGATGCGCAGCAAGCTCTTCACGAAGCTGGCACGCGAGATTATCGTGGCGGCGCGACTGGGCGGGGGCAACCCTGACGCCAACCCGCGCCTGCGGCTCGCCATCGAAAAGGCGCGCGAGCATCACATGCCTGCCGATAACATTAAGCGCGCCATCCAGCGCGGCACGGGCGAACTGGAAGGCGCCCAGTATGAAGAGGTGCTGTACGAGGGCTACGGCCCCGGCGGCGTCGCCATCCTCGTGGAGTGCCTAACCGATAACCGCAACCGCACTGTTGCCGAGCTGCGCCACCTGTTCTCCCGATACGGCGGCAGCCTGAGCGAGGCGGGCAGCGTCGCATGGCAGTTCAAGCGGCAGGGCGTCATCACCGTGCCCGCTGAAGCCATCAGCGAGGAGCGACTGTTCGAGCTGGCGCTGGAGGCAGGCGCCGAAGATGTCGTTGCCGAAGAGGAGTTCTATCGCGTCATCACGGCGCCCGAGCAGTTCCACGCCGTGCGCGACTACCTGCAGGCGAACAATGTGCCGATTGCCGAAGCGCAACTGGAGCTGACGCCCACCACCAGCGTGCGCGTGGAAGGCGAGACCGCCACCAAACTCATGCGCCTGCTCGAAGCGCTCGAAGACCACGACGATGTGCAACACACCTACGCCAACTTCGACATCCCCGACGAGGTACTAACAGGGCTTTCGTAGCCGGTGCGCCCCATGCGTGCCCGACCACCGCTGTGGACTCTGTTGCTGATGCTCATCACGACGGGCGCCACGCTGATGGTGATGGACGACGCGCCGCGGCTCGAATCGCTGGGCTTTGTGCCTGCCCAGCCGAAATGGTTCACGCCGTTCACCAGCCTGTTCGTGCATGCGAATCTGGCGCATCTGATACGCAACCTGCTCTTTCTGGCGTTTTTCGGCTGGTATGTGGAGCGGGTGCTGGCGCCGGCGCGGTTGCTGCTGCTCTATCTGCTCGGCGGGCTGGTGGCGGTGCTGACCCACTGGCTGATGGTGGCGGTGCTTCAGCCGATGCTCTATCGCGATTCGCTGGTGGGCGCGTCGGGCGCGATTTCCGCGCTGGTGGGCTACTTCGCGATACGGTTCTATCGCGTGCGGGTGCGGCTGGTGTGGTCGCAGGTGAGTCGCTGGGGGCTGACCGTGCCGATGTGGCTGGCGGTGCTGCTGTGGGTGGTGTGGCAGGGGATGGGCGCGATCCTGAGCGCGGGTGCGGAGCATCCCGTCGAAGTGGGCTACTGGGCGCATCTGGGCGGCTTCGCCTTCGGGCTGGCGCTCGCGCTGCTGTGGGGCGCGGGCGGGCAGGGCGAACGCGACTACCTGCTCCAGCAAGCCGAACAGCGCCTGCATGAGGGCACGCCCGACGAATCGCTGCGCTGGCTCCAGCCCCTGCTGAACCGCCCGCAACCCGATGTGGACGCGCTCATTCGCGCCGGCGAAATCTGGCAACTGCTGGGCGACCGCGAGAGCGCTGTTCGCCATCTGCTGAACGCGCTGCGCCAGCGCCCGACCGACTGGCAACAGCTGAGCGCGATTGCCGACCGCCTGAGCGAGCTGCACGCGCTGAACCACCTGACGCTCGCCGAGCTGGACACGCTTCTGCAACGGGCAGAGCGCCAGCGCGAGCTGACCCGCGCCCTGCGCTGGCTCAATACCCTGCTCAAAGACCCCGGCACACCCTACCGCCCGGAACTGCTGTTGCGCTATGCGCGATTGCTCGAACAGAGCGGTCAGCACGCGGAAGCGCAGGCAGTGGTGCAGCAGCTGTTGCAGAGCTATCCCGATTCGCTGCCCGCCGATCTGGCGCGCCTGCAGCAGCGCAAGCCGTCATGAGGCGCCCACACGCGCCTTATACAGTTCCAGCACGCGCTGAAGGGTCTCCGCAACGGTCAAATTCTCGTTATCGATGACGATCGCGTCATCCGCCTGCCGCAGGGGTGAGTCGGCGCGGGTGGTGTCGCGTTCGTCGCGCTCCCGAATCTCGCGCAGAACCTCTTCCAAAGGGATGTCGATGCCCTGCTCGCGGAGTTGTGCCTGACGGCGGCGGGCACGCTCTTCAGGCGAAGCGGTCAGAAAAATCTTCAGAATGGCTTCGGGGAACACGACGGTGGTGGTGTCGCGCCCTTCGGCGACCAGCCCCTCTACATGGCGGGCGATCTCCCGCTGGCGGGCGACCATCGCGCGGCGCACACCCGAATAGACCGATATCAGCGAGGCGAGCTGACCGATTTCGGGACGCCGGATCGCCTCCGACACATCCTCACCGTTGACCAGCACGCGCTGCTCGCCGTCGGCACGCTGGAAGCCGATTTGAATACGCTGGGCAAGCGCGGTGAGGGCAGGCTCATCCTCAGGTGCGATGCCCTCCCGCTGAGCAATCAGCGCCAGCGCGCGATACATCGCGCCCGTGTCCAGATACACAAAGCCGAGCGCCTGCGCCAGCAGGCGGGCTAAAGTGCTTTTGCCCGAACCCGCGGGTCCGTCGATCGCGATGACCTTCATTCGCCTAACTCTGCCCGTATCGCCTGCAGTTGCTCGGCGATAATCTCCAGCAGCTCTTCCAGCTCCTGCTCCAGCGGTGGCAGGTGGCTGGGATGGAGCGCGCTGATGTCCAGCCCTTCCAGATAGCGTCGGAACTGGCGCACCTGCACGGCGGGTCCTGTGAGCGGGGGCGTCTTTTGCAACACCTCTTCGGCGGGGCGCTCCAGAATCTCGTCGGCGCGTTCGGGCGCCTCGCGCAGCGTGCGCACCAGCGCGGCGGTCTCGCCGCTGGTGAGCTCCTCCTCGCGAATCTTGGTCGCAACGCGCGTCTGCAGCTCGGGGTCTTCCAGCTCCATCAGGCTGCGGGCGTGGCTGGTGGTGATGCTGCCAGCAGGCGGGCGACCGCTGGTGGCAATCACCTGCTCGCCAATCTCTTCGGGCAGTTCCAGCAGTCCCAGCCAGATGGTGAGCGTGCGCTCGCTCAGCCCCAGCATCTGCGCCAGCTCGCGGTTGGTCAGTCGCCGCTGCTCCTTGAGCAGCTTGAGCGCGCGCGCCTTATCGATGGGCGCAAGGTCTTCCCGCTGAAGGTTCTCGGTGAGCTGTTCCAGCGTGGCGGTCTCATGGTCGATGGGCTTGACGATGCAGGGGATTTCGGTCAGCCCTGCCATGATAGCCGCCCGCCAGCGTCGCTCGCCCGTGACAATCTGATAGGTTTCGCCGTCGGGCAGCGGTCGCACGGTGATGGGGTTCAGAATACCGTAGCGCCGAATGCTCTCCGCCAGCCCCTGCAGCTGCTCCTCATCGTAGCCCCGCCGCGGCTGGTCAGGGTCTTCCACTATCTGGTCAATCGCAATCCATCGCACCTCCATATCTTGTGCCTCCCTGCCATAGAGTGTACCCTATCCTGACCGCGCCATGCGTACAGAAAAAATCAAGCCCCTGAGAGGCTCTTCAGGGGCTTGAGGGGGTGAGGGAGACAGGCGAGTTCGCCTGCCTCCACGGGGTGAACGGGTTCAGAACTTGATGCTGAGCGTGGTGGCTGCCACACCGCCGCGGTTCTTGCCCGCTCCGGGTGCGCCCAGCGCCGCCACGCCTTTGGAGTCGGCGTCGATAACCTGGTAAAGGACATTCAGGCTGGTGTTCTCGCCCAGGTTGTAGCCGACGCCCAGCGTGAAGTAGTTCCAGATAGGATTGGCGTTCGTGCTGCCGAAGGTGGCGCTGCGTGGTCGCCAGAAGGCGCCCTCGTAGTTGAACGAGAGGTTCCAGCGGTCGGACAGCTTGTAATCCACGCCGGCAACCACATGCACGAGGTCATCGTTGGTCTGGTAGCCGCCTGCTGCCACGCGCCCCGTGCCCTCCAGGAACGCACCGCTCACCTCCACGCTGAAATCCTCGGAGAAGCGGTAGCGTAGGCTGGCGTACGGACCGCGCAGGTCGGACGGGTTCTCGAAGAATCCGATGCGACCCCAGTAGCCCGGCGCGATGAAGAAGGGGCGCACCTCGCGATAACCAGCGGTCAACCCAAGGTTCTCGCTGAAGTTGTAGCTGATGTTCGCGTCCAGCGCCCAGTTGTCCTTGTCGACCACATTATCGCTGTCGCGCACGCCGTTGCTCTGGGCGTACTCCACGCCGACGGTGAAGCCGCGGAACTTCGCTCGCAGATCACCACCGAACACATCGATTCGGTTGGTGTTCTGACCGGCGAAGGTGGCAGGACCTGTGCCGGTGGCGAAGTAGGTGGCGCCAATCGTGAGGTTTGTATCCTCGCCCCGAATGGCGTCGAACTCCACGCGAGCGCCTGCGAACTGGTCCGGAACGCCGTTCAGGTCGGTATACACGGTCAGAGGCCCCACATGACCGTTCCCAAAAGCAACGCGCGGGGCAGCGGCGTTAACCGAGTTATAGTTATTGAGCTTGGCAGCCCACAGGTTCAGGCGCACCGTGTCGAAGTTGAAGCCCAGCGCGCCGCCATCCACGCGGTACTGGTAGTCGTTGTAGCGCGGGAAGTTCAGGTAGTCGTCCCAGGTCGGTCGGCGCAGTGTGAACGGCGTGAGCGACACCGGGAACCGCCCGATGGTCACATCGATGCGCGTGCCAAAGAGGTCGATCGGCGCCTTCACATAGGCTTCCCAGATGACCAGATCGGTGCTGGGTGCGGGAGCGTTCCGTATATAGTTCAGGTAGTTGCCCAGAATGAAGGTCGCCGAGCCGCTGACCTCCTCGTTGATCTGCCCGCTGAGGGTCAGACCGAGTTCATGCACCGCGTCGATACTCTGCAGGAATTTGCCGGTCGGGTTGAGCGGGTCGCCGTTCCAGGTGAGCGCCTGGAACTTGTCGATGCTGTGCGTGGCGTAGCCGCCGAAGGTCAGGTCGCCGCTGAGGGTGATGCGCTCGCGTCGCTTCTCGAGCGCTTCCACACGGCTCTGGAGCGCGGCGAAGTCCTTCTTCAGGGTGTCGACATCCACGCCGAGGTTCGCCAGCTCCTGCTGGAAGGTCTGCGCCAGTCGCTGCAGGGTCTGCACGGCGGACTGGAGCTGCCGCAGTTCGTTCACTGCCTGCTCCAGCGCCTGCACACGCCCCGCCAGCTGCTGGTCGCCACCTGCAGGCGGCTGACCACCGGGTTGCTGACCCACCTGGCGAGCCAGCTCCTCAACGCGGTTGCTGAGCGTGCGCAGTCGCTCGTCGATGTTGCGGTAGGCGCGTGCAATCGCCTGCGCAAACTCGGCACGGGTCAAAGTCCGGTTGGGGCGGAAAGTCCCATCGGGGTAGCCCTCGATGAGTCCCGCGCGTACCAGCTCCTCGATCGCCTGGTATGCCCAGTGACCGGGCGGTACATCGTCCATCTGGGCGAGCGCGAAACCAGCTGTCAGGCTCAGCCCAGCTACTGCTAACAACCATCGCTTCATCTGAAGCATCCCTCCTCCATGAGTTTTTTGGAAGGATACAGTGTGGGAGGGGGCGCAAGCAGCCTGTCCGAAGGTTCCCTGTTTGCGCACTCCCTCGCGCACGGACTGATCCTTCGCCCCCTATAATACCCAACGCATGTCAAAAAAGTCAAGGGATGCAACCGTTTTGGGGCGATTTTGCGGGTCAAATTGTTCAGATTGGAGACCGCCACGCGCCCACCAGATAGAATGAACCCGTGATTAACACTAAATCATCGGCATCTGCCTGTTGCAGCGCCTGCTCAAACGCCTGCCGGGGTTGCTCACACACAACAGTTTCCAGCGGGTAGCGGTTGCCCGTTTGTTGTTGCCAGTGGCGGGCGCATGTGAGCAGTTCGCTGGGGTCGTAGGCGCGCTCGCTGGGCGCACGGGTGAAAATCACATGCTCGGTCAGCGGCAGCAGATGGCACAGCACGGCGCGCGGCTCATGCGGGCGCAACATGCCGAACACCATAATTAGCCGCCGATATTTGAACACTTTTGGCAGGGTGTGCGCCAGGGCTTCGGCAGCGTCGGGGTTGTGCGCACCGTCCAGCACCACCGTGGGGCAGTCGCTCACCACCTGCATGCGACCGGGCAGCCACGCGCGCGCGACGCCCTGCTCGATGGCTTCGTCAGAAATAGCATAGCCCTGCTCGCGCAGGCACAGCACCGCACCCACCGCACAGGCGACATTGTGCCGCTGATAGCTGCCGATCAGGCGCGGATGCAGATCGAGGCTCCAGTCGCCACGCTGAACCCGCACGGATGAATCGGTGGGCGAGGGTAGAGGAGCGTAGAACAGGGTTGATTGATCAGACCCCCTCACCCGTAGCCTCTCCCCCGCTGGGGGAGAGGGGTTCCTGCCCCGCTCCCTTAGCGGGTTCTGCTCCGGGTCAGGGGCAACCTGCAGCAGGGGCGCGCTGCGGCGCCTGGCAACAGCCTCCACCATTGCCCGCGCGTCGGGATGCAGAACCCCGCTCACCACAGGGCGACCGGGCTTGATAATGCCCGCCTTCTCGTAAGCAATATCGCGATGGGTGGGTCCCAGCCGATCGGTGTGATCCAGCCCGACGCTGACCAGCACGCTCACAGCGGGCACAACCACACTGGTGGCGTCCAGTCGCCCGCCCAGCCCCACCTCCATCGCGGCGAAATCCACACCTGCCTGCGCATACGCCCAGAACGCCAGCGCGGTCTTCAGCTCGAACTCGGTAACCTGCCCGTACTCGGTGTCGCGCAACTGCTCAATCAGGGGCTGGCAGCGGCGCACGCCCTCCATTAGCAGCTCCGGCGCGATTGGCTCGCCGTTAATCTGGATGCGCTCACGAAAATCGAACACATAGGGCGAGAAGTAGGAACCCACCTTATAGCCCGCCGCTTGCAGAATAGAGGCGACCAGCGCGGTGGTGGAGCCTTTGCCGTTGGTGCCCGTGATATGCACCACGCGCAGCGCGCGATGCGGATCGCCCAGCCGTGTTAGCAGCGCCTCCATGCGCGCGTTGCCCAGCCGCCAGCCGTAAAGGGTCAGGCTCTGAATGTACGCAATCGCCTGCTCAGGAGTCATCACCCATATTATAGCGCGTGGAAGCGGTTCGTGTATAATAGGAGCGTGGAGGCACAGCGATGAGACGGACAGGTCTGGTGTGTCTGGGGGCATTGTTGATCGGGCTGGGCGTCTGGGCGCAGCAGCCAGCCACCGGCATAGAGAAGCCTATCACAGCGATCGAAGTGCGCGGTGTGGAGGTCGGTTCCCGAGCTGCCATCGAAGCCCTTCTGCAGCCGCTTGTGGGCACACAACCCTCTGCCGAGCAATTGCAAGCCGCCTTTCGCGCGGTGGCGGACTGGTATCACCAGCGCGGCTATGTGCTGGCGCAGGTGGCAGGCTACGAACAGGACGCAACGGGTAAGCTGATTGTTGAAATCGCTGAGGGCAAGATCGAGGAGATTGTGGTGCAGGGCAATCGGCGCACGCAGACGGGCGTGCTGCGCCGCCTGATCGGCATTAAGCCCGGCGAGGTTTATAACGAGGAGCGGGTTCTGCGCGTGCGTCAGCGACTGGGACGGTTCCCCTTCCTGCGCGATGCGCAGCTGGGACCCGAAGCGGGCAGTCAGCTGGGCACGGCGTGTCTGCTGCTCAAAGTGGAGGAGGAGCGCTCGCTCGACTTCGCGGTTGCAGCGGGCTACACCAGCGATGAGGGCTTCATCGGCTATGCCGAGCTGCAGGAATCGAACTTCGCGGGGCTGGGTCATCGGGTACGCCTGCAATGGCAGCGTGAGCAGGTGCGCGACCCGAACACAGGTGAACTCATCCCACAGCGCGCCTCCTACGCCTTCAGCTACGAAGCGCCCCGATCCCTGCCCGGCGCGTTCAATTTCGGGGTGGAGATTTATGACCGTGCGCCGTTCTATCCCGTGTTCTATTCGGATTTAAACAATCTGCGTCGGTACGAGCGGCGGCGCGGGTTCACCGCCTACATCGGGCTGGACTGGCGCGAGCTGTTCGAACTGCGCGTGCGCTATCGCTCCGACCATGTGGACTACGACGACGCGCCTCCCGGCTGGCTGTCGCCGGTGGAGCAGAGTGTCAATCGCGGGCGCATCGACGCGCTGGGCTTTCAGGTGCTGTATGACACGCGCGATGGTCGCCCCTTCACCCGCAGCGGGTTATACGCGACGGTGCTGGCGGAGCGCACGCTCAACCGCAGCGATTTCCAGTTCTCGCGTGTCGTCGGTGAGGCGAGCTACTATGTGCCGCTGGGAGGTGCGGGGCGCGTGCTGGTGCTGCGCGGAATAGCGGGTGTTGCGTCCGACCCGCTGCCGCTCAGTGAGAAGTTCTGGCTCGGCGGGTTCGAACTCCTGCGGGGCTATGACCAGGACGAGTTCCGCGGCGACCAGATGCTGCTGGGCAGCGCGGAGTATCGCTTCCCCGTGATGGAATCGATTCAGGGCGCCATCTTTGTGGATGTGGGCGCCGCATGGGATAAGGGTCAGACCCTGCAGCCGCGCGATGTGCGCAGCGGCATCGGCGCCGGGCTGCGGTTCGCCTCGCCGATTGGCATCATCCGCTTCGATCTGGCTTACGGCAAGCGCACCTTCGCCTATTTGAGCCTGTCGGCAGGCTATTAGCCTTTGACCACGCCGATGGGGCGTAGGCGGGCGACTTTGCGTGCGATACCCGCGTGATGCACCACCTCCACCACATCGGCGACATCTTTGTAGGCGTAGGAGGCTTCCTCGCCAAGTGTGGCTTTGTTTTGTGCCCGCACGATGATGCCCTGCTCGGCTAACTCGCGGGCGATATCGCGCTTTTTCGCCTCGCGGAGCGCGCCCTTGCGACTCATCACGCGCCCCGCCCCATGACAGGTGGTGCCGAAGCTCATCTCCATCGCGCCCTGCGTGCCCACCAGCACATAGGAGTAGCGCCCCATATCGCCCGGTATCAGCACGGGCTGACCCACTTCGCGATAGGCGGGCGGCGTCTCCGGATGACCCGGCGGGAAGGCGCGGGTCGCACCCTTCCGATGCACGCACACCCGCACCGGCTTGCCCTCCCAGATGTGGTCTTCGATTTTGGCGATATTGTGCGCCACATCGTACACCTGATAGATGCCCAGGCTCTCCGGCGTGGAGCCGAACACCTTCGCGAACGCCTGACGCACCCAGTGCGCAATCGCCTGACGGTTGGCAAAGGCGAAGTTCGCCGCGCAGTGCATCGCCCGCAGGTAGGTCTGACCCTCCTCTGATTGGATCGGTGCGCACGCCAGCTGGCGGTCAGGCAGGGAGATGCCGTACTTGCGGTGCGCCTGCTCCATAATGTCGAGATGGTCCTGGCAGGTCTGATGCCCGAAGCCGCGCGAGCCGGTGTGAATCATCACGGTGATCTGCCCCTTTTGCGTGATGCCGAGCGCTTCGGCGGCTTTGGGGTCGTAAATCTCGTCCACCACCTGAATCTCCAGGAAGTGGTTGCCGCCGCCGAGCGTGCCGAGCTGGTCTTTGCCGCGCTCGATGGCTTTCTCGGTAATCACATCGGGGTCGGGCATATCGAGTCGCCCTGTTGCTTCCGTGTGCTGGAGGTCGTCCTCCCAGCCATAGCCGTGTTCGACCATCCAGTGGGCGCCTTTGAGCATCACCTGCCGCAGCTCCTGACGGTTCACTTTAATCAGCCCTTCGCCGCCGAAGCCCGCGGGCACATCCCGAAAGATTTGATCCACCAGCTCCTTCAGGCGCGGACGCACTTTCTGCTCGGTCAGATCGGTGCGCAACAGACGCACACCACAGTTGGACACCACGAACCCGTTCGCGATGAAGTTGTGCCCGGAATGCTGGACGCTGAGGTCATACACAAACGGCTCGCTGTAGTCGATGGCTTCGATGCTCTGGATCGAATCCCAGACCAGCCCATCCTCACCGACCAGCATGTCGCGGGCGAACTCGGCAAAAGAGGGGAAATCTTTTCGGGATAAAATCTGTTGTTTAAGGCGCAGATAGACAACCGCCGCGTTTGCCAATCGCTGGCGCTCGCGCTGATACTCGTAGCCAATCTGGCTCCAGAGGCGGATCAGGTTTGTATCGTTGCCCACAATCTGCAATCGGCAGCGGATGGAGCGCTGACCGTTGCGCCCGATGGAGCTCACTTCGGGCGTGTTGTCCAGCAGGCGCGACTGAACACCAAACCGCTGGAGCATCTGCTGAATATCCTTGAGGAACGCCCACCCCGATTCGGCAAGCGGTTCGCGCTTGTTGAGGCACAGCAGAGGCGCCTGGAAAGTCGCAGGATGATGCGGGAGCGTGCTGGGCGCGCCCAGCTCCGCGCCAAACAGGGCGGACAGATAGAGCCGCTGAATCCATAGCGGCTGGCGCATCAACCATTCGGACACACGATACGCCTGATTCGCCTTGTTGCCCAGCGGTGAACCCAGACAGGCAAGCAACGCCACGAACGCACTGCTGGACACGCTGAAGGAGCTTTCCTGGGCTTCGAACTCATAGGCGCGATAGCAGGTCTGAACCCGATGCTGGCGGGTTCGCGTGCGGACCGGTGACGGGGTGAAGCCGACGCGCTGAATATCGGCACGAATCTGCTCCAGATCGGCAGGCTTGCCATAGAAGACAGCAACACCTTTACCCCGACCGCCCACATAGCGCATCGTGCCATCGCCCATCAGGTAGCCCAGAATTTTGACGAGAGGGGGCAGCGACGGAGAATCGGCTCGCAAAGGCAACAGGTTCAGCCGCTGGAGCTGGCACAGAATCTGGCGGCAGGCATTCTCGGATTTCCCCTGCCGCTGGAGATGGGCGCGAACGGTCTGAGCGTCCAGAATAATCTCGTCCGACGGCGGCTCATAGCGCACGCCTTCAAACGGATAGAGCGCAACGCGCTCACCAGCCTGCAAATCGCGCAGGCGCTTCATGCCGTTCGGTGTCCAGAAGGGATGTTCCGCTGTAGCGATAACTTCGAAGCCTGAAGCCGTGCGCAGTCGATAGACGCGATTGCGCGGGCGAACACGCATCACGGCTCCCACCTGCGCCGCCGTGCGCGCGCCACGCGAGAGGTCAAAACAGGTGACCGCTCGATTCAACCACTGTTCGCCCAGACCGCCAATCGTATGCCAGCAGCCATGCTCGGTCAGCACCCGGGTGTCGGGATGAAGGCAGTTGATATCATAACCTATTCCCCCCGGTGAGATCACGCCTTCTTCGATGTCCATCGCGGCGACGCCGCCCACCGGGAAGCCGTAGCCCCAGTGGATGTCGGGCATCGCAATCGAGTAGCCCACGATGCCAGGCAGAAACGCCACATTCGCCACCTGCTCGGGCGCCTGATCCTGCCGAATCTGCTCAATCAGCTCCTTGCTGGCGAAGATCAGCCCGTCGACCCGCATGCCGGGCTTATAATCCTTCGGGATGCGCCAGCGGTACTCGTCAATCTGAATCAGTGGACCCTTCCAGACCTCACTCATGCTGGTGCCACCTCCTGCAGGAGGAGATTATACCCGCTCGCGGGCGTCGCCCACCGCGCCCCTGCCGTTAGGCGTCCGACAAGAAACGGGGGTATACTTACTCCGAGACTGTTTTTATCAGCATCCCGATTCTTCCCGTGAGGGAGGCTGATGGAATGGTGGAATGGATGCCGAACGTGGGCAAGGAGCTGATCTGCATCGTCGCGGGGCGGCGATGGGCGCGCTATCCCGTGCGAACCCATGTTGTTCAGCAGGGTGAAGACCTGCTGACGCTGGTTCAGCAGTACGTGGCGGCTCATCTGCAAGCAGGCGATATAGTGGCGATTACCGAGAAGGTGGTGGCTATCAGTCAGGGGCGGGCGTTCCCAGTGGAGACGATCCAGCCGCGCCCGCTGGCACGCTGGCTCAGCCGCTATGTGACGCGAACCCCGCACGGCATCGGCATCGGCAGCCCCGTGACGATGGAGCTGGCGCTGCGCGAGGCGGGCACCGCCCGCATCCTGCTGGCAGCAACGGTGGCAGCCATAACCCGACCGCTGGGCATTCGCGGACTGTTCTATCGCATCGCAGGACGCGCTATCGCCGCCATCGACGGACCCACCCCCTACACCCTGCCGCCCTACAATCGCTACGCGGTGCTGGCGCCGAAAGACCCCGACCGGGTGGCGCAGAATCTCGCCGATGCCCTGCAGGTGGCGATGGCGATTGTCGACGCGAACGATCTGGGCGTGACGGTGCTGGGCGCCAGCAGGGGTGTGGATCGCTCGCTGGTGCGCGCCCTCTTCCACGACAACCCGCTCGGGCAGGGCAGCCAGCAGACCCCACTGTGCATTCTGCGCCCGCTGGATTAGCCCGAATCGGGCAAAATAGGACTAAAGTCCCTACCGCTGACCGCCTCTCAGGGAGTAATATCCACTTGGGAGAGTCTGTTCGTGGATGCCGTGTTGATTGCAGGCGGTCTGGCACCTGCGGAGCTGGCGCAGGTGGCAGGGCACTCGCGCAAGGGGCTTTTCGATTTCAACGGTCAGCCCCTTGCTCAGCGTGTGGTGCAGGTGCTTCAGGCGAGCGGAGTGGGGCGCATCGCAATCGTGGGGTCGGAACTGCTGATAGCGCATCTGAGCGCCGACCCCGACCGCCTGCTGTTCGTCTCGGAGGGCAGGGAGCCGATTGAGAACCTGCTGCGCGGGGTGGAGCGGCTCGGTCTGCACAAGAGCGACCGATTCCTGCACTGCGCGGTCGATCTGCCGATGTTGAACGCGCACGCTGTTTGCGACTGGCTGCAGGCGATACCGTCCGAGAGCGATCTGGCGGTCGCATTCGTTCCCGATAGTGTGTTTGCGCGTGCCTTTCCGGGCGCGCCCTATCAGGCGGTGCGCTTTCGCGAAGGGGCGTTCCTCACGGCGAGCATGAGCGTGATGCGCGTGGGCTTTCTGGAGGCGTATCAGCCTCGCCTGCAGGCGCTGGCGCGCGCCCGCAAGAGCCTGCCGCGCTTCGCCTTCCAGCTGGGCGCGTGGCTCGGCGTTCGCCTGCTGACGGTAGGCGTGCCTGCCCTGCTCAAATTCGTGCGCGGTCGGCTCGCCCTGCAGGAGCTGCCTGCACTGGCGCAGCGCCACTTCAACCTCCGCCTGCACATCTATCCGCACGCCATGCCCGAGCTGGCGTTCGACATCGACACAGTGGACGACTACCGCTACGCGCAGGCATGGCTGCACCGCCACCAGCCCCACGACTGGGAAGGTGGCTGAAAGAATAATATTCCGACGATCGCCCCCGCAACCTGCACACCTCCATGCTCGCTACTTCAAGTAAAAACAAACCAGACATCCCAGAAAGCCAGCAACTTTCTACCTCAAAACGGAGCCAATCCCGAAATGCAGCGGCATCACACGCGTAAGACGGTCAAAAAACTCAAACTTTAGCCTCTGCAGGCGTCCTCAGAGATCTGCCTTGCCTCGCCAAAACTGGTACAAAGGTCGCTCGTATGGATTTTCTCCCTGCTGGATACCAATCAGAAAAACAGCTTTCCCCGATTGCTGGATATAGCTGTAACTTCTACCTGTCGGCACTTCCACTGCAAGCAACTCGCTGTGAAAGTTCTCCTCATCTCTCCGTTCCCAAACCGAAAGAAGCACCCAGCGCCCATCCTCCGTCACATCCAGCGCAAGCATCCTCACCCAGCGGTGTTGCCCGCGCCCCATCACCACACGCGAACGCCCATCCCGCCACTCTACCGACACTTGCTGACGCCCCGGACGCTCTTCACGATACGAATCCGCAGCAAACGGCTCCACCCGCACCCGAACCTGTTGACGGGGAGAGTAGCGGAAGGCACAGTTCTTATCCATGCGCACAGGACCCCATCGGTAGCGTGGATCCAACAAAGCCCAATCGTGGTACACCTCATCCAGCTGACGCCCCCGCAACACCCAGCGGCGCCCACTGACCACATCCTGCTTGTAAGCCCGCCCCCGATGATAATCGCGACATAATTCCAAAAAGTCTTCCTGATACCAGATATGCCGACTGTCTGGATACCACCCAAACCGATATGCGGCATTTGGATCCTCGGTGTCGCGCGGATACTCTGGCGTCGCTAAACGACGCACACGGCGCGTGGCACAGTCTACCACCATCATCTGCTCTTCCCCGGCGCCCCCGTATCCGCACAAAAAACGACTATCGGGCGAGAACTTGCAGCGGTATAGACCTTTCAGCACAATCGGTTTGAAACTCGCGTCGCCCACTTTGCCGCAATAGGTGAAAGATAACCCCTCATAGTGGTAATACTTACCATCAGGCGATGGGTCCGCAAGGCGAGGCTGGTTCTCTATCGAATCGAGAAAAAGGGGGATGCTTTGCTGAGGTTCCTCAACGACTTCCCCCTCGCGATAGTGTAAGATTTTACGATGGAGACTAATCCAGTAATGCCCTTTAGGTGCGGGTTGGTCGGGATCTATATCCAAAGTGGTATAAACAACGGGCAGTGGTGTTAGCTCATCTTGCCTCTTCTGCCAGAACATCGTCTGATACCTCCTCGTACTATGAAGAATAAACAAAATAACATAAATCAACCAAAAACAATTTATAATAATAACTTTGTAAAATATTAAATTTATTTAATTTTTGAAAATTTTCTATTTGAAAAATAACATCTATTTGGCTTTTCCTGATATCAACTACTGAAAGATAGAGAATTTTTGTACTATCTCTTGGAATACCAACTAATAAAGCCCACTGTCCATCATCGGTTATGTCTAACCCGTGAACATATTTCCAGCGATGCTGACCAGGGCGCAATATCACATGTTTTTTTCCATCATGTGTTTCACACTTTACATAAGGATAGGTTTTTATGGTCGTCTTTAGTCCATTACCGATGGTTTCTGTTTTAGACCCCTCTATGCGAAGGCGGATCTGATGATGGCGTGAGTAGGCGTAGTATGGATATCCATGCCGAAAACGCTGGTCTGTTAGCGCCCAATCTCCACTCAGCTGCTTAACTTCGTTGACATTCAGTACACGACGCTTCCCTGTAGTAACATCTTGTCGGTAATAGACAAGGCGAGGTTTTGCTGCACGGCTTGCTGGAAACTCCAGCTCATACCAGATGTGACGGCTGTCAGGATACCAACCAAACTTTTTAATCTCACCCTTTCCATAACTTAGTTCGCGAACCTCCTCTCGTCTGAGAACATCGAAAAGGCTCAAGTTATGATAATACGCAAACCCCCCGATCGAGTTGCCCAGCAGATACCGGCTATCTGGAGAAAATAGGCTAAGATAAAGAGCGTTTGATAAAAGGTTGAACTTCTCTCCCACCTGTAAGTTTGCTAACAGAGTAGCTACCGTTATGCAGTAAATCCACTGCCGGTCGGGAGAAGTCCGCGCCTCCCGATGGTAATCAAATGTCACAGGAAAGAGTGACTTCGCCTGCCACTTGCCCGATTCGTACCTTGCGATGGTTAGATAGTTGTTCTCAGTGCAAACCAACTCTATGGGCGGTGGAGTGTTCCTGTTGATAAAGAAGCTCATTCTTTCCCCTCCCTCACCTCAGATCGATAGAAATATATTCTCTAAGATTGTCACCCGCTACCGGCCAGGTTTGACGCTTACCCTTCCCAAAGAGAGAAACAAGATAAGGCTGCCACCGATAATAACCTACTTGCCCACGATTCGGATGATGGAGCATCAGCCCTCCCTCTACATCCCAGTTTGCTCCGCGTATCCCAAAATAAACACAGGGGGTGTCTTCCGTTGGCTGGCCGCCTACATTGAATGTATCGTTAATCCGAGCCAGTGGAGCACCTGTGCGTGGGTGTAAAAGTGGAGGCAAATAAAACCAACCATGTCCTCCTATAAACCCATCTTGATTGGTGCGAACGCGACGATACGGACCTGTCTGATCTTCACCTTGCAAAGTAAGACTTTCGTTTGTCGAGGTACGCGGCACTACTACTCCTCCACCATAGTCGATTTGGCTGATCAATAACCTATACACGCCAGGCGCCGCAGTTGGAGGCAACGGGTTACCAAGCTCGTCCTCCTCATAATATAACCCATCAGGCCCTAAAACACTTAACTCACCAGATGGAATATATCCTATCACACTTCGAACACTACTTAGAATGAAATTCGTGTCCTGCGTGTCCCACGGGATCGCCCCCACATGCGGCACTGCGCTATCTTCCTCCAAAGGCGGACCCCACACCCCATTCCACTCCGCCTCCACCACAAAATAGTACTCCTGCTCACTCACCAAGCCCGACACCGTGTATTGCCGTGCCAAACCCGACAACACCTCACTCGCGCCGGGATAACTCCCGCTCACCGTTCCCCAGCGCACCCGATAACCCGTCGCACCCGGTACCGGATCCCAATAAACCGTCACCTTGTTCGCCCCCGTCGGCACCGCAAAGATCCACGGCACCTCCGTCACGATTTTACCCTCTGTCCGCAGCCAGCGTGTGCCGCTCTCTTCCCGCGCCCGCACCGTGTAAAACCCCCGCAGGCAGGTTGGTCAGCTGCACCTCCTGCTCGGTCAGCCCTTTCTGCAGGCAGATGCGTTTAGCGCGTTCAAATAGCTGTTCTAATATTTCCAGCGTCTCTGCTGAGATGTCCATAGCCCTCTTTCGGGCGATGCGAGCAATAGGGGAATACGCGCACGGCGCCGAGAATCCTGCTGTTGTTGGGTATTATTCAGCGGGTCGATGGCGGAAGTGGAGCGGTTGATCGCGGGCGTGCAGATTAAGCGGCTGACACCGCACGCCGATGAGCGCGGCTTCCTGATGGAGATGCTGCGCGCGGACGATCCCATCTTCCAGAAGTTCGGGCAAGCCTATGTGTCGCTGAACTACCCCGGCGTGATCCGCGCCTGGCACTGGCACGAGAAACAGACCGACTACTGGGTGGTGGTGAAAGGCATGATCAAGGCGGTGCTGTATGACCGTCGCCCCGAATCGCCCACTTATGGGCTGATCAACGAATTCTTTATGGGGGAGCAGAACCCGATTTTGCTGGTCATTCCGCCGCTGGTGGCGCACGGTTATAAGACCATCGGCGTGGAGCCGTCGCTGCTGATTAACTTTCCGACGGAGCCGTATAATCGGGATCGTCCTGACGAGTTCCGCCTGCCCTACGACACCCCTGAAATCCCTTACGATTGGTCCATCCGAATGGGCTAAGTAGCACGCTGTATCATTCCTGCGCGTTTAGAGCATCTTGCAGAAGCTCTTTCAACCCCTCTGTGTTGACGAAGAAGTTTTGGGGATTCTGCACTGGTGGGGAAGGTGTGCCTGGGCTACGGTGTACACACCGTTGCGCTTGTGCTGCAGCAAGCAGAGTGTGACTGTTATGCCGTTGATTGTTATCTGATTTTCCGGCTGAACTTCAGCCGTAAGACCATCCTTCTGGAACATCTGAGCCACTATTTCTGCTTCTCTTTTAGACTGGGTACCGTCATGTTGAAAAATGAGATTTACAGTGCGTTCCTTTATCGCATTGTATTTATGGGGATTGCCCTCTGCTTCAACCTCTGCCATAACCCTGAGGCGAGGCTTGATGGAAGCACCCTCGATTCGGCGCACTTTTGCAATTTGGTCGCGACTCAAAGACGATAACTTATCCAAAATCTGTTGAACATTGTACGAATTCGCACTTAGACCAGCCTCTTGCATGACTTGCTTCCACAGTTCTCGCAAGAGTTCCTGGTTCGTAATCGTGCAGAAAAACGAGCCTTCTACAATTGAGAGGCGCACGGAATGCGGTTCTCGTCTCTTTGTGCGTATTATGTAGAAGCAATCACGCTCATCGGGGCAGGGCTTGCCAACCTGCCGCTGGTACCACCTCACCGAAGATTGTACATGTTGGGGAAGCTCACTGAGCTCTTTGCGTTTCTCTGGGAGAGTCGAGTTGAAGGATGCTATCGCTTCGCCTTCGCTGTCTTTCAACTCAATCAAGGCACCATCGCCTAACAGATCCACGCCTTGGCATTCCAGCACAAAGTCGGGGAAGCTGCCAGAGTCTTTCGCCCAATCCTTGCCGTACCACTCCTGAAGAGTCTGGCTCTCATTTTTGTGTATCAAGTGCTGGAGAGCTTTTGCCCGTGCGCTCACATGACTTTGGAGCGTTTTTCGGGCGCCATAGTACGCATAATCTCCATAGCTGGCAGCAATCACTTCCAGCTTTTCAGTGTGCAAGAGTTGCGGATTTGTGTTGAGATACTTGAGTATGTCAAAGTAAAGCCTGAAGATTGCCATCGGACTATCGCTCCCTGAACAAGGTCATCTGGGTATCACGCCGCCAGGCTTGGCTTACCTCAAGGCTCCAGATGGTGTCCAGCTCTGGGGTGAAACGGTAGTAATGGCGCCACGGAAGCACGGAGTCTGCTTCTCGCCGTGCCTCCAGCCTCTCGCGAATCAATTGGACATAGGCAGGGTCAA
Organism: Armatimonadota bacterium; assembly: GCA_037444405.1. Lineage (GTDB taxonomy): Bacteria > Armatimonadota > Fimbriimonadia > Fimbriimonadales > GBS-DC > HRBIN15. The sequence goes on from JBBIML010000010.1 coordinate 71,023, forward strand.
TCTCTATCGCAACGCAGTGGCGCCCTAATTGCTCTGCCACAACGGCTGTTGTCCCGGTGCCTGCAAAAGGGTCTAACACCCAGTCGCCCGGCTTGGTAGAAGAGAGCAGAATCCGCAACAACAGGGCGACGGGCGACTGCTGCTTATGGAGGCGCCCTCCACAGGAGTCCCGCAGGGCTTCATCGCCCGCAAAATAGCCTGAGGTCAGCTCGCGAATGTCGCTCCAGCAATCGGTCACGAATACCCCATTTTCACGGGGATACTTGTGATAAGGTTCCGGGGGCAGGTCTATCCGCAGGCGATGAAAGACACGGGGACGACGCCCTTTCGTCGCGAAGGCAATAATCTGATACTGCTTTCCGAAACGACAGGTCCCTGGCACTGCAGAGGTTTTCTTGAGCCAGATAATCAGGTTCTGGAGTGTCCATCCTGTCTCGCGCAGAGTGCGTAGCACAAACTCCGCATTCTTCTCACGCTGCATGAAGTAGAGGGCGCCGCCGTCTTCCGTGCACTCGTACACTTTGCGGCATACCTGTTCTAGCCATTCCCAGTAGAGAGGCTCTGGCTGGTCGTCGTCACAGTAAGCGTAGTCTTTGCCCTGATTGAATGGCGGGTCCAGGAAGGTCAGGGCTATTGGGATGCCCTGATCGCGTACTGTGTCCAAGGCCTGTAAGCAGTCGCCCTGAATCAGTTGAACCATTGCTGGAGCGCCTCTCCCATACGGCTCAGTAATTGTACCCCCTCGCCTAAGGTCATTGGCATCAATTTAAGCCTTTCTGGGCTATCATCTTCGCATGATGAAACCGAACCGCTCCCTCGTGGAACAGATGGAAACTTGCCTGCACCAGCGCCCCGGCGCCGAAGTCTTGGCGGTATTTGGGGCGCGTTTAGAGTGTTGTCGTGTGTGTCGGCGTCGGAGGCGTCCTGCGACCTTTCAGTTGCTGCTTGGAGAAGGAGGCTTAATGGATCAACCCAGCGATGGGTGTAAAGGTGGGGCAGCAGTTCGGGGAGGATATAGCGGCGGAACACCGTCTGCGGGGTCAGGTGTTCGCCCAGCGTGCGTCGTCTCCTGCGCTCTACAGCTGTTGCCATCGATAGACAGTATACCTGAACCCGTTCCCCTTACACAAACTGCGCACACCGCCTGCAACTTTTTCAGCCACTCTCAGGAGCCTGAAGCTGGCTCCATAACTCCCGCACTGCCTGCTCCATCACTTCTACAGGGGCGGGTTGGGCGGTCCAGCGTTCGAAGGCGAGGGCGCCCTGATGTACCAGCATGCCCAGCCCGTCGATGGTGCGCAAGCCCCGCCGTCGGGCGGAATTGAGCAGGCGCGTGTGCAGTGGGCGATAGACCAGATCGCACACCCACGCATCGGCAGGCAACGCCTCGATCGGCACAGGGGGCATCGTGTCGGCGTCTGGCTCCATCCCCAGCGCGGTGCAGTTCACTATCAGCTGCACAGTGGGCACAATCTTGAGCAGGGCGTCGCGCTGGAGGGGCAGCACTTCGCTCAGCCCGAACGCCTGTGCCAGCGCGTGGGCGCGTTCCAGCGTGCGGTTGGCAAGCGTGATTCGGCAGCCGACGCTTTGCAGCGCGTGGACAATCGCCCGCGCCGAGCCACCCGCGCCCAGCACCAGCGCGTGCAAACCTTCTGGCTCGCAACCCGCTGCCCGCAACGCCCGCAGGAAGCCCTCCGCATCGGTGTTGTCGCCCACCAGCCGCCCCGAATCCCAGAAGAGGGTATTCACCGCGCCAATCGCCTGCGCAGAAGGCGTGAGCGCGTCCACCAGCGCGATCGCCGACTCCTTGTGCGGGATGGTGAGGTTCAGCCCGCGCAGCCCCAGCGCTCGCATTCCGCGCAGGGCATCCGCAAGCGATTCGGGCGGCACCTCAAACGCCAGATAGACCCAGTTCAGGCGCAGGTGGCGAAACGCCGCGTTGTGCATCGCGGGCGAGAGCGAATGGCGCACAGGGTAGCCCAGCACGCCCACTACCTGCGTGTCGGCGTCTATCATGGCTGCTCCGACTGACGGTACGGCTCGATTCGGCGCAGGATCCATCGTTCCACCATGCGACTGATTTTCGTGCCGAAGAACTCGCGCGGGTGCATCGGGTGAACCCAGATGGTGTAGATGCCGAGCCGATTGCCGCCCCAAATGTCGGTGAAGAGCTGGTCGCCGACAATCGCTGCCTGTTCAGGGGGCACACCCAGCTTCTCCAGTGCGCGGCGCAACATCGCCCGACGCGGCTTCATCGGTCCGCGCACATAGGGGATGCCCAGATAGTCGCTGAGCCACTTCAGGCGTTCCATGTTGCGCGTGTTAGACACGAAACAGAGCGCGATATTGGCTGCCTGCATCTGGCGCACCCACGCCTCCACTTCGGGGGGCACCTCGCGACTGCGCCACGGGGTCAGCGTGTTGTCCAGATCGAGCAGCAGCGCACGGATGCCCCGCGCCTGCAGCGATTCGGGCGTGATCTCCGCTACTGTGCGCACATACTCGTTCGGACACCAGCGCCGCAACCAGCGCGGCGCACGCTCACGCTCATACCGTGCCATCGTCAGACCGACTGCGGCAAGCCCGTGCCAGAATCTCCACCGGGTGATAGAGGGGTAGCGGATGCCCCGCTTCGCTCAGTCCCTGCGCGATCCAGAGCGTGCAGCCCGGGTTCGCGCTGATGACCGCTTCCGCGCCCGTCGCCAGAATCGCCGCGACCTTGCGCTGAAGCGCCGCCGACGCCAGCTTCGGCTGTAAAAGATTATAGATGCCCGCTGAACCGCAACACATATCGGCGCCCTCCATCTCGATGAGTTCGACGCCCGGCACCTGTCGCAGCAGCTGGCGCGGTTGCTCGCGAATGCCCTGCGCATGCACCAGATGGCAGGCGTCGTGATAGGTCAGGCGCATCGTCAGCGGCTGGAGCGGGGGCAACTCCAGCTCGGCGAGCAGCTCGTTCAGATCGCGCACGCGCTGGCTGAACGCATGCGCTACAGGCTCCTCGCGCGTGCCCGCAAACAGCAGGGGATAGTCCTTCATTACCGAGCCGCAGCCCGCCGCGTTGACCGCGATATAATCCACATCCCGAAACGCCCGGAACAGCTGGCGGGCAAGCCTGCGGGCGTGCTGGGGATAGCCGTTATGCACCCAGAGCGCGCCGCAACAGCCCTGTTGACGCGGGATCACCACTTCGAACCCGCAGCGGGTCAACACTTCAATCGTCGCCCGATGCACCTGCGGGAACAGCACGCGCATCACGCAACCGAGCAGCAGCCCGATACGCCCTTTCGGCGTGCCCTGAGGGGCAATCTGCTCTGGCAAGCGCGAGAGAGACGGCTCCACCTGCTGGGGTAGGCGAACCACCGCCTGCGGCGCACCGAGCAGGCGAGCGAACCAGCGTGGGGTGCGTTTCAGGCGGAGCCAGCGGGCGGTCTTCAGCATCAGCTGCAACCGCCACGGCGTGGTGAAGCCCCGGATCGCCTGCTGACGCACCCAGCGCTGAAAGGGGCTTCGCGCATGACGCTCCACCTCGCCCCGCGCCGCCTCAATCAGCCTGCCATAGGGCACACCCGACGGACACGCTGTCTGACAGCCCAGACAGCCCATGCAGGCGTCCAGATGGGGCGCCACCTGCTCCCAGCGCAGCCTGCCATCCACCACCGCCCGTATCAGATAGATGCGCCCGCGCGGCGACTCCGCCTCCTGACCCGTCTCCACAAAGGTCGGACACGCCTGCAGGCACAATCCGCAGTGAATGCACTTCTGCAAATCGCGCAAATCCAGATGCACAGCACGATTGTACCCCCTGACCGCAGGGGTTGCATTTCGCAGGAGGCGCATGCCATAATTTTAAGCATGCCTAAATTTCGGGCGGAATGGGCGGCGCTGGCGACTGCGCTGACGGCGTTCGCTGGTTGCACGGCACGGCGAACTGGCAGCCAGCCGCTGGTGGTCTGCACCACTGGCATGGTGGCGGACTTAGCCCGCCATGTGGGTGAGCCTGAGGTGAGCGTTTATGCGCTGATGGGAGCGGGCACCGACCCCCATCTCTACAAGCCGACGGAGGGCGACCTGCAGCAGCTGGCGAAGGCGACGCTCGTGCTGTATAACGGGCTGCATCTGGAGGGCAAGATGAGCCTGATTTTAGAACGGTTATCGCGCGTGCGCCCAACGGCAGCGGTCGCCAGCGCGATTCCGCCTGAGCGGTTGCGCTATCCGCCCGAAGCCGAAGGCAAGCCCGACCCGCATGTGTGGCACGATGTCTCGCTCTGGATTTATGCGCTTCAATCGGCGACCGACGCGCTCTGTGAGCAGTTCCCACAGTTTGAGTCGCGCTTCCGTGCCCGCAGCGACGCCTATCGCCAGCAACTCATCGCGTTGCATCGGTGGTGCCGAGCGCAGATTCAGCTCATTCCGCCGCCTCAGCGCGTGCTGATTACCTCGCACGATGCGTTCGGCTACTTCGGTCAGGCATACGGGCTGGAGGTGCGCAGTCTACAGGGCATCAGCACGCTCTCGGACTATGGGCTGCGCGACCTGCGGGCGCTGATCGAGTTCATCGTGGCGCGGCGCGTGAAAGCCATCTTTGCCGAATCGAGCATCTCGCCCCGTGCGCTACAGGCGGTGATAGCAGGCTGCCGACAGCGCGGGCACAGCGTGCGACTGGGCGGCACGCTTTACTCTGACGCGCTCGGTCCGCCCGATAGCGACGCCGCCACCTACATCGGCATGATACACCACAATGTGCGCACCATTCTCAATGCCCTGAGGTGAGAGCCATGCAACTGGAAATCCGTGATCTGACGGTGGTCTATAACGGCAAGCCCGCAATTCATAGCATCACGCTCACCGTGCGTGGAGGCGTGCTGACAGGGGTTGTGGGACCCAACGGCGCGGGCAAAACCACGCTACTGAAAGCGATACTGGGGCTGGTGCCCAGAGCCGCTGGCGAAGTGTGGCTCAACGGGGTGCGACTGGACAAGCCACGCGGCGAGATTGCCTACGTGCCCCAGCGCGGCACTGTGGAGTGGGACTTCCCTGTGAATGTGCTGGATGTGGTGCTGATGGGCACCTACGCCCGCCTGCCCATCGGACGCCGACCCGGCAAAGCCGAGCGGGACTGGGCAATGGAGTGCCTGCGGCAGGTTGGACTGGAATCGCTCTGGCACCGCCAGATTGGGGAACTATCGGGCGGGCAACAACAGCGCGTGTTTCTGGCGCGGGCGCTCGCACAGAACGCGCCTGTCTACCTGCTGGATGAGCCGCTCGCGGGCGTGGACGCCGTCACCGAGCAGGTGATTATCGAGCAGCTGCATCACCTGCGCGATCAGGGGCGCCTCGTGCTGATGGTGCATCACGATTTGCAAACCGTGCGCGACTGCTTCGATGAAGTGGTGCTGCTGAACGAACATCTGATTGCGGCGGGGCGGGTGGACGCCGTGATGACGCGCGAGAACCTTCAGCGCACCTACGGTGGCAAACTAATGTTCCTGCAGGATATGGACTGATGATGGACATGGGCAGGATGCCCATGCTACGGGATAATGATGGACATCAATACGCTGTCGGTGCTGATTGGGTTGACGGTGCTGGGCGCGGCGAGCGGCGTGCTGGGCGCGTTCGCGCTCCTGCGTCACAAGGCATTATTGAGCGATACGCTGGCGCACGCCACGCTGCCAGGTGTCTGCCTCGCCTACCTGATGGGCGGCAAGCAGATGGGCTGGCTCCTGATGGGCGCGTTCGTTAGCGGTCTGGTCGGCATCGGCGCGGTGTCGGTCATCACGCGCCGCTCGCGCCTCAAGGAGGACGCCGCGCTCGCCATCACCCTCTCCGTCTTTTTCGGGTTCGGGATGGTGCTGCTGACGGGCATCCAGCGCTGGGGCGACGGGCATCAGAGCGGGCTGGATCGATTCCTGTTCGGTCAGGCGGCGGCGCTGCTGCCTCACGAGGCGCTGTACCTCACGCTCGCCTGCCTGCTGATCCTGACGGTGGTTGGCATCCTGTTCAAAGAGTTCGCCCTGCTCTGCTTTGATCGCGCCTATGCGCAGGTGCTGGGGCTGCCCATGGCGGCGCTGGACGCGCTGCTGATGGGGCTGATCGCGCTGATTGTGGTGCTGGGTTTGCAGAGCGCGGGCGCGTTATTGATGGTGGCGCTGATGATCACACCCGCGTCGGCAGCACGCCTGTGGACGCACCGACTGAGCGTGATGGTGGGCTTATCGGCTCTGTTCGGGATGCTGACAGCAATCGGCGGCGTGCTGGTGAGCGCGTTCTACGGGCAACTGCCCACCGGTCCTGTGATGGTGCTGCTCGTTAGTGGGCTGTTTTTTGCATCGCTGGTTCTACGCCGACAATGATCGACTGGCAAAGCACGCTGTGGGTGTTGATGGCGGGCGGGCTGGTGGCGACCAGCTGTGCGCTGGTTGGCTGCTGGCTGCTGCTGCGGCGCATGGCGCTGCTGGGCGACGCGATCAGCCATGCGGTGCTGCCGGGCATCGTGCTGGCGTTCTGGCTCACGGGCAGTCGTGCGCCGCTGCCGATGCTGCTGGGCGCGGGCGCGGTCGGGATGGTCAGCACCGCCCTCATTCAGTGGCTGAGCCAGCGTCGATTCATTAAGCCCGACGCCGCGATGGGCATCACCTTCACCGCACTGTTCGCGCTCGGCGTCCTGCTCATCTCCCGCTATAGCGGGCAGGTCGATCTCGATCTGGACTGCGTGCTGTATGGCGAAATCGCCTATGTGCCGTGGGATTTGTGGGTGACGGGCGAGCGCGTGCTGGGACCGCGCGCCGTCTGGACCCTGAGCAGCGTGCTGATGCTGACGCTTCTGCTCAATATCCGGCTTTACAAGGAGCTGCTGGTCAGCACCTTTGACCCTGTCTATGCGCAGGTGGCAGGAATCCCGACGCGCATGGTGTATCATTTATTAATGGCGGCGGTCGCCCTGGTGGTGGTCGCCAGTTTTGAGGTGGTGGGCGCGATTCTGGTGCTGGCGTTCCTGGTGGTGCCACCCGCGACAGCCCTGTTGATTTCGCGCCGATTGCCGATGATGATTCTCGCCAGCATCACATTTGGCTGGCTGGCGGTGTTGCTGGGCTATGTCTCCGCGCACCTGCTAAATGTCTCCATTACGGGTTCGATGGCGACCGTCAGTGGTGGGCTGTTTGGACTGACGCTCCTGGCAACGGGGCTGCGAGCGCAAACCCATCGTGCTGGAGGTGACATGAGTGGCAAATCGTGAACGCGGATTGCTGATCGTGCTTTCGGGTCCTGCGGGTGTGGGCAAGGACACCCTGATCGAGCGGTGGCAGCTGGTCGCGCCCAATCTGCGACGGCTGGTGACCTACACCACGCGCCCGCGCACGCCGGGCGAGCGCCACGGGCTGGACTACTACTTCGTCAGCGAGCCGGAGTTCCAGCGCCTAATCGAGGAAGGCGCGTTTCTGGAGTACGCCCAGGTGCATGGACACTGGTACGGCACGCCCCTGCGCGAGATGCAGGAGTGGCGCGAGCGCGGCTATGATGTGGTGCTGCGCATCGATGTGCAGGGCGCCATGCAGGTCAAACAGCGATTCCCGGAGGCGGTGCTGATTTTCGTTCAGCCACCCTCGTTGCAGGAGCTGGAGGCGCGCCTGCGCAAACGCGGGCGCGACGACGAAGCCTCCATCCAGCTCCGACTCGAAAACGCGCGCAAGGAGATGGAATATATCCCGCAGTACGACTACTGCATCACGAACGACGATCTCAATCGCGCGCTGGAGACGCTGCGCTGTATCCTGATTGCGGAGCGCCATCGGGTGCGGGAGCCATCGTTAGAAGAGACCATCGCCCAAAGCGCGTAGAGGGTTTGTATGCAACAGCCGAATCGACGCACGGGACGGACGCTCTCGGCACGCAGTCCGTCGTCGCGTCAGGCGACGGGCTATGTGACGCATCGGCTGGGGCGATTGGTTCTGGTGGTGCGTCCGACGCTCATCTATCAGCGTCCGGACCCGCGCGCACCCATCTACTGGCGGGTGCCCGCCCGCTACTATCTGATGATGCAGGCGCAGCGGGGCAACTGGTGTGGCGTGCTGATGCAAAACGGTGCGCTCGGCTGGCTGCCCCGCAGTGCGGTAAAGATTACACCCTACGAGGTGGTCTACAACCTGCCGCGCGGGGTTGATCCCAGCTATGTGACGCGCCTGGCGATGCAGTATCTGGGCGCGCGCTACCGCTGGGGCGGCAACGACCCGCGCACCGGCATCGACTGCTCCGGCTTCGTGAAGCTGGTCTATGAACAGCTGGGCATCCGCCTGCCCCGCCGCGCCCGCGAACAGGCGCTCAAAGGTATCCCCATCACCCGAATCGAAGATTTGCAACCGGGCGACCGCCTCTACTTCGCGGTGAAGGGGAAGGGGATCGACCACACGGGCATCTACATCGGCGAGGGCTACTTCATTCACAGCGCACGCTCGCGCGGCGGCGTGGCGATCGACCATCTGAGCCATCCGACCTATCGGCGGAGCCTGGTGGCAGCCCGCCGCTGAATCACGAGGCGACTGCCTCGTTGTAAAAGGTTCCGTTCACTATCGCCAGCACGCCCTGCTCAAGAGTCATCTGCAGAGCATCCTCCCGAATCTCCTCTCCACCGACCGCCGGTACAGCATTATAGCCCAGCTGACGCAGAATCTCGGCACACCGAACGGCACGCTCCACATCACTTTGGTCGACTGTCCAGGAAGCTTCCAGCACCACCATTTTAGGAACGCCCGATTCGCGTCCCGTTCCCTCCACGATGAGATCAGCCAGACCGATCTCATTCATCTTATTCCTGTCTCCGGGAAAGCGTTCGGCTATCTGATCAAACAGGCGGTTCGTATCCGTCAGGCGAACCGACCTCAGGAGTCGTCCGAATATCGACGCGGCGCGGGAGCGATAGAAGTTCTCGCGATCGCTGCCCTTCAGGCGGGCAAGGTCGTTGATCACCATTTGCATCTGCCCATCAAGTCGATTCACATCCTGCCGCAGGACGCGCACCTCCTCGGTGATCCTGTCACGGAACTCATACATCTCCTGCTTGAACTCGCGCATCTCCTGCACGAAGTCATCGAAGCGTTGCTCAAGGGTATCCACGCGCGCGGTGATACTGTTCTGGAACTCGCGCGACTCTTGCACAAAGGCGTCAAAGCGCGCTGGAAGGCGGAGCAGCTCCTCGGTGAGGATGAGCCGCCGTACCTCCTCCAGCCACTCCGGGTGTTCACGAAGCACCCGCACGATGTCCTCAAAGGTGCGAATCTCTATCGCCACTCCTGCTCTGATTATACCATGCTATCGATTCATCTGCTCCAGAAGGGTTTGGGCAATCTGTTCCCATTCGGTTTCGAGGTCGCCGTCGGCGGGTGGGCGGCTGGCGCGGTTGTACCAGTAGCGGGCATTCGCAAGGTCGCCCTCCTTGCGGTGGAGATAGGCATGCACCCACGCACTTTCGCGGGTCGGGTCGTTCTGCACCAGCTCGTGCGCGCGGTTCCAGTCGCCACGCGCCTCGTACCAGAGCGCCAGCAGTGGCACAGGCAGGTCGGGCGGGGTTGCCTGTTGCACGCTTGCCTTAAATGCCTGCAGAGTCAGCTGTTCCATCGACGCCATGATACCCGCGCCTATTCGCGCAGGCTCACGGGCAACAGGAAGGAGCGTTCAACGGGCAGGGCGCACTCGGTGTCGGTGCAGGGCTGATAGACAACCCGCACGCGGATGAAACCCTCCTCCGCTGGCTCGCCCTCACGGAAGCCCACAATCGGAACCAGCGCGGCAGCCTGCGTGCGATAGACCATCAACTGCTCCCCACCCACCTGATACGGTTGTGGCGGTATCCAGATGGGTTCACCGAAGATGATGGGCAGGTCGGTCTGCACCTCCACGCGCGTGGGGGTCAGATCGGCGCGGGTCGGCTGCGCCGCCTGAATGTGCCAGCCCGGCTCAATCTCAAAAACTACCAGCAACCCTTCAGACTGGGTCACCAGATGCACGGTGACAGGACCCTGCTGTTCTGACTCAGCGGGCACGGCTTCGATTTTCAGATCAGGCGTCGGCAGCGTATCGCCCTCCAGCAACAGATAGGCGTACAGCAGGCTGCTGCACACGCTGGGCGCACGCTGGATAAGCTCCCACACCGAGTCGATGGCTTCGCCCGCAAGTTGCGCGTACCGCTCGCTGCGGGCGGGATCGTCGCCAATCAGCAGGTGGCTCAGGCTCGCCAGCAACTGCGCCGCCGCGCCATTGCCCGATGGCAGCTGCCGATCCTGCACCGACTTGTACCGCACAATTAGCAGTGTATGCTCGTCGGCGGTCTCAAAGAAGCCGCCCCGCTCGGCATCGTGGAACTTCTCGATGAGCTGGTCAGCGATTTCGACGGCGCGTTCGAGCCAGCGGTCGTCTTCGGTCGCCTCGAACAGGCTGACCAGCCCCATCCCGTAAAGTGCGTAATCGCTGAGATAGGCGGGGATCGCCGCCTCACCGTCGCAATAGCGGTGCAGAAGGTTGCCCTGACCATCACGCAGTCGCTGCCAGATGAACTCGGCAGCCTGCTCGGCGAGTGTGCGATAGGTGGGGTTCTCCAGCGCGACGGCAGCGTGAGCCAGCGCGCTGATTGCCAGCCCGTTCCAGTCGGTCAGCACCTTGTTGTCGCGGGCGGGCGAGGGGCGACGGGCACGCACCTCCAGCAGGCGCGTGTGCGCTTCCTGCAGGCGCTCGCGCAGTTCGTCCACACCCATGCCGAGCTGGTTCGCCAGCTCGTTCAGCGAGTCCCGCCGATGCAAAATATTGCGCCCTGTAGGCTGACCTGTCGCCTCCTCACGGTAGTTGCCGTCGGGCTGGATGTTATACACGGTGCAGACCAGCGCGGCGGTGTCGGCGTCCAGCGCGTCGTAAATCTCGCTCTGGGTCCAGGTATAGAACGCGCCCTCGCCGTCGGGGCTGTCGGCGTCCAGCGCACTGGCGAACACGCCCTCATCGGTGCGCAGCTCGCGAACCATCCACTGCAGGGTGTCGTGCGCGACAGCCGCGTACTCCGCTTCGCCCGTCAGTGTGTAGGCGCGGGTGTACGCCCACGCCAGCTGCGCGTTATCATAAAGCATCTTCTCGAAATGGGGCAGTAGCCATCGCTGGTCGACGGCGTAGCGATGGAAGCCGCCGCCGATGTGATCATGAATGCCGCCTTCCGCCATCTTATTGAGCGTGTGGAGCGCCATGAGACCTGCTTCCTCGCTCTGCCACGCCTCTGCCATCCACAGCAATACGGGCAGCGCGGTATTGGGCGGGAACTTGGGCGCGTCGCCAAAGCCCCCATGCTCCGGATCATAGCCCGCGAAGAACCGATTCAGACAGGTGCGGAAGATGGACGGCTCGCGCTTGCCCCGCAGCTCGCGCCCCTGCAAGCTGAGCACTGTCCGCAGATCGCTGGTCAGCTCCTTCGCAGCCTGCAACACCTGCGCCCGCTGCGTGCGCCACAGATGGGCGACCTGATTCAACAGATCAGCAAACACAGCAGGCGGGAAATAGGTGCCGCCATAGAACGGCTCGCCATCGGGCGTCAGAAACACCGACAACGGCCAGCCCGCTGCGCCCCGAATCAGCTGCACCGCCGTCACATAAATCTCGTCCACATCAGGACGCTCCTCCCGATCCACCTTCACAGGCACGAAATGTTCGTTCAGAATCGCCGCTATCGATTCGTTCTCGAACGATTCGCGCTCCATCACATGGCACCAATGGCACGAGGAGTAGCCGATGGAGAGGAACACAGGCTTATCCTCGGTGCGGGCGCGAAAGAACGCCTCCGCGCCCCACGGGTACCAGTCCACGGGATTGTAAGCGTGCTGCAGCAGATAGGGGCTTTTCTCCCGTATCAACCGATTCATGCGTCGGATTTGCATGCGCGTATCTCCTGTACGGTTAGAGTGTACCCGACAGGCTCCACTTCCATCGCAATAAGGGGTTCTGTGTTGTACCCTAAGCAGAGTGCATGCTCCGCCAGAGTTCGAGCAGGCGGGGATAGGGGTTTTCCTGACCCTGCGCGATGCGGGTGAGGGTCTCGCGATCGAACAGCTGCTGGGTGAGGGCGCGAGCGCGCGCCTCAAGCGTCTCATGCACCAGCGATTGCATCTCCCACTCCAACTGCTGCTGGCGGCGCTGCTCCCAGCCGCCCGCGCGACGCTGATGGTTCCAGTGTTCCTGAATGAACTGCACCAGCTCGTCGATGCCCCTGCCGTGCAGGGCTTCCGTGAGCAGAATCGGCGGGTTCCAGCTTTTCGGCTTCTCGCCCAGTTCCAGCGCGGCGCGCAGCTCCAGTCGCATGCGGGTCGCGCCCTCGCGGTCGGCTTTATTCACCACATAGATGTCGGCAATTTCAATAATGCCCGCCTTCATCGCCTGGATGACATCGCCTGCTTCGGGCACGAGCGTCAGCACCACCGTGTCGGCAACGAAACGCACATCGACCTGCAGCTGCCCCGCGCCCACCGTCTCAATCAGGATCAGGTTGAACCCGGCGGCTTCCAGCACGCGCACGGCAGGGGGCACGCCGCGCGAGAGACCGCCGAGACTGCCCCGACTGGCAAGACTGCGGATATAGGTGCCCGCCAGATTATCTTCCATGCGGATGCGGTCGCCCAGAATCGCGCCGCCGCTGAAGGGGCTGGTGGGATCCACCGCCAGCACCGCCACCCGATACCCCTGCTGGCGAAAGCGGGGAATGAGCTGGAAAGTGAGCGTGCTTTTGCCTGCGCCAGGTGCGCCCGTGATGCCCACCTTGATGGCATGCCCCGTGTGGGGGAACAGCTTCTCCAGCAGGGCGAGCCGCTGGAGGCTGGGATCCTCCACCAGGCTGATGGCGCGGGCAATCGCGCGGGTCTCGCCCTTCAGCACGCCCGCCACCAGCGCATCGATATCGAGCGACGCCTTCACCATAACAAGGAGTATACTCGCTCCCCGCCTGTGGAGTGCGGAAGCGCAGCTTCCACTGCCCCAGCTGTGGAGTGCGGAAGCGCAGCTTCCGCAGCCCTCCCAGCAGGAGAGCGCGAGCGTCAGGCGAACCAGAGAGGGGATGAGCCGACCGCTGGGCTACTGGGCGCTGGTGCTGCACTCGCACATCCCCTATGTGCTGACGCATGGCAGGTCGCCTCACGGCACTGACTGGCTGGTGGAGGCGGCTGCCGAATGCTATCTGCCGCTGTGGGAGCAGACCCATCGCCTGCTTCAGCAGGGCATTCCCGCGCGCTACACCATCAGTTTCACGCCCATCCTGCAGGAACAGCTCGCCAGCCCCGCGTTCCGAACCGAGATGGCAAGCTACCTGCAGTTCAAGCAGGAGGCATCCCGCACCGATATGCAGGCGTTCCGTCAGCAGGGTATCCGCTGGCAGGCGGGGCTGGCATACTTCTGGCAGAGGTTCTATGAGCGCCAGCAGGCGCTGCTCAACGAGCTGAATGGCGATTTGCTGTCAGGCTTTCGGCAGTTGCAGGACCTGGAGGCGATCGAGGTCATCACCAGCGCGGCGACGCACGGCTACCTGCCGCTGATCGGTACCGACGAGTGCGTACGGGCGCAGGTGCTGTTAGGCGTGCAGACCTATGAGCGCTATTTTGGGCGTGCGCCGCGCGGCTTCTGGCTGCCCGAATGCGCCTATCGCCCCGCCTATCGCTGGGCGCCGCCTGTCGCCCGCGAGCTGATCCCGCCCCGTGAGCGTGCGGGCATCGAACAGTTTTTGAGCGAGGCGGGCGTGCAATACTTCTTTGTCGACACGCACATGCTGCGCGGAGGCGAACCACTGGGCACCTATCTCGCACGGTTCCCCGCGCTGGCGCAGCTGTTCAAGCAGGCGCAGCGCGCCTATCAGGGCGAGCGAGCCGAGCGCAGCCCCTATCGCGCCTACCGGGTGCCCGCCCCCACGCCGCTCGCCGTGTTCGCCCGCGACCCGCAAACCACCCTGCAGGTCTGGAGTGGTGAACACGGCTACCCCGGCGACGCCCGCTACCTGGAGTTCCATAAGCAGCACTATCCCGGTCGCCTGCGCTACTGGCGCGTGAGCGAGAACAGGGCTGACCTCGCCAGCAAGCAGCCGTATGAGCCGTACGCGGCGTTCGAGGCGGTGCAGGCGCACGCCGACCATTTCGTCGGGCTGCTCAAGCAGGTGCTGGGCGACCATCGCGCCCAAACAGGCGAGCCGGGCGTGCTGGTCTCGATGTACGACACTGAGCTGTTCGGGCACTGGTGGTTCGAAGGACCCGAATGGCTCGCGGCGGTCATCCAGCGCATCGCGGGCGACCCCGATATCGAGATGCTCACCGGCTCAGAGGCGCTGGAACGCCTGCCGCCCGATGAAACGGTGCTGTTGCCCGAAGGCTCGTGGGGCGAGGGTGGGTTCCACTTCATCTGGCTGAACGAGCAGAACGCATGGGTGTGGGAGCAGCTCTATCGCGCCGAAGTGCGCTTCCTGCAACTTTTAGAGGCATACGGCGGCTCGACGCAACTTCAGCCCTATCTCCAGCAGCTGGCGCGGGAACTCTTGCTGATGCAGGCATCTGACTGGACTTTTCTGATCACCACAGGCGCCGCGCGCGACTACGCCGAACAACGCTTCCACGACCACCAGCAACGCTTCGAGGCGATTGCGACGCTGATTGAGCAGCAGGCAGCGGGCAAGGAGCCTGACGCGCACCTGCTCGCGCTCTATAACGACAGTCGCCAGCGCGAACCCATCTTTAACCCGCTACCCCTTGACTTTTTTGTCATGGAGCGGGTATGATACAGGGTGTCGCAAGGGAGTGCGACCTTCAGCAGGAGGGCACCACTGGCAACCTCCCTGAAGCATCGGGACACGGAGGTCCCTTTCCTTTTTCGCGGCGGACCTGGGCGAGACGCTCGGGCTACGGTTGTTCTGACTTTCAGCCGATCACAATCACGAACTCGCCGCGCGGGGGATGCTTCTGCCAGTGGTCGATCGCCTCACTGAGCGTGCCGTGAAAAATTTCCTCGAACTGCTTGGTCATCTCGCGGCAGATGGTCACCCGACGGTCGCCCAGCACCTCGAACGCGCTCTGCAGGGTCTTCAGCAGTCGATGCGGCGATTCGAACAGCACAACAGGCGCCTCTTCCTCTTTGAGCGATTCGAAGAATCGCTGGCGGGCGCCCGCTTTGCGGGGTGGAAAGCCCTCGAATCGGAACCGCTGGGCGGGGAAACCCGCCGCGGAGAGCGCCGCCGTCACCGCGCTGGCGCCTGGCACGGGCACGACAGGGATGCCCGCCTCATGGGCTGCCTGCACCAGCGCCGCGCCCGGATCGGAGATTGCGGGCGTGCCCGCATCCGTCACCAGCGCCACATCCTCGCCCGCCTTTAGCCGCTGAATAATCTCGCGCAGGCGAGCCGGCGGCGAATGCTCATGGAAGCTGATCAGAGGCGTTTCAATCTCGTAGCGGGCGAGCAGCTTCTTCGTGTGGCGGGTGTCCTCCGCCGCGATCAGCGCGACCGCTTTCAGCACGCGCAACGCCCGCAGCGTGATGTCCTCCAGATTGCCAATCGGCGTGGCGACCACATAGAGCTTGCCCGACATGGCGATTCATAAAGAGAGGCGGCTGCTCCGTTGCAAGGATACCCGATCGGGCTTTCTGGCACGATTGGTTCCCCCGATTGGGGGCGCGGGGACCGAGCCCGCACAGGTGTGTGGCAGGGGATAGGGGCGCGGTCCCTGCGCCCTGTTTCCCGAACGCGTTCGCTCTTTGCAACAGAGCGGTCATTCTTGCCTGGTGCCGATCGGTGCAAATCCGCGCAGCAGGGCACGGTTCGCGGTCGCCTGCATCAGCAGCAGGAGCAGTTTGCCCTCGTCTTTCGGGTCGCCCATGCGCACGATAAGGGATTGCTCTTTGCGCGGTGTGCCGATGCTTTCAAGGCGCATCGACCAGCGCGGGTAGGGTCGCCCACTGCGCAGCTCCAGCCACGCGATTCGGTTCGGCGCCACCCCATACACGCGCACAGACTGCTTCTTATCGCTCCGCAGCAGGCACACGAACCGATAGCCCGCGCTGTAGAACGCACTCCACGCCCGCGCCAGACGCGGAATCGCCATCACCGCGCTCTGCACCCTGCCACCAAACAGGTCATCCGGCGTGAACAGCAGGGTGTCCTCCAGCTGGAGCTTATCCGGGATGTAGTAGACGGGCGACTGCTCTTCATGGTCAAAGCCCAGAATGCGCGTGAGACCCTCGTCGTCCACCAGGCGTCCGATGGGCACGGTGCGCGTCGGGATGATAGAAGTCAGCGCCTTCTCGCCCCATTCGAAGCCTCTGCCGTCGGTGTAGATAAGCGGCTTGCCGCCGGGCGGGTTGGACAGGCAGAAAATCTCGCGCTGAAGCCGGCACGGCTCGGTGCGCACCTCCTGAAACGCGCCTGAACGCCACTGATGGAAGCGAATGCGCTGCTCGTCCAGCGTGACCAGCAGGGTCGGCTGACGCGGCAGCGCCAGCACATCGAAGCTGAGCGTGGTGGCGGGCAACGCCTCTTGCCAGACCTGAGTGAGTTGCATGTCGAGATTCTACCGCGCCATCTCCTGAATCAGCGCTGCATATTTCTGGGCGACCACACGCCGTTTGACCTTCAGGGTGGGGGTCAGCTCGCCGCTTTCGATGGTGAAGGGGTTGGGCAGCAGCCGGAACGCCTTCACCCTCTCGAAGTCCGCCAGCTCGCGGTTGACCTTCTCGATCTCCTGCCGATAGAGCCGCAGAACCATGTCATGCTCCAGCAGGCTGCGGATATCAGTGGCGTCCAGTTCCTGCTGATGGGCGTACTCCTTGAGGTGCTCCATATCAGGCACAATCAGCGCGACGGGCGCGCTCATGCCGTCGCCGAACACGACCACCTCCTGAATGTAGGGGCTGGCACGCAGCAGATTCTCGATGCGCTGGGGCGCCACATTCTTGCCGTTCGCCAGCACAAGGATGTCTTTCTTGCGGTCGGTGATGTAGAGGTAGCCCTGCGCATCAAGATAGCCGATATCGCCTGTGTGGAACCAGCCGTCGGGGTCGATCACGGCAGCGGTCGCTTCCGGCTTTTTGTAGTAGCCCTTCATGATGTTCGGACCGCGCGCCAGAATCTCGCCGTCTTCGGCGATGCGAATCTCCACGCCGGGGATGGGCTTGCCCACACTGCCGAATCGGGGTGCATGAGGCGGGTTCACGGTCAGCACGGGGCTGGTCTCGGTCAGTCCATAGCCTTCCAAAATGAGGATGCCGAAGGCGTGGAAGAATTCAGCGATCTCTCTGGGCAGTGCGGCGCCGCCCGAGATGAACAGACGCAGGCGTCCGCCCGTGCGCGCCCGAATCTTCTCGCCCACCAGCCGATCCAGAACGGCATGCAGCAGGCGGGTGGGGAAGGGGCACGGTCGCCCCTCGCGCCAGCAGCGGGAGACCACCTTGCCCACTGAATGCGCCTGCCAGAACAGCCGCTGTTTCAGGGGCGTCTGCTCCCGAACAGAGTTGAGAATGCGGTCGCGCACCGATTCAAAGAAGCGCGGCACGCCCAGCATCAGTGTGGGGCGCACTTGCAGCATATCGGCAGCCAGCGTGAACAGGCTCTCGGCATAGGCAATCGTCAGCCCCGCATAGATGGGCAGAAAGTGCCCGCAACACCGCTCGAACACATGGCTCAACGGCAAAAATGAGAGCAGAATATCGTTCTGGTTCCACTCGATGACCTCCAGGCACGCCTCAATATTGGAGATGAAGTTGCGATGGGTCAGCATCGCGCCTTTCGGCTCGCCGGTGGTGCCCGAAGTGTAGATAAGGGTTGCCACCTCGTCGGGTTCGATGCTGCAGGCGATGCGTTGAAACTGCGATTCGGTCAGCTCGCCGGGCAGCTGGAGCAGTTCCTCGAAGGTGGTGGCAGTGCCTGTTTCATCGGGCTGGATGCTGATGAGCTTGAGCGTCAGCCCCGTCTCTTCGAGCGCCTCGCGCGCTTTGCGCAGCTGGCGTTTATCGCTGACCAGCATCGCGACAGGTTCGGCATCGCGCAGGATATCAGCCACCTGCTGGGCGGTCAGTGTGGGGTAGATGGGCACGGTGAGCGCGCCTAAACACAGGTTCGCCCAGTCGGTGATTGCCCATTCGGGTCCATTTTCGGCGAGGATCGCCACGCGGTCGCCCGCGCGCACCTCCAGCGCGTGCAAGCCACGCGCGCAGGCGAACACGCGCCGATAGAGTTCCCGATAGGTAATGGGGTGATATTCGCGGTCGCGCTTGACCAGCAGGGCAGGTTTCTCGGCGTGCTGCTCCACACTGCGCAGAAACGCCTTCGGCAGGGTGTCCACCATTATCGATCGCACCTCCAGTTGCTATTTCTGTGCGCAATCGCATTCTCCTGCCTGAATCCGCCCGATAAAACCGCGCTGGCGCAACAGCCAGTCGGGTCAGATGTTTTGCAAGGGCGAGGCGGCTCGTCCTTCCATCCTGTGATGCCCCACCCATCGGGTATACTTCTGGGGCGCGTGGTGGACTGCCGCGCGACATCGTACCGTGCCCGACGCGCTGGGGTGCCCTGCGCGGGCGTCAGGCGCCGCAGGCAGGAGCGGGATGCTCCTGATCTACAAAGGGTGGAAAGCGCGGATGACGGCACGGGTGGAAACTAACCCAGAGGAGGTCGTGGAAACCGATGGCAACCCTAACAATGCGGGAACTTCTGGAAGCAGGGGTTCACTTCGGGCATCAGACCCGCAAGTGGCACCCCAACATGAAGCGCTTCATCTACGGCGCACGCAGCGGAATCTACATCATCGACCTGCACAAGACGGTCGAGATGTTCAATCAAGCGCAGCAGGCGATCAAGCAGATCGTGAACGAGGGCGGGCATGTGCTGTTCGTGGGCACGAAGAAGCAGGCGCGCGATGCCATCAAGGAAGCCGCCCTGCGCTGCCGCCAGTACTATGTCAACTACCGCTGGCTGGGCGGCATGCTCACCAACTACCGCACCATCCAACAGCGCGTCCGCCGCCTGAAAGAGCTGGAACGCATGATCCAGGAAGGCGAGCTGGAGCGCATCCCCAAAAAGGAAGCCGCCAAACTGCGCAAAGAGTACGAAAAGCTGGAGCGCAACCTCGAGGGCATCAAAGATATGCCCGGACTGCCCGCCGCGCTCTTTATCGTCGACCTCAAAGAGGAGCATACCGCCGTTGCCGAAGCCAATCGGCTGGGTATCACCACCGTCGCGATTGTCGACACCAACTGCGACCCCGACGAGGTGGACTACCCCATCCCGGGCAACGACGACGCCATTCGGGCGATTCGGCTGATTGCCGGACGCATCGCCGATGCCATCATCGAGGAGAAGCAGCTCGAATGGCAGGGCGCCGAAGTGCTGCCCACCGAAATCCCCGAAGTGCAGGAAGAGGCACCGCTCTCGCCGGAACAGGTCGCCGAGTACGGCAAAATGTTCGGCGAAGAGATTGAGGTTGCTACCACCGCATCAGAACCCGCGCCATCCCCCTCCGACGAGGAGATTATGGGCAAAGAGTGGGAGCTGATGCGCCGACACCGACTGGAAGAACTGGAGGAGGACTACTGATGAGCATCACACCGCAGATGATTAAGGAACTGCGCGACGAAACGGGCGCAGGGTTCATGGACTGCAAACAGGCACTGGAGCAGGCGGGCGGCGACATGGATAAAGCCCGCCTCATCCTGCGCGAAAAAGGTGCGATTATCGCCACCAAACGCGCCAGCAAAGAGGTCAATCAGGGCGTGATTGCTGGCAAGGTGACCGACGACCGACGCACCGGCGCCCTGATCGACCTGCGCTGCGAGACCGACTTCGTGGCACGCAACGAGGAGTTCCAGGCGCTCGCCAGCGAACTGCTCGAGGGGGTGCTTGCCTTCGGGCAGGAGGGGCAACGGGACACTTTGCTCCAGCAACCTGCACCGAGCGATCCCTCCCTCACCCTCGAAAAGCGCATCGAGCTGGCGATGGGCAAAACGGGCGAGCGCATCGCCCTGCAAAACTACGCGATTGCCCGCGTGCCCGACGGCGAGAACGGCGTGGTCGATGTCTATATCCACCACAACCGGCTCGTCGGCGTGATGGTGGTGCTGACCGGCAGCGCGGAGACGCCAGCCCTGCAGAACCTGGCGCACGAAATCGCCATCCAGATCGCGTGGAGCGCACCGACCTACCTCACGCGCGACGAGGTGCCCGCCGAAACGCTGGAACAGGAGCTGCAAATCGAAAAGCAGCGCGCCCTCAACGAGGGCAAACCGGAGCAGATCGCTGAGAACATCGCGCGCGGGCGTGTCCAAAAAGGCTTCATCCAGCGCGTCGTGCTGCTGGAACAGCCCTACTACCGCGATGAATCGCTCACCATCGGCAAACTGATCCAGCAAACAGGCGCCGATATCCAAGTGCGCCGATTCATCCGAATGGAAATCGGATAGACCAGCTATGCACACAGGGAGGAGAAACGATGGCAAATATCGGTAAAGTAATTCAGGTTATGGGACCCGTTGTGGATGTGCGCTTTCCAGAGGGTCAGCTGCCTGCCATCTACAACGCGATCAAAATCAGGGACGAATCGCGCGGCATCGATCTCACCTGCGAAGTGGCGCAACATCTGGGCGACGATACCGTGCGCACAATCGCCCTCTCCTCGACCGACGGGCTCGTGCGCGGGATGCCCGCCATCGATACCGGCGCGCCTATCACCGTGCCCATCGGACGCGCCACGCTCGGACGACTCTTCAACCTGCTGGGCGAACCCATCGACGAGAAAGGTCCGGTGAACGCCGACCGATTCGCGCCCATCCACAAGCCTGCCCCCGCGCTCGAAGAGCAGAACGTGCGCACCGAGATTCTGGAAACGGGGCTGAAGGTGATTGACCTGCTGTGCCCCTTCAACAAGGGCGGTAAGATTGGCATGTTCGGCGGCGCAGGGCTGGGCAAAACGGTGCTGATCCAGGAACTCATCCGCAACATCGCCACCGAGCATCAGGGCGTGTCCGTGTTCGCAGGTGTGGGCGAGCGTACCCGCGAGGGCAACGACCTCTACCTGCAGATGATGCAGACGGGCGTCATCAACCAGACGGTGCTGGTGTTCGGGCAGATGAACGAGCCGCCGGGCGCACGCCTGCGCGTCGGGCTGACCGCCCTCACGATGGCGGAATACTTCCGCGACGAGGAAGGTCAGGATGTGCTGCTGTTTATCGACAACATCTTCCGATTCGTGCAGGCAGGCGCGGAGGTGTCGGCGCTGCTGGGGCGCATGCCATCGGCGGTCGGCTATCAGCCGACCCTGGCGACCGAGATGGGCGAACTGCAGGAGCGCATCACCTCCACCCGACGCGGCTCCATCACCTCCGTGCAAGCCATCTATGTGCCCGCCGATGACCCGACCGATCCCGCGCCCGCGACCACCTTCGCCCACCTCGATGCCTATGTCTATCTGGAGCGGCGCATCGCCGAGAAGGGCATCTACCCCGCCGTCGACCCGCTCGCGTCCACTTCCAAGAACCTCGACCCCGCGATTGTGGGCGAGGAGCATTATCAGGTCGCCCGCAGCGTGCAGCAAATCCTGCAACGCTATCGCGACCTTCAGGATATTATCGCCATCCTGGGCGTGGATGAACTGTCAGACGAGGACAAGCTCATCGTGGCGCGGGCACGCAAGATCGAACGGTTCCTCTCCCAGCCCTTCTTCCTCGCCGAGCAGTTCACGGGCAACCCCGGTCGCTATGTGCGCATCGAAGACACCGTGCGCAGCTTCAAGATGATCGTCGAGGGCGAGATGGACGACTACCCGGAGCAGGCGTTCTACATGTGCGGCTCCATCGAGGATGTGTTCGAGAAAGCGAAGCAGTTGCAGGGGGCGGCATAATGCGGGAGTTCCTGCTCTCGATAGTGAGTCCGGAGCGTGTGGTGCTGGAGGAGCGGGTGGTGCATGTGCGCCTGCCTGGCAGTGAAGGGCACTTTGGCGTGCTGGGCGGGCATGCGCCGATGGTGGCGGAGCTGACCTACGGCATCGGCGAGTATCGCCGCGCGGATGGCGTCACACGCCGTTTCACCGTGCTGGGCGGCTTCGCGGAGGTGCTGCCCGACCGCACGATTGTGCTGGCGGACGCCGCCGAGTTAGCCGAGGAGATCGATCCCGACCGCGCACGGGTGGCGCTGCGCCGTGCGACGGAAATCCTCCAGCAGCCGCTTTCGGAAGAGGAGTTGGCTGAAGCTCGCCTCGCCCTCGAACGCGCCAAAACGCGCCTGCGTGCGCTCGGCGAACCGGTGTGAAAAAACAGGAACCCTCTCCCTGTTTTTCACAGGGAGAGGGTACGGGTGAGGGGGTATCGCTGAAATTGTCGCCACACGAGCCTGGCGACGGCAACAGCGGGGCGCATCACGGGCGGGCGCAACCGCGCGTTCGGGAACGCCGCCCGAAAGCATTCCTCAAAGCGCTGTCGGAAAGGCGTCCGCCCGCGAAACATGCCGCCTGTGATGGCTACCCGCAACGGCTCATCGGGCGCGAACAGCCCCCGCGCACAGGCAATCGCGTCGTGCGCCAGCACCGCCGCCGCATGCTCCAGAATCGCCCTCGCGCGTTCATCACCGCGTCGGGCGAGCCGTACCACCTGCGGCGCGAAGCCCGCCAGCTGATGACGCGGCACGCCCTGCTGATAAAAAAGCGGGACTAACTCGTCGAGGCAGCGCACCCTGAAATAGCGCTGCACTGCCTGCACCAGTTGCGTGTCGGGGTCGCGTCTATCCCACGCGCGCACGGCTGCCCGCACCGCCTGCAGCGCCACATCGTACGCGCTGCCCTCATCGCCCAGCAGCGCGCCCCAGCCCCCCACCGTGCGCACAAGCGAATCGTCCATAAACGCGGCAATCAGCGAACCTGTGCCCGCAATCACCGTCAGACCGTGCGCATAGAGTTGCCCCGTGCTGGCAAACGCCATGCGCGCCTCCTCGATGGCAATTGCGTGGGGGTCGCCCAGCCGCTGCAGCAGCCAGTCCCAGTTCGCCCGCGAGCCAGCCACCGTGTAGCCCAGCACCCGCACGGGTTCGCTGATGCCGCGCAGTGCGCCCTCTAATGCCGTCTCGAACGATTCGCGCTGAACCGCCTCGCTGACAAAGTTCAGATTGGCAGGTCCGCCCTCCGCATAGGCAAGCAACCTGCCATTCTCATCCAGCACGGCACAGCCTGTCTTGGTACCACCACCTTCTAAACCAACGATGATCCCCATAAGTTTAAACTTTATTCTTCGGGTTTCCTCCTGTGCGAGGGTGTTTCTGAATTGAATCGCACAATCTTCTCCCAATCCAGTGTCCCTTCCTCATCCGCAAATTCATTCAGGAGATCGCGAGTAAAGCGGTTGACAGCCTTGCTCCACTCTTGTTGATACCGCTCACGCTGCTTATCAGGGTAGTCTCGCATCAGGTGCACTAATTTGAGGTAGAAATCGGGATCCCCTGTTATCTCTTGCCAGAATGCCTGACCTGAAATAATGCGATACCTTCTGCTTTTAGTAGGTTCGCTGATGCGCTTGCCATAAGAGCATCCAAGAATGGGATCGAATTGCTTGCGAAGATTTTTTAAATGCTGGCGAAGCCGATTCTGCAGTTCCTGAAACTCATCATTCATTCTGGCGGTCTGGCTGGAGTTGAAGACATTCGGTCCCGATTTGACAGCGATAGCTTTATAGGTGTCAGTGTCGATTTCGATATCGACCCCTTTCGCGCTGGACTTTTTTCCACCACTCACTGCCAGTACGATCGGCTCTACAAATGCATCGCCAAAGATAGTCTCATCCGATGCCTGTGTGTGAATCTGCAAAAGGTATTCGACCAGCTCCGCTGCTGTACGCAGCCCGATTGCCCGCATCAGGTACGGATTCTTTCGTTTGAGAACCTCCCTCAAGCCCAATGTTGACAGGTTCTCTATGCGCCTTCGATAAAATTCATCTAAACATCTTTTTATTAATAACTCTAATTCATTTATGTTCATATGAGACTTTCCCCTCCGCAAAAGTATATAAGTTTGGCTCCGCCTGCTCTCTGGCGATTCGCTCTTCAGCGAGACGGACATACTCCTCTTTGATTTCGATGCCGATATAGCGACGGTCCAGGCGAAGGCAGGCAATGGCGGTTGTGCCAGAGCCGATGAAGGGGTCCAGCACCACATCGCCCGGTTCAGTGAACAGCTTGATAAACCATGCGGGCAGGTCTACAGGGAAGGTTGCTGCGTGGTAGCGATTATAGCACTCGGTTGCCATGTGCAACACATTGGTCGGGTAAGCCCATTCGCGCCCGATCCAGTTCGCCACGCGCTTGCCGAATCCGCTCCCCGCTCGTGAGTTGAAGCGGTACAGGTCGTTCTCGCCCAGTTTCTTGAGGCGTCCGTGTCGCCAGCTGCCCATCGGCACCATCACCGCCTCCTGAAACATTTTGAACTGCCGCTGTTTCGTAAAGTGCAGAAGCCTCTCCCACGCATCGCGGAACCGATTGGGCCATTTGCCGGGATAGCAGTTCTTTTTGTGCCAGATGTATTCTTCTGTCCAGAGCCAGCCCTGCTTCCGCATCTCGAGGATGAGTTCCAGCACATAGATGTGGCGCTCGCCGTTGACCACACGCTCCTTGATGTTCAGCACGAAAGAGCCTGTCGGCTTCAGCACGCGCTGAAGTTCGGCGGCAATCGGCAGGAACCACTCTACATAGTGGTCGGGATGAATCCCGCCGTACACATTCCTGCGCTGGTCAGCATAGGGCGGCGAGGTGATGATGAGATCGACGCTCTCATCCGGCAGCTGTTTCAGCACCTCGCGACAATCGCCGTGAATGATACGGTTCAGGAACGGCGCAAGTTGTGCCTCGTAAGCCTGCTGCATACTACCGAAAGTATACCTCAAGCTCTACCGCCAGCGGCGGTATTCGGCGGCGACACGCTGTTGCACATCGCGCAGCGCCTGTTCGGGCGTCTTGTTGCCGCTGATGATGAAGTCCTGCGCGGTTGCAAGTTCGTGCAGGTAGAGCGTGGCGACGGGCGTGGTGGGGAAGAAGCGGGCGTTGGGGCTGTCCACCAGGTCCAGAAACTTCGCGTAGCCGCGCTTCCAGATTTCATCGGGCGAGCGGGGCGTGCGCAGGCGTGGATTGCGCAGCACACGCCGAATGTTGGGGATGCCGTGCATCGTCTCGGCGAACAGCACCTGCGCCTCCTCGCTCTGCATCCAGACAAAAAAGTGCCACGCCTCGCGCGGATGCTTCGATTCACGCGGGATGCAGAACATGTTCTGCCCAATCCAGGTGGGGCGCTGCAGGTGCGGCTTACCAGCGGGATAGGGGATGGGCGCCACATCGTAGGGCACATGGGGCGCGTACTTCTGGAACCAGTAGGGGTTCCACTGCCCGTTGATCATCATGGCGATTTTGCCGAGAAAGAAGGGGTTGTTTGTGCCCTGTTCGTTGCCGAAGCCGGCGGTGAACGCCTGCACGCGCCGCCCACCGCCCATCGCCTCAATCAGCGCCCGATAGTAGCGCGCCGCCTCCAGATTCACGGGATGGTCGGCAGTAATAGCGCCCGTTTGCGGGTCCACAAACTGCCCACCGAACGCGCCGATAATGAAGGTGAGTTCAGGCGGGCGCATGCCCAGCACGCGAATCTCGCCCGTCGAATCGCGCAGGGTCAGCTGGCGAGCATACATCAGCATCTCTTCTAAAGTGCGTGGCGGGCGATGGGGCGGCAAGCCCGCCCGGCGAAACAACGACGGGTTCCAGAAGAGCGCCTGCGCATCCAGCAGATAGGGCATCGAGTAGAGCCGACCCTGATAGCGTCCCTGCTCCAGCGCGGCGGGGATGAAGTCCGATTCGCGCAGCCCCGATTCGCGGAACCACTCATCTAAAGGCAGCAGCGCGTTATTGGCAGCGAGCGGCGCAAGATAGCCTGGCTCGCGCAGGGTGAAAAAGTCGGGCGGTGCGCCTGCCACAATCGCGCGGATGATTTTGGTATCCTCGACGGCTCCCAGATTTTCAAGGTAGAGGGGTGGGTTCAGGCGCGGCGCCACATGGCGGTTGAAATAGTCCACCACGCCCTGAAACACGCGCTCCTCGTCGCCGCTCCACATGCTCCACACTCGCAGGATGGTGCGCCCGTTGCGCTTCTCGATGCGCCCTGCGCACCCGCTCAGCACCATCGCCAGCCCAGCACCCGCCTGCCAGCCGATTCGCATGAGCTACCCATTTACCATCGCTACCGATTCGCGGACCACAAGCTCCAGAGGCAGTCGTTCTTGGAACGGTTCGGGCGGTTGACCGCGGATGAGCTGGAGCATTTTGCGCACGGCGCAGATGCCCATCTCCTCCAGTGGCTGGCGGAAGGTGGTCAGCGGCGGCACGGTGAAGGCGGCAGAGGGCGGGTCATCAAAGCCCAGCACCGACAGCTGCTGCGGCACCGCCACGCCCGACCCATGCGCCGTCTGTAAAGCCGCCAGCGCCAGATAATAACCGCCTGCAAAAACGGCGGTGGGTCCGTTCGGCAGGCGGATCAGCGTGCTGAGTCCCTCGCGCACGGCGTCGTCGAAATCGTCAGCGTAGGGCGTGATGAAGGTCCAGATATGCTCTTTGGGGATGCCCGCCTCTTGCAGGGCGTCGCGAAAGCCGCGCCAGCGGTCGCGCGAGTTGAAAGTTTCCAGCGCGGCGAACAGTCCCACAAAGCGTCGATGCCCGTGCTTTAGCAGATAGCTCACACCTTCCCGCGCTGCGGCGTAGTTATCGGTGTCCACAAAAGGCAGCGCCCAGTTGTCCGCGCTGGCGCCCACAACCACCACTGGCACACCTCGCGCGTAGAGCTGCTCCAGCCACGCGATATGCTCGGCGGTGGGCGCAATGGCGAGGATGCCCACCAGCTCCGAGGAGCGCAGCTCGCGCTCCACCAGATCGAACTGATAATCGTGCCATATCGTGCGGATGCCCGACGCCGCCAGCTCGGTGTGGATGCTGCGGTGCAGCGCACCGAAATAGAAATCGGCGGTCTGGCGTGTCGCCGCGCCAATGCCCAGCACCAGCAGGGTGGTGGCGGCTTGCAGCAGGTGCGCGGGAAGTTCGCGAGCGACGATTGTGCCCACGCGCCGCTTGCGAATCAGCACGCCCTCACGCGCCAGCCACTGCAACGCCCGACTCACCGTCAGTGGGCTGACCTTGAGCTGGGCTGCCAGATCGCGCTCCGGCGGCAACACATCGCCCGGGCTCCAGCGCCCACATGCAATCTGGCGCTCCACCCACTGCTTCACCTGCACATAACGCGGCAACTCCTCGTTCAGTTTCAGCACCGCTGTCCTCTCCGTTATACCCGTGCGTGAAACAGGGTTATTATACTCGCTCCAGCGCTCTCCTCTTGGCAGAACCGATTCTGCCGCCCGATGGCGGGGAAATGCCCCCGAATCTTGAAAACGGCTGTCCGCTTTTTGACCCTTTTTGAGTCATTAAAGAGTGGACGACCTCTGCCACAGAGACGCTATAGAATGGGTTGTTCAGAAAACTATCAGGAGGTGTGCGCTATGAGACGATACGCGGTTCTCGGAATCGCCCTGGTGGCGATTGTGGCAAACGCTCTGGCGTCAGGCTGGACGGTGCATGTGTCACGAAGTGAGGGTCAGCTGTTTCCAGGCGGTGGGGTCACGCAGGTGCCCTATACCGTCGACGGTCTGGGTCCCTTCACCGGTCCCAACACGGTGAACACCGGTGTGCTGCCTAAAGTGACCTTCTTGACCGCAGCCAGCTCCCCACCAATGATTGTGGGCGATGGCACGACCTTCACCAACGGCACCTTCACCGCTGTTTACACCATCACCACCGACAAGACCCCGCTGACCGGGTTCAACTTCGTTGTCTTCGGCTTTGTGCAGGACTTCGGTCAGATTTTCTGGAGCAAGAAGGTCGTCGATCTGAACACAAGCGAAGTGCTGTTCCTGGGCACCTGGGTGTTCAGCGGGGATGGCTACCCCGGCGGCGCGGACGGAGCCTTCCAGAAAACGGGCTTCTTCCCGCTGTCCACGCCATCCAGCAACATCCTGGTGATCGAGACCTTCTTCCTGCACATCGATGGGGCGCAGGCGCCGGGTCCGTCCACCGTGACATTGGGGCTGGTCGAGCAGGACTGGGTGCCGGAGCCGGCGAGTTTGCTGGCGCTGGGCGTCGGTCTGGGCGGTCTGCTGTTGCGCCGCCGCATGAAATAGTTCTCTCTATCTGAAACGGTGTGGTTTGACCATGCCTGTGGGCGACGCGGAAAGCGAATCAAACGCTGATTGAGGGGCGCATCCTGCGCCCCTCTCACCATGTTCGGGTCTCCTCAACGGTTGGCTCCCGCGCCCAGATCAGCACCACTGCGTAAAACGCCATCACCAGCCACCACGGCAGCGATTCGATGCGCAGCGCGGGCCCCCACTCCGCGCCGAAGAGCATCGCCACCGCCTTCAGCCACGCGCACACGGCTTGTAGCGGCAATACGCCGATGCCCCCTGAAGTCCAGAAGAATCCACCCAGCGCCAGCATCAGATAGGCGGCAGGGGCAGCGAGCAGATTCGCAACAGGCGACAGCAACGACAGATAGCCGAAGTGATAGAGCTGAATCAGCCCGATACCCACCTGCGCACAGAGCGTGAGGGCGAACGCGGGCACAATCAGCCGCTCGCCCGCAATGCGCGCCCAGCGTGCGCGAACAAACAGCATCCAGCCCTGCCTTAGCAACCGCTCTACCCGACGATAAAAGAGCAGAATGAACAGCACCGCCGTAAACGAGTATTGAAAGCCCACCTCGAACAGCGCGTAGGGCGCGTAGAGCAGCCAGAAAGCGGCTGCCCAGCCCAGCGCGTTCAAACCGTCTGGCTCGCGGCGCAGGATGGGCGCCAGCAGATAGAGGCTCGCCATCGTCGCCGCGCGCACAATCGGCGGTCTCAGCCCCGCTAACAGCGCGTAGCCCCAGGCCGCCCCAATCAGCAACCCACTCCGCCAGCGAAAAGACGCTCGCAGGGCTATCAGCACGACCAACAGCATCTGCAACAGCATCGCCACATGCAGCCCCGAAGTGGAGAGCAGATGCCCAATCCCACTGCGCATGAACGCTTCTCGCAGCGGACGCGGGAAATCGCTCGCCGCACCCACCAGCATGCCCTCCGCGATTGCCGCATCGTCCGCAGGGAGACGCGAACGGAGTAGATTGCGCAGGGCGTAACGCCGCTCTATAAACCACCGCTGCCAGCTTGTCCGACTGGAGCGCACCACCCGAAACTGTGAATCGCTGTAGACGGTGGCGATGTAGAAGATTCGCCGCCGCTGCAGATGGCGCACCCAGTCAAATGGGATATTGGGCGGGTTGCGCGGCGTCCGCCAGCTCACCCGCGCGATAAACTCGTCCCCAAAATCGGGCGGATGGGCGACCGCATGCCGGAAATAGAGCAGCGCGTAGCCCTTCTCTGAACCCTCCACAAACGCGCAGAGCAGCCTGCCACCTGTGCGCGTCGGCTCGTGGCTGGCAATCGCTCTCAATCGCACCTCCGCAGGCAATCGAGAAGGGTTCACGGGCGCGACACGGCTCCAGCCATCATAGCGCCATCCGCCCAGAACCGCAGCCACAACAAAAAGCGTCCAGTGCGGTCGGATAAGAATCAGCAGCACGGCTCCTGACAGGCAGGCGATTGGCGGGAAAGAAAGTGCATTATGGAGCCATTCACGATAGGCGATGCCCAGCGACAGTCCCAGCGCCACCTGCAAGCCGACACGCGCCCGCAATACTGGCGCCAGTTGAAAGCGGGTGCCTATTCGCGACAGATGAAGCACAGTCGCGCCGATTCGGTGTGCCACTCGCCGCATCGCTCGCACCGACGCCAGCCCATCATTAGGCGCCACTTCTCGGAGCGCAAGGATGCCGCGCGTGCCCGATAGATTGCCGCGCGCAGGGACGGCTCCTCTATCACGGCAACACTGCGCTCTAACGCTGCCTGCTCTTCAGGGGTGAGCTCGATATGCTCTGGCAAAATCTCACTCATGGAACCCTCATCCCCCAGCCTCCCTCTCCCCGAGCCTGGGGAGAGAGGAGCAAAATCGGGCAGTGGATTGCGCACCACGAACCGAATCTCCCTGAAGGCATCGATACCACATTCGGCATTAAGCCGCTCCAGCAGGGTTTCTTTCTGGAACTGCAGTTCCTGTGCCCAGGCGCTGCTTTTGACCGCGACCCAGAGCGTGCCGCCCTCCATGCGCAGCGGTCGCGCCGCCTGCGCAACGGTTTCACCCGCTATCTGCGACCATGACAGCAGTGCGCGGCGTACCCGAAACTCGCGCTCGATGCCCAGCTGCTGCAACACGCTCCAGAGCCATCTACCCACAGGCTCAAAGCCGCTCACGATAAACCCTCCCGTTCTCGATGCGGAACAGCGTCGCCTCTTTCAGCCCGATCTCGTCCAGTGCGCCCAGATCGGTGCAGGTGAGAAAGGTCTGCACACGCGGCTGAAGGAACTGCACCAGCCGCATGCGCCGCTCCGGGTCCAGATCCGAAAACACATCATCCAGCAGGACGACAGGGCTTTCTTCGAGACGACCCTCCAGCAGAGGCACTTCAGCAAGGCGCAAACTGAGCGCACAGGTGCGTTGCTGACCCTGCGAGGCGAACAGGCGCGCGTCATGCCCGTCGATGAGCATCAGAAAATCGTCGCGATGGGGTCCCACCAGCGTCATCCCGCGCCGGATCTCCTCCGATTCAACCTCCTGAAGGGACGACTGAAGGGCATACGCCCAATCCTGCTCGCTGAAGCTTGACCAGTTGTCCTCACTGCGCGGCAAGCCGGGCTGATAGAGGAGCTGGAAGACCTCCTTGCCGCCTGTGAGCGTGGTGTGAACGGGCGTGATGAAAGTTTGCAGTTGCTCAAGGAATCGGCGGCGTTCATCCATCAGGCGCGCGCCGTATTTGATGAGCTGCTGGCTCCATTCGGGCAGGCTCTCCAGGGTGGCGTGCCCCTCCAGATGCATGCGCAGCAGCGTGTTGCGCTGTTCCAGACAGCGACGATATTGCACCAGTGAATAGAGATAGCGATGGCTGATGAGGCTCAGCTCGCTGTCTAAAAAGCGGCGTCGCTCCGCAGGCTCGCCCCGAATCAGCAGCAAATCCTGCGCGGTGAAACAGACCACCTTCAATCGCCCGATCAGCTCGCTCTGACGCGATACGGGCTGCTCGTTCAGCAACACCGTGCGTTTGCCCGATAGGGGAGTGTGTATCACCAGCTCATCTTCGATCTCATGCCGCAAAAAGCGCACCGAAAGAAAGGCTTCCGATTCGCCCCAGCGTATCAGGTCGCTCTCGCGCACGGGGCGCAACGGGCGAAAGGTGCTGGCGTAGTAAAGGGCTTCCAGCAAATTGGTCTTGCCCTGCGCGTTGGCGCCCACCAGCACATTCAGCCCCGCACCTGGCTCAATCTGCGCCTGTTCATAGTTCCGAAAGTTTCTTATACGCAGCTGACGCACCCGCATCTGTAGGTCCTGTGCTATGGTTCGACTTTTACAGGAGCCTTCCTGTCAGCAGGGGTTATCCACATCCTGCTTCGAGTTATCCACACGCAAGGTAGATTCTTCCCTATACATGCTTTAAGAGACTCTCATGTTAACCGGGCATTGTGGATATTGTGGATAACTCGAAGGCACTGACCGACTGTTCGAAAAATCAGCGGGCGGTTTTGAACTCAAAATCGCCCTCAGAATCGTCGAACAGAAGGTTATTTAGTGCAGCTAAAGAATGTGGATAACTCTGTGGATAACCTGTGGATAACTTGTGGATAACTCTGGCGTTGAGAGGGCGATTCGGCACTTATCCACAGAGTTATCCACAGTGGTTGTGGATAACTCCTCGCCTTACCCTTCCCACCTCCCGCGGGTACAATCCTTCTCTGGAGGTGGATTCCGATGCGAGGGAGCCGATGGTTGTGTGGATTGGGTGGATTGCTGACAGGGATGGCGCTGCTGATGCTGCCAGCGAGGGCAGCCGACAACTCGCTTGTCTCCTCGACGCGCGAACAGGTCACGCTGACCATCTACGACCAGAACTTCGCCCTTGTGAGTGAACAGCGTCCGCTAACGCTGAAGCAGGGGCTGAACGAGATAACGCTGCTGGAGGTTTCCCCACTGCTGGATACGCAGTCGCTGTTGTTGCAGTGGCTGGGTCGTCCGTCGCCAATGCCAGAAATCGTCGCGCACACCTACGATCTGGGCATTCAGAACAGCAATTTGCTGCTGCAGCGCTATGTTGGCAAGCGCGTGCAGGTGGTTCGCTACGGTCAGGATGGTCGTCCAGCGGGTGTGCTGGAGGGCATATTGCTCAGCGCCGAGAACGGTCAGCTAGTGCTGGATGCGACGGAGACATCATTCGTTGCTGCTCTGGCGCCGGACTTACTCCAGCGCGCTCTCTATGTGAACCCTGAAGGCACGCTGCGCCTGCCGATGGAGCCGGGCACGCCGTTGCTGCCTGCCCTGCGCCTGCAGATTCATGCGCCTGCGGACAGCAGCGCCACGCTGACACTGAGCTACCTCACGGGCGGGCTAGACTGGGACGCCGATTATATCGCCATCCTGCGCGGGGAGAATGCGCTGCGCCTGGAATGCTGGGCGACCGTCACGAACCAGACGGGGCTGGCGTTCCGCGAGGCGCGGGTGAACCTCGCCACAGGCGTGGCAGCGCCGCTAATGGTGCAGACAGCGCAAATTCGGTTGGGCTGGCGTGAAGAAGAGCGCATGATGGCGGGCTATGCATTCGGGACAGCCAGAGGGCGGCATATAGAGGCGCAGCCGCTCGGCGAGGTCTACTCGTACCCGATTCGGCGCACGGTCTCCATCGACGACGCGCGTCAGAGCCGCCTGCTGTTGCACGAGGCGGGTCAGGTACCTGTCCAGAAGCGTTATCTCTATCGCGCGCCGACGCTGGGGGCGGGCGGTGCATCCTACATCGGCAAGGAGGTGCGTCGTAACAGCGCCGAAGTCTCGCTCGTGCTGGAAAACCGCAAGGAGCATGGGCTGGGCATCCCGCTGCCGAACGGAAGCGTGCGCCTGTATGAGACCGACGCGCAGGGCGTGCCGCGCTATCTCGGCACCGCTCAACTGCCTGCCACGCCCGTCAACCAGAAAATCACGCTCACCGTCGGGCAGGCGTTCGACATCACAGGCGAGTGGCAACCCCTACGCCAGACCGCGCGCGGCAGGGGCAGAGTGGAGTACGAGGTGCAACTCACACTCCGCAACGCCAAAAATCGCCCCGTGCAGGTGCGGGTCGTTCAGCCCTTCAACGGCGGCTGGACAATCCTGAAATCCAGCCATTCCTATACCCGCGCGTCGGCGACCGCTGCCCAGTGGGCGCTGACTGTGCCAGCGAACGGCGCATTACAACTGCGCTTCACAGCAGAAGTGCGCGCCCTGCAATAGGCAGGAGTTTCGTGCCATGAATCGAACAACCGTTCGATGCAGGAGGTGAGTACCAATGATGCGACGCATAGCACTGGTGCTGGGCGCTCTGCTCTGTCTGATGAGTTGGGCGCAGAACCTGCAGGCGGGCGCCGCTGCGAGCAAAATCACGCCCAGCAAGCAGGTCTATCTGGCAGGCTATTCGCCCAATCGCCCCAACACAGGGGGCGTGCATGACGACATCTGGGCGCGGGCGCTCGTGCTGCAAATCGGGCAGGAGCGAATCGCGATTGCCGTGTGCGATCTGATCGGGCTACTGCGCGACGATGTGCAGAGAATCCGCCAGCGCGTGCGCAATGTGCCGCCGAATCGAATCATCGTCGCCAGCACCCATGTGCATTCGGCTCCCGACACCATCGGGCTATGGGGTCCCCAGCCAACGGTGTCGGGGCGCGATACTGAGTATATGAACTTCCTCATCGAAACGGTTGCCCGCACCATCGATGAGGCGGCGAGCCAGCTCCAACCTGCCACGATTGGCTTCGCCAGAACGCGCGTGGAGGGCATCTCCACCAACTATCGCGTGCGGGAGATTCTGGACACCGAAGCCGCCGTGCTTCAGGTGCGCCGTAAGGCTGACAATAAGCCCATCGCGACCCTCACCAACTTCGCCTGCCACCCCGAAGTGCTGAACAACGACCAGCTGACCGCCGACTTCCCGAACTGGTTCTATCGCACGGTGGAGGCGCAGGGCGGCGGCGTGGCAATCTTCGTGAATGGCGCACTGGGCGGCATGGTCTCGCCCACCGAAGACCCGAACTATCAGGGCGAGAAGGGCAAAGACTGGGCACGCGCCGAACGCATGGGAACCCTGCTCGCCACCCGAACGCTCGAAGCGGTCAAAACGATGACCTTTACCGACGATGTGGCGTTCGAACATCGGAGCCAGACCTTTAGCGTGCCGCTGGAGAACGAACGGTTCAGGCAGGCGGTCGCGATAGGGCTCATTCCCAGGGGCGAGTCGCTGCAGAACGACACGCTGACCACCGAAGCGCACCTGTTCCGAATCGGCAACGCCGTCTTCTTCACCATGCCGGGCGAAGTGCTGCCCAACATCGGCTTCCTGCTCAAAAAACAACTGAGCGCATATGGCGACCCCGTGTTCCTGATCGGGCTGGGCAACGACGAACTGGGCTACATCCTCTGCGAAGAGGACTACTGGCTCGATCTGTACGAGTATGAGCGCAGCATGTCGGTCGGCTCGCAGATTGGCGAGCGGCTGGTGGCGATGGCGAAACAGCTGAGCGAGGGCTGGACGCCCATCGCCAGAGGAGGTGCAGGTGTGGCATCGGTGGAAGCGGAACTGCAGAAGTACCTGTCGCGCTTCCGCCCAGAGCGAGCGGGCGCGTTGAAGGCAACCTATCGATTCGTGCTGGAGGGCGCAGGTGAATACTACCTGCGCATCGCCGACGGTAAAGCCACCATCAGCAAGGAGGGCAATCCTGCAGAGGCGCAGGTCACCGTCCGTGCGCCTGCCCAGGTGTTCATCGATGTGATCACAGGCAAACGCAACGCGCTCGACGCCTACAACACGGGCGAACTGCAGGTGGAAGGCGACATCGGGCTGGCGCAGTATCTGCTCTATGTGTTCGAATAGCCCCCTCACCCGTACCCTCTCCCCCAGCGGGGGAGAGGGGTTTGGTTTCTCCCTCTCCCCAGCGGGGAGCGGGTTGGGGTGAGGGGCATAAAAAACCAGCGGGGAGCGCCATCGGCACTCCCCGCCTTCGGTCGCTCCGTCTTCAGACTGCTTTACTTCGGGACAACATTGCGTGCCTGCAAGCCCTTCGGTCCTTGAACAACCTCGAACTCGACCGGCTGCCCCTCGTACAGCGTCCTGTGCCCCTGCATGTTAATTGCAGTGTGATGCACAAAGACTTCACGACCGTCCTCGGCTACGATGAAGCCGTAGCCCTTCTGGTCGTTGAACCACTTTACTTTACCCGTGATCATCACTAACCTCCTTCCGGGCGCAGACGGACGGGTGACCGCCTGTCCCGTTTGTGATACAAAGCTATTATACCCGATGCGCATCGCGATTCCTGCATTTTGTCAAGGGGTGTGCAGGATAGTCCTGATTGCCTGCCGAATCACCTCGCTTATGAGCCAGATTCGTATCGGGTTTGTGGGCACGGGCGGTATTGCGCAGGCACATTTTGACGCGCTCTCGCGAATAGAGGATGTTCAGCTGGTTGCGTTTTGCGATGTGGAGGCAGTGCGGGCGGAAGCGGCGGCGGGGCGGTTCGGTGGACGCGCCTACACCGATTGGGAGCGCATGCTGCGTGACGAATCGCTCGACGCGCTCTATGTGTGCGTGCCGCCCCATGCGCATGAGGGCATCGAGGAAAGGGCAGCGGAAAAGGGCATCCACCTGTTCGTGGAGAAGCCTGTTGCCCGCACGCTGGAACGCGCCCGCCAGGTCGAAGCCGCCATCCAGAAGGCGGGCGTGCTGAGTTGTGTTGGCTATCATTTCCGCTATTTCGGCTCGACCGACCGCGCCCGCGAACGGCTGGAGGGGCTGCCCGTCGTGATGTCGATTGGCTACTGGCACGGCGGGATGCCCGGCGTCGGCTGGTGGCGCAAGCACGCGCTCTCAGGCGGACAGCTGATTGAGCAGACCACGCACATTGTTGACCTCGCCCGCTATCTAATGGGCGAGATTGTGCAGGTGCATGCTTATTTTGCGCAGGGTGTGGTGCCGCTGCCCCATCCCGATGGTGATGTGAGCGAGGCGGGCGTGGTCGCCCTGCGATTCGCCAGCGGCGCGGTCGGCGTCATCACTAACACCTGCGTCCTGAACACGCCCGGCGAAATCGCCCTCAAAATCTACTCGCCCGATCGGGTGCTGGAGGTCGGCTGGGGGCGACTGGTGGAGATCGAACCGAACCGCCGCGAGGAATACACCTCGCGTGATAACCCCTATCTGACCGAGAATCGCACCTTTATCGAGGCGGTTCGCACGGGCGATGGGCGCGCCATTCGCTCGCCCTACTCTGATGGCGTACGCACGCTTGCCGTTACGCTGGCGGCGGACGAATCGGCGCGCACGGGTCTGCCCGTTTCGGTATAATTTTTGCCAATGCTGCTGGCAATCGATGTGGGCAACACGCACACCGTGTTCGGCATACACGACGGCTCGGCGTGGCATGCCTGGCGTGTGCAGACGAACCCCGCCCGCACGGAGGACGAGCATTATGTGCTGTTGCGGTCGCTGATGGCGGCGGCGGGGCTTCAGGAGCCGATTCGGGCGGTGGTGGTGGCGTCGGTCGTGCCCGCGCTGGACGACACCCTGCAACTGCTGTGCCAGCGCTGGCTGATGTGCGAGCCGCTCTTTGTCTCGGTTCAGCTCGATCTGGGCATCGAGGTGGCTTACGAGCCGCCGACAGCGGTCGGCGCGGATCGGCTGGCGAACGCGGTGGGCGCGAAAGCGCTCTACGGCACGCCCGCGATTGTGGTCGACTTCGGCACGGCGACCACGCTCGACGCCCTCTCGCGGCAGAGCGTTTACCTGGGTGGCGCGATTTTGCCGGGTGTGGAGCTGATGCTCGAATCACTGGCGGGGCGCACGGCGCGATTGACGCGCGTATCGCTCAGCGGCGCGGTGAACCCCATCGGGCGCAACACCGCCGAGAGCCTGCGCAGCGGCACCCTGCTCGGCTCCGCCGGCGCCGTCGAATATCTGATCACTCTTTTCAAACGGGAACTGGGCGACGACGCGCAGGTGGTGGCAACAGGCGGCTTAGCCCCCCAGATCGCACCCTGCTGCTCGCAAATCCAGAAAATAGACCTCTTGCTCACCCTCGAAGGCATGCGCCAGATTTATGAGCGGAATAGCAAATCATCAGCCATCAGGGAGGCACCATGAACCAGGAGTTGCAGACCGTCTGGGAGACCGTACGCGAGAAGGTCAAGGAGAAGGTGACGGGGCGCAGCCTCTATCAGGCGCTGGACATGCTCACACCCATCCTGATGGAAGGCGAGACGCTGGTGCTGGGCATGCCGACCGAGCATGCGCTGCTCGCCAGCCATCTGAACGCGCCCACCGTGCGCCGCTATATGGAGCAGTTCCTGGAAGAAGCCTACGGCTTTCGACCACAGATTGTAATTATTGAGGGCACCACTCTGCAGGACTGGCAGCTGTATCGGCGCAAGCAGGAAGAACTGCGTCGCCTGAGTGAAGCCAGCCAGCGCAAACAGGCGAAGGAAACGCGCGCCTACACCTCGTGGGAAGGCGTCTATGAGCAGGTGGGGCGTGCCTTCGCCGCGACGCCCGCCCGCAGCCTCGCCACCAGCCGCGCCCGCTACCTGCAGGAAGCCCTCCAGATCGTGCGCGACGCGCTCAAAATCCTGCCGCTGGACGACGAGATGGACGAACGGCAGCTGAACCGCATCATTGAACGCATCGCCACCAATGTGGACGCGCCCGCTGCGCTCATCGCCTACCTGCTGCTCTTCCCACAACAGAACCCGCTCAATGACACCCATGACCCGTCGTGAACGCACTCTGATCGGGCTGCTCGTCGCCACCGTGCTGATTGCCCTCCTCGCGCTGATCCGCTCCCAGCCGTGGGGACGACTCGACATCCGCTTCCTCAAGCCGAACACAAAAGACTGGATTGCCTGCATCCGCCTGAACGCCGACGGCAAAGGCGACCTGATGGTCATCAAGCCCGACGGCAGCACCCTGATGCTGACCGAAGATGAACACGACGACGAATCGCCCGACTGGTCGCCCGACGGCACCAAAATCGCGTTCGTGTCCAATCGGCGCGAGCAGGTGTACCAGCTCTGGACGATTGACCCCGATGGCAGGAATCTGAGCCAGTTGACGATTGGGGGCGGCGCGAAGGAGGCACCCCGCTACGACCCCGACGGCGAGCATATCCTGCATATCGCGCAGGGGCTGGTGGTCGCCATCGACCGCAAAGGCGTCCACGCCGAGCAGCTCATCCCGCGCCCTGAACAGATGGTGCAGGTGCGCGAGCAGCACGGTCAAATCGCCTTTCGGTACGCGCGGCGCGTGGTGGAAGACCTGATTGCCGCCGTGCAGATTATCGACGAGGGCGAGCAGGTGGTGCTACAGGATACCGCCCACACCGAGTTAACGCTCGCACTGCCCGTGCTGCTGAAGGGCGATCGCGTCGATCTGGACTGGGCGCGACAGGGGCTTCAACTGGTGATTGCTGGCGCCAACGCCGAGATGCCCACTGGAAGCAGGGGAGGCATCCTGATGGGGCTGGACTTCAGTGAGAATCGCGAGCAGCCGCAGGCAGTCCCGCTCTGGAGTTCGCTGGACAACGCCGAAGCCGCAATTGAGCCTGTCTGGTCGCCCAATGGCTCGCGTATCGCGTTCGTGATGTGCGACCGCAAGCAGGACGGCACGCTCATACGCAAAGCGCTGATGGTCATCCCTGCCGATGGCGGCTTGCCAACAGAGATTATTAAGGGCGAGGTCTATACGCCTGACTGGGCGCCCGATGGAGAGCGGCTCGTGTTCGCGATGGGCAAGCCAGGCAGCCGCCAGATTTACACCATCCGCCTCGACGGCACCGACCTGAAACCCCTCACCCGTGACGGCGATTGTATCACCCCGCGCTGGAGTCCGAAAGAGTAGATACTAACCCTTCGCTTCGTGTCTGCACTGCCATGTTGCTAACTCACCTCCCCGCGAGTGATCTGCATAAACACATCCTCCAGGTCCAGCGAGGTCTCGGTCAGGGAGATGACGCGGAATCCGTCGCGCACGATTCGGGCGAGCAGCTCCGCCTGCTCTTCCAGTCCGCCCGTGAAGTGAACCTCCACGCAGCCGTTTTGCAGAGCGAGATGCGTGATGTGCGCGTCGCCCTCCAGATAGTTCGCCAGCGGTTCGGGGTCGTCCAGCAGGCGAATCTGCAGCACGCGCGCGGGTTGCAATTGCGCGATAATCTGCTCCACGGGTCCCCACACCAGCAGCTCGCCCTTCTCGATGATACCAATCTTATTGCAGAAGTCGGCGAGCTCGGGCAGGATGTGGGATGAGACCAGCACGATCTTGCCCATCGCGCCCAGCTCGCGGATGAGTTCTTTGATCTCGATACGGGCGCGCGGGTCCAGCCCCGACGCCGGTTCGTCCAGCAACAGCAGCAGGGGGTCATGCACCAGGCTTTTCGCCAGGCAGAGCCGCTGCTGCATCCCGCGCGAGAGCGTCTCCACATAGGCGTCCTTCTTCACCGTGAGATCGGTCAGCTCCAGCACATTCTGGATAATCTGGGCGCGTTGCGATCGGGGGATTCGGTACGCCGCCGCGAAGAACTCCAGATATTCGGTGACAGTGATGCCCTCGTACAGCCCAAAAAAGTCGGGCATATAGCCCAGCAGCGGTCGCACCTCTTCGGGGTAGCGCACGATATCGATGCCATTCAGCGTCGCGGTGCCCGCCGTCGGCTCCAGCAGGGTCGCCAGCATCTTGATGGTGGTGGTCTTGCCCGCGCCGTTGGGTCCGATGAACCCGAACACATCGCCGGGCATCAGCTGGAAGCTGATGTCTTTGACCGCCACCAGCGTGCCGAACTCCTTCCGCAGCGATTTGACCTCCAGCATGCTCCGATTGACCTCCTGCGTTGATCGCTCATTTGCGCCAGTGATGGCGAACGCCCTGTCGGGTCAGCAGATAGAACAGCCCCGAAAAGAGCAGATAGTAGACGCCCTGCCCCCAGCCGAACCCGTAAGCCTGCAATAACAGATATGAACCGGTGGGATCGGGATAGACGGCGGCTAACGCCACAAAGGGA
Organism: Armatimonadota bacterium; assembly: GCA_037444405.1. Lineage (GTDB taxonomy): Bacteria > Armatimonadota > Fimbriimonadia > Fimbriimonadales > GBS-DC > HRBIN15. The sequence goes on from JBBIML010000010.1 coordinate 111,277, forward strand.
TTCAGCCAGAAGATACAGCGCCAGTCGAAGGGCATCTCCAGCCAAAAGAGCAGTTTCTGCCAGGTAGACGCGCCCAGCTGCATCCCTCCGGTCAGCGACATGTCGCCGCCACGCTGCGTCGCCATCTCCAGCAGGATCATTGTCAACAGCGGCAGGAACAGCAGGGTGAACACCTGAACGCCATACAGCGTCGCGGCGCTGGCGATGCTGTGGCGCAGGCGCAACGAGAGCCACATCCCGATGCTCACCAGCAGTACCCCCCATGCGGTCAGCATCCAGATGGCGCCCAGCCAGCCGATAAAGGGCACCGGGCGGTACATGTACTTAACCCAGGCGATGTAGGCGATCGGGGTCAACAGCAGCACAATCACCAGCACGCCCAGCACGCGACTGAACCATTTGCCAAACACAATCTCGTCGACGGTCAGGCGCGTAATCGCCAGCGATTCCCAGGTCGCCTTCTCATATTCCATCGAAAAGAGCGCGTAGCAGCCCAGCGGCGTTAGCAGGCACAGCAACAGTAAGCCCAGTATCAGCACAATCGCGGGATCCAGTTCGTAGCGAATGGTCTGCACCAACAGGTAGAAATAGAGCATCAGCCCCAGTCCGCCGAGAATCACTGTCAGCGCGCGTTGCCGATACCAGCGCGAGCGCGACTGACCGAGCAGATGGTACCAGAAGACGGGGTTCCCACGCCACATGCCTATTCACCTCGCAGGGGCAGCGCGACCAGATAGGTGACTTCGGCGGCGCTTTCGAACGCGCTGCCGAGTTCAGGCGCCAGCACGGGCTGGTTCGCCCGCGCCGTCAGCAGCACGCATGGCAGCTGACCACCCCAGTGCGCGCGCAACTGACGCGCGATTTCGGGCAGCGCGGGCAGCATCGGCTCTTCAGGGGGATAGGGATAGCCAGGCGGGTATACATTCCTTCGGCGCGGGCGCGATGGCATCCCCGGCGGCTCCACCCACTGATCCACCTTCAGCGTGCCGCCCGCCTTCAGGTTGCCCAGCGGAAGCGACTGACCCCCAATTAGCAGCTCCACCCGTTGCAAATCGTACGGCAGCCGGTTCTGAATCGTGCCGATCAGATGGAGCATGCCGCTCTCGCGGCGCACGCGCAGGCTCGACTGGACGCTGCCCGTGAGCTGAACGGGGCGCGTATATCGAAACCATTGCAGGCTTAAACTGCGCACGCGATAGCCTTCCACCCGTTTCGGCTCGATCTCCACTGTACTGACGCGCGTGGGCGCACCCACAACGCTGAATGACTGATCCTGCTGACCCCACTCCACCAGATCGCACTGATCGAACCGAAAGTCGTACACGCCCGCCTTCGGGAAGAAGAGCTGCACGCTGTTGACCGTGTAGCCGCCTGTGTCGCCCGCGTTCATCAGCAGAACGGTTTTGATCTCCCCCGATAGCGGCTTGCGGTACAGGTCGCCCGCCAGCCGCGAGAGCAGCAGCACAAACAGCACCGCAATCACAGGCACCGTGAGCCATGACCAGTCGAGCGCCCGCAACCGTCGCAGCACCCAGTAGTTCACAGGCACGACCAGCACAAAGTAGACCAGCAGCAGACCCAGGATGAGTTCAACCGATGGCAGGCGCACCTGAAAGCGTGAGGATGACGGCGGCGGTCTGTACGGTGTGCCATAGCCATAGTAATACCAGTTGTTCGGGTCGGAGCCTGTCTGCATGCGGAACAGGGTGGTCAGGTAGTAGCTGGGTGGCAGGTCGGGCACGCGCTGGAGCAGCGCCTGCCAGAAGGCGGGATTGCCCCCGTAGCTGCGCATCGGCTGATCCCACGGGCTGAACGCCAGAAACACAATCGCGCCCAGCCCATAGGAGCGTGTGGCAATCAGCGGGACGCCGTTTTGCTGGAGCAGGACAGCGCTGTCGGGCGCAGGGCGGCTCAGCGTGATGCTGACTCTGCCCGCAGGCGGCTCCTGCCCGCAGAACGCGCCCACCGCCCGCAACGAGTCGAGTTCGCCCAATCCCTGCACCTGCACGGGCAGCAGCGGTTGCAACGCTGGATGCTGGAGGTAGAGCGCGCCCGCGCCGCCCGGCGCAATCAGCGTGCCGCCCAGTCGAACCCAGTTCAGCAGCGCCTGCCACTGCTCCGCGCTCATGCGCTCCGCGCCCGCGCCCAGCACAATCACGCTCACCCCACTGCAGGCAATCGCCATCGGCGGGAACAGCTCCGAACGGCAATACGCCACCTCATAAGTGCCCTCCCGTTGATAGGACGAATAGGGATACGGGCGCATGACCGACACGCGCGGACGGATTTTAATCGTGCGCAGGAACTGCATCCCGCCAATCGCATCGCCCACGCCCACCACCAGGCGGTCTTCCTCACCAATCGGGCTCAGGGGCTGCTGCGCCTCGACCGACACGCCGGGCGCGGAAAAGCGCACCACGATGTTGAAAGAGCCGAAGCCGCCAACGATGGGGCAGGCGATAAGCCGCTTGCGCCCACCCGCAGGCAGCTCCAGCGGGTAGCGGTACTCGCGCTGATAGCTGAAGCCCTCCTGCGCGACGCTCACCACCCCCCGCAGGTTGCCACTCCGATTGCGCACCTCGATCAGCAGGGGCAACGCGCCATTAATACTCGGTCGGTTGCCGAACAGTGGTTGCACCAGCAGCTCCACTGGCTGCGCCCAGCCCATCAGCCAGACGCTCATCAAGAAGCCTGCCAACCAGCCACGCCCGGTTGCCATCCACCTCACCACTGGATAAGATTCTACCCTCCCAGCATATTCTCCTGCCTGCATCGCAACAACGAATCCCCTTCCCCCCAGCGTCGGGAGAGGGGGCAAGGGGGTGAGGGCAAGGTACAATCTTTTCGATGCTGAACGAGCGATTGCGTGCAAAGCTGGAGGAGCTGCTGTCGAACCTGCCAGAGATTGAGGCGCGGTTAGCGGATCCGTCGGTGCTGGGCGACCCGCAGGCGCTCCAGCAGCTGGGCAAACAGCACGCCGAGCTGAGCGAACTCGCTGAACTCTATCGCGAGTACCAGCAGCTGGAGGGGCGCATCCGCGAGGCGGAAGAACTGCTCGACACCAGCGACGATCCCGACCTGCGCGTGCTGGCACAGGAGGAGCTGGAGCAGGCGTCCAGGGAGCGCGAGCGTGTCGAACGCACTCTGACTGCCCGCCTGCTGCCGCGCGACCCAAACGACGAACGCAGCGTCATCATCGAGATCCGCCCCGGCACAGGCGGTGAGGAAGCCGCCCTGTTCGCGGGCGACCTCTTCCGCATGTACACCCGCTACGCCGAGCGACGCGGCTGGAAATACGAAATTCTCGATTCGGAGCCGAGCGATCTGGGCGGGTTCAAGCATGTCGTCTTCAGCGTTCAGGGCAGGGGCGCATATAGCCAGCTCAAACACGAATCGGGCGTGCATCGCGTTCAGCGCGTGCCCATCACCGAGAGTAGTGGACGCATCCACACCTCCACCGCCACCGTCGCCGTGCTGCCCGAAGCCGAAGAGGTCGATGTGCAGATTAACCCCGATGATCTGGAAATAGAGACCTTTCGCGCCTCTGGTCCCGGCGGTCAGCACATGCAGAAGAACGAGACCGCCGTGCGCATCACGCACAAGCCGACTGGCATCACCGTCACTTGTCAGGATGAGCGCTCGCAACTGCAGAACCGCGAGCGGGCGTTGCGCCTGCTCCGCGCGCGACTGTATGAGCTGGAGCTGGAACGCCAGCGCCAGCAGCGCGACCAGCTGCGTCGCAGCCAGATTGGCACGGGCGAACGCAGCGAAAAAATCCGCACCTACAACTTCCCCGACCGCCGCGTAACAGACCATCGCGTCGGGCTGACCCTGCACAATCTCGACGAGATTCTGGATGGCGATATTCAGCCGCTTATCGACGCGCTGATGGCAGAGGAGCAGTCCCGCGCGATGGAGCTGCTCGGATAGCCCGCCCAAAAACCCCCAAAACTCACAGGTGCTGCCGTGCCGTTGTGTGGAACGATGGTACTGGCGTGAGAGGGTTCGCCTTCGCACGCAGGGAGAGAACCATGCGAAATCGGAAGGCAAGCCGGCGGGGGTTCACGCTCCTGGAGATTATGGTCGTGGTATTCATTCTGGGCATCCTGATCACGATTGCGGTGCCCAGCTGGATGAACGCGCGCTCGCGAGCGCAGGCGCGCACCTGCTCCGCCAATCTGCGCCAGATTCACCAGGCGAAAGAGATGCACGCACTGGCAAATCGCCTGCCCGATGGGACACCCGTACAGATGAGCGACCTGGTGCCGCAGTATCTGCAGGCGGAGCCGTTCTGTCCTGCAGCTGGCGGCGCGGCGTACACGGTCAACCCCGTCGGCACCGCTCCCACCTGCCCCACTGGCTTGCCGAACCACACCGTCGACTGGAGAGGGGATTAGCGTATGCGAACATGCAGAGGCTCGGCACTCACGGAACTGCTGATTGCGGTATTGCTCGTCACCCTGCTGGTGCTATCCATCGCTGCCATTACGCCGACAACCAGCCGCATGCAGACCCAGGCACAGCAGTACACCTACGCGCTGAACCTCGCTCAAACAGTGCTGGAGCGCGTGCGTACGCTTGAGTTCAATCAGATCACCTTCGAGGGCTTGCAGCAGAACGGGCTGGCACAAACGCTGGTGCTGAGCGAACCGAATCACTTCATCGCTCAGTTCACCACTGTGTCCACACCAGGGGGAGGCACCATCAATCTCGGCACGAACCTGCGCGAAGCGGTCGGCACCATCGAGGTGTTCAATCTGACGACCAACAACGACATCGCCATCGGGCTGAAGACGATTTTCGTGACGATTCAGTGGCGGGAGCCGCGCACCAATCGCGTTCAGCAGGTTCAGCTGGCGACCTCCGTCGCCAGCCTGCAATGAAGCGCCCCCTCTCCCCTCTGGGGAGAGAGTTGGGGTGAGGGGTTCGAGCAAGCAGGGGAGATCATGCCCCCTCACCTGTACCCTCTCCCCCGCTGGGGGAGAGGGCTATACGGAATCACAGGGGAGGATGCGACCAATGAGACGAAAACGCAGCCGCGCACGCGGCTCGATGATGCTGGAGCTGGTGTTCGCCAGCGCGCTCTCGGTGATGGTGATTGCGCTGCTGGTGGCAACGGAGCTGGGCGCCCTGCGCGCCTATCAGCGCGCCCTCAACCAGAACACCGCCAGCCGCGGCGCCTATAACGCCCTGCGCGAGATTCGCGGGCTTGCCCAGCAGGCGGTCAGCGTGACAATTAGCGGCGGCACGCAGGCAACCCTGCTGATGCCCCAGCGCGACGCCAGCGGCGCCATCCGCCTGCCCATCCAGCCCGATACAGCGAACCCGTTCAGACTTACCGTCAACTTCTCGGCAGGCACGCTGACGCTCACCAGCAACGCGGGCACCCGTGTCCTGCTAACTGGTGTCCGCGACCGCACGCCGCAGGGCACAACCTACACGCCCTTTTCTTTCACCCAGTACGCGCCAGGTGTGGCGGCGCTCCATGTGCGCCTCAGCGTCCAGCAGGGCAATACCACCACAGCCACCACCGCATGGTTCGAAGAAACTATCCTGTTGCGCAACGCACCAGTTCAGTGAACACACTATGGGGAGGGAGATACGATGAGGAAGCGCACACAGCGTGGCAGCACGATGGTCACCACGCTCATCACGGGCGGGCTGACTATCGTCACGGCAACCGCTTATCTGGATTTAGCAACGCAGGATTTACGCACGGCGAACGCTCGCATGCGCGAGGTCATCACCCAGAATCTGGCGGAGGCAGGGCTGAACGCCTCTATGCAGCAGCTCTGGCGTGAGTTCAAAATCAGCCAGCGGTTCGACACTTTCGATAGCACCCTGCGCGACGCCTCACCCGATAGCCCTGCACGCACATGGAACGGCGTTCTCGGCACAGTGGGCAACTACACGGCGTCGGTCGTGGGCTATCAGACGATCGATTCCTACACGCGGCGCGTCACCCTGCGCGCCGTCGGCTGGCAGGATCGCAACGGCAATGGTCGGCTCGATTCAGGTGAGCCACGCCAGGTGCTCCAGCAAACTTTCGATCTGCAACTCTCGCGCTCTGGCGTGTTCGACTACGCTTACTTCGTGAACAACTACGGCTGGATGTACGGCTTCGATGGCGAGAGCCTGGTGACCAATGGCGATATGCGCTCCAACGGCGACTTCGAATTTCGCTACGGTCGCCCCACCATCAACGGCACGATTATCGCCGCGGCGAACGACAAGCTCACGCCCAGAGCGAACGGCTACATTATCGTGGAGGGCGGAACCGCGCCCCGACAGTGGACGACCAGCACCTATCGCTCCCGACAGGATTCGAACTACCGCGGGCAGGGACCCTATATGCGTCAGGGCTACTCCAGCTCAGTGCATGGCGCAATTGGCAGCAGCACCTTCAACGAGTGGCGCGACTATCTGTACGAAGCCAGCGGGCAGATGATAGGTGGCTCGCCGTTTGGCGCCGTGCTTGCCGATTCGCGCGGCACACGCCGATTCGATGGCACCGTGCTGGACAACCGTCCCACCCGCGAGATGGTGCTGCCCAACCTGAACGATCTGAACTATTATCTCAACCTCTCCCGCACATGGCGCGATCCACGAGCCACCTATCGCGACGGCACATCGAACCCCTACTACAATCAGGAGGCATTCGTGGAGGTGTGGAACCCCAGTCGCAACCGTTACGAGCGCATCTCAACCAACGGCGTCATTAACGGTAGCGTCGCGCTGATTGGCTACCGAAACTATCCCATCCGCATTCACGGACCCGTCACCGTCACGCAGGATGTGGTCATTCGCGGCTATGTGGTGGGTCAGGGCACGCTCTACGCAGGGCGCAATGTGCATATCGTGGGCGACATCATCTACAAGAACCCGCCCGACTTCCGTGGGGGCGACTTCAACACCGTGCTGAACAATGTGGAGAAGAAGGACGCGCTGGGGCTGGCAGCGCGAGGCAGCGTAATGATGGGCAATACGCGGCGGTTCAGCGACCCCTATCCCCTGCGCTACATGACGCCGCCCTTCACACGCGGACGCTACGACGAGAACGGCAACTGGATCCCGCCCTTCAACGCCCTTGAACGCGACGAAACCGGACGCTACCGCTATCAGTCGGCTTATGGACGCGCTGACCAGAGCGACATCGAACAGCTCTCCCTACAAGTCGATATCGACCAGAACGGCACCATCTCCAGCGATGAACGCGGCATTTCGCGCATCGACGCCGTGCTGTTCACGAACTTCGTTGGCGGAGGGAACCTCGCCACCGACGGGCTGGGGCTGACCATCAACGGCACCATCATTGCCAAAGATGAGGCGATGGTGCTGTGGAGCATCCCGATGTGGCTCAACTACGACTGGCGCATCCGCGAGCGCAGCCTCGACGACACACCGCTCATCAATATCGAGCTGCCGCGCGTCGCCGCCGTGCGCCGCATGGCGTGGCAGCGCGTTTATTGATGCCCTCACCCCCAGCCCCTCTCCCACGCTGTGGGAGAGGGGAGCCAAAATCCCTCTCCCTCACAGGGGAAGAGGGTACGGGTGAGGGGGCAACCCAACTTCACCGAGAACGAGGAGGGATGAACATGAGAAAGCAACATCTGACACGATTTCTGGGCACGATAGCGATAGCCAGTCTCTGGCTCTTCGGCTGGAGCATCGTCTCGGAGCATCGCTCGCCGAACGAGCGACCCGAATGGTGGAAGCCTTACGAGAACGCCGCGCCAATTCAACCGTCGCCGACGGTGGTCGTGCCGCAGGGCGATGTGCCCACCGTTGTGGAGGAAGCCGTCACGCGCAGTGCGCCCGCTGGCGTGCCTGACACGCTGGTCATCCAGCCCCAGAGTGGGGTCGCAACCGTTAGTCTGCCCCGCGCCATCGATGGCGAGCAGGTGATGCAGCAGGCGAATCGCGATATTGAGCGTCAGCGCGTGGCGTTCTGGCGTCCGTTCGCGCTGTTTGGCGGCTTCCTGTTGCTGGGCGGCGGCGCGGTGTTTGGGCTTCTGCGCTGGTGGAGCCAGCAGGTGCCCGCGCCGCCCCCTGTCCGTCGCCGCCGCTACTAAGCCACACCCTCTAAGGGGTCTACAGCCGTCCGCGCCCGCTGGTCAGCACGCCAGCGACGGGCGCGGGCGGCAACGCCCGAACCGCCAGCGCGAGCGCAATCACCATATCGTCGTGGAAGCCGCGCTCCGCGCCGAAACGCACCCCTGTCGGCGTCGCGCTCACCTCAAAGTGATACAGCTCCTGCAACAGCCTGCCATCGGGCAACAGCTGCAGCTGCTCGCGCTCCAGCATCAACGCGAGGCTCTCCACCAGCGACTGCTTGACCGCGCGGGTGAAGGTCAGCCCTTCCACAGGCACGGATAACGCCGATTGCAACGCCTCCACCAGTGGGTCGCCGACACCTGTGCGGTCGCACAGCACGCGCTGAACGCCATGCTGGTCCATCAATCGGGCAATCTGCGCCACCTGCTCCGCCCACGCCAGCCCCTGCCAGCGACGGATGTCCAGCATGCGCGCCGCCTGCTGGGAGCCATGCAGAATCGCCACCGCTGTCCAGTCCCGATAGCGTGCCCAGTCGACGCCCGCCACCACCATCCCATCGGGCTGAAGGCGCAGCAGCATGGCGCGATCGACCCACTCGGTGCGGAACAGCTGCCCCGCGTCGTCCAGGAACGCTGCGCCGTACTCCACCTGGAACTGGCGTTCGCTCATCAGCTGCGCCTGCATCAGCAGGGTGCTGGGCGAGAGCAGCGGGTTCTGCCACGAGGGGCTGCGCAGGCTCCAGACGCGCTCGCTGCCCTGCTGACCCTCCCGATAGAGCCGATAGAAGTAGTTTTTGCCGCGCGGGGTGGAGACCAGCGCGAGCCGACCGCCCGTGTCGCTGAGCATCGGCATCAGCACCTCTATCACCACCTGTTCGGGCACATAGGCGGCTTCGTCCACCACAATCAGGTGCGCCTTGCGCCCGCGCAGGAAAAGCCCGCCGCGCGTTGCCGGGCGCGCCCACAAGCGGCTCGGACCGATGGTCAGCACGGGCGCTGGTGTGCGTCGCACCTGGGGTTTCTCACCCACCTGACGCAACAGTCCGATCACCCGCTCAAACGGGATCAGCGCCTGCTCCTGCGAAGGCGCCACGATCAGCACCATACGGGGTGCAGGCTCCAGCAGGGTGCGGGCGACCTCCACCGCAATCACTTCCGTCTTGCCCCAGCGTCGCCCGCACGCCAGCACCCGAATGGGCGCCCGCGACTCCAGAAACGCGCGCTGCCCCGCATGGGGATACCAGCCCGCAATCATGGCATCTCACTCCCGCTGATGAAGCCAGCACGCTTATAGATGGACAACCGTAGCAGCAGGTACAATCTCTGCTGTGAAACGGCGACTGTTGCTGGGGCTTTGGATCGGGCTAATCAGCCTCGCGCTGGCAGACCGACCCGCGTGGATGACCAGCGCGGAGAGCATCACGCCCGCCGATTTGCGGGCACACCTGGAGTTTATCGCCTCCGACGAGCTGGAAGGGCGCGACACGCCCTCGCGCGGACTCGATATCGCGGGCATGTACCTCGTGTCCCACCTCAAGCGCTGGGGGCTGAAACCGGGCGGCGAGAACGGCACCTACTATCAGACGCTCACCATCCGCACAGATCAGGTGCGCACCGAGTCGAGCGTGGTGCGCATTGGCACGCAGGAGTTCCGCTACGGTGAGGGCTTCCTGGCGCGCGCAGTGCCCCTCTCCATCGAAGCCCAGCCCGTGTATGTCGGCTACGGCTGGTCGAACCCCACCCAGAGCATCGATCCCTACAGGGGGCTGGATGTGCGCGAGAAGGTGCTGGTGGTGCTGGGTGGCTTCCCGAAACAGGTGGCGCAACTGGGGCTGGAAAAGGCGCAGCAGGAAGGCTGGGTTAGCCCCGAAGAGAACGCTCGCCGCCGCGGCGCCCGCGCCATCCTGCGCATCGACCCCGCGCTGATGGAACGACTGGAGCGCCAGAGCCGCATGTGGGCGCGGCGACGCATCGTTGAAGAGCTGGAACGCGAGGAACCCGGCATGCCCCTGATTGTGCCCTCCCGCGCCATGCTCGACATGCTCTGTCAGGGCGAGGAGGTGAGCGCGGACGAACTCATCCAGCGCGCCCAATCGGGTGAAGCGGGCGAACCGTTCATCTTCCGTGCCAGCAAACGCCTGCACATCGAAATCGCCGTGCAGACCACACGCGAGACCGCCCGCAATGTAATCGCGGTTGCCGAAGGTAGCGATCCCGTTCTCAAAAACGAGTATGTGGTTGTCGGTGCGCACTTAGACCATGTGGGCGTGGGCACGCCGCGCCGACCGGGCGAAGATGTCATCTACAACGGCGCGGACGACGACGGCTCGGGAACCGTCGCGCTGCTGGAGATGGCGGAAGCGATTGCACACGGCGCACGACCCAAACGCTCGATGCTGTTCATCTGGCATGTGGGCGAGGAAAAAGGGCTATGGGGTTCACGACTGTTCACCGAGCGCCCAACCGTGCCCCTGCAGAACATTATTGCTGAAGTCAACATCGATATGATCGGGCGCAGCAAACCGCTGAACAACACCAACCCGCGCAACGCCGATCTGTCCGAACCCGATGAAATCTTCGTGATCGGTCCCAAGCTCGCCAGCCCCGATCTCGGCAAAGTGCTGGAACGGGTGAACGCGAGCTATCTCAAACTGCGTCTGAACCCGCGCTATGACGACCCCAGCGATCCCGAACGACTCTACTACCGCAGCGATCACTACAGCTACGCCCGCAAGGGCATCCCGGTCATCTTCTTCTTCAGCGGTCTGCACGAGGATTATCACCAGCCCAGCGACCATGTGGACAAAATCGGCTTCGAGAAGATGGCGAAGGTTACGCGCACCATCTACGGGCTGGTGTGGAGCCTTGCAGACCAGGAGGAGCGTCCCGCGCGTGTGAAGGTGAGCGACGATGAGTGAGCGCACACAGGAGCAGTTAATGGAGCAGGCAGCGCAGGCGCTTCAAGCCGCGCTCAAACGGCTGCATGTGCCCTTCAACGCCGACAGGTTCGAGTGGGAGGGTATCCTCGCGCGGGACTACCAAGCGCATGCAGGCGACGCGCGAGGCATGGGATGGCGCGGTATCCGACGCTACGGGCTGGGACGACCGCCCATTATCCCCGTCCAGTTTGCCCTGCGCTACTTCGAAATCGAGCCGGGCGGCTACTCCAGCCTTGAAAAGCATCACCATGCGCATCTGGTGATTGTGCTTCGCGGGCGTGGTCGGGCGCTGGTCGGCACGCGCCTGTTCGAGCTGAAGCCGTTCGACCTGCTCTATGTGCCGCCCGACACGCCGCACCGCTGGCTGAACCCCTATGAAGAGCCGTTCGGCTTCCTGTGCCCCGTGGACGCCGAGCGCGACCGCCCGCAACCCATCAGCGACGAGGAGTGGGAAGCCCTCCGCCAGAACCCCGAAACCGCACCTTACCTGTTTTGACAGGTTTCTCACCTTCAGAGGGGGTTGGGGCTGACCGAAAATAGGGGGTGATGGAGCCGATACCACTGGTGCGCCTGCTGAAGCGAGGCGATTGGGCAGATGTGCGTCGCCCGTCGCCGCCTGTACCTCCACCACTGCCCGAACTGTCGGACGCCAGCCCGGCGCCGTACTCGCCTGAAACGGCTCGACAGCAAGCCGAGTCGCTCATCCAGCAGGCGCGCGCGGAAGCCGACGCTATCCGCCAGCAAGCCTATCAGGAGGGCTATCAGGCAGGTTATAAGGCGGGCGAAGCCGACGCCCACCAGCAACTGCAAGCCGATTACCAGCAGCAGGTGGACGAGCTGCGCCAGGCAGTGAACACCTTCCTTCAGCAGCTGCACGCCGAGTTTGAGGCTTATCTGCGCCTGGTGGAGCAGGAGATGCTCGCGCTCACGCTGGAGATAGCCCGCAAAATCGTGCGCGACGAACTGCGCCAGCACCCAGAGCATGTGCTGGGCGTGATTCGCGACACCCTGCGGCGCGTGCAGGGATTCGGACAGGTGCGCGTGCGGGTGAACCCGCTCGATCTGGAGCTGGCGCGCCAGAATCGGGCGCACCTGATGGCGGTCATCGACTCGCTGGACGGGCTGGAGATTGTGGAGGATCGGCGTGTGGAGCCAGGCGGCTGCATCGTGGAGACGCCGCAGGGCATCTACGACGCCCGAATCGGCACGCAGTTCGAGGAGATTGAGCGGGCAATAGAAGATTCGCAGCCCGAGGCGGCATGAAGAAACCCCTGGAGAGGGATTACCATGCGCAAGCCGGATTGGTCTGCATTAATCGAGCGTGTACGACAGCTGGATGCGGTTCGCATTCATGGGCGTGTGGTGGGCGCCGCTGGCTTGTTGATTGAGTCGCAGGGACCGCCTGCGCGATTGGGCGAGCTGTGCGCCGTCGCGCGCGGGCGCAACGCCGAGCCGCTGCTAACGGAGGTGGTCGGTTTTCGCGGGGGCAACCTGCTGTTGACGCCGCTGGGCGAGCTGACGGGCGTCTCTGCAGGCAGTGAGGTGATCCCACTGCGGCGGCAGGCGTCGGTGGCGGTTGGCGAGGCGTTGCTGGGGCGCGTGCTGGACGGGACGGGCAACCCCATCGATGGCAAACCATTGCCGCCTCTGCCCCAGCGATACCCGCTCTATCGGGACGCGCCCACCGCGCTGGAGCGCCCGCCCCTGCGCGAGCCGCTCCCGTGCGGAATTCGTGCCATCGACGCCATGCTCACCTGTGCACGGGGGCAGCGCATCGGCATCTTCGCAGGCAGCGGTGTCGGCAAAAGCACCCTGCTCGGCATGATCGCCCGCAACGCGACCGCCGATGTGAATGTGATTGCGCTGATTGGCGAGCGCGGACGCGAAGTGCGCGAGTTCATCGAGCAGAGTCTGGGCGAGCAGGGGCTACAGCACTCCGTGCTGGTGGTCGCGACCTCTGACCAGCCCGCGATCGTGCGTCAGCGTGCCGCGTTCGTCGCGACGGCGATTGCCGAATATTTCCGCGACACAGGGCGCGCGGTGCTGCTCATGATGGACTCGCTCACGCGGCTGGCGATGGCACAGCGCGAGATCGGGCTGGCGGCGGGCGAGCCGCCCTCCGCGCGCGGCTACACACCTTCCGTGTTCGCGCTGATGCCGCGCCTGCTCGAACGCGCGGGCACAAGCCCCACCGGCAGCATCACCGCCTTCTACACCGTGCTGGTCGACGCCGACGATCTGAACGACCCCATCGCCGACACCGCCCGCGCCATTCTGGATGGGCATATCGTGCTGTCGCGCGCGCTCACCCAGCAGGGGCACTACCCGCCGATTGATGTCCTCTCCAGTCTCTCGCGCGTGATGCCGAATATCGTTCGGCAGGAGCATCTGCAGGCAGCGAACCGCCTGCGCCAGATATTGAGCGCGTATCGCGACGCCGAAGATTTGATCCTTATCGGCGCGTATCAGCAGGGGATGAACCCGCTGGTGGACTTCGCGATTGAGAATCGGGAGCGTATCCAGCGCTTTCTCCAGCAGGCACTGGACGAACACGCGCCCTTTGAGCAGACCGTCCAGCAGCTGCAGGCAATCGCTGAGGATTCGATGAGGGCATAAGACAACTGTGAGCCTGTACGGGCGCAGTTCCTGCGCCCAACTCACCCGGACGCGATGGGGAGCATAAGACAGCCATGAGACGATTTCGGTTCCGACTGGAGCGGGTCTTGCAGTATCGGCAGACGCAGGAGGAGATGGCGCTGCGGGCGTTGCGCACGGCTATCCAGCGGCGACAGGAGCTGGAGCGCGCGATGGAGCGCGTGCGCCAGCGCATCCAGCAACTCAGCCAGCTCGCGCTGGCGCCCGAGGAGTGGCTGCGCCGCGAGCAGGCAATCGGCGCGTTGCAGGCGCGACTGAACACGCTAAAAGAGACGCTGCCCCTGCTGATAGAGCAGGAACAGCAGGCGCGTGAGGCTTATCTTCAGGCGCGTCAGCGGCGCGAATCGCTCTCACGCCTGCGTGCGCGCGCACTCGACCATTTCCAGCAGGAGCTGAGCCGAATCTTACAGCGGGAGACGGACGAGGTGGTTGTCTATGCGTATCAGCGAAGCGTTCCAGCGGACCCTTCAGCGCGTTCAGGAGATACAGGCGCGGATTGAGCAGCTGCGCGGGACGCCCCCCACGCCAGCGGCGAAGTTCCCCGACATGCCGGTGGCGCCCGTCGGTTTCCCTGAAGGGGGCACGCCGCCGCCCGGCATGCGCCTGATCAGTCCTGCGGTCGCCCGCTGGGAGCCTGTGGTCGCGCCCATCGCAGCAAAATACGGCATCGAGACCGAATGGGTGCTGCGCATCATTGAAGCCGAGTCGGGCGGCAACCCGAACGCGGTCTCGCCTAAAGGCGCGATCGGATTGATGCAGTTGATGCCCGCCACGGCGCGGGCGCTCGGCGTCCAGAACCCCTACGATCCCGTGCAGAACATCGAGGGCGGCGTGCGCTATCTGCGCCACCTGCTGGATCGCTTTGGCGACCTGCGCCTGGCGTTAGCCGCCTATAATGCGGGTCCGGGCGCGGTGGAGCGCTACGGCGGCGTGCCGCCCTACCCTGAAACCCAGCGGTATATTCGGCGCATTCTGGGCTAACCGCCCCAGCGAAAATAGCGATACATCACATAGAGCAGGTACAACCCACTCACAAACGCCAGCGTGAACACGCCGATCAGCCAGCGAGCGTTATCCGCAAAGAGCAAGCTGAACAGCAGCACAAAGTAGAGCAGGGCAGTGACGCCCATCGTGGTGAACAGCTGGCGCGAGTAAGGGTTGGGCGGGCGTACCGTGTTGTGGCACACGGGGCACTCTGTAGTTTCTGGCGCATCGGCGCCCAGTTCCGCCCCACAGTATGGACAGGCGCGCATCGAAGCCGACTCCTTCACCTTATGGCCAGTCGTGGTACACCTCGGCGATTTCGCGTGTGAGCGGGCGGGCGCGCTCCTCGATGGCTCGCCGCTGCTCCTCGCTGAGCGGCTTGAACTCGCAGGCTGCCTGCACCAGCTGACGCAGTTGCTCACGGCTGCCCGGCACAATCACCGCCGTGTGAACCGGATAACTGAGCGCGTAGTTGAACGCCTCCTGCACGCTCAGGCGGTTCGCGCCGACCAGCCGCCCGATACCCATCACCTTCATCACCGCGAGACCCACCCTGTACTTCTGCGCCGCGGGCAGAAAATGGCGAATGAACGATCGCGCATGGTGGGCTTCCGTCGGATTGAGCGGGAACAGCACCATATCGAAGGGGAACCGCTCCAGCATCTGGATCAGCACCTGTGGGTCGTTGTGCCCCGACACGCCGAGGAAGCGCACCGTCTTCTGCTGTTTCGCCTTCTCGAAGGCGCGGATCGCGCCGTTGCTGGCGAACAGCCGCTCCACATCCGTCGGGTAGGACACATGGTGGACAATCCACTGGTCGAGGCGGTCGGTGCGCAGGCGTTTGAGGCTGTTTTCGAGGTCGCGCATGGCGCCGTCGTAGTCGCGCTTGTCGCTCTTGGTGCTGAGGTAAACGCGCTCGCGCCGTCCCTGGATTGCCTCTCCGAAGATGTCCTCACTGGCGCGATAGACGGTCGCCGTGTCCAGATAGTAGATACCCGCTTCGATGGCGTCCTGAATAATCGCGATAGCCTCTTTGCGGTTGTTGGGGTCTGCCAGCGCCCATGCGCCGCCCAGCGACAGGATGGGCATCTGCACGCCCGTCCTGCCAAAAGCCCGTTTCGGGATGGCTTTCTGGGTCATTTCGATTCACCCTCTCGCAGCGATTTGCCATGCTCAATCTGCTTCCAGTAAGTTTCGAAGTCGAAGCCGGGGCTGTGGGCAGGCACATGGCACTGCATGCAGGATTGTGAGCCAGCCTTGCCCAGCTTATTGTTGAGCGGGTCCTGCACATGCTTGCGGGCGGGACCATGGCAGCTCTCGCAGCCGACATCTTTGAGCTGAGGCGTCTTTTCGAGGCTGACGAAGCCGCCCTCGAACTCCAGCCCAACCACATGGCAGACGACGCATTCGGGGTCTTTGTGGTGCTTCTCGTCGATAAGGGTCTGCATCGCCTTAGCGTGTTTGCTGCGCTCCCAGATTCGGTAGTCTTCGGCGTGGCAGGGTCGGCAGGCACGGCTACCCGCGAAGGTGTCGCCGTTGAGCGTGGGTCGGCGCGGCAGCTGGGTGAGCAGCCCTTCGGCATCGACCCGCGCCAGATAGCCCAGTTTGATTTGCAGCTGGTCGGGGTCGTCTTTATAGTCTTCAGTCAGGCGGATGTGATCGATTCGGACGATTGAGGGGTTCAGATACGCCAGTCCGACGAACTTGGCGTCGTTGCCGCTGAACACGAGGCGGGTGCGTCCGATCTGTCGGGGCGGGGTTGGTCCGTCGCCGTTATGCGCATAGACGATGAGGTCGAAATAGGGGTGTCGCTCGGCAATTTGCTGGGCTTCCTGCAGGCTGCCGTGCCAGAGCAGGATGCGCAGCTCGCCCGCTGTGCTGATTTGCTCGCGCAGCTCGTTCAGCTGTTGCATGGCGGGGCGCACCTGCAGGTCGGGGTTGCGCTCGCGAATTGCGCTCGCGTATTGCTCGGAGATCAGCCCCACAATCAGAACCTTCACTCTGCGTCCCGTGTGGGGCTTCTCCACCAGTGTGAACGCCTCGAACAGGGGTTGTCCCGCGCCATCCAGCACATTGCCGCACAGCAGCTTGCCTTTGAACTGTTGCTGGAGCGCCTGCAGGTAGGGCAGTCCGAGCTTGAAGTCGTACTCGCCGAGGTTGAGTGCGTCGTAGCCCATCGCGTTCAGCATGTCGATAAGCGTTTCCGCCTTGAGTTCGTCCTGTCGCCCGCCCGCTTTGGTCAGGTCGCCGTTTTCGAGGGCGAGCAGATTATGCTCTTTAGCGAGCTGTTTGAGCAGGGTGGCACGGCGCGGGATGCCACCCACCATCGGCTTGCTACAGCCGCAGGGGGTCAGGTAGCCGTTGATCTCGGAGCCAAACACTATCAGGAGCGGCTTCTCGTCGGAGGGGGCAAGCGCATGGTTAGGAGGGTGCGCCGCTGGGCGCTCGGATAGCGTCAGCAGCACAAGCAGTCCCAGCGGCGGCAACAGCCAGAGCCACAACGCCCGCATTACGAACCTCCCGCAACCACATTTGCCGTGAGCGTGATCTGGATGCTGGATTGCTGGGGATCGTCGGTCTCGATGGTGATTTTACGCTGAGACAGCCCTGCAGGCCAGCCGCCCTTGTAGCGAATGACCAGACGGTGCTGTTTGCCGTCCTGCAGCGATTCGTGGTTCACCTCGATGGCGGGGTCATCCGCGCTGATTTTGCGAATCTGGAAGCCCTTATCGCGTCGCGCGAGGGTGACCACGCGCTCGATGGGCAGCTGGGTCTGCGGCGTGATGACCCCGAAGAACACGGTGGTGGGCGTCACGATAATGCCCTTCTCGCACGCCACCGTGATGTTCACCTGCGGTGTGCGCTGGGAGCTGGTGCGTACGGTCACGAAGAAGTTGCTGCGTCCTGCGGGCGCGTCGGGGTTGACAGTGATGACAACTTTCTGGTGCTTCTCATCGATGCGCTGTGCCTCCGCTTTCGCGAACGGCACGCTGGTGGTCACCTGCTGAATCTCCAGCGGCTCGTCAGTGTTGGACACAATCTCCACTTCCTGGGTGGTAGGTTCACCCTCTTTGAGGGCGAGAGTGAGCGTATCGCTGGGGCGCACTTCGAAGGCGGTTTTGATGTTGGCGGTCAGGCGCAGGGTCAAGCTCGGCTGGTCGGGGTCGTTGGTGGTAACCTGAATGGTTTTGATTTGTGCCCCGCGGAAGCCGGCGGAGCGCAGCTCGGCTTCGATCACACCCTCTTTTTTCGGCTCAATCACCCTATCGTAGTGGGGTGTGACGCAGCCGCAGCTGGGTTGCGCGGTGATCTGGAGCGGCGCATCGCCCTCGTTGCGCACCTTGAAGGTGAACTTGACCGTATCGCCCTGCACGATGTCGCCGAAGTCGTGTTCCATCGGCTCAATCACGATTTTGGGTTTGGGCAGATAGACCGCAACGCGCCGACTGGCGTAATCGATTAGCTGGCGTCGGATTTGCATCAGGTTGCGGGCGCGTTCCACCTCTTCCGGAGTGGGCGCTGTGGGCAACTGCTCACTGTTCCACACAGGTCCCATAATCTCGGTGTCTTTCTGCGATTCTGCCAGCCCCAGATAGGTGCCGATTGCCTGCCCGACCAGATGGGCGACGGATTTCGTTGTCTGGGGCATCTCGGTGTAGGGCATGTAGGTGGCGATTCGGGCGCGCACGCGGCGCTTCTCGCCCTTCTGCGGGGGCAGCATCAGGCGAGCCTTGCCATGCATCAGGCGGAACTGACCCGCCGTGATCTCCGCCACATCTTCCTCAAACACAATCTGAATATCGGCATTCGCCTCGTCGTCTGTCCACTCCAGTCTGGGATTGCCGTTGAGAGCGGTGTTCCAGTTCTGTACCGCTTCGATAGCTGCCTGACGGAACGAATCGCGCAGATCGGGCGGGATAGTTGCCCAGCTGCCGTAGATACGGATCGTGGCGGGCACATCGATGCCCTTGAGCAGGTTGAGCGCGCCGTCGAAATCGGAGCGCGTGAGCAGGTTCGCTGCCTGATAAAGCTGATCGTTCTCGATTTTGACAGTGCCTTCAGGTGGTAGCGGCGCCTTCGGCGCGTTCTGGCTCCAGCCCGCACAGAGCAACATAAGTCCTGTCCAAAGCACGGCTCGTTTCATCGTTTTACACCTCCTGTTCTGACGCATGGGATGATACCCGACCTATATTATAGCCGATTTCGCCCAGCAGGTATACTGTTCGCCGTTGGGTCAGGCGACAGTTTCGAAAGCGGAGGCACCCAGCACGGGGCTTTTCTTGGTGCTGATCGGGTTGAATGTGCTGTGGGCGGGGGCGTATCCTGCGGCGCGCCTGGTGATGGAGACCCACCGTGCCGAGTGGGTCGCCGCGTTCCGTTTTCTCGGCGCGGCGCTGGGGCTGGGCGCGCTGCTGCTTATTCCCGCGTTCCGTCGGACGCTGGCGAATCGCTTCCCGACACGCCCGCGCGACTTCGCCTTTGCAGCAGCGCTGGGCGCGTTTGGCGTCAGCAGCTGCTTTATCTGCTACTTCTGGGGCGCGAAGCTCAGCACGGCGACCGAAGCCACGATCCTGGTGTCCACCGCGCCGCTGTTCTATGCGCTGCTGGCGCGCTGGTGGCTCAAAGAACCATTCCCACTCGGCAAGGTGCTGGGCATCGGCACAGGGCTGCTGGGCGCGTGGGTGATAGTGAACCGCGGGCTGATTTTGCAGGAGTTTTCAGGGGCGACGCTGGGCAACCTGCTGGTGCTGATGGGCGTGCTGATTGAGAGCGTCGATGTGGTGCTGGCGAAGTCGCTGGTGAATCGCTATTCGGGCGTCGCGGTGCTGTGGATCGAATCGCTGTTTGCAGGGGTTTCGCTGACCCTGATTGGGCTGCTGGTGGCGGGTGTGCCGCCGCTCGAACTGTCGGCTGTGCAGGCGTGGGCGCTTCTGTATCTGATCGGCGTCTGCACGGTATTCGCCTTCTCCATCTGGTTCTATCTGATGGAGCGGGCGCCGATTGGCGGGATGGGCGTGTCGATTCTGGCGCAGACGCCCGCCGCTGCCCTGATTGGCTACTTCCTGCTGGGCGAGACGCTCCATCCGACCGTGTGGGTGGGCGCGGCGTTAATCATGAGCGGCATCTGGCTCACGCTGAGGGCGCCGGGCTTTCGCGGGCGGTGAAGGTAGGGCGACGCATGTGATAGAGCGGTAGAGCGTTGCCCCTACCTCAGCAGGGCGGCGATCTGCCCGGCGAGGTGCGCGTTCGCAATCAGCAGGACGCGGTTCGCCTGCAGCGTGCGCCCCGCACTCAGTTCGCTCAGGCGCTGGAGCAGCCAGGGAGTCAGCTCGCCCCCACGAATGCCCTTCTGCCCGGCTTCCGCCTGCGCCTGCTGGAGCATCGCCTGCAGCTCGGCGGCATCGAGGGCGCTGTCGGCGGGCGGCGGCTGAACGAGCAACATGCCGCTCCCCAGCCCGGTTGCCCGATGGTGCAACCACAGCTCGGCTGCCTCTGAAGGGGTGTTAACCGTTGCGTCGACGCGCAGCCCCGTGTGGCGCGTGTAGAAGCCGGGCATCTCGTCGGTGTTGTAGCCGACGACGGGCACGCCCAGCGTCTCCAGCATCTCGCGCGTGGCGGGCAGGTCTAAAATCGCCTTCGCGCCCGAACAGACCACCAGCATGGGCGTCCTGGCAAGCGTGAGCAGGTCCGCGCTCACATCCCAGCGTGTGTCACGATGCACGCCGCCGATGCCGCCTGTTGCCATCACCTGCAACGCGGGCACACGCGCCGCAATCAGCAGGGTTGCCGACACGGTGGTTCCGCCCGTCCAGCCAAGCGCGATGGTTAGCGACAGGTTGTGGCGAGCGATTTTG
The DNA here is from genome assembly GCA_037444405.1 of Armatimonadota bacterium. Lineage (GTDB taxonomy): Bacteria > Armatimonadota > Fimbriimonadia > Fimbriimonadales > GBS-DC > HRBIN15. Next base: position 131,764 of record JBBIML010000010.1, read on the forward strand.
CGGGCATTCTCCTCACGGGCGAGCCGCTCCAGCTCCTCACGGTTCAATCCCACAACGGGTGTGCCATCCAGCACGCCGATGGTGGCAGGTGTCGCACCGGCCGAGCGCACCGCCGACTCCATCGCCAGCACGGTTTCGAGATTGACGGGGCGGGGCAGCCCGTGGGTCAGCACGGCGGTCTCCAGCGCGACCGCCCCTTTGCCCTCTACACGCACAGAAAGTTGCATGACAACGGCTCTACTGGCTGGCTTTGCTGATGGCGTCCATCTCTTCGAGGGCGCGTCCGGTGCCTATCGCGACGCAGGAGAGCGGGTCTTCCGCCACATGCACGGGGATACCCGTCGCGCGGGAGAGCAGTTTATCGATGCCGCGCAGCAGCGCGCCCCCACCCGTCAGCACGATCCCGCGCTCCACAATATCGGCTGCCAGTTCGGGAGGGGTCTCTTCCAGCACGGAGCGCACCTTCTCCACAATCTGGTTCACTGGCTCGGCGAGCGCGGCGCGAATCTCTTCGGAATGAACCGTGATGGTGCGGGGTAAGCCTTCCACCAGGTCGCGCCCGCGCACCTCCATCGTCAGCTCCGGCTCCAGCGGATAGGCAGAGCCAATTCGGATTTTAATCTCTTCGGCGGTACGCTCGCCAATCATTAAGTTGTAAGTGGTGCGCACATGGCGCATAATGGCTTCGTCCATCTTGTTGCCCGCCACGCGCAGGCTGCGACTGATGACGATCCCTCCCAGCGAGATGACGGCAATATCGGTGGTGCCGCCGCCGATATCGACCACCATGTTGCCGCCGGGCTGGCTGATAGGTAGTCCTGCGCCGATAGCGGCTGCCATCGGCTCTTCAATCAAGTGAACCTCGCCTGCGCCCGCTTCGCGGGCTGCCTGAATGACGGCGCGACGCTCCACATCGGTGACGCCGGAGGGCACGCACACCAGCACGCGCGGGCTGAACAGCCGCCGCCTGCCCAGCACCTTGTTGAACACATACTCCAGCATTTTGAGCGTGATGGTGTAGTCGGCAATCACGCCGTTATTGAGCGGGCGCACGGCAGTGATGTTGCCTGGCGTGCGCCCCAGCATCAGGCGCGCCTCCTCGCCAACCGCCAGCACCTGCCCCGATGGACGGGCAATCGCCACCACCGACGGCTCGCGTAGCACGATGCCCCGACCCCGCTGATAGACCAGCAGGTTCGCCGTGCCCAGATCGATGCCCAGCTCCGGATGTAGCCTCAGCATAACAGATTAGCTCTCGATTCAATCCCGACAATCGCGCCTCACAAGTATACCCTCCACAGGTCCGGGTGAGAGGACAGGAAAAGGTATTCTATAAGCGGCACAGCAAGCGATTCTAACGGCTTGCCTGCCGACAGGAGGGAGGCATATATGGCGACTTTGAAAGACCTGCTGGAGCAGAGTGTGTTGATGGGGCTGGGCGCGGTCGCGCTCACCCGTGAAACCGCGCAGAAGATGGTGGACGACATGATCAAGCGCGGGCAGGCGCAACGCGAGGAGGCGTCCGAGCTGGTGGATAAGCTGGTCAAGCGGGGCGAACAGCAGCGCGACGCCCTGCGCAAACTGGTGCGCACCGAGGTGGAGGACGCGCTCAAGGCGCTCAATCTGCCCACGCGTGACGACCTGCAAGCCATCGAGAGGCGATTGGACGCCATCCTGCAGCGGCTGGAGAGTCAGCAGTAGGTTCTGAACATCCATGCGTCCCTTAGCGCGGCGTGTGCGGAGCCTGCAGCGCTACCGTCAGGTGGTGGGCGTGCTGGCACGGCACGGGTTCGGCTCCGCGCTGGAGTATCTGAGCGTGCATCGGCGGCTCGCGCTCCCTCGCGCCGAACTCCAGCCCGAAATAGAGCCGCTCCACTCCCCTGCCGAGCATCTGCGCCTCGCCATCGAAGAGCTGGGTCCCACCTTCGTCAAGCTGGGGCAGATGCTCTCCACGCGCTCCGACTTGCTGCCAGAGCCGTTTATTGAGGAGCTGCGCAAACTACAGGACAGCGTGCCGCCCACGCCTTGGTCCGAGATTCGCGCCGTGATGGAGCAGGAGCTGGGGTGCCCGCCCGAAGAGGTGTTCCAGAACCTGGACCCGAACCCCATCGGCTCCGCCTCGCTCTCGCAGGTGCATGCCGCGACGCTACCCGATGGCACTGCGGTCGCCATCAAGGTGCAGCGCCCCGGCATCCGCGACATCGTGGAGACCGACCTAGAGATTCTGCACGATCTGGCGGCGCTGGCGCAGCGCACACCGATGGGCGAACTGTACGATGCGGAAGCCGTCGCTGAAGATATCGCTTTTATGCTGCTGAACGAACTCGATTTTCGGCGGGAGGGGCGCAACGCCGAGCAGTTCCGTCAGAACTTCGCCGACGAGCCGAAAGTGCATATCCCGCGCATCTACTGGGACTACACCACGCCGCGCATGCTGGTGATGGAGCGGGTTCACGGCATCAAGGTGGATGAGGTGGAGGCGTTGCGCGCGGCGGGGCACGACACGCGCCAGATCGCGCTCGACGCCTCGCGCCTCATCATCAAAGAGGTGCTGGAAGATGGCTTCTTCCACGCGGATCCCCACCCGGGCAACTATCTGGTGGAGGCGGATGGGCGCATCGGCGTGCTGGATTTCGGCATGGTGGGCACGCTCAGCGAGGACGACCGCATCAATCTCACCCGCCTCTATGTGGCGGTGATTCGGCAGGACACCCACTCGATATTGAATGTGTTTGCGCGGATGGGTGCGCTCTCCTCGCGCACCGATCGCCCGCGCCTGATCCGCGCCACCGAACGACTGATCGGCAAATATCGCGGGCGCACGCTCAGGGAAAGTTCCTTCGCCGAGTTCTGGAGCGATCTAACCGAGCTGATGCGCCAGCACCATGTGCGATTGCCGACCAACCTGTGGCTGGTGGGCAAGACGCTGGCGATGCTGGAAGGCATCGGGCGCCAGCTGGACCCCGATTATGACCTGTTTGCGGTCTCGGAGCCGTTCGTGCGGCAGCTGGCGAAGCAGGTGTGGCGTCCGCACCTGTCCACGCGCGACCTGCTGGAGCAGGTGGACACCTGGCGCTATCTGATGCGCGAGTTGCCCGTGCTGGTGATGCAGTGGTTGCAGGGCGTGGAGCGGGGCAAGGTGCCAGTGGAGGCGCAGATTGGCGCGTCGCCCGAAACGCTCGATCGGCTCGACGCCATGATCACACGCCTGTCGCTCAGTATTCTGGTGGCGGCGTTTATTGTGGGGCTGGCGCTGCTGTTGCCCGCCACCCGCGAAATCCCGTTCGCGCCCGCGCTCACCTTCCTCGGCTTTCTGGGGGCGACCCTGCTCGGCGTGTGGCTGCTCATCTCCATCCTGCGGCGCCGCCACTGAAACGGCAGGAATCGCCCGACGCGCTGGCGAACTTTAACCATCGGGAGGCGACCCGATGAACGAGTCGCCCTTCCGAAACCCGATTGGCGGTGAATCCGTAGTATAATATAGTAGCGGGCAGGTGAGAAGGCATCGCAACAGGGGAGGATGCCTTCGGATACATTGACAATCGGGTGTGGCAACGAAGCGGTCTCCATCGGCAGCACATAGGCGCTCCGAAAAGCGTTGAAGTTTCGAGCGTGCCTGTGGAATATTTCCCACATGACAGCGCTGGAACCCCATCCAGAGGCAGTTCCGTCGAACCGATAATGGGAGAGGGTTCTGTTGACAGGGCTGGAGCCAATCGCCCTTCGGGGATGGGGGAGCGAGTGGGTGCTATCCTTACCTGGAGACCGCGACGGGCGCCCACCCTGCCTGCTCGCAGTGAACGAGTGGCGGACGGTGAACCCTGTTTCACCCGACGCCACACACAAGGGGGTTATGAACAATGAGCGCAGCGGACTTCCTGCGCCAGATCGAGGAACAGCGACGGCTGGAAAAACAGATCAGCTGGGAAGGCACTTTCCGGGACTATCTGGAGATTGTGCAGAAGAACCCGAAAGTCGCCAATCTGGCGCACGCGCGTATCTACGACATGATTATCAGCGCTGGCGTCGAAGAGCGTGGTGAAGGACAACCCAAAGAGTACAAATTCTTCACCAGCGAGCTGTTCGGACTTGACCGCACGCTCCAGCAACTGGTAGAGGAATATTTCGCGCCTGCGGCGCGGCGACTCGATGTGCGCAAGCGCATCCTGCTGCTGGTGGGTCCCGTCGGCGGCGGCAAATCGACGCTGGTGACGATGCTCAAGCGCGGGCTGGAACGCTATTCGCGCACCGACGAGGGCGCCGTGTACGCCATCAAAGACTGCCCCATGCACGAAGAGCCGCTCCACCTCGTGCCCGAAGATCTGCGCGCCGACTTCAAGCGCCAGTTCGGCGTGCATATCGAAGGCGACCTCTGCCCCGTGTGCCAGTGGAAACTCAAACACGAATGGGGCGAGAACATTCAGGATGTGCCCGTCGTGCGCATCCGCTTCTCCGAGCGCGAGCGCGTGGGCATCGGCACCTTCAAGCCCTCTGACCCCAAGTCGCAGGATGTATCGGAACTCACTGGCAGTGTGAACCTGAGCCTGCTCACCCAGATCGGCGTCGAATCGGACCCGCGCGTCTATAACTTCGATGGCGAACTGAACAAGGCGAACCGCGGCATCATGGAGTTCATCGAAATGCTCAAAGCGGACAAACGGTTCCTGTACGAACTCAACACCGTCGCCGGCGAGCAGATGATCAAAATCGGACGGTTCGCCATGATCTACACCGATGTGGTCGTCGTCGCGCACACCAACGAGTATGAATACAACGCCTACTTCTCCAACAAGGAGAACGAGGCGATGATCGACCGCATGTTCGTGATCAAAGTGCCTTACAACCTGCAGGTCTCCCAGGAGGTTCGCATCTACGAGAAGCTCATCCGGCAGTCCCAGTTCAGCGACGAGACCCAGGACCTGTCGAAGGTGCACATCGCGCCGCATTCGCTGCGTGTGGCGGCGATGTTCGCGGTGTTGAGCCGCCTGAAACCGCCCAAAAAGAGCGGGCTGTCGCTGATGACCAAGATGAAACTCTACGATGGCGAGCGCCAGGTCGGCGATTGGGACCAGCGCCATGTGAAGGAGCTGCGCGAGGAGTACCCTGACGAGGGCATGACGGGCGTCTCGCCCCGATTCATCATCAATCGCCTCTCCGCCGCGATGGTCAAAGGGCGCTCCTGCATCACGCCCATCGATATCCTGCGCTCCATCCGCGACGGATTGACCGAGTACACCAGCAACGAGGAAGAACGCAAGAAGCTGCTCACCTTCCTGGACGATGTGCGCAAGGAGTACGACGAGCAGATCAAGAAGGAGGTGCAGCGCTTCTTCGTCTACAGCTATGAGGAAGCCGCGCACACCCTGCTGGAGAACTATCTCGACAATGTGGACGCCTACTGCAACAAGACCAAAGTGCGCGACCCCATCACGGGCGAGGAGATGGACCCCGACGAGAAGCTGATGCGCAGCATCGAGGAGCAGATCGGGGTGTCGGAGAACGCCAAGCGGGAGTTCCGCGAGGGTATTATGCGCTCTGTGGCGTCGCTGGCGCGGCGCGGGCTGCGCTTTGAGATTGGCAGCGACGAACGCCTGCGCGAAGCCATCGAACGCAAGCTGTTCGCCGACCTCAAAGATGTGGTCAAAATCACTACCTCGGCCCGCACGCCCGACCCCGACCAGCTGCGCAAAATCAACGAGGTGGTCGACCGCATGGTCTCGCAGGGCGGCTACTGTCACATCTGCGCGAACGAAGCGCTGCGCTATGTGGGCACCCTGCTGAACCGCTGAAACCCGTGAAACCCGCCGTTTAGCCCCCTCACCCGTACCCTCTCCCCCGCTTGCGGGGGAGAGGGATTTGGATTCTGCCCTCACCCCTCTGGGGAGAGGGTCAGGGTGAGGGGTTTATCCTGCCTGAATCTCCGCGTTGCCTATCGGGCAGGGGCCGGGAGGGGAATGCCCAGCCCGTAGCGGGCGAACACGAGGGTCACCAGCAGGACGCCGAGAATGCTGGCGATGTTGAGCGCGAAGCCCGCGCGCGCCATCTCGCCCAATCGCACCTCGCCAGAAGCGAACACAATCGCGTTCGGTGGGGTCGCCACGGGCAGCATGAACGCTGCCGACGCGCCCACCCCAACAGGAATCGTCAGCAGGCGCGGGTCCAGATTCAGCCCTGATGCCACCGCGCCCATAATCGGCAAAAAGGTCGCCGCCACCGCCGTGTTGGAGGTGATCTCCGTCAGGAAGATGATGAGCGTCGCCACCGTTAGCACCAGCCAGAGGGCGTCCAGCCCCTGCAACCCCTTCACGCTTTCACCAATCCAGCGCGCCAGCCCCGTGCTTTCGAACGCGCCCGCCAGCGCCAGCCCACCCCCAAATAGCAGCAGCACGCCCCATGGTATCTTGACCGCCGTCTGCCAGTCCAACGCAGGCTGATACGGCACGCGCGAGGCAGGCAGCAGAAACAGCAACAGCGCGGCGCTGATGGCGATGGTGCTATCAGAAAGCGGCAGGTTCAGGTGCGTCTGCAAAGGCTGACGCAACAGCCAGCCCGCCACCGCCAGCCCGAACACTGCCAGCACTATCTTCTCGCCCCCATTCATCGGCTCGCCATGCGCCAGCTGCTCCTGCAGGCGCTCCGCCAGCGCGGTCAGGCGCAGGTGGGTAAGCCGAAACTGCACCACTGCCAGCCAGAACCAGGTGAAAGGCAGCATCAGCGCGACGAAGGGCAGCCCGATCCAGAACCAGTGCGCCATATCGATGGCGATACCGTGCGTTTCGCGCAGGTAGCCCACTAACAGTGCGTTGGGAGCGGTTCCAATCAGCGTGCCCACGCCTCCAATCGATGCCGAGTAAGCGATGCCCAGCATCAGTGCCGCACCGAAGGCATGCACCTCGCGCCCCACGCCCGCAGCCCGCACCCAGTGCAGGATCGATAACCCGACGGCGTACATCATCATGGCGGTCGAGGTGTTGTTAATCCACATCGATATCAGTGCAGTCGCCAGCATGAAGCCACCCACAAGGCGCGCCGGGCTGGTGCCCACCCGCCGAATCACCAGCAGGGCAATCCGTCGGTGCAGACCCCAGCGCTCCATCGCCGCCGCAATCAGGAACCCGCCCAGAAAGAGGAAGATGATGGGGTCGGCGTAGTGCGCGGCGGTCGCCCGCTCGTCCAGAATGCCTGTGAGCGGCATCCACACCAGCGGCAGCAGCGCGGTCGCAGGGATGGGGATCACCTCGGTGAACCACCAGATTGCCATCCAGAGCGCCAGCCCGACCAGCCGCCACGCGCCCACCGACAGACCCGCTGGCGGCTCCGTCATCAGCGGCGTAAGAGCGCACAGAGGTCCCATCAACAGGGCGGTCAGCCATATCCATCGGCTCGGCAGGCGTTCCGACTCCATCAGCCTCTCTGGTTCGTGATGGGCGTATGCTTTCCTCTCGCGCCGATTGCCGTTCGCACGGCTGTGCGCCTATCGCCGCGCATGGGCACTATCGCGAATTGCCTGCAGATTAATGATTTCAGCGACCTCAAATTGCGGTGGAGTGCTATCTGGATCGCTTCCTAATACTGCCTCTGTCTGACGATCGTCGGGGGCTTCGCCATGGACAATCGCGTTCCCCGCACGCCTTTCCATTCCCGTACTTCCTGCCCTGTGATTCTACCTCTTACACAATACTCCTGCCAGTTGCAGATTCCTACTCGAAACTCCAAAAATCCCTCTCCCCCCCGCCTGCGGGCTGGTAGGGATACAGTTGTTGAACTCAAATCAGGCATCGGCAAAGATGCCCACCATCGCCGCGCCAATCGCTTCGCGCGAGAAGTCGGCGCGGCGGAACAGTTTGACCACGCGCCCGCGATACAGCACGCCGATGCGGTCGCAGTGCACCATCAGCTCGTCCAGATCGAGCGAGATGACCAGTGCGCCCATCCCGTGCTGGCACGCCTCCCGAATGGCGGTATAGGTCGCCTCGGTGCCGCGAATGTCCAGCCCGCGCGTGGGCGCGTAAGCAATCAGCAGGCGCGGCTGACCGTACAGGGCGCGTGCCACCACCAGCCGCTGCTGATTGCCGCCCGATAGGGTGGTCAGCGCCGCGCGCAGAGACGGCACTTTGACCTGGAACCGCTCAATCAGCGCGAGCGCCCGCCTCTCAATCGCTTTTGGGCGCAGCCAGCCGAGCCGCTGAAGCTCGCGCTCGCGCTGGGCGCTCAGAATCGCGTTCTCCAACACGCTCCAGCTGGCGATAATCCCGCGCCGAAAGCGGTCGTCGAACAGGAACCGCATGCCCGCCTGAAGCCTGCGGGCAGGACTCCAGCGCTCGATGGGCGTGCCGTCCAGTCGCAGGCGCCCGCGCGCGATGGCTCGCAAGCCCGCGAGCGCCTCCATCAGCTCCTGCTGACCGTTGCCGTCCACGCCTGCCAGCCCCAGAATCTCGCCAGGCATTACCTCGAGGCTCAACTCCTGCACGCCCCAGCCGCCCCGATCGGAGCGCACGAAGAGCGATTCGATCGCAAGGCGCGGCACGACATCTGAGGGTTTTGCCCCCTCACCCTCAGATGCTCCTTCTGGGGGTGAGGGGCTTGCTCTATCGCTGGGCGGCTCCTCGCCGATAATCCAGCGGGTGAGCGTTGCGGCGTCGGTCGCGCTCACGGGCGATTCGGCGACCTTGCGCCCGCCCCGCAACACCGTCACCCAGTCGGCATATTCCAGCACCTCCTGCAGCTTGTGCGTCACCAGCAGAATGGTACGCCCGTCGGCTTTCAGGCGCAACAGCGTGCTGAACAGCGTCTGCACATCGGCAGGCGAGAGCATCGCCGTCGGCTCGTCCAGTATCAGAATCTCGGCGTTGCGCCAGAGCAGCTTCAGAATCTCCAGTTTCTGGCGGGACGCCACGCTCAGCTCTTCGGCGGGGCGGTTCCAGTCGGCTTCGAACTGGAGGCTCTGTGCCAGTTGCTCGGCTCGCTGGCGTGCCGCGCGGCGGTTCAGAATGCCCAGCGCTCCCGCCTGCTCCGCGCCCAGCATCAGGTTGTCCAGGATGCTCAGTTCGGGGATGATGCTGTAGTGCTGGCTGACCATGCCGATGCCGTGCGCGATGGCGTCGGCGGGGCTGGCGAAGCGCACACGCTGCCCTCTAAGATAGATTTCGCCTGCATCGGGCGTATAGTAGCCGTACAGGATGCGCATGAGGGTAGTCTTGCCCGCGCCGTTCTCGCCGACAATCGCGTGCAGGGTGCCCGCGCGCACATGCAGGTCGACACCGTCGTTCGCCACGAGGCTGCCGAACCGCTTCGTGATGGCGTGCATCTGCACAATCGCGTCCATCGGCTACTCCTCTGCGGGGTAGAAGGCGTGGAAGTGATGGGGCGGGCTGTGTCCGCGCCCAACAGCAACGGCGGTGCGCAGGGCGGCGGTCAGGTAGTCTTTGGCGCGGCGGACGGCGGTCGGTACATCGTCGCCTTTTGCCAGGAAGGCGGCAATCGCGGCGGAGAAGGCGCAGCCGGTGCCATGCGTGTGGGGTGTGTCGATATGCTCGGCAGGCAGCCACAGAAACCGCTCGCCGTCATAGAGCAGGTCGTCGGCGCGGTCGGGCAGGTGCCCACCCTTGACCACCACCCAGCGCGGTCCCAGCGCGTGGATGGCTCGCGCCGCCTCCTGCATGGCGGCTTTATCCTGCACCGGGAAGCCTGTCAGCACGCTCGCCTCGCCCAGATTCGGCGTGACAACGAGCGCGAGGGGCAACAGTTCGCGCCGTAAAGCCTCCATCGCGTCCTCGCGCAGCAGGCGGTCGCCGCTCTTGGCGACCATCACGGGGTCCACCACCAGATTGCGGATGTTCCAGCGGCGGACGCGCTCCACCACGACGCGGATAATCGCCTCGCTGAACAGCATGCCTGTCTTGGCGGCGTCGGCGCCAATGTCGCTCATGATAGAGTCGATCTGTTGCCCCACGAAGTCGGGTTCGACGGGGAACACGCCCTGCACGCCGAGCGTGTTCTGGGCGGTGAGCGCGGTGATGGCGCTGGTGCCGTACACGCCCAGCGCGGCGAAGGTCTTCAGGTCCGCCTGAATGCCCGCTCCGCCCCCCGAATCGGAGCCAGCAATCGTGAGTGCCCTGCGCATGATGAGGAGTGTACCCTATCGGAGACGGCTTTCGATGAGGGCGACGATTTCGGGGTCGTGGCTGCGGCGGGCGACCTCCAGCACCGTTTCGCCCAGCAGGCTGCGGGCGCCGGGGTCAGCGCCATGTTCGAGCAGCAGGCGCACGGTGTCGCGATGCCCGTTCTCGGCGGCGAGCATCAGCAGGGTGCGCCCGTTGCGGTCGCGCTCGTTGGGCGAGATGCCGCGCGCCAGCATCGCTTTCAGCACGCGCGTGCGCCCATACACCGCCGCGTAATAGGCGGGCGAGTTGCCCGGCGTCATCTCGCGCAAGTAGCCCGTGCGGTCGCGCGCACCCAGACTCGCACCATGCTCAATCAGCAGGAGCGCGATGTCTTCATGTCCGCGTGCAATCGCAAGAGTCAGCGCGGTGAGACCGGAGCGCGTAGCAGCGTTCACCGAGGCGCCCCGTTTCAGCAGGGTCGCCACCTGCGCCCGATCGCCCTGCTCCACCGCCTGCAGCAACTGCTGGTTCAACTGGCGATTGCGCTCGCGCAGATGCCGAAACTGAGGCGAGAGCATCACAATCACAGCCAGCACAATCGGCAGCACGAAAAAGCCGATAATCAGCGCCTTCTGCCACTGCGCCCGCGCCGCATCCGTCTCCGCCATCCGATTCGATGATACCCCCTGAACGGGTACAATCTGGTGCGGAGGCACACGCGAAATGAAGATGCCGAAGATACCCGGTGGACAGATGCGCCAGCTGATGGAGGAGGCGCAACGCATGCTGGCGGAAGCCGAACAGTTCGAGCAGGAGATGGAGCAGCTGCAGGTGCAGGCGACGGCGGGCGGCGGCGTGGTCAAAGCGACCGTGAACGGCAAGGGTGTGCTGGTCAGCCTCGAAATCGCCCGCGAGGTGATTGACCCCGACGACCCTGAGATGCTTCAGGACTTAGTGGTGAGCGCGGTGCGCGAAGCGCAGGCACAGGCTGAAGCCGTCCGAACCGAACGCATGCAACAGATTACAGGCGCGTTCGGCGGGCTGGGCGATATCAAGCTGCCGTTCTGAACCGATGGCACTCTTTCCACCCGCGTTGCGTCAGTTGATTACGCTGCTGGAGCGGTTGCCGGGCATCGGACCCCGCTCGGCGCAGCGGCTCGCACTCTACCTGATCCGTCGTCCCCCAGACGAGGTGGAACAGCTCGCGAGCGCCCTGCTCAACGCCCGCCACAGGGTGCGCCTGTGCGAGCGATGCTTCTTTCTAAGCGAACAGCCCCTGTGCGAAATCTGTCAGGACAGCACGCGCGACGCCAGCCTGCTCTGCATCGTTGCTGACCCGCGCGATGTGGTCTCGCTGGAGCGACTGGAACAGTATCGCGGGCTGTATCATGTGCTGCACGGGCTGATCTCGCCCGCAGAGGGCGTCCAGCCAGAAGACCTGAAGATTCGGGAGCTGATAGAGCGCGTGCGAGCGCAGCCCCCGCAGGAGGTAATCCTGGCGACTCCACCCACCGTGGAGGGCGACACCACCGCGCTCTATCTGGCACGGCTCCTCAAGCCGATGGGGATTCGAACCACGCGCATCGCCTACGGCATGCCCGTCGGCGGCGAGCTGGACTACGCCGACGCCGCCACGCTTGGCTACGCCCTCAGCGGCAGACGCGAAATCTGAAATCACGGGCAGGAATGCCCGTGCTACTTACGCGCGAAATCTAAACGAAGGAGGAAACCCGAAATGTTGTTAGCCGACCGACTGGCACACTATGCAACGGAGCTGCGCTATGAGCAGTTGCCGCCCGAAACGGTGCATGAGGTCAAGCGCCGCTGGATCGATTCGATTGCGTGCGCGTTTGGCGCGTGGCGGGATGAGACCGCCGAACTCGTGCGCCGTGTGGCGACGCAAGTGAGCAGTCCCTACGGGGCGACGATAATCGGCACGCGCCATAAAGCCTCGCCCGACTGGGCAGCGTTCGCCAACGGGCTGCTGATTCGCTATCTGGATTACAACGATACCTACCTCTCCAAAGAACCTGCCCATCCCAGCGATAATCTCGCGGCGGTGCTGGCGGTTGCGGAAGCGGAACGCGCCGACGGCAAAGCGGCGATCCTCGCCACCGTGATTGCCTACGAGATTCAGTGCCGTCTGTGCGACGCGGCGAGCTTGCGAACGCGCGGCTGGGACCATGTGAACTACGGGCTGTTCTCGGCGTCGGCAGCCGCTTCGCGCTTGATGGGGCTTTCCGCTGAAGCCACCAAACACGCCATGAGCATCGCGGGCGTGTCGGGGCTGGCGATGCGCCAGACCCGCGTGGGCGAACTCTCGGCGTGGAAAGGGTGCGCCTTCGCGAACGCGGCGCGGCACGCCACTTTCGCCAGCTGGCTCGCCAAACACGGCATGACAGGTCCCTCCGAAATCTTCGAGGGCAAGATGGGCTTCATGAAGCAGGTGTCAGGCGAGTTCACGCTCGGCGCGCTCGGCGGGGAAGAGGGACGCGGGTTTATGATTAACGAAACCTACATCAAATACTACCCTGTGGAGTATCACGCCCAGAGCGCGGTGTGGGCAGCGCTGGCGCTCCGCGAACAAATCGGCGGCGACATCAGCCAGATTGAGGCGGTGGAAATTGACACCTTTGAAGCCTGCTACTCCATCATCGGCTCGGAACCCGAAAAGTGGGAGCCAAAAAGCCGCGAGACCGCCGACCACAGCCTGCCCTATATTGTGGGCGTTACGCTGGTGGATGGCAAGGTCGACCTCAGCTCCTTTGACGAAGCGCGCTACACCGACCCGAACCTGCTGGCGTTCCTCAAAAAGATTACCGTGCGCCATGACCCCAGCATGGACGCTCGCTACCCGGAGGGCATCCCGAACCGAATCACGCTCCGCCTGAAGGACGGGCGCACGCTGACGGAAGAGAACACCTTCCCGCGCGGACACGCTCGCAACCCCATGAGCGATGAAGAGGTGGAAGCCAAATTCTATGTGCTGACCGAATGGGCGCTCCCGCGCGAGCGACAGGACGCGGTGTTGCAGTTCCTCTGGAATCTGGACTCGCAGGCGAACCTCCAGCCGCTGATGGAGATGCTGGCGGTTTGAACCCCTCTAAGAGCGGTAGGGGCGCACAGCCGTGCGCCCCTACAAAGACACCCCCCTCCCCCAAACCTTCGGGAGAGGGGGCAAGGAGGTAAGAACTCAACACCCGCTGCCAAAGTTGAACAGCACGATGAGCAGGTCCGCGTCGTCGACCACGCCGTCGCCGTTCACATCACCGTCACAGCGCGTATGCAGCAGGAACGCCTCGGTGCGTCCCGTCGCCGCGTTGAAGCCCACGCCCACGATGTACCGCCCGTCGGGGCTGATGGCGGTGGCTTCTATTAGATTGGAGCCGCCCGTGAGCAGGCTGGCGTAGGTAGCGTTCAGGTCTTCCATCCCGCCTGCTTGCGTCCAGCGAAAGGCGTGCTGCTGACTGCTGGCGAATTCCGCCCAGCCCACGACCACCGCGCCGTCCGCCGAAACGCCATAAGCCACGCTCCGATATCCACCGAGCGTGCCGAGGTCTTGCATCCCCCCAGCCTGCGTCCAGCGAAAGGCGCGCGGAAAATCGCTGGCATTGTGTGCCCAGCCGACAACCACTGCGCCATTCGCCGAAGCGTCCCAAGCTGCACTCCTATCTCCACCGAGCGTGCCGAGGCTCTGCATCCCGCCTGCCTGCGTCCAGCGAAACGCGCTGTAAGAACCGCTGGCGTCGAATGCATAGCCCACGACCACCGCGCCGTCCGCCGAAACGCCATAAGCCGCGCTCTCATTCCCACCGAGCGTTCCTAACCAGGTAAGACTCTGCGACCAACCCACGGTCGCGCTCAACGCCAACACCACCGTTGCGCTCACCAGCGCGTGGCTCCGATTCGAAAATGTCCGCTTCATCGTTTGACCTCCTTTGCTCCACCCTGCGCTCGAAGCGCAGAGGCTACAATTATATACTATTATACCCCATTTTTCACCCAATGGCAAGGGGTGGCGTATGTTGGGGGGCGGGCATGGTAGGGGCGCATGGCAGTGCGCCCCTGCCACACCTACAGGGTATCGTGGGGCGTGGGAGACGCTGCGTTGGGCGCGAGGCGCGTGATCGGACACCCCGCCCGCGCGATGGTAGCATGGGGAGAAGAAAGGTTTTGGCGCCTGTTCCTAATATGACACAGTAAAGACGCGATCCCTGCACGCCTCTCGCAAGCGGCTGGTGCTGCTGGCAATCGGGTAGAGGCGCACAGATGCGCGCCTCTACCGTTGCAGGCGCGGGAAGAGAGGTTTCGGCGGCTGAAGCGGATGACCCGCGGGCAATCGCTCCAGCCAAGGCGCCTCGCTCCAGCGCGGCACCTCCGGCAGGTTCAGAAAGGCAGCCATCGCACGGGCGACCGCCGGCATCACGGGTTCCACCAGCATGCAGAGCAGGCGCACCGCCTCCAGCCCCGCGTACAGCACCGTCCCTGCCCGCTGAGTCTCACCCGCCTTCATCAGCGACCAGGGCGCCTGCTCGTCATAATAGCGGTTAACCGCTGCGATAATCTCCCACGCTTCGCGCAGTCCGCGCGGGAAATCGACCGCCTCGTACGCCTCCGCCACCCGCGCCACCTGCTGACGGAACACCGCCACCAGCCCATCGTCCACCTGAACCCCTGAAGGCACGCGCCCCTCAAAGTAGCGATGCACCATCGACAGCGTGCGATGCACCAGATTGCCCAGGTCGTTCGCAAGGTCGCCATTATAGCGCGTCTCCAGCCCCAGCAGGCTGAACTCGGCGTCCGAATCGGTGGGCATCTCGCGCAGCATGTAGTAGCGGAAGGCGTCGACCGCGTAGGGCAGCTCACAGCCGGACGCCTGCGAGAGCATCTGCGCCACCTCTAACGGCGCATACACATTCCCCAGCGACTTGGACATCTTCTGCTGGTTCACCACCCACCAGCCGTGCCCATAGAGGCGAACGGGCAACGGGATGCCCAGCGCCATCAGCATCGCGGGCCAGATGGTCGCATGGAAGCGCGGCAAAATATCTTTGCCCATTAGCTGCAAATCGGGCGGCCAGATATCGAGATAGTCCTCCCCGCGCTCCAGCCAGTCGGTCGCGGTGAGGTAGTTCAGCAGGGCGTCGAACCACACATAGACCACCGCGCCGCTCTCATCGTCGGGCACGGGCACGCCCCAGTCGGTACCCGAGCGGCTCACTGCCACATCCTGAAGCCCTTCGGCGATAAAGCCCAGCGTCTCGTTGCGCCGCACCTCTGGCTGAACGAACTCGGGGTGGCTCCCAATATGCTCGCGCAGGCGCGATTCGTAAGCGGAGAGCCGAAAGTAGTAGCACGGCTCGTCGCGCCACTCCAGCGGCTTGCCGCAGTCAGGGCACGCTCGCTCCGCGCCAATCTTGCTGGATGCCCAGAAGGTCTCGCACGAGATGCAGTACCAGCCCTGATAGCGGCCCCTGTAAATATCGCCCTGCTCGCGTAGGCGGCGGAACACCGCCTCCACCGTGCGCTTATGGCGCTCTTCGGTCGTGCGGATGAACACATCGTACTCGATGTGCAGCGACTGCCAGGTGCGGGCGAACACCTCCGCCATCTCGTCCACAAACTGCTGGGTCGGCTTGCCCTGCTCCTGCGCGACGCGATGCACTTTGGGCGCGTTCTCGTCCGTGCCCGTGAGGAAGTAGACCGCGCGCCCGCGCTGCTTCTGGAACCGTGCGCAGGCATCCGCCACAATCGTGGTGAGCGCCGTGCCAATGTGCGGCACGCTGTTCACATAGTAAATCGGCGTCGTGATGTAGTAGCACCGTTTGCCCATCGCTATCCCGATAGAGTTTACCTGCTGGCGCATGGGGTATAATATCGCTGGCTGCACCTCCTATGGGCAGCCGAAAGGAGGATCAACGATGATGAACCGATGGCTTCTGGGAACGGTTAGCATGCTGGGCGCAATCAGCATCGCCCTTGCGCAACCGCGCGTCGTGATTAACGAGTTCGCTTACGACGATACGGGCACTGACGATGTGGAGTTCGTCGAACTCTACAACGCCGATACGGTGCCGGTGGACATTTCGGGCTGGGTGCTGGAAAGCGGCGACCTGGTATCGGGTGATAACAACGCCGACTATACCATCCCCGCGGGCACAGTGCTTCAACCCGGCGACTACTATGTGATTGGCTCCGGGAATGTGCCGAATGTGGACCTTGTGGTGGGCACCAACAACCTGTTCGAGAACGATAACGAGTGGACGGTGCTCAGGATGCCTGACGGCACGGTGGTGGATGCGATTGCCTATGAGACCAATAAGAACCCCGATCTCACTGCGTGGGTGCCTGCTGGTGTGATTCCGCAGCTGGGTCGGGGCATCTGGGGCAACTACATTACTTTGCAAGCCAGCGGCACCACCGATGACACCCTGCTCTCGCTCCAGCGCTGGAAGGACGGACTGGACACCAACGATAACGGGCGCGACTTCGGGCATATGCCCTGGACGCCCGGCGCATCCAATAACACCACGCCCACGCCCTTCAGCGACGACTTCAACGCCAGGAATGTGTATGACCTCGTGCCGAACCTGAGCGGCTCGTTCCGCGCCCCGCGCGTGATCGACCCAACCCAGTGGGATAGCACCTACACCACCACACCAAACCCGAACTCGATCCCCTACTCGCCCGATGGCGGCAACGCGATGATCGCCTGGGACTGGGCAGGCGGCGGCAACATGGCGACCTCCACCTTCGCCTTCCAGAACCGCGCCGGCTACGAACTCTATATCCACATCGATAACACCATGCCCGTTCCGGGCGAACTGGAATCGTGGATGATCGGGCTAATGGGCACTGCCGACTCGTTCTACAACATCCCGTTCCGCTATCTGGTGAATGCATGCGGCGTGACAGGTGTCGGCTGGCTGTTCAAACGCGCGAACACCACCAGCGACGAGGTGGCGGTGAAGCTGCGCCTGGTCGATGCGGGTCCGGGCGGCGACAGCAACCCTAACGGCACGATGCAGTGGACCACCTTCGGCGAGATCGACCTGAGCGGCATTACGCCCGGCTGGTATCGCCTACGCCTGGAAGTGAAGGGCAACAAGGTGCGCGGTATCTTCGGCGGCACCTACGGCTCCACTTCTGACGGCACGATTATTGAGGGTACCACCAGCGGCTGGATCGGCGCGTTTTACATCGGCTACCGTGAAGCCTACGCTACCGACCAGTTCACTAATCCCGTACGCATCGACGCGCTGAACCTGTTCATCCCCGTCGATGGCGATGTGGATGGCAACGGCTGTGTGGATGACGCCGACCTGCTGGAGGTGCTGTTCAGCTTTGGGCAGACAGGTGCCTCACGCGCCGATGTGAACGGCGATGGCACAGTCGACGACGCCGACCTGCTGACCGTGCTGTTTGACTTCGGCAGCGGCTGTTAGCCCTCACCCCCGTGCCCCCTCTCCCGAAGCTTTGGGAGAGGGGGTCTAAATCCCTTCCCCCTTGAAGAGGCTGGGTGAGGGGTATAATCTCCTGACAGGGGAGCGAACGATGAGAACAAGGGGCTTTACGCTGATCGAATTGCTGGTCGTGATCGCGATTATCGCCATCCTGGCGGCGATTCTGTTCCCCGTGTTCGCGCAGGCACGCAACAAGGCTCGCCAGACCGCCTGCATCAGCAACATCCGCCAGTGCTGGCTGGCGCTAACGATGTACCGGGACGATCACGATAGCGTGTATCCCTATGGGATTGACTTCAACCCAAGCCGACAGCCGAATGACTGTACCCGCTGGGATCGATCCCAGATTATTTTTACCTGGGAAGGTCCCGTGACTCGACCGTATGTTCCCGATTGTATTATGTATGGAACCGCTTTTCCCGTGTGGCTTCCGACCGCTCAGGGACGCCGTGCGATTATAGAGCCATACCTCAAAGATGATAAGGTCATTTACTGTCCGAATGTGCCCGACTGCTGGCTGCAAGGCAACTGTCCAAACCCTTTTATGGTGGGCAACTTCAACAATGGTTACTTCTATGACCCGGCACGCACTCGTGGACGCTCCAGCTACTACTACCCGTACTACGATTGGGGAGCTTTCCGATACACTGGTTCCTCTCCTGATGAAGCAAACCGTCTGGCAGCTGAGAACTTGATCTGGGGGCGCTCGGGCGACACGCTGGACGAGCGGGTGCGCATCCTGCTGGATAACTACCTCTATCAACAGCGCCATATTCAGGGCGGCAATATCGCCACGATGGTGGTTGTCCACCAGAGCGGAGCCACCAAAGTCTGGAAATGGCAACAGTAGACTAACCCGAAGCGACTGGGAGGGACATACCCGCAAATGCGCCCCTTCCAAATATTTTGCGTCTGAATACCCGTCGAGCAGGAATCGCCCCGAAGGCGGGGTATAATAAAAGGGAATTGAAGCGCTTCAAAAGCGTGGGCAACCCACCACCGAAGCGCGAAGGAGGCTCAAACGATGAGGCGAAGGGGCTTTACGCTGATTGAGCTGCTGGTCGTGATCGCGATCATCGCCATCTTAGCGGCGATGCTATTCCCGGTGTTCGCGCAGGCGCGCGAAAAAGCGCGTCAAATCACCTGCACCAGCAACGATAAACAGATGGGCATGGCAACGATGATGTACCTCAACGACTATGACCAGCTCTGGTTCCCTGCATGGGTGGAAGTGCCCGGACCTGGCAACGGGCACTGGTTCTTCAAAATCTCGCCCTATATCAAATCGGGCACCGGCGCCGACTGGAGTACCTATCGACGCGACCGCAATGTGGAGATTCGCATCTGCCCGTCGGGTGTCGCCGTCGCTTTCAACTACAGCATGAACGGGCATGTCAGCCTTCTGCGCCAGGACTGCCCTCTGGGCCCTTACACCTGCTATGATCCCGATTCGGAAGCCATCTTCACTCACCCTGCCGAGACAATTATTTATGGTGACGCAACTCAGCTGGAGGGCTGGGACTGGGCGTCGTCAGCGAACTTTTGCTGGTGGCCATCGCAGGCGACCTGCTGGAACGGCGGGCGGTTCCCGCAGGGCGATGAGGACCCGCTCTGGCGGATTGTGGATCGCGACCTGCCCGCCTCCGTGTGCGATCCGCGACAGAGGGACTGCTCGAATCTCGGCTATGGACAGGTACGCTACCGCCATCAGCGGTTCGCTGTGTTCGTCTTCGCGGATGGACACGCCAAAGCGATTCGACGCGGCGCCGTCAAAGTGCCCTGGAACTGGTCAATCACCGCCCAGCACGAGAACGACTGGGCACGGTGAAGCAGGAGCGCCGCCATCAGCCTGCAATCCCCCACCATGCTGGAAGGAATTGCAGGCTGAACGACTAAACAGAGTGTGCGGAGGGAACAGCGATGCTCAGGCAAGAGATACCGACGCCTGTGGCGATAGGGGTTATCGTGGTGGTGCTGCTAATTGTGGGCTTTCTGGTCTATCGGTTTGTGTTTGCGCCTGCGCCCACCGTGAGCACCATTCCGGAGGTGCCGATGCCGTCGCCCAGCGCGACAGCGCCGCCGGCTCCGGGAGGTCAGCCGCAGGCGCCTGCGAATGACCCGACCCGTGCGCCTTTCACACCGCCGCCTGGCTACGGCGCACCGCGATAGAGTCGCTAACAGGCGTTCAGATGTTCTCCTCAACGCCCAACTCGCGTAGCCGCTGGGCTAACCGTTCGGCACGCTGGCGTTCCTGCTCGGCGCGGGCAATCGCTTCCTGCAACGCCTGCTTGACCGCTTCAAATCGCACGAAACGGTTGCCCTCCGCGTCATACACGCTAGGGTCGTCTCCTTCACCGCGTTCGAACCGAATCCCCAACAGGGGACTGACCCAGCCCTCCATGTTCTCGATCGGCTCCAGAAAATCGCCCTTGCGAATCGCGCCGTACCACTGACCTGTGTCGGGATCGTAGATGTAGTACTCCTGCACGCCGAAACGGTCGTAGAAAGCGTGCTTGAAGCCCCAATCCGCCAGCGTGTTGCCAGGTGAAACGACCTCGAACACCACCTGGGGCGCGACGCCATCCTCTTCCCACTGTTTGTAGTAGCCGCGATGCCCCTTCGGGCGCCCAATCACCACCATCACATCGGGCGCCGTGCGAATATCGGGGCGCCCCTCCACCGGGTACCAGAACAGATCCATCGCCACGAACACATCCGCGCGACTGGCAAACATTGCCTCCAGATTATTTTTCAGCAGGGTCATCACATTCGCCTGTATCGTGTTGCTTGCCATCGGTTGTCCATCTGTTTCCGGGTAGACAATCTCCGCTTTTGGCGCTTCGGATGCCGTCGCTTGCATCGCTCATCACCCCCATCAGTATACCTATTTGCTGGCGAAGGGCGCCAGCGCGGTTCGAATCGCCTGTATCTTCGCCATCAGCTCGGCGAACTCGTCGGGTCGCAACGATTGGGCGCCATCGGAAAGCGCGCGTTCCGGTTGCGGATGCACTTCGATCAGCAAGCCGTCCGCGCCCGCTGCCACCGCCGCCAGCGCGACGGCAGACACATAGCGGGCATGCCCGATTCCGTGGCTGGGATCCACAATCACAGGCAGATGCGAATGGTAGCGCAGGATGGGCACCGCATTGATGTCCAGCGTGTGGCGGGCGTAGGTGCGGTCGATGGGCACGATCCCGCGCTCGCACAGCATCACCTGCTCGTTGTCCTGCATCAGCAGGTACTCGGCGGCGGCGAGCCACTCGTCGATGGTGGCGTGCGGCGCGCGCTTGAGCAATACGGGCTTGCCCGAGCGCCCCGCCGCCACCAGCAGCGGGAAGTTCTGCATGCTCCGCGCCCCAATCTGCAGAATATCCACATACTCCGCCACCAGCTCCACATCGTGCGGGTCCAGCACCTCGCTCACGGTCGGGATACCCACTTCCTGGCTCACGGCTTTCAAGATTTCCAGCCCTTCGCGCTGAAGACCCTGAAACGAGTAGGGCGAGGTGCGCGGTTTGTACGCGCCGCCGCGCAGGATGCTGGCGCCCGCCGCTTTCACCGCCCGCGCCGCGCTCAGCGTCTGCTCATAGCTCTCCACAGCGCACGGACCCGCCATCACCACGAAGTGCCCCGCGCCGATGCGCACCTCGCCGACGCGCACCTCCGTGTCATGCGGATGGAAATCGCGTGAGGCGAGCTTGTACGGGCGCGACACATGCACCACCTGATCCACGCCCGGCATCGCCGACAGAATCTCGTCCAGCAGCGGGCGCAGGTTCGGCGGAATCGCGCTCGGTATGCCCACCGCCGTGCGCTCACCACCCGGCAACGGCTGCGCCTTCAGCCCATGCGACTCGATGGTCTGAACCACCGCCTGAATCTGCTCTTCCGTCGCTTCCTTCCGCATCAGCACGATCATCGCCGACTCCCCTCTATCACACAGCTGGCTTCCCAAGTATACCCTGCCTTACGCCATTCTGCACAGCGTCAGGTATGCTTTTTGAGGGAACCATCAGGAAATGAATCGAATCGGCTGGATGGTGGGGCTGGGGTTATTGTTGATCGGGATCGGCTGGTGGCTGATGCGCCCCAGAGCCAGCTCCATCGAACCGCCACAGGAGGCACCCGCGATGCAGGATCGGCTAACCGCGCCCGATTTTCCCGAAGGGCTGGAATGGCTCAACACCGACCGACTACTCAGCCTGCGCGACCTGCGCGGCAAAGTGGTGCTGCTCGACTTCTGGACCTACTGCTGCATCAACTGCATGCATATCCTGCCCGACCTCAAGCGGCTGGAACACAAATATCCCGACGAGCTGGTGGTCATCGGCGTCCACTCCGCCAAGTTCTTCACCGAGCAGGATTCCCGCAACATCCGTCAGGCGATTTTGCGCTATGAGATTGAGCATCCTGTCGTGAACGATAACCAAATGCTCATCTGGGATCGGTACGGTGTGCGCGCCTGGCCCACCCTGGTGCTGATCGACCCGCAGGGCAAAATCGCCCATTACCGTTCGGGCGAGGGGGTCTATGCGGCGTTTGACCCGATTATCGCGAAGGTGATAGCGGAGTTCGACAGGCGCGGTCTGCTGGATCGCACGCCGCTCAGGTTCAAGCTGGAGCGCGAGCGCAAGCCCATCACCCCGCTCAACTTCCCTGGCAAGGTGCTGGCAGATGAAGCCACCAATCGCCTCTTTATTGCCGATTCGAACCACCATCGCATCGTGGTGCTGTCGCTGAAGAACAACAGCGTGCAGATGGTGATTGGCAGTGGTCAGCCGGGCTTGCAGGATGGCGATTTCGCTGCTGCCCGCTTCCGCAACCCGCAGGGCATGGCGTTTGACCCAGCCAACGAAACACTCTATATCGCCGACACCGACAATCACGCCATTCGCAAAGCCGACCTGCGCACGCGCAGGGTAGAGACGCTGGCGGGCACAGGCGAACAGAGCCGCTTCTACCCGCCGCAGGCAGGCGCTGGCAAGCAGACCGCGCTCAGCTCCCCATGGGATGTGGTGCTGCACGGGGAGATGCTCTATATCGCGATGGCGGGCTGCCACCAGCTCTGGCGACTGAACCTGCGCACGGGTCAGGTCGAGCCGCACGCGGGCACAGGGCGCGAAGCGCTTATCGACGCGCCGTTGTCTATGGCGGCGCTGGCGCAACCCTCGGGCATCACCACCGACGGCACGCGCCTCTATTTTGCCGATAGCGAGGTCAGCAGCATTCGCGCCGCCGATATCGACCCGAATGGGCGCGTGGAGACGCTGGTCGGCGGCGACCTGTTCGACTTCGGCGACCGCGATGGTGTCGGGCGGGAGGCGCGCCTGCAGCACCCGCTCGGCGTCGCCTACCATAATGGCATGCTCTATGTCGCCGACACCTACAACAACAAAATCAAACGCCTTGACCCCCGCACGCGGCGAATCGAAACATTTCTGGGCACGGGCGAAGAGGGCGCACGCGACGGCGAGAACCCCACCTTCGATGAGCCCGGTGGACTGAGCGTGGCGCACGGCAAGCTCTACATCGCCGACACCAACAACCACCTCATTCGTGTGGCGGATTTGCAGACCCGTCGCGTGTCGACACTGGTCATCAGGGGGCTGGAGCAGCTGAGACCGCCCGCGGAAGTGATGCGCCCGCAGGTGATGGAGCTGCCCGAAGCGGCGGTCGCGCCCAAAAACAGCCGTCTGCGCCTGCAGATTCGCCTGCCCGACGGCTACAAGCTCAATCCGAACGCCCCTTCGCGCGTGTCCATCAAGGTTAACGGTGCTACCATCGATGGGCAAACCGCGATCGACCGTTCCCTGACCACCACCGCGCTGGAGCTGCCGCTGAAACTCAGCGGGCGTACCGCCACGCTGGAAATCGATCTGCTCCTTTACTACTGCCAGAGCGGGCGTGAGGCGCTCTGCTTCATTCGTGAAGCCCAGCTCAAACAGCCCCTGCGACAGAATGGCAACCCTGCCACTGTCTCCATCGAATACACGGTGCCGCCGCCCTAAGGGGATTGAGGCTCGCGCCCCTCTGGGGCAGGGGTATACTTCTGACAGGATGGCGATTGAGACAGAGAAATGGTTGACAGAGGGTGAGGCGCGTGCCGTCGCAGAGCAGGCTCGACAGCTGATTCTGGCGGTGGAGCAGGTGATTCTGGGCAAGACGGAGACCGTGCGCCTGATGGTGATTGGTCTGCTCAGTCGGGGGCATCTGCTGATTGAGGATATTCCTGGCGTCGGCAAGACCACGCTCGCCCGCGCGATTGCCCGCGCGATCGGCGGTCAGTTCCGACGGATTCAGTTCACTCCTGATCTGCTGCCTGCCGATGTTACAGGTTCGGTCATCTACAACCAGAAAGTCGGGCAGTTCGAGTTTCACCCTGGCCCCATCTTTGCCAATATTGTGCTGGCGGATGAGGTCAATCGCGCCACGCCAAAGACGCAATCCGCGCTGTTAGAGGCGATGGAGGAGCGTACCGTGTCCATCGAGGGCACGACTCACCCCCTGCCGGAACCGTTCCTGGTGATCGCGACGCAGAACAACATCGAGATGGTGGGCACCTATCCGCTGCCCGAAGCGCAGATGGACCGCTTTTTCGCGCGGGTCTCGCTCGGTTATCCGTCCCCTGAAGTCGAGGCGCGCATTCTGGAGACGCGCCAGATCCATTCGCCGCTGGACGAGCTACAACCCGTGCTGACGCCTGAACGGTTGCTGGAGTTGCAGGAGGCGGTGCGACGGGTCTATGTCAGCCCTGCGGTGCGGCAATACATCGTGGGTGTGGTCACGGCGACGCGCCATCACCCGCAGATTATGCTGGGCGCCAGCCCGCGCGGCTCGCTGGCGCTGATGGTTGGCTCGCAAGCCTTGGCGGTGCTGAACGGGCGGCATTATGTGTTGCCCGACGATGTGCAGCGGATGGCAGTGCCTGTGCTGGCGCACCGGCTCATTTTGCGAGCCGACCTACAGGGCGTCCAGCCTCGCGCAGAACAGGTTATCCTGCAGATTCTGAGGGAGGTGCCCGTGCCTGTGGGGGAGGTCGTTGGACAGAATGGATAGAGAGAGCCTGCGCAACGCGAAACTGATGGCGCTGATGGCAGCCACCTCGTTCATCTTTTGCTCGGGCGTGACCACAGGCAACCGTCAGATGTACTGGATGGCAAGCCTGCTGGGTGTGCTGTTGGGTGGCGCGTACCTGCTGGTACACTGGCTGACGCCGCGGGCGCAGGTGGCTCGCCAGTTGCCACCAGAGGTGCGCGAAGGGGAACTGTTCGCCGTTGCGCTGGAGGTGGTGCTGCCGTTGCGCTGGTTGCCACTCTGGTATCGTGTCCACGATCGAGTCTCATCCGGACTGAACGCCCACGAGGCGCCCATGCTCGTGCTACCTGGCAAGCATGCCCGGATCAGCTACTCGGTCATACCGCTGCGACGCGGCAAGCACACCGTTGGTCCAGTGGAGCTGATTGTTTCCGACATGCTGGGTCTATTCGAGATGAGGCGGCTGCTGCCCGTCACCGATCAGGTGCTGGTGTTGCCGCGTCCTGTGCCGTTGCCGAACCGAATCTGGGAGGGGGGCGGACGCGGGCGGGCGCATCAGGTGGCGACCCGCAGCCAGCAACAGGGCGAAGGCACCGACTGGCACGGTACGCGCGAATATGTGCCCGGCGACCCGCTGCGCCGAATCAACTGGCGGGCTACCGCACGGCATCAGCAATGGCATGTGCAGGAGTTCGAAACAAGCCACCTTGCGCCGCTGCTGATCGCCATCGAGCTGGCACCTCGCTGGGAGCGTGAAGCCGACGGCGTGTGCCCCCATTTTGAGCGAGCCATCCGACACATCGCCTGGCTGGTGATGGAAGCCCCGCGCAGCGGCATTCGAGTGCTGTTGACTGCGCCCGGCTGGGATGGGATTCAGGTAGAAAACGCTTCGCGACAGGCGACGATGAATGCGCTACGGGCGCTGGCGACGCTCCAGCCTGAGTCGAGCGTTTCCCTGGCACAGCAGCTGCCTGCGCTGATTCAGCAATACAGCGGGCAATATGCTATCTGCCTGTTTGTGCCACCTGCCGAGCGCCGGCACTACGAGTCGCTTGTTCAGCCCTATCTCCAGCAGGGTTATATCGTTGAGGTGTATGCGTGAGACACGGCAGGAACCACCCGCGAAATGGGTGCTGATGGGCGTGCCGGTGCGCCCCGGCATCGCGATGGGACTGGGCGCACCCCTCTATCTGCCCACGCCTGGTACGCCCGCATGGTTAGATCCGCGCCTGTTCGCCGCAAACGAAGAGGAGTGGCTGGCTATCGAGTACCGCATGCCGACCGAGCCGTTAGAGGTGATTGCCTTTGTGCATCGGCTGGACGATGTGCCGCCGCTGCTGGCACCGAATGTGCGCGTGGTGGGCTGGGTGGTCGAGCAGGAGCCGTCACCGCCACTACCCGGTGTGCCTATCGTGCAAGTCGCTCGCCTGCCGCGTATCCTGCCTCCAGAACCGCTGACCATTATCGACGCTAACGCGGGGATTGTTTATATTGAGCCGAGCGCGCAGACACTAAACCGCTATCAGGCGCAACTGTTGCGCGTGGCGAGCCAGACCCGCTTCTATCTGGAGATGGAGCATCTGCCCAGCCGCACCTGGGATAACCGCGAGCTGCCCGTCGGTGCATGGATGCAGAGCTGGGATTCGGTGGAGGTAGCCGTTCAGCATGGCGCCGATATTATCGCCGTGCGGAGCCAGCACCCTCCCGATAATTTTGGCACGCTGGGACAGACGCTGGGCGGTAAGCCGCTCTGGTGGATCGCGCCTGCCGATTTGCTGTGGGATGAGTCCCTCATCCCCGCCCTCTGGAAATGGAGCGCAACAATCGCCCTTACCTGCCTGCTGGAGCAGCCCTCCAGCCATGCGTCGGAGCAGGTCGCCATGTGGTGGACAACAATGGAAGCAGCCCGCGAAGCGCTCAAACGCGACCACCAGCCCATCGGTACACTCTCAGTGGGGATCGCCATTCGCTGGCGGCAACCCCGCCAGCAGCCTCCATCTGATGCCAGACAGACGCCTGTGAAAACCCTCTGCTGGTTCGGACAGGCGCTCAGCCAGAATCGCACAGTGGAAGCCCTGCTGTCGCAACAGAGCTGGGCAATCCGATATGGTCGGCAGCGCGCGCTGGTGCTGGATGTGGTGGAGCCTGTTCAGCTCGCAGTCGCGCTGGGGCTACAACCCCATGTGCTCCTGGTGCCTCCAGAACAGGTTCAAATCACCAAGCAGATGATAGCGCGATTAGGCATCGACGAGTGCCACCACTGGCTTCTGCAGCGCCTGCAAGACTGGGAGGATGCAGAGATTGTTCGGCAACCTGAAACCTGGCTTCAACTCCGCACGGGCTGAAAGCGGGTATCCTCTCGATAGAGGGTCATATCAATGCAGGTAGAAGGGCAGGAGTTTGTGCGTCCCTTTCGTGTGGGCATCGGACAGATCAAGCCGTTCAAGGGCAACTACAAGCGCAATCTGGAACGCATCGGTGAGATGATGGCGCAGATTGTGCGCGAATCGTTGCCCGTGGATGTGCTGGTGCTGCCCGAAACAGTGACCACAGGTTACTTTATTGAGGGCGGCGTGCGTGAGCTGGCAATGCCCGCTTCGCAGCTGCTAAGGGACCTCGCCCAGCTCTATGCGAATTGCAAGCCTGATCGTGCACTTGACATCTGCCTGGGTTTTTATGAGCGGTATCGCGGTGAGGATTACAACGCAGCACTTTATGCAACTTTGGAACCAAAACATGAACAGTCACGAATCGTGCATGTGCATCGCAAGTTTTTCTTGCCGACCTATGGCGTTTTTGAAGAGGAGCGATTCGTGGCTCGTGGCACGCGCCTCGATGTGTTCACCACCCGATTCTGTCAGGCGGCAGTCTTGATTTGTGAAGATGTATGGCACTCTGTGACACCGATGATTGTGGCGCTGAAGGGCGCCCAGGTCATCTATGTACCGACTGCATCGCCTGCGCGAGGCTTTCATGGCGAGCAAATCGAAAATGTGGCTGTCTACGAACGCATGCTCACCCAGATTGCCGGTGAACATGGACTGTTTATCATTCAATCCAGTCTGGTGGGGTTTGAAGGCGGAAAAGGCTTCGTGGGCGCCTCACTGGCGGTTGATCCGTTTGGCAAGGTGATTGCGCAGGCGCCACTGGGTCAAGAGGCGCTGCTGATTGTAACCATCGATCTGGACGACCTGGCGATTGCACGCGCCCAACTGCCACTGCTATCCGACCTGCGTTCCACACTGCCCGACATCGCCCTGCAGATCAACGCGATTGTTCAGCAGGAACGGTTGAGATAGCTGTGCGGTATAATCGAGATGGAGGTAGACAAACAATGCGTCGACGAGGCATGCCGATTGGTCTTATTGGAGCAGTGGTCATTTTGCTGGCGTTTGTCATCTGGTACGGCTGGAGTACGCAGATTGCGCCCTACATAGCGGAACAGCGTGCCCGGCAACAGCAGCAAGAGTCGAACTTGCCGCCGCCATCCGAGGCTGAAATCAAAGCGCAGCTGGAGAAGAATAAGCAAATGGTTCAGCAGCAGCAACCACCAGCACCTGCAAAGACAGAAACCCCAAAGCCGAAGCCATCATCCAGTCCACAGCCTTCGCAACCGAATCCAGAGCGCGAAGTGGTGGAATACTGGTGGATGTATACACAGAATAAAACGAAGAAGTAGAACATGTTCAACAGGAGAGGCGACGATGCTGTCACGCATACTTGTGCTGCGGGTGGCAGAGTGGCCCCCGTTTAAAAACTGGATCACGCATAGCCCGATGACTCGCGGGCTGGTTAGTCGCTTTATTGCTGGTGAGGATCTGGATACCGCCATCCAGGTCACGCACCAGCTGAATGCTCAGGGTTTCCTGGTCGCTCTTGATTATCTGGGCGAATCGACCACGCGCCCTGAAGAAGCAGAAAATGCTGCCCGCCAGTATATAATCCTGCTGGAACGGATTGCTGAAACGGGCGTGAATGCCTGCATTTCCATTAAGCTCACCCAGCTGGGGTTAGACCTTGGCTACGAGTTGTGTCGCCAGCATCTGGAGTGTGTGTTGAAAACCGCGCAGGAACTGCAGAACTTCGTCTGGATCGATATGGAGAGCAGTCGCCATACCGATGATATTTTGAAACTGTTCATAGAGATGTACCCGCGCTACCCGAACAGCGGTACCGTTTTACAAAGCTATCTCTATCGCACGCCGAGCGATCTGGAGCGGTTGCTGGAGCTGGGAGCGCGTATCCGACTGGTCAAAGGTGCCTATGCAGAGCCGCGCGAAGTCGCCTATCCCGATAAGCGCTCAGTCGATCGCCAGTTCAGAATCTTGATGGAGCAGCTGCTGGAGCGCGGGCGCGAGCCAGCCATCGCCACACACGATGTGCGGCTTATTCAGCACGCGAAACGCTATGCGATGCAGATTGGGCTGCGCAAAGACCAGTTTGAATTTCAATTGCTTTACGGAATCAGCCGTGAGTTACAGAAGCAGCTTGTTGCTGAGGGTTACCGCACGCTCATCTATGTGCCTTATGGTGAGCAGTGGTATCCCTACTTCTCACGCCGTCTGGCTGAACGCCCTGCCAATCTCTACTTCATCCTGCGCAACCTCTTCCGCCGATAGCTACTCCCCTTCCTCCTTCTTTCGAAGGAGCTGCTCTCGCTCTTTGATCAGGGGCAGCACCTGTCGGAACTCGTCGGTACCCGCCTGATAGAGCCATTCGTAGGTCACCGACTCGACGCTGGTAATGATGGCGCCTGCATGTTGCAAGCGCAGCAGGGCATACTTCCATTCGCGCTTGCCCCGGCTGGCAACCGCATCGTAAGGCACATGCACCTGATAGCCTGCCTTTAATAAATCCAGTGCGGTCTGCAGGATGCAGATGTGCGCCTCGATACCCGTCAGCACCACCTGCTGGCGCCCGGTTTCCTGCAAGGCTCTCGCAAACGGTTCCACACTGAAGCAGCTAAAGCAGAGCTTGTCAATAGGGGCGGTCGGTTCAGGTAGCAGTGGCTGAAGTGACGGCACAAGGTCACCGAGCCGCTCCCGATTTTGCAGGGTCGCCAGCACGGGCACATCCAGCTGTTTGGCAACCTGCAGCAGAAATCCGATATTCTGCTCAATTAGCGCCGCTACCGTGATTGCCTCCAGAAACGGTGCCTGCATATCGACTACCACCAGCACCGAACGCTCTCGGCTCAACAGCAGTTCTGATCGTTCCATCTCATTCAACCTCCATCTGAATAACGGTGTTTACCGGGTCAGGCAACGGTTTGGGCAAGCTAATCTGCACCCGATCGCCCTGCTGGTCTACTTTCAGGGGCTTGCCTGTTGCTAACAGGCGCACTCGCCGGATTCGTACAGCGGGTAATTGCACGCTGATATGGGATGGTTCAGGTGGCTTCCAGACATGGAAGTAGATGGCTCGCTGTGTGCGTGTGGCAGTGCCCCATGGTGTAGTTTCAAAGACGCGCCCGCGTGTGCCGTAAATCGCTTTGCCATTCTTCTGGAGCCACAGTCCCATTTGCTCAAGCCGCTCCTGATGTTCTGCCTGAATAGTGCCGTCAGGCTTCGGTCCCACATTTAGCAGCAGATTGGCATCCCTGCCTGCACATTCAGCTAACAGGCGAATCAGTTGTTCAGACGATTTGTGGTTGTTGTCGTGGGCATTATAGCCCCAGCTGTTGTTGATAGTGAGGCATGTTTCATAGAGTGCGCCTTGCATCGGCATTGCTTTGTTAAAGCCAGCTGTATTTTCGCCTGGCAAATCCTGTTCGAAGGTCTGAATATCCTCATCGGGTAGAGGTTGCTGGTGGTGATTGTTGCCTATCAGGATGCCAGGGGCTATGCGGCGCATCTCGCGATATAGATTGGTGAGTTTCCAGGTGGCATCAAGGTTTTCGGGCTTATGCCAGCAGCCATCAAGCCAGATTCCGAAAGGCTTGTACTTGCGGATAAGCTCCAACACCTGCCCGTGCCAGTAGCGTGTGTAGGCGTCCCAGTCAGAATTGTAGGCTGGATGATGCCAGTCCAACGGTGAGTAGTAGAACAGGATGGCTACACGCTGTCGACGGCACTCGCGCACCAGTTCACCGATTGCATCGCGCTGATAGGGAGACTTCGTGATCTTATAGTCGGTCAGATCGCTGTCATACATACAGAAGCCGTCGTGATGTTTGGCGATGATGGTGATGTAGCGCATGCCTGCTCGTTTTGCCAGTGCAACCCATTCACGCGGATTATAGCGCACAGGATTGAACTGGTGGATCAGCTGCTCATATTCCTGAACGGGGATTTTCTCGTGGTACATCGCCCATTCGCCCCGTCCCAGCATGGAGTAGACGCCCCAGTGAATGAACATTCCAAACCGCATCAGGCGGAATCGTTCGCGTGCCCGTTGCCTCGCAGGATTCATCTCCATCACCTCTCTGGCTCATATGGTTGGGAACGACTTTTCACATGAAAACTCCTCTACCTAAAACCCATGGGGGGCGATCGTTTCCAGGATCCGCCCCAGCTCCTCTTCTGAGTAGAACTCGATCACAATCCGCCCTGCCCCTCCCTCCATATAAACCACCTTCACCTTCGTGCCCAGATACGCGCTCAGATTATGCTCCAATGCCCTGACCTCTGGAGGTGGAGGGGAGGGTAGGGGATGAGAGCGCGGACCTGGATTAACAGGCTGTTCGGGCGAGCGCAACTCACGCGCGCGCAGCTCTGTTGCCCGCACGCTCAAGCCATCGGTGGTAATCTGCTGCCACAGCTGGCGTTGCTGCACGGGGTCTTTGACCATCAGCAGTGCACGCCCATGCCCCTCACTGATGAGACCGCTCTGAATGCTCTCCTGAATATAGGGAGGCAGTTGAAGCAGGCGTAGAGTGTTCGAGATAGCAGGTACACTCTTACCCACGCGCTGCGCTACCTGCTCCTGGGTTAGTCCGAACTCCTCCATTAGATGTCTGTAAGCCAGCGCTGCATCGATGGGATTGATGTCTTCACGCTGAAGATTCTCAATTAAAGCCATCTCCAGCATCTGCTGCTCGGATGGCGTGCGCACGATGGCAGGAATACGCTCCAACCCTGCCATCTGCGCCGCGCGCAGGCGACGCTCACCTGCGACCAGGATGTATTCTTCCGCCCCTTCCTTGCGCACGATAATCGGTTGCAAAACGCCTACCTGTCGTATCGACTCTGCCAGCTCGCGCAACGACTCCTCATCAAAGGTTCGGCGCGGTTGATAGGGGTTCGGGCGAACCTGCGCAACAGGTATCTCCTGGACCATGTTGCTTTCCAGATCGCCTTGAGCAAGCAGAGCGCTCAACCCTTTACCCAGCCCGCGACGCACCATAAGCTTTCACCTCCTGTGCAAATGCCTGATACGCGATTGCACCCCGCGAACGGGGATCGTACTCTACCACAGGCTGACCATAGCTGGGCGCCTCGCCAACGCGCACATTACGCGGAATCACCGTGCGTGCCACTTTGACCCCGAAAAATTTGCGCACCTCAGCCTCCACCTGCTCTGCCAGCTTCGTGCGGGGATCATGCATCGTCAGCAGAACCTTCCAGATTTCAAGCCTTGGGTTCAGGTGCTGCCTGACCAGATCGATGGTCTGCATCAGGCGCGAGAGACCTTCCAGCGCGTAATACTCGCACTGAAGCGGCACAATCAGTCCATCCGCTGCTACCAATGCATTGACTGTTAGCAGTCCCAGAGAAGGTGGGGTATCAACGATAATCCACTGGTAGCGCTCTCGCAAGGGGGTCAGCAGCGTGCGCAGCACGGTTTCGCGGGCGATGCGCGTGGCAAACAGCAGATCGATCCCCGCCAGCTCGATGCTGGCAGGGATCAGATACAGATGAGCACGCCCAGTGGGTACAATCACCTTTTCTATAGGGCATTCCTCCTGCAGCGCGCTGAAAAGGTCGTACTCCAGCTCAGCAGTGGAAATACCCAGCCCGCTGGTCGCGTTCATTTGCGGGTCGGTGTCCACCAGCAGCACCTCATCACTCTGCGCCGCCAGCGCCGCTGCCAGATTGACAGCGGTGGTGGTCTTACCAACACCGCCCTTCTGATTGACAACTGCCAGAAGCCAGCCCGCGTTTGCCACGGCAGCTGGATTCACGGCGGGTCCATCGATTCCTGCAAAAATGGGGCGTTAGGGGGACAGTAAGTGTCCCCCACAAGTTGTCGGGTCACATTCAGCGGATGCGGTCTGCCAGCATGCGCCGAATAATCGCGCTGGTAACCATCTCCGCGGAGACCGTGTATTCGCCTGTGGCTATCTGCTGTTTGAGTTCGTTCACGCGCTCCTCGCGCACATCGGGAGTAGCACAGAGTTCACGCGCTACTTCCTGTGCCAGGCGACGATTCTCCTCCTCCGAAACCTGCACAGGTTCAGGTACAGGCTCCAGAGGCGGATTCGTCTGTTGATGGCTCCGATGAAAGGTCGCCACCACTTTGCGTACCTCTTCCAGCGAGATTTGCATCGTTTCTGCCTCCTTCTCTTGCTGAATGGTTTCAGCAAGCCGGAGACAGGCAACCCGGCTATCTGCTATTTCCAGCAGACCCCTGGGCTTTGCGTCCCTGCATCACTGCAGGTTTGCCCTTTTCTGCCTCGGCTCACTTCACTGCCTATTATCGGCAGATATGCCCCGAATCTGGAGTCTCTCCATTTTCGGTAGTATCATCTGCCTTCTGGAGTCGTGCTATACGCGCGTCTGCTCCAGAATCCTGCGTAAACGCTGAATCTCATCGCGTAAAATCGCCGCCCGCTCGAACTCCAGCGCTTTAGCAGCCTCACGCATCTCCTGCTCCAGCTTGTTGATAACCAGCGGTAAATCCTCAAAGGCGACGCGATCAGTATCCACCACACGATAGGCTTCACGCTCTTCCGCTACCCTGTAGGCACGCACGGTCTCGCGAACCTCTTTGCGAACCGTTTCGGGTTCGATCCCATGCTGGCGATTGTATTCCAGCTGAATCTGGCGGCGGCGATTGGTCTCATCGATGGCACGCTGCATCGAGCCAGTGATTCGGTCGGCGTATAGAATCACCTGCCCGAACTTGTTGCGAGCTGCGCGCCCGATGGTCTGAATCAGAGCGGTCTCGGAACGCAGGAACCCCTCCTTATCGGCATCTAGCACCGCCACCAGCGACACTTCGGGCAGGTCAAGCCCCTCTCGCAGAAGGTTCACACCCACCACCACATCATACACGCCCAGCCGCAGGTCGCGCAGAATCTCCGCTCGCTCCAGAGTTTGCACATCGGAGTGCAGGTACTGCACGCGAATGCCCAGCTCCTGCAGATACTCGGTGAGGTCTTCTGCCATCTTCTTGGTCAGCGTGGTCACCAGCACGCGCTCGTCACGCTCGATACGGCGTCGGATCTCGCTGACCAGATCGTCGATTTGCCCCGCAGTCGGGCGCACGATAATCTCTGGATCGACCAGCCCTGTCGGGCGGATAATCTGTTCCACAATCTGCTTGCTTACTTTGCGCTCGAACGGTCCCGGCGTCGCCGACACAAAAATCACCTGATTCACGCGCTCCAGAAACTCCTCGAAGCGCAGCGGGCGGTTATCCATCGCGGAGGGCAGCCGAAAGCCGTACTCCACGAGCGTCTTCTTGCGCTGCAGGTCGCCGTTGTACATGCCGTGTAGCTGGGGTACCGTCTGGTGTGACTCGTCGATGAACACGATAAAATCGTCCGGGAAGTAGTCCAGCAGCGTGTAAGGCGGTTCGCCAGGCTTGCGCCCATCGAAGTAGCGCGAATAGTTCTCGATGCCGTTACAGTAGCCCAGCTCGCGCATCATCTCGATGTCCATCTCGGTACGCTGGCGAATACGCTGTGCCTCCAGCAAGCGTCCCTGCGACTCAAAGTAGCGCACCTGTTGCTCCAGCTCCTCGCGAATCTGCTCGATAATCTGGTCAAGCCGATCCCAGGGTGTCACATAGTGAGTGGCGGGGAAGAAGGTGGCTCGTTCCAGCTCAGCGATGATTTCGCCTTTGAGCGGGTCATATTCGTAGATGCGTTCCACTTCGTCACCGAACAGCTCGATGCGGGTCACCAGCTCCTCATCGGCGGGTTGCACATCGATCACATCGCCCCGAATGCGGAAAGTGCCGCGCCCCAGCACCATATCAGAACGCACATATTGCAGTTCCACCAGACGCATCGCCAGCTCACGCGGGTCCAGAATATCGCCGCGCTTCACCGTGACAATGCTGCGCAGGTATTCCTGCGGTGAGCCAAGCCCATAGATACATGACACGCTGGCAACCACCACTACATCACGGCGCTCCAGCACCGCCTGCGTGGCAGCATGGCGCAGGCGGTCAATCTCGTCGTTAATAGAGGCAGTTTTCTCGATATAGGTGTCGGTCTGGGGGATATAGGCTTCTGGTTGATAGTAGTCATAGTAACTGATGAAATACTGCACGGCGTTTTCGGGGAAGAAGGCACGAAATTCCTGACAGAGCTGGGCGGCGAGCGTTTTGTTATGAGCGATTACCAGCGCGGGGCGCTGCACCTCCGCAATCACGGCAGCCATCGTGAAGGTTTTGCCCGTGCCCGTCGCGCCCAGCAGAGTCTGAAAATCGTAGCCCTTGCGAAGCCCTTCCACCAGCTTCGCAATCGCCTGCGGCTGATCACCACGCGGGGTGAACTCGGTATTGAGCCGAAACATATCGGCTCGATTATACCCAGAAGGGGTACAATACCCCCTGCAGGAGGCTCGACATGTTGCTACAGGGTAAACGCGGGATTATTTTCGGCGTGGCAAACCAGCACAGCCTGGCGTGGCGGATTGCACAGCGATGTGCCCAGCATGGCGCCAGCCTCGCCATCACCTATCAAAACGAGCGATTTGAAGACAAGGTGAACCGTTTAGCTGCCGAGTTGCCCGATGCGTTCACGCTACCGTGCGACCTGAACAACGATCAGGAGATCGCCGCAGTGGCGAACACCCTGCGTGAGCGGTGGGGAACGGTTGATTTCATGGCGCACTGTGTGGCGTACGCGCTGCGTGAGGAGCTGGCAGGTCGCTATCTGGACACATCGCGCGAGGGGTTCAAAATCGCGCT
Source organism: Armatimonadota bacterium (assembly GCA_037444405.1). GTDB lineage: Bacteria > Armatimonadota > Fimbriimonadia > Fimbriimonadales > GBS-DC > HRBIN15. The sequence continues at coordinate 167,447 of JBBIML010000010.1, forward strand.
GGAGACCAGCGTCTACACCTTTGTGGCGGCGGTGCGTCAGCTGGAGCCGATTCTGACCGACGGCGCTTCCATCCTGACGCTCACCTATCTGGGCAGTGAGCGTGTGGTGCCAGGCTACAATGTGATGGGTGTGGCGAAGGCGGCGCTGGAGGCGAGCGTGCGCTATCTGGCATACGAGCTGGGCGAGCGCGGTATCCGTGTGAACGCGCTCTCGCCAGGTCCCGTCAGCACGCTGGCGGCGCGAGGCATTCGCGGGTTCACCTCGATGATGGAGTATGTCCGCGAGCGGGCGCCCTTCAAACGCGATACCGATCCCGAAGAGGTGGCGGACGCCGCGGTCTTCCTCTTCAGCGAGATGGGACGCGGCATCACGGGCGAGGTCATCTATGTGGATGTCGGCTATCACATCCTGGGGATGTAGCCATGCCGACCCGCTCACGCTCGCGGATGCTGCCTGGGCGCCCCCTGCCCGTTGAACGCCTGGCGCGCCCCTTTCAGGAGTTCGCCCAGCGAGAATCGTCCAGCGGCGTTCTGTTGATATTGTGCGCCATAGTTGCGTTATTGTGGGCAAACTCGCCGCTGGCGGCAACCTATTTTCGGCTCTGGCAGACGCCCGTGGAGGTGCGTTTTGGCGAGTGGCTCATGCTGGACAAGCCCCTGCTGCTCTGGATCAACGATGGGCTGATGGCGATGTTCTTCTTCATTGTCGGGATGGAGATCAAGCGCGAGCTGCTGGTGGGCGAGCAGGCATCGTGGCGTCAGGCGATGTTGCCGATTACTGCCGCTGTGGGGGGGATGGTCGCGCCCGCACTGATTTTCTACGCGCTGAACGCAGGCACGCCCGCAGTGCGTGGCTGGGGCATTCCAATGGCGACCGATATCGCCTTCGCGCTGGGCGTGCTGGCGCTGCTGGGCACGCGCGCGCCACTTGCGCTGAAGGTTTTTCTCAGCGCGCTGGCGATTATTGACGACATCGGCGCAGTGCTGGTGATCGCCCTCTTTTACACCGAAAGCCTGAACACGAACGCTTTCCTCTATGCCCTGTTCGCGTTTGGTGGAATGCTGCTGGCGAATCGGCTGGGCGTGCGCAACCCGCTCGTCTACTTCATCATCGGCTGTGTGATGTGGTACTTCATGCTGAAATCGGGCGTGCATGCGACGATAGCGGGCGTGCTGGGCGCACTGGCAATCCCTGTGCGCCAGCGAATTGCGCCTGACGAATATGTCGCCTGCGTGCGCGAATATCTGCGCCGACTGGAAAGCTCCCGGCATCCAGCAACAATTATTCTGGACCCGATCCAGCAATCGGCGGTAGAGGCGATAGAGCGCGCTTCGGAGCGGGTGCAGTCGCCCCTGCAGCGACTGGAACATATCCTGCATCCGTGGGTGGCGTTTGCTATCCTGCCGCTGTTCGCGCTGGCGAATGCAGGCGTAATGGTGGTGGGCGAGCAGAGCGGGATTGAGTGGGGCAGTCGCGTGCTGTGGGGCGTCGCACTGGGGCTGCTTGTGGGCAAGCCGCTCGGCATCACGCTGGCGTCGTGGCTGGCAGTGCGGGTCGGGCTGGCACGACTGCCAGCAAGCATCGGCTGGATGCACATTCTCGGAGTGGGCTTGCTGGGTGGAATCGGCTTCACGATGGCGCTGTTCATCGCGCACCTCGCCTATCAGGAGCCAATGCTCAATCTGGCGAAGATGGGCGTGCTGCTCGGCTCCATACTGGCAGGTGCTGCAGGGCTGCTGCTTCTGCGCCTGTTCACCCGCCCTCAAGCCGAGCGAGCAGAGTAAAACTGCCTAATCGGAGCGCACCATCCCGCCGAACAACCAGCCGCCAAACAGCGCCACCAGCAGGAAGAAGTTGGCAAATGAGAATCCCAGCCGCACAAAATCGCCAACCTCCTCCACATCGATCAGCACCAGCACCAGATCGAACAGGATGCGAACCAGCGTGTAGCCCAGCAACAGCCCAATCAGCGACCAGTTGATGTCGGTTTTGAGAATGAGCGCGAGCAACCCGCTGGCAAGGAAGTAAAGCACCAGCGTGGCGATGGGTCCACAGCAGAACAGGCTCATCAGCATCACAAGAGCGACATCGCGATAGTCTTCCACATCGTCGATGGTGCCAATCAGATGGGAGCCGGGCATCCACATACCAAAAATAAAAAAGTAAACGAGATTGCTCCAGAGCGCCCATTCAGGTCGCTGGCTGAGAATGATCACATTGATTGCCGCCAGCGGCAGCGCCACCGCCAGAAACCGCTCCAGCCGCAGGAAGAAGGGCAGCCCTTCGTGGATTTCGTACAGGATGCGAACCTCTCCGGGCGCGACGGTGGGTGTGGTGACGGTTGGGGGCGGGCGTGGGGCGCCCGGAGGCGCCATCGGCGTCGCGGTAACGGGCGGTACTGGTGATGTGGGGGAAGGCGTTGATGCGCCCGGAGGCGCCATCGGCGTGGCAACCACATCGGACGGCGGCGCGGCTGATGGCGGGCTACCCGATGGCGGCGGGCTACCCGACGGCGGTGGGGTTGTCATCACCGTCGGGTCGCTGGATGGCGCAGGTGAGCCGGGTATCTGGGGCTTATAGCCGGGCGGCGCCAGCGCGCCGGTCGCCATCACCCGCTTGCACCACTCGCACACATACGGATCGCGACTGTCCATTCCACACCAGCGACAGCGATTCATCGTGTGCCTCCCTGTTGCTGCTTGAGTGTCAGTGAGCCAAGCATCTGATCGAACACCTGCTGGTAAGCCTCATACGAGCTGACGGGACAGTAGGCGTGAATGTGGATGACCTCCTCGCTGGAGATTGGCGCGGTGAACACATAACCTTTCACCCACATGTTGAACAGCGGGATGGGATGCGGAATCATGCGCTTATACTCGCTGCGGATGCCCCGCACGCCGCGCACCGTCACGATGGAACGCTTCTCCTCGTTAAAGTTGAGGTAGAGCGGATCGTCGCGCAGGGCAGCGATGCGCTCATCGTGGCGCTTGCGCACCAGCGCAGCGATATCCACACGCACATTCGGGTTGGTCGGTTGCGGAGCCAGCTGACCCAGCTGGCTCAGCGGGTTCGGCGTCTCCTGCAGCGGGCGGAAGTAGACTTCGAAGCCCGTGCGCCGACCCCGATAGAACCCCACATCGTTGCTCATTAATCCGAGTTCGGGCAACGCGAACAGCTTGCCAAACTCGGGATCGCCCGCGCGGAACCGCTTCGGCTTGCGGATGGTGAAGCGCGGCGTGTCATAACTCTCCCACTCGCTGGGGGACGGCACCCGATAGCGCGGATTGGCGAGGATAAACATCTCTACAATCAGCGCCAGTGCGCCCAGTATCCACAGCCCACGAATCGCCCAGATGCTCATACGAGCGACCTCCTCATCACTACTATACGAGAACCTGCTGCTGATTCCTGCTTCCCAATCGCCATCGTGCGGGTATACTCCTTAACATGGCGAAGTTCAGGGAAGGCGATCGGGTGCGCGTCAAACAGCGCGCGGCGACAGACAGGGAGACGCAGGAGGGTTCCTACGCGCCCTATCTCGCCAGCACCACCGGCACCGTGCTGAAAGTCTACACCCCGCAACAGATAGCCGTCCGTCTCGATATTGAGAGTCTGCCAGAAGAGGTACGCCTGCGCCACGCGGAACAGCAGGAGGCAATCTATCGGCGATGGTTCGACTCGCTCTCGGAGGAGGCGCGCAACCGCCTGACCGAAGAAGAGAAGGCGTTCCAGCTGAACTATGTGGTGTTGCTTGCCGAGAGCGATCTGGAGGCGTACAGCCCCTCTCGTGGCGGCGCGCGCTCGCGAACGCAGACGCCCAACGCCTCTGCCCAGCCCGAAGCGAAGGAAAAGAAGCGGGCATCAGCACGCACAACCGCCACCCAGCAGCCGAAACGCCGCGCCAGAGAGCCAGCCGAAACGCCCGCAAAGCCCGAAAAGCCGTCGCGCAGGTCGTCCGCCAGCGAGAGCAAGCCGACCCGCGCTGCTCGCAAGGTGGCGGCTGATAAGGGCAAGCCCTCACGCGCTGCTAAGGAGAGCCGTACTGCCTCTCGCAAGCGGGCAAAGACAACCGCGGAAGTGTCTCCTTCGCGCCCGACGCCCGAACAGCTCGACCTGATGGAGGTCGCCTACCTCAAAGCGCGCCAGCGCAAACCGCGCTAAGGCTTGCGGGCAATCGCCACCAGGCTCACCCCGAACGGCAGGTTCACCCGCTGAACCAGCCGCGCCTCCCACTCCTGCAGCCGAACCAGCCAGCGGTTCAGTCGCGCACCGACAGGCACCAGCGTGGCGGCAGGCGGCGTGCGGCGCAGCCGATCCAGCCAGCGGAACAGGGCAATCGGCACAAACAGTAGCGCAACCGTGTAGGAGAGTTTCTGCACTTCGAAGCCTGCCTCGCGCAGGCGCGACGCCAGCTCCCGCGCCGTATAGCGTCGATAGTGATGCAGCGCCACATCGTGCTTGCTCCAGAGGAACCGATAGGCAGGCACGGTGATAATCAGCACGCCGCCCGACTGTAGCACGCGCCAGAACTCCCTGAGTGCAGGGCGCTCATCGGGCAGATGCTCCAGCACATCCAGCGCGGTGATGGCGCGAAAGCAGTCTGAGCGGAACGGTAGGGCTTCCAGCCGCGCCTGCAGCAGGGGGAACTCGCCACGCTGGCGAGCGTAGCGCAGCGCGAGCGGCTCAATATCCACGCCCACCACACGCCCCAGAGTATGGAGTTCACACAGCATCGCGCCTGTGCCGCAGCCCGCATCCAGAATCCACCCCTCCCCTGATGGCAGAGACGCCTTTAGCAGCCGCATCACCAGCCGCCGCCGACCGACAAACCACCAGTAATCGGTCTCGAACTGGAACATCCGCCCATACTCTTCCGCCTGCATCGTCCCTTACAGGATTGTACCTGCAACTTTTTGCAGGTGGAAGGTATACTTTGCCCTGACCTATGCGAGCCTATCTGGTGCTGGAGGATGGGAGCTGGTACGCGGGTGAAGCGATTGGTGCGGAGGGGCACACCACCGGCGAGCTGGTGTTCAACACCGGCATGACGGGCTATCAGGAGGTGCTGACCGACCCCTCCTACGCGGGGCAGATCGTGCTGATGACCTATCCCCTCGTCGGCAACTACGGGCTGAACCCCGACGATCAGGAATCGTTTCGGGTTCAGGTAGCGGGCTTTGTGGTGCGCGAAGCGTGCGAATCGCCCTCCAACTGGCGCGCCCGCCTCACCCTGCACGACTATCTGGCGATGAATGGCGTGGTGGGCATCAGCGGCGTCGATACACGCGCCCTCACGCGCCGAATCCGCGAACACGGCGTGATGATGGGCACCATCACCACCGACGAAACGCCTGAAGAAGCCTTCGAACGCCTGCAGTCCACACCGCGCTACGACGAACACGACTTCGTGTTCAGCGTTACCACACCCGAACCGTATAAGTGGGGCTATAACGGGCTGGAGCCGATGGACGCGCCCGATGACCGCTACCGCTATCGCGTGGCGATTCTGGACTGCGGCGTGAAGTGGAACATCCCGCGCCGATTAGCCAGTCTCGGCGTGCGCTCGATCATCCTGCCCGCCACCACAGCTGCCGAGCAGATTCTCGCCCTGAAGCCGGATGGGGTGCTGCTCTCACCCGGTCCGGGCGACCCCGCGCGGCTGGGCAGCGTGGTGGCGACCATTCGTGCGCTGATTGGCAAAGTGCCAATGGCGGGCATCTGCCTGGGTCATCAGCTGCTCTGCATGGCGCTGGGGGCGCACACCTACAAGCTCAAGTTCGGGCATCGCGGCTGCAACCATCCCGTGAAGAACCTGCTCACGGGTCAGGTCGCCATCACCTCGCATAATCACGGCTATGCGGTTGTACCCGAGAGCCTGGAGGGCACGGGGCTGGAAGTGACGCATATCCAGCTGAACGACGGCACGATTGAGGGCGTGCGCCACCGCGACTGGAAGCTGATCACCTTGCAGTTTCACCCTGAAGCGGCGCCCGGTCCGTGGGATAGCCGCCCCTTTTTCGGCGAATTTCTGCGCTTGATGGGCTAACCCCTTGACTTTTTCGCATGCGATTGGATATAATACTGGCTCGGATACGCGCCTGTGCTGGGCAGGCGTGTGTCGGGAGGTTCATAAGCGAACGATGAACCGAACCAGCAGACGGCACTGTGCAACTGCACACGGGGCTTATCGGAGGCGCGGACACCGCAAGAGGTGTCCGAGACCTGGCTGAGTGCGCCTGAAGGCGCACTGCCGAAGAGCCTCTCGCCCCGCGTGTGAGAGGCTCTTTTTCTATGCCCAGCATCAGGAGGCAGTCAGATGCCGACAATCAATCAGCTGATACGCAAGGGTCGGAAACCGAAGGTCCGGAAGACGAAGTCGCCGGCGTTGCAGGGCTGTCCGCAGCGGCGGGGCGTCTGCACCATCGTGCGCACCATGACGCCCAAGAAGCCGAACTCCGCCCTGCGCAAGGTCGCGCGCGTGCGCCTGACCAACGGCATCGAGATCACCGCCTACATCCCGGGTATCGGGCACAACCTGCAGGAACACTCGGTGGTGCTGGTGCGCGGCGGGCGCGTGAAAGACCTGCCGGGCGTGCGCTACCATATCATTCGCGGCACGCTCGATTGCGCCGGCGTCGAAGTTCAGCCGACCACGCGCAATCAGGATCGGCGCATGCAGGGGCGCTCCAAATACGGCTCCAAACGCCCCAAAGCCGCCAAAAAGTAGCGAGGTGAAACACGATGCCACGCAAAGGACCCGTGCCGAAACGACCGGTGCCACCTGACCCGATTTACGATAGCGTGCTGGTGACCAAATTCATCAACCGCCTGATGCGCGACGGCAAGAAGGCGGTTGCCGAACGCATCTTCTATAAGGCGATGGAGATTATCGAACAAAAAACGGGCAAGCCGGCGCTGGAGGTGTTTGAGCAGGCGATCCAGAATGTGGCACCTCAAGTGGAGGTGCGACCGCGCCGCGTCGGGGGACAGACCTATCAGGTGCCGATCGAGGTGAACCCCGACCGCCAGCGCTCGCTCGCCATCCGCTGGATTGTGCAAGCCGTTCAGCGCAAGAAGACAGGGCGAACCGCCGAGGAGCGGCTCGCCCAGGAACTGCTCGACGCCTATAACCGAACGGGCGTCGCCTATAAAAAGCGCGAGGATACCCATCGGATGGCGGAGGCGAACCGCGCCTTCGCCCACTACCGATGGTAAGAGGAGGTTGAACATCGATGGCTCGACAGCATCCGCTGGAGAAAACACGCAATATCGGGATCGCTGCCCATATCGACGCGGGCAAGACGACCACCACGGAGCGCATCCTGTACTACACGGGGCGCATCCACCGCGTCGGGGAAGTGCATGAAGGCTCCGCCACCATGGACTGGATGGAGCAGGAGCAGGAGCGCGGCATCACCATCACCTCCGCCGCCACCACCTGCTTCTGGAAGGAGCATCGCATCAACATCATCGACACGCCCGGGCATGTGGACTTCACCGTCGAGGTGGAGCGCTCGTTGCGGGTGCTGGATGGAGCCATCGCCATCTTCTGCGCCGTCGGCGGCGTGCAACCTCAATCGGAAACGGTCTGGCGTCAGGCGAACCGCTATCGCGTGCCCCGCATCGCCTTCGTCAACAAGATGGATCGCGTCGGCGCCGACTTCTTCCGCGTGGTGGAGCGCATCCGCGAACGGCTCAACACCAACGCCATCCCCATCCAGATCCCCATCGGTCAGGAAGAGTTCTTCCAGGGCGTGGTCGATCTGGTGGAGATGAAAGCGGTCTACTGGCTCGATGAGATGGGCACGCAGTACGAATATCGCGACATCCCCGCCGAGCTGCAGGCGCAGGCGGAGGAGTGGCGCGAGAAAATGATCGAAGCCGCCGTCGAGATGGACGACCACCTGATGGAGAAATATCTGGAGGGCGAACCCATTAGCAAAGAGGAGCTGAAAGCCGCTCTGCGCAAGGGCACGCTGGAGTTCAAACTCGTGCCCGTGCTGTGCGGCTCCGCCTACAAGAACAAGGGCATCCAGCTCCTGCTCGACGCGGTGGTCGATTATCTGCCGTCCCCCATCGATATCGGCGCGGTGCGCGGCATCCATCCCGACACGCACGCCGAACTGCGGCGTCAGCCCTCCGACTCGGAGCCGTTTTGCGCCCTCGCATTCAAGATTCAGAACGACCCCTATGTCGGCAAGCTCACCTATGTGCGCATCTATTCGGGCAAGTTGAGCAAGGGGTCGTATGTGTATAACGCGACCAAAGACACCCGCGAGCGCGTCGGGCGCGTGCTGCAGATGCACGCCAAACATCGGGAAGATATTGACGAAGCTTTTGCGGGCGACATCGTGGGCATCATCGGCTTCCAGCAGACCACCACAGGCGATACCCTGTGCGATCCCAGCCACCCCATTCTGCTGGAGCCGCCGCAGTTCCCCGAACCCGTCATCTCGCTCGCCATCGAACCCCGCACCAAAGCCGATCAGGATAAACTTGCCAACGCCCTGCAACGCTTAGCCGCCGAAGACCCGACCTTCCGAATCTCCACCGACCCCGAAACGGGTCAGACGATTATCTCTGGCATGGGCGAGCTGCATCTGGAGATTATTCTGGATCGGCTCCAGCGCGAGTTCGGTGTGAGCGCGAATCAGGGTCGCCCGCAGGTTGCCTACAAAGAGACCATCCGTACCACCGCTCGCGCCGAAGGCAAGTTCATTCGCCAGTCGGGCGGGCGCGGACAGTACGGACACTGCATCATCCAGATCGAACCTGCCGAACCAGGCTCGGGCATCATCTTTGAGAACAAGATCGTGGGTGGCGCGATCCCGCGCGAGTTCATCCCTGCGGTGGAAGCGGGCGTGCGCGAAGCCGCCGATAGCGGCGTGCTGGCTGGCTACCCCGTCGTCGATGTGAAGGTCACCCTGCTCGACGGCTCCTTCCACGAGGTCGACTCCAGCGAGATGGCGTTCAAAATCGCGGGTTCCATCGCCTTCAAAGAGGCGGTTCAGCGCGCCAAGCCCGTCATTCTGGAACCCTACATGGAGCTGGAGGTCACCACGCCCGACCCGTATGTGGGCGATGTGATTGGCGACCTGAACGCGCGCCGCGCCCGCATCGAGATGATCGAGCCTGGCGTGGGCGGCACCCAGATTGTGCGTGCCCTCGTGCCGCTCGCCGAAATGTTCGGCTACGCCACAACCCTGCGCTCCCTCACACAGGGACGCGCAACCTACACGATGCATCCCTCGCACTACGAGGAAGCGCCCGCTCAGGTGGCGCAATCCATCATCGAAAAGAAAATGGCGCTACAGCCAGTCAGACACTGAAACTAACACAAGGAGGAGGATGAACAATGGCACGACAGAAATTTGAGCGGACGAAGCCGCATGTCAACATCGGCACGATCGGTCATGTCGACCACGGCAAGACCACCCTCACCGCCGCCATCACGCGCGTGCTGAGCAAACACGGTCTCGCCG
>JBBIML010000011.1:0-160652 GCA_037444405.1 Armatimonadota bacterium
CAGCCAGAGCCGTCCTGCGAACCCCACACCCCGATGCCATTCCCACCCGTGCCACGATTGATCCCGCGCACCGCAGCGGAGAAGATGCCCGGGCTGGTGGAGCTGACCTCGCCCAGCACGCCCACGGCAGAATCGCTGGTGGAGTTCGTAATGCCGTGGACACCAGGCGCGGTACCTGTTGTTGCAGCGTGCCAGCCATACACCCCAGTCCCATTGGGACTGCTGCTTTGCCCGTACACGCCATAGGTCGTGCCACTGGTCGCGCGGGTCCAGCCGAACACGCCTGTGCCCGACACGCTGTCGCTCAACCCGTACACGCCGAACGAGGCGCCTGTCGTGGAGAGCGCATAGCCCAGCACGCCACGCGCCTGCGGACCCTGTGCCTCAAATCGCGCCCCATAGGTGAAGCCACTGGTTGCCAGCGACTTGCCGAAGATAGTCGGTCCAGGAGCCACAGTCTGCACGAAGAGAGCGGGTTGCGTCGCGCTGCTGTTGGCGATGAAGAACTTGGCAACGGCACCCGTGCCGTTCTGGGTAATCTGGAAGAGATAGGTGCTGTTGTTGCCTGATCCGGTGTAGGGCAGGCTCAACTGGGCGGAGAGGGTTGAACAGCCGACAAGCGTCCACACAATCGCGCACGCGAAGCGGCGCGCCACACCCATGAATCGTGTTCCTTGCATCATTTTTGAGCCTCCTCTGACTTTTTTTATACCCTATTGCTGCGAGGTCTCCTGCACGAAATCGCTGCGATTGGCTCGAATCGCCCGAATCGATGTCCGCTTTTTGGGGGTTTTGGAGTCTATTGTCTATTAAGGGTGGATGACCTCTCACAGGGGTCAGCCCACAGGGCGAAAATTTAGAGACATCGGCGGCGCTGGGCTTTGATCCTCCTTTCGACAGCGTCGCCCATTTTTTTCAAAAAAAAAGAGGTAGCCCATCAGCGGGCTACCTCTTTTTGTGTGCAGCATCGGGTTTGTCAGACGCTAATCAGCTCTTCAGCGGGTGTTTCAGCGGTCTGGACGGTGGTCAACACGGAGCCAGCGAACAGTTTGTGCAGGATGGTCATGGCAATCTGTTCCACTTGCTCGGTTGTAATCGCCAGATGGTCGGCAACCTGTTCAGGGGTCAATCCCTCGGCGAACAAGCGGATAGCGTTCCGCTCGCGCCCTGTCAAATGGTGCATGTGATCCGTCTCCATAGTGTACCTCCTTTGGGTCTGGTTCCAGAGGCGATTATACCCCCTGACTGACAGCGGAGTCAAGAGTTTTCGCGAGATTGGACAAAACTGGTAGAACTGCTGGTTCGTCGGGCGCGGCTGCCGTTGCGGGGCAGGGGCGTGACGACCGTCTCGTACTGGTTGCCCCGGCGGCGGATGTAGCCGCGCGCCTCCAGCTCCTGCAGGTAGTTCGTCAGCGTTTTACGCGAGCAGCCCAGCATCGCCGCCATCTGCGTGCGACTGAGGGTCGGCTGTTCGTACAGCAGATAGAGCAGTTGCTCCAGCGTCGCCTCTTTGTTGGGCGGCAGATGGTTGCGCTCGGGCGCCATAGCGACCACCGCCGGCGCAGGTTCGGCGGGCACGCTGATGGGCGGCTCTGGCGTCGGCTCCGCGCCCGCCTGCTCCTGCATGCGCAGCGCGTAGTTGCGATCCTCGCCGATTATCTCGATCAGTGCGAACATGATGATGGGCAGCGTAACGGAGAGCAGGAAGGGGCGCAGGAACACCACCACCTGATCGAACGCGCTCGCGGTCGCCAGCGGCTGCTGGTGCATGATGCCATAGAGATAGTTCGCGTACGCGCTGATGAAGGTTACCAGGGTCAGCACCGCCCACAGGGGCGTGGTGGAGCGTCCCTGCCGCTTGCGCAGCTGGATGCCGTACGCCAGACCCAGAATGCCCAGATCGATTCCGAGCGCCTGCACATAGCCCCACAGCAGATGACCGCCCTCCAGCGTGCTGAAGGTGTACGCCACATGATGCACGCTGCCCGCCAGCACAAACAGCGTCACCAGCACCAGCAGCGCGGTCGACAACGGCATATCTTTGAGCAGATATCGCATCGGTAGCAACCTCCATGTCGTTTGGGGCGGCTGTCAGAAAAAGCCTGCACGCCCTCTCCACCTTTATCGGCTGGACTGTTTCCGTTCGGGATGGCGTTTGCGATTCCTGCTCGATTCACGCGGGATGGCGGCGCATTTCGACGGCGGTCGTCTGCTGCGGCTGCACCGATAACATGCCCGCCGATAGCAGCACCAGCAGCACCCACAGCAGGTCGGTTAGCGCCAGATGCACCAGCTGCATCCACACGGGCGCTTTGAACCACACATTGAGCGCGCCGAAGAGCAACTGCCCCACATAGAGCAGGTTAAACGCCACGCAGAGCCGAACCGTGAAGCGCGTGAATCGCTGCAGGGTGAGCGCGGTCAGCGCCGTAAGGAAGTAGACCCCGACGCCAATCGCCAGCCACGGATGATAGATTCGCAGCGCCAGCAGCGTCTGCCCGATAACGGGCGATTGATCGATTGCGCCCAGCTTGAGCAGGGTATCGCCCAGCGCGGTGATGGCGCCGCTGGCGCCCACAACCAGCATCAGCAGCAGCGCAAGGAGTATCCCGACGCCTGTCCAGCCCTGCCCGCGCACTCGAAAACGCGCCCCGCCCGACGCCCAGTACGCCGTCAGCGTGAGCGCACCGAGCAGCATCAAGGTGTTCGCCAGATGCACCGCCATCATCACCGCCCGCTCGTACGACACATCGCGCGCAACCCACTCATAGCGCACCAGCAGCATGCCGATCAGCGCCTCGGTGATGATGAACAGCAGGCTCAACAGCGCGCCCAGTCGCACGATATGTCGCTGCGGGTAGAGCCAGAACGCCCCGATGACCATCGCCAGCACCAGCAGCCCTGCCAGCCCGCTGGTGAGCCGATGGGTCAGCTCGATGAGCGTCTCCACCGCTGGCGCACGGGGGATAATCTCGCCATTACACAGCGGCCAGTGGCTGCCACAACCTGCGCCACTGCCCGTCGCCCGCACATACGCGCCCCACAAAATCACCAGCACATTGTAAGCCAGCACCAGCCAGCAGAATCGGGCAAAGGCACGCATCCCAGCCCGATTATACCCGCACCAGCGGAACCTGTCCCAGTCCAGCCGCGTCCAACACCATGATCCTGTCAGAATGGGAATCCTGCATGTGAAAAGGCGCGGAGCGATGTGGAATAAGACCGACACGGGCGGCGGCAACACTCAACAGCAGAGCGGAGGAGAAACTATGAGCCAAAGGAACTGGCAATCGCAAAAGCCCGTTCGGTTGACCAAGCGCGAGATCGAGGTGCTGAGCCTAATCGCGCAGGGACGGTCCTCGCAGGAGGTAGCCGACGCGCTGTTCGTGAGCAAGCGCACCGTCGACTTCCATCTGGCGAACATCTACGAGAAGCTCAATGTGAACAATCGGGTGAAGGCGTTCCGTCGGGCTGCCCAGATGGGACTGATCCCTGTGGAGGTGTTCTTCAGCGACGACGGGGACTGAACGCGCTCGCTCAATCAGCCACACTAGGCGGACCCCCTCTTCTGTAATGGAGAGGGGGGTCCTGAAGTTTATCACTTTTAACATTCCTCTTGCCCCACCCCTTGACAACAAAACGCTCCATCGAGTATCCCTGTCCCACTATGAAAAAACAGCCACACAACCCGGAGACAGCGATAACCCGATGAAGCCAACCCAACAACAGCGCGAGCCACTCAGCCCCCTCACCCGTACCCTCTCCCCCGCAGGCGGGGGAGAGGAACTTGGTTTTCCCCCTCTCCCACAGCGTTGGAGAGGGGCGGGGGTGAGGGGACTCACTCAGCGAATCTTCGCGCTCAGCCCCTGTGCCATCTTGATTTCGGTGGCGTGGTTGACGGTGAAGGCGACTTTGTGCGTGACGGCGTCGAACAGGGCAGACGCGCTCGGATGCCCGTTGCCGCTGCCCTTGACCCCGCCGAACGGCAGATGCACCTCCGCGCCGATGCTCGGCAGGTTCACATAGCCCACACCGAACTCGCAGTTGTCGCGCACATAGCGCCACTTGCGATAGTCCTCGGTGATGACCGCCATCGCCAGCCCGTAGGGCGTGTCGTTATACACGAACACCGCCTCCTCCAGACTGCTGACGGGGATAATCGCCACATGGGGGCTGAACGCCTCCTCGCGCAACACGAAGCTGTCGGAGCGGTGGCGCATGCGATAGACAAACGGCGCGACGAAGTGCCCGTACTGTAGCTCACCCTCCTTCAGCAGCCCGCCCGGCAGCAGCACCTCCGCGCCCTCCTCAATCGCCTTCTGATTATGATGAAGGTACTTCTGCACGCCCTGCTCGTTGATCAGCGGTCCCATGAAGGTGTCGGGGTCCAGACCGTTGCCGATCTTAATCTGGCGGGCGGTCTCCACAAAGCGGCGGGTGAACTCCGGCTCAATCTTCTCATGCACAATGATGCGGTTGGCGGAGACGCACCGCTGACCGCTGGTCTTGAAGGCAGACAGAATCGCGGCGTGGACGGCGATATCGAGGTTCGCGTCGTCCAGCACAATCACGGCGTTCTTGCCGCCCATCTCAACGGCACAGAACTTGTGCTGTTTGGCGCACTCCTGCTCGATGTAGCGCCCGACGGCATAGGAGCCTGTGAACACGACCACATCGACGCCGGGGTGATGCACCAGCGCGTCGCCCGCGTCCTCGCCGTAGCCCTGAATCACATTGATAACGCCGGGTGGGAAGCCCGCCTCCACGAACAGCTCGATCAGCCGATGGGCGCAGATGGGCGTGTCTTCGGACGGCTTGAACACCACCGTGTTGCCTTCTAACAGGCTGGGCAGGATGGTCCAGAGGGGGATAGCAATCGGGAAGTTCCACGGGGTGATGCACGCCACGACGCCTTTGGGTTTGCGCAGGATGTAGGCATCCTTCTCGGCGATTTCGCTGTCAATAATCTCGCCGTGCGGCATGCGCGCCATGCCCGCCACATATTGCGCCATATGGAGCGCTTCGACCACATCGGCGCGCCCCTCGTTGATGGGTTTACCGCACTCGCGCGTCACCAGCTCCGCCAGCGCGTTCAGGTCGCGCTTGATCAGCTGGGCTAACTGGTCGATATACTCGCCGCGCTTGATGCGCGAGGTGCGTCGCCAGCTTTCGAACGCCTCGCGGGCGGCGTTAACGGCTCTATCGACATCTTCCGGGGTGGAACGCGGCGCGGTGCCGATAATCTCGCGCATGTCGGCAGGGTTATAGCTCTCGAAGCGGTTGCCCGAAACCGATTCCTGCCACTGCCCTCGAATCAGGTTCATCGCCTCTACAGGTTTCATCGTTTCAACCTCCTTCCTCCTGGCTCGGCATCGAGCCTGTAGAGAGTGTACCTTAACCGAGCGGGATTAGGATGGAGGCGATGCATCTGCCTGCGCGGGTATACTTTCCATCGCTATGCCAACCTTAGTGTGTAAGGGGCGAATTATCGGCAAAACGATTGTGCTGGAATCGGAAACGGGCTTACCAGAGGGTGTGCCCGTAGAGGTGGAGATTCACTTCCGCGAGCCAGAGTCTGCCATCGAGGAGCGGCTGCGTGCCCTGCAGGAGCTGTTCTCGATGAACCTGCCTGTTGCCGACTGGGAGCAGATGGAGCGTGAAACGATCCAGGGAGCGATCGAAGAATGAACCTGCCGCAGCAGAGCCTTGTCTTTCTCGATGCAAACATTGTAATGTACGCTGTGGGCGCGGAACATCCCTATCGTGTCCCCTCCCAGCAAGTGCTGCAAGCCGTTGCACGAGGGGAGCTAAACGCGGTTATTGACACAGAGATTATTCAGGAAATTCTCCACCGATATGGAGCCTTGCAACAGCATCGGCAAGCTGTCGAGATTGCCGAGAAGCTGCTTTCTCTGGTGAAGATTGTCTATTCCGTGACGCTGGATGATGTAAAACACACCATCGAGCTATTTCAGCGGTACGCACCTCACGGCATTCAAGCACGCGACGCGATTCATGCCGCGGTAATGCTCAATCATAATGTTCATTATATCGTTTCCGCGGACCGGCATTTCGATGTCATCCGCGAAATTCAACGGCTGGATCCCCTTACTCTGTTCCCTGTTCAGGAGTGACGCAGGATTGCTCCAGAGAGGAGTACCAGCAGGTACAATCTGTGTCAGAGGAGGACTTCTGCATGGGCTACGATGTGAAGGATTTGAGTCTGGCGGAGCAGGGCGCGTTGCGCATCGAGTGGGCAGAGAACGAGATGCCCGTGCTGCGCCTCATTCGCCAGCGATTTGAGCAACAGAAGCCGCTCAAAGGCGTGCGAATCGCCGCCTGCCTGCATGTCACCACCGAAACCGCCAATCTGATGCGCACGCTCAAGGCGGGCGGTGCCGAAATCGCCCTGTGCGCTTCGAATCCGCTCTCCACGCAGGACGATGTTGCCGCTGCGCTGGTCAAGTATGACAATATCGCCGTCTACGCCATCAAAGGCGAGGACAAGGAGACCTACTATCGCCATATCTTTCAGGCGCTGGACAGCCGACCCCAGATCACAATGGACGACGGTTGCGATCTGGTCTCCACGCTGCACACGGAGCGGCGTGAGCAGCTGGAGGGCGTTATCGGCGGCACGGAGGAGACGACCACCGGCGTGATTCGCCTGCGAGCGATGGCAAAGGAGGGCGTGCTGGGCTACCCCATTATTGCCGTGAACGACGCCCACACCAAGCACCTGTTCGATAACCGTTACGGCACGGGTCAAAGCACCATCGATGCGATTTTGCGGGCGACGAACCTGCTGCTGGCGGGGCGCAAGTTCGTGGTGATTGGCTACGGCTGGTGCGGGCGCGGGGTCGCCACTCGCGCTCGCGGCATGGGCGCCCATGTGATTGTGTGCGAGGTCGACCCGCTCCGGGCGCTCGAAGCCCTGATGGACGGCTTCGAGGTGATGCCGCTGGCGCAGGCGGCTCGCGTCGGCGACCTGTTCGTCACCGTCACGGGCAACCTGCATGTGCTGCGCGAGGAGCATTTCCGCGTTATGAAATCGGGCGCGATTATCGCCAACTCCGGGCACTTCAATGTGGAGATCGACATCCCCGCGCTGGAGCGACTGGCGACGGGCAAGCGCACGATTCGACCCTTCGTGGACGAATACACGCTTGCCGATGGGCGGCGGCTCTATCTGTTAGGTGAGGGGCGACTGGTGAACCTTGCGGCGGCGGAGGGGCATCCCGCCGCCGTGATGGACATGAGCTTCGCGAACCAGGCGCTCAGCGTGGAGTATATCGTGAACAATCAGGGCAGGCTGCCGCGTGAGGTGTTCCCGGTACCTCGCGAGATCGATGCGCAGGTCGCCCAGCTCAAACTGCAGGCGCTGGGCATCCAGATCGATACGCTCACGCCCGAACAGCAAGCCTATCTCGAATCATGGGAGATGGGAACCTGACGCGGGCAAATCTGGCAGCGCCTGAAGCACTGCCTCCGCTCTCTGGCGCAGGTGGGTGATGCGCGTCTCATCAGGCGCGGCGAGCAGGGGAAGCAGCTCGTGCCACGATTGCGCCTGCAGGGCTTGCCAGCCGCTTTCGCCCTCCAGCAGGGGCACGCCGATCTGCTTCGCCAGCGCGTCCACTTTCGGGTCATAACGGATGCAGAGCAGGGGCACGCGCTGGGCAGCAGCGAAAATCGCGCCGTGCAACCGCATGCTGACCATCGCCTGCAGGTTCGCCATCAGCCCCATCAGCTGGGCAGGATGCGCAGGCGGCGGCGCAATAACGGGACGCACGCCTGTTCGCGCCTGCACCGCATCAGCAATCGCCTCACACAGCGGGCGATCCTGAGTCTCCTGCATCGGGATCAGCACGGGTAGCCAGCCCGCCTCTATCTGATGCCAGCAGAGCGTCGTGAACAGCTCCTGCACGGGCAGTTCGCGCCAGGGACGCGGCGCCAGACCCACGCAGGGCTTGCCGTGTGGCAGCTCAAAATGGGAGGGGCGCGGCGTCAGCGCCCAGGTGAGGTCCGCGTCGACGCGAATGGGCGTCCGTACGCCGATAGAGCGCAACAGCTGCGCTGACGGTTCATCCCGCACGCTCAAAAAGGGCACACGGTTCAGCGCGCGCTGCACCAGCCAGCGACTGATACGGCGGTGAAAGGGTCCCATACCCTGCCCCACCAGCCACACACGCCCGTGCGCGCGCAAGCCCCACTCTATCAGCAGGAGGTAATAGATGAGCGAGCGCAAGCTGGTGGCATCCTGCAGGAGGCTCCCGCCGCCCAGAATCAGCGCGTCCGACTGCTGGATTGCCTGCCGAACCTGCCTTAAATCGCTGCGTGGTGCTGCCTCAATGCCGAAGCAGTGGCGTGTGAAGGCGACATCACCCGATAGTGCAACCAGCGGTGTCGCCGAGCCGCCCAGCCGCACCGTCAGCACCGCCAGCGCCCCCTCATCCCCCCAGTTTCGATACCCGTAGTAGCCTGCTAATACTAACCTCCAATCAATCATTTCTAGCCCCAGATGACGGGTGAACAGATGCGCGAAGCTCAAGAAACTTTCGTTTAAGTTCGTGGCTCACAGCACTCTCAGGCTCTTGTAGCAGCAGCTGTTCGTATCTGTTTAAAAATTTTATTCTCAATTCATAAAATAAATGAATAAAATGTTTTATAAAATTAATACAATCTAAAATCATAAATTCGGTTTCGGATTGCTCTGAAAGTTTTTTAGCATGTTCGTGTACAGCAGTATCGACAGGAACCGTCGTTACAATCACATATTGCTCGACTTTGATGGCGGTAACCTTTTGCGCCGCTCTATCGAGATCGGCAGGTGTTATTCGACGGGCTTTCATTTCGTATACAACAGCCATTCGGTTGTCAGTTGCAAACTCTACCTCCAGGTCACCAATCGTGCCTGCCCGAATATCAGCTGCAGTGTGGGGGTGCAGAGGCTTTGGGCGCTTGCGCAGATATTCTTGTGCAACATCATATGCAGCGGTTATCAGAAGCACCGGTAAGCGACTTGAGCGTCTCGATTCTAAATGCTTGCTCACAATTTGTATAATAGATTCTGCCGAAAGCTCACTTTGCGTATCGGCTCTCTGAATGAGTAAGCTTATTTGCTGTTGTTGTTCTTTTTTTAACAAGATAAGCTGTCGGATTACCTCTGTGAGAAGCGCTTTCGCATCCAGCAAGCCATTTTGCACCAGTTGCAACAGGCTAATGAAGGCATCATATGGCTCGCGCGGTTTACCTGATAGCCGGACATCAGGTTCAAGTGGTTGATTGAATGTGCGAAAAGCGGGCGTCAAAAAGGCTGTGGTCGGATTACAGGGAAGATCATAGCGGTAAATGAATGGGGTAATATAGCGTTCATCGTAGGTACGCCCGGAGTACGAATCGTCGGTTCCAATCTCGGTGTACGGCTTGCGAATATCCAGCTGCGGGCGGTGAACCTTTGCCAGTAAACATGCCAGTAAGGCGCGCATTGGCGCACGAGTAGAGCTCTGGCATATCTGCTCTATCAGCTTCACCTCCGCAGGATTTGTAATCAGGGGTTGATCAGGTCGAGTTGATGCCTCTGTGTAGCACTCCTCGAGGATTTGATCTGGTTCCATTGGATAGCCTCCTGCGGGTCGTAGTTGGTCCAGAGGACCTCCTGTCGAACCTTCTTGATAGAGTGGCAGATTCGCGGTGGTGCCTCGATGCAGAACCAATCGCGGTAGAGGTGATCCATCAATTCACAGCGATAGCCAGAAAGCGCGACCTTACCTCTGACACCATGTAAAACTTCTGCCAGCAGGATGTGCTCCTGATCGCTCATTTCATAGGCGTACGCACTTCGATCGCCTCGCACCTCGTGAACATAGGGTGGGTCGCAGTAAAAGAGCGTGTCCTCACTGTCATATTTTTGAATAACCTCAACGGCTGGCAGGTTTTCGATCTGGACGCGAAGCAGACGGTCGGCGATGTAAAACAGCTCCTCGATGCCGCCGAACCAGCGTGAGATAGCGCCTGCCATACCTGCACGGCTGGTGGCGACGCAATATGCCCAGCGACCGGGCGAGGCGGTTTGGGCTAAGCCAGTGCGAGTCTGGCGGGCGCGCACATAGAAGCGTCGGGCGCGTTCGAGAACGGATAGCCCCTCATTGACAGAACTGCAGGCAATTTCTAACTCTTGGCGCGAAAAGGGTGTGAGAGCAATCAGGCGAATCAGTTCATCGGGCTGGTCGCGCAGGACGCGAAAGAAGTTCACTACCTCGCCGTCAATATCGTTGTAGGTTTCCACTGGCGACGGCTCACGATTGAGCAGCACAGCAGCCGAGCCGCCGAAAGGTTCGCAATAGTGGTGCGCAGGCGGCAATAGGGGCAGAAGCCAGTCAAGATGGCTGAACTTGCCGCCATACCAGCCAAAAGCGAGCAACCTGCCATTTCGCTTGACAGTCCCTGCCCCATGCGGCATGCTATTGCCCTCCATCCAAGCCACCTCCGCAATTATATTACCCAAGCTGTCGGAACGCGCGGATGGCGTAGTCAATGCCTGCATCATCCACATCGTGGTGCGTGACGAGGCGCAGGCGGTGCGGATCGAGCGCGATGGTCAGCACGCCCTGCCTGGCGAGCTGCTGCTCCACCTGGGGGGCGGGACGCGCCGTGCGCACAAAAACGATATTGGTCTGAACGGTTTCCAGGTCGACTTCGAAGCCTGGCAGTTCAGCAATCGCTTCCGCCAGCTGGCGAGCGCGGCGATGGTCTTCGGCAAGGCGTTCAATCATTGTTTGCAACGCGACGATGCCCGCCGCCGCCAGCACGCCCGCCTGCCGCATGCCGCCCCCGAACAGCTTGCGCACCCGATGCGCCTCGCGAATGAACTCACGCGAGCCGACCAGCACCGAACCCACAGGGCAGCATAGCCCCTTGGAAAGCGCGAAGAACGCCGAGTCGACATGGCGCGTCCACACCTGTGGCGAGACGCCCAGCGCGACGGCTGCATTAAATAGCCGCGCCCCATCTAAATGCACCATCAACCCGCGCCGATGCGCCAGCCGACAGATTGCCTGAAACTGCTCTGGTGGCAGAATCGTGCCCCCACAGCGGTTGTGGGTGTTTTCCAGGCAGAGCAGTGCCGTGCCGGGCGTGTGATCATCGGCGACGCGGATGCGCGCCTCGATCTCGGCAGGGTCAATCCGCCCGCGCGTGATGGGGTACGGCTCCAGCATCACGCCCGACAGCACCGCTGGACCTGCCAGCTCGTAGTGCAGGATGTGGCTTTCGGCGTCCACCAGCACGGCGTCGCCGGGCTGGGTCCAGACCTTGATAGCGATTTCGTTCGCCATCGTGCCGCTGGGCACAAAGAGCGCGGCTTCGTGCCCCAGCAGTTCCGCGGCCATCTCCTGCAGGCGATTGACCGTGGGGTCTTCGCCGAACACATCGTCGCCCACTTCGGCGTCTGCCATCGCCTGACGCATGGCGGGCGTGGGCTTCGTCACGGTATCGGATCGGAGGTCGACTCTCACATCAGGAGTTTACCTGTTGAAGGCAGGCATCGCGCACGGCATCTAAAGCCTGCTGAACGCCCACTGTTGGCACCACGCCGCAGCCCTGCGCCGGGCGAATGTGCCAGCCCTGTGGCGTGTGAGCGATCTCTATCCAGAAGTGCTGGGTGAGGTCCTCTTCCACAACCACCACGCGCACCATCGCCACCTGACGGCGCGGGTCGTACAGCATCGCTTTGAAATGCACATGTACTGGCTCCGATTGATCCTCCAGTTGCAGCCTGTCGGGGTCAAAATGGGGCACACGATGGGTCTGCATCGGTACATCCTCCTTCAGCGGCACGGGCATCGGCTCCACGCGGCGCAGGGTCAGCTCATAGAAAATCGTCTGTCCGCCAGCGAGCCACTTGCGCTCGTACTTAGTGCCGAAGCTAGGCGGCAGTGTGCGCGCGTAAGCCACAAAGCCCGTGTCGGTAATCTGGCTCAACACCCAGCTGAAATAGTCGGCGTGGTCGGTGACCACCTGCACCTCGCCGTTCGCCTGCAGGCGGCTGTTGAGCAGTTGCAGAAACGACTGGCTGAAGAGGCGATATTTGTGGTGATGCTTTTTGGGCCAGGGGCAGGGGAAGAGCGAATAGATGCGGGTGAACGATTCGGGCGGGATGGCGCGATAGAGGATGGGCGTCGCGTTGCCCAGCAGCAGGCGAATATTGGGCACCTGTGCCTGCGCGATGCGGCGCAGCGTGCGCTGAACGCTCTCCCATTCGATCTCGATACCCACAAAGTCGCGTTCAGGGTGCTGGCGGGCGCGGGCGACCAGATAATCGCCATTCCCGAAGCCAATTTCCAGCTCGCGGGGCGCGTCGCGCCCGAAAATCGCCACCCAGTCCAGCGGGCGTGCCACCTGCTTCCACAAAATCAGCGGGCGCAGCGAGAGATAGGTCGCACGCATCGCTTCAGACCAGCCCCTCACGCACCGCCAGCAGCGCCGCCTCCGTGCGCGAGTTCACCTGCAACTTGAACAGAATGTTAGAAATGTAGTTTTTAACGGTCTTCTCGGTGATGAACAGCTCATCGGCGATTTCGCGGTTGCGTTTCCCTGCAGCAATCATCTTCAGGATTTGTAGCTCGCGGGCGGTTAGCTCCGAGAACAGGTGGGCAGCCTGAGGCATCCGGGCAGACTGGCGCTGGAACTCGGTAATGATTCGCGCCGCGACGGTCGGATGCAGGATCGATTCGCCATGCGCCGCGCTGAGGATGCTCTGCACAATCGTGTCAGGCGGGCTGTCTTTGAGCAGGTAGCCAATTGCGCCCGCCTTGATCGCCTCGAACACATTCTGGTCATCGCCAAAGATAGTCCAGATGACCACCTGCACGCTCGGCAGGGCGCTTTTGATGCGGCGCGTTGCCTCGATGCCGTCCATACGCGGCATCCGGATGTCCATCAGCGCCACCTGCGGCTCGAACTGCATCGCGAGCTGAACCGCCTGCTCGCCGTCAGCGGCGGAGCCAAGCAAGTCAAGCGAATCGTGGCGCATCAAAATAGCCTGCAGATGCTCGCGCAGTCGCGCTTCATCCTCCGCGATGATCAGGCGCACCTTCTCTTGCGTTTCCATCATCAGACACCTCTTCATCAGGTTCGATGGGCACACTGAACTCGATGCAGGTGCCCCTGCCGGGCGCGCTCTGGACGGTGAACTGCCCGCCGAGGCTTTCGATGCGCTCCTGCATCGAGCGCAGACCGAACCCCAGCAGCGCTCTGGAGACATCGAAGCCCTCGCCGTCATCTTCGATTCGTCCGACGAGCTGCTTACCCTGCTGGGCGAGCGTGATTCGCACGGTGCGCACGCCGGTGGCATGCTTGATGATGTTGTTAAGTGCTTCCTGCACCACGCGGGCGATGGTCAGCGTTCGTGAAGGGCTTAACGCCGGCAGCGGCTGCGGGCATTCGAACTGAAACTCGATATTCAGGCGCTCTGCCACATGGTTGCCCATCTGCTGGATGCGCTGGCACAGATCGAGGTTCTCGTCCGCGTACAGTTGCTGAATAATCAGGCGGGTCTCGTCCAGCGCCGCTCGCAGCAGTTGGATCTGTTCCTGGATGGGGCAGGCAGGCTGGCTGGTAGATGAACGAGCCTCATGGCTGACGCGCTCCAGTCCCAGGATTACCTGAACGAGGGTGCTGCCCAGCCCGTCGTGGAACTCGCGCGCGATGCGTTCCCGCTCGCGACCGAGTTCCACGCGCTCGCGCAGTTCCGCCAGCTCCGCCCTGTATTCTAAGTGGGTGCGATGCACCTGATGAATCAGCCATGAGAGCAGCCCCAGCGACGCCACCCGATAGCCGAAGTCGATCCATAGTCCTGATGGCAGGGGATAGCACGCCAGCGCGTAGCCCAGCCCCGCCAGCCCGATCATCACGAACAGCATCGGCGTGGTCATCACCGCGGCTTCGGACACCAGCAGCATAAAGTAGAGCAGCCATACCTCGCTGGCGTACTTACCCGTCATCGCCACCGCGACCGAAATGAGCAGGATATCAAAAGTGGCTAACGGGATGGTGAACGAGTACATGATGTGCGGGTCGCGCAAGCCGACCCATGTGCGGGCAGATGCGGACAGAATCGCCAGCACGGCGAGCGTAATCAGCTGGGCGAGGGTGAGGTCGAGCGTGCCCTGCAGATGGCGCAACACGCCCCATCCAATCGCTGCCAGCACGACCAGCCAGACGCTGGAGTTGACGCGCTGGAACCGCTGGTATTGACGCCTGAGCTGGGTCGCCACCGCGCATCACTCCCCTTGTGCAAGGGGCGCAGGTTGTGGACTGAACCCAGCCTGCCGCAGACGGCTCACAATCGCGCTTTCGTCCACCTGTGCAGGGTCGTATAACACGCGCACACGCTTGCCCTCCAGGGTGACCGTTACTTGCTGGACGCCTGCCAGCTCATTCAGTGCCCGCTGGATTGCCCGCACGCACCCTTCGCAGCTCATGTCGGGAACCAGCCATTCCTTCTCCGATTGCTGTACCATCACACAAACCTCCGTGTCGATTTTACCCGTTTCGGCAAATGTTCGACAGGTGCATGGAGGAGCTTTTTCGCGTAGGGTACAATTGTTATGTGATACACGGTGCCGGTCGACATTCGCAAGAGGCGAATCGTCAGAGCGGTCAAGCGGAACCCCACCCTGTTGTTAATGGGGAACAGTTTCGCGCCTGGCTGGCGGGTATCCGTCAGGCGCAGGCAGTGCTGGAGCGCGAGAGGGCGCACTGGCTGCGCCAGCTGACCCCGCAAGAATCGCTTCGCCTCTATCATGCCCTCTGGGAGCGCGCCCATCACCAGTTCGACTACTCCACGCCTTCACCGCTGGTTTCGCGTGTGCGGGCGGTTTTTCGACGCTATCTGGAGGCACAGTCGCGTGAACCCGCTGGACACTGCCGCGATTGACAGGACTATATCCGTTCCTGCCTGCGCCTCTTTGCGCCCTATGTGGAGGAGTTTAATCCTTTAGAGGTCTTCGAGCGCAATCTGCAGGTGGTGGAGTCCAACCAGAATGAGGACATGTGGTGAGCGGGAACACAGGTACAATAAGCGTGATGGCGAGGCGGATCAGCCCGTTGCGGCAGGCGGTGCAGCTCATCATGGAGGCGGAGACCTGCCTGGTGGTGTGCCATCTGAACCCGGATGGCGACACACTGGGCAGCGGGCTGGCGCTTTATCACGGGCTGTGCGCTCTGCGCAAGCACACCGTGCGCCTGCTGTGCCATGACCCTGTGCCAGAGATTTATCGCTTTCTGCCCGGCAGCGAGGTGGTGGTGACCGAGCCGCAGCCCGTCACGGTGTATGACCTCGCGCTGGTGTGCGACATGAGCCAGTTGAATCGGGCGGGGCGGCACGAGCCGCTGGTGCGCGCTGCCCGCCACATCCTGCAGATTGACCATCATGTGGCGCAGGAGCCGTTCGCCGATGTGCGCCTGGTGGATGAGAGCGCGGCTGCCACCGCCGAGATTGCCTATCGGCTGCTGCAGGCGTTGCGCATCCCGCTCACTCCAGAGATTGCGACCTGCCTGCTCACGGGCATCGTGACAGACACCTTCTCCTTCAAATTTCCGAACACCACGCCGCGCACCCTGCGCATCGCGGCGCATCTGCAAAGCTGTGGCGCGGACATCAGCGAGATCAACGAGCAGGTGTTCGAAACGCGCTCCTTTTCGGCGGTCAAGCTGCTGGGGCTGGCGCTCGCCACACTCAAGCGAACCGAGGATGGGCGCATCGCGTGGGCGGTCATCCCGCGCAGCGCGTTCGAAGAAGCGGGCGCCAGCGAGGAGGAGACCGAGGGCATCGTGAACTTCGTGCGCTCCATTCACGGCGTGCAGGTGGCGATGCTGTTGCGCGAAGCGCCCAACCGCAAGATTCGGGTGAGCCTGCGCAGTCGGGGCGCGATTAATGTGGCGCAGATTGCCCAGCGGTTCGGCGGTGGCGGGCACGAGAACGCTGCCGGCTGCACGCTGGAGATGAGCCTGGCTGACGCTGAGCAGGCGCTGCTGCAGGAGGTGCAGAAATGGATGGCGTGCTTAACCTCTGCAAGCCCGTCGGCATGACCTCGCACGATGTGGTGGAGCGCATTCGCGAAGCGTCCCGCCAGAAAGAGGTGGGGCACACCGGCACGCTCGACCCGATGGCGGACGGCGTGCTGGTTCTCTGCCTCGGACGCGCCACCCGCCTCACCCCCGTGCTGCAGCCTCTGACCAAAAAGTATCGGGGCGTCATTCAGTTCGGCATCCGCACCACCACGCAGGACATCGAAGGGCAGGTGTTCTCGCAGATACCCGCACCGCACCTCACCCTCGAAGCGGTGCAGGGGGTTGCCCGGCGGTTCGTCGGGCGCATCGAGCAGATACCGCCGATGTATTCCGCCGTGAAAATCGAGGGCAAACGGCTCTATCAGCTGGCGCGTGAGGGCAAGGAGGTGGAGCGCCCACCCCGCACCGTCACCATCTATCAGCTGGAGATTCTCGATTTCGAGCCGGGCGAGTTCCCGACGGCGACTTTTTATTTAGAGTGTTCGGCGGGCACCTATGTACGCACGCTGGCGTCCGATATAGGCGACGCGCTGGGCACAGGGGCGCACCTGAAACAGCTCACGCGCATCGCAGTGGGGCACTTCACGCTGGAGACGGCACAGCCACTGGAGCGGTTCACCGATGTCGACTCGGTGGCGGCGCATCTGATCCCGCCTGCGGACGCCCTGCCGCACCTGCCGCGCTGGAAGCCCTCGCCACCCTATCTGGAGCGACTGCTGAACGGCAACTTTGTGCAGGCGGAAAACCCGCTGTGGACGCCCGGCGGCTATGTGCTGGTGATGGAGGATGAGCAGCGGATCGCGCTGCTTGCCCGCTGGTTGCCGCCGCTGCTGCGCCCCGTGCGGGTGATTCGAGCATAGCAGGGTATACTTCGCGCATGAGCAGTCTGCAGCGCAAAGCGTTGCTGATTATTGGTGACGGGATGGGCGACCGCCCGGTGGCTGAGCTGGGCAATCGCACGCCGCTGGAAGCCGCGCACACGCCCTGCATGGATCGCCTCGCGCGGGAGGGCGAGTGCGGACTGATGGACCCGATTGCGCCCGGCATCCGCGCAGGCTCCGACACCGCGCACCTCGCCATTTTAGGCTACGACCCCTACAAAGTCTACACAGGGCGCGGTCCGTTCGAGGCGCTGGGCATCGGCATGGAGGTGCATGGAGGCGATATTGCCCTGCGCTGCAACTTCAGCACCGTCGATGAGCAGTGGCGCGTGATCGACCGCCGCGCAGGACGCATCACCCAGGGCACCGATCAGCTCGCGACCGCGCTGAACGGCGTTGAGATCGAGGGTGTGCAGTGCTTTTTCAAGGAGTCGGTGGCGCATCGGGGTGCGTTGGTGCTGCGCGGCGAGGGACTGAGCGCGCGCATCACCGATGTGGACCCACACGCCGAGGGTGAGTTCGTCGCCGAGTGTCGCCCAATCGACCCCGATGACCCCGCCGCCCAGCGCACGGCGCGCGTGGTGAACGCCTTCGTGCGCCTCTCCTATGAGCGGCTCAAAGACCATCCCGTCAATCGGGAGCGGATGGCGCAGGGCTTGCTGCCCGCGAACATCATTTTGCCGCGCGGGGCAGGCGTCGCGCCCCATCTGGAGCCGTTCCCACAACGGCACGGCGTCCGCGCCGTCGCCGTCGTCGAAACGGGGCTGATCCGCGGCATCGCCCGATTCGTCGGCATCGACACCCTGCACGCGCCCGGCACCACGGGCGGACTCGACTCCGACCTGATGAGCATGGGGCGCACGCTGCTGCAGGCGCTGCAGGCGTACGATTTTGTGCTGTGCAATGTTAAAGCGCCCGATATCTGCGGGCACGACGGCAACCCCATCCAGAAGGTGAAGGTGATTGAGCGGATGGACGCGATGCTGGGGCTTATATTAGATTCTGCGGATCGCGACCTCTATATCGCGCTGACCGCTGACCACTCCACGCCCTGCTCGGTGCGCGACCATTCGGGCGATCCTGTGCCGCTGCTGATCTGGGGACCCGACCTGCGCGGCGATACGGTGCAACAGTTCCACGAGCGCGCCTGCATGCAGGGCGGGCTGGGACGCCTGCGCGGGTGCGACCTCGTGCCCATCCTGACCCAGCTGATGGGTGCCCAGCAGAAGTTCGGCGCGTGACTTCTGGACTGCGGAAGCCCTGCTTCCGCACTCAGAAGCAGGAATCGAATCGGCGAGGGCGAAGCCTGTATCTGGAGCAAAAACCAAAACGGAGGAGAGTGATGCACTATGCCGACAGTTGCGATAACGCTGGATTGTGAGGCAGCCGATTACCCGCGCTGCTATACCCGTGACTACATCAAAGTGGCTGAAGAGTTCACCATCCCCATCACCTGGATGATTCAGGTCTCCGGCAAAGACCCTATGGGCAATGTGCAGCTCTATTATCGGGAGTATCTGCATCGAATCCCGTCGTGGCATGAGTTCGGCTTGCATTTACATTTTGAGGACAGGGACGGACGCTATGTGGAGGACCCGCGCGAGCGTGGCGAACTCATTCAGATGGGCAAAGATATGCTGAAGCAGGCACACCTGAAGCCGACCGCTTTCCGCGCGGGCAGCTACGCGCTCATCCCGCCCGACCTGAAATATCTGGAAGATATGGGCATTCTGGTCGATTCGTCCGCAGTGCCCGATGCCGACTACAAGATGTTCGTGGACTGGCGCGGTGCGCCCGCACGCCCCTATCACCCCTCTTACGAAGACCTGCGCCGCCCCGGCGAAGCGAAGATTTTGATGGTGCCGATAGCCACCGCGAACGGCAAGATTGCCTATCTGGATCAGGGCTGGGATGTGGTGCGCCCCATTCTGGAGTATCATCTGGAGGCGCAGACGCCTGTAATCTGCATCGGCGGCTACGACTATCAGGACAGCACCGAAACACTGCGCGAGACCATTCTGTTCCTCAAAAAGCACAGCGCCCGCTTCACCACACTCACCCAGATTGTATCGGAGTATACGCTATGATCGACGCACGCTGGCAACGGTTGGCGGATGTGCTGGTGTTCCATTCGGTGCGGGTTCAGCCGGGCGAGCGCGTGCTGATCGAAGCGTTCGATATGCCGCCGGAGTTCGTCGCGCTGCTCGCCCGCACCATCGCACAGGCGGGTGGCGTGCCGATTGTTGAGCTCAAGAGCAGCACGGTGCTGCGCGCGCTCTATCAGAACGCCAGCGAGGAGCAGATTCGCTTCATCGCGGGGTTGGAGCGCGCCCGCATGGAGCAGGTACATGGCTATATCGGCTTGCGCGGCACGCCCAACTTCGCCGAGATGTCCGATGTGCCCGCCGATAAGATGAAAATGGTGCGCCAGCTGTGGTGGACACCTGTCCATCAGGAGGTGCGCGTGCCCCGAACGAAATGGGTCGTGCTGCGCTGGCCCACCGTCGGCATGGCACAGGCGGCGAACATGAGCACCGAAGCCTTCGAGGAGTTCTACTTTCGGGTCTGCACGCTGGATTATGCCCGTATGGAGCGGGCGGTTCAGCCGTTGGTGGAGCTGATGGAGCGCACGCGCGAGGTCCACATCAAGGGACCTGGCACCGACCTGCGTTTCTCCATCGAGGGCATCGGCGTCGTGCCGTGCTTCGGCTTGCGCAACATCCCCGACGGCGAATGCTTCACCTGCCCCGTGCGCGACTCGGTGGAGGGCGAGATCACCATCAACACCGGCAGTGTGTATGAGGGCAACCTCTACCGCGATATTCGGTTCCGCCTGCGGCAGGGCAGGATTGTGGAGGCGACCTGCGCCGATGATGGCGACCGCCCTGGCGCGGGCAACCCGCGCAAGCTGAACGCTATTCTGGACACCGACGAGGGCGCCCGCTACATCGGCGAATGGTCGCTCGGCTTCAACCCCCACATCCTCTACCCGATGAACGACACCCTCTTCGATGAGAAGATTGCAGGTTCGTTCCACTTCACACCTGGCAACGCCTATCAGGAAGCGGACAACGGCAACCGTTCGTCGGTACACTGGGACCTGGTGGTGATCCAGCGTCCCGAATATGGCGGCGGCGAGATCTACTTCGATGGGCGACTGGTGCGCAAGGATGGGCTGTTCGTGCTACCTGAACTGCAGGGACTGAACCCGCAGGAACTGGCGCGGGCTGAAGGGGAGTAATATCCTTCAGGCAGATGCAGCGCGCGATTTTTGTTGACCCATCGGGCAGGCGTCGCCGCCGGGTGCAGATGGCGAGCGGGGTGCTGCTTGCGCTGATGGGCGTGCTGGGCACGGCTTTCGTGCTGAGTTTGCTGCTGCCCGCGCTCATTCCGCAATGGCGGCAGGGCTGGAGCGACCGTTCATTGTTGCCGCGCCCAGTGGCACGCAGTGTGGCGCTACGGCGTTACCTCTATCGTCGCGCTCGCGCTCAGCTGCTCCGCGCCATTCAGCACGAGCAGCAAGCTATCCAGGTCGAACAGCAGGGCAACCAGCAGGGTCAACATGAGGATGGTGACCGCCCTCATCGTTCGTCATCCTCTGCAGCGCCGATTGTGGCAGCCTTCTACGCGCCCTGGCAGGAGGTGGGCTTGCATACGCTGCGGGCGAACGCCAGCCATCTGACCCATCTGTTCCCGGTGTGGCTGAATCTGACCCCTGACGGTCAACAGCTGGACACGCGCCCCGCATCGATCAAGCTGGCGCCCCTCAACCAGCAGGTGCTGGCGATTGCCCACCGCGCCGGCTTGCAGATTCATCCCGTTTTCAGCAACGCGGGCACGAACGGCTTCGACGCGCAGCGTGCCCATCGACTGCTGCAATCGCCTGCTTCCCAGTGGCGCATCGCTCAATCGCTGTGCCACTGGCTGCTTGCCAATCGTTTTCAGGGCGTGAATGTGGATTTTGAGTCGTTGTCGCCTGCCGACTACCCGCGCCTGGTGGCATTCGTGCGCCGGCTGCGTCGCGTGCTGGCGCCGGCGCACCTGCAGGTCAGCGTCGATGTGGAGGCGCAGATGCCCGTTTCTGTTGTGCGTGCGCTGGCAGAAAGCAGCGATTTCATCGTGCTGATGCTCTATGACGAGCATTACCAGTCAGGCGAGCCAGGTGCCATCGCGTCGATTGGCTGGACAGATCGGTTGCTGCGGCAGGTGCTCACGCAGGTGCCTGCGCAGAAGGTGGTGGCAGGGTTCGCGAACTATGCCTATGACTGGCAGCGTGGTCGGCGTGACGCCGAAGTGTTGTCCTTCACCCAGGCACTCTCGCGGGCCCGCGACAACCGCCCCGATGAACCACCCCAGAAAGTGGTCGACTTCGACCCTGTCGCGCTCAACACCACCTTTGAGTACCTCGATGAAGCGGGACACGAACATGAGGTGTGGCTGCTGGATGCCATCTCCTTTTACAATCAGTGGCAGGTTGCGCGGCGCTACGGCGTGCGCGGCGTGAGCCTGTGGGTGCTGGGGCTGGAAGACCCCACCGTGTGGAACCTGCTGGATCGCCAGCACTTGATGACTCCTGACGCCCGCACCCTGCGCGAAATTCATTACCCATTTGACATCGAGTTCGATGGTGAAGGGGAGATATTGCAGCTGCGCTCTGCACCTGCGAAAGGTGAACGCACGCTGGAGATCGATGCGCGCACGCAGCTCTGCACCGATGTGGTCTATCAGCGCTATCCCTCGCCTTACCTGATAGAGCGATGGGGTTACCATCCGCACACAGTGGCGCTCACCTTTGATGACGGACCCGACCCGCGCTACACGCCCCTGATCCTGAACTTGCTGCGCCGCTATCATGTGCCTGCGACCTTCTTCGTGATCGGGCTGAACGCGGAGCGGTATCCTGAGCTGATTCGCCGCATGTGGCAGCAGGGTCACGAAATCGGCAATCATACCTTCAGCCATCCGAACATGAGCGCAATATCGGAGTGGCGGGCGGAGCTGGAATTGAACGCGACGCAACGCCTCCTGCAGAGCCTGCTGGGACGCACCACGCGCCTGTTCCGACCACCCTACGATGCCGATGCAGAACCCAGCACCGCTGCCGAAGTGCGTCCTATTCTTATCGCCACCCGCATGGGCTATCTCACCATCGGCGAACTGATCGACCCCACCGACTGGCAAACGGAATGGGCGGACGGTGCGGGACATCTGCATCGGCGCACCGGGGCGGACATAGCGCAGGATGTGCTGAACCAGCTTGACAGTCGTCAGGGCAATGTGATCCTGCTGCATGATGGTGGTGGCGACCGTTCGGCAACGGTAGAAGCGCTGCAGATTCTCATTCCCGAGTTGCAGCGGCGGGGCTATCGGTTTGTGCCTGTGTCGGCGTTGATGGGTGTCTCCCGCGAGCAGGTGATGCCGCCGCTCACGGGTAAGGAGCGCGTGCTGGCGGGCGCAGATGCCCTCGTGTTCACCCTGATGTTCTGGTGGCAAAATGCGCTGATTGTGCTGCTGTATGTGAGTCTGATTCTGGGTGTGGGGCGGTTGCTGTGGGTGGTGCCGCTGGCGGTGTGGGAGGCGCGTCGGCGCGTGCTGACGGCGCCTGGTCTGCCCGTCGAGCCGCCTCTCGTAAGCGTGTTGATTGTTGCCTACAATGAGGAGCCTGTCATCGCCCGCACCATCGAGACCGTACTCCATAGCGATTATCCTGCGCTGGAAGTGGTAGTGGTGGACGACGGTTCGCAGGATGGCACGGCGCAGGTTGTTCAGCAACGGTTTGGCGACGACCCGCGCGTCAGGCTAATCTGTCAGCCCAACATGGGTAAAGGTGCCGCGCTCAATCGCGCTCTTCAGCATGCGCAGGGCGAAATCGTGGTCTGCATCGATGCCGACACGCAGGTTGCCCCCGATGCGATTCGGCGCCTCGTGGCACACTTTGCGGACCCGCAGGTGGGTGCGGTTGCGGGCAATATTAAGGTGGGCAACCGCCAGAATCTGCTCACGATCTGGCAAGCCATCGAGTATATCACCAGCCAGAACGCGGAGCGGCGTGCTGGCGCCCTGCTGAACGCGGTGCTGGTGGTGCCGGGCGCGCTGGGCGCGTGGCGGCGTCCAGCAGTGCAAGGTGCAGGTGGCTATGAGACCGACACGCTGGCTGAAGATATGGACCTGACCTGGCGGCTGCGCATGGCGGGCTGGCGTATCGAGCATGAGCCGCTGGCACACGCCTATACCGAAGCGCCGACCACGCTCCGCGCCTTCCTGCGCCAGCGGTTCCGATGGAGCTTCGGAACCCTGCAGTGCCTGTGGAAGCATCGGCGGGCACTGGGGCGCTATGCATGGTTCGGCTGGTGGCTGCTGCCTTCGGTAATCCTGTTTCAGGTGCTGTTTCAGCTGGTGGCACCCTTTATTGACCTTAAGCTGCTCTGGCTGCTGGGCTATGGGTCTATTGGCTGGCTGCAAGCGGGGCTGGTACTGCACCACTGGGCGCCGCCAGCGGACTGGATGGCGGCGCTGGGGCGCGTCGGACTGTTCTACAGCCTGTTTTACTGCCTGGAATTGCTGATGGCGTGGCTGGCGTTCGGGCTGGATCGGGAGCCGCGCCGCCTGCTGATCTGGCTGTTCTGGCAGCGACTGGCGTATCGATGGCTGCTGCATCTGGTGATGTGGCGTGCGATTGCCGCTGCCATTGTAGGCACACGCCAGAGCTGGGGCAAACTGCGACGGTACGGCACCGTGACCATCACGCCCGCGTCCACCCAGAAACCCGCTCTCGATTGAAACCGCTCACAACAGCAGCAGATAGAGGCTGGCTTCGACCTGTTCCATCGTGTAGAACTCATACCCGCGTGCCCGCAGCTTGATCAGCATGCGGGGCAATACCTCCAGCATCGGCAGAATGCCATCGTGCAACAGGATAATCGCGCCGTTGACCACACGCTCCAGCACGCGCGCCTCGATCAGCGCGCCCTGCGATATGCGGTAATCTTTGGGCGCAACGGTCCATAGCACCGTCGTTAGCCCTTCCGCCCGCGCCATCTCAATCACCTTGCGATTGCAATCGCCACCCGGCGGTCGACAAAAACGCATTCGGTAGCCCGTAATCAGCTCAACCGCGCGGTTGCACAGTCGCCACTCCGCTCGCACGATGGCAGGCGGCAAGGAAATCAGGCGACGATGGGTAAAGCTGTGATTGCCCAGCGTGTGCCCTGCATCATGGATGGCACGCACCAGATGGGGGAGCTTGAGTGCCTGCTTACCCACCACGAAGAAAGTTGCCTGCACGCGCTGCTGCTCCAGAATGCGCAACAGGCGTGGCGTGCGGTTCAGATGGGGACCGTCGTCAAAAGTGAGTGCCACCGCCCGCAGATAGGGGTTCCCCCGCATAATCTTGTCTAAACTCAGACTCACTGCCCGCTCCCTCCGCGCAATAGGATTACGATAGAAATATATCTCAAGCGTTTACTTCCTCAGCATGGAGGGAACCCTTTGTAATCCAGCGATCGAACATGAAGTGGAAAAGCGGGGTGTGAAGCGAGATGATGAACGCATGGAATTTGTAATTCGTGCCCCAGTGGAAGAGCGCACCAATACCCACTATGAAGAGAAAGGTGCAGACACCGATAGTCAGCCAGCCTGTCAGCATGGACGGCGTGCCACGCGGCAATCGCACCCATTCGGGAGCAGGATACCCAAGCCATTCTGCTGGCGGGTTGAGTAGCTGGGGGTATATGAGGTGGTAAGGGCGCTCGGTATAGCGCTGGAGCATCGCGATCAGCCAGAGGGCGCCCAGCGCCATGACAGGGACCGTGTCGAGCCATCGCCCGCGCCACAGCCCCAGCACATCCAGCAACCCGACCGAACAGAAAAAGAGGATTGCACCGCCCAGTAGCTCTATACCAATCGGCAGCTGCGGCGGTTTCAGGTTGCTACCTTTGTAGCTCTCAATCGCTTCGCTATCCCTTTGCTCCTCGCCCATGTGCGCCTCCTGAAAGGGGGTGTCCTCTGGCGACGCCTGTAAATAAGGATACCACACATGGTTGGTGCTTTCGTGCCTGACGGTGCAGAGGTATAATGCGGGCGATGAGTGCAACTGCGACGCTGTTGCTGGAGATTGGCTGTGAGGAGATACCCGCGGCGTTCATGCGCAGTGCGCTGGAGCAGCTGAGAGCGCGGCTGGAAGAGACCCTGCGCGACTCGCGCCTGCCATTTGAAACCGTGCGCGTTTATGGCACGCCCCGCCGCCTGATCGCGCTCGCCGATTCGGTGGCAACCCATCAGACGCCTGAAGAGCGCGTAGTGCGCGGTCCCGCCAAGCGAGCATGCTTCGATGCGGAGGGCAAACCAACCCAGGCGCTGCTCGGCTTCGCCCGCTCGCAGGGCGTGGAGCTCGATCAGGTGCAGTTTGTGGAGACCCCACAGGGCGAATACGCCATCGTGCAAAAGCGCGACGAGGGTCAGCCCGCCGTTACGGTGCTGGCGAACGCCCTGCCCGCGCTCATCCGTGAGATGAGCTTCCCCAAAACCCTGCGCTGGGGCACGCACAAACTGCGCTTCGGGCGACCCATCCGCTGGATCGTCGCCATGCTGGGCGAGCAGGCAATTGAGTTCGAGCTGGACGGCATCCCATCGGGGCGATTCAGCCGCGGGCATCGATTCAGGGCGCCAGAACCGTTCGAAGTGCGCTCGCCTGAAACCTTTCTCCAGCAGCTGCGCGAGGTGTGGGTGATGGCAGACCCGGAGGAGCGCAAGGCTCTCATCCGTGAGGAGGCTTTTCGGCTCGCCCGCGAGGTGGACGCCCAGCCGCTCATCAGTGATGACCTGCTGGAAGAGAACACCTTTCTGGTGGAGTACCCGCATCTGCTGCGCGGCGCCTTTCCCGAAGCCTTTTTGCGCCTGCCCGCGCCCGTGCTGATCTCCGCGATGAAAAAGCACGAGAAGTTTTTCCCGCTGGTGAACGCCGAGGGCAGGCTGTTGCCCGGCTTCATCTCGGTCTACAACAACGGCAAGCCTGACCATGTGCGCGAGGGCAACGAGTGGGTGCTGATTGCCCGCTTCAACGATGCGAGCTTCTTCTTTGAGGAGGATTTGAAGCAGCCGCTGGAGGCGTTCGTGCAGGGGCTGGAGCGGATGCTGTTCCAGCAGAAGCTGGGCACGCTGGCGGACAAGACGCGCCGCCTGCAGAGGCTGGCAGAGCGGCTGGCGCGCGCACTCGACTGGGATCAGCCGACGCGCGAATGCCTGCTGCGAGCCGCTTTCCTGTGCAAAGCCGACCTCGCCACCCAGATGGTGATGGAGTTCCCCGACCTGCAGGGGATTATCGGCGAGGAGTACGCGGTTCGGTCGGGCGAGCCGCTGTGCGTGGCGCGAGCCATCGCCGAGCATTATCAGCCGCGCACCGCCGACGACGAACCGCCCCGCACGCCCGCTGGACGCGCGCTCGCCGTGCTGGATCGCATCGACACGCTGGTCGGCTATGTGGGGCTGGGCTACCTGCCCAAAGGCTCCTCGGACCCGTTCGGACTGCGCCGCGCGGCGGCAGGCGTGGTGGAAATCCTCGCGGAGGAACCCGATTATCCCACGCTGTCGGAGCTGGTGCAGGTGGCGCACGATGAGTACCGCGCGGGCGGTGTCGCGCTCAAGCCGCTGCCCGCCGTGCAGACCGACCTGCGCACCCTGTTCTATAGCCGACTGGAGGCGCTGTTAGAGGAGCAGGGCGTTCGGTACGATTTGATTCGCGCGGCGCTGGGCGGCGGCTGGGACGATTCGGTGTACGGCTTCGTTCAGCGGGCGCGACTGCTGCAGGCGCATCGGGATGAACCGACCTTCCGCGCGCTGGTGCTGACCGCGACGCGCCCCGCCAACATCATCGCCGCCGCCCGCAAGAAGAACATTAACGCCCTCGCCAGCCTGAACGAGGTGGACCCCACCCTGTTTGAGCATGAGGTCGAATCGCGCCTCTACGCGGTGCTGCAGTCGCTGACTCCGCAGTTTGAGGCGCTCGCCTACCGACACGACTACGGCACGCTCTACACCCTTCTGCAGGAGCAGCTGGGCGAGCCGGTGAACAGGCTATTTGACCATGTGCTGGTGATGGCGGAGGACGAGGCGTTGCGTCGCAATCGCCTCAATTTGCTCGCCTGCGCCAACCGCCTCTACCTCGCGCTGGCGGACTTCACACAGGTGGTGGAGGGATAGAAGATGCAAGATGGCATGCAGAGGCAGCTGGAGATATTTCGGAAGGGCTTGCTGGGGCAGCGGGAGGCGTTTCCGATATCGCCGGAGGCGCTGGAGGAGGCTGCCCGCGCCGTGCTGAAGCCAGAGGCGTATGACTATGTGGCGGGCGGAGCTGGCTCCGAATCGACGGTGCGGGCGAATCGGGAAGCGTTCGAACGGTATCGGCTGGTGCCGCGCCTCCTGCGCGATGTGTCCCAGCGCGATTTGAGTATTGAGCTTTTTGGCAACCGCTATCCTGCGCCTGTGCTGATTGCTCCCGTGGGCGTGCAGAAGATTCTCCATCCCGACGGCGAGCTGGCGATAGCGCGGGCAGCTGCCGCGCTGGGTATCCCCTTCATCTTGAGTACGGTCTCTTCGTATCCCATCGAGCAGGTGGCGCAGGCGGCAGGCGACACCCCACGCTGGTTCCAGCTCTACTGGAGCCGTGACCCGAATGTGGCGGCGAGCTTCGTGCGCCGCGCCGAAGCCGCCGGCTATCAGGCAATCGTGGTCACGGTGGACACCTCCCTGCTGGCGTGGCGAGACCGCGACCTGAGCCATGCCTATCTGCCCTTTATGCACGGTGAGGGGCTGGCGAACTACTTCACCGATCCCGCCTTTCGCGCCGCGCTCGCTCAGCCGCCAGAGGAGGACCCTGGCAGCGCGGTGCTGCACTTCGCGCAGATTTTCGGCAACCCTGCGCTCACATGGGACGATCTCGAGTTCCTGCGCCAGCAGACGCGCCTGCCAATCCTGCTCAAGGGCATTCTGCATCCCGACGACGCACGGGAGGCGGTGCGACGCGGTGTGGATGGGATTATCGTGTCCAATCATGGCGGGCGGCAGGTGGACGGCGCGATCGCCGCGCTGGATGCCCTGCCGATGGTGGCGGAGGCGGTGGAAGGTCGCATCCCTGTGCTGTTCGATGGCGGCGTTCGGCGCGGCGCCGATGTGCTGAAGGCGGTCGCGCTCGGCACGGAGGCGGTGCTGCTGTCGCGACCCGTGATGTGGGCGCTGGCTATCGGCGGCGCAGAGAGCGTGCAGACCTATCTGCGCAACTTCCTCGCCGAACTCGACCTGACGCTCGGTCTCATCGGCTGCCGCACCATCGCTGAGGCGAAGCAAGCAACAATAAGCCGATCTTAAAGTGTACCCCTTCTCCCCTTGTGTGGGGAGAAGGGCAGAGTCTTACATTCGGCGGAGCATCTGGCGCAGTTCGGAGTGGATGCCCGCGTAGTTGAGCGCCTCTTCAGGGGTGATCAGCCCTTTTTGCACATAGCCGAACAGGCACTGGTTCATCGTGCGCATGCCCCAGTGCCCGCCTTCGGCAATCGCTTTATAGATGTCGCTGATATGCCCATCCTCGATCATCTTTTCGACGGTGGGCGTGTTAATCATAATCTCCACCGCCGCGATGCGCCCCTTGCCATCGGCGCGGGGCACCAGCTTCTGCGCGACGATGCCGCGAATGCTGTTTGCCAGTCGCTGAAGGATATGCTTCTTGTCCTGTGGCGGGAACATGTTCACGATACGGTCCATCGTCGCATACGCGCTGGGCGTGTGGACGGTGGAGAAGACGAGGTGTCCCGTTTCCGCCGCCTGCATACAGGCTTGCATCGTTTCCACATCGCGCATCTCGCCGATGAGGATGATGTCGGGGCTTTCGCGCACCACCACGCGCATCGCGTCGATGAACGATTCGGTGTCGATATCCACCTCGCGCTGGCTGACGATGCATTGCTTATCCTGATGCATGAACTCGATGGGGTCTTCGATAGTTACGATGTGCCCGCGCCGCTCCTCGTTGATGAGGTCGATCATCGCGGCGAGCGTGGTCGATTTGCCGGAGCCAGTAGGACCAGTGACCAGGATCAGCCCCTGTCGGTAGCGGGTGAGGCTGGCGAGCACCTGCGCGATCTCTGGCTCTTCGGGCCAGAGTTCTTCCAGCCGCCAGTGCTGGAGGGGGATCAGGCGGAACACGCCCGCGACGGTCTGGCGCTGTTGATAGACATTGGCGCGCACGCGGCACACATCGCCCACCGTGAAGGCGAGGTCAATCGCGAGCCGATGCTCGAAGCGGGCAATCTGCTCGTGTGTCATGATGCTGAAGCAGAGGTCGCGGCTTTGCGCGGGTGTGAGCGGCTCGCGGTAGTTCTCGAAGGGCGCGATTTTGCCGTGCAGGCGTATCATGGGAGGTGTGCCCGCCTTAATAAACACATCCGAGGCGCGAAGGGCGAACGCCTCCCGCAAAAGCGTCTCCAGGTTGTAGTTCATCGCTCTCTAACCTCCTCAATCTCTGTAGATTTCTG
Source organism: Armatimonadota bacterium (assembly GCA_037444405.1). GTDB lineage: Bacteria > Armatimonadota > Fimbriimonadia > Fimbriimonadales > GBS-DC > HRBIN15. The sequence goes on from JBBIML010000011.1 coordinate 29,477, forward strand.
TTTGGACGGTCTGACCGTGCGTTTGTCGCCTGAGCAGATACGCCACCGAGAGGTAGATTCCTATCCCCACCAGCAGCGCGATCAGCACCACACCGAGCAATCCCCAGCCGAGCCAGGGATTGGGTCGGGGGGCGGGTGGAGGGGCGGGCTTCGGTGGCGGACGCTTGAGCGGTATCTCCAGCACATTCGGGTCATGGGTGGCTATCTGCAGCACGAATCGCCACAGGCGCGGCTCGGTCTGCGCCCACATCTGCAGATGGGGTGAAGCGTAAAACGGATAGCCCTGATAGCGGGCTTGTTGGGGCAACACGGTATAGACATGGATGGTGGTAAGGTCGGCGAAGGTGCGCGCCAGCGGTGTGAGCGCGACCGTGCCCTCCCTGAGATTCACCAGCCCGGCGGTGTAGAAGCTGACCGTGGTGAGCAAATCTTCGGGGTGCGGGTTGCGCTTGAGGCTATCGTCCCGAATCTCCAGTCGGGACGCGGGTTGCTGGCTCCACTGCTGATAGTGCGCCACGCGCGCCCGCACCTGCTCGTGCGGAACGCGCCGATCAAAGGTCCATGTCATTAGGTAGGAGCCATCAGGCTGAACATAGAGCATGATGACCACTTCGGGGCGCTGTGTGAGGTCGGGCGCAGGCTGAGGATTGATGGGCGCAACCAGCGCGATACTCACGAGCAGGCTAACTGCTCGCACCATTCCTGCAGCGTCTTGCCATCCGCGCGATAAAGCCCCCATCGCCAATCTCACTCCCGACACACCCTGCGGAGTCTACCCGACGGCGGGCATCCAGACGCGCATGGGGCACGGCTCGCGGTTGTCCCATGCATAGTACGGGATGGCGCGGAAGCGGGTCGGCTCGCGCGGTTTGAGCGGGCGGTAGAGCGCGTCGCCCCAGTCCGATTCGGGTGGCAGGGCGAGCGCCGCGCCCTCGATCACCATCATGCCGCCCAGCAGGCTCGCCTCCCAGCGTGCCTCCAGAGCGTTATCGGTGCGTACTGCCAGCCGATGCAGCGGCACCGACTGGTCCCGCTCTTCGAGGCAGTAGACGAAGGGACCGCGCTGGATGGCGACCTGCCAGCGGTCGGCTTCCACCTGCGGGTGGGCTTCCATCAGGCGCGGCTCCATCGGCAGGTGCAGCTCCACGCGGTCGCCCTCGCGCCATTCGCGCCGAATGACCGCGTAGCCGTTCTCGCGCGTGATGGGTGTGGCGACGCCGTTCACCTTCAGGCTGGGCTGGTCGCACCAATCGGGCAGGCGCAGATGCAGCCCGAAGCGCATCGGGGCTTCCGGACGCAACGCCAGATGAACCACGCCCCGCCACGGGTATTCGGTCAGCACCTCCAGCCGCACCCTGTGCCCCATGAGTTCCGTCTGCATGCGGCTCTCCACATAGAGGTTGACCCACAGGTCGCTCTCGCTCTGCGCGTAGAGGTAGCCGCCCAGCGACGCCAGCAGGCGGGCGATATTGGGCGGACAGCAGGCGCAGCTGTACCACGCCCGCCGATGGTGGCTGCCGTCGCTCTCCAGCGGGTTCACATAGAAGAAGCGGTTGCCACTCAGCGAGATGCCTGCCAGCGCCGCATTATAGAGCGCGCGCTCCAGCGCGTCGAAGAAGCGTGCCTCGCCCAGCAGAAGCCCCATCCGATGCGCCCAGAAGATAAGCGCGATCGACGCGCAGGTCTCCTGATAGGCGGTGCGGTTCGGCAGCTCATAATCGCGCGTGAAGCCTTCATGGCGGGCTTCGTTGCCGATGCCGCCCGTGATGTAGGTGCGCCGACTGATCATGTTGTCCCACACGCGCAGCAGCATGCGCAGCAGCGTCTCGTCGCCCGTCTCGGCGACCAGATCGGTCGTGCCCGCGAAGAGATAGGCAGCCCGCACCGCGTGCCCGACAATCTCCTTCTGCTCGGCAAGCGGCACATTGTCCTGCCAGATGGAGCCATCGTACTGATCGAGCGGGATGTTATGCTCTTTCGCGAAGAATTTGCTCCCGCGATTGATCAGGAAGAAGCGGGCAAGTTGCAGATAGCGCCGTTCCCCGGTGGCGCGATAGAGGCGGATGAGCGCGAGTTCGATTTCGGGATGCCCGCAGTAGCCCATGCGCTTGCCGGGCGCGTCGCCGAACACCGAGTCGATGTAGTCGGCGTAGCGGGTGGCGATGTTGAGCAGGCGGTCGCTGCCCGTCGCCTGATAATGGGCGACGGCGGCTTCAAACAGGTGTCCCGCGCAGTAGAGTTCATGCCAGTCGCGCAGATTGCTCCAGCGTTTATCGGGCGCAACCACCTGAAAGTAGCTGTTGAGGTAGCCTTCAGGCGTCTGCGCCCGCTCCAGAATGCCAATCACCTCGTCGAGCTTGTCGCGGATAGGGTCGTCGGGATGGTGCGCCAGCACACAGGCGGCGGCTTCCATCGCCTTGTAGAGGTCGGAGTCCATGTAGAGGGGTCCCTGGTAGCCCTCGCGTTTGCCGTCGGCGGCGAGGCGCATGTTGGGGATGTTGCCCGCCTGCTCCAGCTGCTCGAACAGGTGGGGTAGCGTGATGCGCCGATTGGTCTGCAGGCGCGGCTCCCAAAACTGGTCGTGTATCTCCACCTGTGTATGTGCAATCGCCCTCGCTTTGCCTGCCATCGTGAAGAGTATACCTGCTCTCTGAAAAATCCCCGCGTTTTTGCCGATAATCGAAGCCAGCGTGATGGAAAGAGTGCCAACAGGTTGCCGTCACAGGGAGGCATACGCGCATGTATGAGGCGTACTGGGGCTTAACGGAACCGCCGTTCACCCTGACCCCCGACCCACGCTTCCTCTATATGAGCAAGGAACATGAGGACGCGCTGGTGATGCTGCATTACACCATCACCCGCAATCGGGGCGCAGGAATGCTGGTCGGCGATATCGGGCTGGGCAAGACGACGCTCAGCCGTAAACTGCCGGAGCTGCTCGACCCTGTCGAGTACAAAATCGTGCTGATAGTGAACCCCGTGCTGACGCCTATCCAGCTGTTGCAGGAGGTGCTGCACCAGCTCGGCGTGCCCACCATCAGCCGCAATCGGCAGGTGCTGGTTCAGCAGCTGTTCGATCACCTGTTGCAGCTGTATGAGCATGGTCAGCGCGTGGTGCTGATTGTGGACGAGGCGCACCTGATCCGCTCACTCCAGACTTTTGAGGAGTTGCGCCTTTTGCTCAATTGCCAGATGAACGACCGGTTCCTCATCAGTTTGCTGCTGCTGGGTCAGTTGGAGTTGCGCAAGAAGATTGAGCGGGTGCCTGCGCTCAAGCAGCGTCTGGCGGTACGCCATCAGCTGAAACCGCTGGACCAGCAGGAGACCGCCGCCATGATTGAGTTTCGGTTGCGCACGGCGGGCTACGCAGGCGAGCGTATCCCGTTCACCCCCGATGCGCTGTACGAGCTGTATCAGCACACAGGCGGCTACCCGCGCCTGATCTGCCAGCTCGCCGATAACGCGCTGATGATTGGGATGGCGGAACGCGCCAGCCAGATCGACGGGTTTTTAATGCACAGCGTGATTATGGACTTCGAGGGCAAGGAGTGGTGAGATGAACCTGGTGGACGCTATTCGCAAAGCGGCGCAACAGTCGCAGGGTGTGCAGGGTGAGAGCGCAACGACCGCGCCTCGTGCGCCAGCCAGCGCGCCCGCAAATGCATCCGACGCCCCTCAGCATGAGCCAGAGGCGATGCAGACCGTGCGCTTCGAGGTGCGGCTCACCAATCAGCAGCTCTATGACCTGCTCAGCTGGCTGGCTCGCGCGTTGCACCCTGTGATGACCTTGCGCGAGGCGGCGCACTATCTACGCCTGCGCATTGCCGAACTCGAAGCGCTCGCCGAGCAGGGAGCCATCCCCGCGTTCAAAGTGGATGGGCGCTGGCGGTTCCTCAAAAATGCGCTCGACGAGTGGATGCTGCTGCAAAAAGCGAGCGATCTTGAGACCCACCTTGAGGAGAAGGAGGAGAGCCATGCCGCGTAGGAACGAGCCGATTCTGGCGATTGACATCGGCGCGACCGCTGTGCGTGCCTGCATCGGGCGTCTGAACCCCGACGGGTTGGTTGTGGAGCGTTTGATCGACGCACCCCTGCCTCCCAACAGTGTACGGGAGGGGCTGATTCTGGAGCCGGATACGGTGGCGCGAGCGTTGCGCACGCTGCTTCAGCAAGTGGGCGTTCGCCAGCGGAACGCGCTGGTCTCGGTCGGCGGTCCGCAGGTGACGGCGCGCCCCGTGCGCCTGCCACCGATGACCCCCGAAGTGTTGCGCAAATCAATCCAGTATGAAGCGGCCCGCTACCTGCCCTCCGCTGCTGAAGAACATCTGATCGGCTTCGAGATATTGCACAGCGGCGAGGACTATCTGGAAGTGTTGCTGGTGGCGGCGCCGCGCTCCACAGTGGATAGCATAGTGAACACTTTGGAGAGCGCGGGGCTGGAGGCGGAGCTGCTGGAGATTCAGCCGTTCGCCTGCCTGCGAGCGGTGCATGCGAGCTGGCAGGAGTCGATGCCGTCGCTGTTCGCGCTGGCGGATATCGGCGGCGGGCACACCCAGATTAGCGTGGTGCGGCAGGGCACGCTCGCGCTCACGCGCTACATCCCCATCGCCGGTGAGACGCTGACCGCCGCCCTTAAGGGCTACTTCCACTACTCCGACGAGGAAGTCAGCCATATCAAGCAGGCGTTGAACCTCGAAGAGCTGCTTCAGACGGGCGCGCCCCACGAGAATCCGCCTCTGCGCCTGGTGCAGCCCATTCTGGACGAGCTGATTCGGGAGATCCGCCGCTCGCTGAACTACTATCAGTCGCAGGTGCAGGCGAACCCGGCGCATGGGGGGCGCATCGATCAGCTGATCCTGACGGGAGGTGGCGCGCTCATGCGCGGGATTGCCCCTTACTTCGAACATCGGCTCGGCATCCGCGTGCAGGTGTTCAATCCGCTGCCGTTCGATGAGCCTCTCTCGACACCGCTTACGCCGCTGCCCGATAATGGGGCTGACCAGCCAGTGGCTGAGGCGTCCCGCCCCGGTCGGACTTTTGCCGCGGCACGCTCGCTGGTGCATGCATCAGCAGTGCCGCCAGAGCAGTGCGCTCAGGGCGCGCAGTGGGTGGTGGCAATCGGCACTGCGCTGGCGCCGCTGGAGCAGCGGATGCCGTTCCGCCTCACCGAAGAGCAACCCGAACTGCAAGCCGCATGAACCGGAGGTGAAGGGATGCCCGTTATCAATTTGATTGAGCCAGAGATTCAGCTCCGTCAGCGACTGCAACGGCGGGTGCGCCTGCTGGGGCTGGTCGGTTTCGCCCTGCTAACGCTTGCCGCTGTGGGCTGGGGCGGGCTAATCCTCTATGCAGGCTACCTACAGATGCAGAAAGCCAGCATGGAAGCCGAAATTGTGCGCCTCACACCAGCGCTGCACGCTGTCCAGCAAACCCAGATGGAGCTGAACGCCCTGCAACCGCTCATCAGCACCCTGCAGACCGCCCGCACCCAGACCGGACGCTGGCGGCTACTGCTCCAGCACCTGAGCGTGCAGACTCCACCCGCCTGCTACCTCACCAGTGTAGAACTGGGCAAGCGCACCGACCCCAAAAAGCCGATAGAGATAGTGATCAAAGGCATCGCCGCCAGCCAGCAAGCGGTGGGCGACTTCATGCTGCGACTCAATCAATATAGCGAGCTGGAGAATGTGCGCCTGGACTACACGCAGGAGCGCGAACTCAGCGAGCAGGGCAGAGCCTTCGAGTTCCAGATAACGGCACAGGTCAAAGGCACCGCCGCACCGCAATCATCCTCTGGAGGTGGCAGCAGTGGCTCTTAGCCGACGCACGCAGCGATTGGAGCAGTTCGCTAAACTGCTAAGCATCGGGCTGATCGGACTGCTGGCGCTCAGCGTGGGCAGCGTCTATCTACCCTTCAGTATGGTTCAGCAAGCCCGGCAGCAGGTGGCGGAACGCCAGCAGCAGCTGGACAAAGCGCGTCAGGCGCCCCAGCAACTGCGCCTGCTCCAGCAGCAGCACGAAAATGCCTTGCGCGAACTGCGATTCCTGGAGCAGGGCGTCTCGCAAGCTGCGTATATCCCCACCATGCTCAAACAGATCGAGCAAACCGCCCGACAGCTTCAGCTGGAAATCGTCGCCGTCCGACCCCAGCAGAACCAGCAACAGAGCGGTCAGACCACCCAGAGCGGCTCCAGTCAGGGCAATCAGCAGGGCAACGGCGCCGCGCCTGCCCGCAAAGCCTATGAGGAGCAACTCATCGAAGTGAGCCTGCAGGGCAGGTTCTGGAGCCTTATGAGCTTCCTGCGCCAGCTGGATGAGTTTCCCAAGATTCTGGCGGTGCAATCGCTGAATGCGCAGGCGAAACCCAAAATCGACCAGCCGAACGCGAACCCCGATCTGGAGATTCGCATGACGATCAAGGCGTTCATCTTCCCGTCGACCCGATTGCCGCTTCCCGCTGGTCAGGGCATGCAACCGCCTCTCCCCGGAGGGGAAAGCGCGGGGGTGAGGAACGCTCCCCTCTCCCACAGCGTGGGAGAGGGGCTGGGGGTGAGGGGTGAAGGAAGGTGAAAATTATGGAAAAACCCCCTGAGATGAAGACGAACCAGATCAGTCTGAAGCAGGGTCTCGCGATTGGCGTGCTGGTGCTGATCCTGCTCAGCGTTGGGGTCTGGCAGTGGCAGTCGATGGGCGGGCGTCGGAACCCGTCGCGCCCTGCGAGCGCGTCCACTTCCAACAGCAACATGGGCGTTTCGGCGACTGTCAGCACTTCGGGTGTGGTGCTGGCGAGCGTGCCGCTGGCGCCGCTGCCCGCGCGCGACCCGTTCCGACCCACCATCCAGATCGGCGAGCTACCCGGTCGCGTGGCGTCGCCTGCCACCAGCAGCACGAACCAATCGCCCCGACGCGCGATCACGGGCACGCCGCCCGTGCCGCCTGTCGCGCTGCCCGCGCCCGGAGGGCTGGAAATCAGACGCGCAGAAGAGCCTGCCCCCATACCCGACTGGACACTGGTCGGCGTTGTGCAGGGACCGCGCACGATTGCCATTCTCAAAGATTCGGAGGGGCATCGCCGCTTCGTGCAGATTGGCGACCTGCTGGAAGAGGGCTGGCGTGTGCGCCGCATCGAGCGCGGCGTTATCACCCTTCAAAAAGGGAAGCAGACAATTGCCATTCAGGTCGGCACTTCCACGCAACAAGATTCGCAGTCCACAGGAGGCACACAGCAATGAGAGTTATCGGGCGTACTGGATGGATGGTTGGCTTGCTGATTCTGGCGTTGCCGCCCTGCTGGAGCCAGTCGGTGAAAGCGGTCAAAGCCTTCGAGCAGGGCGGTCAGGCAGTTGTGCAGGTGATCGGTGAGCGATTGCCGCGTCCTGGCGTCTCCGTCTGGCGCGGGCGCTATCTCACGCTCGATTTTCGGGCGCGGCTCGCCACACGCCGTCAGGAGACCCGCTTCATCACGCCCGTCACCACCTATCTGCGCTACGGTTGGTTCAGCAGCAATCCGCCACGCGTGCGGGTGGTCATTACCATGCGCGGCACGAAGCCCTATCAGCTTGAAGCGATTGAGGGCGGCTGGCAGGTTCGAATTGGCGTCGCGTCATCCCCCTCATCGGACGCTGGCGAGCGCACCGCGATCGGCTTGCCCCAGCAAGAGCCGAAGACCGCTGAACCCCAGCCTGCCTCGCAGAAAGGGAGCCGGTCGACTCAGCCAGTAAAAGAGGAGGGCTGGCAGATTGCGCAGCGCACGGATACGAGCCTCCCGCGCCCGCCACGCCCGTCCGATGTGCAACCGCGCCAGAGCCAGCAGGTGGCAAGCAAACCGGCTGGCGCCGCGCCACCGCCTGAGCCAACCATCTCGCTCGACTTCGTGGGCGCCGAAATCGGCGATGTGCTGAAAGCGCTCGCCATCCAGTCGGGCGCGAACATCGTCACCGCGCCCGATGTGAAGGGCACCATCACCATCAGCCTCAACCGCGTAACGGTCGAAGAGGCGCTCAACCTCATCACGCGCCTCAGCGGCTACCGCTACGAGCGCATCGCGAACACCTATGTGGTCGGCACGCCCAAATCGATTGAGGCGTTTAAGGGCAGCGAGCCGAAACCAGAGCCGCCGCGCACCGCCGAACTGCTGACGCTGAAGCAGGCGAACGCGACAGCCGTCGCCACTTTCTTGAGCGCGCGCTATCCGAACCTCAAAGTGACTCTGCCCGGCGAGAAGAATGCGAACTACCTGATTGTGGAGGGCGAGGCGAGCGTGGTGAACGAGGCGAAAGCGGCGGTCGCTCGCTTCGAGGAGGCAACCGCTCAGGGCGAGGAGATTATCACGGAGGTCTATCGCGTGCGGTTCGCCGACGCGCGCGACTTGATGCGCATTCTGAACCAGCTGGTGCCCACCGTGAGCGTGTCGCTGGGACCGGGCGCGATGCTGAGCGCCGCGCGCACGGGCAGCGGCGCGAGCAGCACGGCCATGAGCGCCGGCGATATGCCAAACGCGGCTGCCCAGCAGATGGGCGCCGCGATGCCCGCCGCCTCAGGCGCCAGCGCCAGCACGGGCGACCAGCCACCCAACCTGCTGGTGCTGATGGGCGCCTCCCGCGATGTGCAACGCGCCCTCGATGTGCTGCAGAAGGTGGATGTCAAACAGCCACAAGTTCTGATCGAAACGCGCGTGATGGATATCTCCGAAGCCAGCCTGCGCTCGCTGGGGCTGTCATGGAGCATCTTCCAGTCCAGCAGCATCCAGACGCTGGATCGCACGCAGCAGCCGCCGTTCCCTGCTGGCACCACCGTGACACCGAACCAGCAGGGCATCCGCTTCAACAAAGATGGGCAGCTCGGCATCGACATCATGGTGCTGAAGCAGCCCACCGATGTGACAGCGACTCTGAACGCGTTGGCGCAGGATCAGCGCAACCGCCTGCTGGCAAACCCGCGAATCGCCACACTCGATGGGCGACCTGCCCGAATCTTCATCGGCGACGAAATCAACTATGTCAAGCTCATTCAGCAGACCCAGCAGGGCGCGAATGTGCAGACCGATTCGGTGCAGGCAGGCATCATTCTGGAGGTGCTGCCGCGCGTGCATGAGGACGGCTCCATCACGCTGCAGATTAAGCCGGAAGTGAGCGTGATTACAGGCTTCCTGCAGGTGCCCGGCGGCGGTTCGCTGCCCCAGCTGGCGCGACGCAACGCCGAGACCACCATCCGCCTCAATAATGGCGAAACGCTCGTGATTGGCGGGTTGATTCGGGAGAGTGACATCAAAACCATCCAGAAGGTGCCCCTGCTGGGCGATCTGCCTTTCTTTGGCTACCTGTTCCGCAAGACGAACACCCAGCGCGACCGCTCGGAGATTGTGATCACGCTCACCGTGCGTGTGCTGGAATGAATATTGGCGAGCTGTTTGTGCAGGCAGGTCTGGTCAGCCATGAGCAGCTGCAGGATGCCCTGCTGAAGCAACAGGAGGGCATCCCACTACCGCTGGATCGGCTGCTGGTTCAGCTGGGCTACATCACCGAAAAAGACCGCGTGCGTATCCTGGGTCAGCACTGGGGCATCCCCTTTATCGATCTGGTAGAAACACCGCCAGACCCCAGGTTGAGTTCAGTGATTCCTGCTGATATGGCGAAGCGCTATCGCGCTGTGCCTGTGATGCAACAGAACGGCAAGCTCACCGTTGCCCTTGCGGACCCGCTCGATATCTTCGCCATCGACGAGATTCGCCAGCACACCAAACTGGAAATCGAAGCCGTTATCGCCACCGAGGACGACATCCAGAACGCTCTGCGCCAGCTCTATCGGGTGAGCGCTGCTGTCTCCGAGACGGTGCAGGAGCTGATGCGCGATATGGGCGAGGCGCAGATTCAGACTCTTGCGAGTGAAGAGGAGGACCTCTCAGCGGAGGAGCTGCGCGAAATCGCTGACGATGCGCCCGTCGTGCGCCTCGCCAACATGATTATCACGCAAGCCATCAACGACGGCGCCAGCGATATTCACATCGAACCCGCGCGCGATTGCGTGAAGGTGCGCTACCGCATCGATGGCGTAATGATCGATTCGCTGGTGCTGCCCAAGCGCGTGCAGGCGTCGCTCACCTCCCGCTTCAAGATCATGGCGGATATGGACATCGCCGAGAAGCGTGTTCCCCAGGATAACCGCATCAGCGCAACGATTGATGGACGCGAGTATGATTTCCGTGTTTCAACCCTGCCATGCATCTACGGCGAGAAGATTGTGATGCGCGTGCTGGACAAGTCGAGCGTGCGCGTCGGGCTGGACAAGCTCGGCTTTTTGCCCGACACCCTCGCCAAACTTGAAGAGGTGATCAGCCGCTCCTACGGCATTATTCTGGTGACGGGTCCGACAGGTTCGGGCAAGTCCACCACGCTCTACTCGATTCTGTCGCGCCTGAACACGGGGCTGGTCAACATTATCACCGCGGAAGACCCTGTGGAGTATGAGTTGCCGGGCATCAATCAGGTGCAGGTGAACCCGAAGGCGGGGCTGACTTTCGCATCAGCGTTGCGGGCGATGCTGCGCCAGGACCCCGACATCATCATGGTGGGCGAGATGCGCGACACCGAGACCGCCACAATCGCGGTTGAAGCTGCGCTCACGGGGCATCTGGTGCTGTCCACGCTGCACACCAACGATGCGTCCAGCGCGCCGCCGCGCCTGATCGAGATGGGCGTGGAGCCGTTTATGATTGCTTCGTCGCTGATTGCGGTGCTGGCGCAGCGACTGGTGCGCACGCTCTGCCCGCGCTGTAAGCAGCCCTATCATCCCACTGAGTCGGACTTCCTGCGCTACGGCTTTACTCCCCCCGACAATCTGCATGCTATCGAAATCTTCCGCGCTAAAGGTTGCGACTATTGTAAGCAGACGGGCTACAAGGGGCGTACAGGCATCCACGAGCTGCTGGTCATCAACGACGCCATTCGCGACCTGATTTTGCAACATGCCGCGGCGTATGCCATCCAGAAAGTGGCGGTCGAACATGGGCTGCGCCTGCTCAAAGAGGACGCCCTGCAGAAGGTGCTGCTCGGACGCACCAGCATCGAGGAGGTTGTGCGCGTGATCTACAGCGGTTAAAGGCAGGCTGGGCATAACGGAGGGACAGAGCATGTCAACCCAAACGCAGGCGATTATCGAGAAAATCAAGGAGTTGGCGGTGCTGCCGCAGGTGGTCTATCAGGTGCTGGATTTGACCAACGACCCGAACGCGACCGCCCGCGATCTGGAGCGGGTCATCAGCATCGATCAGGGCATGTCGGCGCGGGTGCTGAACACGGTCAACTCCGCCTATTACGGCTTGCCCCGCAAAATCGCCTCCATCAAAGATGCCGTGGTGCTGTTAGGCTTCAAGACCATTCGCAATCTGGCGATGACCGCCAGCGTGTTCGATCTGTTTGTCGGCAAGATTGATCGGCAGAATCTGCGGCGGGGCAAGTGGTGGCGGCATTCACTTGACACTGCGCTCTGCTGCCGCCTGATTGCCAGCCAGCTGCCCGGCTGCTCGCCTGACGAAGCGTACACGGCGGGCTTGCTCCACGATATTGGCAAGCCGCTGCTGGATCGGTACGGGCAGTCGCCGTATGAGGAGGTGGAGTCGCTGATGGAGCTGGGTGTGCCCGAGCTGCAGGCGGAGCGTGAGGTGTTCGGCTGCGACCATGCGGAGCTGGGGCGCGAGGTGAGCCTGCACTGGGGCTTCCCGGAGAAGCTGGCAGAGGCGATTGGCGCGCACCACGCCGAGAGCGTGTTCGGGCTGAATGAGCCGACGCTCACCGCGCTCACCGCGCTGGGCAACTATATCGCCCACTGGCTGCGCATGCCTGACCATTCGGAAGACAATTTCCTGTTTTCCATCCCGCAGTGGATTTACGAGGTGCTGAATCTGCAGCCGACGAATCTGCGCCCACTCAAGCTCGCCTGCGAGGCGGAACTCCACGCCTCGCCGTTGCACACGCTCGCCCGCTAAAGGCTAACTTATGTTTCACGGGGAATGAGCGCGATACCCACGCTCCCTTCATGCGCCAGCTGCCGAACGGGAGGTGCAATCCATCTACCCATCACGACGGGCATAGCGCGTTTGCCCATCTTTTCGAGAATGTGCGCCCGCCGTATCGCGTGCTCCACATCGCCCTTGCCGATGCCCCATGAGGCTTCCACCACCAGATACAGCTCCTGCTGATCCACACGGCTGCGCCCGCGCAGCACAAAGTCCGCCCGATGGAGTTCGTCCCACTCGTCTTCCGTGATCAGACCCGCGTCGAATGCCGGCTCCAGCAGGTCATCCAGCTCCTCATGGGAGAGCAGGCGGCAGCGTCGCACGAATCGGCTCAGATACGCCGGCGCGTGCCGACAGATTTTCCACTCCACATGCATCCCTTTGAGCGGCGCCAGGTCCTGCTCAATCTGGTCCAGATGCTGATCATGCCGCTGCAACAGCATCGTGTGTGTCTGCAGAATCGTTGCCTGTTCCTGCAGAGCCGCCGTGTGTTCCCGCAGGATTGCTGCATGTTCCTGCAGGATTTGTTCATGATGCCTCTGCATCTCTAAAATTTGCTGAGCCAGCTGTTCGAGGCGTTCCAGTCGCTCTTCATGCCGCTGGTGTAGCCTCGCATGCTCCTGCAGAATCTGCTCGTGGCGCAGCTGCACCTCCAGAATCTGCTGCAAGAGCTGCTCGTGGCGATCGACGCGCGTAACTAGCTGCTGTGCCAGCTGCGCCACCAGTTCGGGCAGGCGCAACAGTTCGTCGGTCAGCAGCAGTCGGCGCAGCTCTGCCCGCCACTCTGGACGCTTTTCCAGCAGTTGAATCAGTTCCCGAAAATCGAGCTCATCGAACGGCATCGGCTATCCCAGCAGGGATTATACCATTAAAACTGGAAATTCAGGTTGGCGTCCAGTGAGCGGGCGCGGTAGCTGTACTGGCGGTACTGTGGGTCGAGGTTCAATTGCTCGCGGAAGCGATAGCTCAATACAAACGAGAGATTGCGCGCGATTCGGTACTCGTAGCCGAAGTTGAACAGCGTATCGCGCGACGCCAGATAGCCGCGCAGGTCGGTGCGCTGCCACTCGGCGAACAGGCTCTGATTCTTGCCAATCGCGTAGCTGGCGCGGAACGCCAGCCCGACAGGTTGCTGGGTGAACGCGCCGGGCGTGCTGCCGAACCCCTCACCCAGCACGCTGCGCGTGGTCATCTGATAAAAGCTCAGGTTGAAGGTCCATCGGTTCAGCGGTCCGATTTCCGCCGTGAGCGAGAGGTATTCATTATTCGAGCTGCCCGTCGCGGTGAGAAACCGCACATCCTGTCGTGACCAGTTCGCGTTCAATGAGAGCCACTCGAACGGCAGGTAGCTGATGCCCACATTGAGCGCGCGCTGTTCGCTGTTGGTCTGAAAGTCGCCGGCGGAGCGCTGGATGCTTGCCTGCACATCGACGGAGACGGTATCGAGGGGCGTCCAGCGGATGCTCAGGTCGTGCCCTTTGCCGCGCACGCCGAAGTAGGTGTAGCCGCTGTAGAAGGGTGCGCCTGACGAGAAGCCGTTGCCGTTGTAGCCGACGCCCCACGGGTTCTGGAAGCCGTTCCCGAACGGCGGCTGGAAGCCGCCCGTCTGACGCGAGCGCCCGATAAAATCGCTGCCCAGTCGCCCCGAATCGAGGTCGCTCCAGCGGTAGCTGACCTCCAGCCGATCGGATGGTCGCCAGGAGGCGCTCAGGCTGAAATCGCGTGCCCGTGAAGCTGAGCCAGACTGATTGACATTGCTAACAGCGGCGGTGCCCTGCAGGCTCAAGCGCGGGTTGACCGTCCAGTCCACTCGTGCCCGCAGGCTCTGAATCCGATAGGTCTGCAGGGTGGGGTTGCCCTGCGTGCCCTGAAAGCGTGCGGTCGCCTCCGTGCGGTCATAACCCAGCGAGAAGTTCACGCGCTTCCATGTGCGCCCGATGCTGATGGAATCGATGGTCTGCTGATTGTGGCTGCCGGTTGAAGTGGCACGGTTGAGGGTGCGTGTGAGGCTCAGGCTAAAGCCGTTCGCGGGCGCGTGCGACAGGGTGTAGGTCTGGATATCGGTGTCGGTGAAGCTGGTGCTGAAACCGCCGCTGAGCGGGTTGAGCGACGCGACGCGCGACTGGCTCCAGTTGAGCTGGAACTGGGTCGCACTGCCCAGCCGATAGGCGAGGCTGCTGCGGTGCCCCGTCTCGTTGCGGCGGAAGCCTGTCGATTCGATGCCGATAAACTCGGCGGGGATGCGGTAGTAGCTGCTGTTCAGGTTAAGCCGACCAAAGTTGGACTTTATTTCGCCGATATGGGCGATTCCTTCCAGCGATGTGGTGAGCGCCTGCGCCCGACTGCGAGCCACATTCCATGCGAGACTCCCCACCTTGCCCAGCGGCAGGGTGATGTCCAGCCCCACCACCTCGCGGTCGCCGCCAATCGTGGAACCCGGATCGGGCAGCGGCGTGTAGGTCACCTGCACAATCAGATTCTGCGGGATGAAGCGCGTGAAGAAGAAGCGATAGGGCAGCACAGGGTCAAAATAGTAGTCTTCCCCTTCGCGCTGGGGCACGCCTGCCACCAGCACCGTGATGGGATGGGCGCTGTCGCGCAGGGGCGGAAACTCAAGGTCGTAGGGCACACTGGGCGCGCCCCGCCCGTAAAACTGCTCCGTCCTTGTGCGTAATCCCAGCCCCCCGCGCACCTTCTGGCTCAGCATGCTGATGCCCAGATTGATGCCCTGGCCCAGACTGGTTTCCAGTCGCCAGCCCTCCAGTCGGCTCGGACGCGAGTTGAAAGCGTAGGTCTCATAGGTCACCACGATTGTGGAGGTGCGCGGGATAATCATTCCCTCGCGGAACTGTAGGATGCCCGCATAGTAGTCGATGGTGTAGTCCTCGCCGCGCCGTTTCTCGACGCCATCGACCTGCACGCGCTCGCTACCGTCCACAATCTGGCTGCCCTGCAGGTAATAGGGGCCGGGGCTGTCGTTGCCCTGGATGGTGATGGTACGCGCGGCGGCTTTGGTCTCGGAGGTGATGTAGCGCATGGAGCTGCGCCCGAACTTCGCAGTAGCGATTGCGCCTTTCAGCGTGCGGTTGAACGCCACCAGCTGATTGGAACCGCCCAGAATCGCGTTAATATCGCCCCACTCCAGCGTGAAGTTCGGCGATTCATAGGTCCAGGTGATGCGGGAGTCGAACGGGTTGCGGAAGCGGCTGTTGCTCCAGCGCCAGTCGAAGCTGAACAGTCCGAACAGCCGATCGACGCGGATGCTGAGGTCGGTGTAGTCGGTGGTGCGTTGACCGCCCTGGCCGTAGTAGTTCTGGTCGCGGAAGGAGGCGGTGTCGCCCTCCACCTGATGCAGATGGAAGCCCATCGTTTTGCGCCCGCTGATGGTGACGCGCTCGCGCAGCTCCTGTTCAAAGGCGTCCCATGAGCGCAGGGCGTTCCGAATCGCGTCCAGCGTGTTGCGCCGTCCAGCACGGGCATGGACAGGTGGCTGATTAGGCGGGCGATTTGGGGGTGGGTTCTCTGGCGGCGCTTTCCAGCCGAAGTAGTCGGCGACCTCCTTGGGAATGGTGATGACAGGCAGCGGCACCTGCGACCAGCCTGCTGACCAGAGTCCCATCAGCAGGCTCACAAGCCCCGCGCACCCGATAGTGCTAACCCCTGTCAGATGCCGCCTCATCACCCTCGATTATATTTTAGACGCTCGAACCCCGCTCATGGAATGCCGTTCTGGTGGCTGGCACAAAAAGAGGACCGGGTGCGAGGGGGGCAACACCCGGTCCTTGGGGGTGGGAGGGGAAGGAAAGGCTTATTCGAAATCGAAGTCCTCGCCACCGCCTGGTGTACGCTCAGGCTTCTTTTCAGGCTTTTCGGCGACCATGGCATCGGTGGTCAGCACCAGCCCTGCGATGGAGGCGGCGTTCTCCAGCGCGGCGCGGCTGACCTTCGCTGGATCGATGATGCCCGCTTTCATCAGGCTCACAAACTTGCCCGTGAGGGCGTCCAGCCCCTCCTCTTTGCCGAGCGATTTCACCTTCTCCACAATCACGGAGCCTTCCAGCCCGGCGTTCTCGGCGATCTGGCGCAGGGGTTCTTCCAGCGCGCGGCGCACGATGGCGACGCCCGTGCGCTCGTCGGGGTCGCCCACCTGCAGCTCATCCAGGGCGAATTGAGCGTTCAGGAACACCTTGCCGCCGCCGGGCACGATGCCCTCCTCCACTGCCGCGCGGGTCGCCGAGTGGGCGTCTTCAAAGCGATGCTTCTTCTCCTTCAGCTCGGTCTCGGTCGCGGCGCCCACCTTGATGACCGCCACGCCGCCAGAGAGTTTCGCCAGTCGCTCCTGCAGCTTCTCGCGGTCGTAGCTGCTCTCGGTGGTTTCAATCAGTCGCTTGATCTGGTTGATGCGCCCCATCACCGCCTCTCTGGAGCCGGCGCCCTCGATGATGGTGGTCTCCTCTTTAGTGATGACCACCTTCTTCGCCTGACCGAGCATATCGAGGGTGACATTCTCCAGTTTGATGCCGAGGTCCTCGGAGATGAATCGCCCGTTGGTGAGGATGGCGATATCTTCGAGCATGGCTTTGCGTCGCTCGCCGAAGCCGGGCGCTTTGACGGCGGCGCACTGCAACACGCCGCGCAGCTTGTTCACCACCAGGGTTGCCAGCGCATCGCCCTCCACATCTTCAGCGATAATCAGCAGGGGGCGTCGCGCCTGCGCCACCCGCTCCAGCAGCGGCAACAGGTCCTGCGCCGAGCTAATCTTCTTCTCGTGGATCAGAATCAGCACATCCTCCAGCACGGCTTCCATCCGCTCCGGATCGGTGATGAAGTAGGGCGAGATGTAGCCGCGGTCAAACTGCATGCCCTCCACGATTTCGAGAGTGGTCTGCGTGCCTTTCGATTCTTCGATGGTGATGACGCCATCCTTGCCGACCTTATCCATCGCCTCGGCAATCATCTTGCCGATTTCGGGGTCGTTGCCCGCGATGGAGGCGACATATTCGATCTGCTCGCGTTCGGTGACGGGGGTTGCCATCTGGCGGATGGCTTCGACGGCTTTCTGCACGGCTTTTTCGATGCCGCGCTTGAGGGCGATGGGGTTGCCTCCTGCCGCTACATAGCGCATGCCCTCGTTCACGAGCGCCTGTGCCAGCACGGTGGCGGTAGTGGTGCCGTCACCCGCCACATCGTTGGTTTTGGACGCCACCTCGCGGCACAGCTGCGCTCCCATGTTCTCCCACGGGTCGGAAAGCTCGATCTCTTTGGCGACCGTTACGCCATCTTTGGTGATAACGGGCGCACCCCACTTGCGATCCAGCACCACATTGCGCCCGCGCGGTCCCAGCGTCACCTTAACTGCATTCGCTACTTTGTTGATTCCGCGCTCCAGTGCTTGCCGAGCATCTTCATTGAATTTGAGCATCTTCGCAGCCATCGTTCCCACCTCCTATTCGCGAATAGCGAAGATTTGATCCTCATCCAGAATGAGATACTTCTTGCCGTCATATTCGAACTCGTTGCCCGCATATTTGGAGAAGACCACGCGCTGTCCAACCTGCACGCTCATCGGGGCGCGCTCGCCGTTTTTGAGCAGTCGTCCCGGTCCGACGGCGACGACAACCCCCTCTTGCGGACGCTTTTTAGCGGTATCGGGCAGAATAATACCCGCGCTGGTCTTCTCATCTTCCTCTATCAGCTCCACCACAACCTTGTCACCAAGCGGTTTGAAAGTCATACATCTCACCTCCTTCGAAAGTCTGGAATAAAACGCTCAGGCACGCGGCTTGCGTGTCGCCTTAATATATACCTGATGCGGGATGGGGGTTGTCAAGGGGTGGGGAGGGTGTTCGAAAATTCGGGGCATAATATCGACCTGAGCGAAGCCCCCTCACCCATACCCTCTCCCTCAAAGGGGGAGAGGGGGCTTAGTTTCTCCCTCTCCCCAGCGGGGAGAGGGTCGGGGTGAGAGGCATCTTTGCCTCTGGGCTGGGAATCCTACTCCCAGATTGGAATTTTCGAACACCCTCTCCCCCCCCTTGACTTTTCTGTCATCGATGTGGTATAATAAACGGTGTCATTAGGCTGAGCAGGTCTAATGACCTCATAAATGCGGTCAACGGGAGGAGATACAATGAAAAGCTGGCTGAAGTACCTGACTGGAGCTGTGGTGTTGATTGTGGTGATCGCGATTGTGCTGGTAGTGCGCAATATGCGCCAGACGGCTCTACCAGCTGGTTTACCTGCAGACGCGCTGTCAGTTGCACGCGAGCGCGGTCTGACCCCCGACGATGTGTATGCTGCGCTGGCGACCTATGTGCCAGGCGGCAAACCCGACGAGTATGTGATGTTCGCCTCGGCTGGACACGGCGGACAGGTGATCGCCATCGGCATCCCCTCGATGCGCATTCTGAAGGTGATCGCCGTGTTCGCTCCGGAACCGTGGCAGGGCTATGGCTATGGTGTGAAGGAGAACCCGCTCCATGAGCTGTACGGGCGTGGTCCCTATCCCGCTGCGGACACGCATCACCCCGCCTTGAGTGAGACCAACGGCGAATATGATGGGCAGTTCCTGTTCATCGGTGATAAGGCGAACGGGCGCGTTGCCGTGATCGACCTGCGCGACTGGGAGACCAAGCAGATTGTGAAGAACCCCGTGTTCGAGAACAACCACGGCGCGGCGTTCGTCACGCCCAACACCGAGTATGTGGTGGAGGTCTCGCAATACGGCTTACCGCTGGGCAACAAATACGCGCCGATCGAGCGCTACAAGGAGGAGTATCGCGGGCTGATTACTTTCTGGAAGTTCGACCGCAAGAAGGGGCGGATTATCCCGGAGCAGTCGTTCGGCATCGAGGTGCCGCCTTACTGGCAGGACCTTGCCGATTGCGGTAAGGCTGCCAGCGACGGCTGGGTGTTCGTGAACTCCTTCAACACCGAGCTGGCGACAGGCGGCATCGAGAAGGGTCGGCCGCCCTTCGAAGCGGGCGTTTCCCAGAACGACATGGACTACCTCCATATCATCAACTGGAAGCAGGCGGAGAAACTGGTTCAGCAGGGCAAGTTCGTCACCATTAATGGCTTCAAGGTGCTGCCGCTGAAGGAGGCGGTCGCGGGTGGCGTGCTTTACTTTACTCCTGAGCCGAAAAGCCCGCACGGCGTCGATGTGTGCCCCTGCGGGAAGCATATCGTGGTCGGCGGCAAGTTAGACCCGCATGTCACCATCTACAACATCGAGAAGATTAAGCAGGCGATTGCCCGCAAGGACTACGAGAAGATCGACCCGTACGGTGTGCCCGTGCTGCGATTCGACGCCACCAAAGAGGCGCAGGTGGAGGTGGGGCTGGGACCGCTGCACACCCAGTTCGACGACAAGGGCTACGCCTACACCAGCCTGTTCCTGGACACGGCGGTCGCCCGCTGGACGCTGGGCGATTGCAAATACAAAGCGCCGGAAGAGCCGTGGAAGCTGGTGGGCAAGATTCAGACCCACTACAACATCGGGCACCTCGCCGTAACGGAGGGCGACACGGTCAACCCGCAGGGCAAGTACCTCGTCGCGCTCAACAAGTGGTCGGTGGACCGCTTTGCGAACGCTGGTCCGCTGCTGCCGCAGAACCTGCAGCTGATTGATGTTAGCAACACGGGCGAGACTATGCGCCTGCTGTACGATATGCCTGTGGGCATCGGTGAGCCGCACTATGCCCAGATTATCCGCGCCGACCGCCTGAAGAGCTGGGAGGTCTACCCCGAAGTCGGCTGGGACGCGCACCAGCAGGCGAAAAGCCCGCATGCCGCGACCAAAGGGCGCGTCGAGGTGCGCGGCAATACCGTCACGATTTACCAGACGCAGATCCGCAGCCACTTCGAGCCGGAGCATATCAAGGTGAAGAAGGGTCAGCGGGTCATCTGGCATCTTACCAACCTGGAGCGCACGCGCGACGCCACTCACGGCTTCACCCTGCCCGGCTACGGGATCAGCGCGAGCATCGAACCCGGTGAGACCGTCACGATTGAGTTCGTGGCGGATAAGGAAGGGGTCTACTCCTTCTACTGCACGGAGTTCTGCTCCGCGCTGCACCTGGAGATGATGGGCTATCTGCTGGTGGAGCCGTGAGACCTCTCCACTGGGGGCAGGGGACGCCCCCCTGCCCCACTTTTTGGACGCACGCCCAAAAGCAAGATCGGGCATCCTGCCCAAGATGGAATAAAGTAGCCCGGGCATCCTGCCCGGGATGAGGCAAAGTGGCTTGAGCATTCTGCTCAAGGGATTTCACAGGCAAGATGCCTGTGCTACGACGAAAGAGTCTGGTGAGGAGGAATAACTATGGCAACAACTGGTCACTGTCCAAGAGAGGTTCGAAACAAAGTGATGCTGGGCGTCGCGGCGTTGCTGGTGTTCATCTCCATCTGGCTGCCCTACTGGCAGATGCACATCGTCGCGCCGCAGTACCCGAAAGGGTTGAATGTGATTGTCTATGTAACGGGCGCAGGCGGCGATGTGCGCGAGGTGGATGGACTGAACCACTATATCGGCATGCGTCCACTGGGCGAGGCGGCGCCTTTTGAACGCAAAATCTCGGTGCCCGGTTTGAGCGCGATTGCGCTTGCGCTGCTTTTCATCATGCTCATTCCGCGCGCCCCACGCTGGTTCCAGATTCTGCTGGCGTTGCCCGTGTGGGCGGTTCCGTTCGTGTTCGCAGGCGACCTCTACTACTGGTTGCGTGAATACGGCTTGAATCTGGACCCTAAAGCGCCGCTGAGCGCGATGATCAAGCCCTTTATCCCGCCGCTGGTCGGACCAGGCAAGGTGGGACAGTTCCATGTGATTGCGTGGTTCCATATCGGCTACTTTGTGGTGATCGCAGCGGGCGTGCTGACGCTGATTGCCATCCGGCAGCGGTTCCGGTGTGAGCAGTTGCGGCAGGCGGTGCCAGCGATAGCGAAAGCTGCTGCCGCGCTCCTGCTGATGGTCGTTCTGCCGAACGGCTGGGCGCACGAATGGGTCATCAGCCCACAAAGCGACCAGAGCCTGCAGGCGGTCATCCAGCAGGCGCGGGCAGGCGACACCATTCGGGTGATTGGCGGCGAATATCGGGGCAACTTCATCGTTGACAAGACGCTCACTCTGGTGGGCGAGCGCTCCCCCGTCCTCGACGGCGAGCGGCGGGGGAGCGTCATTCACCTCAAAGCGCCCCGATGCGTCCTCAAGGGCTTCATCATTCGCAACAGCGGTATCACGCTCAGCACCCAGGATAGCGGCGTGCGGGTCTCCGCACCCAATTGTATCGTGGAAAACAATCGCATCGAGCAGGTGCTGTTCGGCGTCCATCTGGAGCATGCCGACCGAACAGTTATTCGCAATAACGAAATCTATTCGCATGACCTGCCCATCGCTCGACGCGGCGACCAGATTCGAATCTGGTACAGCCACCACACCCTTGTGGAGGGCAATCAGGTGGTGGGCGGGCGCGATCTGGTCTTCTGGTATTCGGAGGGGCTGACCATCCGCAACAATCGCGTGCGCAACAGCCGCTACGGTATCCACTTCATGTATTGTAACGATAGCCATGTGGAGAGCAACCTGCTGGAGAACAACTCGGTGGGCATCTACATTATGTATAGCGAGGGGGTGCAGGTGCGCGGGAATCAGATTCTGAACTCGCGCGGACCGAGCGGTATGGGGCTGGGCATTAAAGACGGCTACCGCCTGCTGATTGAAAAGAATCTGGTTGCGCACAATCGCACGGGGTTATTTATTGACAGCGGGGAAGGGGTCTATCGAGAGAACTGGTTTCTGCGCAACGATGTGGGCATCCATCTGGTGTTGGCGGTGAAGCCGAACCGTTTTGAGGCGAATCGGATGGTGGAGAATATCGAGATGGTGCGGATGGATCGCCCCGATTCGGTGGCGGGCGTGCGCTGGGAGGGCAACTTCTGGAGCGATTACACGGGCTATGACGCGAATGGCGATGGCGTCGGCGATGTGCCCTATCGGGCGGTGAGGGTTTTCGATCAGATTGCGGCGCAGAATGCGGCGTTGCGCCTGCTGGCGTACAGCCCATCGGCACAGGCGCTCGATTTCGGGGCGCGGCTGTTCCCGCTCTTTGCGCCACAACCGCTGGTGGCAGATGCGCGTCCGCTGGTGCGGGCGGGCGAGCCGCCACGCCCGATGAGTCCAGCCCAGACACCCTCGCGAGCGAAGGGGCTGCTGTTCATGGCAGGGCTGCTCGCGCTCGGTCTGTTGAGCCTGCGGACGCCGGGCACCTCGCGAGCGGGAAAGTACCGCCCCATCACGAATGGAAAGCCATCCCGGAAGTCGCTCATGAGCCGTTCAGCGAAGCCCGCAATGGTGATTCGAGTGGAGCATCTGACCCGGCGATTTGGCAGGCTGGTGGCGGTGGATGATCTCACCTTCGGCGTGCGCGCGGGCGAGACGGTCGCGCTCTGGGGCGCGAATGGCGCGGGCAAGACCACCATCCTGCGCTGCCTGCTCGGACTGCTGCGCTTTGAGGGGTCGGCATCGGTGCTGGGCTATTCGGTCAAACAGCAGGGCACCGCTGTCCGTCAGCGTGTCGGCTATGTGCCCCAGCTTGTTCACCTGCATCCCGATATGAGCGTGCAGGAGACCGCCCAATTTTATGCGCAGTTGCGCGGCGTTTCAGCGGAGCGTGCCGATGCCCTCCTACGGGAGTGGGGCTTGAGCGAGCATGCTGACAAACCCGTGAGCGCGCTCTCTGGCGGCATGAAGCAGAAGCTTGCGCTGGTACTGGCGCTGCTGTCCGACCCGCCTGTGCTGCTGCTGGATGAGCCGACCGCCCATCTGGACACCGCCGCCCGCGCCGAATGGCTCCAGCTGCTGCAACGGCTCAAAGCGCAGGGCAAAACGCTGCTGTTCTGCACGCACCAGTTCAACGAGGTGCGCACGCTTGCCGATCGGGTGGTGGTGCTGGAGCGCGGGCGCAAGGTGGCGGAGCTGACAGGTGCGCAGTTCGTCGCGCTCTGGCAACGGCATGGCAGCCTGCGATTGTCTGTGCCCCAGGAGCAGGTGCAGGTCGCCATCGGGATTCTCAAGCAAGCAGGCTACGATGCGCAAGCCGTCGACGGTGTCCTGCTGATTCGCCATCTGGAGGCGAAGCAGGTGGAACCGCTCAGCCGACTGCTGCAGGGAGGCATCGAGGTGCTGGATTACGAGTGGCGTCCGCCCAGCGAGCCGCCCGACTGGAGCCAGATTCCCGAATCGGTACGCTTCGCGGCTCTGACCTCCTCACTTGACGATACACACCCCAACCCCCAGCATAAAGGAGAGAAACCCCCCTTGCGGCGTGTGGTGGGGTTAATCGCAGGCAAAGAGATACGCGACGCCCGCCGCAACCGCTGGCTGGTGCTGCTGATGGGCGTCTTTATTCTGCTGTCGCTGCTGTTGACCCTGTTCGGGCTGACGGGCGCAGGCGCGGGCAGCATGGCGGGCTTCGGGCGCACCTTCGCCAGTCTGCTCAACTTATCGCTGTTGATTGTGCCGCTGATGGGACTGCTGATGGGCGCGCTGAGCATCGCTTCCGAACGCGATCAGCGCACGCTGGACACCCTGCTGGCTCAACCGCTCACCCCCGCGTCGATTCTTGCGGGCAAGCTGCTCGGCGCCATGCTCGCCCTCAGCGCCGCTGTCCTGATCGGCTTCGGCAGCAGCGGGTTGCTCATCTACATGGCGGGTGCGAATCTGCCCCTGACGCCCTTCCTGACCCAGCTCCTGCTCACCATCCTGCTGGGATGGGGCTGCCTGTCGCTGGGCACGCTCGTGTCGGTGCTGGTGAAGCGGGGTGCAACGGCGGTCGGTATCGCCCTCCTGCTTTGGCTGATGCTGGTGTTCGTCAGCGATCTGGGGCTGATCGGCACAGCCATCGCGCTCCAGCTGAGGGCGTCCACCCTGCTCTGGCTGACCCTGCTCAACCCGCTGCAGGTGTTCAAGCTTGCCGTGATCCAGGTGATGGAGGGCAATCTGGAGGTGCTGGGTTCGGCAGGGCTGTACGCGCGCGAGGTGATGGGTGATGCGATTTTACCCATCCTGTCGGGTATCCTTCTGATGTGGGTCGCGGTTCCGTTACTGCTCGCGCTGCTCTGGTTCGTGCGCCGGGGAGCAGTCGAATGAGCATAGTGGATTGGGCATCCTGCCCATATCTTACAGGGGTTCGTGCGCAGGGAGGCAATCGAATGAGGACCTGTCCGCTCCTGATGTTGGCGTTGATCGCGGGCTGTCAGCCAGCGGATCGCCCGCCCACCATTCGCTACGGGGAGGACGCCTGCGCGAACTGCCGCATGATTATCAACGAGCCGCCCTACGCCTGCGCCGTTGAAACCGAGCAGGGCGAACTGCGCAAATACGACGACCTCAACTGCATGGTGCTGGACAGCACGCGCATTAAGCCCCGGCGCTACTGGGTGCATGACTTCGAAAAGCCTGACCGCTGGCTGGACGGCACGCGGGCGTTCTATGTGCGGGCGGACCATCTTCAGACGCCGATGGGCAGCCGCACGATTGCTCTTGCGACGCGCGAGCAGGCGGAGCGCAAAGCGCGCGAACTCAACGGCAGGGTGTTCACTTTCGAGCAGATTCGGCAGGAACTCCTGCCGAAAAAACAACCTTCAGAGAGCAGGAGGTGAAGAGGATGGAACGATGGACATATTTCTGGGCGAAGCGCGTTGCCCTCTGGGGCGCAATCGCGCTGATGGTCGTGATGTTCACCAGTTGCAGAGGCGGTCAGCAGCAGCAACAGGGTCAGCAGCCTGCTGCTCCGCAGGCGCCGTCGGCGCCAACCGGTCAACCGGCTGCAACCGCACCGACGCCGCCACCTGCCCCCACCGATGGCACAGCCACCATCTTCGGGCTGGTCAAGTTCGAAGGCACGCCGCCCAAGCCAGAACCCATCAGCTTCGGCGCGGAACTGCAGTGCGCTGCCATGCACCCCACACCGCCCACCAAAGAAGACCTGGTGGTGAACCCCAACGGCACCCTGCGCTGGACGCTGGTCTATGTGAAGGCGGGACTGCCTGCCGATTACAAACCGAGCGTGCCTTCCGAGCCTGTCGTGCTGGATCAAAAAGGGTGCGTGTTTATTCCCCATGTGGTAGCCGTGATGGCGGGGCAGGAGATAATCTTCCGCAACAGCGACCCCGTGCTGCACAACACGCGCGGCACATCCAAAAACAACGGCAGCTTCAACTACACTCAGCCGAAGCAGGGTGAAGAAACCCGCCATGTGTTCAAAAACCCTGAACTGGGCATCAAAACCGTGTGTGATGTGCATCCGTGGATGGTCAGCTACATCCATGTGCTGTCGAACCCCTTCTTCGCCGTGATGGGCGAGGACGGCAGCTTCACCATCAAGGGTCTCCCGCCTGGCAAATACACGCTGGAGTTCGTCCACGAGAAGCTGGGCACGCGCACCGTCGAGGTGGAGGCGAAAGCGAACGCCGTCACTCAAACGGAGGTGGCGTTCAAGCAGTAGTGGCGTTCAAACGGTAGGGGCGAGGCATGCCTCGCCCCTACCGACCCATACCCTCTCCCCCGCTGGGGGAGAGGGTATGCTTTGACCTGAACAGGTTCAGACGCTCCCCGCCCCGCCCTGTTCGACGCTTTGCGCCTGCAGGCGCACCTGCAGAATCGTGCGCAATGTTGGAATTGCCTGACGCAGCACCTTCGCGCGGTGGCTGATACGGTTCTTGAAGGCGGGAGGCAGCTCGGCGAGCGTGCAGCCGAACGCGGGCAGGTAGAAGATGGGGTCATAGCCGAAGCCGTACTGTCCGCGCGGCGCCTGTGCGATACGCCCCTCCAGCGTGTCTTCAAAAAGGTGCAGGTCGCCTTCGGGCGTGGCAATCGCGACGGCGCAGCGGAAGCGTGCGGTGCGCCGCTCGTCGGGCACCGCCTGCAATCGCTCCAGTATCAGCCCCATCTTGACGGTGAAGGGCGTCCGCTCGCTTGCGAATCGGCGCGAGTGCAAGCCGGGTTGACCATCCAGCGCGTCGATCTCCAGCCCCGCGTCGTCCGCCAGCGAGACCTCGCCGGTGAACCGGGCGCAGGCGCGCGCCTTCAGCGCGGCGTTGCCCGCATAGGTCGATTCGGTCTCTTCAGGCACGGGCGCGTTCGGATAGTCGCACAACAGCTGAATCTCCACTGGCAAATCGCGCAGACCCTCGCTCAGCAGCGCAACGATTTCGCGCGACTTGGCGCGATTGTGGCTCGCAATCACCACACGCAGTCGCTCAGCAGCCATCGCCCTCCATCAGCAATCGGTTAATCAGCGCCTTGACCCGCTCGCCAATCGTGTCGCGAATGCGGCGGAACTCCTCCATCGGCAGCCCGACGGGATCGGGGATGTTCCACTGCTCGCGCACGCCCCCGAAGTTCGCAGGGCACAGCGTGTCGGTGGATGCATCGCACAGGCTGACCACCGCATCGAAGCTGCCCATATCGAACTCCTCCACCGACTTGGGATACTGGCGGGAGATATCGATGCCGATCTCGCGCATGGCTTCGACGGCGAGCGGATGCACCCGCGCAGCAGGCATCGTGCCCGCGCTGAAGGCGACCACTTTGCCCTGACCGAGCGCGTTGGCGAACCCCTCCGCCATCTGGCTCCGACACGAATTGCCCACACACACAAACAGTATCGTTTTCATCTCAATAGCCCCGTTGTCTGAACTGTTCGATGCTCTGCTGATAGCGTTGTTGCCCGTCGGGACGGTTAATGCTGGCGAAGATGGTGGGGGGCTTGCCCGCCGCCACCATTATTTCAACGATACCTGCCACCAGCGCCCACAGTGCGGCGGCGGCGCCGATGCCCGAAGCGGGGCAGAATGGCGTTTCCAGCCCCTCAAGGCTCATCATCGCATCACCATAGGGCGCGGCGTTATCGATGACCAGATCCGCCACCTCAAAGAGCCGCTTGCCCGACTCATGTTCCGATTCGAGGCGGGACGAGTAGTCGAGGGCGGTGAGCGCGATGGTGAACACTCCGCGCTGCCGTGCCTGCAACGCCAGCTCCACAGGGATTGGCGTCTTGCCCGACACGCTGCCGATAATCAGCACATCGCCTGGCACGATGCGACTGCGATCCAGTGCGGCACGCACAATCGCGCGAACAGTATCAGGCGTGGGCCCAGCGCTGATCCCATGCGCCTCGCGATAGGGGTGCGGGTTCTGCACCTGCAGGTCGAAGCTGAACGGGATGAACGCTGCCAGCCCGCCCGCGCGATTGATAAGTTCACGCGAGACGAGATGCCCTGTGTCGTACACATGGATCGCGCCACCGCGTAGCAGGCACTGGGCGCACCGCTCAGCTGCCTGCTCAATCGCGCTCAGCGAGCGGCGCTCCAGCTCCTCCAGCTGCTGACGCAGCCGTTGAAAATAGGCTCCGGGCAGGTTCATCGGGTTCGATTGTACCCGCCCGCTATCTCACCATGGTGTGGGCACGCGGCTCGGATCCTCGATCGCCCGTATCTCCGTTTTGATGCCCCACTGCTGCAGGTCTTTGACCAGCATTTCGGCTTTTCGGCGTGGCAGGTTGGTCAGAATGACCACGGGCGCACTCTGGAGCAGTTTCTTCACATCGGGTCGGGTGAGCGTGAGGAACGACTCCAGATGGGCGATGGCTTCTTCTTCCTTCAGGCGTTCCACGCCGAGCAGCACCAGTTCGTAAGGTGTGGGGTCGTCCTGCGGCAGGGGCATAGAGACCTGTGTTTGTGCGGGGGCGACCACGCTGAACTCGCGCTGGCAATGCTCGCAGATGGCGGTTCGGGCACGGGGTGAGACCTTCTCGGTGGCGCGGCAGTGGGGGCAGCGCACCGTTACCACCTCCAGCACATGCCCGTTCTCCACCGGCACGAGCCGCCGACAGTGTTCGCAGGTGAAGTCGCTTTGCGGCGGCGCCACGAACACATTCTCCTTCTGGCAGTAGGGGCAGCTCACGGGATAGGCGGGGATATTGCGCGTTTTATAGAGTGACCAGCCCGCATATGCCCACGAGCCGAGCCACACCAGCCCGAAACCCCATGAGAAGGAGTGGAACATGCCCCCATAGCGCCAGAACAGCCATGTTAGCAGCAGCATCACCAGCCCCAGCAAACCATAGATGACGGCTTGCGTGTACTCTTTTTCCACAGCGTCAGAGCGCTTAACTGGCTCTTCCACGCTTATCGCCTCCCTGTGGAAAGGGTTCGACCGACTGCCGCGCGATTCCTGCCTATTCCTCCTGACCCTCGTATTTCTCTTTGAGCGCCTGCACGACGGCAGGGTCGGCGAGGGTGGTGGTGTCGCCCAGCGCACGCCCTTCCGCCACATCGCGCAGCAGGCGACGCATAATCTTGCCACTGCGCGTTTTGGGCAGGTCGGCAGTGAAGATTATATCGTCGGGTCGGGCAAGCGCGCCGATTTTCGCCACCACATGCTGCTTAAGTTCCTCGCGCAATCGCTCATCGGCGGTGTAGCCCTCTTTGATAATCACGAAGGCAGCCACCGCCTGGCCCTTGATCTCGTGCGATTTGCCGATGACGGCAGCTTCGGCGACTGCCGGGTGATCCACCAGCGCGCTTTCGATTTCCATCGTGCTGAGGCGATGCCCCGACACATTGATCACATCGTCCACGCGCCCCAGCAGCCAGAAGTAGCCGTCCTCGTCGCGCTTGGCGCCGTCGCCCGTGAAATAGATGCCGGGGTACCGGCTCCAGTAGATTTGCTGGAAGCGTTCGGGGTCGCCGTACAGCCCGCGCGTCATCGCCGGCCAGGGGCGCGTCAGCACCAGATAGCCACCCCTGTTCGGCGGCACCGGGTTGCCCAGCTCATCCAGAATGTCGGGGAACACCCCTGGAAACGGCTTGGTGGCGGAACCGGGCTTGGTCGCCACGATGCCTGGCAGCGGGGTGATCAGAATCATGCCCGTTTCGGTCTGCCACCAGGTGTCGACAATCGGGCAGCGTCCGCCGCCGATATGCTCGTGGTACCACATCCACGCTTCGGGGTTGATGAGTTCACCGACGGTGCCCAGCAGGCGCAGACTGCTCAAATCGTGGCGGCGCGGGTACTCTTCGCCCCACTTCATAAAGGCGCGGATGGCAGTCGGCGCGGTGTACAGAATGTTCACCCGATATTTCTCCACTATCGCCCAGAATCGGTCGCGGTCGGGATAGTCGGGTGCGCCCTCGTAAATCACGCAGGTCACCCCGTTCGCCAGCGGACCGTACACGATGTAGCTGTGCCCTGTAACCCAGCCCACATCGGCGGTACACCAGAAGATGTCTTCGTCCTTGAGGTCGAAAACCCATTTGCTGGTGATGGCGACGCCCACGAGATAGCCGCCTGTGGTGTGCATGATGCCTTTCGGCTTGCCCGTGGAGCCGGAGGTGTAGAGCAGATAGAGCAGGTCTTCGCTGTCCATCGGCTCTGGCTCGCAGGTGAGCGGCGCGTTCGCCATCAGCTCGTGCCACCAGAGGTCGCGCCCTTCCTGCATCGGCACGGTGTAGTCGCCACCGATACGCTGATAGACAATCACTTTTTCGATGGAGGGTGTGTTGCGCAGGGCTTCGTCGGCATTGCGCTTGAGCGGCACGATCGAGCCGCGGCGCCAGCCACCATCGGCGGTGATCAGCACCTTCGCCTGCGCGTCGTTGATGCGGTCAGCGAGGCTCTCCGCGCTGAACCCGCCGAACACCACCGAATGGGGCGCACCGATTCGCGCACACGCCAGCATTGCAATCACCACTTCGGGGATGAGCGGCAGATAGATACACACACGGTCGCCTTTGCGCACGCCCAGCGCCTTCAGCACATTGGCAAACTTCTGCACCTCGCGATAGAGGTCGTTGTAGGTCAGCACGCGCTCCTCGCCTGGCTCGCCCTCCCAGATGAGCGCGGCTTTGTTGCGCCGCCATGTCTTCACATGTCGATCCACGCAGTTGTAGCAGGCGTTCAGCTTGCCGCCGACAAACCACTTCGCATAGGGCGGGTTCCACTCCAGCACCGTGTGCCATCTCTGATACCAGTCGAGAATCTCGGCGCACTTCGCCCAGAACGCCTCATAGTCGCGCGCCGCCTCTTCATAAATAGCCGCATCGCTGATATTCGCCTGTCGCACGAACTCTTCCGAAGGCGGGAAGACCCGCTGCTCCTGCAACAACGCCTCAATCGCCATTGTGGTCTGCATCGTCTCCATCATCTCACCTCACAGGGGAACGATTCGCCAGCAGGCAGCCCTTTTCCTGCTTTATCTATGCCTCTGGGGGGCGAAACGGGATTTTTCTCCCTCTTGCAGGGAACTCTTGACAGAGGTCTGGGGTATAATAGGGGTGAGGTGTTGCATATGGCAACAAGGAACGCAGTCAAGGAAAAGGTTCGCCTGAACGGCGTCGACTATGAGATCACGCTGACGCCTGCGACCACGAACGACCCGACCACGCTGAACACGCCGATCACTCCGTCTCAGCCGACCACGCCGCAGGAAGTGGTGCGTCGCGCACCTGCCGTCACCGAGCTGCCGCGCTGGGAGGACGGTATCGGCTAAGCCCTGGATCGCTGTTGCGGGGATGACACCATGAACGCACGCCTGCAGCGGATCGCCTACGAGGCGGCGCTTGCTGCGACGCACTACTCGCAGACGAAGCAAGCCTCCTATGACGACGAGGACGGGGAGTGGGTCATTATTCACGACTTTCCGCTCCCCCGCGGCTACAACTACACCACCACCGATGTGCTGATTCTGCTGCCGCGTCACTACCCCCAGACCCCGCCTGACTGGTTCTATGTGGATTACAACCTGCGCTTAGCGAACGGGCAGCGTCCGCCCCATGTGTTCTATGGCGACACCTCCTATGACCCCAATCGGGGTC
Organism: Armatimonadota bacterium; assembly: GCA_037444405.1. Lineage (GTDB taxonomy): Bacteria > Armatimonadota > Fimbriimonadia > Fimbriimonadales > GBS-DC > HRBIN15. The sequence continues at coordinate 60,363 of JBBIML010000011.1, forward strand.
AGTTCCGCGAGGCGCCGCCCGCGCTGAAGGGCTGGACCGCCTGCTGCCTGCACATCCATGAGTGGCGCCCTGCAGCGAACCCGCTGGCAGGGCATTCCCTGCTGAGTGTGTGCGAACTCATTAAGAAGGCGTTTGAACGCTGGCGACGCGGGTAGGGAGTGGAGCCGTTGCAAGCTCTGTGTGGCGAGGTACGCATCACGCGCACGCTCTGGACGCGCCTCACCGAAGCGCTTCTCGCTGACCGCTGTGTCGAGACGAAGTGCTTCATGCTGTGTCGCACGCTGGAGCTGCCAGGGCGAGCGGTGTTCCTTGTGCGCGAGCTGGTGGAGGTGCCGCCGGACGCCTACGAGGAGCGCTCCGCCAACCGCGTCATCACCCGCCCGGAGTTCGTGCATACCTTGCTGACGCGCTGCGAAGCGGAGGGCTGGTCGCTGCTGGAAGCCCACTCCCATCCGTGGACGCCCCGACCGCGCTTCTCCTCGATTGACCACCAGAGCGACTATCAGAAGTTCCGCGTCACCGAGGTGCTATCGCCCCCGTTTCGGCACGGCACGCTGGTGTTCGGCTCCGACATGGGCTTCGACGGGCACATGTGGGACTATGCGAACCAGCAGGTGGTGCCGATTGAGCGTATTCGCATCGTGGGGCTGCCCTGCGAGACGCGCTATGCGACCGACCTCGCGCCGCCGGAGCTGGACAAAGCCCAGCGGGAGCTGTACGACCGTCAGGTACGCGCGCTCGGTGTGGAGGGTCAGGCGCTGTTGAGCCACCTGCGCGTGGCGATTGTGGGCGCGGGCGGGCTTGGCTCCCAGATTGCGCAGGCGCTCACCCTGCTCGGCGTCGGACATCTGACGCTGATCGACCCCGACCGACTGGAGCTGAGCAATCTGAACCGCATCGTGGGCGCCACCTGGTATCGCGCGATTCGGCGATGGCGCAAGGTGAAAGCGCTCGCGCTCTGGTTCAACCGCGCTCGCAGCCCCGAATGGCGCACCATCACGCCCCTGCCCGCCGATGCGCGCTCGCCTGAACTGCTGACCACCCTGCTCGAAAGCGATATGCTGATCGGCGCGGTGGACAGCGCGACCGTGCGCCAGTATCTGAACCTGCTGGCGGTGTGCGCATTAATCCCCTATCTGGACGCGGGTGTCGGTATACGCGCGGAGGCGGGACGCATCGCGCAGGGCGGCGGACAGGTGCAGCTCATCCTGCCGGGCGAGACCGCCTGCCTCAGCTGTGTCGGGCATCTGGTGCGCCAGAGCGTGGAAGAACAGCTCACCCCTGAACAGCGTGCCATGTCGATCCAGCATGGCTACATTCAGGGCGAGCGGATACCCAACCCGCAGGTGGTGTTCCTGAACGGCGTCGTGGCAAACCTGCTGGTGTGGGAGTTCGTGAAGCTGACCACGGGTTGCCTGCCCGCGCAGCCGTATGTCTATTACGACCTGGTGGCACAGCAGGCGTTCCCTGCCGAAGCCGAACGCAATCCGAACTGCTTCCTCTGTTCCTATGAGGCAGGTAGCCTGCTGGCAACCGGGCTGGACGGCATCAATGGCTACCTGAAGCCGCCCCGCCAGAAGGCGCCGCCCGTGCCACGATCCCGAAGCGAATCTCCATCCCCTGACACGGAGGAGAGACCCGCATGAAGCCAATCCCGGAAAATCGTCGTTGGGTCGAGCAGGGCAAACCGAATCAGTCGCCTCAGCGCATATCGAACGAGTCGATTATAGAGATCGATCTTCTTGCTGATGAACTGCTCGCCCTGTTGACGGAGCAACAGGGGCAGGTGCTGGAAGCGGGTGCGCCACTGCTCTTTGCTCGCTATGAGGGCACATGTCCTGCCTGTCTGCAACCGATTCAACGGGGCGCGCTGATCACGCGCCACGCTCGAAGCGGACGCTGGGTGCATGTGGACTGCCTGAACGCTCCCGTTCAGCACAGCATTCTTGCCCGCTATGAAGGCTTCTGCCGCATCTGCCGCCAGACGATCGCCGTCGGCGAACCCATCACCCGCGACACCAACCGCGGCTGGGTTCACCTGCGCTGTGTGCAGGGTTGATTCCCGCATCACGGGTAAGGTATCCTGCTCTCTATGCAAACTGTTCGGCGTTGCGACCTCCTGCTGCGAGGCGGCACTCTGTACGACGGCACAGGCGCACCCGCTCAGCGTGGGGATATTGCCATTCGGGACGACCGAATCGTCGCGATGGGCGCGCTGGACGACTGGGAGGCGGGCATGGTGGTGGATGTGGCGGGGCTATGCGTGGCGCCCGCCTTCATCGACATCCACACACATTCCGACTTCTCCCTGCCACACCATCCCGAACAGCTGAGCGTGCTGTATCAGGGCGTGGGCACGCAGGTGGTCGGCAACTGCGGGCTGGGCGTCGCTCAAACCGACACCACCCCCATCTTCCAGCAGGAGCAGCGCTGGCTCAAGCCTTATGGCGCGGAGATCAACTGGAACAGTTTCGCCGAGCATCTGCGCCAGCTGGAGGAGCGCGGCGTCGGCACCAATGTGATTTTCCTCTGTGCGCATGGCACACTGCGCAAGAAAGTGATGGGCTTCGATCAGCGTCGTCCCATGCCCGCCGAACTCGAAGCGATGAAGCGTGAGGTGGCGACCTGCATGGAGGCGGGCGCGTGGGGACTCTCCACCGGGCTGGAGTATGTGCCCGGCTGCTACGCCGACACGCAGGAGCTGATTGAGCTGGCGACGGTCGCGGCGCAGTACGGTGGATTCTACGCCACCCATCTGCGCAGCGAGGGCGACCACCTGATTGAGAGCGTGGCGGAAGCCATCGAGATTGCCGAACGCGCCGAACTGCCCCTGCAGCTATCGCACCACAAAGCCGAAGGACGCGCCAACTGGGGCAAGGTCAAGCAAACGCTACAGATGGTCTCCGATTCAGTCAAGCAGGGGCTGGATGTGATGCTCGATGTCTACCCCTACACGGCGTACCAGACCTCGATGGGTGTCGCCTGCCTGCCGAGCTGGGTGCTGAACGGCGAGCCGCAGGCAGTGTATGAGCGCCTGCGCGACCCTGCAACCCGCGAACGCATCGTGCAGGAGATGCGCGAGCGGCACGACGACTGGAACAGCATCGTGATTGGCTCCGTCGCGGGTAATCGGTCTCTGCAGGGGCTGACCGTTGCGGAAGCCGCCGCCGCTGTTAGTCAATCACCTGAAGAGTTCGTGATTGACCTGCTGCTGGAGCATGGTCTCTATGTGGGCGTCGCCTGCTTCCATCTGAGCGAGGATGACCTGCGCATGGTGCTGCGCTATCCGCTCACAATGATTGGCTCCGATGGCGTCGGCTACGACCCGCAAAAGATGAGCGCGGAACGCCCCCACCCGCGCAGTTATGGCACTTTCCCGCGCGTGATCCGACGCTATGTGCGCGAAGAGGGGCTGCTGACGCTGGAGGAAGCCATCTTCAAGATGACGGGGCTGCCCGCTGCCCGACTGGGACTCACGGATCGCGGCACCCTGCATGCAGGCGCGTATGCCGATATTGTGGTGTTCGATGATGCCCGAATCGCCGACCGCGCCACCTTCCGTGAGCCGCACCAGCTGTCCGAAGGCGTGGTCCATCTCATCCTCAACGGGCGCTGGGTGCTGAGCGACGGGCAGTTCACCGGCAACCGCGCCGGCAGAATCCTGCGCAAGGGTCACTGAGGTTTGATACCAATCGGGCAGTCCGCGTATCACGGGCTTGCCGTGACAGATGTTCGGGTCACGCGTGATTCGGCTCAACGGCTCGTTTGCTTCCATCAGGTATCTCCCGCTATCTTTGCGCCAGTTGCTGTCTGGTGAGGAGTTTCACTCGCTTTGAGGCGGTTCGGGCGCGCGCTCGCGGCTGGGTTCGGGTGCCAGGCGCTCGATGCGTACCTGCACCTGCACCTCGCGCGCGCCAATAATCTCGACCCCGCGCGGCACCTGCAGCGGCACTTTGAGCGTGGCGTCCTGCGTCAGGTTGCGAAGCGAGATGGGCGCGGTCTCGATCACATTAATCTCCTTCAGGCGACCGGGGCTGCCCCGCACCTGCACCGCGACTGGCTCCACCGCGAACCATGCCACCCGATAGGGGAACTGGGGCAGCTCGCCCAGTCGCGGGCTGACCGGCACCGTCTTGACCGTCGGCTGCGGGATCAAGCGTAGTTTAAGGCGCACGCTCGCCGGGTTCAACTGCACGCTCAACACGGGGTTGCCCGCGCTATCTAATGCCATCGGGGTGATGTCCACTTCGATATCACCCTGCAAGCCTGTCAGGTCAAAGGGCACCAGCACCTGCTGGATGCGGCGCACTTCGCTCACCGTGCCGCTCACCCGAATGCTGCCAGGCTCCGTAAAAGCCTCTGCCAGCACCTCGCGCACTTCGGGCGTGCCCGTGAGGCGCACGCGCACAGGCAGCTGGCGCGTCAGGCGCGGCTCGATCATCACCCGCACGCGCTGTCGCTCCGCCTGCAAGCTCAACTCACCGTTCCAGCCCGGCGGGTACTGCAGGGTGATGGGCAGCCAGTTCTCGCCCGGCTTCGCCATGCGCAGATCGACGGCGGCGCGAATGCGATCCGCGCTGGTTGCCTCCACCACCTCCTTGACCCCACGCAGCGTGACGCGCACGCGCGGGCTACCCTCCAGCCGCACCTCGTATCCAGCGGGCGCGTTCAGCAACTCAATCGGCACTTCGTAGGCGCGCTCCACCATCGGGTGCAGCTGCGACTGCACATACAGCACCAGCACGATCGCGATAATCAGCGAGCCAATCTTCTCGATAAGGTTCTGTCGTAGCATCGCGGTTCTCCGTCAGCCTTTTCTGACCTGCTGTCCACTTCCCTCACTTGCCGCGTGGGAGAGGGGCTGGGGGTGAGGGTTATCCTTCTCGCCCGCAGGCTCGGATGAGGAGTTCACCGTGCGCTGTGGCGCGCGCATGCGGGTGGAGAAGGCGTGCCCCACGCGCCGCAACAGGCGCGGGCGCGTCTCACCAATCAACAGATCGATCAGCAGGCGGCGCAGATGCTCACCGTCCACATTCTGCGTCCACGCGCCGTCCACCGCCACCGTGATCTGACCCGTCTCCTCCGATACGATAATCGCGATGCAGTCGGCGTTCTCGGTCGCGCCGATGCCCGCGCGATGGCGCGTGTGCAGCGTGTCGGGGATAGCAGGGTTCTCACTGATCTCGCTGAAGTAGACGGCAGCCTCCACAATCTGGTTGCCTCGCAAAATCACGGCGCCATCGTGCAGGGGCGAACCCGGATAGAAAATCGTGCGCAACAGCGGCGCGCTCACCTCCGCCTGAACCTCGATGCCGCGCCCCTCCGCCACCGTGTCCTGACGCTCCCAGACAATCAACGCGCCGATGCGGTCACGCGCCATCTGTTGCACGGCGGTGACCACCTGATCGATGGCGCGGCGCAGCGGCTCCCCTTCACTGCCGCCAAAGCTGGCACGCCAGAACTCCACGCGCCCAATCGTCTCCAGCCCCCGCCGCAACTCCGGGAAAAACAGGATGACCAGCGCCACTGGCCCCAGTGTGGTGGCGCGATCGAGCAACCAGTGAATCGTCTCCAGGCGCATCAGGTCGCTCAAGTAGAGCGCCAGCGAGAAGATGAGCAGCCCGATCAGCACCTGGTAGGCGCGCGTGCCTTTCGCCAGCAACAGCAGCCGATAAATCAAATATGCCACCAGCAGCGTGTCGAGAGCCAGCAGCAGCCAGCGTGAAGAGAGATGCTCGATAAACCTCAGCCAGTCGCTCAATCCACCACCTCACCCTATATTATAACCGACGGCGAAGCGGTATAATAAGAGTGGGCTGCTGGCTGGGTGGCGGCTCCCTGCGAAGGCAGGGGGAGGAAAGTCCGGGCTTCACAGGAGACTGTGCTGGGTAACGCCCAGGTGCCTGACCAGGCGACGGAAAGTGCCACAGAAACGCAGACCGCCCTTTCGGGGGCAAGGGTGAAACGGTGCGGTAAGAGCGCACCAGCGTGCGCGTGAGCGCCCGGCTGGGCAAACCCCACAGGAAGCAAGGTCAAATAGGGAGGGGATGACGCGCTCCGCCGACCCTCCGGGTTGACCGCTCGAGGCTTCGCGCAAGCGAACGCCCCAGAGAGATCGCCACCACGAACAGAACCCGGCTTACACGCCAGCAGCCCCCTTGACTCGACACTCGACTGCAGAGTGTATCCTGAATCGCACGATGGCACGGCTCTGGCAGATTGGGGAGATGGCGAAACGGGCGGGTGTGAAGGTCTCCACCCTGCGCTATTATGACGCCTGTGGACTGCTTCCGCCCGCTTATCGCGCCGAATCGGGCTACCGCCTCTACGCCCCACAGCAGCTGGAGCGGCTCCAGTTCATTCTGGAGGCGAAACGGCTGGGGCTGAACCTGCGCCAGATTCGGCAGATTCTGACACTCAGCGACGCGGGCGAGCAACCGTGCGAGCGAGTTGCGCTCCTGCTCCAGCGCATGGTGGCGCGACTCGACGAGCGGATCGCCCAGCTACGGGCGCGGCGCGACGCCCTGCTGTACGCCCTGTCGCACGCCCAGCGCACTGGTTCGCCATTCCCCTGCGCGTTGCTGACCACTGCCATCGACTATCAACGGAGGTGTTCCGAAATGGCGCGTACCATCGAAGTGTTCACAGCGGGCTGCCCCCTGTGTGATGAGGCGGTGCAGCGGGTGCGGAACGCGGTCGCTCACTGCGGCTGCACGGTCATCACCCGCGCGCCCGACAGCCCCGAAGCACAACAGTATGGCATTCGGGCAGTGCCCGCGATTGTTGTAGACGGGCAACTGGTCTTCACAGGGCTGCCCACGCAGGAGCAGGCGAACGCCTTGCTCAGTCGCTAACATGCTGGGGGCAGAGGGGAGATACCCTCTGCCCACTGCACAGGTAGGGAGATGCAACCGCCTATTAGGGGCGGGAATCCACACTGCGATGTGGTATAATGGAAATCGGGCGGCAAGCGTTGCCAGCCCCAGAAAAGGGGGTCGATGACGATGATGAGACGAGCGCTTTTGCTGATTGGCGCGCTGCTTGCGGGCAGCGCAACGGCGCAGTGCCTGCTGACCGACTTCGAGGGCTACACGGTTGGCTCCAACGGCATCGTGATGTTTCGCCAGCCCAGCTTCTCCGGCTCCACGGCAGGTTTCCTTGCCTACACCGGTTCCTGCAGTCTCGGACCCAACTGCTCCATCATCTCCGACGAGCAGAACCATACGGCGAACGGTTCCCAGTCACTGAAGGTGGTGTGGCAGTTCACTGGGACGGCATCGAACGCCTGGCTGAGGCTGACCACCTTCAACACCTTGAACCTGCCCAACCCCACCATCGATTTCAGCCACAAGCTGGTGGTGTGGGTCTATGTGCCGAGTGGCACGCCCGACTTCTATCTGACGCTGGGCGTGCGCGAGACTGGCAGCACCGCTGGTTGTGGCGGGAACGGAGGTACCTCGGGCGGCATCGAATGGGTTGGCGCCACCTCCGGGTATCCACCCGTCGGCAAGCTGATCGACCAGAAAGACCAGTGGGTGCGGGTGGAGTTCGACATCCCGAATGAGCCGCTGGTCGCCTTCGCAGGGAGCACTGCCAACGGCATCCTGGACACCACAACAGGCACGCTGGAGCATCTGGCGTTCACACCTGTGGACCCGTTTCTAACCGACATCTACACGGTCTATCTGGACGACATCGAGACGATAGCGGCGGGTATTCCGGGTGATGTGAACGGCGACGGCTGCGTGGACGACGCGGACCTGCTGGCGGTGCTGTTCGCCTTCGGGCAGTCGGGCAGTGGCTTGCCTGAGGATGTGAACGGCGACGGCGTGGTGGACGACGCCGACCTGCTCACAGTGCTGTTCAACTTCGGGCAGGGCTGCTGAATCTCAGGCGGCATGCTGTTGCTGGGCGGCGGCGGGCAGGCGCAGGATGAAGCAGGCGCCTGCTGGCGAATCACCTAACAGCAGTGTGCCACCATGCTTTTGCGCAATCTCCAACGAGATCGACAGCCCCAGCCCCGTACCTTTGCCCGGCTCTTTGGTGGTGAAGAAGGGGTCAAAAATCTGCATACGCAGGTCGGGCGGCACGCCCGGACCGTTATCCTGCACGCAGAGTTCGACCCATTCGCGCCCGCTTTCCTGCACGCGGCGCGTGCGGATGACCACGCGCCCATCAGGCTGACCCTCCAGCGCGTCGCGCGCGTTGGTCAGTAAGTTAATCACCACCTGCTCCAGCGAGTTCGGCTCGCCCAGCACGGGCGGAAGGCTGGATTCGTATTCTTCTACCAGTTCAATCCCGCGCTGGTGGAGCTGCTCCCGCAGCAAAATGAGCGCGTTCTCGGCGACGGTGTTCAGATTCACAGGCTCCCTGTCGACGCGCGGCTTGCGGGCAAAGGTGCGCAGGTGCAGGATAATCTGGCTCATGCGCTGGGTCTGACGCTCGATAATGCGCATGTCGTCCAGCAGCTGACGAATCCATGTCCCCTCACCCGTACCCTCTCCTCCGCTGGGGGAGAGGGATTGGAGGCGGCTCAGCATCTGAATCGTTTGTTGCGCAACGCCGCGGATAATCGCCAGCGGCTGATTGAGCTCGTGCGCGACGCCCGATGCCAGCGTGCCCAGTGAAGCGAGCTTGGAGGTCTGCACCAGCTGGGCTTCCGCCTTCACGAGGGCGTCCACCATCTGGTTGAACGAATCAGCCAGCTCCTGCAGTTCGGGCGCGTTGCGCGTGGGCAGCTGCACGCGCCGGCTCAAATCGCCCCCTGCAATCGTCTGCGTCGCCTCCACCAGCGCCCTCAATGGCATGTTAATCGTGCGGTACAGATAGAGGGAACCCCACAGCATGAACAGCAGCATGCACATCAGCCCCACCAGCGAGGCGTTGATCATCTGGTCTTTCAGCTGGTTCTGAAGGGTTGCTGTGAGCGCGGTAAACTGCCGGGAGAGGTCAGACAGATGCGCCAGCTGGGACAGCTCCTGCTGGAGGTGGTGCTGGCTCTGCAGGAGGGAGCGGGTCAGCATCTGATCCATGCCTCGCTGGGCAGCTTTCTGCTGGGCGTCCAGCATGCGGGTCGCCTCCTGGCGCGTTTGCTGCTCGGCACGCTGGATCGCCTGCTGAAGCTGACGGTGGTGCTGAACCATCTGCTGACTGACCTGCCTTGAGGCTTGCTGGCGAATCCGCAGGATGGTGTTGTCCAGCGCCTGCTGCTGTTGCTGGCGCGCTTGCAGAAAGTGGCTTTGCAGGGCGGTCGCCAGTCGGAACGCCTCATCGGTGGGCTGTACTGCGATCAGGCAGGCGTTCAGGCTGGGAATGGGCGCCAGCGCGACCAGCCAGCCGTTAATCTCCTGCAGGCGTGGGTTCATCGAGCCGGCATCGGTGATGAGCGGGGCGAACTGGGTCTCCTGTTGCCCGATTCGGCGCGCGTCGGGGTGAGCCAGGATCAGCCCGTCAGCGGTGCAGAGCATCGCGTAGCCATGCTGACCGATGCGGAAGGTTCGGATAAGCGCGTTCAGGTTGTCCATCGCGACGAGTGCGCCGACCGCGCCACGCAGCTCCACACCCCGCTCGCGCACGGGCACCAGTACAGGCACCACCGGCTCCGGTCCATCGCCTGTGTCCACCATCACCACCTCGCCCACCACAGGCTCGCCCCGATGGGTCATCTCCTGCCAGAGCTGGTTCGTTACGGGCTTGAGCCTCTCTTCGGGCGCGGGGAAATCGCTGATGGTGAGCAGCTTCTCATTGGTGGCGTTGCGCAGGCACAGCAGGCGATAGGACGGCTCGCGGTCCTGCAGGGCGCGCAGAATCCACTCGCTTTCCTGCAGGTCGGCTCGCTGCAGAGCGGGCTGCTGGGCGATCAGGGTCAGCTGGGTCAGCGCGCTCTGAATGGCGGCGTTGACCTGACGGCTCAGGTTCACTGTCAGGTTCAGGTTGGTCTGCTCAATCTGCTGGCGAATGGCATCGCGGCTGGTGTCGGCGGCGCTGGTCTCCAGCTGGCGAAGCGCCTGGGATTGCGAGCGGGCAATCCCCTCAGCGGTGGTGTCCAGCGTTTGCAGCAGCGTGCGCGCGATGCCCGCCTGCAGGCTTTCGGTGCTGGATGCCGTGCGTTGCCCCAGCGTGCCCAGCGCCTTCCCAATCAGCTGGCTCTGCTGGCGTGCGAGCTGGCTCTGTTGCAGGCTCAAATCCCGATTGATCTGTTCGCGCACGGTGGTGAAGGTTTCCGTTAGCAGGGTCTGCGTTGAGCCTTCGATCCAGTGGCGATAGTCCTGCAGAGACGCCTGCGTCTGCTGCTGGAACTGCTTCATGGTGTCGCGTAGCTGGCGGCTCAGATAGAACATCACCAGCGTTGCGCCTATCAGAGCGGGCACAGCAGCCGCCAGCGTGTACAACAGCATCAACCGATGTCGCAAGCCCATCTTCATTGCTCGTACACCCTATCTGCCAAATTGAGCAGCGTGCTGGGGATTGTGATGCCCAGCTGGTGGGCGATTTTCAGGTTGTAGGCGGTGCGCAGGCGGCGCGGGGTCAGCAGCGGCATCGCGGCGGGGTCTGCCCCATGCAGCAACTGGTCGACCAGCTCGGCGGCGGCAACGCCCTGGTCCGTGAAGTCGACGCCGACCGCAACCAGCGCGCCGCGCTTCACATAGGTCTCGGCAAAGGCGATCAGGGGCAGTTTGTGCTGGATGGCGAACGCCGCAATCTGTTCGAAAGGCTGCGGTGCCGCGCACACAGGGTCTGGAATCAGCCAGAGTGCGTCGATTTTGCCCGCGAGGTCGCTCAGGGCGCGGGGGATGTCCTGTGCTGTGCGCGCTTCAAGCGCGATTAACTCCAGCCCATGCGGTCGGGTGTCCTCGCGCGCCTGCTCGATCAATCGGCGTGAGGTGGCGTCGTCGGGATTATAGAGGGCGCCGATGCGACGGATGCCAGGCGCGAGGTCCTGCAGGAGCTGGAACTGGCGCTGGGGGCGGACGGTGAGCGCGACGCCCGCAAAGCGCGTGCCACTGAACTTCGCGCTCTCAATCAGCCCCTCCGCCACCGGGTCCAGCACCATCAGAAACACCACAGGCGGCTGGCGTTCGGGCGGCAGCTGGCGATAGTGTTGCTGGAGGGCGCGGGTGGCGTCGGTGCCCACCGCCACAATCACCTTCGGCTGACGCCTGAGAATCGCCTCCACCGGGTCTTCACGCGGGCGGGGGTTCAGCGTCAGGGTGAGGTACTCGATATTGACGCCCGCGCGATAGCCGCGCTGGGTTAGTTCGCCTGTCAGCCCGCTGAGCGCCTGCTCGTAGAGGCTCCCCTCTCCGCTTTGCAGGATGGCAACCAGTGGGCGCTCGGCGAAGGCAGCCCCTGTGCCGATGCTCCACACCAGCCCCATCCACATCCCTGTCCAGAGCGATTTCCCGATTTGCATGGCAGATTGAGCAGCCCTCACCCACTGCCCCCTCTCCCACAGCGTGGGAGAGGGGGCAACAAGTCCCTCTCCCACGCCTGCGGGGGAGAGGGTATGGGTGAGGGGGCTACCACCACTTCACCAGTCGCGTTGCCAGGTGAACCACAGACTGCGCCGACCGCCAGGCACTCGCCACGCCATCTCCGTGCGCACATTGAACAGGTTATCGATGCGCAGGTTCCAGCGGTTGCGGGCATCACTGCGATAGGACAGGTTCAGAAAGGTGTTCCATGCATAGGCGTTGGTGCGCCCCATGCCGACGGCGGGATAGGTGAAGGCAATCTGTGCGCTCAGCCCGCGCGATTGGTACCGCGCCAGCCGAACCACCGCCCGATCACGGGCGGGCTTATAGTCCTCCTGAATATTGCCCCGATAGTTGACGCGCATGTAACCCACTGCCAGCTCCGCGAAGTTGAACAGGGAGCCTGCCAGTTCCACGCTCCAGCCGTCGATTCGGATACGCCCCACATTCTGATACTGTCGCAGATAGGGGTCGCTGGGGTCTACCAGAAACACCGTGATGGCGTCGCGCACATCCTGTCGGAAGTAAGCCACATCCCATCGCCAGCCTGTGGGCATTATTCGCTTCCAGCCCAGCTCGTAGCTGACCACCACTTCGGGCTTATTATCGGGCGAGCCGTTGACCCGGAAGGGCACCGCCACCCAGTTCGTGCCGTCGAAGACGGGCGTCCAGACGAAGAAGTTGCTGACAAAGAGTGCGGCGAAGGAGGGTGCGCGGAACGCCCGCCCGATGGACGCGCGCAGCACATCGTGCCCGCTGGCGTGATAGACCAGCCCGGCGCGCGGGCTGAGCTGATTGCCGTAGATGGAGTGGGCATCGAAGCGCAGCCCCAGCATCGGTTGCCAGCGTGCCCTGCGCCATTCGCCCTGCAGAAAGAGCGCGAAGTTGCTGGCGGAATGGGAGCCGTTCAGCAATCGCCCGCTGGCACGCATCAGGCGGAAATCGCCCCCTGTTAACATCTCCGCCTGACCCCATGGGAAGCGCCAATAGGTCTCCAGCCCCAGCATCTGCTGGTCGAAGGCGCGTCGCTCGCGCGTGTTCAGCGCGAAGGTGGGCGGCTGCGTGCGCAGGAAATCGAGTTCGCCCGCCATGCCATAGAAGCGGGCAATCTGCTGGCTCCTGCCCCGCGGCTGGCTCCACTCCGCCTGCCAGTAGTGACTGCGCGGCTGGAGGCGGTCATATGGTGTTGGGAACAGCCCGTAGCGCATGCCGACGCTGCCTCGATCCATATCAACATAGGCGTAATGGAGGTTCCACCGGCTGGAGCGCGCGTTGATCATCAGTGAGCGCACGAGGGTGTCGTTGTTGCGCACGCGGTCGCTGCCCGGATCGCGCCAGTAGGACGCCTGCACGCCGTACCGCCAGCCCGAATCAGCCGGGCTGACCCAGCGCAACGAGGCGTTATAGCCGTTGCGTGCCGTGTAGCCGTTATAAAAGGAGGACTGCCCGGCTTTGCCATGCGCCGTGATGATGTTCACCACGCCCGCCAGCGCGTTCGGTCCGTACATCGCCGAGCCAGGACCGAACGCCGCCTCGATGCGCTCCACATCGTGCGTGCTGATTGCCATCGCTGGGAAGTTGCCCAGAATCGGGTCGTTCAGCGGGATGCCGTCCAGCAGAAAGAGCGTGCGCTCGTTGAACTCCGACGAAGTGTACGCCCCGCGCGTGCTTAAAAAGCGGTGAATCGACGCCTCGTTGCCCTCGAAGTCGGCGACCATGCGCTCCAGCAGCTCCTGCACCGTCTGCGCGCCCGATAGCTCGACCTCGCGGCGGGTCAGCACGCGCACGGTGGTGAACGATTCGGAAACTTTGTGTTCGGTGCGGGTGGCGGTCCGGACCACCTCCTGCGGATCGGCAAAGAGCCATTCGGCGGTCGCCGAAGTACGCTGGGCGTTCAGCCCCGCGCAGAGCGCCATGCCTGCCCAGAAAATCGCTATCTTTCTCATGCTGCACACCTCACCGTCCAGATGTTCTGGAGAACCTGCCGCACCTCGCTCAGGTCGAAGGGCTTCACAAGCGTGGCGAAAACCCATTCGGCAGTCCCATCCTCCAGAAAGGCGTCGGGATAGCTATCCATCACCACGATAGGCAATGTGGGGTAGCGCTGGTGGGCAATCTGCACGAGCGTGACGCCGCTCATCAGGGGCATGTGGGTGTCGGTGATCAGCACATCGACCGCTTCACGCTCCAGAATGTCGAGCGCTTCACAGCCGTTGCCCGCAAGCAACACCTGATGCCCCTCATCCTGCAGCACACTGCTCAGTAGGAACTGCACCATCGGCTCGTCATCCACCACCAGCACTGTCATATCACCTTCATTTTCGGCACGATTGGGTGCAATCTGCAGAAGACAGAACAGGTATAATCGCAGGTGATGAAGGTGTTTCGGCAGTGGACGGCGACGCAGGTGGTTGCGCTGGTGCTGGGTGGGCTGCTGCTGATTTATGGGGCGAACACGGTCTATGGCTACTATCAGCTGAGCCATTTGCATCTGAAACCGCTTCAGCCGTCGCGCTTCACCGTTCTGGGTTTCCCATCGCGCGAGATGAGCGAGCGACGCTGGAAGATTATCATCACGCAGGAAGTGCCCAAAGTGGTGGAAGTGTTGCGCGAGCAGGGGTTTGCGCGCCCTGAATATGGCGCGGAAGAGGGTTCAACACGGCGGGTGGACATCGAGCAGGTGCTGAAAGCCTGCCCGGTGGTGCTGACCGAAGGGCAGATTGAAGCGGTGTGGGTGGAGAAGCGGGAGGCGGAGACGCTGCGCGGTCGCCCCGAATATTTTGTGGTGCATCTGCGGCTGACTCCTGAAGGGCGCGCCCGACTTTGGCGCTACGCCCGTGAGCAGGTCGGTCGCCCCCGCGCGCTGGGCGAGGCGCCCACCGAAGAGCGACTGCTGCTGCTGGTGGACAAGCAGCCCTGGGCAGCGCCCATCATCAGCTCCGAAGTCGCCAGCAGCTGGTGGCTGCTGAGTCGCGCCGCCGCCCTCCAGCGCTCCGATGTGCAAATCGTGAACATCTTCGACGAGGAAATCGCTAACGAGATTGTGAACGGCTTCAAACGCGCCCGGCAGGAGGTGAACGCTCGATGACCATTCGGCTGGGACACAGCCCCGACGCCGATGACGCCTTCATGTTCTGGGCGCTCAGCGCAGGACTGGTGGAGACACCCCTGCAGTTCGAACATGTTCTGAAAGACATTCAGACGCTGAACGAGTGGGCGCGAGAGGGGCGACTGGAGTTCACCGCGCTGTCGGTGCACAACCTCGCCTATGTGGCGGATCGCTATGCGGTGCTGATGGCAGGCGGCAGCTTCGGCGACGGCTACGGACCGATGCTGGTCGCCCGTGAACCCATCCCGCTAAATGAGCTGGCGCGCTATCCCATCGCGGTGCCGGGGCGGCTCACCAGCGCGTATCTGGCGCTGCGTCTGTTCCTGCCGGAGGCGCAGACCGTCGAGATGCCCTTCGACGCGATTATGCCCGCCGTGCAGAGCGGCGAGATACCCGTCGGACTGCTCATTCACGAGGGTCAGTTGACCCACCGCCAGCAGGGGCTGATCACGCTGCTCGATCTGGGCGTGTGGTGGGCGGAGCAGACGGGAGGGCTGCCCCTGCCGCTGGGCGTCAACGCCATCCGCGCCGACCTGCCAGAATGGGTTCAGCAGGAAATCGCCCGCGCCTTCAAAGCGAGCATTCGGCTGGGGCTGGCGAACCGCGAGCGGGCGCTTGCCTACGCCATGCAGTTCGGGCGCGGGATGGATAGGACGACCGCCGAGCGGTTTGTCAGCATGTATGTGAACGAGCTGACGCTGAACATGGGCGAGCGGGGACGACGCGCAATTGAAGAGTTTCTGCGTCGGGGCACAGAGGCAGGTATCACGCCGCCCGCCACCCTGCGCTTCATAGAGACCCCACTGTAGGATGCATGCCTGGGCGGGACGCCCAAGCCACTGCCACCCTGCGCTTCATAGAGACCCCACCATAGGAAGAGCGCCCTCCTGCTGCGAATCCATGCTGTGTGCGTGGGTGGCTGATCGGGCTGGCACTGATTGCCGCGCTGAATGTGGGCGCCATTCTCTACTGGCATCGGGATGACGGGCTGTGGAGCCACTTCGAGAATCTTGATGTGCGCACGATTCTGGAGCGGCTGGAACAGCCGCATCAGCCTCTGCAGTGGTTCGTGGGCGACTGGGTGCTGGGCAACGGCTTCTATCGCCCCCTGCCGAGCCTGCTGTATGAACTTGACTATCGCCTCTGGGGGCGCAATCTGCTGGCGTACAAATGGACGAATGGGCTGTTGAGCCTTGCGTGTGCGCTGCTCATGGTGGGCTGGGTGTGGGAGTTGAGCCGTTCGCGCCCGCTCGCGCTCCTGGCAGGCTTTCTCTTTACTGGCTGGCAGACGGGACTGTTGCCGGCGTTGCCCGAATCGCTGCTGTGGGCATCGGCGATCGTAGCGACGGGGCTTGCGTGGCGGCTCCAGCGCGATTACCGTAGAGCGCTGATTGTGGGCTGCATGGTGCTGATGCTGGGGCTGGAGCTGAGCTTTATCCCCAAACTGCCCGATCTGCATCAGGCATCGTTCGCCTATCGCGCAATCGGCTGGATACCGGGGCGCACGGCGACGCTGATGACGCTGTTCGCGCTGATCTCGCTCTGGGCGTATTGCCGACTCTGCTGGCGTGGGGGCTGGCAGTGGGCGATAGTGAGCCTGCTTGCCTATCTCGCCGCGCTGGGCAGCTATGAGCAGGCGGTCTGTTTGCCGCTGCTGATGGCGGCATACGGGTTGGCGGTTCGGGCGCAGGGCGGGCGATTCGTCGCATGGTTGCCCGCCGTCGCGCTCATCATTCTGGAACTCTATCTCTGGTTCTATCTGGCGAATATCCCATCGCAGACCGAGTATCACCAGCAGCGATTGCGCCGTTTTTACGCGCTGGGCGGCTCGCTCGGCTACTGGCTGCTGCCGCCGCTGCCGGAGGTGGCAAATCAACTGAGCCTGCTCATCGATGCGCCGCTGGCGTTCATCCTGCCTGGCTTCTGGAAGGCGTGGCTGGTGATGGCAGCGTATGGGGTCGGGTTATGGCAGGTTCGGCGTCAGCCGCTGGCGTGGGTGGGGCTGGTCGGCTCGATGCTGGCTTATTTGCCGCTGGCGCCCGTCATTCCGCTGATGCACTACTACTATCTGCCAGCGGTGTTCCGCACGCTGTGGGTGGCAGTGCTACTGGCAACCCTCGTCAGGAGAGTTGCGCCAGATAGTTCCGCTCGGATTGCCGTCGAAGACACAGCTTGGAGCCAGCGTGCTGCGGAAACTGTTTGAATAGGAGCGGAGGCGAGACGAAGGGCACAATCACACAAACAGCAGGAATCGGCTCATTCGCCCCGAACCAAACCTGCACCTGAAGGGTGCAGCGATGCACCACCCATCCGAGTGCCACAACTGGACGGAAGCCGAATGGCTTCAGCAGCTGCAGCGGCGCGCCGCCCGACTCACCTGCTGCGCAGACGACGCCGATCTCGCGCACGACTGCCTCTGCGCCTTTTGAGGTTGATGGGGGAGTGGATTATGCTGAGATTGAAGTGTTCTTCCCTCCGAACGATACAAATCACCCTTCAGGTGGCCCAGCTTGATTTATATTGGTGAAAGAGCCGATCCTGTGTACGGTGATTATCATGTTCATCTTTACCGCTTGGTTCGAAGAAGAGACCGTGATGGACGCCTTCGTCAACTCATCACCTGGGTTGACCAGCTGGAGACCCGTGGAATACACCGATTTATTGCTCTTCTTGAGCATGAAAAATCACATCGCAAGTACTATACTCAGCGCATTTCGCGATGTGATTGGAGCAATCAAGAAGATCCAGACCAAGACAGCTTACCGAGCTGGTGGGAGCGCATGCATGGGCTGGATCCAAATAATCACAACACAACAAATACACCTGGTTTGGATGATGATCCCGAGGGCGATTCGGATGCGGTTGCCGAGATAGAGGCGTATGGCGCCCTTCCAAGAGCAAAGGACTACTGGAAACAGGATTGGGCGGAGGGCAGCCTACAGTGGGGAACACCGCCATCTCCTTTCCCCTGGAGGTATCATTCGACGAACACCAACCAACCGCGCTATACGGATTTACTGAGAAGCGTATCCCGAACAGGAGGACGCTGAAGGAAGAAGGAGGCAAGACGATGAAAAACACCATCGGTAGTCGGATAACAGCGGTGCTTGCCATAAGCACCATCAGCGCATCGCTGCTGGGGCAAACGCCCAACCCCTCACCTGGCACGACGCCTCCAGCAGATACCGAAAAGCTCTGGTTTACAGACCTCAGCCTGTGTCAAAGCACCGCCCGCCGCAAAGACCCTGCCCTGCTTCCCTACATACGCGAGATGCTCCAGTCGCCAAGGCAACGCTATAAAGAACACGCCCATTCCCTGACTGTGTGTGCGCTGGTCGCCCTCGGGCGTATCGGAACCGAAGAGGCGCTTACCGCGCTGGAAAGCGTTGCAAACAATCTCAAGCCCTACTATCGGGAGTCGTATGTGCCTGTTATCAGGGCGCGCATTCGCGCCGACATGGAGTTCCCTACGGTCCACACTCGCGAGCAGTGGGAGCAGAAAGTGGCGTTCTTCCTGCAGGAGGCAGGGCTGACCCGCGAAGCGCTGCAGGAGGCTCTGAAAAATCATCCCCAGTTCGGAGACCCGATGGTTTATCCGTCGCGCGGGGTCGTGGCGGTGCGGGTGCTGCTGGAGATGGCAGGCGAGGCGTATGCGAATGGGGTCAAAGAAGCGCTGGAGCTGTTTCAGGGGCTGGAGTTAGAGCGGGACGACCCCTCACGGGTTCGGTATCAGCTGATACCGCTGAACAGACAGCAGCGGATTGAGTGGCTGATCCATTCGCTGACCCACAAACCAGCAAGTCGTTTTCGGGATCGGTACGAGTTGCTGGCGCTGTGGCAGTGTGGCGAGGCGGCGATACCTGCGATTCTGGCGAAGATAGAGGAGCTGTCTTCGCAGAAGCCGAAGGAGGAGGCGGAGATTGTTCGGGTGAATGTTGGGATAGCGAACCTGCTGGAGGTGCTGGCAGGTTTTGATGACCCGCGCGTGGAGCCGATTATGACACGATTTGCCCAGAGGGGCTATCACGAGGCAGAAGAGTTTCTCCGTCGGAATCGGAAGGGGCTACGCGGAATTATTATTTATGATTGGTAGACCGAGCCGATGTATGGCTTGGTGCGCAAGGTGAGAGACGCGCTGGGGCGGGCGACGGAGTATCAGGATTACGCAGCCGATGAGGCGAACCTGGCGCGTCGGGGTCAGGTAAAGCGGGTGATTGTGCCGGGCGGTTACTGGCGGGAGTTAGACTATGGCGGACTGGGCTGGATGGTGCGTCGCGAGGTGCAGACGGCGAGTGGGAGCGAGGTGACGACCTACACCTATGACGCGTGGGATCGGTTGCGGGGGATAGACTACCCGCGCAGTGCCGATGTGAATATGGGCTGGGACGGTGAGAACCGTCGGGTATGGGTTGTGGATGGTGGTGCAGGGCGTCGGGAGTATACCTACGATGCGTGGGGTCGGGTGGTGCGCCAGCAGGGATGCTGTGGGAGTGAGCTTGTTGACATAGTGGCAGTAGAAGCCCGTTATGATGCCGCCGGCAGACGCACTGAAATCCGCGAGATAACCCCATATGGCACAGGACGCACCATTTATACCTTCTACGACGGGTTGGGGCGCGTCAAAGCCATCGGACCGTCACCCAATCCCCCCTGACCCCGAGGGAGATAGAAATGTGATTTACTATTATGACAGTGCGGGGCGCCTGTGGAAAGAGGCGTTCCTGAATGGCAACCACTTTATTCACAGCTATTACGGTACCGATGGCGCAGGTGGAGGATGCTCTCAGTGGGGCAGTGAACCGCTTTGCGTGGAACCCTGAAGGCACGCTGGCGCGATGGAGTACCAATCAGCCGAACAGTTATGCGCGGGTGTTTGGGTATGATGAAGAGGGTCGCCTGACGCGGATAGAGCGGGATTATGGCAGCGGCAACTTGCAGATGGCGTATGAGTATGGGTACAATAGTGAGGGTGTGCGGGTGTGGAAGCGGGGTGTTCCTGTAAAAGTCGTTGTGAGGCGGAAAATGCCGGATGAGGTTTTCAAATGCCTGGGGTGCTTTCGAAGTGATCCCAGCCGCCTGCAGGCATCGGTGTGCGGTTGCCTTCCGCATCCTCCAGCCATAGCCCCTTCTCTTCAACGAGGTGTCCGATGGGTGTGAGGGGAGTTCCTGTCTGGGCGGGCAGCATCTCCATCAGCGGCTGGGCAGTCGCGGGCGCGGCGGCGATCAGCAGCTCATAGTCCTCGCCACCTGACAGCGCGAAGAGCATGGGGTCTTCACCCCTCTGCTCGCACCAGCGCCGTGCGGCTGGATGAACGGGTATCTGCACCGACTGGACGACGGCGCCGCAGCGGGAGGCGTGCGCCAGCTTCGGCAGGTCCGCCGCCAGTCCGTCGCTGATGTCCATCATGGCATGGATGCCACCTACGCGCAGCAATTGCCCTTCCGCAAGGCGCGGAACGGGTCGGAAATGCGCCTGCAGGGCTTCGCTATCGGAGCGGTCGCCCTGCGTCAGGCGCATCAGTCCTGCCCGCGAGCCGCCCAGCGCGCCCGTGACCAGCAGCCAGTCGCCCGGCTGACCGCCTCGCCGCAGCACGGGCGACCCCTGCACGCTGCCCAGCACGCTCACATCGATGATGAGGGCGCCGTTCGCGGGCGCGGCGCGGTTGGTGTCGCCGCCAATCAGGGGCACACCATAGCGGCGGGCGCACTCCAGAAAGCCCTCGATGAATCGGTCGAGCCAGTCGCCCGTGCGTTCGGACGGCAGCGCGAGGCTCAACAGCGCACCGAGCGCTTCGCCCCCCATCGCCGCTATATCGCTCAGATTGACCGCGAGCGACTTCCAGCCCAGCTCGCGGGCGTCCATCCAGTCGAGCCGAAAATGGACGCCCTCAATCAGCATATCGGCTGTCCACAGCATCAGGCGGTCGCCCACCTGTAGCACGGCGGCGTCATCGCCGATGCCCTCTATGAGGCTAACGCCCGCTAACAGAGGAAGCGGGTCGCTCCCACCCAGCGCGGCGCGAGCGATGCGCCCGATCAGCGCGTATTCGGCGCCCAGTTCGGACCAGTTATTTAGCATACGGTTGCAGTTTGGCGGCGACGGTGGGGATGACCTGCGCGCGCAGGTGGATGCCCTGCTCGTGATAGTCGACCGACAGCACGCGCCCCAGCTCGTAGCATTCGGCGACGAGCGCGCTCGCCTCATACGGCAGCCACACATCGACGCTCACCAGCATCCCCTGCAGCGTGCTGACGATGCGATCCATCAGGTGGGGGATACCCTGCGCCTGCTTCGCGGAGATATAGACCGAGTTCGGATGCTCGGCGACCAGCTGGCGCAGCCAGTAGGTATCGCGCACGCGGTCAGCCTTGTTGAACACCAGAATAGTGGGCTTCTGATCCGCGCCCAGCTCAACGAGCGTGGTCTCCACCGCGTCGCGCTGGAGTTCCCAGTGCGGGCTGGAGATGTCGATTACATGCAGCAAGAAGTCGGCTTCCAGCACCTCTTCGAGCGTGGCGCGGAAGGCTTCTAACAGCATCGGGGGCAGATTCTCCACGAAGCCCACCGTGTCGGTCAACAGTACCGACCAGCCATCGGGCAGCACCACGCGGCGCGTGGTGGGGTCCAGCGTGGCAAACACGCGCGAATCGACATAGGTGTGCGAGCCAGATAGCACATTCAGCAGGGTCGATTTGCCCGCGTTGGTGTAGCCGACGATGGCGCCGCTGGGGAAGGGCAGTCGGCGTCGGGACGCGCGCTGATGTTCGCGCTGACGACGGATTTCGTCGATTTCGTGGCGCAGGTGGGCGATGCGCTCGCGTACGCGCCGCCGATCCATCTCCAGCTTGGTCTCGCCGGGACCGCGCGTGCCGATGCCGCCGCCCAATCGGGAGAGCGCGTTGCCCTTGCCCGACAGGCGCGGCATCAAGTACAGCAGCTGCGCCAGCTCCACCTGCAACGCACCCTCACGCGAGCGCGCCCGCCGCGCAAAAATGTCCAGAATCAGCTGCGTGCGGTCGATCACGCGCGTCTGGGTCAGCTCCTCCAGATTGCGCTGCTGCACGGGGGTCAGTTCGGTGTCAAAAATAATCAGGTCGGCTTCCTTTTCGCGAGCCAGCACGAACAGCTCCTCCGCTTTGCCCCTGCCGATGCAGGTGGCGACATCAGGGCTGTGGCGTCGCTGGCGCATCTCGGCGATAATCGTCACGCCCGCCGACCGGCTCAGCGCCCGCATCTCGTCCGCCCAGTACGACTCTTCGAGGTCAGTGTCCGCGTGGCACAGCACCAGGATGGCTCGCTCTGGCTCCGCGATGGCTCGCACCTGTGCGATAGCGGTCACCTCCTACTAATCTTCCAGCTCGCGACGCGAGAGGGGCGATTGCAAGTGGGCGTGCTGCCAGTGACGGATCAGCCCGTACACGATCAGCCCCGCTCCCACCAGCAACAGCAGCGGGAATAGCATCGCCACCAGCCGCATCGCGATAGCCAGAACGCGAAACGCGACCTGAAGCAGGACCACGGCGAGCAGGATCAGCAGTCCCAGCCGCACATAGCGGTTCATTCGCGCCCCTCCTGTGAACTGGTGCTAACGGCTTGCGCTGGGCTGGACGCCGAATCGCTGCTGACAGGCATCGGCGCGGCGGCTTCTGTCGCCGCCTTCGCCTTCGCGCTTTTGCGCAGCTCCATCGCCAGCCCGATCAGGATCAGCGCGACGCCCGCACCCGCGCTCCAGGGCAAAAACCACTGGATATGGTTCAGCAGCACCGCGCCCAGATAGAGCAGCACCGATGCCGACAGCACCAGCACCCCAAGATACATCACCTTGTTTTTCGGCATAGCCACCTCTTTATAATACCCCACTTGCCTGCTAAATTGCACCGTTAGGTATCCTCTGATGATGATAGAAAGGCTGGGCACTTTGTGGGAGCGATGGTCGGAGCCAGTGCTGACAGGGGCGCTGAAAATCGCGCTGGTTGTGGCGCTGGTGCTGATTGCGCGCTGGTTGATGGCGCGCGCGATTATGGCAGCCCTGAACACCCTCCAGCGCCGCTTCGAGGTGTCCGAGCGACGCGCCGCCCAGATTCAGACCCTCACCGCCCTGCTCATCAGCATCCTCAACTACACGCTGCTCTTTGTGGCGCTATTGACCATCCTGAGCGTGTTCGGTGTCAATCTGGGACCCGTGCTGGCGACGGCGGGCATCACCGGGCTGGCAATCAGCTTCGGGGCGCAACGGCTCGTGCGCGACCTCATCAACGGCTTCTTCATTCTGCTCGAAGATCAGTTCGCGGTGGGCGAATATGTCACGGTGGATGGCATCAGCGGCATGGTGGAGACGATGGGCATGCGTATCACCCGCCTGCGCGACGACGAGGGACGACTGGTCACGATTGCCAACGGCGACATCAATCGTGTGATCAATCACAGTCGGGGCGAGAAGCGGCTGGTGCTGGAGGTGGGTATCGCCAGCACGGTGGAGCTGCCCGCCGCGCGCGAATGGCTGCAGCGCACCGTCGAATCGTTCCAGCATCCCGCGCTGCGCACGCCCCTGAGCGTGCAGGGACCCGCCTCGCTGGAGAGCAACCGCTACCTGTTCCGCATCGAGGGGCGCACGGTCAACCAGCAGGGTACAATTGTGCAGGACGCGCTGCGCGAGCATCTGCTGCTGGCGGCGCGTCAGCACAACATTCCACTGGCATAGGAGTGAACAATGAGGGCGCGTGTGAACTTTCTGAAGGAGCTGCTCATCCAGGCTTATGAAGGCAGCCGCTGGCACAGCTTCAAAACGGCGGTCAGAGGGCTGACGCCCGAAGAGGCGCTCTGGAAGCCCCCAACAGGCTACAAAGGCTTCCGCTGGGCGGACGGCTCCATCCTGAAAATCATTTTTCATCTGGGCGCCGATAAAATCGTGCAGATTTCCACCGCCTTCGGTGAGGGCGCAGTCGACTGGAACGCGATGGAACATCGCTTCCGGGCGATGGGAGGCGACCTGAACGCCGCCCTGCAAATCGCACAGGAAGGCTACGAAACCAGCCTCGATGCGCTCGCGCCCCTAACCGACGACGACCTGCAGGTGGAGCGACCCTACTGGGGCGGCGGACGCATGCCCACCGGCGACCTGTTCCTGATGCTGGCAGAACACGACCTCTACCACGCCGGACAGATTCAATACATCCGCGCGATGTACGCTGCGCTGAAGGGGGCAAAATGATGAAGAAGACCGTTCGCGATATTGAGGTGCGGGGCAGGCGCGTGCTGGTGCGCGTCGATTTCAATGTGCCCCTTCAGGACGGACAGATTACCGACGACCGTCGCATTCGTGAAGCGCTGCCGACGATTCAATATCTGCTGGAGCAGGGTGCGACGGTGATCCTGATGTCGCATCTCGGTCGCCCCAAAGGGCGGCGCGACCCGCAATATTCGCTGCGCCCCGTGGCGCAACGGCTGAGCGAGCTGCTCGGTCGCCCTGTGCGCTTTCTGGACGACTGCATCGGCGACGCGGTGGAGCAGGCGGTGCAGGCAGCGGCGCCCGGCGAAGTAATCCTGCTGGAGAACCTGCGCTTCCATCCTGAAGAGGAGGCGAACGACCCCGCCTTTGCGCAGGCGCTGGCGCGGCTGGGCGAGATTTATGTGAACGACGCTTTCGGCTCGGCACATCGAGCGCACGCCTCCACTGAGGGCGTGACGCGCTACCTGCCTGCTGTCGCAGGACTGCTGATGGAAAAGGAGCTGCGCTACCTCAGCCATGCGCTTGCCAGCCCCGAGCGCCCCTTTATTGCCATTCTGGGCGGCGCGAAGGTGCATGACAAAATCGGCGTGATCCAGAACCTTCTGCCGAAGGTGGATCGGCTGCTGATTGGGGGCGGGATGGCGTTCACCTTCCTCAAAGCCCAGGGCTACGAGATTGGGCGCTCCCTGCTGGATGCCGATAGCCTTGAGTTCGCGCGACAGGTTCTGCAGCAGGCAGGCGATAAGATGGTGCTGCCCGTCGATGTGGTGGTGGCGCCCGCACCCGAATCGGAGACATGGCAGATTGTGCCTGTCGATGCCATGCCGCCCGACCAGATGGGGCTGGACATCGGTTCCGAAACGGTCGCCCGCTTCGGGGAGATAATCCGCACGGCGAAAACCATCGTGTGGAACGGACCGCTGGGGCTGTTCGAGCGGGCGCCGTTCGCGCAGGGCACGCGCGCGGTGCTGCAGGCGGTCGCTGAATCGGGCGCGGTCTCCATTCTCGGCGGTGGCGATACCGCTGCCGCCGCCGAGCAACTGGGCTTCGCGGACCGTATCACTCACATCTCCACAGGCGGCGGCGCGGCGCTGGAGTTCCTTGAGGGGCGCGAACTGCCCGGCGTGGCAGCGCTGCAGGACAGCTAATAGAGGCGCTCGACCTCTTCACGGCTTGGCAACGAGGGCTGGGCGCCCCAGCGCGTTACGGCAACGGCAGCCGTACACTGCCCGAACCGAACCGCCTCATGCAGGGGTTTACCTTCGGTCAGCGCGACGGTGAAGCCCGCCACGAAGGCGTCGCCCGCCGCCGTGCTGTCCACCGCCTGCACTGGCAGGGCAGGCTGGTGATGAACCGCTTCGGCAGTGCCGTAGAGGGCACCGCGTGCGCCCAGCGTGATGACCACCGTCGGACAGCCCCATTCCAGCAATCGGCGCAAGATTTCCCGCTCATCGGTCTGCTCGTCCACACCGGTCAGCTGGCGTGCCTCCGTCTCGTTGGGGATCAGCACCGCCGTCTGGCGCAGCAACTCGAGGGGTAACGGGCGCGCCGGCGCAGGGTTCAAAATGAAGGGCACGCCGTGTCGCCCTGCAATCTGTGCCGCCACCTCCACCGCCTCTAACGGAACCTCCAGCTGGGCAATCACCGCATCGGCTTCCGCAATCGCGGGCGCTGCCGCTTCAACTTGCTGAGGGCGAAGCGCCATGTTCGCGCCGGGCGCGACCACAATCGCGTTCTCGCCCCGTTCCGAGACCGCAATCAGCGCGACACCCGATGGATAATCCGCCGTGCGCACCAGATAGCGCGTGTCGATGCCCTCTCGCTGCAGGTTCTGCAGGGTCTGCTCGCCAAACTGATCCTGCCCGATACAGCCGATGAAGCACACCTGTGCGCCCAGCCGCGCGGCAGCCACTGCCTGATTTGCCCCTTTACCACCCGCCACCATACGCAATGCGTCGCCCAGCACCGTCTCACCTGATGCCGGGATCGACGGCACCTGCACCACCAGATCGGTGTTCGCACTGCCGACAACAACAATCCGCTTTCGGCTCGACATCGCTGTCTACAGGCTACGGCGTCAGCAGGCGCACGAAACCCTCCTGCTCAAAGTGATGGCCGGTGGTGAGCGCCTCGGTAATGCCATAGGTTCGCATCACGACGAAGCTCACCGCATCACAGAGCGAATAGCTTTTATCGGGTCGCGCCTGCAATAAATCGATCGCGCTCTGGTGCAGCGGCCTGTCCACCCAGACGACTTCTACATCTGCGTTGTCCATCAGGTCGGAGGCAAATGCCAGCGCCGCTGTGCGGTTCACTCTCCTTGCCTGACAAAGCGCCACAAATTCTGCCAGCACATAGTTGTGAGTGAGCAGCTTCGGTGCTGCCTGGAACAATCGAACGGCTTCAGCATGCAATAGCTCGTCACGATGGAGGTAGCAAAATAGCCCTGATGTATCCAGTAACATTACTTTTCCTCCTCATGGGGACTGAGATACTCGCGGGCCAGATCGGCGTCGATGCTTTCGTTGTCTATACCTGTTGGATAGCCAAGACTGACCGCCCCCGCATGGCAGAGCAGGCGCTTTCTTGCCTCTCTACGCTCAGCCTCCGTCAATTGCGGTTGCGGTTTGAATCGATGCTCCAGCACGAACTCCAGCACGAGCGCCTCCACCGGGCGCCCCTGCTGGCGAGCCAACTCCTCACACGCCTGATACACCTCATCCGGCACTTCGATCGTGATGGTTTTCATCGGATCCACTCCTCTGCAGGAATTATACCGTCCCGTGAGTATAATCGGGGTGAGATGAAGCGCAAAATCACGATTGAGGACCTGTTCCGCATTCGGCTGCTGGGTAGCCCGCAGATCGCGCCCGACGGCAGTCGGGTGGTGTTCGTGCAGAAGTGGATCGATGCGGAGAAGAACAAATACTTCTCCAACCTGTGGCTGGCGCCGTTTGAGGGCGGCGAGGCGCGCGCCTTTACCTGTGGCGAGTGGAGCGATTCGCAGCCGCGCTGGTCGCCTGACGGCAGGCAAATCGCCTTCGTCAGCAATCGCCAGAAGCCCAAAACGCAGATTTATCTGATCCCTGCCGACGGCGGTGAGGCGCGTCCCATCACCAATCTTGAGGAGGGCAGCATCGGCGAGATTGTCTGGTCGCCCGACGGCACTCGCATCGCCTTCACCTATCGCGAGACCGCCCCTGAATGGCGCGAGCAGGCGGTCAAAGAGCGCAGGGAAAAGGGCTTCTCGAACCCACCGCGCATCATCACCCGCGCCTACTGGCGACTGGACGGCGATGGCGCATTCGTTGACCAGCGCTATCACCTCTATGTAGTCGATGTGCGCACGGGCGAAACGAAACAGCTCACCACCGACCCCACCTATGAGGAGTACAGCCCAACCTGGTCGCCCGATGGCAGACAGATAGCCTTTCTGTCGAACCGTCGCCCCGACCCTGATAATGACCCGGATCGCATCGACATCTGGCGGATTTCGGTGGAGGGCGGCGAGCTTCAACGGGTGGAGGCGCCTGAAGGTCCGAAGTATGCTCTGCGCTGGTCGCCCGACGGACGCTATCTGGCATATCTGGGACACACTTATCCCGATGACCCTTATCCCCGCTGCGATCATCTCTGGCGCGTGTCGCCCGCAGGCGGCGACGCGACCAACCTCACGCCTGACCTGGATAACCTGATAGGCGTCGCGACGCTCACCGATGTGCGCGAGTTCGGTGGCGGGAACGGGTTCTACTGGAGTGCGGACAGTCAGCGGCTCTACTTCCTCGTCAGCGAGCGGGGCGGGGTCTATCCCTACCGCGTCGATGTGAACGGCTCGCGTGTGGAGCGGCTGCTGGAAGGCGATTTCGAAGTCGCCGATTTTTCGCTGGCGCAGGACGAAACGCGGTTCGCCCTACTCTATGGCACGCCAACCGCCCCGCACGAGGTGTACGCTGGCACCCTGCAGGGCAACACGCTCACCCTTCGCCCGCTGACCGCGCTCAATCAGCCTCTGCTGGGCGAGGTGCAGATTGTGCCGCCCGAAGAGTTCGAGGTGGAGGCGGACGACGGCGTAAAAATTCACGGCTGGCTCATCAAGCCGCCCGATTTTGACCCCTCGCGCCGCTATCCGACCATCCTGATGATTCACGGCGGACCGCATGCGCAGTACGGGCGCGTCTTTTTCCATGAGTTCCAGCTGACGGCGGCGCAGGGCTATGTGGTGGCATATACGAACCCGCGCGGCAGCTGGGGCTATGGCGAGGCGTTCGCCCGCGCCATCAAGGGCGATTGGGGCAACCGCGACTTTCGCGACCTGATGCATGTGGCGGACTATCTGGCAAGCCTGCCGTTTGTCGACCCTGAACGGATGGGCGTGGCGGGCGGCAGCTACGGCGGCTATATGACCAACTGGATTGTGGGGCACACCGACCGCTTCAGAGCCGCCATCACCGACCGCAGTGTGGTGAACCTGGTGAGCATGGGCGGCACCTCCGACTTCCCGATGATTCCCAACCGCTACTGGCAGGGCAACTTCTGGGACGAGCCGCAGAAGCTGTGGGAGCGTTCGCCGCTGGCGTACGCGGGGCGCATCCGCACGCCGCTGCTGATTGTGCATAGCGAGGGCGACCTACGCTGCCCCATCAGCGAAGCCGACCAGCTCTTCGCCGCGCTCAAACGGCTCGGGCGCGAGGTGGTCTATGTGCGCTACCCGCAGGAGACCAGCCACGGGCTATCGCGCAGCGGTCCACCCGACCTCCGCGCCGACCGCCTCAAACGCTACCTGGAATGGTGGGCAAAGTATCTGTGAGGGTATTTTTATAGCGTGCTGACCAGTACCTATATTCATCTATCGGGCATTAGCGACGAGCTGGAACGCCAGCTCTGGGCGCAGGGCGCACGCGACTGGCACACCCTGCTGGAGACCCCTGATTGCTGGGTGATCGCCGAGCCGTACCGAACGGCGATTTTGCGCGGGGCGGAACGCTCGCTCGATATGCTCCAGCAGGGCGATTATGCCTTCTTTGCAGGACGACTGCGCGTCGGCGAACACTGGCGAGCGTTACCGGAGTTCGGACATCGCACCGCCTATCTCGATGTCGAAACCGACGGCGGCACGACCATCACGGTGATTGGCGTCTACGATGGCATAGAGGTTCACCAGTTCGTGCGGGGCGTCAACCTGCAGGAGTTCCCTGACTTTATTCGCTCTTTCGCGCTGCTGGTGACCTTCAACGGGCTGAACTTTGACCTGCCGATGCTGGAGCGCAACTTCGCAGGTTTGATGCTGGACCAGCTCCATCTGGATTTGTGTCCGACTTTGCGACGGCTGGGCTTGCGGGGCGGGTTGAAACGCATCGAGCAGACGCTGGGGCTGATTCGCGACCCCGATGTGGACGGGCTGGACGGCTGGGCAGCGGTGCGCCTCTGGCAAGCCCACTGCGCAGGGCACACCGCCGCGCTGGAGACGCTGCTGCGCTACAATCGCGAAGACATCGTGAATCTCAAACCGCTCGCCGAGCTGGCATACCGCCGCCTCAAAAGGCGGCTGCTCGGAATCTAAAACCCGATTAGCCTGCTAACAACCCTCACCGAAGTGAAACAGCACAATCAGCAAATCGCCATCGTCGACATCGCCGTCAAGGTTCAGGTCTTCCGCCAGCCCTGTGCCGCTCTGACCGAAGGCAAACAACACGCGCAGGAGATCGCTGTCGTCCACACAGCCGTTGCCGTCCACATCGCCTGGCTGACGATGATAGAAAACGATATTGCCACGGTTGTCCCAGTCGGTAACGCCCATTTCCAGTCGGGTGGAGTATTCATACTCAACGATCAGGCTCTGTGAAGGGCTGTTGCGCAGCGAGATCCAGCCGTTGGTGAGATTATAGCAGTAGTCAGCGGGCGACAGGCTCTGTCCATCCGCCACCACCTGAAGGATGCGCTCGATTGGCTGATGCCCCAGATAGTGCAGTTTTTGCCCCTGTGAGGAGGTGTAGGTCGCTCGCACGATGCCGTCGCGGTTCAAATCCCCAAAGCAGATGGCTTCCACCACGGGCTGCACGGCAGAGTTCCAGATGGGCGTGGACGAAAGCCCTGTTCCTGTGTTGAGGAAAAGGCGAATATTGCCCCACCACTTGCCCGCCGCCAGGTCAAGGCGTCCGTCGCCATTAACATCCGCCAGCGCGACACCCGAAACATAGCCGTCGTAATAGCGCCAGCCAGGGGTCGATTCAAAAACGCCCGTGCCCAGATTGCGATAAAGCTTGTGGTATCCCGACCCGCCACTCAACTGGTTATTATCGCTCATAATCAAATCGAGATAGCCGTCGCCCGTCACATCACCCAGCGCCAGCGTGTTCGCAAACTGGCGGTTGTTGTCAGTGCTAACCCAGTCAGGCATGGTGCTGATGACGCCGTTCTGATTGCGAAAAATCAGATTGCCCTCCCGCGTGATGGCAACCAGGTCCAGATCACCGTCGCGATCGACATCGCCAAACTCCATGTGGGCAACATCGCGCACGGTGGTCACCTCCCAGCTGGGTGTTGTCTCCAGCATGCCGTTCCGATTAAAGAAGATGAAATGGCGCGTCTGTCCACTGCCATACGGCCAGAACCCTCCAATAGCCAGGTCCAGATCACCATCCGCATCCGGGTCACCCAGCGCAGGATGCCAGCCATAAAAAGAGACCGCCGAGACCCAGCTCGGCGTCGGTGAGAGAGTGCCGCCTTGATTGAGATAGAGCTTGACACCCGGACCACCCTGCGGTAGCAGCACTGCCACCACCACATCGAGCCAGCCATCGCCATTAATATCGCCCACCGTCAGGTGACCATGGTAGCCGGTATCGCTCGACTCCCAGCTGGGAGTGGTCTCAAGCACGCCGTTAATGTTGTAGTAGACGGCAACCCGCTCGCGGCGCATGTCGTTGCCGTTCGAGACCACAAAATCGAGCCAGCCATCGCCGTTGATGTCGGCAAAGAGTCCACCCGTTGCATAGTGTCGGTCAGCCGAGCGCCAGTCAGGAGAGGTGTTATACGGGAGCTGTGCCCAGCCACACATTCCCGACCCAATTGTAAGCCCGACGCCCACTATCCAGCAGGCACTCGCGCGCCACCATGTACCGACCATCCAAGCCCTCATTTCCAATCACCCACTTAGTAGTATACTACACGGGCGCTGCTGCTTCTCCACGCTTTCAGGCAGGAATTGAAAAAGAGTAGACTCTTCCCGATGGCGCGTGTGCCGCTGGGGAAAGGGTTGCAGGTGCTGACGGTGCCGTTGTTAGAGGCGGGCAGGGAGCCGCCACGCCTGCGCCCACGCGCCCTGCTGATCGGACTGCTGTTGATGACCCTCAACATCTTCTGGATCACCGCAATTGAGGTGCGGTGGTACACCCTTGATGTCACCAGCCTGCCTATCTTCATCACGCCCGTGTTCACGCTGTTCATTGTGGCGATGCTGAATCTGGCTCTGACGCGCTGGCGACCCGCGTGGCGACTGTCGGCGGCAGAGCTGCTGATTATCTACATTATCATCGTGACGGGCGCGGTGTTCGCAGGGCACGATATGCTACAGAACCTGTTCGGCGCCATCGGGCACGCGCAGCGCTATGGCACGCCCGAATCGGGCTGGCGCGAGCGATTCTTTGCCTTCATCCCGCGCGAGCTGTTCGTGTGGGACGAGCGCGTCCTGCGCCCCTATTATGATGGCGGTATGTTGCCCTATCGGCTGGACTGGCTGACGGTGTGGGTGAAGCCGTTGCTGTTATGGGCGGGGCTGATGCTGACGCTCGTGCTGATGTGCCTCTGCCTGAACTTTCTGGTGCTTAAGCAATGGACGCAGCATGAGCGGCTCACTTTTCCGCTGATTCAGTTGCCGCTGGCGATGGTGGAGCCGTCGGGCGCGTTCTGGCAGTCGCGCGCGATGTGGATGGGGTTCGGCACGGCGATGAGCATCAGCGGGCTGAACGGGCTGCATGTGCTGTTCCCTGCGCTGCCCCATATCGAATGGATTAAACTGTATGATATAGGTCCCTACTTCACGACACGCCCGTGGAGCGCGGTCGGTTCGTTTCGCATATCGGCGTATCCGTTCGCGATCGGGCTGGCGTATCTGATGCCGCCCGATCTGGCGTTTTCGGCGTGGTTCTTCTTTGTGGCACGCAAGCTGTTTCAGGTGTTTGGTGCGGTGATGGGCTGGGACGCGGCGGAGAATCGGGGCTTCCCGTTTCTGAACGAGCAGGCGGCGGGCGCGTGGCTGATGCTGGGCATCTTGCTGCTGTGGGGTGCGCGCTCCACCTTCCGCGAGGCGTGGCAGCTGGCGTGGGGCGCTTCTCATCCGGAACGCCTCCTCTACCGCCTCAGCTGGCTGGGGCTGGCGCTCGGCGTCAGCATCCTCATTCTCTATAACATGCTGCTGTTGCGCATGGATGGCTGGGTCGCCATGCTCTTTTTTGGCATCTATTTCCTGCTGGCGCTCACGATTACGCGCGTGCGGGCGGAGCTGGGCGCACCCCACGAAATCTACTTTGTGAACCCGCAGCGGATTTTGTTCGATGTGTTCACCCTGCGCGGGCTGGGCGTGGAGAACCTGACCGTGTTGCAGTCGCTCTACTGGTTCAATCGCGGCTATCGGTGCCATCCGATGCCGAACCAGCTGGAGGCGTTGCGCATGGGGCAGAGTTATGGGATTGCGCCGCTGCGAATGGGGCTGCTGATTCTAACTGTGTCGGTGCTGGCGTTCGCGATAGTGTGCTGGGCGAACCTACATGTGACCTATCTGTATGGCGCGGAGGCGAAATGTCGCGGCTTCAAAAACTGGGTGGGCAACGAGTCGTTCGGGCGGTTGAACACATGGCTGGTGGAGGAGCCGTTCCGCAATCCGAACCGCTGGTACTATCTGGCAGGTGGTGCGCTGATGGTGCTGGGGCTGCGGGCGTTGCGCAACGCCTTCGCGGGCTTCCCGTTCCACCCGACAGGCTACGCACTCGGCGTGAGCTACGCGGTGGACTACTTCTGGTTCGCCTTCTTTCTGGGCTGGTGCTTCAAGGTGCTGCTGATGCGTTTGGGCGGGTTGCAGGCGCATCGGTTCGGGCTGCCCTTCGCGCTGGGGCTGATCCTGGGCGACTTCACGATGGGGTCGCTTTGGTCGCTCGTTACACTTCTCTTTCAGGTTCCCACCTATCGAATCTATATCTGAATGGGGACGAATCGCACCGATTCTCTGCCAAAAAGTGCGTGCAACACTTGACATGGGTGTCATGCGCATGGTACAATCTTGCTGTCCATTCTGCGGAGGTGAACGATCGATGGCAGATGAGCGAACCGCTTATATCGAGGGTATCCTTAAGGCATTCAAGGCAGGTGAGATCGATATGGCAGATGCAGTGAAGGCATTACGGAAACGCAAGCCGAATCAGGCGAAGGTGGAGGGCGCGAAGGAGTTCGCGAAACTGGTGATGGAGGGCAAGATCGAAGAGGCGTTCACTCGCTTCCGCTTCGGTCTGAAGGATGTCCGCAAGCGCCGCAAGGCGAAGGCATCCTGAAACCGCCTTCTCGCCATGTTCACAGGCGTGGCGGGGCTTACTCCGCCGATCGCCTGAAGAGCCAGCAGGGGCGCGGTGACCGCGTCCCTGCGCCATCCGAAACTCCCTTCACCTGTGAGAGGGAGCGCGAGGCAACCCGCGCTCCCTCCGATTCATTCATCGTGCTGACAACCCTCCTGATACTGGCGCGATTCGGGGAAGGGGATTTTCGGGCAGAAGTAGTGCTTCGGCACGGTGTCGATGCAGCGATCGATGCGCGCCTGCTCGCGCGTGTGGCGCGCCCGCACCCACTTCGAATGCCCATCGAAGAAGAGGAACACCGCGCCGTTGTTGTGCATTATTGAGGGGCAGTCCACGAACCGCCCGGTGCCGCCGCTGGGCGCCAGCGCATAGAAATAGCCGTCGTTGAGCGTCTCCGCCTCATCGACCAGCATCACGAACTGACCCGGACGCTCCACCACCGTTTCGGGGATGTAGCTCGCCACGGCGTTCATCGAATAGCTGAGCAGCTTCTCGCGTCCGCGCCGATCGGACGGGCAGATGTATACATCGGGATTCTTCACATAGGGGTAGATGACGCCCGCCTTCACATTCCCCGCCAGTATCCACAGCTGGTTGACGGGCGAGTTGGGATCATAGATATTGGTCAGCACGGGATAGCAGTGAACCCATTGCGCCTCGAAGCGCGACACGAAGCCCGTCATCCACCATGGCCAGTCAGGCTGGCTCCATGTGCCCCAGCAGTGTCCGCTATCGCCCGGACCGGGATTGCGTCCCTCAAAGTCGGAGCGATACATCTCGAACGCCATGCCCAGCTGCCGCAGATTGCTCAGGCACTGCGTCTGACGCGCCTTCTCGCGCGCCTGCGCGAACACCGGGAACAGAATCGCTGCCAGAATAGCAATAATGGCGATCACCACCAGCAGCTCAATCAGCGTAAAGCCTCTGCCACGCATCGACTCTCTACCTCCTGCTGATTCAGAATACACCTGTGGGCGGCGCGATTCCTGCCTAATGGAACCCTTTTTGCAGGAAGCGCGCCGAGCGTGGCGAATCGGGAAGCGCGACGCAGGAGGTGCTATGCACACTGGGACAGCCCATTGCAGGGAGGAACGCCGTGGTTAGCCTGACCCAGCTGGCGGAGGCGACCGCGCGCGTGCAGGAGCAGATTGGACGGGTGATCCTGGGTCAGCAGGAGGTGATCCAGCAAGCGCTGTGTGCCCTGCTGGCAGATGGGCATCTGCTGCTGGAGGGCGTGCCGGGCATCGCCAAAACGCTGCTGGTGCGCGTGCTGGCGCAAACGCTCGGGCTCGAATTCCGCCGCGTGCAGTTCACGCCTGACCTGATGCCGTCCGATCTTATTGGCACGACCATCTTCGATGCGCGCACGGGCGAGTTTCGCGTGCGCTACGGTCCCATCTTCGCCAATATCGTGCTGGCGGACGAGGTGAACCGCACGCCGCCCAAGACGCAGGCGGCGCTGCTGGAGGCGATGGAGGAGCGGCGCGTGACCATCGACGGCGTGCCCCACCCGCTGCCACGCCCCTTCATGGTGTTCGCCACGCAGAACCCCATCGAGTATGAGGGCACCTATCCCCTGCCCGAAGCGCAGCTCGACCGATTCCTGCTGAAGGTGGTGATGAGCTATCCTGCGGAAGAGGAGGAGCGCGCGATTTTGCAACTGCACGATGAGGGCTTCCGCGCCCATCGCCTCGAAGAGGTGGGACTGGAGACGGTGCTGACCGCCGACGAGCTGGAACACTGCCGCGAAATCGTGCGGGAGGTGCAGGTCGCGCCCGAAGTGATGGAGTATATCCTGCAGATTGTGCGCCGCACGCGCCAGAGCGACTATCTCCTGGTGGGTGCCAGCCCACGCGCGGGTATCGCGCTGTTACTGGTCAGCAAGGCGCTCGCCGCCATGCGCGGACGCGCCTTCGTCACACCCGACGATGTGAAACAGATGGCGCTGCCCACCCTGCGCCACCGCCTGATTCTCAAACCCGAAGCTGAAGTGGAAGGGCTGACCGCCGACCGAATCCTGCGAACGCTGTTAGACCAGATCCCGGTGCCCCGATAATGGCGACCGCTCTCTTAGAGAAGCCGGAACTGCGCACGGAACCCATGCCCGAAACGGAAGAGCCGGGCGTGGCGCGGATCCCCGTGCTGCTGGTGGTGCGCCCCAGCAGCAGCGGCATGCTGCGCCATGTGCAGGGGCTGATCAAATACCTGCCCGAACACCACTTCGCGCCCACGCTCACCGGTCCCGACTTCATTCGCGACCGGATAGGGCTGTTCGCCGATTGGCGCGCCGTACGCATCCTGCGCGAGCAAGCGAGCCACTTCCCGATTGTGCATTGCCATGGCGTGCGAGCGGGATGGGTCTGCGCCTGGGCGCTGCGCAATCGCCAGTCGTGGATGTGGACAGTGCATCACCTTCTGCTGCACAAAAGCACGCTGGTGCGCGCCGTCTGGCGATGGATTGCCCGCTACCCCACCATCATCACTGCCGTGTCGGACAGCGTGAAGGCGGGGCTGGTGCGCGGCGGCATCCCTGAAGACCGCATCGAGGTCGTTCCCGGCGGCATCGATCTGGCGTTGTTTGAAACACCGCCCAGCCGAATCGCGATGCGCATGCAGTTCCATGTGCCGCGCGAGCGCCCGATTGTGCTGTGCGTGGGGCGATTCGTGCCGCATAAAGGGTTCGACATCGCCATCCGTGCGATGGAGATTGTCTGGAAATCGCTGCCCGATGTCGATCTGTGGCTGGCGGGCGACGGACCCGATAACGCGCGACTGGTCAAGCTCAGTTTGCAGAGCAGTCAGCCCCATCATATCCGCTTCTTCGGCTACTGGGGGAATGTGGAGGAGCTGTACGCCGCCGCGGATGTGCTGACGGCGCCCGCACGCGATGCGGGGCTGGGGCTGGCAGTGATGGAGGCGATGGCGTGCGGGCTGCCCGTGGTCGCCAGCCGAATCCCGCCGCTGGAACGGCTCATCAAGCACGAGGTGAACGGGCTGCTGGTGCCGCCCGATAATCCCACCGCGCTGGCGGAAGCCATCCTGCGCATCCTGAACGACCGCGCACTAACAGGCGAGCTGGCAGCGAACGCCCGCGCCACCGCCGACCGATTCGACATCCGCCACACCGTCGCCCACACCGCCCGCCTCTATCGGCGCATGCTATAACTCTGGCAGGAGAGTCGAACCGTGAGTCAAAAATAACCGCTGGCGGACGCAGATGTCCGCCAGCAATCACTAACAGGGAGGTTCTCACTATGAGACGGTTTCTCGCAGGTGTGATGGGTTTGTTGATTCTCGCGCTAACAAGCAGTCCAGCGCAGCGGATAGAGCTGAGCGTGCGGGGCGAGAAGGTCGTTATCGTGCGCGATTCGTATGGCGTGCCGCATGTGTTCGCCAGCTCGCTCTATGGGCTGCTCTATGGCAACGGCTACGCAATCGCGCAGGATCGGCTCTGGCAGATGGAGCGTTATCGGCGGCAGGCGCGCGGCGAGCTGGCGGAGATTCTGGGTCCATCCGCGCTGGAGCAGGATAAAGCCGCCCGCATCGAAGGCTACACCGAAGAGGAGCTGCAGCGCCAGATCAGCCGCCTTGCGCCTGAACTGCAGGAGATGTTGCAGGCTTACGCCGATGGCGTGAACGCCTGGATCGAGGAGGCGAAGCGCACGGGACAGCTGCCGCCCGGCTATGCGGAGGCGGGCATCGAACCGCGCCCGTGGCGCCCCACCGATACGGCGGCAATCGGCGTGATGATGTCGCGCCGATTCGGTGGACTGCTGGCAGCTGGCGACCTGCGCAACTACACCCTATTGCAATATCTGCGCCTGCGCAACAAAGAGAACGCCGAAGTGTGGGCGAATGACCTGCTCTGGCTCCAGGACCCCACCTCGCCCACCACCGTGCCGCCCGAAGACAACCCGCGCAAGGCGACTCCCCGCGATCCGAAAGCCACCCTGCAGAGCCTTAAGAATCAGGCGGCACGACTGCCCAATATCGGGCTCGATGTGTTGTTGCCCGCCATGCGCCTGGCATCGGGGCAAGCCCAGATCGAGTTCGCCCATCAGCACGGACTCTACACCCACTTCGGTAGCTATGCGATTGCGATTGCTCCCAGAAAGTCCGCCACAGGGAACGCGCTGTTTGTGGGCGCGCCGCAGATGGGCTTCAGCCTGCCTCATATTGCCGCTGAGGTACATCTTTCGGGCGCGGGCATCAACGCGCTCGGCATGAGCTTTCCGGGCATTCCCGGCATCCTCATCGGCGCGAATGAGCATCTCGCATGGACATTCACCTCCGGGATTGCCGACTTCGCCGACGCCTTCATCGAGAAGCTGAACCCCGACAATCCCGAAGAGTACTGGTACAGGGGTCAGTGGCGACGCTTTGAAAAGCGCACCGAGACCATTCAGGTCAAAGGGCGCGAGCCAGTGGAGATGACCGTCTACCGCAGCGTGCATGGACCCGTAATCGCCTTTGATCGGCGCAACAATGTGGCGATTGCGTGGTCGCTCAGCTACTGGGATCGGGAGCTGGAGGCGATGAACGCCTACAACGTCATCCTGCGTGCGCGCACGGTCGCCGATTTTGAGCGTGCCTGCTCCCATATCGTCGCCTCGTTTAACGCCTTCTGTGCCACACAGTCGGGCGACATCGCCTACTTCTACTGCGGTCGTGCGCCGAGCCGCGCCGATGGGGTCGACCCGCGCCTGCCCGTATGGGGCACGGGCGAATACGACTGGAAAGGCTTCATCCCCTTTGAGCAGATGCCGCGCGTGATCAACCCCCGACGCGGCTTTATTGTGAACTGGAACAACAAGCCCGCTGTCTGGTGGGAGAACGGCGACACGCCCGCGTGGGGCGCCATCTTCCGCGTGCATCGGCTGATTGAGCTGGCGAACCGCAAGCCCCTGCTGACGCTGGATGATGTGAAGGCGATGATCACCGATATTGCGATGTACGACGAGGACGCGGCAAAACTCAAGCCTGCGATGCTCGCCATCGTCAAGCGCAACCGCAACCTCACGCCCGAAATGCAGCGGGCGATTCAGGTGCTGGAGGCGTGGGATTGCTACGAGCGCGAGGGTAGCATCGGCAAAGCGATCTGGGACGCCTGGCTGGACGCTGCTCGCACGCGCATCTTCGCCGATGACCTCGGCAACTTCTTTGACCCGAACCTGTTCCGCCTCGCGATTCAGCCCAGCTATATTCTCTACGCGCTGCAGGGCAACCGCGCCAGCGTGCCGCGCCTGTATGACTACTTTAACGGCAAGCCGAAAGAGGAGGTGCTGGCGATCGCGCTGGCGGACGCGCTGACCCAGCTGAAGCAGAAGTACGGCGCGAGCATGAGCCAGTGGCGCTACAGTGCGCCGCGCATGAACTGGGGCAGCAACCTGCCTGGTGTGCCCTATACCGACCGCGGCTCCTATATTCAGGTGATTGAGCTGAGCAACCCGCTCATGGGCGAAAATGTGCTGCCACCCGGTCAAAGTGAAGACCCGCGCTCGCCTCACTTCAGCGACCAGCGCGACCTCGCCAGCTGGTGGCTCTTCAAACCGATGCGACTGGACATGAAGGCGCAGTGAAAGCAACCTCCCTTGCCAGCTCAGGCTGGCAAGGGAGGTTGTGAGTATTCACATTTTACTCGTACGCCGAGTTCGGACAGGGTGGATAAAGGTTGTTGGCGGAACCACACTGGCAGTTCAGCACATTGGCAATTGCGGTTTCGGGAATCCCGAAAAAGTCCCCAAAGCAGTTATTATGAGGATTCACGGTATTGAACTCAGCTTCGGTTCTTGGCACACGCCGCGGGTTATCGAAACCGGGCGGGTAGTGGAAGCCATAGTAGAACTGATTTTGCGAGCGGAGCGGGCAAGAAGTTCGGGTGGCAGGGGGGCTTATGAGACGCCCACCGTTTGGGATGCCCAGGTGGTAAGACCACTTCACATGCCCATCCGCATAGACGAGATTGGACCCCAGTGTATGGCGCGGCCAGATGTCGATCTTGAACCAGTATTCAAACCAGTAGGTGCCCGCGTTGTAGTACCAGTAACCATCCACAATGGCAATTGTTTCTGCTGGGCGTGGTACCGCAGATTCACTCATCGGCGGGCTGTATCGCTTGTAAGCCACATTCGATCGGCAGAAGTCGAAGTTCAGCAGTCCGTAGTTGGGCACATAGGCGAAGTAGCGGAAGTTGCGAGCCGACTGATAGCCTCTATGGGCAAGTCGCGCCTGCCAATCCATGCCACCATTTGGACCAGGATAGCTGGGGCAGGTGTAGATGTCGGGGCCTTTCACATAGGGATGGATCAGATCAAGCAGGTGATAGACCACAGGACCAACTCCGTAGACGCCCCGTGGGTAATACCCATCATAGTCGGTGCTGTATGCCAGGACAGCTGCGGATAGCTGCCGCAGATTGCTCAAGCACACCGTTTGCCGTCCCTTCTCGCGCGCCTGTGCGAACACGGGGAACAGAATCGCCGCCAGAATGGCGATGATGGCGATCACCACCAGCAGTTCGATCAGCGTAAAGCCGTTGCGAATGCGCATTTTTCGCCTCCTCACATTCTATTATACACCATCACAACATCGATTGCAAGTGTCGCGTAGGCATCTGAAAAAAGCGCGCTTTTCGACCGCGCTTCCGGTCTCCCCTCTACATTCGTGATGTGGGAGGTAGAGTGCCTGGAAGAGATAGTGGAACCGCCGGGTGTCGCTTTTCGTTCCTCCCTTATTAGGAGGTTCGAAATGGGAGCAAAACTTGCTGCACGAATGATGGCTGTGGTGGTTCTGACGCTGATGGGGAGCGCGATGGTGAGGCTGTCCCATGCCGACCTTGCTGGTTAACAGTCGCCAGACCCATCAGATTCTGCGCTTTGACGAGCGCACGGGCGCGTTGCTGGGCGTGTTCGCTGCGGGAGGGCTTCTTAACCGCCCGGAAGGGTTCACCTTCGGGCCGGATGGGAACCTCTATGTTGCCAGCAACGACCCCGATAGCGTGCTGCGTTTCGATGGCGCGACGGGCGCCTTTCTCGGCGTGTTTATCCCGGAAGGGCTGGGCGGAATGACCGATCCCGGCTCGCTGGTGTTTGGACCCGATGGCAACCTTTATGTTGCCGATGAGCAGCTGAACGCGATTCTACGCTTCGATGGGCACACGGGCGCGTTCATCGATTCACCTGTACCCGCTAACAGCGGCGGGCTGATGCATCCCGCCGACATGGTGTTCGGACCCGATGGCAACCTTTATGTCGCCAGTCGCGACACCAACAACATCCTGCGCTACAGCAGGAGCGACGGCGCGTTCATGGGTGTGTTCGTGCCCGCTGGGCGGGGTGGACTGGATCGTCCCGAGGGGCTTATCTTCGGAACTGACAACCGCCTCTATGTGAGCAGCTCCCGCACGAACCAGGTGCTGCGTTACGACAGGGATGGCAACTTCGTGGGCGTCTTCGCTGTTGGGCTGGATGACCCGAACGCGCTTCGCTTCGGACCCGATGGCAACCTCTATGTGGTCGACGCCGATTTGAACGCGGTGCTGCGCTTCAACGGCACATCGGGCGCTGCGATGGGCGTGTTCGCCAGCAGCGGGCTGTCCGAGCCGACCCATCTGGCGTTCACCCCGCGAAACGGCGATGTCAACAGCGATGGCTGCGTGGATGATGCCGACCTACTCACCGTGCTGTTCGAGTACGGAAGGCTGGGCACCGGGCAACGGGCGGATATGAACCACGATAGCGTGGTGGATGACGCCGACCTGTTGATTGTGCTGTTCCATTTCGGTCGGGGCTGCTGAGACTCGCGCTTTTAACCCCGACCCCGGCGGAATGGATGCCTGCAAGCTCGATCCCCTCTCCCACAGTGTGGGGGAGGGGAAAATGCTCGCAGCAGGAATCGGCTCCTGGCGGCTCGAAAACAAATCCCAGCGAACTTCAGGAGGTGGGCTGTGAGGCTGAAGTGGATGGTGTTGGAGAGGTGGCTGGGCGCATCCTGCTGACATGCTATAATTCGAGTGGCGGCTGTTGCAGGAGGTGAGCTGATGCCGCTCGACTTCCGTTCCGTAGATGAAGATGAGGGCTTTTCGATGAGGCGCTTTTTGAAGACGGTGGGGTTCGGCGTGGCGGTCTTTCTGGTGTTTCTGGCGCTGGGCTACTATGTGATTGGACCGCGCCTGACTTTCACGCCCGAAGGCACCCCGAAGCTGCGCTGGCGAGCGGATACGGGAGCTGCTGATTCAAGCCGTCAACCGCCGCCGATGCCGAAGGTGGAGGTGTATGAGAAGCTGCCCGCCGATGTGGTGGCGTCGACAGGCGCGGAGATTGGCGCGCGCGAGGTCGCCCCGTTCGATTACGACCGTTTTGTTAAGCGGCGGGAGAAGGTGCGCCAGCAGAAGCGCGCCGAATCGGTGGAGACTCCTGCGGACGAGGGTGCGCCGTCGGACGAGGAGACCCTGATAGTGCCTGAAGCGGAGCCGGAGCCGCCGCCCGCCGATACACCTGCCGAAACGCCCGCCGAGCTGCCGGCGGAGCCGCCCGCGCCCCAGCC
This sequence comes from Armatimonadota bacterium, assembly GCA_037444405.1. Lineage (GTDB taxonomy): Bacteria > Armatimonadota > Fimbriimonadia > Fimbriimonadales > GBS-DC > HRBIN15. The sequence continues at coordinate 102,283 of JBBIML010000011.1, forward strand.
AGAGCCGAAACCTGCCGCGCCGCCGCCCAGCAGCGGGGAGCAGACGCTCTATCGCGTGCAGGTCGGGGTGTATGACCAGCGGGAGCGGGCGAACGCGCTGGTGCAAACGCTCAACGCCAGTGGCTTCGCGGCGACCATCGTGCCGTTTCAGGCAGAGGGACGCACGCGCTATCGGGTGCAGGTGCTGGTGACGCGCGACCGCGCCAAAGCGGAGCAGGTGAAGCAGCAGCTGGAAAGTCGCGGCTTCCCCGCCTATATCGCGGTGCTGCGCTGAGTTAGCCGTCAGGCACCATGTAGTGCTGATGGGCGAGGGTGCGCAGTTTTTCGATGGCGCGCTTCTCCAGCTGGCGAACCCGCTCGCGCGAGAGACGCGCTTTGCAACCGGGCGGTATCTCGCTGACCTCCAGTCCCAGCCAGCGATGGATTGCCCAGCACTCGCGCGGCGTCAGGTGCTTCCGCGCCAGCTCCAGCAGCTCCCAGAGCCAGAGGCGATAGAACGCCACCGTCTCCGGGTCCTCCTCTTCCGGGTTGGCAATTAATGCGCCCAGTGGGGCGTCCTGCTCGTCGTCGACTTTCTGCTCCAGCGACAGGTGGCTTTGCGTGTATTTGAGCAGGCGGTGAACCTTGCTAACCGGCATGCCCAGATAGGCGGCAATCTGTTCCGGGGTCGGCTCCATGCCGTGTTGCAGGCGTAGCTCCACGCGAGCCCGCTCGATGCGGCGCAGGGTGTCGACGGCGTGGTTCGGCAGGCGGATCAGACCCGCCTGTGAATCGGCGGCGCGCCCAATCGCCTGACGAATCCAGTGGATGGCATAGGTGCTGAAGCGCAGCCCGCGACTGGTGTCGAAGTGGTTGATAGCTTTGATCAGCCCGAGAGCGCCCTCCTGCACGAGGTCTTCCAGGGGCAAGCCAGGGCGCGCATAGCGGCGGGCGACGCTCAGCACCAGGCGCAGATTGCTCTCGACGAGTCGGTTGCGGGCGTCTTCGTCTCCTGCCTGGGCGCGCTGGAGCAGCTCCATCTCTTCTTCGGGGGTTAGCAGTGGTCGGCGCAGGACAGAACCCAGCACGCCATCCAGCACGCTGCCGCGCAGCCCCTGCTCCAGCCCCTCATCTGGCTCCAGATAATCATCTACCAACGGCTCCTCTTCCGCATAAAGGCGCTGTGATGCGAACATTCCCATACCCCGCTAAAAGGGAGAGCAGCAACTTTTGTGCCACAGATGGCTCTATGAGGTGAAGGAGGAGCGCGGTGACCACGCCCTTACTCGCGGGGCATGATGCGCCAGTGCCCTTTCTCCATTCGCGCTGTGTAGCGCGTGCCAATCAGCAGCTGTTGCAGGGCTTCCTCCAGCGTGGCGTCGCGCACATCCAGCACGACCAGCGGGTTCGCCTCGGAGGGCGCGGGCAGCCACTCAATCGGCGTCTGATAGGTTCTGGCTAACCGGGCCAGTGCAGCGGCGAGGTTCGCCCGCAGGCGCAGGTCTGCCCGCGCCATCGGCGGATAGCCATCGGGCACAAAGAACGCCCGATGCTGGTCGTCCACCGTCCACCAGAAGGTGGCGGCGTACGGATCGGCGGACGCCCGCTGGATGAGTGGCAGTGGGATTTCGACGGTTTTGCCGGGTTGGAGCGTGCCCTGCCAGATGCGTTGCGCGGTGCGGGGCGGGCTATCGGGTTCCGATGCGAGCGCGAGCATCGCGCTGGCTTCACGGTTCAGCGCAGCCTGCAGCACGGGTATCCGCTCCCCGCCGCCCACCGACCGCCACTCCAGACGGATGCCCGCCTCCACAGGGGCAGGGATGACGGTTTCCGGGGAGCGTTTGGGCGGAATGAGATCGAAGCCTGCCATCACACCGCCAGGTCGTGCGCTGAAGAAGCCCAGCAGGAAGAGCGTGGCAGCGGCGGCGGCAGCGCCCACCCATCGCCAGATCAATCCGCGCTGGCTCTGCATCCGCGCTCGCTGCTGCGCCCGCACATAGGTGAGGATCCGCGCGTGCAGATCGGGCGGCGCGTCCGGCACAGGGGTCCGCGCCAGCGAGCGCCAGATGCCCTGCCGGAACTGCCACTCCCGACGGCAACTGGCACACGCGCTCAGGTGCGCCTCCAGCGACTGCATGACCGCAGCGCTCAGCGCACCCTCCAGATAGTCATTCAACAGAGCCTGAACCTGTTCGCAACGCATCGGCTGTCTCCGAAGGGTTTGGACGGCTCCCCGACTCAAAAAGTTCCCGATGGGGTTCCAGCAGCTCGCGCAAGGTCGCTCGCGCCCGATTCAACCGCGACTTAATTGTGCCCAGCGGCAGCCCCGTGACGGCGGCAATCTCCTCATAGGACAGCTGCTCCTCGTGGAACAGCAGCACCACGATGCGCTGGTAGTCGGGCAGCTGCTCGATGGCTTCGCGCAGTACACGCTGCCGCTCCTGCTCCAGCAGGTGTTCGTCCAGATCGATGCTTTCATCCGCGATGGGCAGCTCCAGCGGTTCGTCGTCTTCGTCGGAGGGGATTTCCAGCGGCAGGTGCTGGTGGCGTCGCTCCCGCTTGTAGAAGTCGAAGTAGACATTCTGCACGATTCGGTAGAGCCATGTGGTGAGCTGGGCGTCGCCGCGGAAGCGCTTGAGGGCGGTGTACATGCGCAGGAACGCCTCCGCCGTCACATCGGCGGCGTCGTCGGCGTTATGGGTAAGCCGATAGGCGTGCTGGTAGACCTTCTGCTCGTAGCGGCGCACCAGCTGGTCGAAGGCGGTATCATCGCCCTCTTTGAACCGCTCAATGAGCCACTCGTCGCTCAGTTCGAAGCCGTTCACACTCGCGCCTCCGTTTGCTGTGCCTGCTCCATCGCCTGCTGGATGGCGAGGCGTTCCTCGTCCGATAGTCCAACGGTGGAGCGCATCCGCTGGATGGGCTTGGCGTAGACGCGCATCTCCTGTCGGCTATGGATGCCGCTCAGCACGATGCCGTCGCCCGCGCGGTTCAGCAGAGCAATCGCGAAGCTCTGCTGACCGCCAGCATCTGGAAAGGCGTCATACCGCACGACGCCCACCTGCTGGATGCACCCATCGGTTTGACTCTGCAGCCGTTGCAGATGGTTCCCGTGCGTTTTGAGGGTTTCTTCCATCAGGGAGACCCGTCGCAGCGTTTCATAGAGCAGTCGCTCCAGTGAGTTGCCTTCGCTGCCCGTGAGCAGGTTGCGCCAGCGTCGCTGGAACGCACGCCAGCGCAGCGTCAGCCACAGGTTCCATACCAGCAATGCCAGCAACACGCCGGTCAGCACCAGCGTGGCTTCGGTACTGCCCGCCCAGTCGCGAATCGCCTGCCAGTCCATCATCCCGATTCTACCGTTTTCCGGGGTATAATAGGGTTATCCTGCCGTGCGCGTGATGCCCGAGGTGGGTCGAACCGTCGCCAGAACTGGCAGGGCGTGAGGATCATGCCAAGTGGCAGCGTCGGGTTCGCTCGACGAATCGCGCGGCTGGTCTCAGCGCCCAAAAGGAACCTGTGGGGTTCGCGACCCCAACGGCACACGGCACGGCGGGGTTTTGTGCAGGAATCGCGACCCCGCCCGCGAAATCGGCAGGATTATGCAGGAGGGTCGGCTATGCGTAAATATGCAACGGCGAACGAGTTGCTCAATATCTGTTACGAGCGCGATGCTTCGGATATTCATATCGTGCCGAACGAGCCGCCGACTTTGCGGCTTTATGGGCGGCTGGTGCGGCTGGAGGAGTTCGGCGAGCTGAGCCCGGCGGACACGGAGCGGATCTTCCGTGAGGTGGCGCCCCCACGCGCCATCCACGAGCTGGAGCGCGTGCGCACCGCCGACTTCGGCTACACCCACGAAAAAGCGCGATTCCGCGTCGCCGCCTACTACGAAAAAGGCGCGATCGCCATCAACTTCCGCTTAATCCCCTACCGCCTACGCAGCTTCGAAGAGATTGGTCTGCCAGATCATGTCAAGCGACTGCTGCACCTGCCGCGTGGACTGATCTTGGTGACGGGTCCCACCGGCTCCGGCAAGACCACCACGCTCGCCACAATGATCGATTATATCAATACGAATCGCGACACCCACATCGTGACCATCGAAGACCCGATTGAGTATTTTCATGAGCCGAAGAAGTCGGTGGTGAGCCAGCGGGAGGTGGGCGTCGATGTGCCTTCGTTCGAGGAGGGCGTCATCCGCGCGCTGCGCATGGACCCCGATGTGATTCTGGTGGGCGAGATGCGTGACCTGCGCACGATTCAGGCTGCCATCACCGCTGCCGAGACGGGGCACCTCGTCTTCTCCACCGTCCACACCACCGGCGCCGCCCGCACGGTGGAGCGCATCGTCGATGTGTTCCCGATGGATCAGCAGGAGCAGATTCGGGTGCAGCTCAGCACGAACCTTGTGGCGGTCATCTCGCAGCTGCTTCTGCCGCGCGCGGACCGACCCGGGCGCGTCGCCGCCTTTGAAATCATGATCTGCACGCCCGCCATCGGGCATATGATCCGCGAGCGCAAGATTCATAGCATCGAGTCGGCTATCCAGACAGGACATCAGCTTGGCATGATCACGCTGGACAACCATCTGCTGTTCCTGTATCAGCACAAGCTCATCTCGCGCGAGGAGATGTATCGCGTGGCGCAGAACCCGGAGGAGATTGCCGCCCGTCTGGGCGAGACCCTGCCCGAAACGGCATTAGCGCGACAGGCGATTTAGCATGCGCTTTCGAGAGAAGGTTGTCTGGATTACAGGCGCGTCGTCGGGCATCGGTGAGGCGCTGGCACATGCCTTCAGCCGCGAAGGTGCGCATCTGGTGCTGTCCGCTCGTCGCCAGGATCGGCTCGAACGGGTGCGCGGTGCCTGCACGGGCGCGGGCAAAGTGCTGATCCTGCCCTTCGACATCACCCAGACCGAATGCCACTCCACGATGGTCGCCGCTGCAATTGAGCATTTCGGCTGGATCGATGTGCTGATCAATAACGCGGGCATCTCCCAGCGCTCGCTGGTGGAGGAAACTCAGCTGGAGGTGGTTCGCCGCCTGATGGAGGTCAACTTCTTCGGGGCGGTGTCGCTGACGAAAGCCGTGCTGCCCTATATGCTTCAGCGTGAGCGGGGGCACATCGTGGTCGTCAGCAGCCTGCTGGGCAAGTTTGGCATCGCGTTGCGCTCCGCCTATTGTGCCTCCAAGCACGCCCTGCACGGCTTTTTCGACTCCCTGCGCGCCGAAGTTCACGACAGGGGCATCTGCGTAACGCTTATCTGCCCCGGCTGGGTGCGCACGGAGGTCTCCATCCACGCCCTGCGCGGCGACGGCAGCGAGCATGGTCAGATGGACATACCCATCGAGAAGGGCATGGACCCACATGTGTGCGCTCGCCATATTGTGAATGCGATTTACAAACGCAAAGAGGAGGTCTATATCGCCGGTCCCGAGAAGATTGCCCTCTATCTGAAGCGGTTCGCACCGGGGCTGCTCAATCGCATTCTGCGGCGGGTGAGGACTTAAGGATGCAGGCGGGAACCTATCTGGGGCGCGTGTGGTGCAGGGTTCATCTGGTGCTGGAGGCGATTAAGTTTGAACACACCATCTTCGCGCTGCCCTTTGCGCTGATGGGGCTGATTTATGCGGCGGATGGGATGCCCTCCGCGCGCGTGCTGGGCTGGATTCTGGTGGCGATGGTGGGCGCGCGCACGGCGGCGATGGCGTTCAACCGAATCGCCGACCGCGATATTGACGCGCTGAATCCCCGCACGCGCAACCGCGCCCTGCCCGCGGGACTGCTGACCGTGCGCCAGATGGCGACGCTGATGGCGATTGCGAGTGTCGCTTTCGTGTATGCCGCGTGGCAACTGAACTGGCTCTGCTTCTGGCTCAGCCCCGTCGCGCTGATTATCATTCTCGGCTACTCCTACTCCAAGCGGTTCACTCCGCTCTCGCACTACTGGCTGGGGCTGTCGCTGGGGATTGCGCCAAGCGCGACATGGATTGCAGTGCGGGGCACGCTGGAACTAACGCCGATACTGCTCACGCTCGCCGTCGCCTTCTGGGTGGCAGGCTTCGACATCCTTTACAGCCTGCAGGACTACGAGTTCGATAAGCAGTACGGCTTGCGCAGTCTGCCCGAAACGCTGGGCAAGGCGCGGGCGATTGCCATCTCGCGCCTGTCGCACCTGATCTGCATACTGTTCTTTATCGCCGCAGGGGTCGCGCTGAAAGCGGGCTGGCTCTATTATGCAGGGGCCGGCTTCGCCGCGCTGATGCTGGCTTACGAGCAGTCGCTGGTCAGCCCTGACGATTTGAGCAAACTGGATGTTGCCTTCTTCACCCTGAACGGTTATGTGAGCATCGGGCTGTTCGTTTTCAGCCTGCTCGACAGGTGGCTGCGATGAGACGCTTTGTGATTGGCAGTGTGCCCTACATGAACGGGGCGCCGCTCACCCGCTGGTTTGAGACGGAGGCGGGTCGGCGGGTGGCGGAGGTGCGGTACGCGCCGCCGTCGATGCTGGCGAGCTGGCTGGAGGCAGGCGTGGTCGATGTCGCGCTGGTGTCGTCCGTCGAGTGGTTCCGCCGACCCGACACGCGCTTTGTGCCCGGTCTGGCAATCGCCACGCGCTGCGAGGTGCTGAGCGTGCGCCTGTTCAGCAAAGTGCCCTTTGAACAGATTCGCACCGTCGCGCTGGATGAAAGCTCGCTGACCTCCTCGGCGCTGACGCGCATCCTGTTGCGCAGGGTCTATGGCGTTCAGCCGCACTGCGCGAATCATGCGCCCGACCTGAAGGCGATGCTTCAGGAGGCGGACGCCGCGCTGCTGATTGGCGACGCGGGCATGAGCGCGAGCGGCGAGGGGCTGTTCGTGCTGGACCTGGGCGAGGCGTGGTGGCGGTGGACAGGCTTGCCCTTCGTGTGGGCGGTCTGGCTCACGAACGCCGACGCACCGCTGAACGCGCTCACCGACCTGATGCACACCGCCTACGCCTGGGGCGAAGCGCATTTAGAGGAGATTGTTGAAAGCGAGGTGCAGCGTACAGGTCTGCCCCTCGCCCTCTGCGACCGCTACCTGCGCGAGATTATGGTCTACCGCATCGATGAGCCGTTTTTACACGCGCTGGAGCGATTTCGGAAGGAGTGGCTCCTTAATCACCGTTCTGGCTGAGAACGGCATCCAGCAACCGAAAACCTTGTTCATCAAAATGTTTGTCAAAAGTAAAAGCAGTATCAATTGAAAATCTGCGCATGAACTCGAAGCTCACGCAATCGACAAGACTCATATCACGCTTACGCTGCTGAAGCAGAAACTCAAAAGCAGTAGTGTGGGTTTCCGCAGATACCCATCCGATGGTCAGACTTGGCAGGATATGCTGAACGAAGTCATCCAGTGCGCTAAACCCAAGTCGTCGCTGGATAAGGGCAACACACTCGATAACGACATAGTTCGTTGTGTAAAGTTGATAACCATCCGCCACCACTTTCTGCCACAGGGCGACCGCCTGGGGATGATATTGGTCATCAGAATCGAGCAAAGCAAAAATTGCGGAGGTATCAACGAAGATCACCATGTGCCAAAAATCTCCTCCAGATAGGAATCGTGATGCGCCGCGATGTCTGTGTACCCCGAACGATATCGACCAGCAACAGAAAGGGGGTTCCCAACCACTGGCTGTCCATTCACAAGCAGTTGAACCCGATACAGGTCAGATGCAATCGGCACCATCTGTATCTCATGGTGGGTTGTCGCAGGCGCCATGGAACAAGGCTGGTTTTCCGCTTGATTCGAGCGAACATGCACCAGCTGAGAAAGCAACCATTCTTTTAGCAAGGTGGAGGGTTGCTTTCCTTGCTCATGGGCGATGCGCTCCAGCGCTTGCGCTTCAGCCTCCGATAGTTCAATCTCAATACGGATTGCCATTGACCACCTCGGTTTGATAGGAGTGTACCATACAAAGTATACCGCATCGATGAGCCGTTTTTACACGCGCTGGAGCGATTTCGGAAGGAGTGGACATGCCTGAAATGATGCTCCCATCTGTTTTCGGGTGGAGGCATTAGTCCAGTCTACCACTCATCGCAATAGAAGTCGCGATGGTAGCAGCGCAGGAGCATGCGTCCTGTGTCGGGGTCGGGGCGACTGGGCCACCCGATAAAGCTTGATTTGCCATGGTAAACCGTGCCCTGCACAAACCACACGGGCACCCGCCGCCCATCGAGCGCGACGGGGCGCGAGAGGTACTGAATAAAATCGCTTCCCTCTCTTGCGATGTCAGGTCGCAATCGGGACGGCAGGCTCTTCGCATGGGTGTCCAGCGCCACCACCTGCACCCGATCGATGCGCGACTGCCGAACCGTCTGAAAATAGAGCGACTCTACCGGCGCACCATGCCGCGCCGAGAGTGAACTGCCCGGCTCAAACCGCGCTCGATTGCCCTCCACAAGATAGCCGTCGAACCAGACCACCGTATCGGACGGATAGACCATCTGAGCCAGCGAAACCGCTGGTGTGTCCGGAAAGGCGATTTCGTTCACAAACAGGCGGCGATTATCGGAATGGCTGTCAAAAATCTGGAGTCGGGATGCAGGGTACAATTGGGTTATGGCGCTCAGGCAGCGGGTGGTAGCAGGGCTGATTATGTTCGCGGTGCTTCTGCTCTTCTTCGGTGGGATGCTGGTGCGGCTGTATACGGACTACCTGTGGTTTGTTCACGATGTGGGCTATCCGCAGGTGTTCGGGCGGGTGCTGGGCGCGAAGTTGACCCTCTTCCTGACGGTGAGCGTCGGATTCTTCCTGTTTGCGCTGGTGAATCTGGTGGTGGCGAATCGGGTGGTGGGTTCGGTGGAGGAGCCGGCTTTTGCACTGCGGGGTGGACGCATCGTGCGCATCACGCGGGCGGTGCGCGTGGGCACTTTCTGGCTGCTGGTGCTGGGCGTGCTGGTCTTCTCACTGTTTGTGGGTCTGACGGCGGTGGGTGCATGGAACGAGTTCCTGCTGTTCCGCCATGCGCAGCTGTTCGGTGTAAAGGAGCCGCTGTTCGGGCAGGATGTGGGCTTTTATGTGTTTCGCCTGCCGTTCCTGTCGTTCCTGACGGGGCTGATGGTGTTCGCCACGCTTGTGGTGCTGGTGGGCATCGGCAGTTTTTACTATTTCAATCGGGCGCTGGGCTGGCTGGGCGGTATGCCCACCTTCCTGCCGTCGGTGAAGCCCCATCTGCTGATACTGGCGACGCTCTTCCTGCTGACCTTTGCCTGGTATCTGTGGCTGGGGCGTTATGATCTGGTCTTCTCGGACCATGACCAGTTCTTTGGTGCGGGCTACACCGATGTGCATGCCACTTTGCCAATCCTGAACCTGACGGTGTTCGGGTTGCTGATCGCGGCGGTGCTGTGCCTGATCAGCCTGCGTCCGGGCGCGGGTCTATTGCTGCCGATAGGCGGCTTTGGGGCGGTGATCCTGTTCTGGGTGGTCGCCAGCATGTTCTATCCGCCGATGGTGCAGCGCTTTGTGGTGGTGCCGAACCAGCTGGAGCGGGAGCGTCCCTATATCGAGCGCCATCTGGAGTTCACCCGCCGCGCCTATCAGCTGGACAGGGTGCAGGTGCGCGCGATGAATGTGCGCGAGGAGCTGACCGCTGCCGACCTACAGGAGGCGCAAGGCTCGCTGGAGAACCTGCGCATGTGGGACTTCCGCCCGCTCAGCCAGGTCTATAACAGCCTGCAGGCGCTCAAGCCTTACTACCGCTTCGTGGATATCGATGTCGATCGCTATCCGATCAACGGCACAGTTCGACAGGTACTGCTGTCGGTGCGTGAGCTGAATCTGGAGGGGCTTCCACCGGAAGCCCAGCGCTGGCAGAACCTCCACCTGCTCTACACGCACGGCTACGGGCTGGTGATGAACCCGGTCAACGAGGCGACCAGTGAGGGTCAACCGCTGCTGTGGATTCGCGATCTGCCGCCTGTGACCCCACCCGACATCCCGCTCAAGAACCCCGCCGTCTATTTCGGGGAGAACATCACGCAATATGCCATCGTGCGCTCCCGCCTGAAGGAACTGGACTACCCGATGCTGACGGGCAGTGGCACCGAAGAGAATGTCTACACCACCTACGCAGGCGATGGCGGCGTGCCGATTAGCGGCTTCCTCTCACGGCTGATGTTCGCCATCCGCCTGCAGGATTCGAACCTGTTGCTCTCCCGCGACCTGACGGCGGAGTCGCGCCTGCTCTTCCGTCGCCATATCGCGGAGCGCGTGCGCGCGCTGTTTCCCTTTCTGCTGTGGGACAACGATGCCTACCCCGTGATTGTTGATGGCGAGATTGTCTGGGTCTATGACGGCTACACCTACAGTCGCAACTATCCCTACAGCAAGCCCTTCTTCTCGGCGGATCAGCGTTTGCGCCAATTCAACTATCTGCGCAACTCCGTTAAGGTCACCATCCATGCCTACACGGGCGAGGTGAACGCCTATATTGCCGACGAGAGTGACCCCATCATCCGTGCCTATCGTCAGGCATTTCCGGGCTTGTTCAAGCCGCTCGATGAGATGCCTGCCGCGCTTCGGTCCCATATCCGTTATCCGCTTGACCTCTTCTCCGTGCAGGCGCGCCTGCTGGAACTGTATCACACCACCGATGCGCGCATCTTCTTCAATAAAGAGGACGCCTGGCAGGTGGCGCGGGAGGTGCTGGTCAATCAGGAGCCGAAGCCGATGGTGCCCTACTATGTGATGATGCAGCCGCCGGGCGAGTCGGAGCCGCGCTATATGCTGACCCTGCCCTTCACCCCGCTCAACCGCGACAACCTGGTCGGCTGGCTGGCAGCGCACTGCGACCCTGACCGCTATGGCGAGCTGATCCTTTATCGATTCCCGAAGGAGCGACTGGTGTACGGGCCCGCGCAGATCGAAGCCCGCATCAATCAGAACCCCGAAATCGCGCAGCAGCTCAATCTCTGGAACCAGCAGGGTTCGCGTGTGTTTCGGGGCAATCTGCTGGTCATTCCGTTAGGCAACTCGATGCTTTATTTTGAGCCGATCTATCTGCAGGCGGCGTACGAGGCGGCAATCCCCGAGCTGAAGAAGGTGATTTTAGCCAGCGGCAATCGCGTGGTGATGACCGACACGGTGGAGCAGGGTCTGGCTCAGCTGCTGGGCGAGGCGAAGCCGTCGCCGGGCGTGCGTCGCCCACCAGCGGCAACCGCCACTGCGCCGACACCCTCCCCGGCAACTGACATCCGTGCGCTGGTTCAGCAGGCGAACCGTGTCTATCGCGAGGCGCAGGACGCGCTCAAGCAGGGCGACTGGGCAACCTACGGCGCCCGCATGAAAACGCTCGAACAGCTCCTGCACCAGATGGAGCAACTGTCACGATGAGTTGCCGTGCTTTCTGCGCCTATGGCGCCCGACAGGTTCTGGACGCTCTGCCCATGCTGGAACACCCACCGTCGCTGGATGAGACAGAGACCCTTCGGAGAGCAGCGGTGCGCCTGCAGGCGTGTCTCACGCTGTTTTATTCCTGCTATCCGCCCACGCGCGTGGCGTTCTGGAAGCGTCGCCTGCGTCGCCTGATCCGCGCCCTGAACGCCCTGCGCGACTGTCAGCGCCTGCTGACGCTGATCCCTGACGGGCGCGTCCACTTGCGCCTGCAACAGCGCCTCGAAACGCTCTTCAGCAAGGCACAGATGGCATGGCGCCAGCTGCGAAAGGATTATGTGCCCAATGAGATTCGGGGTCTATCTCAGCGGCTCGCCCAATCGCCCACCCAGCCCCTCACGGAGGAGCTGCTGAACTACGCCCGCACCCGCTGGCAGGAACTCGCACGGGTTAACCTGAAGCCGTTCGAGAGTGAAGGGCAGAGTCCGGAAGGCGTGTGGGGGCGGCTCCAGCTGATGGCAGAAGTGGCGGAGATGCTTCAACCGCTGCTGGGTCAGGAAATCCCGCTGGACGAACTTCGCGCCCGCTACAACCAGCTCGACGACCTGCGCTTTTGCGAACGCGCTCGCGCCCTGCTCACCGAACTCAAGGAGCAGGAGCGCGCGCTGACCCTCCACTACCACGGCTCCCTGCGCGGCTTCAAACGCATCGAACAGGAGTTTGAGAAATGGATCGCCCAACTGAGACGCCCTGGATAGAGACGGAGCCGTTTGAGGTGCGGTATGCCGAGACGGACGCGATGGGCGTGGTCTACTACGCCAACTACTTCGTGTGGTTCGAGGTAGCGCGCGGCGCGTTCTGTCGGGCATACGGCATCGACTATCAGGCGATTGAGCAGAGCGGCACGCCGCTGGCGGTGGTGGAAGCCTGCTGTCGCTATCGGGCGCCCGCCCGCTATGGCGAGCGCGTGCTGGTGCGCGTGCGCCTGACCGAACTGAAGCGGAGCCTGATGCGGTTCGAGTATGAGATTCTGAACGCGGATACGCGCCAGTTGCTGGCAGAAGGCTGGACGCGCCACGCATGGATCACGCGCGAGGGCAAACCGACCCGTTGCCCCGCAACGATTCGCGAGCGGCTGACCGCGGCAGGCGTGCGCTTCGATTAGCCCGCCGCCTGAAGTTTGTCGTCCTCAGCGGTGCAAATGCAGTTGCGTCCGGACCGTTTTGCCCGATAGAGCGCGGCGTCGGCTTCATAGAGCAGTGTGGCGGGCGCCTGTCCCCGCCGATGGGTGGCGACGCCAAAGCTCGCCGTGACGGTCGCGTGTGGGTTCTGAATCGCGGCAACCTGCTGGCGCAGCCGTTCCGCCACGGCAACCGCCTCCTGCAAATCGGTGTTGGGCAGCAGGATGGCGAACTCCTCGCCTCCGTAACGGGCGACCACATCGTACGCGCGTGCCGACTGACGCAACACCGTCGCCACCTGGCGCAGCAGCTCGTCGCCCGCGGGATGCCCGAACCGATCGTTGAACTGCTTAAAATGGTCGATATCGAGCATAATCAGCGACAGGGGCTGACCCGAACGCTCCGCCATCTGCACCAGACTCAACAGCGATTCGTGGAACGCGCGATGGTTGCGCAGCCCCGTGAGGCTGTCGGTGACGACCGCATGGGAGAGCATGGCGTTCATGGCGACCAGCTCGCGATTGGCGGTCGCCAGCTCCTGATTGGTCTGCTGGAGTTCATTATAGAGCCGTTCCAGCTCGCTTTTCTGGGCTTCGATCTCGCGGCGCTGCTGGTCCAGACGCTCGAAAGCGGCTTGCAGCTGTTCCGCCATATGGTTGAAAGCGCGTGCCAGGATGCCGAACTCGTCGCGGGCAGGGTAAGGCACGCGCGTCTCCCACATGCCCGACGCCAGTCGGTTCGCTGCCCGCAAAAAGAGGTCCAGATGGCGGCGCAGCATCACAATCACGGCTGCCGTCGATACACCTGTCAGCAGCAGACCCGCCAGCAGCAGATAGAGCGCGGCGCGCTGTATCGCCTGCTGCATCGCGCGGGCCTGCACTGTGGGCGTGCTAACGGTCAGCACCGCCACCACCTGATTGCCCACACCATGCAGGGGGGTGCCGAGTGTCAGCTTGCCATCGGGCTGGGTGAGCGCAAAGGGTGTGGAGCCATCAGCCGATCTCGGTATGGTCCCTGGCGGCATCAGTTTAACCGTGTTGTTGAGCCGCCCCCACAGGCGGGTCAAGAGCGCCCGATCCAGCTGGCGTGCCAGCATCAACACGCCCGCCTGCGGCGGCGCGTAGTTGTTGCCCAGCACGGGCGCACAGGCAACCTGATAGAGCGCACCGTCAATCCGCATCAGTCCCATCTGGCTGGAACCCTGTAGAGCGATTTTCAAGAGAGGGTTGCGCGGGCTTTGCAGCGCGGATATCTGACGACCTGCCTGGTAGACCGCGCGACCCTGCATGTCAAAAATCAGCACCGTATCGAGATAGAAGTGCGGCAATATCCAGTCGAGAATGTTTTCCTGAACCCAGGCTGAATCGCGCTGGAGCAATGCCTGCTGAAACTCATTCCAGACCGCATAGTCCTCGCAGGTGCGCAACAGTTGCCAACCCTCGTGTTCAAGCAGTATCTGGGCAGCTTTGAGCTGCTGGAGCAGGGTGAGCCGCTGCTGATCCGCCAGCGCGGTTCGCATGGAGTGAACGCTGATTATCAGATAGGGCGGAAGCAGCAGGGTGCTGGTGATGAAGATACTAATTGCCAGCCGTTTGCCAATAGGCTGTTGCGCCCATCGGAGCCAGAGACGCATCCGGGCATAACTCCACAGACCTCGCACAATTCGCCAGCTGCTCAGTTTCATCCGCCACTCCTTGCGTGTTTATTCCACATGCCCGCCGAATTTTTGAGCAACAGCAAGGGTTCGCGAATCGGGTACACTTCGGGCGGAATGATGAAACGAGTGGACGGGCGAGCGGCGCATGAGATACGACCGCTGCAGATAGAGTACGGCTTTCACCCCTATGCGGAGGGTTCATGCCTGATTACGATGGGCAACACGCGCGTGCTGATTACGGCAACGGTGGAAGATAAGGTGCCGCCCTTTCTGAAGGGCACGGGCAGCGGCTGGATTACGGCGGAGTACGGAATGCTGCCCCGCGCGGGCAAACAGCGCAGTCAGCGTGATGTCGCCCGCGGCACGCCCAGCGGACGCACGATGGAAATCCAGCGTCTGATCGGGCGCTCCATCCGCTCCGTGGTCGACCTTTCGCAGCTAGGGGAGCGCACCATCACGCTCGATTGTGATGTACTGCAGGCGGATGGCGGCACGCGCACCGCCTGTGTTACGGGCGGCTTCGTGGCGTTCGTGCAGGCGTGCCGCTGGATGATCGACGAAGGCTACCTGCAGCGGTTCCCCTTCCAGGAGCGTGTGGCAGCCATCAGCGTCGGCGTCGTGCGCAACGAGGAGCTGCTCGATCTGTGCTACGAGGAAGATGTGCAGGCAGCCGTCGATATGAATGTGGTGATGACCGATAAGGGGCGCTATGTGGAGGTGCAGGGCACAGCGGAGGGCGCACCCTTCTCGCGCGAGCGACTGATCCGTCTGCTCGATCTCGCGCAAAAGGGGCTTCAGCAGGTGTTCGAGATTCAGGCGAAGGCAGTGGAGGCGATTATGCGGTGAGTGAGGCGCGTCGCATCGTGTCGCTGGCGCCCTCCATCACGGAGATTCTGTTCGCGCTGGGGCTGGGCGAGCGCGTGGTCGGCGTCACCGCCATGTGCGACTATCCCCCTGAAGCGAAGCGCAAGCCCAAAGTGGGCGATGCGAACATCAGCCCTGAACGGGTGATCGCGCTCAAGCCCGACCTGGTGGTGGCGCATGAGCTGCTCAACAGCCGCGTGATTCCCGTTCTGCGTCGGCTCGGCGTGCGTGTGCTGAGTGCGAACCCGAACACCTTCGAGAAGCTCTTCGCCTTCATTGTGCAGATTGGCAGGGCGGCGGGCGTGCCCCGGCGGGCGGAGCAGCTCGCGCGCCAGCTGAGGGAGCGCATGGAGCGCGTACATCGGCGTGTTCAGCGCACGCGCCTGCGCCCGCGCGTGCTGTTTGTGATCGGGCTGGAGCCGCTCTGGGCGTCGGGACGCGACACCTTCGCCGATGATCTCATCCGTCGGGCAGGCGGCGCGAACGCGCTGGGCAGCGCTATGCGGGGTTTCCGCGCGATCAGTATGGAGACCGCGCTCGCCTGCCGACCCGAAGTGATTGTGCTGGCGGGACCCAAAAAGCAGGCAATCTTAGCTGACCCGCGCTGGCGTCGCACGCCCGCCGTTCAGCGCCAGCGCGTGTATGAAGTGAACCCCGACCTCTACCTGCGCGAATCGCCCCGCCTCATCGACGCGCTGGAACAACTGGCAAAGCTGCTTCATCCCGAACTGGGACCGCTTTAGCTCTGCTCGGCAGACAGGCGTTCCAGTGCCTGGGCTAAAGCGGCTTCCAGCTGTTTCTGGGTCATGGTGACGGTGAGGTCGGCGCGGGTGCGCTCCAGCACGGCACGCAGCGCGTCGCAGGCGCGCCGCAGCCCCATCGTGAGCGCGTCGGGATAGTCGAAGGTAATCAGTTCGTCATAAATCTCGTCCATCACTTTCAGCAGGGTCTCGGCATGCGCCAGCTCGCCCGCTCGCAGTAAATCCAGCACATAGCGGCGGCACTCGGAGGCGGCTTCCGCCATGCCGTTCAGGTACGCCCCGCACTCCACGCCCAGCTCGTCGGGTTCTGGCAGGGCATTTCCCAGCACAATCGCGTAGAGCGTTTCGCCCTCCACATACTCTTTTTCGGCATCCTGCAGAAAGCCCGCGTAATAGAGCATCGGATAGGGCATCAGTCGCTCCCGTGCGCCCTGAATCTGCTGATATGCTTCGCTGAGCAGAGCGCGACAGGCATCGAACTCGCGCCGATGCAGGCTGCGAATGGCGCGGGCGCAGAGCTGGATGGCTTTGCGGCACGCCTGCAACGCCTCCTCGCGTGCCTGATGACGCTCCTCCAGCTGCTGACGCAACTGCTCGGCTATCGCGCTCCAGTGGTTCGGTTGCATCGGCGGGATTATACCTGTGGCAGGACGAACGGCACGCGCGCGGGCAGCACCTCACAGTGCAGGTGGCTCGTGTAGATGAGTTCGCCATCGACCGACACTGGCTCCATATCGGGCAGCCAGAGGCGCACGCTTCTGGCTCGCCAGTGATGCACCGATGGATGACCCAGATGCTCGCCGCGCAGCGCACGCGGGAACTGGCGCAAAAACTCCAGTCGTGGAATATACTCGATCAGGCACACATCGAAGCAGCCGTCGTCGAACTCGGCGAAGGGCGCGATGCGGATGCCCCCGCCATAGCTGCGCCCGTTGGCAATCGCCACCAGCAGCGCCGATTGCTCGATGCGTTGCCCGTCGATTTCCAGCAGCAGTGGCACAGGCTGATAGTGCCAGAGCTGTTTCAGGATCGCCACGATGTATGCCAGCCGTCCCCAGCGCCGCTTGAGGTGTTCGCTGGTGGCGTCGTTCACGCGGGCGTCGAAGCCGACGCCGACCACATTGAAGAAGAAATGCTCGCGTCCGTCGGGCAACTGGATGCGCCCGGCGTCGAGCGTCTGGCAGGTGGGCTGGGCAAGACCGGGCAGCGCCTGTTGCAGGCGTTTGGGCACGCCCAGCTCGCGCGCGGCGTCGTTGGCGGTGCCGACAGGCAGGCACGCGATGCGCGTGGTGTCCGCCACCTCGCCGCGCTCCACCGCCCGCAGGTAGCCGCCCACCACACTGCTGAGCGTGCCATCGCCACCGACCGCGACGCAGACCGCACCCTCCCTGGCTAACCGTGCCGAGACCTCGATCCCCTCCTCCAGCGAGCGGGTGCAGATAGTGCGCCAGTGTTCCAGCGCGGTACGCACCACACGCAGGCGTCGAGTGGCGCGCCCTCCCCCCGCGCTGGGGTTCACCACCAGATACCCTCGCTGCACAGCCCCTCCATTCGCGCATACTGCCACGATTCCTGCTTTTTCGCGACAGGGAACCTTTTCGGGCGTCGTTCGTATAGATATATAGACAAGCGTCTATATATCGGTGAGGCGATGGACGAGAGGCAGTGGGTGCAGGTGGCGCGGGCGCTCGCCGATCCGACACGGCTGGGGTTGTTGCGGGCGATTGCCCAGCATGGCGAGCTGTCCTGCGGCGAGCTGGCGGAGCGGTTCCCGATTGCGCAGGCGACCGTCTCGCATCATCTGAATGTGCTGATCGGTGCGGGACTGGTGACAATGCGCAAGCAGGGGCAATATCACCTGTTTCGGCTTCAGGCGGATACGCTCCGCGCCTTCTGCCAGCAGCTTCAGCAACTGGTGGAGCCTGCGCCCACCGAATAGACGCTTGAAACACTCACAAGGAGGGATTGCTATGAGCAAAACATGCACAGGGCGCTGGATGGCATATCTGAGCGCATTCGGATTGCTGATGGGTTCGTTGCCGGGCGCGTACGCCCAGCGGGTGACCTATCAGGTCGACCCCGTTCACTCGTTTGTGATTTTCCGCGTGAAGCACATGAACACCGCGTATGCCTACGGGCGATTCAACTCGTTCCGCGGCACGATTGTTGTCGATGAGCGCAATCCTGCCAACAGCTCCGTGGAGTTCGAGATCGATGTGAACAGTGTGGACACGGGCAACAACCAGCGGGATGACCATCTGCGCGGGCCCGACTTCTTCAATGTGCGTCAGTACCCCAAAATCACCTTCCGCAGCACCTCCGTGCGTAAGATCAACAACACCACGGTGGAGGTGAAGGGCAACCTTACCATTCGGGGCACCACTCGCCCGCTGACAGTGCGCGTGACCTATGTGGGCAAGGGACGCAACCCGCGCGGGCAGGAGATTATCGGCTTCGAGACCACCTTCACGATTAAGCGCAGCCAGTTCGGGGTCAGCTACGGGCTGAACGGCGGTCTGGCAGACGATGTGCGCGTGACGGTGGCTGTGGAGGCGATTCGGCAGTGAGTGTGGTATGGCACTCGTTGCTAACGGCGGGTGTGCCCGCGCTGGTGGCTGGCATCGTGTGGCTGCTTGGCGGGCGCATTCCGCCGCTGGCACGCTTTCAGGGAGTGCTGTATCCGCTGGCGTTCGGTGTAAGCTTCTGCCTTGCCTGCTGGCTGACCGTGGGCAGACCCGCCTTTCCACCGACCGACGCCATGCACTGGCTGTTCTACTTCGCGCTAATGGGCATTCTGCTCGGCTGGCTGGCGGAGATACCGGCGGACTATCGCTGGCTGTGGGGCGCGCTGGCGCTCCTGCTGCTGGGCGGATGGATGGTGCTGGCGTTGAAACCCCTCATCCAGTCGGGCTACTGGACGCCCGTCAGCGGTGTTCGCATCATTCTGGTGCTGACGGTTGCCACCTGGCTGTTGGCGGTGCTGGTCGCGCCGAATGGGGAGCAGGAGCGCGGGGCAGGCTTGCCCTTTTTGCTGGCGACGCTGGGCGGACTGAGCGCGGGGCTGATTTTTTACAATAAGAGCGCGTCGCTGGGTCAGCTCGCAGGTTCGCTGGGCGCGATTGTGGGCGTTGGTGTACCCATTGGCTGGCTCCTGCGCGACTTTCGGTTGCGGCGCGGCGTGGTGAGCGTCGCGCTGATGGTGCTGGCGTTGCTGTGGGCGCTGGCTTATGGCTATGCGGAGTTGCCCGCCCGCTATCTGGCTCTGCTCTATCTGTCGGGCGCAAGCCTTGCCCTCAGCCGCTTGAAACCGCTCGCGCGCCTCAATCCGATTGCCCTTTTTGCCCTGCGCCTGCTACTGCTGCTGATCCTTGCTGGCATCCCGCTCCTGCTCAGCTATCAGACATATATGGCAGGTCAGGAGGAGTATCCCTATTATTAGGCTGGGTACAATAGTTTGGCTATGGAGTGGGCGACGAGGGTACTGAGCTGGACGCTCTGGATGCCGCTGATAGGTGCTCTGCTGGTTTTGCTAATGCCGCGTTCCCAGCGCTGGACGGCATGGGCGGTGGCGATGGTATTTGCGCTGCTCACGCTGGGGCTGACCTTCCTGCTGGCGGCTTATTTTGACCCGACCGCGGCGGGCTATCAGTTTGTAGAGCGCGTGGCGTGGCTGCCCGATTATGGCGTCTCGTACCTGCTGGGCATCGACGGGGTCAGCTTATGGCTGGTGATGCTGACGGCGGCGCTGGGCGTGCTGACGATAGGCTATCTGGGGCTAATGGCAGCCCGCACGGACGGCGCGGAACCACTCGAACGCCTGCATGCGTTTCTCTTTCACCTGCTGTTGCTGGAGACCGCCCTGCTGGGCGTGTTCATGGCGCTCGATCTGGTGCTGTTCTATGTGTTTTTTGAGCTGACGCTGGTGCCGACTTATTTTCTGATTGCGCTCTGGGGCGGCGAGCGGCGCAGTTATGCCGCGTTGAAGTTCTTTCTGTACACCTTTTTCGGCTCGCTGTTTATGTTGCTGGCGGCGCTGTGGCTGGCGTTCGCACACTATCGGGCAACGGGCGCGATAACTTTCGAGCTGATGCGCCTGCAGGCGTTTGTGGCGGAGGGGGGTGTGCCGTTCGAGGTGCAGAAGTGGCTCTTTCTGGGTTTCGCGCTGGCGTTCGCGATTAAGCTGCCCCTTGTGCCGTTTCACACCTGGTGGCCCCTCGCGATGGGCGAGGCGCCCATCCCCGTGGTGGTGCTGTTTTTGAAGACGGGCGCGTACGCCTTTTTGCGCTTCGCGTTGCCGCTGTTTCCCGACGCGGCGCAGGCGTTCGCGCCGCTGGGCATGGCGCTGGCAGCGATTGCGGTGGTGTACGCTGCCATCGTGGCGACCATGCAGACCGACATGAAGCAGGTCGCGCTCTATGCAGTGGTGAGCCACGCGGGGTTCATCATGATGGGGCTGTTCGCGCTGAATGAGGCGGGCTTCACTGGGAGCGTGATCCAGCAGCTCAATCACGGGGTGACGATGGGCGCGCTGTTTCTGCTGATGGGTCTGCTGAAGGCGCGCACGGGCACGCTGGAGATAGGGCGACTGGGCGGGCTGAAGGCACAGATACCCCTGCTTTCCGCGCTGTTCCTGATTGCGCTGCTGGCGGCGGTCGCCCTGCCAGGCACCAACGGCTTCATCGGCGAGTTCCTGTGCCTGTTCGGGGCGTATCAGGCGTCGCGTGAGGGGCTGACTCCGCTCCTGTGGGTGGTGATCGGCGCGACGGGCACGATTCTATCGGTGGTCTATATGCTCTGGATGTTCCAGCGCGTGTTCTACGGTCCCCTTCCAGAGCAATTGAAGACGGTGCGCGACCTGAAGCCGGCGGAGGTTGCGCTGGTGCTGCCGCTGATCGCGCTGATTTTCTGGATCGGCTTACAACCCCTTCGCTTCACCCGAGCGATGGAACCTGCCGCGATGCAGTGGACAGGGCAGTTTGAAAAGAGGGTCTATCAGCCCGCGTTGAACACCACCTGGTTTGACCAGGGTTCGTGCAGGGATTCCTTCATGGTTGAAAAGCAGGCGTACCGTGCTTGGCTTTGCCAGCGCAGCCACACCGACCTGCCACCGCTCGGCAGGGCTGTACCAGATGAATAGCTCCGCGCGAGTGGGCATCGCGCTATTATAAGCGCCTGATACCAGCCACTGCCGGGGTGCTAACACACTGCTTATCCGGGCTGTAAGGCTATCGGCAGCCGGCTTGTCCTGTATCGCATAACCCGCTGGAACGCACATTGAAAGGGTTGACACAGGTGGGATGGAGGGGGTATAATGCCCCTGCCATGCGACCGAAGTCGCATGGACGCAGGTCAGGAACCCCGTTAATCTAACGGGGTTGAAACACTTTACCAGGGAGGGCAGGCATGGGTAATGTTTTCAAAATCGGAGGGCTGTTAGCCCTGTTTTTAAGTTTAATCGTTAGCGCCGTTGCCCAAAAAACAATCCGATACACCGTTAAGGAGGGCGATTCGCTCTATGCGATTGCTCACCGTTTCGGGTTGCGATTGCCTGAGCTGTTGAGGGTGAACAGTTTCCGCAACCCGCACAAAATCAAACCGGGCGATGTGGTCTGCATCCCGGTGAAGGGCGCGTCGGCAAGGGGTAAGCCGTCGTCATCGGTGCGCCCCACAAATGTTAGCAGGTCGCCGGGTGTCCGTCAGTCGGCATCGAGGCGCAATCCGTCGCGGACGGCTGCGCTGGCGATGCTGAAGAGCGATAGTGGGCTGAGTCCGACGGCACGGCGCGTGCTGGAGATTGCCCACCGCCATCTGGGGCGACCCTATCGCTATGGCGGTAGCAGCTCGCGCGGGTTCGATTGTTCGGGCTTCGCACTGCATGTCTATCGCAGTGTGGGCGTCAGCCTGCCGCATAGCGCGAGCGCTCAGGCACAACTGGGTAAGCCCGTATCCCGCGACCAGTTGCAGCCGGGCGATCTGGTCTTTTTCCGCACGCGCGGACGCCGCATCTCGCATGTGGGTATCTACATCGGCAACGGCAAGTTCATTCATGCATCCAGCGCGCGCGGGCGCGTGCGAATCGACTCGCTGAACGAAGGCTACTATCAGCGGCGCTATGTGTGCGCCCGCCGAATCAGCCGCTAAACCTCATCTTCAGCTTTCAACTCCCCTCCTGACACAGGAGGGGGGTTGACCCCTTGACATTCCTGTCATGGCGGGTATAATAATGGGTCGACACCATGGGCAAGCATTCGGTCAGACGCCACGCGGGGTGGAGCGCAAACATCGAAGCGCCCGCGCATGTTGTGGTGTCTAATGCCAGTCATACCACTTCGAAAACCGCTGCCATCAAAGGGACGGTGATAGATGAATGATCTATCCAGAAAATGACGAACTGAATCAGTACCCGCGCTATATTTTGACGCTGCTGGCGGCGGAGCGCGCCCGCCTTCTGCGTGAGGGCGTGCGACCGCTGGTGCCCGTTATCGGCACCGATTTTAACCCGCTGACTGTTGCTCTGCAGGAGATCGCGGAAGGCAAAATCAAACCGCTGGTGCTGGCACCCGACAGGGTGGAGGTGCTGGTGGAAGGACCCGAAAGCGCATGGGTTGTCGCCCGCGACATTAAGCAACTTCGCACTCAGGAAGAGGAAGAGACCGAAGAGGAAGTGGAGGCGGTCTACAAGGAGGAGACCACTCTCCGTGAGTAGGAGCTGCTATGCGCAAGCCCGACTATTACGAGGTTCTCGGCGTCAGTCGAAACGCCTCGCAGGACGAGATCAAACGGGCGTACCGCAAACTGGCACGCCAGTACCATCCTGATGTCAACAAGGACGACCCAGAAGCCGAAGAAAAGTTCAAGTTGATCAACGAAGCTTATCAAACGCTGTCGGACCCCGAAGCGCGGGCGCTGTATGACCGTTTCGGGCATACAGTGCCCACGACCGCCTCAACCGGTGACCCGTTCGAGACCGTTGAGGGGCTGTTCGAGATGTTTTTTGGTGGGGGCGTCAGCGCCGCCACGCGCGGCGCAGTGGATGGCGGCGATCGGCGCGTGGACATCACCCTCACGCTGGAAGAAGTGCTGCACGGCGCGGAGCGGGAGATTGAGGTGGAGCGACTGCGCCTCTGCACCCGCTGTAAAGGCACCGGTGCAGAGCCAGGCACCATGCCCGAACGCTGTCCCGATTGCCACGGCTCCGGGCGCGTGCGCTTCACTCAAACCACGATTTTAGGGACCATCACGCGCGTGATGCCGTGCCAGCGCTGCCGCGGTGAGGGCGAAATCGTGCGCTCTCCGTGCCGCCAGTGCCATGGTGAAAAGCGCGTTCTGCAACGCGACCGAATCCCGCTGACCATCCCGCCGGGCACCGAAGAGGACACCGTTTTCATGCTTCGTGGTGAGGGCGATTCGGGGCTGCGCGGCGGCTCCGACGGCAATCTCTATGTGGTGGCGCACCTCGCCCCACACCCCCGCTTCAAACGGCACGGCAGCGACCTTATCACCCAGCTCAATCTGTCGTTCCCGCAACTGGTGCTGGGCGATGAGATCGAAATCGAAACGCTGGACGGCAAGTATACGCTGGAGGTACCGGAGTTGACCGAGCCGAACAGCGAGCTGGTGATTGAAGGGCTGGGGCTGCCCGACCCGCGCACGGGGCGACGGGGCAACCTGCGCGTGCGTATCGGGCTGAAAATGCCCAGAAAACTCACGGAAGCCCAGCGCAACCTTCTGCGGCAGTACGCCGAAGCGAGTGGCATCCGCCTCAAAAAGTACGCCGATGCCGAACCCGCAGGCTTCCTGGAACATCTCAGGCGCACGCTCAAGCGGGAGGATTAGGAGATGCCGCAGGTGGCGTCGGTCGGTATCCTCGTTGCCGATGTGGTGGCGTACCCGGTAAGCGCGTATCCAGAGCGCGGCGTGTGCGTGCATGTGCAGCGCATGGAGCTGCATGTCGGCGGCTGCGCCTCCAACACCGCGCTCGCGCTCGCCAAGCTGGGCATCGATACGGTGGTGATTGGCAAGGTTGGTGAAGACCCGTTCGGCGATTTTTTGATCCATGAGCTACAGCGGTACGGTGTGCGCACGGAGGGTATACGCCGCACGCGCGAGGCGGGCACATCCAGCACGATGGTGATGGTGCATCCTGACGGCGAGCGCTCCTTCATTCACTATATGGGCGCGAACGCGCTGTTCAACCCCGACGACATCAACTGGAGCCTGGTGCAGGACTGTAGGGTGTTTCACCTGGCGGGGGCGTTCCTGATGCCCGCGATGGATGGCGAACCTGCCGCACAGGTGCTACAAAAAGCGCGCTCGCTGGGGCTGATTACATGCCTGGACACCACATGGGATGCCACAGGCGGCTGGCTGCGCACGCTTCAGCCATGCCTGCCGCACCTGGACTATATTGTGCCGAACTATGGCGAAGCGTCGCAGTTAACGGGGGAGACGGAACCCGAACGGATCGCCGACCGACTGCTGGCGGAAGGTGTGGGCACGGTGGTCATCAAGATGGCGGGCGAGGGCTGCTTCGTCAAGAATCGGGCGACGGCGTTTCATCTGCCTGCCTATCCCGTGCGGCTGGTGGACGCGCTGGGGGCAGGGGACTGCTTCAGCGCGGGCTTCACCGCAGGGCTGGCGCTGGGATGGGATTTAGAAAGCACGGCACGACTGGCGAACGCCGTCGGCGCACTCTGCGTGACGCAGCTGGGCGCAACCACGGGCGTGCGCTCCCTGCAGGACACGCTGGCGTTCATGAAGAGCCACACGCCTGCGTAAGCCTACCGATCGATCTCACCCAGCACGATATCGATGCTGCCAATCAGCGCGACCATATCGGCGATCAGGCGACCCACCGCCATCTTCTCCAGCGCCTGCAGGTTCATAAAGCTGGGCGCACGCGTGTGCATGCGGTAGGGGCGGTTGGTGCCGTCGCTCACGAAATAGAATCCCAGCTCGCCTTTGGGCGACTCGATAGGCACATAGGCTTCGCCCACAGGCGGACGAAAGCCCTCCGTGTGAATCTTGAACCAGTGGATGAGCGACTCCATCGAGTTATCGATGGCTTCACGCGGTGGGGGCACGATTTTGGGATCCTCCACCCGATAGGGTCCTTCGGGTAAGCCGTCGATGGCTTGCTGAAGAATCTTGAGGCTCTCGCGCATCTCCGCCATGCGCACCAGATAGCGGTCGTACACATCGCCGCGCGTGCCCACAGGGATGTTGAAATCGAACTGCTCATAGCCGCTGTAAGGGTTCGATTTGCGGATGTCCCATGCGAGACCTGTGGCGCGAATGGTGGGTCCGCTGACACCCAGCGCGAAGCACTCCTCGGTGGTGATGGCGCCGATGCCCATCGTGCGCTCCCGCCAGGCAGGGTTCTCGGTGAGGATGCCCTCGATATCATCCAGGGCGTTCGGCAGCTCTTTAATGAGCTGGCGCAGGCGCACATCGAAGCCCGGTGGCATATCGCCGCGCAGCCCGCCCGGGCAAATCCAGCTGGGCATCATGCGCACGCCCGACATCATCTCAAATAAATCTAAGATCTTCTCACGCTCGCGGAAGGCATAGAAGAAGATGGTCATCGCGCCCAGGTCCATCGCGTGCGTGCCAATCCACACCAGATGGCTGGCAAGGCGCGACAGCTCCGCCAGAATCACACGTAGGTACTGCCCGCGCGGCGGGATTTCGATGCCCAGAATCTTCTCGATGGAGAGCGAGAAGGCGAGATTGTTATTGTTCGCGGAGAGGTAGTCCATGCGATCGGTCATCGGCAGTGCCTTGTAGTAGGTGAGGTACTCGGCTTCTTTTTCCATGCCGGTGTGGAGGTAGCCGATAACGCACTCGGCTTTCACGATGCGCTCGCCCTCCAGCTCGCACACCACGCGCAGCACCCCATGCGTGCTGGGATGCTGGGGACCCATGTTGATAATCATTGTGCCCTCTTCGGTGCGCTCCACACTGGTGGCGACCGCCTGCGACGGAATATATGGCTGACGCATAGCAAAGGGATTATACTCGAAGCCCGCGCTTCAGGGTATCAACGGAGGTCTGACCGCGCGTGAACAGCAGTAAATCTCCTGCCGTCTTGACGAAGGATTATCCAGTGGTGGGAGGTATTATAGACTGCAGGAGGTGAACCCATGCGAAGTGGTTTGCGAGCGTTAACACTGGCGCTCCTTAGCGTCTGGACAGGTATAGCTGCGCATGCCGACAGCGTGCAGGTCGTGCTGGGACCCTTCACAGCGCCCGGGCAGGGCATGTTCAGCCATGTTGACCTGTTCCCGATGCCGATCACACCCCCCTACTGGATAACGGGCTTCGAGGTGACGATGGTGGATGCCGATGGCAATCCACTTGAACATGACACAGTGCATCTGCATCACACGCTGGTGGGCAATCTGGCGCGCCAGGCGTTGCCTGGCTCGGTGTGGGGGTCGTTCTACGAGATTTTCATGGGCGCGGGGCATGAAAGGGTGCCCGTTGCGTTCCCCACAGGCTACGGCTACTATGTGGCGCCGGGCGATATATTAGCCTATCAGGTGGAGATCATGAGCATGACGGGCGCCGATGTGCCCGGTGTCTATATCGTCTACACCATCGAATATACTCACCAGCCGCAGCGCCATGTGCGCCCCTTCTGGATGAGTGCGGTCTCAGGCTTCGAGTATGATGTGCCGCCAGGGGGCAATCAGGGCGATGGGAATGACCTGCGCTCGCGTCAGTGGACAATGCCCGTGAGCGGGCGCATTCACGGCTTGTTGCCCCACCTGCATGCGGGCGGGCAGTGGATCGAGCTGTTGCGCGCTTCGGGCGAACTCATCTGGCACGCGGACGCCTACTATCACGAGGATCACCTGCATCTGACTTACTGGTCCGACCCCGAAGGCGTGCCCGTTCAGCAGGGTGAACGGCTCGCCGTGCGGGCAGGCTACTTTAACCCTGGTCCGGGCTGGATTGACGGCGCGATGGCGCTGATGGTCGCCATCGTCCACGCGCCCATCACGCTGGAGGGTACAGTGACGCTCAATCAGTATGCGGGCAACCCGTCGCAGGTGGAGGTAACCGTGCAGACGCTGATGCCCAACACCAGCAATGTGGTGGAGCAGTGGAGCGGCAGACTCTCGGCGAATGGCACCTTCTCGTTCCAGCCGTTGCGTCCTGGCACCTATGATGTGGCGGTCAAGGGGCGCCATTTCCTGCGCAAAATCGTGCGCGGTGTGTCGTTGAGCGACGGTCAAACGGCGCGTGTGCAGGTGGCGCTCACCAACGGTGATGTCAACGGCGATAATCGTGTCGATGATGCTGACCTGCTGATGGTGCTGTTCGCGTTTGGCGCTCAGGCTGGATCACCTGCCGATATAACGGGCGACGGGCGTGTGGACGACAGCGACCTGCTCACGGTGCTGTTCAATTTCGGGCAGGTGGGCGAATGAATAGCTTCGGGCATCTGTTTCGCATCACGACATGGGGCGAGTCGCATGGGGGCGCGGTGGGCGTGGTGGTCGACGGCTGCCCACCGTGCATTCCCATCACCCCTGAAGAGATTCAGGCGGAGTTAGAGCGTCGCCGTCCGGGTCAGAGCCGGCTCGTCTCCCAGCGCAGGGAAGGGGACACGGTGCAGATTCTGTCGGGCGTGTTCGAAGGTCAGACGCTCGGCACGCCCATCCTGATGCTGGTGTGGAACACCGATGCTCGCCCTGAAGCCTATGAGCCGTTCAAGCATCTCTATCGCCCCTCGCACGCCGATTACACCTATCAGGCGAAGTATGGCATTCGTGACTGGCGGGGCGGGGGGCGCAGCAGCGCACGCGAAACCATCGGGCGCGTGGCGGCAGGCGCACTCGCCAAAAAGGTGTTGAAAACCCTCTGGAGCGTCGAAATCATCGGCTGGGTGGAACAGATTCACACCCTGTGCGCGACGGTGAACCCCGAAACCGTTACGCTGGAGCAGGTGGAGAGCAACCCTGTGCGCTGTCCCGATCCCGAGATTGCCCGGCAGATGATCGAGCGCATCGAGCAGGTGCGCAAGCAGGGCGATTCGGTGGGCGGGGTGATTCGCTGTGTGGCGCGCAATGTGCCCCCGGGCTGGGGTAGCCCCGTGTTCGATAAGCTGGAAGCCGACCTCGCGAAGGCGGTGATGAGCATTCCCGCCACCAAAGGCTTCGAGATAGGCTCAGGCTTTCGCGGCGTGTCGATGCTCGGTAGCGAGCATAACGACGAGTTCTACACCGACGAATCGGGTCGCATTCGCACGCGCACGAACTTTTCAGGCGGCGTGCAGGGCGGCATCAGTAATGGCGAGCTGATTGACATTCGCGTCGCCTTTAAGCCGACGGCAACCATCTTTCGGGAGCAGGCGACGGTGGACGAATGGGGTGAGCCAGCTACTCTTAAAGCGCGCGGTCGGCACGATCCCAGCGTGGTGCCGCGTGCCGTGCCGATTGTGGAGGCGATGGTTGCGCTGGTGCTGGTGGACCACGCGCTGCGCCATCGCGGGCAGTGCGGCGGCTAACCCTCGCAAAAGTGCCAGATTTTATCCTTTGCCCTTCAGAGAGCCGTATATCGCGCCTATAATCCCATCGGCGCATGGAGGCGCTGGGCGGAGGATGGTCTAAGCCATGGAGGTCTATCATCTCTTTCCGGAAGCAGGAGTGGCGTCCGCCGCGCCACCACGGCGGCGTGTGCTGATCGTGGATGACGATAATCTGGTGCGGGACACGCTCCGATTTGTGCTGGAGGACGCGGGCTACGATGTGTGGGCGACAGCGCACGGCGCCGACGCGCTTGCCGTGCTGGAAAGCCAGCCCATCGATATCGTGCTGAGCGACATCTTTATGCCCGGCATGAACGGGTTTGATTTATTGAAGCAGATTCGCGCGCGTCGCCCCGAGGTGCCCGTGATCCTGGTCACCGGGTTCGGCAACATCGAGATGGCGCGTCAGGCGCTGAAGGAGGGTGCGACCGACTTCATCACCAAGCCGTACAATGTCCACGAAATCCCGATATTGATTGAGCGCAATCTCACGCGCCACACGCTGGAAAGCACGCGCACGAGCGCCCTTCAGGAGGAGGTGCAGCGCTCCTACCGCGCCACGCTGGAGGCGCTGCTGGCAGCGTTAGATACGCGCGATACCGAGACCGAAGGGCACTCGGAGCGTGTCGCTGCCTACACCATGCTGATTGCCCAGCAGCTCAACCTCTCGCAGGAGGAGCTACAGCACATTGAGCGGGGCGCGCTGCTGCATGACATCGGTAAAATCGGTGTGCCTGACCATATCCTTTACAAGCCTGGACCGCTCACCCCCGATGAGTGGGAGATAATGAAGCAGCATCCTGTGATTGGCTACAAGATGTGTATGAAGATAGAGATGTTGCGCCCTGCCGCCCCGATAGTGTTGCATCATCATGAGCGGTGGGACGGCAAGGGCTATCCCTATGGCTTGAGCGGGGAAGAGATCCCGCTCGGCGCCCGCATCTTCGCCATCGCCGATACGCTGGACGCAATGACATCGGATCGTCCGTACCGCAGGGCGCTCTCCTTCGCGCAGGCACGCGAAGAGATCGAGCGCTGTGCTGGCAGCCAGTTTGACCCTGAGCTGGTCAGGATCTTCCTCCGCTTGCCCGAAGAGGAGTTGCGCATGATTCGGGAGATTACCATCTCCAATCGGGAAGCGCGTGCTGCATGATCACCCCCTCAAGCGGACTGGCGCCGGGTTGCGAACGCGCGCCGCAGCAGCGCGATCACACGCTGCAGCTCCTCATACGCTGCCTGACACGACGGACAGGTCTCCAGATGTCGTTCCAGCTGCTCGGCGAGACGGGGATGCAGGTCGTTCATCAGATGGGCTTCCATATACTCCCGTACCCGTCGACAGGTCATGGCTTATCCATCCTCCTCTGTGATTGCTCGCACAATCGGATGGGCGCGCAATCGGGCAAGCGCACGGTTGATCCGCTTCCGAACCGCCTCCACATTGATACCCATCGCTTTGGCGATTTCGTGATAGCGCATGCCATCGCCGTACCGCATCTCGATCATGCGCCTGTCCTCTTCCGACAGCGTCTGCAGCACCTGCTGCAGCACCATATAAAGCAAGGCATCATCCTCATACGAGGCATACGGCTCCGACTCGGTGTCGGCTTCCAGACCCAGCGAACACATCTCCAGCTCGCGGCGTCGCTCGCGGAGCCAGGTGAAGACCGTGTTGCGCACCAGCACCTGCAGCCATGGGTCTAACTTATCGGTGTCGCGTAGCTGCTCCAGGCTGTTGTAGACCCGCAGTAGGCATTCCTGGGTCAGGTCCTCGACATCGTCGTCGCCCGAGCGCACATAACGGCGCACGATTCGCTCGATGCGCGGACGCAGCGACGCAAAGAACTGCTGCTCCGCATACTCCGTTGCAAAGTACCTTTCCGAATATTGCATGGTCGAGCCACCTTCCTTCCGTCCAAGCCCCCTGAGGGCTTCACCTGTTAATGACTCAAAAAGCAGTCAAAACCGGACAGGTTGCGGGACGAATTTCGCCGATTTTGCCCGATTCTGGGGCAGGTGCAGGGATAAATGGGGCGTCAGAATGTCAGCCGGTGGCTCTGAGAGGTTTGTTCACTGGAGAGTAACCTTCCCTCCCAGAGTGTTGCCTGGTACAACCCCTTTCCGCGACCTGCTCCACACCTATTATATATCGATTCACCCCTTTTTGCCAAGAGGTGGCAGGCTATTCGAGCATGAGCTCCATGCGCACGGTTCCTGCCCGTTCGTGGCGTGCGGTCAGGCGCACGGTGCCGCCGTTTGGCGCGTGGACGACCCATTCGACTCTGGCACGGTCCTCGGTGGGGTCGGAATGCCACACGGTGACAGCGGAGGGTTTATAGGCGCGCCCTTCGAGCTGACCCAGTTCCTCGCGCGGTTGACCCGTGCGGAGGGTCGCTCCTTCGGGCAGTTCGATCTCAGCGATCACGCCGCGTACCACCTTCTTTTCAAGCGCTTTTTTGGTGATGTAGGTGGGCAACCAGCCTGTGTTCTGCACCACCAGCCGCACCTGATAGAGATTATCGCCCAGCGGGATTGCCTTCGCCTCATAAATCTCGAGCTTCGGCGAGATGAGCAGGTGCCACACCAGCCAGTCGGGGAAGCGGGCGATCTCCTTTTCGAGAAACTCTGGCGGCGGGTTGCGCCAGGCATACATCGTGTCCCAACCGCCCAGTTCGACCTTGCCCAGCTGGGGATGATCGAACTCGTACCAGTCCACATAGCCCCTGCCGCCCAGCACCTCGTCGCTCCAGCGCAGCAGCTTGAGGTCGTCCTCAGCGGGATGCTCGCGGTACCAGTCGATGAATTTATAATCGGTGATGCCCGCCTGTTGTTGCGGACTCCAGATTTCGACGGTCCATGCGAACACGCCCAGATGGTCGTACATCCAGTCGTCGAACACGCCGGAAATGTACTCTTTGGGGTGGTATTTGAAGTCGTGGAACACGCTCACATTGGGATAGCCTGTGATCTGGGTGCCTTTGGCGCCGATTTTGTGGTAGGTCCAGAGGTCCTCGGCAGGGAAGGCGTCATCGGGTTGATGGCTGTAGGGTCGGAGCAGCACACCGCCCCATGTGTGGAAGGTGACAGCTCCCGTGATGTTGGGATGTTTCACGATGAAGTCGACGATCGCGCGCACTTCGGGTTCGGAGGTGGGGTAGGGACCTGCGCCCGGTTGCTCATGTTCCTGGCGCCAGTTGGAGGGGAAATTGCGATTGAGGTCGAGCCGCTCCTTTTTGGGCTGGATGGTGAGGATGGCGGGGTCAAAAGGTTCGTCGAAGCGTCCTTCGGGCAGGATGCGATAGTACTCGCCGCCTTCCTCGTCGGGCTCGCGGCGTATCATCAGGCGCGGCTCGTCGGGATGCTTTTTCCAGTTGCCGTTGGGGTCAGGAATGCGCATCAGTAGCATGCGTCCATCGTTATCGATATCCTCTGTTACCAGTCCACCGATGGGTTCCTCATCGTAAGGGTAGGGGCGGGTGCTGGAGCGAATGATTTTGGGCTTGTCCGCTAATGCCCATTCCGCGCCGTCGGGGTTCACCCGCGGGCAGATGTAGAAGGCGCGTGTGTCCAGACAGCGCGTGATGGCGGGATGCGTGCCGTACTCCTGCACCAGCCGATTGATGAAATAGAGACAGGCGGTGGAGGGGGAGACCTCGCTCGCGTGGATATTGCCGTCCACCCAGAACGCGGGCTTCTCGGTGTCCGCGCCCGTGGCGAAATTGGTAATGGTCAGCAGCCAGATGTCGCGCCCTTCATAGCTTTTGCCGATGCTCTCAATGCGCACGAGGTTTGGATACTCCTCCGCGTAGGCGTGCAGGATGCGCGTCAGCTCATCATAGCGATAGTAGGTATCAAACCGTACCGCTGGCATCGTTCACCTCCGCACGGGGGATTCAGCAAGCATAGGCGCGATTCCTGTTGACCAGCAGCGGGTATCCTATGGGGCGGGGGAAACATACGGTGCGATTATCGGAATTCAAACGATTGATCGAGGCAGAGTTCGGTCCGAATCTGCGCAATGCCACCCCGGCAAATGTGCGGGAGTTTCTGGATCGGCTCCAGCAGGATGCGTATGCGGAGCGCAAGGTGCCCCGCTATGTGCTGGAGTCGGAGGCGGCGCAGTCGTTTGAGGAGGTCGTGAAGGACTTCTTCGCACGCGTGCTGGATATGCCCGATCATGAGGCGGCAATCCTGCTGTGGATGGTCGCCTTTGAGCTGGCGTTCGCCGCGATTGAGCATCAGTATGCGGAGCAGTTAGACCCGCTGTTCCGTTCGATGGAGGAGTGAGCGATGCCCGCCCCCTCATTCAACGGGGGCGGGCGCGAAGAAGAGAATATCCGACTACCGCTTCATGTTCACCACATCGGCGAGCAGTTCGTCGACCACCGACACGATGCGCGTGTTCGCCTGAAAGCCGCGCTGGGTGATAATCATGTCAGCGAACTCGGAGCCAAGGTCCACATTGGACTGCTCCAGATAGCCCGCGTTGACCTCGCCCAGCCCGGCGGTGGTTGGCGGTGCGACCTGCGGCAAGCCGGAGTTATCAGTCTGGCGCCACATGTTGTTGCCCAGTCGCTCCAGCCCCATCGGGTTCGCGAAGAGGGCGAGCGCGATTCGCCCCATCGGACGGCTCAAGCCGTTGGAGAAGATGCCCTGAACCGTGCCATCGATGCCAATTGCGAACTCCTGCAGAGTGCCGGGCGGGAAGCCATCCTGATAAACGGGCTGAACCGCAGAGTCGGCTGCCAGCGAGGTGAGCCTGGAGAGGTCGAGGGTGACAGTGAAGGGCGGTGCGCCGTTGGTCGGTGTGATGGTAATCTCCTGCGTGCCCGTGCCGACCAGGTTGCCCGACGCATCAAAGTAGAGGCGGGTGTTGCTTCCTGTGCTGAAGTCACCAACCGAAGTGCTGCCTTCGGTGGCGCTCCACTCCCACGACATCACCGCGCCAGGCGGCGGGGAGCCAGCGGGCGGACTCTGGCGGTTGGTGAAGGTGAGCGTGATGTCGTGCGCGCCGCCCAGCGAGTCGTACACACGAACCGTGACGGCGTACGAATCGCTGCTGAGGGCGTTGGCGTTCAGGTTGCCCGTGTATTCGACGCGACTGGTCTGGCGCACTGCTGCCTGCGCACCGACAGGGAACTGCAGCACGGAGTTTGCCGTGATTGCCTGGTTGGTGTCGATGAGACCGCCAGTGTCAGCCCGCCAGCCCAGCACTTTCCAGCCCGTGCCCCGATGCACCAGGAAACCGCTGGCGTCGAGAGCGAATGCACCGTCGCGTGTGAACACGATATCGCGCCCATTGGTGAGCATAAAGAATCCGTTGCCCTGAATGGCGAGGTCGGTGCTACGACCTGTCAGCTCCAGCGCGCCCTGCAGGGGCAGAATGTCGATGGAGCCAACCTTGGAGCCGAGCCCGATCTGGATCGGGTTTGTGCCGCCCAGCACGCCGGAAGGGCGACTGGCTGATCGCAGGGTCTGGGAAAGCATGTCCTGAAAGTGAACCCGCGCGCTCTTGAAGCCAACCGTGTTGATGTTAGCGATGTTGTTGCCTATCACATTCATTTTGATCTGGTGCGCTTTTAGACTGGCGACACCTGAGAGCATAGCCTGCCACATGGTTTCAACCTCCTCAGCGAATGGTCTGGATCGATTCGAACGGCACCAGCTGGTTATCGATTCGCAGGTAGACTCGCCCGCCGCTCATCTCGACCGCCTGCACCTTGCCGCTGATGCGCGTGCCGGTGGGCAGGATGGCTTCCACCTCGCGCCCGATGAGCGCGGATGCCTGGAAGGTGGTCAGTATCTGCCCCATGCGCTCCACGCTCTGGGCGGTGCTGAGCTGCGCCATCTGCGCCAGAAAGTCGCGGTCTTTGACGGGATCAAGCGGGTTCTGCGAGGTGAGTTCGATAATCAGCAGTCGCAGAAACTGATAGGTGTCCAGCGCGGCGCGTGAGGACGCGCTGGGCAAACTGTTCGTGCCCGACTGCACGGCTAACACATTCATCGTTATCCTCCTCAGGCAGAGTGAATCACGCCCAGGCACTCCATTGCCCGAAGAGGTTGAGGCTATCCGTAGCGTGTACGCGGCGTGAAGGCGTTTCGGGCGAGGGCAGGGAGGAGGGCAGGTCGAACCATCGCCCTCCGAAAGCACCCTGCGAACCTGTACTGACCTCAAAATGGGCGAGTTGTAGCCCGCGTGCGGCTAACTGCTCGCGCAACTGCTGAGCTTGCTGCTCCAGCGATTGGCGTGTGAGGTCGCGCTCGGCAGCAAGCCACGCATGCACTTCGCTCCCCTCCACATGGATGCGAATCTGCAAGGTGCCCAGCTCCGGCGGCTCCAGCTGCAGATGGACGGTTCGCTCCTCACGATAGATCACCAGCCGCTCCAGCACATCAGCGACCTGCTGATAGAGTGGGGCTTCTGATAGAGCGGTTGACTCGTGCAGCAAGAAACCGCCTGTTGCATGATGCAACGGCTGGAGAGGGGCAGGGAAGGGAGCAGGGTGTTCATGCGGAGCGAATGACGACTCCCTGTGCTGAACAGATTCCACCTGCTGCTCGGTCTCCATCAGATTATCACGATGCGGCATGAAAAGGCGTTCCGATTCCAGCGATGGTGGCATGGTTTGAGGCGTCGCAGGCGAAACCAGCTCGTCCACGGGATTCTTATTTACAGGTTCTTGCCATAAAGTTGCTGCAATCTGCTTCGCTGATTGCATGTCTAACGCTTTTTCATGATTGTCATTTAGAAAAGCTATGTATCGTGCATCTTTATTCGGGTTTTCACCATCAACCTGCACATTCAGGTTGCTAACGACAGATGCTGGTGTGCTACTGGCTGGTAGTGGCGGCAGGGGCAGGGGAGGGGGCATGGATGGCAGTGGACGCCCCGACTCCCCTGCAGTCTCTCTCCCACCCTCAAGGAGCGCGGGTGTGTCCGCAGGCGATGGCGCAGACATTGCTGGAATGAAGGCAGTTAGCAGCGCTGTTGCATCGCCTGCGACATTGCCTGTCGTGTTTATCGATTGCCCGTTCTGCTGGGCAGGTGACCCATCTTTGCTGACAAGGGTGTCGGTGGGCGCGTGGGCGAGCGCGTCGAGCAGCTGCTCAAAGCCCATCTCGCCCTGTGAGAGGACTGTTCCTGTGAACAGTGGCACACCCTCCAGCTCTGGTGCGGTCTCAAGCCTGATGGTCATCACGGGCTATTATCGGATGGCGGTTCCGGCTCTTTAGTGGTTCCGCTGGCGAGGTACACTTTGTGTGATGGCACGCTGGGAGTTGCTGGCGACGGTAGTGGAGCATCGGCGGCATGCGCCCAATCAATACGAGCTGATTTTGCACGCGCCGCCGATAGCCGAAACGGTTCAGCCGGGCCAGTTCGTGCTGGTGCGCCCGCTGGACACCCATGCCCCGTTACTGCGCCGCCCCTACAGCGTTCTGCGGGCGAACCCCGACAAGGGCGTGATCAGCCTGTTCTACTCGGTGCATGGCGTTTTCACCGAGCAGCTGTCGCTCAAGCCGGTCGGCTCCACCATTCGCGTGCTGGGTCCGCTGGGCAACTGGTTCCAGCGTGTGCCGGGTGTGAGCCGCCATATTCTGGTGGCAGGTGGCTTCGGTGCGCCGCCACTCTGCTTTTTTGCCATGCGATTGGCGTCCACACTCAAAGCAGATGAGCGTATCGTCATTCTGGCGGGCGCTCGCAGCCGCGATCTGCTGGTCGGGCTGGACGAGTTTCGAGCGCTGGGCGCAGAAGTGCATGTCGCCACCGAAGATGGCTCGCACGGCTACCCGGGGCTGGTCACGGACCTGCTAATCGAATCGTTAAAAGACCCGACGCCCGCTGCCGTCTATGCTTGCGGACCCAACGCGATGTTAAAGGTTGCAAGTCAGGCGTGTAAAGCGCGCGGTGTGCCGTGCTTTGTGTCGGTGGATGTGCCGATACCCTGTGGTGTAGGCGCCTGTCTGGGCTGCGCGGTGCGCGTCGCGATGCCCGATGGAGGGCAGTGGTTCCGACGCGCCTGCATCGAGGGACCTATCTTTCGGGGTGAGGAGGTGGTGTGGGAGTGAATATAACGCCTGAACTGCGCGTGCAACTGGGACCCTTAACCCTGCCGAACCCTGTGCTGGCAGCATCGGGCACTTTCGGCTACGGGCTGGAGTATGCCGATCTTGTGAATCTGTCGATGTTGGGGGGCGTGGTGGTCAAAAGCCTGACACTATCGCCGCGGGCGGGCAACCCGCCGCCGCGCGTGGCGGAGACGCCTGCAGGCATGCTGAACGCAATCGGACTGCAAAACGAGGGTGTGGAGGCTTTCATAAGGGAGATACTGCCACGCCTGCGGGAGTACGGCGTGCCGATTATTGCAAGCGTTGCGGGCGAGACGGTGGAGGAGTTCTGCGCGGTGGCGGAGCGGCTTGGCAGTGCGCCGGGCATCGTCGCGCTGGAGCTGAACCTCTCCTGTCCCAATCAGGCGCGAGGTGGGATAGAGTTCGGCGTCGACCCGCAACTGACCGCAGCAGTGGTGCAGGCGGTGCGGGCACGGTGCAGCCTGCCGTTGATCGCCAAGCTCTCGCCGAATGTGACGGACATCGTGCCGATTGCGCGGGCGGCATGGCAGGCGGGCGCGGACGCTCTGAGCCTTATCAACAGCCTGTGGGGGCTTGCCGTCGATGTGCAGACGCGCCAGTTCAGGCTGGCGAACCGCACAGGCGGGCTAACGGGCGCCGCCATCAAGCCCGTCGCGCTCTATCATGTGTGGCGCGTGCATCAGGCTCTGCCAGAAGTACCTCTCATCGGTATCGGCGGCATCATGAGCTGGGAGGATGCAGTGGAGTTCCTGCTGGTGGGCGCAAGCGCAGTGCAGGTCGGCACAGCGAACTTCGTGCAACCCACCATCTGCCTGCAGATATTGCAGGGACTGCAACGCTATCTGGCGGAGCAGGGGATACCAAGCGTGCAGAGCCTTGTCGGAACTGTTCAGGATAACGGCTAAAACCTGCACTTTAAAGGCGTTCAATCCCGCAGGGCGTTCTCCAGCGACTGGAGCATTCGCAACGCGTCGCTTTCTGACAGGTTCGGTTGCTGAAGGGCGCGGATGGCGTCCAGCAGGGCGCGGCGCAGCTCCGAATCGGCTGGTAACGTCTCCATCACCTGCATCAGCGTGTAGCCTGCGGGCAGCCCCAGCCGTCGGCAGAGGCGGCGGCGTATATCCTCCAGCACAATCTCCAGCGCGGGCTGAACCGCGCGTGCGCTGGCATATAACCCTGTCAGCGCGTCCACATATTCGCCCAGCGCGGGCTTGCGCGGTCGGGCAGGGCGGGGTAGACCGAAGCGACGCCCCACGCTGTACATCGCCAGCGCGGTCAGCACCATCAGGTGCGCAAAGGCGATTTTCAAGCCTGTGGGCGCGTAGTCCCAGAAGCCCTGCCGCTGCGTCTCGTACTCCAGATCGCCCTGACCCGCATCGTCGAAGTAGACGACACCTCCTTTCGGCAGCCGCCAGCGGGTGAACGCCAGGATAAATGCGCCATTATCCGCGCGCCGCAGATGGGCGTTCGTCAACCAGTCGTGGTCGACGCACTCCAGAACCACCCCTTTGCCACGGTAGCGAAGCGCGACCGCTATGCCCCTCGAATCGCCCATCAGCGGCACCCATCGGACGGCGTTCGGTTTCAGGCGCGAGCCGCGCTCGCCCATCTCCAGCGACACCACGCCCGCCATCCAGTCTGGCTTCAGAACAGGTGCGGCGGTGAAGCGCCCGGAGGCGCGCGTAACGAAGGGTGGGGCAGGGGGGTCAAACTCGGGCGCCAGCGGCGCTGGCATCCGTGGGTCGTTGCCCAGCAACACCAGCACACCGCCCGCCTCCACCCATCGCTGCAACGCCTGCTGATCGGTCTCGTCCCAGTATTGGTGCTGGGTGAACAGCGCGGTCAAGGAGGTGGGAAAGACGATGAGCATATCGGCATCGGGCGGCAGGTGGCGGAACGGGCGGCGCAGCGAGCGCACTTGATAGCCGTTGCGTTGCAACAGTTTCGTCAGCCCACGCGCGCCCTCCGCATGGCGACTGTAGCTGAGCGCGAGGGGCAGAGCCGTCGGGTCTTCCAGCCGCGAAATCGTGTGCAGGGCATAGCCGATCAGCCCTGCCAGCCCCAGCAGCATCGCCATCAGCACCAGTCGCTCACGCCACTCTCTGCGCATCGGCTCGCACCACCCGATTGAGCGTTTCAAAGACCGATTCAAACTGCCCGAAATCGCTTTCGCTGGCTGGCTCCTTGCCGTACCAGAGATAGTCAAAGCGTACTGTCAGAGGCTGGAGCAGCTGGTAGGCTTGTTCGCGTGTAGCAGGGGCGGGCAGGGCAGGTGAGCGCAGGCGCATCAGATGCTCCCAGTTGGTGCGGGACGGCTCATAATCGAGCAGGTGTGCTTCGTGCAACAGGCGTAGTATCCCCAGATAGAGGGCGCGCGCCGCGGCTCGCAAATCGCCCTGCGCCCGTAGCTGTTGTGCCAGCGCGTGCCACTCGGTTGAGGCGAGCAGGCGAGCGTCGATGAGCTCCTCGTCAAGAGCGGGTAGGGCGCGACGCTCGCGCCGCCACTCCAGCCGCCCTATCAGATACGACGCCCCAAACGCGATGATTAATATCAGCAGCGCCACGATCACCCACTGCACAATCGCGCCCCAGGCGCCGCCCGTGCCTGCGGGCAAACCGCGCAACAGCCGCGCCAGCCAGCGACCAATCTGTTCGATGAATCGGAAGATTGCCTCGCCGATACGCTCTATCAGCGATTTGGGCGGTGGCTGCATATCGGGTTCAGCAAAGATGGCGTCCAGTTGCGCTCGCACCGTGCTGGGGTCCGGTGAGCGCGCATCGCTTCGGAGCGTGGCGCGATAGCTTTCGAGGGCGCGCCGCGCTTCGCGCAGGGCGCCTGCTCGCTGGCTCCAGCGTGCGCTATCGAGTCGGCGCTCCAGCGGCTCGCGGGCAGGGGCGGGAAGTGGGCTGATCGCCCGCCGCGCCCCCTCGATCAGCCGCTGGCGCTGGGAGCCCTGTGCCCGCTGCGCCTGCGTCAACAGCGACTCCGCCCGCGCCAGCGCCTCCTCCAGCGACGGCTGCGACCAGCCTGCCAGCCACAGCAACCCACCCAGCAACCAGCCCAGCCATCTCACGCCTGCAGTGACCCCTCCTGTGCCAGCGCCAGCCGAATGTCCATCCCCTCATAACGATAACGCAAATCGTAATAGAGTAAAAAGCTCGTCATATACATCACGGGCATCAACAGGCTGAAACCCAGATAATAAAGGAGATTAAACGCCTGATTGAGGCTTGAGTTCCAGCGCAGGAAGAACGCCTCCGGATCGAAGTAAGTGCGCACAATCAGATAGCCCAGAGCCGCCAGCATGCCAACCAGCAGATACGATGCGGTTAGAACCACTGCATGAAAGCCGATGAGCGCAAGCGCGCTGAGGAACGCATGCCGGAAATTCCTGCCGACCAGCCGAAAGGCACGGTCGAACGCGGTCAGCGCGTCGGTGTTTGGCTCCAGAATCACTATCTGGGGCAGGATGAAGAACCAGACACTCACCGCCGCCGCCGCAACCACCCACAGAATCGTAATGAAGAGGCTACCCAGCATCGCCAGGATCAATGAAGTAGTACCGCCCCCTCCAGCCGCGCTTACACCTACCGCCATGAACAAACCTATTAAGAGAATGACAAAAAAGATTCCAATCACTACATGCAAAATAGCAAGAGCGATAACAGCCAGCAGCTGATTTGCAATCAGGTGCCAGAAGCGCGGTTTCAGGCGCGCCCACGCCGACCGAATCGTGACGGGTTCGCCCTGCAAGCGCATCGCGGCGACAAGCGAGGTCACCGCCGCGTGCAGGGCAGGTGTAATGAACAGAAAGGGATAGGCGAGGCAGACGGAAGCGAGGTAGATTATATCGGCGGTGGCAAACGGCTGGGGCGTGCGCGTGGCAGCGTTCAGGGCGACAATCGGCACCAGCGTCACCAGCACCAGCGTGAGGAGCGGGGCGTAGACCAGCACGGACGCCTTCGCCATCACGGGAAAGTTTTCGCGATAGAAGGCAACGGCGTCATCTATCATCTCAAAGGGCGACATCGGGCGCAGCAACCACTGATAGCGGGTGCGTACCAGCTCCGCTTCGCCCACGCGCCAGTCGCTTGCTGCCGTTTCGTGCCAGTGCTCCATGCCAATCACCTGATTCAACGCGCGATACGCCGTCTCCTGCTACGGCGGGTCTATCAGCGATGCCACCTGCGCGCGCAGAAACTCCAGCTGCTGTTGGGGCGATGGCAGCGCCAGAATCTGCTCGGCAGGGATGGGCAAGCCAAATCTCACCGTGATAACACTGAATGCAACGCGTGGAAAAAGTTTACCGTAGGGAATCAGCCGTTCGGTGCCGCGAATGCCCACGGGCAGCACGGGCGCGCGCGTCTGACGCAGAATCAGCAGCACGCCTGGCAAAAACGGCAACAGCTCGCCCGTCTCACTGCATTCGCCTTCGGGAAAGATGCCGAGCGCTTCGCCCGCGCGCACGGCTTCAATCGCTTGCAGGAGCGCGGCGCGGTCGGCGGAACGCTGGCGCACGGGGATCGCCCGCGCCAGGCGCAGTATGCTGCCGATAATGGGCAGGTCGAACACATCCGCACGCCCCATGAAGCAGATATGGCGCGGTGAGGCGTACCAGAGCGCGATGGGGT
The DNA here is from genome assembly GCA_037444405.1 of Armatimonadota bacterium. GTDB lineage: Bacteria > Armatimonadota > Fimbriimonadia > Fimbriimonadales > GBS-DC > HRBIN15. The sequence continues at coordinate 143,347 of JBBIML010000011.1, forward strand.
CTGCAATCGAGAGATGGTTCGCGATCACAATCAGTCCGCCGCGTCTGGGCACGCGCTCGCGCCCGATGATGCGCAGCCAGCAGCCGAACGGGATTCGCAGAATCAGCCCGAAGAAAAGTTTGCAGAACGCGAAGGCGGGCGGGAACAGCAGGCGGTGCAGGAGCGGGATTTTGCGCTTAGCCATAGAGTCCGATAAGAAACATTATGTTAACTATAGTCCTCGCTCACGCCCGCCGCCTCCAGCACTGCCTCCGTCATGTAAATCGGCGCGTTAAAGCGCAGCGCAATCGCGATCGCGTCGCTCGGACGCGCGTCGATTTCGATCTCTTCTTCGTCTTCCAGATTCTTGCGGACGACGAGGAAAATTTTCGCGTAGAAGGTCTCGCGCCACAGGTCGTCAATCACCACACGGTCGACCCGTGCGCCCAGTCGGTCCAGGATGTTGCGCATGAGGTCGTGTGTGAGCGGTCGTTGCGGCGCGGAGCCGCTGAGCGCCAGCGCGATCGAGTAGGCTTCGAACTGCCCGATGAGAATCGGCACGCGCCGTCCGTAGTTGTCGTGCAGTTCCACCAGTGTGTAGCGTGGTTGACCGGGTTCCTGGCGCTCGTAGACGCCTGTGACGCGGACTTCCAGCTCGCGTCCGCGGTCGTAGGCGGGCGGTTCGTCCAGCTCGTCGTCGTAGTCGGGCAGGTCGCCCAGCAGCCGTCGCAGCTGTTCCTCATCGATCTCACCCGACACCTGCTCCTCACCCTCGTAGGAGCCTTCAGGCTCCTTATCGGGTTCGTCTTCGTAGCGTCGTTGGCGTTCGTCGTCTCGCATGGCGCTTGCCTCCTTCAGCTGGTCTGGACGCGCGAGACCACCTGCTGCAGGAACTCGCGGTTGGAGCGCGTGCGTTGCAGCAGTCGGATCAGTTGCTCCGTCGCCTCCACCATGTCCTCCTGGTTCGCCAGCAGGCGTCGCAGTTGCCAGATTGCCATCAGCTCCTCTTTTGGATACAGCAATTCCTCGTGTCGAGTGCCCGACCGCTTCACATCGATGGCGGGAAAGATGCGCCGTTCGGACAGCTCGCGCGAGAGAACCAGCTCCATGTTGCCGGTGCCCTTGAACTCTTCGAAGATGACCTCGTCCATGCGCGAGCCGGTGTCGATCAGGCAGGTGGCGATGACGGTGAGGCTGCCGCCTTCTTCGATGTTGCGGGCGGCGCCGAAGAAGCGTTTTGGGCGATAGAGCGCGGCGGGGTCTAACCCACCCGACAGGGTGCGCCCGCTGGGGCTGGTGGTCAGGTTCGAAGCGCGTCCGAACCGTGTCAGGCTATCCAGCAGCACGACCACATCTTTGCCCTGCTCTACCAGTCGCTTGGCGCGCTCCAGCACCAGGTCAGCAACGCGCATGTGGTTTTCGGGCGGCTCGTCGAAGGTGGAGCTGATAACCGTGCCGCGTACCGAGCGTCGCATATCCGTCACCTCTTCGGGACGCTCATCGACCAGCAGCACGAGCAGCACCACTTCGGGGTGGTTGGCAGTGATGCTGTTGGCAATCGATTTGAGCAGGGTGGTTTTCCCTGCTTTGGGTGGCGCGACAATCAGCGCGCGCTGACCCTTGCCGATGGGCGCGATCAGGTCAATAATGCGCCCGGAGATGTTTTCAGGTGTGGTCTCCATCACCAGCCGTTCGTTGGGATAGAGGGGTGTGAGCTGTTCGAAGTCCTTGCGGGCGCGCACGCTCTCTGCGGGCACGCCGTTAACGGCTTCCACACGCAGCAGCCCGTAGTATTTTTCGCCCTCTTTGGGCGGGCGGGCGACGCCAAACACCAGATCGCCTGTGCGCAAGCCGAACCGCTTGATCTGCGACTGCGACACATACACATCCTCGTTGGTGTTCTGCAGGTTCGGGTGGCGTCGCAGGAAGCCCCAGCCATCGGGCAGGATTTCGAGGATGCCCCATGCGTACTCGGTGCCCGGCTCGCGGTTGGTCGCCTGCAGAATGCGGTAGGCGTACTCGCTTTTGTCCTCGCTTTCGAGCTCGATGCCAAGCCGTCGGGCGCGACGCTTCAGGTCGCTCAGCGACTCCTGAATGAGTTCGCGGAAGTCGCCCTCGTGTGTGGTGACCTTCGAAGTGGGGGACGGTTCCGCCTCCAGCAACATATCGGCGGGTCCGTCTCCGCCAAAGGTGGTCGCCTCATCTTCAGCGGGGCGCGTTTCGGTCAAGAGCGTCTCTGTCGATTCCTCCAGAGTCGTGGTTGTGGCGCGTGTTTTCCTTCTCATGGCTGTACCCTTCCATTCGGTGCATGGCGAATCGGGATTGCGCTTCGCCATTCGCGTCCGTCTGTCTGTACAACAGATGTCTGGTTATGGGGATGCTCACCATCGCTATTGTACCCTATCGAGCCATCGATTTGCAACTCCTTGCCGTCTGCCCTACTCGGGATCGTAATAGGTGTCGCCCGTGACAGGCAGGAACCAGCCGATGCGGTGGCGAGCAGGGTTCGCACCAGTATAGACGCCGCTGCACTCGGTGGAGGTTCCCATTTTGAGCGGGCGTGCATGCCCATCGACAAAGGATAGCTGCGCGACGCCATGGTGCCGAAAATGCACCGATGGGTCTAACGGGTAGACCGCATTCGGCACGCGACTCAGCACATCGGGCGGCGCAATCAGAAAGGTGTATTCCGCCAGCCCCGTGCCGATGTCTAATGCGCCATCGGCGAACATCGCCGTCTCCGCCGGCTTCATAATCTCTGCTTCCGAGAGCGAGCCATCATAGGCGGGCAGCCCCGGTGTATAGCCGATGAACCACAGGCGCGTGCCGACGCCGATGTCATTATAGACATAGCCGCCCGTGCCGATGTCGAAGCCCACCTGCGTCTCAAAGGTTGGACAGCGCCTCAGCATGCCTCCGTCCTTCATGTAGGGCACCAGCGGTCCGTCGCGCGGTTCGAACCGCCCGTCGCGATTGCGCACCCCGAACCAGCGGCGCTGGTCGTGCAGGAACTCAGGCGCAGCGGGCACAAAGTAGCCGTCCCAGTCGCCCGCATAGAGCTGGTTCGCCAGCGTGAGCTGACGCAGGTTACCGAGGCACGCGCTGCGTCTCCCCTGCTCTCTTGCCTGCGCCAGCACGGGCATCAGCATGGCAGCTAAAACCGCCACAATCGCGATAGCCACCAGCAGCTCCACCAGCGTGAACGCTGCTCGCGTTCCCATCCACTTACCAGCTGCTACCTGTACCTGCGCCGGTGCCCCCACCTGGCACTCGAATCGGGTTCGATTCCACAAAGGCGTACAGCATGCGGTTGGAAGCCGAGACATAAAGCACATCTATTGGCTGCATATCACCAAAGCGCGCCAGCACGGGCGAGACGCGGATGGCAGCGCCTAAATAGCGCATCCACAGGATCGAACCGTCAGGATTGAGCGCGTAGAGATAGCCCCGGTCGTCGCCGATGAAGAGGCGCCCGTTCGCATCGATGGTCGGCGTGCAACGGCTCACATTGCGCAGCACCCGCTGCCATTTGACCGTGCCGTCCGACGCCCGAATAGCCACCAGTGCGCTATTGCTGGGGCTATTGCGCACGACCACATAGAGCGTCTCCTCGTTGCCGTTGTTCGGGTCGGGACCGATGGCGGGACCCGCCATGATGGGCTTGTTCAGCTCGGCAACCCAGAGCTTGGCAGGCGCCAGCGTGTCGATGGCGTAGACCCGTCCATAGTTGGTGGCGCAGACAAACACCGTCTGGTTGTCTTCGCTCATCACGGCGGGACGATCACAGATGTCGCTGGTGATGGGCGACGAATCCTGCGGGTCGACCCTGCTCAAAGCTTCCAACGAGGTGAACCAGAGAATCGCCGGCGCACCCAGCGGCGTCATGTCATAGCAGATAATATGCCCTGAGTGATGCGTTGAGATTACTATATCGGAGTAACCCGATGCGCCCACAATGCTATAGACAGCTCCGGGTACAAATCCCAGCAGGTCAGGTGGATTCAGAGGCACATCCACATACAGGTAGGGGAAGCTCTCGCCAGTGTCCTCAACGACCACCCAGAAGACCATGATGGGGGTTACCAGACCAGTGTTGTCCCCGATGAGAATATAGCCGGAAAGACCCTCTGTGTAGGCGGTCAAGCCAGAACGATATGCGGGTATGCCCGCCCCGATCCAGTAGATAGGAGGCAGACCTAGAATGGGATTGGGACTGTAAACGAGGATGTCGTACTGTCCGCCCGAAAGCACCAGCACGGGCCAATCACTTATCACATCGCTGAAATCGCCCTGGCTCGTGCGCACATACACCGCTGTATTGAGGATGATGGGCGTTGAGGCTTGACCCCAATAAGGCCACACCGTACCCAGCAGACTGCCACCCAGTGCATCAACAATGCGGTAGTGTGTGTAGCGTGGATTATTCGGGTATGGGTGTGTTGGGAACCAGAGCTGAGCGGCGTTGTCAATCATCGGCTCATCAATCAGCCCGCCGGGTAGAAACCAGAGCAGGCGCGGGTTGGTCGGTCCCTGCGCTGCAGGGTGATGATGGCTGTTGCGCAGGTCGTTACCCCACTTGGTCCACTGAAAGTCGGGCACGAAAATGGAGGGCACAAAGGTCGCATCAAACTGAGCCTGTGCAATACCCTGCCCTACGATGACCAGACTGATAAGCATAACTTTAATCACTCGCATGGTAGGACCTCCTTCACAGTAGCGGAATGGCGCGCACATGAGTATAGATATCACCCTGTATGACAACGCCAGTGTAGAGGTATGTATACTGGCTTTCGATATAAATCAACCCGGCGGGCAGCCCTTGCAGAAAGGAAGCAACCTGGTCCGGTTGCGCATTCGGGTTTGGACGCTGGCTGGCGGAGGGCGACCGATCCCAGATCATCAAAATAACATCGCCCTGTTGCTCCACCTGCTGTGGCGGGTCGTTATCATCATAACGCAGCGCCCGTGCCCGGAAGACCAACAGAGCCCCCTTGCCCTCTGGAACTTCACCGACATCCATGAATTGCTGATTCTGAATGTTCGCCTCGGAGCCGTCTGCCGCGATCTGGATCATGGCGCCAGGTGCAGGGGGAGGAGGGGGTACCACCCGAAAACGGAAATAGATTGCGTTATGAGTGAACCGCGACACTTCAAACAGTTGTAGCGCGCGGAGCGCCATCTCGGCGTTAACGGGACCCGCTGGATTCGCTGCCAGACGGGCGCCGTCGATCATAAAAGGAGGTGGTCCGCCAGGTAACTCTGGATCACTGACGGGTCCAAGCACCCGTGCTGCCATAAGCACCATCGGTCGCCCGCCAATCTGGGCAATCACGGGCAACATCAGCGCCACGCTCGCTACAATCGCTATCCCTATGGCTCGTCTCATCTCAAAACCTCCTTCTTCCCGGTTCGGGAGTGCGCTCGCGATTCCTGCTTAATCGCGGTCGAATTCGATTATACCCGCATATTAGACAGGTGAAGCCTGATTTGGGTTTCGCTACCCGATGGATCGATTCGTGGCAGGAATGCTTTGCCCTGCCGCGAATTCCCTTTTGGCGATGAGTGAGCGGTTGAGAATCGGCTTTGTGGGCAGCGGGTTTGTGGCGCGGTTCCACGCGCAGGCGTTTGCGCAGGTGCGCGACGCCGAGATTGTGGCGATAGCGAGCCGCAACATGCAGAGCGCAAGCGAGCTGGCAGTATTTTGCCGCGAGCTGGGCGTTGGTGACCCCCAGCTCTACACCGATGTGCGCGAAATGGTGCGCGACCCGAAAGTGGATGCCGTCTGGCTTCTGTCGCCCAACTACCTGCGCGTGGAACAGATCGAAGCGATTGCCAACGAGGTGCGTGGCGGGCGCGCCCAGCTCAAAGGGCTTGCCGTCGAGAAGCCGCTGGCACGCAATCTTGCCGAAGCCCGCAAGGTCGTGCAGGCAGTCGAATCGGCAGGCATCCCTCACGGCTATCTGGAGAACCAGCTGTTCGCGCCTGCGGTCGTGCGTGGTAAGGAGTTACTCTGGCGGCGCGGAGCGGCGATTGCGGGAGAGCCGTATCTGGCTCGCTGTGCCGAAGAGCATAGCGGTCCGCACCGCGCATGGTTCTGGCGGGGCGATTTGCAAGGCGGCGGCGTGCTGAACGATATGCTCTGCCACAGCGCCGCCGCGGGCTGGTTCCTGCTCACGCCGCCCGACCAGCCGCTGAGCGCGCTCAAGCCCCTCTCCGTCACCGCCCAGATTGCCACGCTCAAATGGACGCGCCCCGAATATGCCCGCCGCCTGCGCGAAACCTATGCCCACGAGATGGAGGTGGACTACACGCGCTATCCCGCCGAAGACTACGCCGCCGCCCGGATCGCCTTCGAAACACCATCGGGCAACCTCGCGCTGGTGGAAGCGACCACCTCATGGTGCTTCGTGGGTCCTGGCTTGCGCCTCACCTTTGAGGTGCTGGGACCCGAATATATGCTGGCTATCAACACGCTTGCGGGTGAAGGCACTATCTTTTTCAGCCGCCAAGTTCAGGGCGCGGCAGGCGAAGACCTGGTGGAGAAGCAGAACGCCGAGCAGGGTCTGATGCCCTATCTCGCCGATGAAGCGCACACTTACGGCTATATCGCAGAGGATGCTCACTTCGCGCGCTGTTTCCTGAAGGGCGAGCAACCACGCTGCACCCTGCACGACGGCGCCCGCATCACCGAACTGCTGATGGCAGCCTATCGGAGCGCAGAGGAGCGCCGCGCCGTCGACCTCCCCTGCCCCGATCTGGAAACCTTCATCCCTGCCGTCGCCCAGGGACGATGGACACGACGGATTTGAAAACGCCAGCGCGCTAACGAATCAACTTTCCAGTAACTAACTTATAAATATCCAGCGAGAACACGGTCAGGAAGATAGCCAGCACGATTATCAGCCCGACTGCCTGCACGCGCGCCATCGCCTCCGCGCTCAGCTGCCGCCGCCGAATCGCCTCCACCAGAAAGATGAGCAGATAGCCCCCGTCCAGTATCGGGATTGGCAGCAGATTAATCACGCCCAGCATGGTGCTGAGCGCGGCGGCGAAGTCGACCACCTCTGCGAAGCCCAGTTTGGCTGTCGCGTTGGTCGCGCTGGCGATGGAAATGATGCTCCCCACCTCGTGGATATTGCCCTGCCCGAAAATCAACCGTCGCAGGCTGTCCACGATGCCCACTGTTATCGTCACGGTCAGCAGTGCCCCGCGTTTCAGCACCGTGCCCACTGGTTCGCGCCTGCGCTCCGATTTCCAGACCACGCCGATGCGCCCAATCTTCTCTTTTCTCCCCTTCCCCGTCTCCACCGCTTCGAGTCGTGGCGTCACGGTCAGGTTCAAAATCTGTCCATCGCGGCGGATGGTCAGACGCAGGGGTTTGTTCGCGCTCGCACGAATGATTTTCGCTGCCTGCTCGGTGGTCTCCACCGATTGGTTGTCCACCGCGATCAGCACATCGCCGATGCGCAGACCCGCCTTTTGCGCGGGCGAATCGGGCTGAACGAAGTGGATGCGAGGTGTACTCTTATCTGACGGTAGCCCTGCGATCAGCCCCACCGTCACAAACAGAATGAACCCCAGCAGGATGCTCGCCACGGGTCCCGCCAGCACCGTGAGGAACCGCATATAGAGCGGTCGCGCCGCAAAGCTGTTCGGGTGCTGCGTCTCCTCTGGCAGCATGCCCGCAATCCGCACGAACCCGCCTAACGGCAGCCAGCGAATCGTGTACAGGGTTCCGTCCCGATCCCGACCCAATCGCGCCAGAATCGGACCGATGCCTATCGCGAACTCCTCCACCATCATGCGGAAGCGCTTTGCCATCCACATATGCCCGAACTCATGCGCTGCCACCAGCAGCGTGAATATCGCGATCAAATAGATTGCCGTCAGTATCATCTCAGCTGTTGACCTCCGTCAGTTTTGCCTGATGTTGCACATAGTCGCGCGCCCACTGGTCGGCATGCAGCACCGCTTCCAGGCACGCCGCTTCGGGGCGATGGGCGGACATCGCCCGCTCCACCAGTTGCGCAATTGCTGTGAAGGGTATTCGCTCCTGCAGGAAGAGTTGCACGGCGACCTCGTTCGCGGCGTTCAGCACGGCGGGCATCGTGCCCCCTATCCGCGCCGCTTCGTACGCCAGCCGTAAACAGGGATAGCGCGCCTCATCAGGCAGCTCAAACTCCAGCGTTCTCACCTGCTCCAGTCGCAGGCGCGGCAAATCGGTGTCCACCCGCTCCGGGTACAGCAGGGCGTACTGGATTGGCAGGCGCATGTCGGGCAAGCTCATCTGCGCCAGCACCGAACCGTCTTTCAGCTCCACCAGCGCATGCACGATGCTCTGCGGATGCACCAGCACCTCGATGCGCTCGATGGGCAAGCCGAACAGCCAGTGTGCCTCAATCACCTCCAGACCCTTGTTCATCATGGTGGCAGAATCGATGGTGACCTTGGGTCCCATGCGCCAGTTGGGGTGCTGGAGCGCTTCCTGCACAGTGATGCGCTCAAAGGTATCCAGCGGTCGCTGGCGGAACGGTCCGCCCGATGCGGTCAGCACCAGTCGCGCCACTGCCTCTGAACGCTGATGCTGCAGAATCTGGAACGCGCCTGAATGCTCGCTGTCGATGGGCAGAATGGGCACATTGCGGGCGCGGGCGGTGTTCATCACGCACTCCCCTGCCCCCACCAGCACCTCTTTGGTGGAGAGCGCGATGGTCTTCCCTGCCCCAATCGCAGCCAGCGTCGGCTTGAGCGCGATCATGCCCGCGAGCGCAACCACCACCAGATCGATATTCGGCTGACGCACCATCTCGCATAACCCCTCCACCCCCATGTAGAGCCGCTTCCCTGCCCTGTTGAGCGATTCGGCGATCTCGCGCTCTGCGCCCTCCGGTGAACCGAGCAATCCGAGTTGTTCCACACCGAACTCGGATGCCTGCTCCATCAGCAGTTGCCAGTTGCTGTTCGCTGCCAGCGCCACGACCTGCAGTCGATCGGGAAGGCGACGCGCCACATCCAGCGTCTGCCGACCGATGGAGCCTGTGGAACCCAGTATCGCCACCCGCTTCATGCAACCTGAAATATACCCCATGGGGCATGGTATCCTATAAATCAGTGTGAAGGGGGCTAAGATTGTGAACTTTTTCACAACCCCTTGACAGGAGGGGGTCTTTTGCGGGTACAATCGGGCTGACGATGAAGACGGCTTTGAAAACGGTTGCCCTGCCCGCGCTCTGGGTGCCCGCCTTCGAGAAGCTCGGCGCGTACTGGCTGCTTAGCAAACCGCGCGTGACGCTGCTGGTGTGGCTCAGCACGGCGGCAGGGCTGATGCTGGGCGCGGTGGGACATCCCGTCGGCGCAGGACTGATCACGGCTACCCTGCTCGGCTCATGGCTGGTGGTCGCCTCCGCCAACGCCTTCAATCAGACCCTTGAGTGGACAACGGATGCGCAGATGGAGCGCACGGCGTCGCGCCCCATCCCCACAGGCAGAGTGGCGGTGTGGGAGGGCTGGCTGATTGCGATTGTGTGGGGCGTGGCGGGCGTGCTGGTGCTGATGCTTTTTACGAATCCCTGGGTGGCGCTGCTGGGCGCGCTGTCGATCACACTCTACGCCTTCGGCTATACACCGCTGAAGCGACGCACGCCGCTCTGCACGGTGGTGGGCGCGATACCGGGCGCGGTGCCACCTTTAGCGGGCTGGCTCGCTGCCACCGGTCAAATCACGCCCCCTGCCCTGCTCCTGTTCGCCCTGCAGTTCGTCTGGCAGTTCCCTCACCTGTGGGCAATCGCGTGGTTCAATCATGAGGACTACCAGCGAGTGGGCATTCGGCTGCTGCCAGCACGCTCGCCGAAGCGCGTCGCGTTGCTTACCCTGCTCGCGACGCTGGCGATGGTCGCTGTCAGCCTGCTCATCCTGCCATACCTGCGCAATCCCCTGCCCTATCTGTTCGTCGCGTTGCTGCTGGGCGCGGCGCACCTGCGATTCTCGCTGAACTTTTATCGTAATCCGAATCGGCAGACGGCGCGAGGCGTGCTGCTCGCCTCCGTGCTGTATCTGCCGCTGTTGCTGGTTGGACTGCTGTTGACCCATTCGTGGAGGGGTTGATCGCTATGGCGAAGACCAGAGTGCGCAATCGATCGTCGCTGCGCGATCGAGGCGTCGGCGATGTGCGACCGCCTTATCGATTCGATGGAGGCGAAGGCAGCGAATCGGGCGGCGACCCCCAGAGCATGGTGCGACTGGGCATGAAGATGTTTCTGGTCGCCATCACGATGATGTTCGCTGCGCTCGCGGCTATCTATCTGGTGCGGCTGCCTGTACGCGCCGATTTTCCGTTCGAGCTGCCGCGCGTGTGCTGGTTCAGCACGGCGGTGATTCTCATCAGCAGTTTGAGCATGCAGGCGGCACTGAAGGCGGCGCGGCGCCAGCAGCTGATGCATCTGCGCCGGTGGCTCGCGCTCACCTTCGCGCTCGGCTGGCTCTTTCTGATGCTCCAGCTGATTGGCTGGTTCAGCCTGCATCAGGGTGCGCAGGCGAACCTTTACAGCGGGCTGTTCTATCTGTTCACAGGTCTGCACGGGCTGCACCTGCTGGGCGGGCTGGTGTTCCTTGCCTGGTTGCTTTATCAGGCGATGCGCTCCCCTGCCCCGCCCGCCGACCTGTTGCCCATCGAGATGGGCGCGCTCTACTGGCACTTTCTGGATGCGCTCTGGGTCGCGCTCTTCACGCTGATGCATGTGAGGTGAGCCGTTATGCGCATGCGCTGGCTGATGAACTTGGCATGGGCGCTGCTCGCGCTCGCGCTGCTGGCGTTGCTGCTCGCGCTCTGGCGACGGCACGACGCGCTGGTCGCCCACAACGAGCCACTGCCCATACTGGGCGTGGTCAACACCGACTTCACGCTCACCACCCAGTGGGGCGATCCGCTCTCGTTGAGCGATCTCAAAGGCAAAGTGTGGGTCGCCTACTTCTTCTTCAGCAGCTGCCCCAGCATCTGCCCCGTCATGAACCGCAACATGACCACTGTGCAGGCAGCCATTCGGGATCAGCCAGACACCCTGATTGTGGGCTTCACCGTTGACCCCGACACCGATAAGCCTGCCGTGTTGCGTCGCTATGGCGAGAACTTCGGTGTGCAGAAGGGTAAATGGTACTATCTTACGGGCGATAAGAAGGTCATCTATCGCATCGCCCGCCAGAGCTTCAAACTGGCTGCCGAACCCGCTAAAGGCGTGCAACCTGGCAGCACCCACGACTTCATCCACAGCGAAAAGTTCGTGCTGGTGGACCGCCAGGGACGCATCCGCGGTTACTACACGGGCACCGACAAAACCTCCGTCCAGCAACTGATTGCCGATATTGAGCGGCTGCTGCAGGAGTAAAAAAACGAAAGCCCCATCCATCATGAATGGGGCATCTAAGGGTGTGAAGGCGTTTCAGGCGATTACAGGCTGTGATCGCCTCCAATGCTGCAGGTCGGGTTCGTACTCATGTTGCCAATCGTGTAGGTCCCACCTGACGGACAACTCGGCCATGTCTGGATAAATTGTGGAGACAGGTCGCTCTGGGTGGGTGTATCCGTTGGCCCGCGGTTGTTCGCCATTGCCCACTGCTCTTTGGCTGCCTGAATCTGGCGCAGGTTCGAGCGGCAGGCGTTGGCGCGTGAACGCTCACGGGCGTTCATGAAGTTCGGCACGGCAATCGCCAGCAGGATGCCGATAATCAGCACCACAATCATAATCTCGACGAGCGTGAAGCCTCGCTCGCGGCGTCGGTTCATCAGCTTGCGCATCATCATATCTCCCTCCATCCTCCTTATTCTCGGCTGGCAGGGGAGAAAACCTTGACGGTTCGGGCGGCGGTGGCTACGGTCTCTCCCCCACTGCTGGCTTTATTCCATAGCCCCCTGCCCCGATTCACCTGTTAAGAGTGCGGGTTTTTGCGTCTGCACCCGACCATGAGGTGTCCACCGATGGTGACTTCTGTCCCCTTCTAACGGCATGAAAACGATTCGGCGGCGGCAGCGGGCACGCTTTTCACACCAGTGGGTGGCGCGGGAGATTGCGAACGCCTTTCAACTGCCGCTCTTGAGCGTGCCCGTGCAGATGGCGACGAACACTTTTCTGCAGCTGGCACGCTATCAGCAGGGGTCTCCGAAACGGGCGCGACAACTGCCGCCTTCTCTCTGGCTGGCGGTGCGCGAGGAAGCCTGCCAGTTCTGCCTACAGACACTGGCGCAACTTATTGGGCTGGAGCAGGGACCCGACGCCGTGGATCCCGCTTTAGTACAACTTTATGACGATTTCCTGAACAAAGTGCGCGCCTATCTGGAGTCGCCTGCACCAGGGGTAAGCGAGACGGAGTCGGGCATGTCGTTTGCCGAGCGGTTGCGATATGAGCAGGCGCTGTGGCAATCAGCGCGGGCGGCGCTGGAGCTGTGTCAGAAGTGGCGGCAGGCGCTCTCACAGCACGAAGTGCCAGAAGACCGCGCCCGTGATGCGACGGGCAGTGATTTCGACGCCTGCCGAGAAGCCCAGCCGCAGGCGCACGCCCGCAAAGAGCGAACTGCCCCGCGGCGTCAGCACGCCCGTAACAAATAGAGTGCCCCGTTTATCAGAGCGCCAGAGATCAACCCCCAGCGCGAGCCGAAAGTCGCGGTCGGGACTGTAGAGCGCACCGATTCGCACCGTTGGCACCAGCGGGCTGGATTCGGCAGGTGGCGCTTTGCCAGCGAAGCGCGCCGTCAGATAGCGGCGCACCATCCGAAACAGCGGGCGCTGCACCAGCGCGCCCCCAAAGTGCCCCGTGTTCAGCCAGAACACGCGCGGGTTGCCCAGCGCACGAACCAGCTTCTCTGTGTCTTCCGTCGGCACCACAATATCGAACCGTGCCCCGATCACGAAGGTCTTCTCCCCCAGCACAGGGTTCAGCCGATGAAGCGGCTCCACATCCGCCAGCGCCTCGCGTAGCCGTTGCAGGGTGTAGCCCTGCGCGCGCAGCTGCGCGCGCGTGCGCACCGTCAGCACCGAATGCCACAGAATGTGCGCCAGGTCAACGCCGCCCAGAATCAGCACCGCGCTGTGCAGGCGTGGCTCCACACTCAGCACGGTCGCACCCATAATCGCGCCCAGACTGATGCCCACCAGCCCGATGCGCGTGGCGTCCACTTCAGGCTGGCGTGAGAGCCAGTCGATAGCACGACGCGCGTCCCATACCGCCTGAATCAGCGACTGACGCAGGAGATTAACATCGCCGCTAAGCAGCAGGTCGCCACTGTCGAAGCCCGGAGGCGTGCGCCCCATGTGATAGGGCAGTGTGAGCAGCAGCACCGCGATTTGATACCGAGCCAGCTCGCGTGCCAGCGATAGCTCCAGATCGGGTTGATGGATGCCAAGGCTGTGCAGCAGGATAACGGCAGGTAGCCGCTCCTGACCCACCGATTCGGGCACAAGCCACCAGCCGTACACTGTGTTGTTGGCGGGATACGGGCTACTGAACGCGCTGGGAAACTCCACTCGATACTCCCGATAGCCCTCCCGCTGCACGACGGCGGTGAATCGGGAGGGAAACACGGGATCAATCGGGTCTTCAAGCGTTTGTGGGTGGGCGACGCTCAGCCCCAGCAGGCTGATAAAGGCAAACCGGCGAAGGCTCATGACCGCACCTCCTGGCGAGCCAGCGCGTTCAGGACGAGCCAGACAATACTGATGGTCAATAGCACGGCATAAAGTGCCGCGCCAGCCCGTGCCAGCGGGTCATCGACGCCAAGATTAAGCAGATTGCCGCTCACAAAGCCCAGCAGGGCTATTAGTAGCCAGCCGAATGCTATAGCGCTCCGCATCGTCGAAGTGCCTCCCGCATCGCTTCGATGGGTACCTCATTCACCAGTTGTGCCTGCCCGATTGTCGTCAGCAGCACGCACGAGAGCCGATTGCCGATCTGCTTCTTATCATGTTGCATCGCTGCAAGCAGTTGCTCGGCTGGCAGGGGTGGCAACCGTGTGGGCAGTCCCGCGGCTTTCAGCGTTGCATCCAGCTCCTCCACCGCTTCGGCAGGCGTGATGCCCAGCCGGGCGCCCAGCTCGGCTTCCGCGCGCATCCCTGCCGCCACCGCCTCGCCATGCAACCATTGTCGGTAGTTCAGCAGCGCTTCTATCGCGTGCCCGACGGTGTGCCCGAAGTTGAGCAGGGCGCGCAGTCCCCGCTCATCGCGTTCGTCCTGCGCCACAACACGCGCCTTGATTGCCGCGCAGCGGGCGATCGGCAGCAGCCAATCGCCTGGCGCCCGGCGCAAGTGCCGGGGCGATTGCTGCGTGAGAAGCGTCTGCAGGCGCAGCCAGAGCGCACGCTCCAGCACAGCCCCGTACTTGAGCATTTCCGCCAGCCCGTTGCGCCAGTGGCGGGCGGGCAGACTCCGCAGCAGTTCAGGATCGATCAGCACCAGCAGTGGCTGATGGAACGCACCCACCAGATTCTTGCCCTCTGGCAGATCGACGGCGACCTTGCCGCCGATGCTGGCGTCCACCTGCGCCAGCAGAGTTGTCGGCACCTGCACGAACGGAATGCCGCGCATATAGGTTGCCGCGACGAATCCGCCCAGATCGCCCAGCATGCCGCCGCCCAGCACGATCAGCACACTGCGTCGATCCAGCTGCGCAGTCAGCAGCGCCCGATAGAGGCGGGTGGCGGTACGCAGGGTCTTGAACCGCTCCCCTGCTGGCACGAGAAGCATCTGCGCGGGCACGCCCTGTGCCCGAAGCGCATGCGCCAGCGCTTCTCCTTCCGTTCGCAGCACGCGATGGGTCAGCACAGCGACCCGACTTGGCGAACTGCGTTCCAGCAGATGCGTCGCCAAGTGGTGGCGGGCACCAGGCGCCAGCCGAATCTCGCTCTGCTGACCCGATTCGGGAGCAATAGAGATGGACAAAGGCGATTCGGGCATGGGTGCGACCAGCCGGTGGAGCTGTTCGGCAACCTCATCGGGTGTGTGGTCATCCGTTGGAACAACCCAGTCCGCTTCCTGGTAGAGCGGTTCGCGCTGCTCGGCGATGCGCTGAAGCGCTTGCAGGGGTGTGGGTGCGCTTTGCAACAGGGGGCGGGTGCGGGGGTCGCGAATGCGCTGAACCAGCGTTTCGGGGCGAGCCTGCAGGTAGAAAATCCAGCCGTGCTGGCGCATCAGTGCGCGATTGCTGGCGTCCAGCACGATACCGCCCCCTGTCGCCACGATACCCGGCGGCTGTTGCACAACCCGACGCAGCTGCTCGCGTTCCAGCTGGCGGAAGCCTGCCTCGCCCCGTTCAGCAAAGATGCGGGCGATGCTTGTGCCTACTGCCGTTTCAATCAGTGTATCCAGGTCGTAGAAGGGGCAACCTAATCGTCGGGCGAGCCTGCTCCCCACCGCGCTTTTGCCCGCGCCCATATTGCCCGTAAGGAAGACAAACCGCATCCCTGTAAAAGTTCAGCAGGGGTCGGTAAACCCCTGCTGAACCTGTGGAAGAGGGTGCTTGCCCCGATTTCAGGGTGTCAACCCGCCCGATGATGAGCCTTCCTCGATCACGGTCGCCGTGATGAAGATGAGCAGCTCGCTTTCCACAATCGCGCGGTCTTTACTGCGGAAGAACTGCCCGATCAGGGGCAGGTCGCCCAGAATAGGGATTTTGAGCGTGGTGCTGTTGTCCGAGCGGGTCACCAGCCCGCCGATGACCATCGTCTCGCCGTTTTTGATCCGACGCACCGTGAACACCGACTGGGTGTCGATGCGTGGCAGCAAGTTCGTTCCCACCTGCACTCGCCCGCTGACGGTTTGAATCTGGGGGGTAAGCGTCAGTGTAATGGTGCCATCGGCGTTAACACGGGGTACAACGCTCAGGAAAGTGGTCACCGGGATGAGCTGGGGTTGCGTGAAAGTTGTGGGGCGCCCGTTCTGGTCGAAAATGATGAACTGCTGCTCGATATAGTCGGTGGTGGCGAAGAACACGGTGGCAGGGCTGTTGTTCATCGTAGTGACGACGGGAGCGTTCACCACGCGCCCACGCCCCTGACTGAGCAGTGTGCGAAGGTTCGCGGCGATATTGCCCGTCGCATAGTTGACAAAGACAGGGGCGCTGCGGTCGGCAAGCCCGCTGGCGCCTGCGGTGAGGTTAACCCGCGCCAGGTTCCAGTCGATGCCGAACTTTTCGGCGTCGTTGCGGGACACCGTGACAAACTCCGCCCGGATCAGCACCTGTTTGGGCGCTATATCGAGGAATCGCAGGATTCGGCGGATATATTCGATGGCGTCGGGCGTGCCGCGCACGATGAGGGAGTTGTCCATGTCGTTGGCGACGATGCCCTCCAGCCCCTCGGGCTGGAAGATGCCAATCGGGCCGCTGGGCTGACCGAATCCGCCCGGTGCGCCCGGACCGCCCGGCTGACCGAAGCCACCACCGGGGGCACCCGGAGCGCCCGGCTGACCGAAGCCGCCGGGCTGACCGAATCCGCGACCGCCACGACCACCCACATACTGCCCTTCGCCCCCCTCCGCAGGTTGCGGATTGGGATTAACGCTGGGAGGGGTTGCGTTGTAGGGTATGGCGGGCGTGCCGTCAATCTTCAGGGGCACCGAGGGCGGCGCTATCATGCGGGGCGTTGTGTCAGCCAGTGTCCGATTGATAAACTCGCGCAACTCGGCAAACGGGTCATCGGTCATCATCTCAGTTTTGATGATGCGCACGATGTCCGAGGCGCGACTATGGCGCAACGGGATATGCTCTGTGATGATTTGCGGCTTGGGAGCCGCCTCTGGCGCCGGAGCGGCACTGGACGCCGAAGACTGATTGTCCAGTTTCGGGCGCAACGGACCTATCACATAGACCCCATTTGCCTCCTTGCGATAGGTTACCCCTGCCGCCTGGCAGATATAGCCCAGCGCCTGTTCGAACGGCTTCTGCTCCAGCTTCAGGAAACTGATCTTCTTGTAGGGCTGATCAGTGGGTTCGAACACCACCTCCACATTCGCCTGCTGGGCAATCGCGCGCACGGCAGTAATCAGGTCCGCGTCCATCAGGTTCACGGTGACCCGATCCTCCATGCTCCAGGCACACAGGTTGACCAGAGTGGCAGCCGCCGCTGCCAGTGCCATCCGCTTTATCTCCATTTTCATGGTGCGTTTCCTCCTCCGTGTGATACAGCGAGGGGCTGAGGGGAACGGCTCAGCCCCTCAAATCATGCGGTCGGGCATGGTTTCGGTCAGCGTCCGAAGCCGCCGCCGAAGCCCCCGCCGCCGCGGAAGCCCCCGCCGCCCAGTCCACCGCCGAAGCCGCCAAAACCGCCGCCAAAACCACCGAGACC